>CAVSBQ010000002.1:0-1105251 GCA_963726265.1 Candidatus Aenigmatarchaeota archaeon
TAGCATGAAAGCGGATTCCAGCCTTTCGGGTTTCGACCTCGAGCTTGAGGAATTTGAGGTCAGGAAGACGGACAAGTTCTCGAGAGTATGGAGAATCGGTTATGGCGGGAGCATCACGGGCAAGCCCGTTGTGCTGAACGGAAAGGTATATTTCGGGGCAAGAGACTGCCATATATTCTGCCTTGGCGCCGATAGCGGAAAGGAGATTTGGAGGTTCCGCGCAGACGGGCCCATGACCGCGGGAGTGGCGGTTTCCGGTAACATTGTTTTCGGAGGTTCAAAGGACGGCTATTTGTATGCAGTCGAGACGAAAAGAGGCAGGCTTTTGTGGAGGTTCAAGACAGGGGACGAAATATTCTGCAAGCCATGCGTCTACGAGGAAAGAGTGTATATCGGTTCTAGGGACGGGTTCGTCTACTGCATAAACATCAAAACGGGCAGGGAAGCCTGGAGGTTCAAGACGGGCGATGCGATCGCTTGCGGGGCGAACGGGCGCGAAGGAAAAATATACATAGGCTCGTTTGACGGCAATTTCTACTGCCTTGACGCGGAGACGGGCAAGGAAATCTGGAGGTTCAGGACGGGGGATGAAATATTCACGGTCGAACCCTTTAACGTTTTCAACGGCTTCATCTACTTCGGCTCGTTCGACAACTATCTTTATGCCGTGAACACTGAAACCGGAAAGGAGAAATGGCGATTCCGCACCGGCAGGTTCGGCAATTCGAGCAGCCCGGTCCTGCACAAGGGCATCCTTTATCACGGCTCAAGGGACGGCATCATGTTCGCCATAAGGGAAAAGGACGGGAAAGAGGTATGGCGCTTCCAGATCGGCGCCGAGGAAATAATAACCCAACTGCCCCTCATTCTGGGCGACAGGCTTTATTTCGGGGCAGGAGACAACAATTTTTACTGCCTCAATCTCGAGACGGGCAAGGAGATTTGGAGATACAAGACAGATGGCGTCATCTACTCGTCCCCTGATTTCTGGAACAACAAATTATACTTCGGCTCATACGACTGCCATCTCTACTGCCTTGATCTCGAAGGCAAAGAGGCCTGGAGGTTCGCTACTTCCACCCTCGTCCCTGCTTTCAACCCGCCAGTCACCGATGATTTCGAGATCGTGGTCAGGAAAACGAGAACGGAAGAAGAAATCGAAGAAGGAGGACAGGTACGAGGTCAACGTTTCCGCCGTCTCAGCGCGGGGAATACGAGTCCGAAAGCGAATACCATGTGAAGGTCGAATACCATCAGAAGATGAAATATTAAGTTAAATGACAAGGTTTTGTTATGGAGCAAACATTCTCCTTCGATGAATTTTCAGTCGAACTCGAGGACTTTGAAGTGCGAAAGAAGCGCAAGTTCGACAGGATGTGGAAGTCTGGCGAAGGCGGTAGCATAATCAACTGCCCTCTTATTCATGATAGCATGCTTTATTTCGGTGCGATGGACGGCTATCTTTATGCGGTGGACCTGAAGACAAAAAAGGAGAAATGGAGGTACAAGACCGGCGGCAAGATATATTTTTCATCTCCGGTCATTCATGACGGCGTTATTTACATAGGCAGCTACGATTATTGTCTGTATGCCATATCGCTTGAAGGCAAGGGCTTATGGCAATTCCGGACGGGTGGAGAGATGTTTTCGAGCCCGCTGGCGCTTGACGGCAGGATTTACATCAGGCTCAAGGGATGGTGCCTTTATGCAATCGATAAAAAACAAGAAAGGAAATATGGAAGTTCAAAACCGGCGGGGAAATTGCAAGCTCGCCGACTGCCAGCGGCAAAAGGATATTGATAGGCAGTTTTGACGGCAACATATACTGCGTCGATGCAAAGACAGGCAAAGAAATATGGAGATTCAGGACAGGCGAAGAGGTGATATGCTGCTCATATTTTTTCGTAAACCGAAACATTCTTTACTTCGGTTCGATGGACAATTATCTGTATGCTGTTGACATAACGGGCGGCAAGGAAATATGGCGGTTCAGAACTGGCAGTTACGGCAATTCGAGCATACCTGTGCCCATGCAAAATCTCTTTACCATGGCTGCAAGGGATGGCTATTTTTACGCCCTGGACATGAAACGGGAAAGGAAATATGGAGAATCAGGGTCGAAGGCGGCTTTGCTGGCTCGAACCCTCGTGGTTAAAGGAACGGATATATTTTTCCGAAGAATCAGGCAACATCCATGCCATAAATTTAGAAGGTAAGGAAATATGGAAAACAAGGCTTGGTGCAGGAAGCTAGGGAACTCCCGCCGTTCACGGCAATAGTATATTTTTCGGCTCCTTGATTGCCATGTATACGCCATGAACATCGAAAAGGCAAGGAAATATGGAGGTTTGCGACATCCAATCATGATGAGTCATATCTCCCGCCGCCCAATGAAATCTTCGAGGCTACTGTTAAGAAGCCCGCCTCGGATGAGGAAGGAAAGGAAGGCAAGACAAATACGATTTAGCTCTAGCTGGTCAGGGATCGAAAGCGAATACTCGGTGAAGAGCGAGTACCATTTCAAGTCCGAATACCGGCAGAAGTCGGAATACAAATGAGCGCTCACTTCGGAATTCTTTGTATTTTCATACCAAAATATTAATAAATACGGGTATTTATTGGCAGATATTTATTTGGCCGCCGCTAACTATTTCAATTATGGCCGATGATAACCGTAAAAAGGAAAAGCGCACGGAAGTCAAGAGCTCAAGCTTCAAGGAGATAATCGATGGCGAGGTGGTCAGCGAGCCGCAGCCTAAAAAAGCGCTCGAAAAGCCCGTTCCGAAGCCCGGAAAGAAGCCAGCGGAAAAGCCAAAAGAAAAAATGGATAAAGAGTTCGTGGAAAGCATGATTGCCGCCTCGAAGCCTCCGCAGAAACCGCAGGCGGCCAGGAAAGCGGAGCGCAGGACAGGCTTCAGGATTATAGAGAACGGCGAATATATTGACGGGTCAGAAGGCCTGGAGGCTACGCCCCATGGAGACGTCATCAGCACGCCCGAGGCCAAAAATATCACAGACGAGGCGGAAGAGGAACCCGACAAGGTCAAGAAAAGCCTGAAGTATTCTTCCATCGATGGCGTTTTCAACTCCGCGTCGGGCAGCATACAGACCTCGTTCACCACGCCCTTCGCCCTCGCGCTCGGCGCCTCCAACGCGCAAATAGGGATTCTCAACTCGCTGGAGAACCTCACCGCAACGGTCGCGCAAGTCCCGGGCGCGATGCTCACGAAGTTCTGGAGCAGGAAGCGCATATGGCTGGTTTCCCAGGTGCTGGCGAAGATTCTCATATGGATACCCATAATGCTGCTGCCTTTCGCCGCGGTGGAAAACCGCGTTATGATACTCATCGGCCTGCTCGCGCTTTCGAACTTCTTCCTTTACATCCGTTCGCCCGCGTGGTCGAGCCTGATGGGCGACCTGGTTTCGCTCAACATACGCGGCAGGTATTTCGGCAGGAGGAACATGCTCGTGGGGATTTCGGGCGTAGTCGCGACGCTCGCCGCCGGCTTCATTCTCGCGTACTGGGGCTTCACCGCGATTTTCTTCATATCCATACTCATCTCCGTGGTTGCAATCTTCTTTTTCATGAAGATGTACGAGCCACCGGTGAAAAAGGTGTTCCATTACAAATACGCCCCCTCCTTCAAAATGAAGGGCTGGTGGACGTCCATCAGGGTCAACAGGGAATTCGTCCTGTTCACGGTATACCTCGCTTCCATGAACTTCGCCATCGACGTCGCTGCGCCGTTCTATGCTGTCTACATGCTAAAGAACCTGAGCATAGGCTACGAGTGGTTCGCCGTCGCGGTCGTCGTGGGCGCGCTGGCCAAGGCGCTGAGCAACAAATACTGGGGCAGGCTCAACGACAGGTTCGGCAGCAGGAAAATACTCATAATAACCGGCATCCTCGGCTGCTTCGTCCCTTTCGGCTGGATGCTGGCCTCGAGCCTTTTGCACGTTTTCATCATAAAGATATACGACGGCCTGGTATTCTCCGGCTTCGAGCTGGTAATTTTCAACTACCTGCTCGAGGTCACGCCCGCGAAGAACAGGCCCAAATACGTCGCAGCGCACAACTTCTTCACGGGCATAGGCACGGTTCTCGGCGACATCTTCGGCGCCCTGCTGGTGGTGGTTTTCGAAGGCAGCGGCTTCTTCCTGCTGGCCGGCCTGCAGGTCGTCTTCCTCGCATCCTTCGTCCTGCGCCTGTCGTGCCTTTCGTTCTTCGTGCTCATAAAGAACATCGACGTGAAGCAGAGCGACCTCGTGCCCGTCCGCTACGTGTTCTGGCAGGCCGTCGCGGTCGAGCCGGCGCGAGGGATAAAGCACGCCATCGTCTTCACCTTCCGCTACCCTCCGAAGGTCGAGCGCGAGCTCCGCGACAGCGTGAAGAAGCTGGAAAGCAGGCTCAAGCTGAAGATGAACGCGTGAACCTTCCCGGATTCCGTGCGAAGCTGAGGGCTGTAAGCTTTGGGCTATGGCATTGCTTTTTAATTTTTATCTCCCATAGTAGTTATCTGAAAAAGGAAGGTTATCCAATGAAATATTCGGTTTCAGATTACATCCGCGCATTGTTCGGAAATTTTCCATGTCACTACGTAGATGCATTCTTCCAGGGCTATGACAAGGACACGGTGCTCGACACAGGCGAGCTGGCACGCACCCTTGGAAAGAGGGGGGCCGACAGGGTTGCCAAAAAAATCCTCGGGCGGATACTCGCGGAAGTCGATGCAAGGAAAGCGCTGACCAGTTGCCTGTCCGCTTTGGGCGAAGGGACACTTGAGTTTAAATCTGGGTCATACATAGAGAAAGCGGAGAGGGCAAAGAGGGATAATGAAAATACAAAAATCTTATACGGTTTAGAGACTAGAGGCAAAGTCGACGTGTTCTACAGGCATCCACCTGCCTCTGATGGAGAGCCGGTGAATATAGTGGCGCAGTTGGCTAAGAAAGCCAAATCCAGCCGCCCCGAGGGAAGCGGGCAGGTTAAAAGCTGGAATGCAGAATAAAACTGAAGATGAACCGATAAATTTCTGAATGTATTTTATTCTCGTTTTCTGATGATAAAAATTTAAAACACCAAATTAAGTTTTTTAAAGCTTTTTTTCAATCATATACTGGGTAGTAGTATGGTAAAGGGACTTTTTGAAGAATATGTTGAACTGAAGTCACTAAGCGGTACTGTTCACATGCTTGCAAATAGTTCTGCAGCTCAACACAGACATGTGGTAATGTCTTATCAGTTACATCAAAATGCTAATGAAAATCCAGCGCTACAACTTGATCGTGAATTCGACGTCCATTATACGGAGTTAGAAACACGTTCTCGAGAAAGTCGAGCTGAAGAAATTGATAGACAAATAAGAGGAATAGAACTTTTTCATCCTGAAATAAAAGCGGAGTATGCAAAAACCTTCCCTGGAAAAAAATAATTTTTCACCCGATTAAGTTTTGTTTTCCAGTGTTCTGGCTCAGCTAAGAATGATGTGCTGGCGGTGAATTCAATCACCATTTTACAAAAGCAGCCGCGGTCAACAATTTATGTGAGCTCCTGCAATTCTCTATCATGAAGACCGTCATCCTGACGCACTCGGACTGCGACGGCATATGCGCGGGGGCGATCGCGCTCTCGAGGTTCCCGGACGCGGACGTATTCTTCACAAAACCCGTCTCCCTCTACGACGACCTGAACGCGCAGGAGGCGGACAGGATAATAATCGCGGACATCGCCATCACGCGCAAGGACATCCCCGACATCCTGAAGCTCTTCGAGCAGAAGGCGGGGAAAAGCGAACTCATGTATTTCGACCACCACCCGCTCCCCGAGAACGCCAGGAAGAAGATGTCGGAAATCGCCTCGGTCTACATAAACGGCGAGGGCAGCGCCTCGGAAATAATATACAGGCATTTCCAGGACGAAATCCCGCAGGAAAGGGTATGGATCGCGATTTACGGAGCCATAGGCGATTACGAGGAGCACACGAAGTTCGTCGAGGAGCGCCTGAAGAGCTGGGATGTCCGGGCGCTTTATTTCCAGGCCAGCACGGTCTTCCTCGGCATAAAGGACAGACAGTTCGAGGACTACGACGCGAAAAGGAAAATCGTGCAGACGCTCGCCTCGGGCAGGAACCCCTCCGACGTGCCGGAGCTGGTCGAGGCCGCGCAGCGCGTGGTCAGGGGCGAGTTCATGCTTTACGAGCTCATCAAGAAGGCCGCGAAAAAGGTGGGCGACGTCGGTTACGTAAAGGATTTGTATTCCTTCGGCTTCCGAGGGCCTTCCGCGCTTTTCGCCGCGACCGTGACGGACAGCCGCGTAGGCCTCTCCGTCTTCGTCCGCAAGAACAACCTGGACGTTACCATGCGCTCGCGCGACTATACCCTCGAACTCAACACGATAGCCGAGGACGCGGCCGAGGCAGTCGGAGGCTCCGGCGGCGGCCACAGGCAGGCAGCCGGTTCCCGAATCCCGTTGGACAAGTTCGACGCTTACCTGAAGGCGGTAAACATGATGCTGAAAAAGCAGAAAGGGAAAGGCTGATGAAAACGCGATTCGGCTTCTCGGCAAGGGAATGCAGGATCCTTGCGAAGCTAGACACGCCCGCAAAAATCCAGGACTACGTCGACGCGCTCGCCTACAACCTGGAGGAGCATGGCGAAACATATTATTCGCCGGCTATGGTCATCAGGTACAAAAAGGCTGACTGCATAGAGGGAGCGATTTTCGCCGCTGCCGCGCTCCGCTTCCATGGTTACCCTCCATTGCTGCTCGATCTTACCGCCAACAAGCGAGACAGCGATCATGTCCTCGCGATCTTCAGGCATAACGGCTGCTGGGGCGCGATAGGAAAATCGAAGTACACGTTCTTCGCCTTCCGCGAGCCGGTATACAGGACGCTCCGCGAACTGGCGATGTCCTATTTCGAGCTTTACTTCAACTTCTGGGGCGAGAAAACCATGCGCAGTTTCTCGAAGCGGCCGCTGAACTTGGCCATGTTCGACAGCAAGAAATGGATGACCTCTGAAAAATACCTTTTTTTTGTCGCCACAGAACTGGACAAGCTGCCGCATGAAAAAATCCTGAAGCCGGGGATGGCGAGAAGCCTGCGCAGGGTGACGCCGCTGGACAAGGAGTCGGGCGAGATATGGATTCGCAGGAAGGGCATCCTGAAGAAGCTGGAGAAGAAGGGATACTGATGAACCTCAGGGACGGCGAGTTCGCGGTGAAGTTCGCGCGCAGGGTAATCGAGGCATGGGTTTCCGAGGGGAAGGAGCTGTCAAGGCCGGAGAAGACGCCGAAGCGATTTCTTGCGAAGTCCGGCGTGTTCACCACGCTGTACACCTATCCGGAGCGCGACCTGCGCGGCTGCATAGGGCTTCCTTATCCTTACAAGCCGCTCATCGACGCGATAATAGAGGCCGCGATAAGCGCGACCCAGGACCCGCGCTTCATGGAGTTCGGGAAGGAAGAGCTGGGCAAAACCATCATCGAAGTCTCCATCCTCACCCCGCCTGAGAAAATCACGGCAAACAGGCCGGGGATTACCTCAAAAAAATAAAAATCGGCCGCGACGGGCTTATCATAAGGAAGGGCATGCATTCAGGCCTCCTGCTGCCGCAAGTCCCGGTGGAATACGGCTGGGACGCGACTACGTTTTTGGAACATCTCTGCAACAAGGCATATCTGCCGCCAGATGCGTGGCTTTCCAGAGAGGCGCAGATATTCAGCTTCCGCTCGGAAATCTTCGGCGAGAAGAGGCCTAAAGGAAAGATAGAAAAGCTGTAGAACCTGCAGAGCTGCATAGCGCAGGTTTATATGAAGACTCCGCCAATTTTCTTATGTTCATTATGATTGTGAAAAGGGTTGCAAGGAAACCGGGCAAGGTCAAAGTCAGCACAAGCGTGCTGAAAAGGAACGGGAGAAAGGAGAAGTTCAAAAGCGGCAAGATAAGGAAGAGCATCGAAAACGCCTGGAAGGGCTCTGACGTGACCAAGGCGAAGGCCAAGACGATCGCCTTCAGGATTGCCAGGAGGCTTGAGATGCGGCTGAGGAAGAGCGAGAACGTCAAGAGCTCGGACATCCGCTCCATGATACTGGCCGAACTTGACAAGGAAGACAAGAAGCTGGCCGAGAGCTTCAGGGCCTACAGCAAGCACTGAAGTCTTTTCGCAGACCTGGAACCCGCCTTTCCGCCACGTAAAATTTATAAAGCCTCGGCTCCATTAACAGTTTATATAGGTATAAACGAGGATAAGGGAAAAAGTCATGCTTTTTCTATCGAATCCCGGTAAAACCATAAAGAGTGATAAATATGAAAGAATTTAGGAAACTGGGCATCATAGAGCCCATAGTGAAAGTAATAGAGGAACAGAAGTTCGCCAAGCCGAGCGAGATACAGGAAAAATCGATTCCCGCTGTTGTTGCGGGGAAGGACGTGATAGGAGGCTCGGCGACGGGCTCGGGCAAGACGCTCGTGTTCGGGGCCGGCATAATCCAGCACGTCGAGCGCGGCCGCGGCCTTCAGTCGCTCATACTCACGCCGACAAGGGAGCTGGCCGAACAGGACGCGAAGGCGCTGGAAATGTTCTCGAAATACAAGCCGCTGGAAATAATAGCGGTTTACGGCGGCGTCTCGATAAACCCGCAGATTGACGCACTGAGGACAGCGGATGTCGTGGTCGGAACGCCAGGCAGGATACTGGACCACCTCGAGAGAAGGACCATTTATCTCGGCAACGTGAGAATCCTCGTCCTGGACGAGGCCGACCGCATGCTCGACATGGGCTTCATCGACGACGTCGAGGATATAATCAGGCACTGCCCGCACGAAAGGCAGACGATGCTTTTCTCCGCGACCATAACCACGGATATTTCGCGCCTGGCGCAGAACTACATGAGGAACCCGGTCGAGATTTCGGCCGAGAGCTATGTCGACCCGAAAAAGCTGCAGCAGACCTATTATGACGTGCCGGACAACATGAAGTTTTCGCTGCTCGTCCACCTGCTGAGGCACGAGAAAGCGGGGCTGGTCATGGTCTTCTGCAACACGCGCAGCAACGTCGATTTCGTGGCGAACAACCTCAGGCTTAACGGCGTCGACGCGGAGGCGATACACGGCGGCTTCTCGCAGGACAAGAGGAGCAAGGCCATGGAGAACTTCCACGCTAAAAACGTTTACGTGCTCGTGTGCACGGACGTCGCTGCCAGGGGACTGGACATCAAGGGCGTATCGCATGTTTACAATTATGACACCCCGAAGGAGAGCAAGCAATACATCCACAGGATAGGCAGGACCGCGAGGGCAGGCAACGAAGGCAATGCCATAAGCATCCTTTCCGAGCGCGACCACGATAACTTTCGCCGAGTCCTGCGAGACAACGAGCTGAGCCCGCACATGGAACCGATGGAGCTGCCGCAATTCGAAAGGGCGCAGATAAGGTGGAGGCAGCCGTCGCGCTTCGATCGCGGCGAAGGCGGTTACCGTGGGCGAAGAGAAGGCTATGGCCATCGTGAAGGCGGTTACGGAAGCCGCCGCGGCTATGGCGGAGGCGGTGGTCATCCCGGCAGAACGCATGAAGGCGGGAGCCACAGGCCGCAGCATGAAAGCGGACGCAGCGACGGCGGCCAAAGCGGAGGCGCCCAACATGAAAGGCGCCACGAAGGCGGCGGCCACCACCAGGAGCGCCGCGGCCACTCGGACCACCGCGAACGCAGGGGCGGTTACCGCAGATAAGCCGAAAGTTTCCCCCGGGTTGCCGTTTCTTAATTTTTTTGCAATTCATGTTTAAACATAACTTTATTAGGCCATTTCACAACTTTCCTACGAGGTGTTGGGTTATGACAATCGTAATAAAAAGAGACAACAGGAAAGAAGACTTCAGCCGCGACAAAATCAGGCGAAGCGTAGAGAATGCGGCGCGAAGAGTGAAGTTAGACAGCAGCAGGTCGAGGGACATCGCAGACAGGGTCGCGAGAAGCGTTGACGAGCATTTCAGGGACAGGAACGAAGTAAGGGCCACGGACATCCGCGACAGGGTCCTGAGCGAGCTGGACAAGGAAGAGAAAAGAATCTCCAAGGAATTCAGGAGCTTCAAGAAGCAGCTTAGATAAGTTTAGTAAAAGGGGTGTTGGATTATGACAATCGTTTTGAAGAGGGATGGCGCGTCAGAGGACTTCAGCCGCGACAAAATCAGGAGAGGCATCGAAAGCGCGGCAAGGCGCGCGAAGATCGACCAGAAGAGGTCGAGGGAGATTTCTGACAGGGTCGCGAGAAGCGTCGAGGACCATTTCAACGACAGGGAAGAGGTCAGGAGTTCCGACATACGCAGCAGGATCGTGAGCGAGCTGGACAGGGAAAGCAAGAGCCTTGCAAAGGAATTCAGGTCTTTCAGAAAGGTCTAAACCGCGAAAATCGGTAAAAACCGGAACTGCATTTTTTCCAGTCGAACCGACGGGAATATTCTTATTCCTTAAACTATATTAGCCCATGCACAAAAATAATAAATGATGAACAAGAAATTGCTGTTGCTGATTTCTGTGACCGTTGTAATAGTAGCGGGAATGCTTCTCACACCATCGGATGAAAGCTACGCCATGGTGAGATACGTCCTGAACGGCGTCGGGCTCACGCTCATTCCTTTCATCGGGGCGTGGATCGGCCTCGAGGCCGTGAAGTTTTTCAGTTTCAAGAGCGCATTCGGCAAGGCCCTGTTCTTCATATCGCTCGGCGTGATAACGTACGGCCTTGGCACTATCGTGTTCTTTTACTACAACATGTTTTTGCAGACGGAGATTCCGTATCCTTGCCTGGGGGACATAGGTTTTGCCGCCACCGTAATCCTGGCGAACTACGGCATGTTCCTGCTGCTGAAAGGCATCAAGATGAAATTCGATGCCATTACGGTCGCCAAGCTGCTAATATTGCCGATAATCATTTTCGCGATAGTCTTTCCGGTTTTCATTTATGAAAAAGCCGTGGAGGAAGCGCCCCTCCTGACCAAGTTTTTCAACGTCTATTATGTTGTTGGCGATGCAGTATTCCTGTCCTTTGCCCTGCTCATACTCAGCCTTTCATATGGCAGCATCCTTTTCAGGTCGGTCAGCGTGCTCAGCGCGGGCTTCATCCTGGAGGCCCTGGCTGACTTCTCGTTCTCGTACACCGCCAGCGCGGGGATTTATTACACCAGCTGCTGGGTCGACGTGCTCTACTGCCTGGCGTTCTTCGTCATAGGATACGGCATGTATTTCTTCCTGTCCCGCAACAGGGCAGCAGCCGCGCCGGAAAAAGCAAAATAGCTCCACCTGTTTCCGGGACGAATTTCTGGAATTAGAGAAATTTCGGAATGAAAAAAAGGGAACGCCGGGAACAGGATTCGAACCTGTGTGGGCTTGCGCAAGCGCAAGCATCCGCATGACGCACGCTTCGCGCGCGTCGGTCTGCTTAAGCCTTTTTCGCCCACCGGATCTCCCGAAGGATTGCTGGGGTTGCTCCTCATGTTCCGCCGATCAGAGTCAAGCCATGAAGTCATCGCGCCACAAGGGCGCTCGTAAGATCCAGTTCTCAAGTCCGGCGCGTTACCGCTCCGCCATCCCGGCGTAATTCTAATTAATGTCTGTTCTGTTTAAATATATGCTTTCGCCGCCTGCCGGCTTTAAGAAATCAGAGCTTCAGCTCGTGCTTGAAATCGCTTTCCTCCGCCTTGTTCAGCTGCCATGCCTCTTCCAATATCATGTTGGGTATGGTTTCGTCGAAAATCGGGAAGGCTAACCCGCACTTCCTGCACAGGAGAAACATTCCCTTCTCGTGTATCCCGCCCCTGCACCTCGGGCATGCCATGACGTCGAGGAGTCTTTTGTCTATCATATTGCTTAAATTTTAGAATCAGGTTTTAAATTCATTTCCGATGTTTAAACACCCGGGTTGAAGCAAAATTCAGGGTCGTCTATATGCCCGCGTTTTTCTCCAGCGCTGCCTTCGCCTGCTTCTTGTCCTTCTTTATCTCGTCCTTCAGCTTCGGCAGCTTCAGGACGAAGCCGCACTTGCCGCATTTGAACGAGAATGGCCGCATCCATGCCGTTTCAATGCGTCCTGAAAGGCCGCATTCCGGGCAGACGTAATCGACCTGCGCGGTTTCCGTTCCAGTCGGGACCAGGACGCGCATCCTGCCTTTCTCCTCGCCATTCGAGTTCTTCAGTACCCTGTTGCTCACGAAGCTGTATTTCCTTTCCATGAAATCACTGTTGAATATTATTTATCCCGGCGCCCATTTAAAAATTACCATGGCGTTCAGCGCACGAGCACCCCCGCTATAAAGGCGAGCATCGCGACGAGCATCCCGATTTTCAGGCGCCTGCTTATCCTGGCGTAGCCCTTCTTCCTTTTCACTTCCCTGCTCAGCGAGTAGATGCATGAGACGAAGAACGCGTCCGCGACGGCGACGACGGCCAGGTAGCCGAGCCCGAGGATGCCGTAGTAATACGGCAGCACGGAAAAGACGACCGCGAGCATGAGCGATGCGACGGCGACGATTATCATGCTCCTCTCCGCGTATTTCATCCTGACGCCTCCGGTAGTCAGGCTGAACCTCTCCGCGACGGGAGCCGACGCCTTCGAAACCTTCGAGGTGAGCTTTTTCAGGAAGCTCTTCTTGTCGCCTTCCATGTCTTCCATGTCCTTGACTATCTCCCTCGCGACGTTCGCCAGCATCGCCAGCGCGGTAAGCATGAGCGCGAGCTCGACCTTCAGGAACACGGCCCCGCCGAAAAGGAAGACTGAGCCGACCATGTAGGCGACGACGAGGTTGCCTACCAGGACCTTGTGCTGCAGCGAGAACGAGTAGAGCACGAGCAGCGCCGAGTTTATGAGCGCGAGCGTGAGGCACAGGCCGTTGAGCATGAAGGCGCACGCGTTGCCCAGGGCGAAAAGCGCGAGTGCGAATGCGAGCGCAGAGTTACTCGAAACCCTGCCCGACGGTATGGACCTGTCCGGCCTGTTGACCTTGTCCGCCTCCACGTCGAGATAGTCGTTTATCACGTTCCCGGCCGCGGTTATCGCGAAGACCGCAATAACCGCCAAAAGAGCCGGCAGCGAGAAAAGATCCTGGAAAGAAAGCCCTACGGCCACCAGCATGCCTATGAACGCGCCGAGAGCCGCCATCGCGCAGTTCAGCGGCCTCGTCATCCCAAGCAGGTCGAGCATAGTATAAACTTTGACGTGGGGGGTTATAAAAATATTGAAAAAGAGTCTGGTTTGTTTTTCTTTAAACAGTCTTGCGCTCTTTCTTGATGGCCCTGAGCTCCTTGTGCCTGCATTTCCTGCACTTGACCTTTCCCGTCTTCACCTTTACCGCGTCGGCCCTGAGCCTCGCGCCGCAGCGCATGCAGATGTAGACGCGCGTGAAAAGCCTCGCCTCGGCCTCCGGGAATTTCAGCTTCGTCATGAGAACACCGCAATCATATCAATAGTCAATATAATAAGCATATACTTGCCCGGCATATTTAAATGTTTGCGGTTTTCCGTTTTTACTCCAAGAAATTCCTCTTCACCGCCGCTTTAAAAATTCAGGGCTGCTGTCTTCCGGCCTCTTCAGTCTAGTCAGTTTCAATATACGTGTAGACATTTCCGATTTTACGCGTATTTTCGTCCTGTATATGTATCGCCACTTCGAACGGTCCGCCGAATGTTGTTTCACTGCATTCATTTTTCAGTTCGGTCAGTTTATTTCTAACAAATTTGTCAAGGTCCTCGCGGGACAACCCGTCGGGTATCTCGATATCCTCTCTGTAAGACCTATACTTCGGCGCCCTGCCAGTGTAATACAGGATCCTAGTTTTTAGCATATTAATCCCTTATAAGTAATTACTTTTTCGCTTTAAAAAGACACGTATTTTATCTTTTATTCCAGAACGCCTTTCAAAGCTTCCTTCATGCCCGATGGTTTAAAGAAGCTCGGCATGCTGCGGTCTGTAGAACGCGATGTGCCTTTCCCAGGCCTTGCGCTTTTCCGGGTAATCTTCCCTGTAATGCGCCCCCCGCGACTCCTGCCTCGTGAACGCGGCGCGCACTATGAGCTTCGAGACGAGCAGCATGTTCCTTATCTCTATGACGTCCGCGTTTATCCCGTTTAAAGCGATTCTTCTCAGCTCCCTCTGCAGCCCGCTTATTTTCTCCAGCGCTGCTTTCAGGCCGTCCCCGTTCCTCACGATGCCCGCGTCCTGCCACATGATGCCCTTCAGCGCGGTCCTGATTTCGAGCGGCCTCGCCTTCGAAATTTTCAGCTGGTCCGTGTTTACGAAATCGATGTCCATGCCTATCGCATACGCTCTCGCCGAATCCGCCGAGCGCGAGGAGAACACGAGCGACTCAAGAAGCGAATTGGATGGCAGCCTGTTCGCGCCGTGAACCTCGGTGCACGCGGCCTCGCCGAATGCGAAGAGACCAGGGATGTTCGTCTTGCCGTCGGTGTCGGTCTTCAGCCCGCCGCACGCGTAATGCGCGACCGGCTCGACCGGAATCATGGCCTTCGCGATGTCTATGCCGTTCTCCAGGCATTCCTTGTAGATGGCGGGGAACCTGGCCTTAAGGAAGGCGCTTCCTTTTTTGCGTATGTCGAGATATACGCTCCCTTTATTCAGCTCGCTGAAAATCGCCCTGGCCACCTCGTCCCTGTTCGCCAGCTCTTTGACAAAGCGTTTCCCGTTCGCGTCCTTCAGCTTCGCTCCCTCGCCGCGCAGCGACTCGGATATCAGGAAGAACGGCTTCCCTTTCCTTCTCATCGCCGTCGGGTGGAACTGGACGAACTCCATGTCCTCGACCTCGCAGCCGGCGCGGAAGCCCATAGCGACACCGTCGCCGGTCGCGATTTCCGGGTTCGACGTGTTTTCGTAGACCCCGCACAGCCCGCCAGTCGCGACAGCGACGGCTTTCGCAAAAAAATCCTCGACCTTCGAATTCCCGATATCGAACACCCGCGCCCCTATGCACTTCCCTTTTTTCAAGTATCAACTCAAAAGCGAGATGCTTCTCAAAAATGCGTATTCCGTTGTCTTTCGCGGCGGCTATCATCGCTTTCTCTATTTCCGCGCCCGTCATGTCGCCGCGGTGGACTATGCGCTTTCTCGAATGGCCGCCTTCCATGCCTAACTCGAAACCGCCCGCCTTCGAATCCCGGTCGAACCTCGCTCCCGTCGACATGAGCCTCTCGATTTCTTCCGGCGCCTGCTTCACCATGAGTTCCACGGCTTCCCTATCGCACAGGCCATCCCCCGCTTCAAGCGTGTCCTTCACGTGCAAGGCGAAGCTGTCCTTCTTTGAGAAAACGGCGGCGATCCCGCCCTGCGCGAAGTTCGTGTTCGATTCAAGCGCGTCCTTCTTGGTCACTAGGCAGACGCTCCCGAACTCCCTCGCCCGAAGCGCGAAGTTGAGGCCCGCAATCCCAGAACCAATCACCAGAAAATCGGACTTTATCATTACGATTTATTTGCAATAACTGAATTTAAATCTTCACTGTAATTATATTATTATGAAAAAACCAACCATCTGCTATTCTCTTTCCATTCTTGCCATTTTTGTTTTTTCGTCCATTATCCTCGCGGCCGGCGCGGGGGCGGCCAAGAGCCAAATGACAACAAACCCCTACAGCATAGGCATAAGTGGAGCGTTATACTGCGATACTGGCTGCGGAGGCACATGCTCTTCATATTGCATAAGAACGAACTGTCCTCACGTAGTTGTTACCGGATGTCCTTCCTGCAATGCATATTGCACCAGAACCTGCAACAAGGCCACGTGCGGCGCTGAATGTCGATACGATAGCGACTGCACTGCTGATTATTGCGCAGGCACATGCGGAACGGGCACGAACAGCTGCATTTGGAGGGATTATTTCTGCGACACCTCAGCATGCACGAAATGCTCGTGCACATATACGGCCTACGACGCGGATGCTTCATCGTCATACTGCACCGGTTGCAAGGGTTCGGGTTACTGGGCTCTTGGCGGCGAGGGGTCCGGGAACTGCTGCGGTGATGACAGCAACGAATACGTGATTACGGAAAAGAGCAGCGCAGACGCGCCAGCAGGTTATAACGATGGCGGAAAAACATGCTGTGATACGAGCAGCTGACTGCGCTTATACAGCATATGGTTATGCTGACATATGCAATGCATATGGAAGCGTGTCCGACCCCGCTATTCCCAATAAGGCATATTGCGGCTCGGGCAACACATGGTACGGCGGCGATTCCGGCTCAGGCACATGCACAGCAATAGCCGGCGCAGGCAGATGGAACATCGGCGGTGAAGTTGACTGCCACAACCTGCTGCGGAGACGATAATGGCGAGTACTACAGGTATTGCCAGGCCGCGGCCGGCTTCCCTGACGCTAGAAGCTGCACCAGCGCGCATAACGCGTGCTGCGACTCGGCGACGGACTGCGTGGCGACGGACGGGACGACGTGCGTGGCCAGCGGCACGTATATGGACGCCGACTGGGACGGGGACGACGACTACTGCGACTCAGGAATATGGTATGACTGAATCCTGAGAAAAAAATAAATTATCTGAGCTTCATCATCCTGTTCAGAGCCTTTCTCGCTTTCTTCGCTACGTCGTCGGGGACGTGACCTCGTTAGTCTCGTATTTCAGGCAATCGTAGACCTTTTCCAGCGTGATCATCTTCATGTTCTCGCACGTGCCGCCGGCGGGGTAGAATTGCTTCCCCGGGACTTCGCGGTCCAGGCGGTGGCACATGCCCTCTTCTGTCGCGACTATGAACTCCTTCGCCTCCGACGCCTTCGCGTATTTTATCATGCCGCCCGTGCCGCAGACGCAGTCCGCCAGCTTCAGCACTTCCGCAGGGCATTCCGGGTGGGCGAGGACCTTCGCGCCCGGCCTTTCCATCTTCATGAACTTTACCAGGTCGGAAACTATGAAGTCGTGCACGTAGCAGAAGCCGTGCCACGGGATTATCTTCTTGTCCGTTTTCGTCTGCGCGTAGGCGGCCAGGTTCTTGTCAGGCACGAAGATTATCTCCTTCTTCTTGATGCTCCTGATGGCCTTCTCGAAATTCGCGGAGGTACAGCATATGTCGCTTTCCGCCTTCGTCGCGGCGCTGGTGTTGATGTAGGTTACGGCCGCGGCCTTGGGGAATTCCTCCTTCTTGGCCTTCAGCGACGTCGCCGTCAGCCATCGCCGCCATGGGGCATTTCGCCTCCATGTCGGGGAGCAGGACCTTCTTCTTCGGGTTCAGTATCTTCGCCGACTCGGCCATGAAGTCCACGCCGCAGAACACGATTATTTTCGCCCTCGTCTCCTTCGCGCGGAGGGCGAGTTCGAACGAGTCGCCTATGTAATCCGCCACGTCGTAAATCTCAGGCCTCTGGTAGTTGTGGCATAGGATAACCGCCTTCTTCTCCTTCTTCAGCGCGATAATCTCGCGGACCAGCTCCTTTTTGTCCATAAACAACTTTATTGGCGGACTGCTTAAAAATAAATCTTTAACCGTCATAGAATGCGCATGGAAAGGCAAAACAGAAGGTTTGAGATGGAAAGGGACGGCAACGTCTTCATATCGAGCAGCGGCCATGTCCCGTTCGATATCCAGCTTGACAAACTTTCCCCCATACCGTGTTACAGGGGCGGGAGAAACTACTACGACATCACAATACGCGATCATGGCGCCATTTACATGGCCTATTTTCATGTCGATATACCCTCGAAATTTTGCAGCAAATCTTACCACGCTTACCTTTCATTGCTTGGCCAGGAAAAGCATGGCACCAAAGCTTATTTCGAATATCTCAAATGGATTTTGAAGTTCCAAGAAGAAAACGAGCCATGGGACCTCGTGCCAGAAACGGAAGAGAATGTCTTCACAAAAATCACTAAATTTTACAATGAGCTCTTTACTGCTTCCGCACTCCGGCCTGTCCAGCTTTCAGCGTCCCCGACACGCGCACTGTATGGAAAATCACCCTGGCGTCTCCAATCTGATGAATGAGGGCTAGGCCCATTTTCACGTCGTCAACGTACCTGTGCGTGCACTGGATCACGCCTTCATTCGCGTTCCAGAGGTTGCGGATGACCCACGGCTTGGCCTTCGCGAAGCCCGAGTTGCCCATCCATGTGAGAAGCGCGTCGTTTATCGCGTTCCTCGCCTCGGAAAAGTCGAGCCTCCTGCTCGACCTCACCCTGAAAAAGACGTAGCGCTGCCTTTCCGTCTGGCTGGGCAGGGTTTTAAGCTTCATGCTTGATTATTTCCTCTCGCTTATATTTATATTGAAATTATTATATTAGAGCGGAGTTTTTCCTACCGTCAAGTATAAAAAACTTATCTACATATAAAAACTAAGTAATCACTGACAAGGTATTAAAAATAAATAATATCTTTTTACCCGTTAAGATTTCCGAGGAAAAGCATGTCCGCAGACGAGCCCGTAAATCTGGATTCTATTGAAATCAACCTTACTGCGAGCATGGTCTGCGCGAACCTGAACCGCCTCTGCATCCTTTATCTTCTGAGGAAATGCGACAACAATGCGATGCAGGCGGAGAAAATCGCTTCCACGTTAGGCATCTCGCACAGGACGGTCCTCTACCACCTCGACATCCTGAAGGACTACGGATTAGTCGAAGTGCGCGAGTTCAGGAAAAAGGGTGCGAAGCTCCTGCGCTCGGTCTGGGGCCTCAGCGGGGAGAACGACGACGACGTCGAGAAGGTCTTCGGCAGGATCTACAGGAAGTTCGAGACGGACGCGCTGGACAAGATGGTGAGGTTCAGCCAGAACGGCATGGCCTCGTGCTCGAGGAAGAAGCTGAACTGACATAACCATCTTTTTTGAAAACATGAGCAAGGCAAAGCTCCAGAACATCGCTGATTATGGTCAAAACCATCCGTTTTTAAGGTTTTTATACCGGGAATTGACATAATTTTATTTATACCGGGATTCCCGGTAAAAACGAAGTGTTATATGATAACTTTATATACTTTATAATTTATATTATAAAATCATAAAAATGTGATTTTGTGATATGTATGAAAAAGGATATCATACTTAAAAAATTGTACCTCGATGGCAAAGATTTCGTCACTTCAGGCGATATCAAGGAATATTGCGCTTCCCTGGAACTGAAATATGATTCCACGTTCAGATATTTGCTTTCGAGAAAATATCTAATAAGAATTTTCAAGGGCGTATTCTACCTGAAAACGCTCGACGAGACAAAGTTCGGAAGAAACAAATACAGCCCTCTTGAACTGGTTGCAAAGGGCCTTGAGATGAAAGGCGTGAAAAAATGGTATTTCGGCCTTTATAGCGCTCTAAAAATGAACAACATGACTCATGAAAATTTCACAGTGGATTACGTAATGAATGACAAGATATTCAGGGCGAAACCCATGGAAATAGCGGACTCTAAATTCAGATTCCTGAAGATCAGGGACAACCTGCTCGATTTCGGGATTATAGGCGATAAAATAAGGCATTCCGACCCAGAAAAAACAATTCTCGATTTCATCTACATCTGGCGTTATAACGGAATACCGGAAGATAAAATAATAATGGACATATCGGAATATTCAAAGAACGCCTCGCGAAAAAAGCTTGCAGATTACGCGAAAAAATACCCCAAATCGGTAAGAATGATTACGGATAAAGTGGTTGGATGAGAAAGGATTTCGTGAACGAGGTCGCAAAAAAACTGAAAATAAAAAGAAAAGACCTCGTGGAGAAGGATTTTATCCTGCACCAGCTTCTTTCGAGCCTTTCAGAGGACAAATTCTTCCGTGAAAACTTCCTGTTCAAAGGGGGCACGTGCCTTATCAAATGCTATTTGGGATATTTCAGGTTCTCTGAAGACATGGATTTCACCTGGAAAAAACAAGAGGCGTTTAAGGGGAGGTCACAGAAGGCAATAAGGCGCCACCTCTCGGAAATCATAAACGCCGTGGGAAAATTGCTTGAAAAAGCGGCAAAGGAGAACGGCCTTGATTTCCGGTGCGACAAGAAAGACAGGCATTACGTTGAGCTTGGCGGAGGAAACAAAATCGTCACCTTCAAGATGTGGTACGCTTCCGGATTCCTGAACCGCGAATCCTTCGTGAAAATCCAGATAAATTTCCTCGAAAACCTGCATTTCCCAGGCGTTAAAAAACCCGCAAAGAGCTTATTGGAAGCAGGCAAACAAACCGATGAAATCCGGTTGCTCTTTCCGGATGAGTTCAAACAATATTCAAAAAGAGTAGCATTCGATATTTACGATATCAGGGAAATACTGTGCGAAAAAATAAGGGCCATGCTCACCAGAAAAGGAACGAAAGCGAGGGATTTCGTCGACGTATACCTGATTTCCAAAAAATTCGGCATCAGACCAGAAAGCCTCGAAAAGGTAATCGAGGAAAAGATCACGTTCATGATGAAGCTCTATTCGAAATATAAAAACAACATCAGCGAAAAGAGACGCCTGCTGGAAACACTGCAGGAAACCCGAACGTTGTCTATGAGACTGATTACGTTGACACCACGAAGCCCCACACGGAGAAGGTAGTCACGGGCCCGCAGGAACCAGGCACTGGCAACATCCACAAATACATAACCAACAACACAGTGATAGAGCTCACGTGCACTGACCAGCAGCCACACCCATCAGACCATGTGACCCTTAACTGGCAACTCTACTGGAGCCAGAGCTGCGTCGAGCCGAATTGGCAGCCGATAGACAGCGGCAGCGAGACTGACGGCAACGTTCAGTTAACGAACCTTGAAGATTCGTGCCACAAGCTTGTCTACTACTGCGCGGACATCCTTGGCAACACGGAAGACACGCAGGTCGAGATAGACGCGGTCGACAACAAATACCCGCTTGTGCACAAGGATGTCGGCCAGTTCAAGTATCCGTATTCAGGCGCACCTTTCATGTACATAGAAGCCTACGATGTTGAGGACGCACCTGTGTATGTGACGCAGGGGACCCCGATAACACTGACATGCGAAGACCAGAACCCGCACCCGGTCGACCAGGTCAAGATATACTACAAATATTACGTGGACGGGATAATCAACGATACGCAGGGCGAGGACTGGACCCTTTACGGCGGCCAGTTCACTTACCCAGAGGACACATACCACGAGCTGTATTATTATTGCATAGACAAGCTCGGCAACAAGGGACCGACGCACGTCGAGATGGACATAGTCGACACGCAGAAACCCCAGACTGTGAAGACCATCACTGGTCCGCAGTTCAACGGCCAGGGCAACATACACAAGTACATAACGAAAGATTCGGTAATTGACCTTACATGCACGGATCCGCAGCCTCATCCGGTAGACCACGTAACCCTTAACTGGAAACTCTACTGGAGCCAGAACTGCGTCGAACCTTTATGGACGCAGATAGGCAGCGGCAGCGAGACTGACGGCAACGTTCAGTTAACGAACCTTGAAGATTCGTGCCACAAGCTTGTCTATTACTGCGTCGATGCCCTGAACAACATTGAAAGCACTCAGGAAGAAATAGACGCGGTCGACAACCAGGCGCCGAACGGCACCAAGAACGTCGGCAACCCGGCTATACCTTGCATTCAGATGCCACCCGTTGACGGACCTGGTTTGACGATGACAGTTGCACCGCAGCCCGACTGCTACTGGGTCCGCGACCACGTCACAAACATAACGCTTGACTGCACTGACGCACAGCCTCACCCAATCGGCGGAGAGGTAATGTGCTACCAGATAAAGTTCGACGGCGAAACCTCAGACCTTACACAGCAATACTGCACGCAGTTCGGCGGCAAGATGGAAGACGGATGGTGCTGCGCTGACGTAGCAGGCGAAAAGAGCTACAAATTCGACTTCCAGGAAGATTCCGTTCACACGCTTGAATACTACTGCAAGGACGCTTTCAACAACCAGAACCTGAAAGACCTTGAGACGTTCAAGGTCGATTCAGTCCCGCCAACGACGATAAAGACGTACATCAATCCGTTCTACGTGGACCCGCAGACAGGCTATCATTACATAGACACGGCATCGAGGGTCAATCTCACGGCGACTGACGGCGGAGCCATCTGCCACGTCGAAGGCATGACGACATACTACTGGTACACGGTCGTACCTGATAACTATTGCACGGGAGCATGCGCCCCGATGGAGCACAAGGAATGGAGCGTCTACTCCGAGCCCTTCGGAATCCCGGAGGAATCGTGCCACCTTATAGAGTTCTACAGCGTGGACGCGCTGGGCAACAAGGAGCAGAAGCACTACCAGTGTGTGTTCGTCGACAAGAAGGCGCCTGTGACGACGAAGAGCTACGGGACCCCGAGATATCCAAACGATGCGTTGCATCCGAAGTGGATAAACTCCAGCACGGACATAACGCTGACGGCCGTGGACCAGACGCCACATCCGTCCGGAGTCAAGGAATTGAATTACAGGGTAACCCTTGTGGACAAAGACTATTGCGAGAACACTGAGCTTTGCCTGCGCGGAGTGCCAGGCCTCGACAAAGCGTACGACAAGGCATCGCCATTGCTTTATGGCGTTGATGGCAGCGCGAGCTACACGTTCAGGATACCCGACGACTCGTGCCACATGATAGAATACTACAGCGTAGACAATGTTGGCAAGACAGAACCGGTCAGAAGACAGTGCGTATACGTGGACAACCTGCCGCCGAATTCGACGAAGACTTTCGACGGCTTCAACATGACATGCGACCAGCTGCCCTGCAAGAGCGCGGGCGACTGCAACTACTACATAAACAAGGACACGAAGATAGTCCTGAGCTGCACAGACCAGAACCCGCACCCGGTCGACCAGGTCAAGATAATGTACAGATACTTCCTGGACGACGTAATCAATGCAACGCAGGGCAAGGACTGGACCTTATACGATCCGCAGAATCCGATACAATACAATGAAGATTCAAAGCACACTCTCGAATGGTACTGCGAGGACGCCCTCGGCAACAGGGAAACGACTCACACCCAGGTAGAGAGAGTAGACACGACCCCGCCGACAACGGTCAAGACGTTCAGCGGCCCGACATACCCGTTAGACGAGGCTAATCCCAACTACTGGGTGACATCGGACACCGCGATAACGCTGACGACGACTGACGGCGGACCGATATGCGCGGCAGGACCTGCAACACTTTATTATCAGGTGTGGTGGGACTCCAACTGCGACGGAACTGTCGACACTAAACAGGTGGACAGCCACGTGCACACGGACGCGAACTGCAACCTCAACAAGACATTATATCTTCAGAAGGAATGCCTTCACGAGATAAAGTGGCATGCAGTTGACGCGCTCGGCAACGTCGAGACAGAGCACGTGCAGTTCCACAAAGTCGACAACACTCCTCCGCACGTCCTGATACTGAAGCCGGTTGACGGCTGGTATTCTGACGGCGAGGACATAGCGATTGTCACTGAAGCCGAAGACCTGAACAACGTGAACAGCTCTTGCGAACAGAGAGGCGGTGTTTGCGATGTGATAGGCATCGGCATATCCTGCGGCAATCCGAACGACTGCAACGGCCTTGGTACAAACTGCGCGGTCGGCATAGCCGAGGATGCGCAGTGCTACGCGTACCTTGTCGACGTTGAGAGGACGATTGACAACATAAGGGACAAGAAGATACAGCAGATAATGATAGAGAACATGTCGCTTGACACTGACGGCACGCTGCTTTACAACAAGGCAACCAAGCAGTGCGAAGGCTACGCCACAATCCCGGCCGAGAGCGGTCTTGAGGATGGCATAAAGATACTTGTCGTCGGAGTCGCGGACAACCTGCACAACTACGCAGACAGCCTTGACGAGATAGGCAGGGCCATAAACGAGAGATGCGGCTGCGACGTCTTCGACATGTGCGACAGCGAATGCGTCAGGGACGCATTGCAGGACATAGTATTAATATGGAACCTGCCGAAGATCGGCATAGACAACCACGCTCCAGTCGTGGAGATAACTGCGCCTTCAGAGAACTCGCTGTTCGGCGGCGAACAGGTATACGTTAGCGCCGAAGTGAGCGATTCCGAGAGCGGCCAGGTAACCTCGACGATAACGAGCGGCACGCCATGCTACATAACGCTTGGCGGCGTCTCGATGGGATCTGTCCCGTACCAGAACGACGCGAGAAAATGCGCGGGAACCATAATGATACCCGAGGACAACGACTTCCCGCAGGGAACGCAGAGCCTCGAGGTTAGTGTAGCCGACAACGCGGGCAACATCGGAAGCGATTCGATAAACGTTAACGTTGACACTACAAAGCCGGAAATATACGTCGACTACCCTGATGAAAACATGTTCGTAAAGGGCACGGTCGGCGTAGAAATTGTGGTCAGAGACTCCAACCTTCCCGGCGAGCCGACATCGTCAGACCCGAAAGACCTGCACGAATACGTCGAGGTCTCCACGGACAACGGCCAGACATGGGAAGTAACCGAGAACTGCGCCTACTGGGGCGTTGGCCACTACAAATGCACTTACAGCTGGGACACGACCAGCGAAACTGACGGCATGGCATACGGCATAGTCGCGCAGAATGACCGACCTTGCCGACAACACGCAGATACTCCGAGGCCGTGCTCGTGATAGTCGACAACGGCGCGCCGGAAGGCGTGTACATGGTCGACCCGGTCAAGGACAAGATAGTGCAGGGCACGATAACGCTTAAAGCGCTCGCCACGGATTACGTGAGCGGCGTGACAGGCGTCAATATATACGTCAACAGCGTCCCGTCATTCAATTGCGTTGCAACATTAGTTGGCGGGACATGGCAATGCAGTTTCAACAGCGCGACATTGCCTGACGGACAGCACAGCGCATATGCGGTTGCGACTGACAAGCTTGGTCAGACAACGACATCGGCGAGCGTGCCGTTCATCATTGACAACAACGCGCCAAGCACCCCCGTGCTTAGCATATACCCGACAACGAATGGCTACGACACCGACGGCGTGGTGACATGGAAATGGACTGACGCTACGGATGCCGGTTCAGGCATAGATTATTATGTAATAGAAATAGGCAGCCCCGTCGTGTACCAGAGCAAGGTCTTTGGAACAATATTCACCATAAGCGACCTTTCAGAGACGTCTCATTGCGCAAAGGTAAAGGCTGTCGACAAGGCGGGCCATGAAAGCGCATGGTCAAGTACAGCATGCACAATAGTTGACAAGACACCGCCGTCACCGGTCAGCATAGGCGTTGACACGGAGACTGTGGACAAATTTGCCGGCGGAGTCTACTACGACAGGGACGGCGAATTCGACGTGATCTGGAGCGGTGGCAGCGACGCGAAGTTCGACCACTTCCAGCTTTACGAGAACGGCGCCGGCGAATACCAGGACACGAACTACAGGTCAACTAGATTCAAGGAAGACGGAACATACAAATATTACGTGACCTCGAACGACCTTGCAGGCTGGACGACCAAATCAGGCGAAGTCACGGTCGTGGTTGACACGCACGCGCCAGTCGTGGACATAACAAACATGTATCCGGGAATAGGATTCTTCCTGTTCACGTACACGGCCACCGACGCTGACCCGAGCTCTGGCATAGACTCGCTGGTAGTCAGCGGCATAGAAGGGCCGGCCTACGGCATTTGCTCAGGAACGCTTCCGACTGGCTTCTGCACGGTGTTCATGGGAACAGCGGCGAAGCTGACAGCATGCGACAAGGCAGGCAACTGCGGCTACGACACGACACTCGGAAACCACGCTGACATAACGCCACCGACAATAATCTACTCTTCACCCAGCGGCGTGATAAAGTACAACCAGGTCACAATTAACGTAACCACGGACGAGGCTGCAAGCTGCTACTACAGCGATGTCGACGACCTTGAAGGCATGGATGACATGATCAGCAACGACATGATACATCACTCGGTCAGCCTAGGCACGCTTGCGGACGGCCTGTACGTCTACCACGTGCAGTGCGAGGACATGTCGGGCAACATGATGGACCACTCGAAGACGATAGTCTTCTACGTGAACACCGACAGCCAGTATTGCTACAGAACAGAAGAACTTAAGGCGGGATGGAACACGTTCTTCCTGCCGCAGCTTGTCTTGGACGACATCAACTTCAACTGCGGTAGCAAGCCGTACGCGACTGAAGACGTGCTGAGTTCAATGGAAGGCAAGTATAGCATAATCTGGTACTATGATGGTCAAAACTGGCTTTCATATGACCCGATGTATCCGGAATACTCGACACTTACGCAGTTCAACGACCAGTTAAGTAATCCATACTACATAAAGCTGACCGAGCCTGTGAAGCTCGGCTTACAGTGTGACCAGGGATGTCAAAAGGAAGTGACAGGCGGCCAGTGCGTCGAAGGCGAGCAGCCTTCATGGGCGATATACAAGGACGGTCTTTACTGGGCATGGGCTTCGCCTTGCGACGGCGGATGCAGCCAGGCATATCCGAACAACGTTCCGGGATGGAGATACGCTACTGTAGAAGAATGGGCCAACAGGCCTCTCAAGAGCGACTTCCTGGTGAATGACATCCTGATATGTGGGTCACAGTATTTCGACAACTATCACACTCATTGCGACTATGAAAACCCTGAGGTCAGAGTTCCTTACGGCGGCTATTACGAGCTGTGGTTCGTGACAGACTGCACGAACACCCCGGTATGCGGCAACGACGTGACTGAGATAGGGGAGGAGTGCGACGATGCCAACACAGTCAATGGTGATGGCTGCTCGGACACGTGCCTGATTGAAAGCGCCGAAAGAAGCATGTCCCCTGAGATAAACACCTATGTATGTGATGACGGAATAGACAACGACGGCAATGGCCTTATAGACTGCGCTGACCCGGGTTGCACTTACAATACCTATTGCTACGGGGGAGATGTCTAAATCCCCATTCCTCTTTTATTCACTGTTCAGGAGGAAAAATAATCCGAAAGGTATATAAAGATAGATTACATATAAAAAGTAAGGTAAAATATGAAAAATAACTTCGCTTTATCCGGAATCGTTTTTATAACACTTGTTTCAATTTTTTCGAGTTCAGCTTTCGCAACGCCATCATGCGTTTTTGCCGGCAACGTTACAGTAAACGGGAACGCTGTAGCCGGAAATAGCGTTCACGCCTATCTCAACGGAACAGGAGAGTACCTGGCGACCGGAATTCCTGGCTATCCAGATGGTAAATACAACATTCCGATTGAAGGCAATGATGGCAAATACATCATATTCAAGGTTGAAAATAGCAGCCTTCCGTTCAACAACACGGTCGAACAAGGACCCCAACTCTGTAACAATCCTAACAATTATACAATTGTTCATCTGACTGTTGTTGATGATGACAGCGATGGTTATGCGCCACCGGAAGACTGCAACGACAACGACGCAGCGATCCATCCCGGCGCGACCGAGCTCTGCAACGGCATTGACGACAACTGTAACGGACAAATTGATGAAGGCTCATATTATTGCGACAACGATGGCGATGCTTATGTTAGCAAAGTCCTTGGCAGCTGCACCGTAGGCAAGAGCTGCGGGACGACCGCTGGAAACGACTGCAACGACGGCAATGCTGCGATTCACCCCGGTGCGACTGACCTCTGCGATGGCATAGACAACGACTGCGACGGCATCGATAATGGATGCGGCGGCGGTGGCGGAGGGGGCGGCGGAGGCGGTGGCGGAGCCAGCGCTTACTGCGGTGACGGAATCCTCCAGAAATACAGGGGAGAGGAATGCGAAGCGGATTCGGACTGCGAGACTGATTTTGTTTGTAATACCACATGCAGCTGCGTGCCATGCACTGAGTCATGGAACTGCGGAGCCTGGGGCGAATGCTCAACAGGCGGCGTGCAGACGAGAACCTGCACCGATGCGAATGCATGCGGCACGACCCTGCAGAAGCCTACCGAGAGCCAGACGTGCACGACAGGCGGCAGCGGCTCATCTTCAACGACGCCGCTGACTGTCGTTTGCGGCAACGACGTATGCGACGAAGGCGAGACCTGCGAGACGTGCGAAGAGGACTGCGGCGCATGCGCTGGCGCAACGAACCAGGGACTCCTGGGCGGCATCACGGGCATGTTCATGGGAACCCAGGGAGCTGCGATGCTCGGCCTGATGGCGCTGCTGATAGTGCTGCTCCTGCTTTTGCTGACCATGAAGAGAAAAAAGAAGTAAGCGGATGCAGAAGTAAATGCCTTTTTAGCTTTTTGAACTTTTTATAAACGCCATCATTCCAATATAATAATAAGCGGGTTTCCTTCAAAACCAAATGAAATAGATACATTTGAAAGGATAAGAGGTGGGCCCAATGGCTGAAATATGCCCAGATTGCGAAATAGAAATGAAAGAAGGAGTCAAGAAGTGTTTTGGCAATCCAATCAACATAGACGTAGAAGTTCCAGTGGAGATTTGCCCAAGATGCGGCTTTAGCGTCGTCTCAGAAGAACATATAGGGACAATAAAAAAGGCACTGAAAGGGAAATGTTAAACTAAAGGTTAATTTTGTTATTTTTACATTTAGAACTAGTTAATTTTCAGTCATTCAAAAAAGCCTGTCCTTGCTCTTATATTTCCCTTTCAGTCTTTACTTTAATGCCGTTCTTCTTCAGGAGCGCGGCGAAGACGCCGTCTCCTTTCACCAGTTTGCTGGAGAACGTGCCGTCATAGATTTCGCCGCAGCCGCAGGAAGGCGAGCGCGACGCTAGTATCGCTTCCCTGCACTTCGCCTTTCGCGCGATTTCCAGGCTCCTTTTCGCACCTTTGACGAAAGCGAGGGTCACGTCCCTGCCTTCGCAGGTGAAGACGCGGCCGTTGATTATCTCCGCTGCGGGCCTCGGCGTGGGCAGGCCTCCCAGTTGTTCCGGACATACGGGAACGGCTTCGCCCTTCCTCACCATTTCCATGACTTTCGGATGCGGCTTCGCCTTCCCGTCGTATCTGGTTTTCATGCCTGCAAGGCAGGCGCTTACCAGCTTCATAAAAATCAACTCTCATTTGCCGAACAGGGGCTTTGTTTTTGCCTCTATTTTTTTTGCCCCCCTTATGCCCTCTATCCTTTTCAGATATTCGGCCAGCTTCTCCTTTCTGACTTTTTTCGCCAGTTCAGGCAGGATTTCGTCAAGGAACGGATAGTTGCAATATATCAGGTCTATCAGCGTTTTTTCCGGGTCGGAAACCCTTATCCAGTCCTTCGCCTCTTCCATGTATTCTGTTTCGTATCCGAAATATAGCTTCTTGCTTATGCTCCGGATTATCACATTCCTTCCGGCGACGACCCTTTCTCCGACCTTTATTTTCAGCGGCGCACGCGTAGTCAGAACATCGACGTTCGGAATCTGGTCCCATACGCCATGAATGAATGCCGCTGTCCCGAGACCCACGTACGCTTCGCCTAGCGGTATGACTATCAGATAAGGCGAATTCCTGAACGAATACCATCCCTTTATCAGCTCAATTATCCTGCCCCTTTTCTTCAGGTTGTGAATGAAAACCTTGGCGTAATTTTTTCCCATCCTGCCTTCAATGGTCCTGAAGCTGAATGCGCTGGCATTCTCCAGCTTTTCAGTGAACTCCCTGTAATTATTTTTCAGCATACATCTTCACCTTTCTGACCATCGTTTCAAATTCCGGAGCTTTGCCGATAAGAATAAGCTCTTTCAGGCCGCTAAAATCTGCAGGCGGCGCGTTGAGGAATGGCAGCACGCCTTTAATGGTGGTCTTGGCTTCCGGGCCAGTCGCATTGTCCAGCAGATAGAAAATGTCATACAAATCCCTGACCTTGCCCCTGTCTTTGAAAGCGTCGATTTTTTCTCTGATCAGTTCCTCCGGCGGCAGGGTTTTTAAAACTATGGAATCGCCGCCCACGAGATGAAATTCGCCATCTGCCGTGCATGTATTTTTGAATGAAGGCGAGGCATTCAGCTCGACTTCTATGCCGTTTTCCATGAATCTCGCATATAAGACATTCGAACTCGTCAGCTTGCCCCTCGTCATTCCGAACGCCTTTGTTTTTTCGAAGTATTTCAATATTTCGGACGGGTCGGAGTAATATATGTCGATATCGAACGAGAATCTCTTGCCTTTGTAAACTCTCCATATTGCCGTGCCTCCGTGCAGGACGATCTCGAATTTTGAAACCAGTTCTATTACAAGCTTGTCCTGCAATTCTGCGATTTTCAACATCTTCCCTTTCAGTATGTTCTTCAGCGGAAATTTTTCATAACTCATGTTTAATATATACGTGGGTTATATTTAAATATAACCCAGGTATAAAATAAGCAGAAATTCTCTCTTTTTTATCCGTTACCGGCTTTCACTCGATTTCCACGCCTGGCATTATCCATTTCGTACCCAGGCGCTTCCTGTTCTCTGCAAGCATTTTGGCAGAAAGGCTGAGTTTCGCGCGTTTCAGGTCCAGGCCGAGCAGCTTCGCGAGCGAGAGCATCTCGGACGGCGAGCGCAGGTCATAGGGTTCGACGGCGCCTGACGTGAGAACGAACGGCGCCTTGTATTTCCTCACGAGTTTCGCGTTGTCCAGCATGTGCGAGAAAACGTCGGATCTCGTCTTCTTGTAGGAGAGCAGCAGCGACCTGAGGTTGAATTCGATGGCTACGCCGTTCTCCTTCGCGAGCCTCGCCATGACGTGGTCGAGCCCGCTGTCGTTCCTGCCCAGCTCCGGATGCGCCAGAACGTCGATTTCGCTGGTTTCGCAGGCCTTCCTGTTGACCTCCAGGCTGCCGCCGTGGACCATTATGATCTCGGCCTTTTTCCTCGCCATGCGCGCGATTTTCGGGACGTGCTCGGGCTGGGTGGTCTCTATCTTGTAGCCGAAGCAGACGTCCAGGTTCGCCCTGGTCTTGGCTAGCGAAGCCTTAAGCTGGTCTATCGCCTCCAGCGACTTGCACACCAGGCACACGCCTTTCCATCCAAGCCCTTCCAGCGTCTTGACCATCCCCTCGAGATCGACTTCCGGATGCGCATGGTATTCGTAGAAGCTCATATAAGCATAATTGTCCGGCTGTTTTAAAAATGCTTGAATCAATATGAAGGAGGAGACGTGCCATGTTTGCGGACGAGTTCAGCGAGAAGCGCGAGCACATGGTGGCCGACCTGATGGCGAACGGCTACCTCAGGAGCGAGCGCATCATAAAGGTCTTCCTCGAAACGCCTAGGCATGTTTTCACGGGCGAGGCGAACGAACGCTTCGCCTATGCGGATTATCCAGTTCCCATCCAGTCGGGCCAGACGGTTTCTGCGCCGCACATGGTCGCGTGCATGACGGAGCTGCTGGAGCCGAAAGCGAAGGACAAAATTCTGGAAATAGGCTCGGGCTCAGGCTACCAGGCTGCGATACTCTCAAGGCTCGTCAGGAAGGTCTACACGGTCGAGATAGACGAACGGCTTGCCGCCTTCGCGCGCTCGAATCTCAGCAGCGCTGGCATAAGAAACGTCGAAATCATAGCGGCAGACGGCAGCGAAGGCTACGCGAAAGCGAAGCCCTATGACAAGATAATCGTGACCTGCGCCACCCCGGAGATATTCGCCCCGTGGCTGAAGCAGCTCAAGACGGGCGGCATGCTCATCGCGCCGGTGGGCGAAGGATTCTACCAGGAGCTGACACGTATCAAGAAGACGAAAAAAGGCCTCGAAAAGGCTAATTTCGGAGGCTGTGTCTTCGTGCCGCTGAGACGCTGAGCAACCGACACATCGGTGTATAGCTGTATTTAAATAAAGGGAACAAAACCTTATTTATGAAAGGCATAGCAGCTGTTGTGAACGCAATAAAGAAGGAGAAGGCGGTGGAAGCCGTATATCTTTTCGGCTCGCATGCTTCCGGAAAGGCGAAGCCGTATTCTGATATTGATTTATGCGTGATAACCGGTAAAAGAGCAAAAAAAGAACGCATACTAAGCCACTCATCCGATAAAATCGACACGTGCGTTTTCTGGGACCTCCCGCTGAACATCAGGTTCCGGGTGATGAAGGAGGGCACACCACTCTATGTCAAAAATGAGCTCGAAATGCACAGGATAAAGGTAAACACAGTGCTTTCCTATCTCGATTTCAAGCCGTTGCTGGCAAGGCATTTTTCAAGGTTTTTGACCTGATAGGTTGATAACATGTATGACACGGAAAGGATAGGGAAAATACTGAGCGATATTGAAAGATATTTTGCAGACATGGAGACCATAAACGTCAAAACAATGCAGGATATCGGGGACAAAAAGAACTTCTATTCGGTTTCGATGCTGTTATTCTCGATAATAAACAGGACCATAGACCTCGGTGAAGAAGTCGTCACAGCCAACAACCTCGGCACACCGAGCACATACAAGGACATTTTTTATCTTCTGAGAAAAGGGAAAATAATAAACGACCAGATGAAAAATGAGCTTTCAGAATTGACATCATACAGGAACCTTTTTTCCCACGAATACCACAGCTTCACGGAAAAAGACGTGCTCAAGGCAATGGCTAAAATCGGCGCAGTCAAGGATTTCGTGAAAAGAATAAAATCAAGAATCAGAAGCCAATAAACAAACCAGTTTCGGAGGCTGTGTATTCGTGCCGCTGAGACGTGTTTAGACGACAGGTGGAAGAATCTGGGTTTCGAGTGCATCTGGAGAAGCGCCAAGCTCGTCGAGTTCATTTCGTACCATTTTCTTGAAGAGACCATTACTTACCGGGTCAATTGCCCATACGCTTCTGTTAGGAAAAACCACTATAGGATATTTTCTACCCCGACCTTCGTCTACGTAGAAGCCTAATCGGACTCTACCGTTGTATTCTCCTAGTGTCTTTTGAATGCTCATATTTATCACCCCATGTTCGTTTAAGGTTATTTAATTTTATGTTTCAAGGCTATATAAAGCTTTCGTTTTGTTGTAACTAATAAATAGTGAAAAAGAAAGGAAAAGGGGTTCTTCACCCCTGAATGAGGAGCTCGTTCTCGATTTCCTGCGCGGTCATGTCGTCAAGAGACTGGTCCACTTCCTGGTCGACCGTCTGGAACGCCTGCTGTTCGGGCGTGCCCGCCGCGGTCGCTGCCCCGCCGCCTGTCGCGCCCTGCTGGATGCAGCCGCTTATCGCGACCGCCACTATCAGGACTGCGAATGCAAGAGCCAATACAGTTTTCATGTTATCACCTTAATTGCCTCCTGAATTCGGCCCGCCGTTCGGTCCTCCGTGCGGTCCGTTTGTCAGCTCCGGAACGTCGTCCTCGCTTTCAATGTCGTTCGACAGCTTGTTCTTTATCCTTTCCCTGACCTTTTGGAACCACTGCGGCGCGTTTTTTAGCAGGTTAACCTTCTTTTCGTCGTACTTGCCGTACATGTTGGCCAGCTTGTCGCACGCCGTGCTGTTGGTGCTGTTCTTGCAGTACTCTATGATGTTCTGCCTGCAGTTCGCGTCGTCGAGTTTCAGGGCGCACGATGCTAACGTAAGCGCTTTGCACCTGTTGTCGTCAGGATGCGATTCGCAGAACGCCTTTATCCTGTCCCTGCAGCTCTCGTTCCCAGCCGGGTCGCATACTATGTTGCCCAGCGCCTTCATCACGGCCTTGCATTTTTCAGGGTTGTTCTCGCAGTAGTCCTTTACCTTTTCGGCCTTTTCCACTGCCTTCCAGAGCCTAGCGGCCTGTATGACATACGCGTTGTAGCTCACTCCGCCGAGGGTAAGCGTCCCGGCCCAGATCTCCTTGTCGCCTTTGACATACGAGTTGAGGGAAATGGAACCCAACTGATTCGTGCCGTTGATGTCGTACACGTTCGCCGTAGCCGTGCCGTTGCCTATCACCACGTCCTTTAGCCTGTATTTCGTTTCTCCGAAGTGGAGCACGCCAGTTCTCACGATAGTTTCAGTGCCGTTCGCGTCCGTCACGCTCACGCCGGCGATGCCGACCTTGAGCAGCTCGAAGTCCATGGGGTTCGTCTGTGAAATCGCAAGCCCGTTGCCTAGCGCTCCCATGGTATGTATCTTGGCGCGCATCTGGGCCTGCGAACCCAGTGTTTCGTCTGCCATCACTGCCGTTCCTGTTATGCCTATCAGCCCTATGACCAGAAGGGCGATTGCCAATGCCGTTATTTTCTTCATCTCATCTACCTCCTGTATTATATTCAAATATTTTGATTCTGCTCGGAACCGTCCTCGCGGAAAGTCCCGCGAACTCATGCTAATACTATACCGTTTCGCCTATTAGAAAACTCCCTGAAACAATGTGAAACAATTATTTTTTTCGTGCGTAATTCATTTCTTGTAGAAGAGGCGGTTCGTCCTGCCGACGCGCTCCTTCTCGACCAGGCCTTTCGCTTCCAGCTTCTTCACCAGCCTCGTCATCTTCGCCCGCGAGAATTTCAGCTCCTTCCCGACCTTGTTCTGCATTATCCTTTTTTCCTTGGCGAGGATGAGCAGAAGCCTGCGCTCGTCCTCGGAGAAGCCGCGCTCGAACTCGTGTTTCATCCTTCTTCCTGTAATACGCTACAAGGTAGGCGCTATCGGCAACAATGGCGAAGCCCATCACGGCCATCACGATAAGCGAGTAGTCGCTGTTCGTGTTGTAGAACTTCAGCGACACCAGCGTCTCCACGCCGCCTTCCGGGTGCCATGCGATGTAAATCCTCTCGCCGTCGCTGAGTAGTTTCATGCGCTTCGGGATAGACCACGTTCCTGTATACCGCGAAACCGGCCGGCAGGAAGGCCCTTATGCTAATCCTGTCCGCCTGCGGCGGCTTCAGGCTGGCCGAAAAGCTGTAGACGCTATCGCTGGAAAAAACAAGGTCCTTTGCCGTGAAGCGCATGAGCAGCCTTTCCGTCGCTTGGGGCGACGGTGAACCTGACGTTGTATTCGCCGCCGCTTTTATCCAGGGTGTACTGGGATGCTGTTAACGCCGTCGGAGACCGAGAGGTCGGATATCTCCCCGAGGACGGCGTAGTTCAGCGAGCTGGCGTTGAGCGCAGAGGCGAAGGCCATCGAGACGCTCTCGTGAACGCTCGTGTCTGGCATTATCTCGAATGTGATATTGTAGTCGGATATGTCCAGCGCGCTCGCTGCATGCGCAGCAAGGGCCAGCCATAAAAACAATACAGCAACAACTGCTCCTCTCATAATTCAAAAATAAAGGAAATGGAAATAAATTGGTTTTCAGTCAGCGAAGTGTCCAGTTTATTCCTTTTTGTGCTCGTGTTTCGCTTCCGCGTGCTCGGCCTTGTGTTCGTTTTTGCGCTTCCGTGTGGCCTTCATGCGCGTGTTCCGCAGGTTTCTCGTGATGAGCTTCCTTGTGTTCCTTCGCTTCTTCGTGCTTCTTTTCGGCATGCTCCGCTTTGTGCTCTTCCTTGTGTTCCTTATGCTCCGCTTTCCTCTTTTTTCTCCTCGTGTTTCGCTTCTTTCTTCTCTTCCTTGTGCTCTTCCTTGCCGAAAAGCTTCGCGAGCGATTCCTTGCCGTACGCAATGGCTTTCATGTTGACCTGGACTATTTCCTCGGAAAGCGTGTTGCCCCTGATGATTTTTCGCCTTCGTTCGCCTTTCGTCGTCGGGTGGAAGCCCGTTCCGCCCGTGAGCAGCATCTTCTTCCTGCCGACGCCAATCACCTCTGGTCGCATGGGGAAGCCCTGCTTGTCCGAGCCGCCGGTTATCTGGAATTCGTAACCCTGCATGCCCAGGAAATCGCCTTTTACCTTTTCGCCTATTCTCCTGCCCAGAAGGCCGGATTCCTTTTCCCCGACTTCCTTCTGGAACGTTCGCTTCGTCTTCGGATCCGCTACAACTATCTTGAACACACAAACCACCTCTCCTCAGGCAGGCCCATAATGCCGGGCCGTTCCGAGTTCTTTATACCTCTATAATTGGGCTCATCTTTTAAAAGCGTTTAGCGTTTATAGTGCAGGTCAGGCAGAGGGCAGGCAAGCGTCTTCTCAACATCCTCTTTATTCGCTCCTCTGACCAGTATGACCTTGTCCTTCGCCCTGAAGCCGCTCACGATTTCCACGTCCTTCCCCAGCAGCCGCTTCAGGCCTTTCACTATTTCGAGATTCGCCTTCCCCTCATGCGGCGGCGACGTGACTTCGAGAATAAGCTTGACCGTCTTTCCCGTAAAGGGCGAATTTCCTGGAGCCTGGCTTGACCCTTACCTCCAGCAGCACGCCGTCCCTGGTTTCCCTTATCATATCAGTTCTTATTTTAATTTGAAACAATATTAGTTATTATGGATTTTGATGAAGGAGGGCTGTTCTCGAGGCAGATTCCGTTTCTCGGTGAGGAGAGGCAGGACGCGCTTTCTAAGGCGAAAGTCGCCGTCATCGGCGCCGGAGGCCTGGGCAGCTTCGTCTCCTCGCTGCTGGTGAGGGCAGGCGTCGGCGTCATCCGCATAATCGACCCTGACGTGGTCGAGCTTTCCAACCTTCCGAGAACGATTATATACAGGCAGAAGGATGCCGGCAAATCCAAGGCGTTCATACTCGCGGAGCGCCTGTCGGGCATTAACCCCGATTCCAGGGTCGACGGGAAGATAGAGAGCTTCAATGCTTACAAAGCGGAAAAGCTGCTCGCGGGCTTCGGCGTGGTGGCCGACTGCACTGACAGCATGGCGTCACGCCACGAGATAAACAGGTTCTGCGTGGATAACAGGCTTCCGTGGGTTCACGGCGCGGTGACCAGGGACGAGGGCGTCTCAGCGACATTCGCAGCGGCGGAAGGCCGTGCTTCAACTGCCTCTATCACGACAAGATGGACGAGATGCGAATGAGGCGGAAAAAACAGGCGCAGTAAAAACCGGCGACGCCGGAGTCATCGGCCCTGCTGTTGCGACCGTCGCGGCATGGCAGTCTATGGAAGTGATAAAGATAATCACGGGCCTGGCCGAACCGAATTATGGCAAGCTTTACAGACTGAAGCTCGGCAGGCCGGGCTTCGAGATTCTCGCGCTCAAACCCTGGGAGGACTGCGGCGTGTGCGGCAAGGACATGCTGAGCAGAAGGCTCAGGGACAAAGAGGGATAGACGATGCTCAGGAAAATGTTCAGGAAAAAAATAATCATCAAATACGGCGAGCTCTGGCTGAAATCAGAGCCGGTGCGCATGCGCTTTTTGGAAACGCTCGCCTGACAACGTGAGAAGCCAGCTCAAGCGGGCTGGGGTAAGGGACTTCAGACTGGAGAAAGACGAGGGACATGCTGATTCTCGAGTGCACGCACAGGAAATGCCCCGAGGTTCTCGGAAAGGTTTTCGGGGTTTCATGGTTCGCTTTCGCAGTTGAGACGCAGCCGACGATGAAGGCGATAGAGAAGCCCGTGCTCGCGCTCGCGAAAAAAATCGGCAGGGAGCAGACCTTCGCCGTCCGCGCGAGCAGGAGCGACAAGACGCTCGCCGTTCACCAGCAAGGACGTCGAGAACAGGATGGGCGCCAAGATAAGGAGGAAGGTCGACCTTTCGAAGCCCGACGTCACGCTTTTCATCGAGTTCAGAAAGGACAGGGCTTATGTTTATTCGGAAAAGATAAGGGGCGCGGGAGGGCTTCCATACGGCGTTACGGGCAAGGTCCTGTCGCTCATTTCAGGAGGCATCGATTCGCCCGTCGCGAGCTGGCTCATGATGAAACGCGGCTGCTCGGTCGATTTCGTTCACTTCAACGCCGTGGAAAGCGATGTCGCGAAACTCAAAGGCCTGGTGAAGAAACTCGGCGAATATGCGCCCGCGAAGCTCGCGCTTCACGCAGTGCCTTTCGCGATCTGTCCAGGAGGCGATTGTGAAGCACTGCGAGCGCCGCTTCACCTGCGTGCTCTGCAAGAGGCTCATGTACAAGGCCGCGGCGCAGCTCGCGGAAACGACGAAAGCGAAGGCGTTGGTGACTGGCGAAAACTTGGCCCAGGTCGCTTCCCAGACGCTGGACAATCTCGTCGCGAATGACGATGCGGTTTCGCTGCCGCTTTTCAGGCCGCTGCTGTGCATGGACAAGGAGGAGACCATCATCCTCGCGAAGAAAATCGGGACATATGACCTCTCGATAAAGCAGGCGCACGCATGCAGGTTCGTGCCGCGCAAGCCGGCCACTGCCGCAAAAAGCGGAGTCCTCGTGCGCGAGGAAAAGAGGATAAAGCAGCTGGACAGAATCGTAAAGAAGGCGGTAAGCTCGCCGATAAAAACGCTGGTGTGAAAATGGCCAAAAAGAAAAAGTTCAGGAATGCGCTTTTCATCGGCCGCTTCCAGCCGTTCCACGACGGCCATCTCAAGGTCATCCAGGACATCGCGCAGGAAAGCGAGGCGCTCGTCATAGTCATCGCAGGCCCCGCCCGGCCGGACCGCAGGAATCCCTTCTCGTTCAAAGAGCGGAAGCGCATGGTTCAGCTCGCGCTGCGCGGCGAAGGGATAAAATATTCGATACACGAGACCCATGACGTCAACGACGACGGGAGATGGAACAGGCACGTCAAAAAGTTCGGCCGCTTCGACGTCGCGTATTCTCGCAATCCCTGGACGGCGCGCTGTCTCAAGGCGCTTGGCATCCCCGTGAAAAAGCACAGGTTCTACGAGCGCTACAAGAACTGCGGCAGGGAAATAAGAAAGCGCATCCTGCACGGGAAGCGCTGGGATTCTCTGGTGCCGCAGGCTGTTTACAGCGTACGTCAGGAAAATAAACGGCGAGGCAAGGCTGAAAACAATATGCAAATAAAAATCTTAGCCGCGTTTAATACCTTATGGGTTCCGTTTCTGATGGTGATTCGAAAAGCCTGCATCTTAAATGCTGGTGCGGGCATGAATATGATGTTCCGAACAACCTCGTCTTAATGGATGATGGCCTGACCCATCAATACAACATATCTGGCAAATGTCCTAGTTGCGGAAAAGAAAGCGATCATAATTTGCTGTATGATTCCAAAACAAGAAACTTGACATAACGCTTGCGTGAATTCTCCGGCCGCGTTCCCGGTAAAAACCGCTATACTTCGTCCAAATTTATGGGTTTTCATAAAAAGAGACAAATATTATCACCCTCAGTCTTTATATATTTTATTTCTAACTTATTAGTAATAAATTATGAAAAAAAGGAAATATGAAGATGGAGAAGGTCAGAAAATAGCTGCTCAGAAAGTTCGTGACCTGTTAAAAAGGTTGGATATTTCCGAAGAAAAGATACCTGATGAACTGAGCGCAAGACTATTTTACGATAATGGAGCGGCGTCTCTCCTTTCTATTGCCTATAACAGTTCAACTATAAGGGCAATTGAGGCTGCATATCCTGGTAAATTCAAACCTTGGCAGTTCAAACGAAAACCAAAAGGCATATGGCAGGGGGGAAATGCTTACAAAAATGCAGCGGAAGCAACCAGATGGCTGGTGGAGGAAAAACTCAAAATTTCTCTCAAAAAAGCCTCAAAAAAGGTAACCAGAGATGTTTTCACAGAATATGGATTATCTGGGATGTTAGATACCCTCTTTGGTGGGAACCCTTATCGTGCACTAGTCAATGCCTACCCCAAACTATATAAAGTTAGTGATGTTCAAAAAACTGAAAAGAGGGGAATAGAATCCACGGAAATTAGTGATGACGATAAAGAATTTATAATTAAGAGATTTGAGCCATTAGCAAAGTATTTGGCTTCCAAATATTTGCATCAGACCAAGTCATTAAAATATGATGATTTGGTTCAGATGGGTAGGATTGGAGTTTACTTTGCTGTAAGAGATTTAGGCTTAACCAAAAAAAACTTCAAGAGATTCAGCAGACAAATAAAATATTACATAATCAATACAGTGAGAGATGCTATCAATAAAGGATACGACAGAATACTTGATTTCTCATGCAGTGTGGATGACTATGTCTTCGAAAATAACAAAAAAAGATCTCTCGTGGAGATAATAACTGAAAAACACAAGGAACTTTTTGGTGAAAGAATTTTAACTTCCAAAGAAAGGAATTTGAGGTTCTATGGCATCTTAGAAAGGGGACTTTCTAAAGAGGAATACGAAAAATTAAAGGAGGAAATAGCAAAAACCATTACGAGACTAGAAACGAGAATGGCTAATATCTCTTGGGATCCTATGGACGAGGCTTTGGAATTTGTTAGAAAATATGCACCTCGTCATAAAAATACCCAGAAATGGGAACTTGGAAAACGTACAAATCTATGGGGAGGAGGAGCGGGAAGAAGGTTGGCAAAACAAGCTATACGTTACCTGTTTGAAGAAAAGCTAAAAATCCCAGAGGAAACAATCCCAGAGGTTACAAGTAGCCGTCTATTTCACGATAATGGATTGGGTGGTATGCTGCTTCAACTTTACGATGGTATGTCATTTTTAGCAGTAAGTGATGCTTATCCAAATAAATTCAAACCTTGGGAATTTAAAAACAGACCGCATCTATGGGGAACTAAGGATGGAATGAAATACGCGGCGGAAGCAACCAGATGGCTGGTGGAGGAAAAACTGGGGATTCCGCCAAATGAGGCATTGAAAAAAGTCAAAGCACAGGACTTCAAAGATTATAGATTATGGGGGATGCTGATGACACTTTTTAAAGGTGATGGTGGATACCATCATGCCATTTTAAATGCCTATCCTGAATTAGTCCAAGCGGATCAGCCTACTGGAGATATAAATCCACATATAAGAAAATCTAATAATAGCTATAGATGAAATAAATCAAGATTGGAATTCTATTTAGGAAGGGCTAAAGCCTTAAGAAAAAATGCCGTATGCGCCGGCCGCGGACTTATTATTTGCCCAGGACTTTCCCGCTCGTGTCGATTTCCTTTGCGCGTATCCTCGTCGATGAAATCCTTTCCCGGTCGTCTGAAAGTTCCGCGGGCACGCCGAATATATAAACTTCGTAAAGACCGCTTTCCCTCCTTCTCAGATTAAGTTTGTATGCCTTGGCCAGGGAGTCTTGGCCTACAATCATGACCTCGCTGAGATTTCGAAATTTGCAACTGGTGCAGTCCTCTTTGCCGTCAAGCGGCAGTATCTCGAATCTGCCTCCGTAAAATTGATACAGATGTTCGTACAACTTCCCGAATCTCTCGTCATAAGGTTGTATCAATTCCCGGAAATGCTTTTTTGAGAATTCACCAATATATCTGTCAGTCGTGAGTCTTACGACAACGCTGTCGGAAAGATTGAATGCATAACTGAACAACTTTTTGTGGCCTTCATGCAGGGGTCCGTAAGTCCCTCCCGTGCAGGCGCAGATGAACATGCGGGGGTCCTTCATAGTGAAACATTGGCAAAAAATTTTAAAAATAGCTCATTTCCCTAAAATCTTCCCATGCTTGTCGATTTCATTCGCCCTTCAGGAAATCGCTCTGACTTCACTTTCTTCCTTTCAGGATTTTCCCGCTCCTGTTGATTTCATTCGCACTTATGCGCGTCGACGAGATGGGCGCCCTGTCGGAGGCCAGGATCATGCCGATTTGCACTATTTCCAGCGGCTTCATGCCGTAGTCCTCGCGGATGAGGTTTATGCCTCTCGCGCCTGCTATGGTATCGCCGCTGACGATTATCGCCTCTATGCCCTTCTTCGGGTCGAGCACCTCGGGCGAGAAAAAATTCTCCAGCGGCGAAATGCGGTAGCGTTTTTTATCTGCTTTTATGGAAGCCATGAATTTCACAAGACTCGCTTTCCTTTTCTCGAATTCGCTCACCCCGCGCTTGCCCCTGCGCATGGCGTACTCATCGCTCGACAGGCCGATGTAGCAGAACTGCGCGACCTCAAACGCCTTTCTGATCAGCGCCTCGTGGCCCTTGTGCAAAGGGACGTCGAAAGTCCCGCCGAAGCAGGCGGCCTTGTATTTCTTCTTCATGACACAGACTTCCCTTCCTGCTTTAAAAAATTAATTAGCGGATGAAGCCAATTATTAATGGATATAATGGTGCACGAGATACTGATTGTCACGATTTCGCTCTTCGCGATTGTCGACCCGATAGCGGCGATTCCCGTTTTCGTGTCGTTCTTCGGCGGCTTCGACGCGAAGAGGAGGAAGAAAGCGGCCACAGAGGCGGTGGTCGCGGCCTTCGTGCTCCTAGTCGTTTTCGCTGCGGGAGGCATGGCCCTGCTTTCATACCTCAACATCTCGATTTCCGCGTTCATGATAGCCGGCGGCCTTCTTCTCCTGTTCCTGTCCTTCGAGTTCCTGCTGGGAGAGCTGCCCAAGTCGAGGAGGGTGGAGAGCGACCCGAGCGACGCGATCGTCCCCATAGGCACGCCGCTCCTGACAGGGCCGGGAGCGATAACTTCGGCGATATTCTTTACCCATTTGTATGGCTTCCTGGTCACTTTCATAGCGATAGTCATCGTCATGGTCGTTTCCTTCGTCGCGCTTTACGCCAGCAACAAGATAGCTGTGATTGTCGGCAAGAACGGCCTGAGGGTCATAACCAGGATAATGGGCCTGATAACCGCCGCGATAGCCATCAGCCTGATAGAAAAGGCGCTTGTTGCCTACGGGGTTATCTCTGCAGTTGCGCCTGCCTTATAAGGCTCTTATAACAGGGCCCTAGCGCCATTTATAAACCCTGCCCTTTTTACGCTTTATAAATGATGTGGCGATATATAGCGTTTTTAGGCTCATATTTTGCTTTAAAAAGGCTTTCTGGCGCGAAACGGCCCGGATGGCTGGAAATCCCAGTGTTCACAGGATAATATTAATATCATATTCACATATAGACATTTTAAAATGTATATAGTCACCAATAGAAAAGTATATAAGTATCTTCATATAAATTATAAATTGCCCGCGTGAATGTTCGATTAAAGAAAGATAAATGGGGATGGGTGATGGGGAATGGAGATAGACAACACGACTGATTTCGAGGCGCACCAGGCCAAGATCATGGTTTTTGGCTGTGGTGGAGGCGGTTCCAATACGATATCGAGACTCACTAACATGGACATACAGGGAGCGGTCACGATAGCAGCCAACACCGACGCCAGGCACCTTGCGGTTACGAAAGCGCACAAAAAGATACTGCTGGGAAAGGACATTACAAGGGGCCTTGGGGCGGGCGGTTATCCCGAAGTGGGAAAAAGGGCCGCCGAGGAATCGAAGGACGAGATAAGAAGGACGCTTACGGGTTGCGATTTGCTGTTCGTTACATGCGGTCTTGGAGGCGGAACAGGGACGGGCTCGGCACCGGTTGTGGCGAATATTGCGAAGGAACTGGGAGCGATAGTCATAGCCGCAGTCACACTGCCTTTCAAGATGGAAGGCGCGCGGGTCGGGAAGGCCGAGGACGGGCTTGTCAACCTCAGGGACGCTTGCGACACGGTAATCGTGATAGAGAACCAGAAGCTGGTCCAGCTGGCCGGAAGCAGGCCACTGGGAGAGGCTTTCGCAGTCGCGGACGGCCTCATAGCGACGATGATAAAGGGCGTTACGGAGACGATATCACAGCCCTCGCTGGTGAACCTGGACTACGCGGACGTCAAGACCATAATGCATTCCGGCGGAGTCGCGACGATCGGCGTAGGAGTTTCGGACACGAAGAACCGCGCTTACGAGGTCGTCGAGCAGGCCATGAAGAATCCGCTGCTTGACGTGGACTACGAAGGCGCCACAGGCGCGCTGATACAGGTGATCGGCGGAGACGACATGACGCTTGATGAGATAAACGTCGTGGGAGAGAGCATATCCAAGAAGATGAACCCCGACGCGACGGTCATGTGGGGCGCGAGGATCCTGCCTGAATTCAAGGGCAAGCTGCAGGTAATAACGATAATAACCGGAGTGAAGTCGCCTTACATAATGGGCAAGTGCCAGGAAGTCAAGCAGGCCAGGTCAGTTGCCGAGAACTTTTCGAAGGAGTTCGGCATCAGGGTTTACGCTTGAAGCGCTCAGACACACCTAGGACATATCATTAGTTACATGAAGGGAGGGGAGGCTGTAGGCCTCCCTTTCCCTTTCATTTTCTTCTTTTTCCGCGTTTTTTGTTTAAACGCGCGTTTAAACATAACTTCTTAATTCCCTTCTGGGAATTTTATGCATGAAGCCTCGCAGGCAATGGCTGCTGGCGATAGCCGCGATAATGGCTGCGGACGTCATAGCGCTCGCCCTTTCCGGCAGCGCTGTTTCGGGCGAACAGAATCCCTTCACCATTTCGGGCGTCTTCAGCGGGGCGCTGCTCGGCGAGGACGTTTTCGTCAGGGGCTTCGTATCGGAAACGCCCTCAGAGCACGTATCGAAAAAAGGCTACAGCTACCAGCAGTTCTTCATCACCGACGGCGAAGAGCAGCTGAAAATCTTCTGTTCGGAGAAATACGGCAAAACGGATGCGCAGGAAGGCGATGAAATCATCTTCGAAGGCACGTTCCAGAAATACGCCGGTACGTTCGAGCTTTACGGCTTCTGCAGCGAAATCAAAGTTTTGTAGCAGGCGCTATGTAATTCGCCTCATCTTCAGCGCCTAGTTGACGTTTTCTCCTGACATCGCTTTACAACTGCGCAACCATGCCGTCTTCCTGCCAGTTTTCGCGATCCCATTTCCGGTTTTCGGCACGCTCCTCATGGTTGCATAACTCCTTTATTTTACATTCCCTTCCCCTTTCGAGGCATTTTTGCATCCTCTCGAGGTCGTCCGTGAGCCCCTGCAGCTGTTCGGTTCTGTAGTCGCCTGCCCTGGGCTTTTTGCAGTCCAATGCCTTCAGTTTTTCGGCCAGCTCCCTGGTAAAGCCGTCGACCTGTAAGTCACTGTATCTGATGTCGATTTTTTCATCCAGCGTGAACAGCTCGTCCTCCATCAGCTCCTTCATTATCCCGTAATAGCCTCTTTTGATTGCGGTCAGGGCACTTGCGTATTCATTTTTGCATTCCTCCATTTTCGCTGTCTCTGCCCTGTATTGCCTGGCCTTCTTCTCGATGCGGTCTACCATTTTGCCGAGCGATATCGCGCCCAGGACCGCGCATAGCCTGTTGAGCCACTGGATGTCGTCGCTGCCCGCTGTCAGGAGATAGCTGCCTCCCATGCACGCGGCGCCTGCTCCCCAGACGCCGGTCCATTCGTAGAGCTTGCTTATAGCTTTTTTTGTCGTCCTAGAAGCCGTCCCCGCATAGTCGCAGAGTTTGCTGATGTCAAGACCGTTTTCATACGCCGCGTTGTCGCCGACCACTGGATACCAGGTGTCGTTCCTGACGCCGCTGAGCCCGTATTTCTTACAGGTCTTGTCTTTCTCGTCTGTCGTCAACCAGGCGCCTCGCGGGACGCCTGATGATTCATACACTTGAACCTATCGTTGCAAGTTTTTTAAGCCTATCTGATGGCCGATGCATATCGGTTTTTTGGGCAATTTCCCAAAAATGAGTAGAAAAAACGGGCCCTTGTTTTGTTTTTTATGCGGCCGCGCAAATATTAAGCATGTTCAGGATAATCGCGCTGGAAAACGGCAGGAAATTCATCCAAAATTTGCCCGTGTCCAGGCTCGGAAAATTCCTGAAGGGCCGGAAAAACCTCGCATGGGTGAACATAGAAAACCCTACGGAAAGCGAATACCAGATTCTCAGGGACGTCTTCAGGCTGCACCCGCTCGAGATAGACGACTGCAGGAAGCGCCTGGAACTGCCCAAGATAGACGAGTTCACCGACCACATCTTCATCGTCTTCCACAGGCTTTCCTACGACTTCCAGAGGCACAGGCTCATGCTCAAGGAGTTCGACATGTTCCTCGGCAGGAATTACCTGGTCACCTTCCCCAACGAGCCGTCCGAAACCATAAGGGAGCTGATGGGCAGATGCGCCAAGGACCACTCGCTCCTTTCGAAGGGCGCGGACTTCCTGCTCCATTCCATAATAGACAAGGTGGTGGACGACTACTTCCCGATACTCGACCACTGGGACGAGGAGATAGAGAAGCTCGAGAACGACGTGGTCGAGGGCAACATAAAGAAGACCATGAAGGAGATGCTCAAGATAAAGAGGGACATAAGGAACTTCAGGAAAAGCATGGGGCCGCAGAGGGACGTGCTCAACAAGCTGTCCCACCGCGACCTGCCTTTCATCTCGGAGAAGGCGAACGTCTACTTCCGCGACGTGTATGACCACGTGATGCGCGCCTACGCCGTGGCCGAGGACCAGCGCGACACGGTGACGACGATTTTCGAGGCGTATCTTTCCATGGTCTCCAACAAGCTGAACGAGATCATGAAGACACTGACCATCATCGCGACGATTTTCATCCCGCTGACTTTCATCGTCGGGATTTACGGCATGAACTTCCACTACATGCCCGAGCTCAACTGGCCCTACGGTTATTACCTGGTCTGGGCCGTAATGATAACCGCAATCATCATCATGCTCGCCTACTTCAGGAAGAAGGCATGGATTTGACCAGGGAAAGACGCATGCCTTGCATGCGTCGTTTTGCCCTATTTAATTATTTTAATTCCGCTTACAAATTCTTACCATGGACTTCGACAAGGACTTTGACATCGAGCTTTCCGACTTTAGCATGAAGAAGCGCGATGTCTCGTTTCGTTATTGGATATTCGAATACGGCGGAAGCGTCGAGGGGTGCGGCATAAACGACGGCGTGGTTTACTTCGGCTCCTGCGATTATTTCATATACGCGGTTGACATTGAGACCGGAAAACTGACATGGAAATTCAGGACAGGCGATTGCGTTCCCAATTATGCACCCGCGTTTTACGGCAATAACATGTATCTCAGCTCATACGATAATTATCTTTATTGTCTGGACAAAAAAACCGGCGCCGAGATATGGAGGTTCAAGTCAGGCGACAAATGCTGGTCGCCGCCAACCTGTTACGACGGCATTATTTATTTCGGGTCGAAGGACAACTATGTTTATGCCGTTAATGCGGAGACCGGCAAGGAAGTCTGGAGATTCAAGACTGGTGACATGGCGATCACAACGCCGACAGCTTACAAAAACAAGCTCATCATCGGCAGTTACGACGGCTTTCTTTACATGCTTGACAGGAAAACCGGAAAAGAAACAGGCAGGTTCAAGACAGCCGGAAACATAGTCAATATGAAGGAATTTGCCATAGATAAGAACATAATATACGTCGGCTCTTTCGACAGCAACATGTATGCCCTGAACTTGGACACGCTCAAAGAGATATGGAGATTCAAGGCCGGATATGGCATCACGTGCGTCCCGCTCGTTGAGAACAAAAAAATATATTTCGGTTGCCAGGATTACAATTTTTATTGCCTTGATGCGGAAACCGGCAAAGAATTGTGGAGGTTCAGGGCAGGCGACAGGATAGGTTCCTCGACGCCCGTGATTATAGAAGGAAAAATATATTTCGGTTCCAGAGATCACAATTTCTATTGCCTTGATTCTGAAACAGGAGAGGAAATCTGGCGCTTCAGGACCATGCACGAGGTCTGGTCTCCTGTGGCAGTTTACAATAAAAGCGTGATATTCGGTTCCCTCGATTGCCATCTTTACAGGCTTGACGCAAAAACAGGAAAGAAGATATGGGCCTTCCTGACCAGCACGAAGACAGTCTCCCAGTACAAGGTAGAGGAAGAGATTTCGGCAGAAATAATAGTCAAGAAAGAGGACTATGAAAAAACTGAAGAGGATAAATACGACCTTTCTTCCGGCGTCGCCTTGGACATGAAAAGCGAATACTCGTTCAAGAGCGAATACGCCTTCAAGTCGGAATACCACACGACGAGCGAGTACAGGTAGCGGTTTCTAGACGCGTTTCATCGCCTTCAAGGCGATGTAGGTTACGAGCATCACCAGCGGGAAAACGTAGAGCGCGGTGAACGTGCCGAGCCCCAGCGTGATGAAAACGAGGGGAATCTGCGCGGCCGCGATGGTCGCGAGGTCGTTGTTCCAGCTCAGCGTGCCTATCACCTTGCCCTTCTCTTCGACTGCGAACGTCTCGCTTATCCTCGAGAATGTCCATATGTCTATGAGGCCGCCGGCCGTCCCTATGAGCATGGCGACGATGAAGTAGTGGGGCAATGCGCTTCCGAAGACCATGAGCGTCGCGGCCGCCAGGTGGAGCATTATGCAAAGCGGAAGCCAGTATTGCCTGACGCGTTTGTTCGATATCCTTCCCACAACGAGGTTGGTTCCCGAGAAAAGCACGCACTCGGCGATTACAACGAGGGACACGAAGCTGCCGGACAGGCCGAGGGTCTTGAGAGCATAGCGAGCGAAGAAGAACACGAACGCGGAAAACATCGCGAGATCCATGGTCTTGAACACTACGTATTTCCACGTCTTGCGAAGGAATCCGAAGGACGGCCTTGGGGATTCGCCGCTCCTCTTTTTGTTGGCGAACTTGTATATGAGCAGCACCCATACGAGCCCTGCCGCCAGTATCAGGTAGAAGGCGGAGGAAATTCCGAACCTGTCGATGAAAAAGCCGGGTATCAGGAAGCCTATTATCCAGCCGAGGCTTGACAGGCCGTTGAACATGCCGACTTTCCTGTCCGGCTCCTTACTGACGAACCTCAGCGAGTAGATGAATATCGTGACGAACATGAGGGCGCTTGCTATGCCGGAGATTATCTTGAAAACGGTTATGAGGAGTATGTCCGTCGTCTGGCCTATCATGAAAAGGCAGATGATGAACACCAGCCCGCCGACGAGGAGGAAGGCGCGCTCGCCATGCCTGTCGGTGAAATGCCCGAGGACGGGTTTGGCTATGAACGAAAACACGTCGCCTATTGACAGGAGGAAGGCGAACATGACTATCGAGATGTCCAGCGAGGAGAAATACATCGTGGGTATGAGCATGGCGAAGGCCATGAACAGCGTCTGGAAGAAGCCGAACAGCGAGCCTGAAAACAAACGGGATTTCGTGTCATCGATTTTTGCATCGCAAGCTTTGCCGGATTTAATTTTTTCCAAGCCAAACACCCGGATTTCGATTTTGTCTTTTTGTTTTATTTCATTTGTGATTCCGTATTTATTAACTTTTCCAAAATATTAACCATGTTCGAATTCGAAAAGGACTTCGAGATGGAAATAAGTCCTAGTATGGTTAAGAAGAAAACCAACAAGTTTGTTCTACTGTGGAAAATTCCGGGCAATGAAATATCAGGCGCGATAAGCAGTTCGCCCCTGTTGTATAATAACTTTGTAGCATTCGGCTGCGGCGACCATTACCTCTACGCCTTGGACGTCAATAGTGGCAAACCCTCCTGGAAGTTCAGGGCCAGCCAGATATTCGTTGATGCTAAACCTGCCGAGAGCGACGGCGTAATATACATGGGCTCCTATGACGGGAACGTTTATGCAGTTGACGCTAAAACGGGGAAAGAGGTCTGGAGGTTCAAGACCGGTGATTCCATATACGGCTCGTGCCTTGCCGCTAAAGGAAAGGTATATTTTGGCTCAAAGGACTCGTATGTTTACGCAGTGGATGCAAAAAACGGCAAGGAGATATGGAGGTTCAAGACGGGCGCCGACGTGGGCTCCGCACCCACTCTTTACAAAATGATGCTGTATGTGGGAAGCTTTGACGGAAACCTTTATGCGCTCAGGCCTGAAACAGGAGAAGAGATATGGAGGTTCAGGACGGGAGGGAACATAGTCAATCCGCTGCCCTATTTTGCCGAAGATAACGTTTTGTATATGGGATGCACCGATGGAAATGTTTACGCGATCGATCTTGATGCAAGAAAGGAAATATGGCGCTTCAGAACTGGCGGGTGGATTCTGGCCTCGCCCAGGCCCGTTGGGGATTTCATATATTTTGTATCGAGCGACGGGAACATGTATTGCTTAGATAAAAACGGAAAGCAGGTGTGGAGGTTCAGGACAGACGCCTACATGGACGGCTCGCCTGTGGTCTTGGTGGAAAACGGCGTCCTTTATTACGGTTCTTCAAACGGGAACCTTTATGCCCTTGATGCGAAAACGGGCAAGGAAATCTGGAGGTTCAGGACCGATGGCGAGATAATATCTTCTCCTGCCATGCATGAAGGTAAACTATATTTCGGCTCCATGGACTGTCATTTCTACTGCATCGACCTCGATGGCAAAGAGGTATGGCGCTTCAAGACGAGCTCCAGCGCAAGGTGGAAAGTGCCGCCTGCATCCGAGTGGTTTGAGTTCGAGGTCGAGATAAAGGAGGAGCCGGAAGAAACCAAGAGGGAATACGGCAAAGGCGTCAACGTATCGGAATCCGAATTCATTGAAAGCGAATACGCGTTCAAGTCCGAATACGCCTTCAAAAGCGAATATCACTCAAAATCAGAATACAGATAAACTTTCTATTTCCTTTTCGCATTCTTCCTTTTGTGTTTTTTGTCGTTTTTTATTTTTCTCATTTTTACCCTGGGCACGCGCTTTCTCAGCTTCTCGATGAGCGACGCCCTCTCGCCTTGGGTGAGAGCCCTGGCCGCGCCTATCGCGGTCGCGAACTCCGCGTGTTCCGGGACGATGGACCTGCCTCCGAATATCTTCACAACGTTCTGAATCTTTCTCATGAGCGTCTTGTTCTTCGTGACCTTGCCGATGAAGACAATGTCCTTCTCGAGGCCGTGGTTCTTCGCGGCGAAGGTCGAGAGCGTTCCCACGACTTCGCCGACCATGCTTATCAGGCCGAGCGCTATGTCATGCGACGTCGTCTCGTCGCACAGCCTGCCGAAATTCGCGGCAGTCGCTTCCGGCGAGAGATTGCCTATTTTTGTCCCCACTATGTCCCTGACGGTCAGGTCGATTTTTTTCAGGTCGCCTTTGCTGGCGAGGATTTCGAGGTTGTTTATGTCGTCCTTGTTGAGCAGGAGCCTGAACAAGCCCTTCAGCGTCCCGCCTCCGACGCCAGTCCCGCCGACGTGCCTTATTATCTTCCCTCCATCGGTGACGGCGACCATCGCCGTCCCGGTCCCTATGCTCACGACGAAGCATTTCTTCTTGCCCGTGAGCATCATGCCTCCCAGCCCTATCGCCTTTATCTCCTCGACCTTTTTGACAGGGATGCCCAAAAGCGAGCTGTTGAGCTTCTTCGAGCCGCCGCCAGTCGCCGCGACGGCAATGACCCTGTTTATGGTCGTCCTGTTCTCGGTGACTATCTTGCCGAGGCAGCCCGCTGCGGAAGCCATGGCGTCGCTCGCCTGTATGGCGGTGAAGCTGCTTATCTTCCCTTTCCTGAGCATCACGCCCTGCGTGGTCGAGCCGCCTATGTCTATGCCGACAATCATATTCAAATAATTGGGAATGCAATTTATAAATTATGATACGCAAATTGCGCGCGGCAAAGGCCAAGGGTTATTCTCTCTGGTTCATGCCTTCGGGCTACGCCAGGAAAAAATTCAGGAAAACAATCGCCGGGCTCGCGCAGAAATACAGGGGCCCTGCCTTCGAGCCGCACGTAACGCTCGTGGGCGGCATCGAAAAAAGCGAAAAGGAAATGCTCAGGGAAACGGCGGAGCTTGCGAAGAAAATCAGGCCGTTCAGGATAACCCTTGGCAGGACCGAGGGAACCGACCGCTATTTCCGCTGCCTTTTTGCAGGAGCTTACGAAACCAGCGAGCTGATGGTGGCCAGCCGCAAGGCGCTCGCCTCATTCAGCATGAAAAAAAGGTCCGGATACAAACCCCACCTGAGCCTGTTTTACGGGAAACTTTCTTCCGGAACAAAAAAAGAAATCGCCTGCAAATACGATTTTTGCGGCGCAAAGTTTGAAGTGAAAAGGATACGCCTCATGCTGACAAAAGGCCCGCCGGGAAACTGGAAAAAGGTGCGCGAATTCCGGTTGGCCTGATTTACCTGCAGAAAGGGCACTGGCCTACATTGCCTGCGCATTTCACTTCTTTCTTTATTTTGTCGCAGAACGCCTTTTCGCCCAGGAACCACTGGCAGAATGTTTGGCCAGAGGTATCGGGACTGGTTGCGACAGGAGGCACCATGGTAGGAGTTTCGATCTTCTTAACGTCTTGTTCGTCCATGTTTAAACGTTCGTTTAAACATTTAAATTCCTATATTAACCCAAAAAGTCCGATAAGGGCGAGCACCACACCCAGGAAACCCTCGCCGCCGATGAGGCCTGCTGCGATTAGCTGGCCTTTCTCCGTCCAGCCCTTCTTGTCTGCAAAGTAGCGGATTATGCCGCCCGCGAACAGCGGGAACGAGAGCTCGATGGGCGCGTAAAGGCCGATGCCGAAGGCGATTGGCGCTATGCCCTGCCTGAAATAGATGGAAACCAGGGTGAGAATCCCGCCGAATATTATGCCCCATACCATGTATTGTGAAATCCCTCCAGCAGACACAATCGCGGAAAGCGCGACCGCTTGGGGCGCGGGCAGGTTTACGGAGCCGATTTTATACATCTGGTCCAATGCCAGGAGCACGACGCCTATGACAATTCCGGACGAGAAAACGCTTATCACCTGCGCCTTTATCTGGTCTCTGGGCTTCGTCCCGACAAGGTGGCCGGCCTTCAAATCCTGCATGAAGTCGCCTGCCATGCCAGCGGAGATGCAGAGTATCGCGGCAAGCACGACCGCGATGACGGGGTCGAGCTGCACGAACAGAAGAACGATTATCAGGATGGCCATGGCGAACACTTCCATGGGGTCGATGTTTATCTCGCCCGTTATGCGCGCTGCTATGTAGCTCACCAGGAAAGCGCCGAAGATGGAGACTATCGCGATGATAACGTTAAGTCTCAGTGCAATGCTCAGCAGCGCAGCAAAAATTATTACAGCTACGAACCACCACCTGCTGCGCTTCTCCTTCTTCCACGCACCTTTCATCATAGGCACGAAGGCTGGCAGGCCCTTTACAATGAAGTAAATCACGCTCGCGCCGATTATCACCCCGATGCCGAAGGGCTTCGTGGCCGTCATCATCGCCGCGGCTTTGTCAGGGAAGACCGCGAAGGAAACCAGCGCCGGCACCGCAACGAGATACGATGCAACGGCGCCCGCGAACCACAGCGCGGTGAATTTCAGCCCTATCAGGAAACCGCCCGAGAACGTGACAAGGGTTATGCCTGAGCCGAAAGAGAAATATTTTGCAGCAGGTAGCTTGAGCGAATCGAGGTTGAAAAACGACGGGAACGCCTGGAAATAATCGCGCAATACGGCGAAAAGCCCGCCCAGGCCGAAGAACGCGAAAACCGTTTTCGCCTTCTTCCCTCCTTCATCGCCTGCTTCGAGGACCTTGGCCGTCGCCGTCCCGTCAGGATACGGGAGCTTCAGCCTCTCTATCATCTCCTCGCGCAGGGGAATCGTGAACAATACGCCAAGCAGGCCGCCGACTATCGCGATGAACGTGACTTCCATGACCGAAATGTCAAGCCCCATCAGCCATATCGCCGGCACGGTGAAGATTATCCCCGCCGCCAGCATGCCGCCTGTCGAAGCCGCGGTGGCAGCGACGTTCACTTCGTTCTTGTTCGTTTTGCCCCTGCCGAAAATCTTCAGAAGGGCGAAGGACATGAGCGTCGCGGTGATTATGGGCCAGTAAACCCCGCCCGCTTTCAGGCCGGCGTAGGCGGAATACATGCAGATGACCGCGGAAAGGATCACGCCGACGAGAATCGCCTTCCACGTAAAGGCCGAAGAAGATTCCTTTTTTACCATTAATTTTCAGATTGAATGAGGGCATATATAAAACATTCTCATTGTTTTACGTGGGTTGTCGAATATCTAAAATTCAGCGTGATTATTTTCAAGAAGTCTTATCAGCTGCTCCCTGGTCACCAAACATCTCGGCTTGTAACCGTTCTGCGCGTTGCTCAGGAGATTCCTGTGCGACTTGTTTTTCGAGTTCCCGCCCCTCTCAGAGGAAACCCTTTTCAGCACCTTTTCGTATTCAAGCGTCCCCCGCGGGAGCTCCCTCTCCATGACATCGAAGCCGCTGCCGTTCGGCTGCAGGCTGATGCTGCGGAAAGGCGGCTTGCCGGAAGTCGCGCCTTTCTCTTCACCGACCGGCAGTACGGAATAGCCCTTCCACGGTCCGCCGTAGACGTTGCCGCGGTATTTTTTCCCGAACGCGAGGTAGATCATAAAAATTCTTAAAGAATTCTTGTGCCCAAGCCCTTATATAATTTTATATATATTTTTGATAAAAATTATGTAAAATAATATATAGGATATCTTCGGCATGCCTTTCAGGGATTTTTCCATTTTTGCCATGAATATATAGTTTGGGATAACTAAAGGGTTAAAAAATTTACTGTATAATATCAACTCTTATGGAAGATGAAACATTGATGCTCGTGACCGGAGGCGGCCACGTTCATTTCGGGCCTGGAATAAAGACACTGGTAGAAGCCAGCAAAGAAAGGGGCTGGAAAGTACTGGGTTCTCTCTACGGCTGGAAAGGCGTGGATGCGAATTCTGGCGAGGAAGAAGTTGTGAATTTGGGGCTTCTGGATTCCGGCAGACTGGAAAGGATGATGAGCATAGGCGGTTCGCCGCTGTTTTCTTCAAGAACCAAGGCACAAATGGAGAGGACGCGGGCCACAATGAGAAAGTATGGCGTTACATACGTTATCGGTTTTGGTGGTGATGATACCCTGAGCGTTGATGCTGGGGTTCCCATAATAGGATGGCCGAAAACAATGGACAACAACCTCGGCCCACAGTCTTCAGAACCAGACCTGTCTCGTGGAACTTATTTTACCATAGGATACCCAACTGCCGTTGAAAAAGCAGGTAAAGCGACAGCCGTAGGCCATTCGAATGCACAGACCAACAGCAGCACTCACATAATAATACCATTCGGAAGGAGCCAGGATTTCGTTGGCGTGGGCGCGACAGCTTACGGAGCTGCTGATTTCATGGCTCCCGGAGAAAGAAATGTCAATTTCGAAGAATTCTACCAAAGACTTCAGGAGGCCCGTCTTAAAAACGCGGAACTTTACAAATGCAAGCCCTTTGCCGTTGCGGTCGTTCCGGAAGGAGTGAACAGAGGTAATGTTGTCGAATTTTTAGAGGAGTTTGCGCCTCCTGAACTGGTTCAATATGCAAAGAATGAAAATTATTTCAAAAAAGATGATTTCGAGCACATGGAACTTAACCCAGAACTGATAAGCATGATGTTGTCCGAAAGTCTTTTGAAAAGAAGCAAGGACGAACCTAAAGAAAGAAAAATAACAAAGGTTACATCAAAGGTGGTCAGTTATCATCTGAGGGACGGAGTTTCCACGGAAATAGACCAGCGCATGGGCTCGGAAACGGCTATGAAGTGCATTGAACTCATAGAGCTGGGCAAAGAGGGGCTCATGGCAACGGTACGATGGGATCCGGTTAGTAGCGATTTCACCACAGGCGATGTTCCCATAAAGGATGCGATAAAACAAAGATATGTCGACGGCACTGGATTTTTTGATTACGCAGGGACGTGGAAACCCACAGAAAAATTTATTGTGTACGCCAGCAGATTTGCAGGAACCCCGCCCCAGAAACAGGATCTCATTCACGGACCTTACCAGAAAGCCGTGCCTGTTGGTTAAACAACTTTTTAATAGACCGGGAAATTCCTGCAAAAAATGAACCGGCCCTGGAGTGGCTCATTTCTTTTCATGCTGTTTTTTCATGAAGAACTCGCAGGCGGGACATCCCAGCTCCATCTGCTTACAGTGCGGGCATGCAAGCTTGCCGTACACAATCGGGTTGCCTAGGAAAGTGACAACCAGCGGCCAGACCGCAATCCCTATCACGGCAAGGCTGAAGTTTGGCCAGTTCACGTAAGTCAGATATGCTCCTGCTATCACCGCAATTATCACCGGCAGCATAGTGGGGATGAAATTCTTCACGGTCAGCTTCCTTTCGTTGAATTTCCTTTTCTCGTCCTTCTTCATGAAAACCTTCGCTATCTTACCCTTGCCGCATACGCAGCGCTTTCCGTAATAATAGCAGCGCACGCACCCTCCCCTGAGCGCCTGGACTTCGAGAAACGCGGTGTAAACGAAAACCAGCAGCGCGAGTAACGGCAATACCATGTATGACAGGTAAAGCGCCGATGCGTAGACGGAAAACGAGAAAAAATAGTAGACAAGCATCATCCATGCCGGATAGCTTTCAAACAATTTATCAGCCATATTCAAACCACCTCAATTGGTTTTATCAAACGTCTCAGTAAACCTCAATAAACCTGGAATCCCCTGCAGAGCTCCCGGACTTCTGTGCGAACCTTCGCCAGCGCCGCGTCATCCTTGTAATGCATTATCGCTTTCGCAATCAGCTCCCCGACGCGCTTCATCTCGCTTTCCTTCATGCCTCTGGTCGTGATTGCGGGCGTTCCCAGGCGGATGCCGCTCGGGTCGAAGGGCGAGCGCGGGTCGTAGGGGATCATATTCTTGTTCACGGTTATCCCCGCCTTGTCGAGCGCGGTTTCCGCTTCCTTCCCTGTCACGTTCTTGTTGCGCAGGTCTACGAGAATCAGGTGGTTGTCCGTGCCGCCTGAAATGAGGGTAAAGCCTTCGCCCATAAGCGACGAAGCGAGCGCCTTCGCATTCTTCACGATTTGTTTCGCGTAATTCTTGAACTCGGGCTTCATCGCTTCTTTGAAAGCGACTGCGACGGCCGCAATCGTATGCTCGTGCGGCCCTCCCTGGAGGCCGGGGAAAACGGCCTTGTCAATCGCTTCGGCGAAACGCTGTTTGCACATTATCATTCCGCCCCTCGGCCCGCGAAGGGTTTTGTGAGTCGTGGTCGTGACCACATCGGTAAAGGGGAACGGCGACGGATGCACGCCGCCGACGATCAGGCCGGCGATGTGCGCGATGTCGGCCATCGATATCGCCCCCGCCTCCTCGGCGATTTCCGCGAAGGCCTTGAAGTCGAACTGGCGCGGATACGCCGTCGCTCCTGACACGATTATCTTCGGCTTCTCCTTCAGCGCGAGCTTGCGGACTTCATCATAATCTATCAGATGGGTTTTCGGGTCGACGCCGTATGAGACGACCCTGTAAGCCTTGCCCGAGAAGTTGACCTTGTGGCCGTGCGTGAGATGCCCTCCTTGCGCGAGGTTCATGCCCATGAGCGTGTCGCCGAAATTCATCAGGGCGAAATAGACCTCGATGTTCGCGGGCGAGCCTGAAAGCGGCTGGACGTTCACGTGCTCGCAGCCGAACAGCTTCTTCGCGCGTTCGATGGCGAGGTTCTCGACCTTGTCTATGACCTGGTTACCGCCGTAATAGCGTTTCCCTGGGTAGCCTTCGGCGTATTTGTTGTTGAAGACCGAGCCCAGTGCATGCAAAACAGCCTTGCTCGGAAAGTTCTCGGAAGGGATGAGCTCGAGGCCCTCGTTTATCCTCCTCGTCTCGTCCTGCTCCAGCCCGAAAATGTCCGGGTCAGTCGTCTTGAGATTGTCATTCCACATGCAAGCACCATTAGATATAATGTTAAATTTTTGTCGCGCAGATTAAAAAGTGTTTGCAGAATCTAAAACCCGCCTAAAAATTCTCAATCTACCAGGTGTCTTGGGTAAATTTTAATTTGAGGTCGTTTGCCAAAGAGTCTAATCCTGACAAATTTGCAGGTGAGTACACAAATGGTATTGTGTCAATTAATTTTTCACCTTTGTATATTTCCGCGCATATAGGATGACGTGGATCCGAAGATCTGAGAAAGTGTATGTGAAGATCGGGCGCTATTGAGAAATACCACGCTATATGCCGGTCGCTTAGTTGTCCATTTTCGTTAATCATAAAATTAATGGAAGTTAAATTTTATAAACTTAACTACTACCTACTCATAGTCTCAGAATCTTGAGTTTTTCCTGAGAAATCAGCTACCTCGTCGGGCCTTCTTCCATGTCGACTTTTATGTATTTAGCCAGCAGCGGGTGGACGCGCTTGACTTCCTTGTAAAGCTCCCATGCCACGCGCCTGTATGATATGTGGCCTTCCTTCGAGGAGCGCAGGCGTATGAAGTGGTAAAGCTCGCGCAGGTTCCACGTGAACAGCGTGCGTTTCCTGTAGGCCAGGGGAACGACGTATTGCGCCTCCTTGGGGAAACGCTCCGAGATTTTCCCGAACGCGTCGCTGGCGGCTTCCATGGCCTGCCTGAAGCGCTTTTCGCAGCCGATGGCGGCGATTTCCGGAGGCATGTCATAGCCATTCGCCGTCGTTAACGTCTGGTTGGTCTGCGTCGCCATGCGGTGCCGCTGGATGTCGCGGAAGGCGCCGTAATCGACTAGTATGTCAAAAGTATAATGGGCGTGCTCGAGCTCGCGCATGGGCATGTCGTGCTTCCCCATTCGCTTCATGAACTCGTCGAACACGCGCTCTTTCTCCGCCTGCTCCATGCCCTTAACCTTTTTCAGTATCCGGGCGTATGGCTGGCTGGAATACTTGTAGATGATGGAGGCGATGACCTTGTTTTCCGCGTCCCTGTCGTAGTCGACGAGCGCGACCTCCTTCCGTTCCTTCGTCCGCGACGGCTTCGAACGCCTTGCAGGCGCTCTCCATCCAGAAATCCGTCTCGTGCATGTAGTGGTTCCTCTCGGCGTATTTGACCAGCGTGGGTATGAGTTTCACGACCTCGGTTTTCATGTCCGCGCCGATCCTGTTCATCTCTTCGAGCGGGCTCGAAAGCAGCTTCGTGAGCATGCGCTCCAGCGCGCGGGCGTTGGCGGTTATCGCGAGATTCGTCAGCGTCGAGGCGGGCAGCGCATACCTGCAGACGTCGCATGCCCTCGCCTTCGTGACGGCCTCGTAAAGCTTCGCGTCCATGCCATCGGGCTTCGGATGCGTTTTTTCCATGTGGGCAAGCATCTTCGGCATCATTTCCAGGTAAAGGTCGAACAGCGAGCTGCACGTCTTCCCGTAGAGCTCGGCGAACTCGGAATCCATGAGCTTCCCCGGCTTGTAGAACTTGTCGCGGTCGAAGACCTGGTAGCGCGTCGATTTCTCGGTGTATGAGGCGAGCCGCGAATCCTCGATGGCTTTCGTCGCAAGGATGGAGACGTTCTCGACCGCGATGCTGGCGACTGCGTGCTCCGCGACGGATGAATGACCATAACCCACGACCCAGCGCTCATGGAACTTGCGCGCCTTCTCCTTGGCGTCCTTGTAGTCGAGGCCGTTTCCCGAATAAATGCGCATGACATCGCCCATGTCTATGTCCCTGCTTTTTATCAGCTTCAGCAGGTTCTCGCGGAAACTCGCAGGGCTGCGCGACACGTAGGCGAACAGGACCGCGACGACCTCGGGCGGGAGATTGTATATTACGTAGATGTCCTTGTCCATGCTGCTGACGTGGTTCTTCAGGATCGTCTCGTCCTCTTTCGAAAAGCTGCCTTGACCGTCTTTCCCCTCTTCCATTCACCTCAACCCCGATGAAAAGATTATCCGTCCAAATTTTATAAGCGTTTTGCGCCGGGCGCGCTTGGCTCGAAACATGAGCAAAAGGGCCTCAGCAAGTAATTTAAAACTGCAATTCATCAGATTAAGGCATGCATCATCAGACACGGCGTGTTCAAACGCCTATGCGCAGTCATTTGTTCAGAAACCACCCTCAGCAGCCACACAAACAGATGCACTAAGCTGGATAACTGAAGGATGAACTGACCCAGAAAAAGGACGGGGATGGAAAAGAAGTTTTAAAGAGTTGCAGAGTTATATCGCATGAAAAACAGAAGTCAAAATACATGAATATTATTTGAGGGAAATGGATGTGAGAATTACAAAGAGAAGGGAAATCGATTACGTGAAACTGAGGCGCAACGGCGATGTATTGCCTGAATAATTGATACTCTGGCAGAATATTCATAAAAAAAATTTACGAATCTCGCGAGTCATGAAATTCATTAGAAACAGTGATGGGGCAACAAATATTACGTTTTGAAAATACCGGGCCGAACGTAAAATAGTCAACTAAACATTTCGTGTTTCAATGAAGAGATATTCGGATTACAGCAAACATATACGAGTAAAATGCTTAACGCTATGAAGCAATTTTTCTGATGAATAATTTAAACCACGGATTCAATAATTTTTAATGAAAGTGGTGCTATGGGTGTTTATGACGTCGTGATTGTGGGCCTCGGTCCTGCCGGCCTGACCGCGGGCATCTATGCCACGAGGTTCGGGCTGAAGACCCTCGTCATAGGCAAGGAGCCGGGAGGCCAGGCCAACGAGGCGTACGAGGTCGACAACTACCCCGGCATGCTGCGCGCGAAGGGCATGGAGATAATGAACAAGTTCCGCGAGCAGACCAAGGCGCTGGGAGCAGAGGTTGTGTATGCGGAAGTCGTCGACATGAAGAAGAAGGGCGGAAGCGGTTTCATAGTCAAAACCGAGAGCGGCGAATACGAAGGCGAAGTCGGTCATAATCGCGACCGGCTCCAGGAAGCGCAGGCTCGACGTCCCGGGCGAGAACGAGCTGCGCGGACGAGGAGTTTCGTATTGCGGCACGTGCGACGCGCCGTTCTACAAGGGCAGGACCGTCGTCGTCGTAGGCGGAGGCAGCGCGGCCGTCATGACCGCGCTCATGCTCACCGAGCACGCGAAGAAGGTTTACCTCGCCTACAGGAAAGAGAAGGACGACATGCGCGCCATGCCCGCGTGGATCAGGATGGCGGAGCAGAACAAGAAGATAGAGATGCTCTTCTGCGCGGTGCCGAAAAGAATTGCGGGAAAGGAAAGCGTCGAAGCCGTCGTTTTCGAAAAAGGCGGGAAGGAATTCAGGCTTAAGGCCGAAGGCGTTTTTGTCGAAATAGGCTCCGACCCGCAGAGCGAGCTCGCGCACAGGCTCGGCGTTTCGCTCGACGCCAAGTCGGGCAAGATAAAAGTCGGGCCTGACATGGCGACGAACGTGAAAGGCGTATTTGCAGCGGGGGACGTGACCAACGGCTCCGCGGACTTCGAGCAGATAATAATCGCGGGCGCGGAAGGGGCGAATGCCGCACGCTCCGCATACAAGCATGTCAGGAAGCGCGCTTAGTTTTCTGTCGTTCACTGAAGCAAAACCCTAATAAATCTTGAATGCAATAAAATAACTACCGTTTGATTTTTCAAATTCAGAGTTGAGGTGGGGTGGTTAATGATGGCAGAAAAAGCTGAGAAAGTTGATCCTTTCGAATCCGCTCAGAAGCAGCTCAAGAAGGCGATTGATGTTCTCAAGATGGGCGACGACGTTTATGAAGTTCTCAGGAACGTGAGCGAATACCTTGAGGTCTCGATTCCCGTGAGAATGGACAACGGCAAGATGCGCGTTTTCAAGGGCTACCGCGTGCACCACAACAACATGCGCGGCCCTTACAAAGGAGGGATACGCTTCCATCCCGACGTCAATATCAGCGAGGTCAAGGCGCTCGCGTCGTGGATGACCTGGAAATGCTCGGTGGTCGGGATTCCCTACGGCGGCGCGAAGGGCGGGGTCGTCTGCAATCCGAAAGAAATGAGCGAGGGCGAGCTCGAGCGGCTTTCGCGGGGCTACGTCCGCGCGATGGGCGATTTCATCGGGCCCAAGAAGGACATTCCCGCGCCGGACGTCTACACCACGCCCAAGATAATGGCATGGATGATGGACGAGTTCTCGAAGAGGAAGGGTTACAACGTGCCCGGCGTCATAACTGGGAAGCCAGTCGACGCCTTCGGTTCGGAAGGTCGCGACGAAGCGACGGGCTACGGCCACGCCGTCATCACGAGAGAGCTGCTGAAATACCTCAAGCTCGACCCGAAGAAGATGACCGCCGTGATACAGGGCTACGGGAACCTCGGCCACGTCGTCGCGGAGCAATACACCAGGATGGGCATAAAGGTCGTCGCCGCGTCCGATTCGAAGGGCGGCGTATACGACCCGAACGGCCTCGTTCCCGCAGACGTGATGGCGCAGAAGGACAAGACGGGCAGCGTCGTCGGCCTCAAAGGGGCGAAGGCCATAACCAACGACGAGCTCTTCAGCCTGAAATGCGACATCCTCGCTCCGTGCGCGCTCGAGAACGTTATAACGAAGGAGAACGCGCCGAAAATACAGGCGAGGTTCGTGATAGAAGGCGCGAACGGTCCGACGACGCCTGAAGCGGACGAAATACTTTTCAGGAAAGGCATCATGGTCGTGCCGGACATTCTCGCGAACGCCGGCGGCGTGACGGTCTCGTATTTCGAGTGGGTACAGAACAACATGAATTATTACTGGTCGAAGGAAGAGGTGAACGAGAGGCTGGACAGACTCATGACAAAGGCCTTCAAGGAAATCGCGGCCATAAGGGACAGGCTGAAGGTCGACATGAGAACCGCCGCGTATATACTTTCCGTGAAGCGCGTCGCGGAAACCATGAAATTGAGGGGAGTGGGGTGACGGTAATGCACGTGACGGAACTGGACGACGCGAAACTGAAAGGCTTCCTGGTCAAGAACAGGCTCGCTCTCATCGATTTCTATGCCGACTGGTGCGGCCCGTGCCAGGCGCTCAAGCCGGTGATAGAGGAGCTCGCCGGCGAGATGAAAGGCAAGGTTGCATTCGCCAAGATGGACGTGGACCAGAACAGGGAGAGCGCAGGCAAATACGGCATCATGTCGATGCCCACGCTTCTCGTGTTCAGGGAAGGGAAGCTGGTCGACCGGCTCGTCGGCGCGCTGCCCAAGGATGCGATAAGGCAGAGACTCGTCAAGTTCACCGAATAAAAAGCCCAATTATGCGCCTTTCCTTGCGCCTTTCCACTAGTTTATATAATTGTAAATAAAATAATTAATAACATGTCGGATGGGTTCTGTTTCAGGAAAGAATTTGCAGCCGTCCTTGTGGTATTTTTTTCTCTCGCCATGGTCTCTTCCATCGCGGGCGGAGCCTACGTCCCTTACATAAAATTCGACGCCCCGGTCAAGAGCGGCAACAACCTGGGCATCTTCGTCAGGAGCCAGCCGCTGGACGTCGATTTCAACCTCAGCTTCGATTATCCGCTGCCGACTGCCAAGGGCGAGTCGCTCGTGACCGCAACGATAAGCAGCGGGGACAGCGTCATCGCCTCGAAAACCGTCCAGCTCAGGCCTTACCTTGACAAATACAAGATAACGACCAACGGCATCTACGTTTACAAGCCGATATATTTCAACTTTTCAGTCGACCTCCGCGGCAGGAACGTTTCATACGAGCCCATAATGTTCGACTACAACGTGACGCAGGTTCTCAGGGAGCCGAAGACGGGCGAGGACGACCAGAGGTGGAAGGTCTGGGGCAGGTCCGTCCAGGACCTGGTGGGCGGCAAGGACATCAACGACAGCTACTGCTCGGGCCCATGGGATTTCGAGGGCAACGGCAGGGCCCAGGAAACAAGTGCATAAGGCAGGCGGGCTGCGAGTGCAAGCAACAAAGGAACCAACCTACTCATGCGTATCATCCAGTAGAATGCTGCTCCGGTTATTGTATGGCCATGTGCGGTTCGAGTGCGTTTAATGATGATTGTGTCAAGGAATTACCAGCCGAGTCTAATATATGTGACTTGACCCCATCGACGAATCCTCTTTGCTAATAAACTTTGTTGTGTTGAGCAGGGACGTCTCGGCTATTATTGTTTGTATGACGCGACTGCTACTCCTACAAAAGGCATATGCGTTGCTGATTATGAACCTAAACTGAATATAGAGAAAGGTGCATGGGACAAGGAAGGCGAGGCATGGACGGCCCCGCTGCAAAAAAATACGATGCTTTATTTCGAGAACGTGGACAGCCCCTACGTCCCGAACGAACCGGTGCCGGACAAGCAGGTAAGCGTTCCGTGGGCGCCGGCGCATGCATGGAAATTCGTGACTTATGTTTACCCGACCAGCACAAGAAGCAGCACTCCTAATTTCAGGATATATCCTGACGACGGCGCGAGGATTTTCGTTTACTGGTTCGACACGTCTTTGGAGAAGGCAAAACGAAAAACTCATGGGTCTACTATTACAACTGGTCGTGCCAGGTGGGCATGTGCCAGAAGGGCGGCTTCAACAGCTACGGTTGCCCCTTCGAAATGCCGTTCTGAGTCGGCTAACAGGTGGTATAAGCTCGAGATTTACCTTTACAACGACCCTTATGGAAGGACTGGAGGAGGGGATGAAGACGGAGGGGCGCAGAACCCGCTGGGCCTGAGAATCGAAGACTATCAGGCCCCCCGCAAGTCGCTTCTCGAAGTGCTGGGGACGGGCAGCTTCGCCAACAGCGAGCCGCCAGGATTCCATAATGTTAAAATCAATGGCTCGGAAACGATTTATGCGAACCAGGGCCTTGTCGAGGTCAGGGATTTCAAGATGTTCTCCACCGACCACATAAATGTTGAGTGCAATTCCACATCTGCAGCTAACGTCCGCTGCTCGCTGAGGGCCGCCTGCGGCAACTCGGAATACGAAGGCCTCAAGACGAACACATACGGCTGGATATTGAACCACAGGCTTTACCCGGACACATGGCCGATAGCCGAGGGCAAAGGACCACGACCCTGAAGGAATGGTTCATCACCACGACCGGCAAAAAGGACGGCAAGCAGATTGATTTTGACAGATCCAGCATAACCACCCAGAGGATGCTGGTATACGGACAGCTGGTTCGGCTACGGCAGCCAGAGGCCCATAGGCGGCATCTACAAGTGCAAGAAAGACTGGTCTGATGCCGCATGGAAAGACAGCCTGCCCCGAGAACGAAAGATACAACTACACGCAGGGCTCCAACCTCATGAAATGCTGCTTCGTCGAGCCGGAAAACATCACGGCGCAGAACCAAATGGAAAACAAGGAATACAAGGTCAAGATAGATTATTATACGGGCTTCGATTACATCATAAACTTCCTGCCGCCCTACGGCAACAAGGGCGACAAGCTCTGCGCCATATCCAAGGCGTCCTCATACGGCGCCTTCGAGAAGGAAAGCCTTTACCAGTCCAATTACACCAACCAGTTCTGCAGCAAGGAAACCGGCAACAAGTGCTGCTACTGCAGGCCGGGATGGGGCTGCAAGCTGGAATGCCTCAACGAGCTCAACATGAGCGGCAGCGAACTTTTCGCGCCGCCGTTCCCTGCAGTCGGCGACTTGTGGGAGCTCAAGGACACGAAGGTCGTCCTCAGCGGCACCAAGCCTGCTACCGTCGTAAATCTCACGGCAGAAGGCGACATAAAGGAAGGCTGGAAGATAAGCGCGAAGCTGGGCGAGAACGCCAACCTCATACTTGACCAGGTTTACGCCATCCCCTTCAACCTTTATTCAGACTTCAAGCTGAAGGCGCCTGCGGACAGGGGCCAATACACGCTGGGCCTGAGGCTCGATTATAATGTTACCGTGGGGCTGGGCGGCCTGGAGAGGCCTGACGGAAATGTCGATGGAAGCACCCAGACCACGACGACCATAACGGTCCAGGCGCAATACAGCTTCAGCTCCGTCGACTGCCTGAACGAGGGAGAAAAGAGGCAGTTCTACGACGAAAGCGCATATCCCGGAACGAAGGGCAGGGGCATATGCAGGTCTGGCACGCAGGTCTGCAAAAAGGTGACGGACAAGGACCTGAGATGGCGCTATGAAACGACTGGCGTCATGCCCGTTTATCCATCGGCCGAGGCCTGCGACGGCATAGACAACGACTGCAACGGCATAATCGACGACGTCAAGACGTTTGATGCGATAATCAACGAGATAATCAGGGGCGGGGGCAGGAAAAGCCCGCAGCAGGTTTCCCAGTGCGGCTGTTTCATGGGGGCGCCTGCGACGGCTGAGAAGTGCAACGGCATTGACGACGACTGTAACGGAGCGATAGACGAAGCCTCTACTAAGGTATGGGCCAACACGTGCGACACGGCCGTGCTCCAGTGCCTGAGCCAGGGCAACCCCTACACGTGGTGCAGGAACCTTTACAACTCGTCCCAGTGCAGCATCGTGCAGAAGACCATCGCGGTCTCAGGCAACGTCTCCGTCAACACGTGCACTGCGAATGTGAAAAAGTGCATGGAAAACATGCACGTCAGATACAGCGGCCAGAGCGACAGCTATGCGACGGCCGCCTTCACCTATGGCGAATGCGAAGGCATCTACAACAACTATTCATGCTTGTTTGAGACGAGAAATTTCGTCTTCCTCGAGGACACGTGCAGGTGCACGGACAACGCCGCAAAGCCCGGGGAGACGCAGGAAACCTGCAACGGAATAGACGACAACTGCGACGGGATGATAGACGACGTTTCATCCGCGTCATTGGGCACGTGCGGCTGCGCCATGCTCACCAACGCGACGCTGATACACATGATGAAAGCGGGCGGAGACGCTTCCTGCGACGGCATAGATTCGGACTGCGACGGAGCGATTGACGAGGACGCGAAGAGCTGCGCCTGCACGGCAAGGACTTCGCGCGAGACATTCGAGATAAAGAGCAACGTCGTGGAAAAATGCGACGGCATCGACAACGACTGCAACGGCCTGGCTGACGAGAACTTCCCCCAGCTCGGCAAGGCATGCGGCTACGGCCTCTGCTTGGGCGGGACGTATGTCTGTGGCGTTCATGGCGACGAGGCCGTGTGCAACACGACCGTGAGCCCTGACGAGACGTTCAGCGGCAAGGCGCTGAAGCTCAGCTACACCGAGACCTGCGACCTGAAGGACAACGACTGCGACTACTCGATAGACGAAAGTTGCGCATGCACGCCCGAAAACGCGGTGAAGCTCTGCGGCTACCAGAGTGGCATCTACTACAGGAGCAGGGAGCAGCTGGACCAGGTCTGCGGCCGCGTCGTGGATGAGCTGAAGAAGCTGATAACCTGGGCAGAGGCGCCTGAGAACGTGAAGTTCAGGAAGCTGATAACGGTAAAGAATCTTGACAGCGTTTCGCTTTCGTCGTATCCCGTGAACATAACGGTGAACTCGTTCCAGCTGGCGACGGAAGGCAAGCTTAGGCAGGACGGCGGCGACCTGAGAATCGTCCCGTCGGGAGAAGAAACGCATCTCGCATGGTCCAATTCCACGCCCTTCATGCGCTCGCAGACGGGCGTGTGGTTCAGGACCGACCTCAAGCCGAACGAGGATAAGAAGTTTTACATGTATTACGGCAGTCCTGTCGCAACTTACGCGACGCCGGGCATGAGCGCGATCGTCGGGCTTAGCTACGACAGGAACGTATTCCTTTTGTGCCATTTCGACGGCACTTCCCAGTGCGAGGGCAACATGTTCCCGAAATACGAGGAAGGCATAAGATTCGTCAAGGACAGGATGGACGTCGAAGGCGAGGCCATCCCGGTCGAGGGCGCGCTGATAGACGGCATCGACAAGCTCACCTACCCGACCTCCGAGAACTTCAACAAGAACCGCGGCACCATAATGATGTGGTTCAAGCCGTCCGACCTTACCGACGAGCACTATCTTTTCTTCTCGGACGACCTTGGCGGAAAGCCGCAGTTCAGCCTGCGCTTCAGCAGCAACGGCACGTTCTTCGACGTGTGGGACAAGGCGGGCAAGAATCAGACCGTCAACGCGGGCGTGGTCAACCTTGACTGGCACCATGTCGCGGCCACGTGGGACAACCTCAAGGGCATAAGCCTTTACGTCGACGGCGCGCTCAAGGCTTCGAAGAGCGTGGCGTGGGAGGCGAATGACATAGGCATGGATGTTTACATCGGCAACGACGGCGCGGAGAAAAGCGCCTACGCGTTGATTGAAGAGCTCGGCGTATACTCGCAGGCGCTCGACAGGCCTGCCATACTGGAGAAGATGCGCTATTACAGGCCGCTGGTGACAGTGGGCCCGGAGGAAACGCTGAACGAGACGGTGGCGCAGGAGAACCAGAGCATATACGAAAAGTGCAGCGCCATGCTGGAGAACGTCAGCTCGTCCGACAGCAGCATGAAGGCGACCGTCCTCAGCCTGTGCGATTCCGTAAGGATATGCGACAAGAGCGGTTTCGCGGTCAACGCGATAAGTGAATGCACCTTCGGCATGCAGAGCTGCGTTGCGGGCGAGTGGAAGAACTGCACCGCGGTCATGCCGAGAACGGAGGTCTGCAACCAGAAGGACGACGACTGCAACGGCATAATCGACGACGTGGCCGTGCCTGAAACATGCGCGTGCTCGAACGGCGGCAAGCCGGGCGTGGAAACGTGCAACGGCGTCGACGACAACTGCAACGAACGCGTCGACGACGTAAGAGGCATGGATTCCGTAAACTCGACCCACTGCGGCTGCTTCGGCCAGATAGTCAACATAACGCAGAGGCGAAGCGAGCCGGAGACCATATGCAACGGAGTCGATGATAACTGTAACGGAGCGATAGACGAGGGCTTGTCTAACTGCGCCTGTGCAGGAACGCTTTTCAGCCCCAGCGCGAACACGTGGGCGACCGCGATATCGGTCGAGAAGTGCAACGGCATAGATGAGGACTGCAACGGCATGGCGGACGATCCGTGGCAGCAGGGAGGAAGCGCTGCCAGGAAGTTCGAATATCTGGGCGCACCGTGCAGCCCGGTAAACAGCAGGTGCGTCGGCGGCATGTTCGTATGCTCGAAGAATGCGACGTCCATCGTGTGCAGCACGTCCTCGAACGAGGGCGTGCAGGGCCAGGACCTCAGGACGAACGAAACCTGCAACGGCATCGACGACGACTGCAACGGCAGGATAGACGACGTATGGGGCGACATCTCCTACAAGTTCTGCGGCTGCTACAACGGCGCTCCAAGGAGCGAGGAAGTATGCAACGGGAAGGACGATGACTGCGACGGCTATGTTGATAGCGGCCTGTCCAACTGCGGCTGCTCTTTCTCAATCGAAGCAAATGTCAACAACATAAACGAGCTGGCCGTCCTCATAAACACGCAGAAGACTTCAGGCGAAAGCTGCAACAACATAGACGACGACTGTAACGGAGCGATAGATGACGGACTCGAGGGCGAATGTTTCTGTTCAGGCGGTTTTTCAGGCAGTCCTGCCCTCAAGCCGGAATTCTGCAACGGCCTCGACGACGACTGCGACGGACTAATTGATGACGTGACCGTGCCGGAAACGTGCGGCTGCTACAACGGCACGCACACGGCGGGCGAGGTCCAGGAAATCTGTGACGGCATCGACGACGACTGCAACGGCCTTGTCGACGAGTTCTGGCCCAGCCTCGGCGGAAGCTGCGGCCTCGGCGCATGCACGGGAGGCGTATACGAATGCGCCGGCGAGAACGGCACGATATGTTCAACCGGACCAGGCGGCTCGGCTGACCTTTCACAAGATGAGGAATGCGGAGACGCCATAGACAACGACTGCAACGGGGTCTCGGACGAGAACTGCGTTTGCGACGTCGTTGGTGAACAAAGGAGCTGCAGCGTGGACGAAGGTGCGTGCAGGAAGGGAATCCAGACGTGCCTGGAAAGCGGCTGGAGCGGCTGCATAGGCGGCGTGCTTCCCAAGCCGGAGACGTGCAACGGCATCGACGACGACTGTGACGGGACGATAGACAACGTCCCCTCAGGCGGATGCGGCTGCTACGGAGGCGGCCAGAAAACGGATGAAATATGCAACGGCATTGACGACGACTGTGACGGGGTGGTTGATAATGTTGGCGACAAGACTTCCGTCGCGGCGACGAAATGCGGCTGCTACAATTATGCTTATGCGAAGGGCGCGAAGGCCGAGGTATGCAACGGCATCGACGACGACTGTGACGGGATAATAGACAATGTTAAAGGCGGCGATTCCGTCGCCTCGACGCTGTGCGCATGCTATAACGACGCGCCTCCAGGAGTGGAGAGCTGCAACGGCATAGATGAGGACTGTGACGGGGCGATGGACGAAGACTGGCCAACGCTGGGCCAGGCATGCGGCCAGGGCATATGCACTGGCGCTTTCGTATGCTCGGAGGACGGCAAAACGGTCGTCTGCAACGGCGGCCTGCCCGCTACCGAGATGTGCGACGAGAAGGACAACGATTGCGACGGGACTATTGATGAAGGCTGCCTGGGAGGAGCGGAAACTGGCAGCTGCGAGAACGGCATCCGGGACGGCTACGAGGAAGGCGTCGACTGCGGCGGCTCCTGTCCGGTTTCGTGCTCCATGGCAGCAATGCCCATGTCGAACACATGGATGATAGTCTTCGGCGTCCTGCTGGCCGTGATCGTCGCGGTAGGCGTCATCATGATATTCCTCAAGCCCAAGTCTCCCGTGTGAATCTTTTCACACCCGAACACCCCGGTAATCACGTCTGCCGGTATATGCAAAGCAAGTGAAATTTATGGCGATGGTTGGAATTTCGCCCCTGATATCCGTGATAATGCTCATAGCCTTTACTCTCGCCGTTTCAGGCATCCTATTCGGCTGGATTTCGCAGTTCACCTATGCAGAAAGGGAGGAGTTCCAGACGTGTTCGAAGGCCCAGATAAGCCTGCAGAAGGCCTATTACAACCCGGAGACTGGCAACATCAACCTCGTCGTGCAGAACACGGGCAGGGTCGATTTGAAAGGTTTTACCGTCCTCATTTCAACTGACAAGAGCGCGGAGACCGACAGGAGCTCCCTGGAAAAGGAGATAAAGGAAGGCGGCATAGGGCTTTTGCAGGTCAAACGCAGCGACGCCATCAGGACCATCGTGGTCCAGGCGGTCGAATGCAAGAATGCGCAGGACATGGTAACGATATACGACGTGGAGGGTTTGTGATATGAAAGCGAGAACGGGTCTTCTGTTTGCGTCATGCATACTCATAGTTATAGTTTTGGCGCTGTCCCTTTTTCCGACAAAAGCCGCTGCGGCCTACAGGTGCTCGACATGCCAGGACAGCCCGAGCGTGTTCACGCTAGGCAAGGTGCAACTGGGGACCAGCAACACGCTATCGCTGAGGGGCTATGACCTCTACGGCATCAAGGAGATATCGATAAAATGCGAAAGGGCGGACGAAACGCCTCCGACCGTCGGCGTGAGCGCCATGCCTGTGAACGCCCTGAACTGCCCCGCCTTCCTGAAAAAGAATGCCAAGGCATCAATAAGCTGCGCCGACAGCGGCTCAGGATGCGACATGGAGAGCAAGAGCATAATGCTTTGGACCGAAAATCCGCCGGCAGCATGTCCATCCGACCCGTCCGATTACGATATGTATTTCCCGGACTCGAGCTACGACATAACCGAGCACACGTATGTCTGCGGCGCGGCCACAGACAACGCGGGCAACCCCGGCTTCTCTCCAAAGCCAATCGAGTTCTGCGTGGATTCGGAGAACCCGGAAGCCTCCCAGATATGGTATGAAAACCTGGGAGGGACTTCCGTCGACATAGTATGGTTCCAGTACACGCTGAACGCGGACTTCGACCACTATGAGCTCCATTATTCCCAGCACGCGGATTTCACGCCCGGCCCGGAAACCCTGCTTGCCAAGGTCATGACGCAGAAGACTGCTAACACCTACGGCGTGGGCAACCTGGAAAAGGAGACGTTCTATTGTTTCAAGATCATCACCTACGACAAGACCGGCCTTACTTCGTCATCGGGAGAGCTTTGCCTGGACACGCTCCAGTGCAACGCAGGCGAGACGACGCAATGCTTCACTGACGACTACGGCATAACCTCATACGGCGATGACGTCATCACGCAAGGGGTATGCGAGCCGGGCGAAGCGGAATGTTCCGCGGGCTACTGGGGCTTGTGCGAGAACCAGGTCGGACCGTTCGCCGAGACGTGCAACGGGAAGGACGACGACTGCGACGGCTACACAGACAACTACTGGACTGGCGAACCCGCGCTGCTTTTCCGCTCCTGCACTGCGCCGGGCATATGCGGCATGGGCTATTACGAATGCGCCGGCGGAAAATGGGGCGACGAAAAGACCGACTGCAGCAGCCTGAGCTATGCGACAACCGAAGTCTGCAACGGCCTCGACGACGACTGCGACGGGATAAAAGACAACGTCGATGGAGCCACGTCGGTCGCGGCGACGAAATGCGGCTGCTACGGAGGAAGGCCTGCCACCACGGAGACATGCAACGGCATTGATGATGACTGCAATGACTGGAGCACGCCGCACGAAGGGGTAGACGACGTCTATGACCAGCAGACGTGCGCATGCTACAGGGCCGCGCACGCCGCGGGAACGCTGCAGGAAACTTGCAACATGATTGACGACGACTGCGACGGACTCGTGGACGAGACATGGATAGCGACACTCGGCCATGGCTGGCCGCTTTATTTTGCAGGCTGCGGCGGCGGAAGCGTCTGCGAAGGCGGGCACTGGGAATGCAACGCCGCTGGGAACGGGACGGTCTGTTCGACCGTCGGCGGCAGCGAAAACGCAGTCGAACAGGAAACGTGCGACCTCATGGACAACGACTGTGATGGAACGGTGGACGAGGGCTGCGCGTGCTCTGCCGGCGAGTGGAGGAACTGCGGCCTTAACAAGGGGATATGCCAGCCGGGAACGCAGGAATGCGAAAGCGGCTTCTGGGGCAACTGCAGGAATTATGTCGGCCCACAGCCTGAAACATGCAACTGGCTTGACGATGACTGCGACGGGATAATCGATAATGTTAACGGCGGGAATTCCACGCAGAACACGCAGTGTGGGTGTTATAACGGAAGCGACCCTGCGGCGGAAACCTGCAACAACATAGATGACAACTGCGACGGGATAATGGACAATATTGACGGCGGTAATTCGGTCGCGGCGACGGGCTGCGCCTGCTACGCCAACAGCACGTTCAGAGGCGTCAAAGGTCAGGAAATCTGCAACGGCCTCGACGACGACTGTGACGGAGCGGTGGACGAGACCTGGCCCGGCATAGGCACGGCATGCGGCACGGGAATATGCTCAGGCGGCGTCGTGAGCTGCGCCCTGGGCGGCAACGACACCGTGTGCTCGACCATGAGCTCCGCGGGCCTAGGCAACACGAGCGACGTGCGCCAGCCCGAGATATGCAATGGCCTCGACGATGATTGTGACGGGATAGTGGACAATGTTAACGGCGCCGCATCTGTCGGAGAAACGCAGTGCGGCTGCTATAATAATACTTATGCAAAGGGAGCGAAGGCGGAGACGTGCAACCACATAGACGACGACTGTGATGGAGCGGTAGACAATAACCTGACATGCCTGTGTTATGAAGGCCAGAGCAAGCCCTGCGGCTCCAACGTCGGCGAGTGCAGCCTCGGCCGCGCCGCGTGTGATGGCGGCGTGTGGGGCGCGTGCAAGGGCGGCAAGAGCCCGGCAAAGGAGGTATGCAACAGGGATGACGACGACTGCGACGGGGTGATAAACAACGTCGGCGGCAAATATTCCATAGAGGAAACGCAGTGCGGCTGCTACAACGGCAGGAAGCCTTCCGTCGAGAAATGCAACGGTATAGATGACGACTGCGACGGCAAGGTGGACGACGACGTCGAATGCAGGTGTGAAACTGGCCAGGAGATGCAGTGCGGCTCCAACGTCGGCGTATGCTCACCAGGCACCAAGAAATGCATCGGCGGGAAATGGGGCGAATGCACCGGTGGCACGCTGCCTTCTGCGGAAACCTGTAACGGCGACGACGACGACTGCAACGGGGTCGTCGACGACGTGAACAGAGGAAATTCGATAGGCTCGTCCGCATGCGCGTGCTACAACAGGTTCGCCATGCCGGGCACGCAGGAGGAGATATGCAACGGGATTGACGACGATTGCGACGGAGCGATTGACGAAGGCTGCGGCAGCCAGCCGGGCCACTGCCAGAACGGCGTCATGGACGGGGATGAGAAAGGGATTGACTGCGGCGGCTCGTGCAAACTCTGCTCTGCGCCCGTCAGCGTGAGCACGTGGATGCTCGTTTTCGCGGTGATCGCCGGCGTTATAGCCGTGTTCGGCATATTCCTCAGCTCGTTCTGGAAAGGCGAGAAGAAGTCGCTCTTCGAGAGGACGGGCGGTAGGCGCAGGAGCGCTTTCCTGTTTTCGGCATTCTTGGCCGCCTCGCTGTTCATGGTTGCATTATGCGTTTACCCGCTCACGGCAGAGGCGCAGGGCACGCTGCCCACCTTTGAGAAAATATGGAGCTGCGCCAACGGCGGCCTTTCGGGCTGCGCGGAGAACTGCGGAGGCACGAAATACGAGAAGAATATCGACCTGAGCTTCAGCGCGCCCGAGGCGGGCTATTACACCTGCACGATAACCGCAACCGCGAACCTTTTCAATTATGCGAACGGGGTCGAAGAAGTCGCGGAGTACAGCGACGTTTACCTGAACGGCGCAAAGGTCGGGACAACCGAGGACGCATGGTGCCCGCCCAGCCCCGAATGCAAGAGCACCGTCCCGGACACGCCATCGACGGGCATTCTTAAAACTCCCACATATTTCCCCGGAGGCTACGGCCAGAGCGTCAGCAACTTCTGCAAGAAGGGCAGCGCCACCTTCAGCATATGGAGCATCCCTTCGTCCGAGCTGCAGGATGTATACAACCGTGAGCTCAACAACCAGGAAAGATCGTATAACATTTTCGGCCTGGGCAACAGCCAGAACAGGAATTCCATGATGGCAAGGTTCCAGTATTACATAACGAACTGGAAAACAAAGGCAGGCAGATACATCGTCTGCCTCGGCGGAGGGACGTGCGCGGCCTGCAATTGCTGCAACTGCTTCGAGAACCTAGAAGTCCAGGATACATGGTGCGGCGACGCCATAGACAGGCCCAACTGCCGCCTGCTGGTGGACGGAGGCAGCGGCGGCCTATCAGCCGACCCTTACGGCACTCTCATACGCACGGCGCCTTACACATACAAGGTCACATGGGATTCCGATGCGGGAGCCGTATGCCTGTCCAGGATATCACCGGCCTGCCCCAAAACCGGATCGCTGAGCGGGCTGTGCAAGCAAAGATGCATTGAAGCAAACGGCATTCCCGCATTCGCCTTCAACAACTACTGCGTGGGCAGCAGATGTTCAACCACCTACACCAGCGCCTCAACAGGCACCACCACAGGCAGCATAAGCCTGAATTCCATAACCTGCGATGCCGTGGTAACGGAAGCGCCTGAAAGCTGCCCGGGCTACAGCTCTTCCTCCGGCTCATCATCAACTTCGCAGCTTGCCTCGCCCGATGAAGCCAGCGGGGATTTCAGCGTCGTGGTCATGCCCGACACGCAGACTCTCGCCGAGAGCAAGTTCTGCAGCCAGACCTCGTGGATAAAGGACAACAAGAAAGCCCTCAACATAAAGTTCGTGGTCCATCTTGGCGACCTGGTGGAGGAGCCGTTCTCGGCAGCGCGGTGGCAATGGGCTGACAAATGCATGGACACCCTTGATAACGTTGTCCCTTACCTCGTCATTCCGGGCAACCACGATTACGAAAACTACTGCAGGGACGAGGTGAAAAGCACAATCATGTATAACCAGTATTTCCCTTATACCAGGTTCCAGGATTACAGCTGGTACGGCGGCCATTACCCTGCGAACGGCAACCAGAACAGCTACGGCCTTTTCGCCAGCGGCGGCAAGAAGTTCCTGGTCATCGGCCTTGAGCTGTGCCCCAGCGACGCGGTGCTGAGCTGGGCCGACGGCATAATCAACAAATACCCGGACAGGGAGGTCATACTCTTCACCCACGCCTATCTCAACACGACCAACAAGAGACTTGCCAGCATCGAGGGCGCCACGGGCATCGCAATAAAATGCTGCGCCGACGGCAGGGGCAACAGCGGAGTGGACATGTGGAACGAGCTGGTGACGAAGCACCCGAACATAATCATTGTCGCCTCGGGCCACGTCCCCGGTACGGGCAAGAGGACGGATTACGTGAGCAGCGGCTCGGATACGACCAAGCCCATCCACCAGACGCTGCAGGATTACCAGGACAAGGCGAATGCCATGCTCAGGATTTACACCTTCAGCCCTTCGAATAAAAAAATCACGGTTAAGACGTATTCTCCCTACCAGAAAGTATATGACGCCGCGTCGTCGAACAGCTTCTCCCTTCCGTGGCCAGGTATCTGATTTCGCGGCGTGCTGGCTTGCTGTTAACCTTTTTATTGGAAAGCTCACGGGAGCCTGATGCCTGAAAGCAGGGAAACGTATTTATCCAGGCGCCTTATCTCCTTCTCGAGCGTTTCAATAGCCTTCAGCACGTCTCCGCCGCTGTCATGGAGCTTCGCCAGCCTCTCCTTCGAGCTTCCAAGCCCGGCAAGCGAGCCGTCAATCCCCCTCTTGAGCCGCATGAGGAATATCTTCTTCAGCGACTCCAGCAGGTCGCCGCTCAGCTCTATGTAGAGCCTGCGGTCCTGCGATTTCTTCACTTTCCTCACGATGCCCAGGACCTCTAGAAAGTCCATGCTCAGGGATACCATCGATATCGAATAGCCGGTCTTCCTGGCGATGTCTTGGAGCGACATCGAGCCCCCGCCGATTATCAGCGAGCCGATTATATTGCCGTGTATGGGCGAGAAGCCTATGGATTTCGCCAGCTCGGAAAACGTCTCCAGGATGCCCTTCTCTATCGCGCGTATTTCATCGTCGGCCATGGCAATCAAGCTCCATGCAAATCAATCCGATTCCCGCTAATTTTATAAATACAATGGATTAATTATTATTGAACATTTAAAACTTTTTAAAAGTTCAAAAAGCTCTCCAAGAAGGGTTTTTGGATGATTGGATGATTTCATGACCGAGGAAACGAACAAGGAACAGCAGGAGCCTTTCCGCTCCATGACAACCTCCATATGTCCCGAATGCCTGAAGATAATCCCGGCCGAGGTGTTCGAGGAGGAAGGGAAGATATGGATAAGGAAGAGATGCGGCGAGCACGGCGAGTTCAGCGACCTCTACTGGGGCTCCGCCGAGATGTTCAGGAAGGCCGGCAGGTTCGCCTACGACGGCAAGGGCGTCGAGAACCCGAACGTGACCAAGGATTCGCCCGTTTGTCCCAAGGACTGCGGCCTCTGCTCGATACATAAATCCCATACCGCGCTCGCGAACCTCGCGGTCACGAACCGCTGCGATCTGTCGTGCTGGTATTGCTTCTATTATGCCAAGAAGGCGGGCTACGTCTACGAGCCTTCGCTGGAGGAGCTGAGAAGGGCCGTGAAGCTTCTTACAGCCCAGAAGCCCGTCCCGGGCAACGCCATCCAGCTGACCGGAGGGAATCCGGAGCTCAGGGACGACCTCGTGGACATCATAAAGATGATAAAAAACGAAGGCATCGACCACATCCAGCTCAACATGAACGGCACGCACAGGTTCTGGAAGGACGCTGAATGGACGCAGCAGGTCAAGGACGCCGGCATCAACACCATCTACCTCTCATTCGACGGCGTGACGCCGCAGACGAATCCCAAGAACCATTACGAGATCCCTTACATGCTCGAAAACGCAAGAAACGCGGGCATAGGCATCGTCCTCGTCCCGACCATAATAAACTCCGTGAACGACCACGAGGCCGGCAGCATACTGAAATTCGGCTTCAGGAACATGGACGTCGTGCGAGGCGTCAACTTCCAGCCCGTCTCGCTGGTCGGCAGGATGCCCAAAAAAGAACGGGAGAAGCACAGGATAACCATCCCGGACCTGATACAAAGGATAGAGGAGCAGACGGGCGGCCAGGTCGCGAAAGAGGACTTCTATCCGGTGCCGGCCATCGGCGCCATAACCGAATTCGTGGAGTCGCTGGTCAAGAGGCCGCAGTATTCGCTTTCTACGCATTTCGCCTGCGGCATGGCCACCTACGTCTTCGAGAACGAGGGCAAAATGCTGCCCATAACGAGGTTCATCGATGTCGAAGGGCTCTTCGAATATCTAAAACAAGAGGCCGAAGAGCTGCGCAAAGGCGCGAGCAAATACATCGTCGGCGCCAAGATGCTTTTCAAAATCAACTCCTTCATAGACGGCAAGAAGGCGCCAAAAGGGTTTTCGCTGGGCAAGATAATATATGACACGCTGATGAAGCACGACTACAGCTCGCTGGGCGCTTTCCACCACAAGTCATTGTTCATCGGCATGATGCATTTCATGGACTTGTATAATTATGACATCGAGCGCGTCAAGCGCTGCTGCATCCATTATCTCACGCCGGAAGCGGTCATTCCCTTCTGCGCGTTCAACGTCATCCCCGAATGGTATCGCGACAAGGTGCAGAATATCTACGGCATCTCGTTCGAGGAATGGGAGAGGCGCACGGGCAAGAAGATGAAAGACGACGCCTGCGTCCGCGACATAGAGCAGCTGAAGAACTCCGAGCTTTACAGAAAGACCTACGAGGGCTTCCTTCCGCCTGAAGCGCCCCAGGCGTGAATATAAATAGCCCCTACAAAATTCTACTTATTATGAAAATCATTCCGCTTGAAGCCGCCCTGAAGGACATGAACCGCGTCGAGCTGGCGAAGGCCATACGCAACGGCGCCGTCCTTATCTACCCGACTGACACGCTATACGGCATCGGCTGCAACGCGCTGGTGAGGGAAGGCGTGGAGAAGATCATGAAGGCGAAGGGCCGCGAGCCGGGCAAGCCTTTCTCTGTCATCGCGCCGTCGAAGGCATGGATAACCGAGAACACGCGCATAACCGCGGACAACGCGCAGTTCGTCGACAACCTGCTTCCGGGGCCATACACCGTCATACTAAAGTCCAAGATAAACATACCGCTCGTCACGGGCGAAGGCAAGCTCGGCGTGCGCATCCCGCGCAGCGAGTTCTGCGACTTCATCCGCTCGCAGGGCTTCCCGTTCGTCACGACCTCCGTCAACCTCTCGACCACTGGTCCCGTAACGTGCCTGAGCGACGTCCCCGCCCGCATAGCGGAAGCGACCGACTACGCGATAGATGCCGGCGAGCTCAACGGCATTTCTTCCAGGATTTTCGACATCAGCGGCAAGGACCTGCAGATAGTGAGATGGTAAGATATATGGATGAGAGGGAAATCCTCAGCAGACTCAAAGCCATGCGCAACCCGGCTAACGTCGCTGGAATGGCGAGGTTCGGCATAAACTCGGAAAACACCCTGGGAATCTCAGTATACGACCTGAGAAATATGGCGAAAGAAATAGGCGTCGATCACGGGCTCGCGCTCAGGCTGTGGGATTCCGGCATACACGAGGCCCGCCTTCTTGCGGTTTTTCTGGACGAGCCAGCGAAAGTCAATGAAGCTCAGATGGAGAAATGGGCAGGTGATTTCAATTCATGGGACGTCTGCGACCAGGCCTCCACCAGCCTCTTTGACCAAACCGGTCTGGCGTGGAAAAAGGCCAGAGAATGGAGTTCGCGAGAAGAGGAATTCGTCAAGCGCGCAGGCTTCGCGCTTATGGCGGGCCTGGCCGTCCACGACAAGAGCGCCGGTAACGAGGCCTTCATCGGGCTTCTACCGATTATAAAACGCGAAGCGAAAGACGGGCGCAACTTCGTGAGGAAGGCGGTCAACTGGGCGCTCAGGAACATAGGCAAGCGCAACATTATTTTGAACAGGGAGGCCGTAAAAACTGCGAAAGAAATCGCCAAAATCGACTCCAAAAGCGCGAAATGGATAGCTGCGGACGCGCTGCGAGAGCTTGAAAGCGCGAAGGTGAAAACCAGGCTGAAAAAAGGCCAGCGGTAAAAAATTTTCCTGATTTTTACGTGGTGCAAAATAGCTTTAAATAGGTTCGTAGCATAATTAATAATAATTTCTAAGTTTGTGGGGTGTCGTTATAATGGCTAAAATTTCCAAGCAATCTGCAGGTGTCGGCAAGGCCACTGCCAAAAGCGAATTCACGATAAAAATCGAGAACGTCGTCGCTTTTACGTCGCTGAACATAAAAATTTCATTGAACAAGCTGGTAAACTCGGTCGAGAACACGGAATACGAGCCGGAGCAGTTCCCGGGCCTCGTCTACAGACCGACGAATCCCAGAGCCGCCGCCCTTATCTTCTCTTCAGGCAAAATCGTATGCACGGGGACGAAATCGATAGACATGGCCAAGGAAGCGATGAGGAAGGTCGTCGGGAAGATAAAGGATTCCGGCTTCAAGGTCCCCGATAAATACCCGATACAGGTCGAGAACATAGTCGCCTCCTCAAGAATAAAGGCGGCGCTGAACCTCGAGGACATCGCCTTCTCGCTGGAGAACGCCGAATACGAGCCGGAGCAGTTCCCGGGCCTGGTTTACAGGATAGGCGACCCGAGAGTCGCGTTCCTGCTGTTCTCTTCCGGCAAGATAATCTGCACTGGCGCACAGAGCGAGGACGACATCCACCGCGCGCTGGCCAAGTTCAAGGTCAAGCTGGAAGGCATCGGCGTCAAGGTCAAGCCGATGGCGGAGTGAACCGATTTTCTCAATATCTTACATAGATTTGATAACTTTTTAATCTGGCAAATTATCTAAAGGGCGATGCTCCCTGCGCGGGCTAAAGTCTATTTCTCCCCACGATGACGCGTTGCTTTTTTTCCCGTCTTCTTTCAGTACGCTGCCGAATTCAGTATCTATAAGATTCGTAATCATTTCAGCCGTTTCTTTTAACACAGGATAATTTTTTTTGTTCGAAAAATACCATTTTTTTATATCCATTTTTTTGTGTGAGAAAAATTTGGCTACATATGATGTGTCAATTACGGTTTGGCCCAATTTAATACCAACACGCTCATGAGCAGCATATAACACTCTTCCAAATGTCTTTAGCCACACTCTCGTATTTCTGGGCTTTCCGCCCAAAAGTTCTTTCAAAGCACGCATGGAAGCGATTTTTGAAGGGCCATGAACGCATTTTAAGAGTCTTAAAGTGTCATCTTCGTTTGAATCTAGGTATCTGAAATTATGGACAAAACTAGTTTCTGCAGGAGTTGGGACACACGATGAAGTATTTATCACATTATCCGGAAAGCCCTGCCTCGAAGCTTTATTTTCTGCAAGGCGATTTTTATATTCAGGCGTCGCAAGCAGCTTCTTCAATACAGACTTGTAGTTTCTGCTTGAAACATCTATTTTCCTGCCGTGCAAACCCAATATTTTCTTTTTAATGCTCGGGTGCTTATGCAATATGCCTTGCACATCAGTTCCGGTAAATCCCATTCTACTGCCTATTGTTATTGTTCTTATTCCTGAATTGTAAATGTTGTGCTCTTTGAGAAGTTTTTCTGTGAAAGATCTTGCATTTTCATATGTTACATTACCTTTTTCTACCTTTTTTTGCACTCTAACATAAAAAATCCTTGATAAATTAGACCGCATTCCGATGTCGTCGGAAAGCGAATTGCCGTAAAGGCATCTGTTGGCATAACCATTTCTGCATTTTTTATATAGATAGCTGTATATCCTTTGAAGCGACGTAGGGCCAATCCCTTCAATTCCATAGTTCATTCCTATAAAAACCATATAAAGTTTTTATAACGGTTAGATATTTATTCTTAACTCGTAGTTAAACATCCCATAGCTTCAGACATGCGCTATAAGAGACTTGTATTCCGGGGTTTCTCGCACAGCTTCCAAGAAACTCGGCATCCGGTCCCTTCTGACGACCCTTCCCTGTCTTCTCTTCTTTATTTCTATCATCCTTCTAATGCGGCGATACCTTGACACAATATAATAATCCATTTGCCCCGGTCTAATGCGGAGAAGCGGCACTATTTCGTTGTTAAGGGACGCGCATGGGACGTCTTCAGCAAGCACCTTATATTCAAAACCTGGCCTAAGGAGTTTATTTTTTCTATGTATTCTGATGCCTGCCTCCTCCGCGAGCGCAAGATGCCTTCTTTCGATGCAGATGGTTACGCCTTGCCTGTAAACCGGAATTTGCTCTTCCAGGTCAGTTTCGCGAACAAATTCAATCGCACTCATGAGGGACAGCTTGCATTTAACTATTGTCTCGCGGAGCGGGCACAGCACATCGCCATTGCCGTTATCATTCCCGCCAAACTTTTTCATGATGATCTCCGCGGCCTCCTGCGGGGTCCTGATGCCATGTGTTTGGAAATACTTCAGAAGCAGTGATGGTCGGGAACGTTCCGGGGAAATGCAGTTTACGTAATTCGGTAAGCGTTCAAACTTCGTTCCTGCCAGCTGATAATCAGTAACATTTTTTAACAGTTCAGCCGTCTGGCGCTTGTTGTAGTAAGGGAATGGGTTCATCTATTTTATAAAGGATGCTTAAAGATAAAAACGGTATCTTTCCCGGACTCAGCCGGTTAAATAGGGATGAGCGTGGGGGGATTCGGACCCCCGGCCTCAGGCTGAAACAGCGAAGGACGCGCGCTTCGCGCGCGTCGGCATGCCAAATCCCTGGCTGCGCTCCGCTTCTTCGATGTCATCAAGCATTCGAATCCGGATGCTTTCAATTCTTCTAAGCCTCGTTCCGCGCCAAGGCGCAGAACTGCATAGAAGACCCGCGCTCTATCCAGGCTGAGCTACACGCCCGTGTGCGGTCCAGTGCAAACCCGCGCTACCGCATTAATTAGAATATGGGCGTCCTCATTAAAAACCTTTGCGGACGCAGCCGGCACGAGACACGTTATCAATAATATCTTCTCGGCGGCTCCGTTGCTGCGCCGCCTATAAATAAACGGCTGATGTCGTAAGGCGGATGAAAATTTTCAACATAGCGGTTATCATTCATGAGAGGCGGCGGGCACAAGCATTCCCCGGAAAGCGGATGAGGGGTCGTCACTCTCCTGACCGTTTGCCTTATCGCGCTTATCGCGCCGGATGGTTTGAACATAAGCATCACGTCAATTTCTAATATCTACTCTATAGCGCAAAAACCTTTAAATTCCTGACGGTCATGCAGGCTGCCGGATATATGGCTTTTTAAAGGTTCGCATCCAGTAGGTTCACCATGTTTCTAACGACGCTTCCGTCATTTGTACCCTTCCCAGAAGAGCTTGGCACCTGGGATAAATATAGAGAGGGCGAAAGGCGTGATCTAGCGAAAGTTGGAATGCATTATCGGGAATTCGTAAGAGTTAACGGACCGCGGCTATTAGATGCACGCGGTGACAATTTCTGGGTAGCAGTGGGCGCCAGGAGCGGAAGGATTTTTGGTGCAGGCGGCCATTCTAATTATCCAACGTTCTCAAGCAAAAAAAGGATGTCAGAAGAGGCTGGAGAATTTGCACTTGTTACTACGCTTCCTGTATCAGTCGAGGATTATGCAGCTTCTTTATCTGGAATGTTAGCACTGAAACCGGATTTTTGAAAGCCTTTGAGCGTTATTTAAGCAAAATTTCAAATAATAGGTAATAGTAATTATAAACAGGCGCGGGCCTTGAAGGTCGCTTCTTATGACCGATTTCAGGAAAATCGAGGACAAATGGCAGGAACGCTGGAAGGAAGCGAAGGCATTCGAGCCGAAGATTGATGACGAAAAGCGCAAGTTCTTCTTCACCACTCCGTATCCCTACATCTCGGGCAGCCTGCACATCGGCCACGGCCGCGCGGTCACGGAAAGCGACATATACGTCCGCTACATGCGCATGAAGGGCTTCAACGTCCTCTACCCGCTGGCCTTCCACATCACCGGCACGCCCGTTCTCGGCATATCGGCGGCGATAGAGGCGGGCGACGAGGCGAAGACGAACCTCTACAGGGGCTATGTCAGGAACTACGCAAAGAGCGAGCAGGAGGCCGAGAAGACCGTGCAATCCTTCATCGACCCCTGGAACATAGTCAATTTCTTCGTCCCCAAGATGGTGGACGAGTATTCGTCTCTCGGCCTGAGCATCGACTGGAGCCGCTGCTTCACGACGGGCGATCCCGATTACCAGAAGTTCATAACGTGGCAGTTCATGCAATACAGGGACAAGGGCTACCTGATAAAGGGAAGCTACCCGGTGCTTTACTGCCCCAAATGCGGCAACGCGGTCGGCGAGGACGACATACAGGACGCGGACACGAACCCCGTGACGAAAATGGAATTCACGCTGCTCAAGTTCCCGCTCGAAGAAGGACATGCCGAACACAGCGGGCTGATGCTTGTCGCCGCGACGCTGAGGCCGGAAACCGTCTTCGGCCAGACGAACCTGTGGCTCAACCCCGACACGGAATACGTCAAGACAAAGGTCGGGGTCGAGAGATGGGTGATAAGCAGGGAGGGCTTCGAAAAGCTCAGGTTCCAGGGCAAGAACCCCGAGGTAAGCGGCTACGTCAAAGGCGGTCACCTCATCGGCAAGCACGTTACGGCGCCCGGCATCGGCAGGAAGATCATGATACTACCCTCGAAGTTCGTCGATTCCAACGTGGGCAGCGGCATAGTGACTTCCGTCCCGTCAGATGCTCCGTATGACTGGATGGCGCTCCAGGACCTCCAGAAGAACAGGGAGGAATGCGAAAAGTTCGGCCTGGATTGCGACAAGGTCAGGGCCATAAAGCCCGTTCCCATCATAAAAACGCCGGGCTGGGGAGACCTGGCGGCGCTCAAAATATCAGAACATTTAAAGCTTACGAGCCAGCACGACCCGCGCCTGGACGAGGCGACCCAGACGATATACAAGGAGGGCTTCCACACGGGCGTGATGAACGAAAACTGCGGCACGATTCGCGGGCATGAAGGTCGCGGAGGCCAAGGACAAGGTCAAGCAGGAGCTGCTGGACAGCGGAGACGCGGACGTGATATACGAGACGTCGCGCGTCGCATTCTGCCGCGACGGGACGAAGGTCGTCGTTTCCGTGCTGGAAGACCAGTGGTTCCTCGACTTCAACGCGAAGGGCTGGAAGGCGCTCGCTTCCAGATGCCTGAAGCAGATGGAGCTGCTGCCGGAAACGAAACGCAGGATGTTCGAGGACACGTTCGAGTGGCTCGACAAGAGGCCTGCCGCCAGGAAACGCGGCCTGGGCACGCCGCTGCCGTTCGACCGCGACTGGATAATAGAATCGCTGTCCGATTCGACCATCTACATGAGCTTCTACATCATCAAGAATCTCATAAACAAATACAAAATCAAGCCCGAGCAGCTGACAAGCGAATTTTTCGACTACGTCTACCTTGGCCGCGGCGAACCATCGCACGCCAGCAAGGTCACCGGCATAAAAATCGACGAACTGAAGGAGATGCGCGCGCAGTTTGACTACTGGTATCCGAACGACCATCGCCATACGTACGTCGCCCACCTTTCCAACCACCTGTCATTCTTCATCTTCGCGCACGCGGGCATCTTCCCGGAGAAATACTGGCCGAAGAAGATATCCTTCCATGGTTTCGTCCAGAGCGAGGGCATGAAGATGTCGAAATCCAAGGGGAACGTCATCACGCTTCTCGAGATTAAAAACAAGTATGGTGCGGACACGTTCCGCGCCTACATTTCGACCGCGACGACGCTCGAAGGGACGTTCGACTGGAAGACGCACGAGGCGGAGAACATCCAGAAGAACCTGGCCGGCATCAAGGAAATGATAGCCGGGATGATAAGCAAGCATGAAAGGGGAGCGAAGCACGGGAAGGAGCTGGGGCCCATGGGCCTCGCCTTCATGGCCAGGTTCGAGGCCGCGCTCGGCGAGGCGGACAAGGCGCTTTCGGAGATGCGGCTCAGGGATTACGGCAATATCGTCTTATACTCGATTCCCTCATGGATAAGGAAGCTGGAGCGACGTGCTGGCAAGGAAGAGCTGCACGCGGTTTTCGGCCTGGTGACGGAGAAATACATCAGGATGCTGGGCCCGCTCGCGCCGCACATCAGCGAGGAGATGTGGGAGAAGCTCGGAAAGAAGGGCTTCGTCTCGCTGGCTGAATGGCCAGAAAGCGACAAGAAATTCATCAACGAGAAGTTCATCGCTTCCGACGAACTGGTTGACCGTTCGGCGGAGGATATCCGCAGCGTCCTGAAGCTCGTCAAGTTCCAGCCGAAGAAGATACGCATCTTCGTCTCGCCCAGATGGAAATACTCCTTTTTCAAAAAGCTGAAGGAAGAGATGGAGAAGACGAGGGACATAGGCGCCCTGATTAAAAAGCTCGGCAGGGAAGAGAAAGAGCACAGGGAACACGCAGCGGAAATCGCCAGAACCGTGCCTTTCGTCGTGAAGGATCCGTCTCGCCTGCCTTCCCATGTGCTCGATCAGGACAGCGAGATCGCCACGCTGGAAGAAGCGAAGGCGTTCCTGCACAAGGAGTTCGGGTGCGCGATAGAAATCACGCGGGCGGAAGATTCGGAGAGCGAAAAGGCGAACAAAGCGATGCCGGGCAAGCCGGGAATAGAAGTGGAATAGTAACGAAAATGACGCCTTATGAAAACTATTTATGCCGGATAGCCTTCTGCATGCATAGATTTTTTCGATGGTATTTCTAGAACGATTGTTTCGAAAGGCGGTGTTTCTCCGTTTATCGTTCTTGATGCTCTTCGCATCAATTCTGCAGTGGGATAATGGCCGCTTCGTGCATTCCAGCCTTTAAGTTCTGCCGGTCCAATTAAATCGAAAAAGGTTGTATGTTTAAAAGACGTATTAGGCGCGTAGCTGATTTCAAATTTTCCCATTAAAATAAAAAGCGGGACAAGTTTTAAATATCTTCCTCGACCCTCTTCCCAACAGCGCAGTTCTTCTTGACCTCGATGATTTTGACCATGACGGTCTCGCCTTCCTGCGCGCCTGGCACGAAGACCGCGAAATTGTCATACGCTCCGACTCCGTCGCCCTTCTTGCTCACGTCCTTTATGTAGAGTTTTATTACCTGGCCCCTCTTCACGGGCGGCTTCTTCTTGGTATAAAGCGTCCTCTTGGTATGGCACCTGGCTATCGTGAAACCCCTGTGATGGTAGAAGGTCGACATAAAATGAATATGTCAGCTGCGCTTTTAAACGCTTGCCTGCAATGAACGTTTCACGGGTATTTCCACAAATTCTACCCAGCGCCTTGTTCCATTGATCTCATTGACCCATTCGCCACCAAGAGGGTAAATATCTCCGTCAAAAAGCACACAATAGCCACCGTTTGAACAGCGAATGGGATTGAAAGGATATTTTTCACCCGAAACAGGATGTGATATGTACGGTTGAAGCCCTGAGCCCGGCCTCGGAATCCCGCCTGAAATTCCTCCGAAGTCACATTCAAGTTTCACAAAATTTTTGGTTAATTCGAAATTACCGTCCATTTCTTATCTCCGTTGAAATGTTGTCAGAAAGTTTTAAAAGGGTTAAAACGCCGAAAAAACCGCTATGCTCCGCAGGCTATTTGAAAGGCGGATTTGCGGCCAAAAACCATGCGTTAAAATCGAGGCTAAATCACCGTAAAACGGCTTTAAAAAGCTTTCTGTTACAGCCATACCACAAAGTATTTTAAGCTAACTGAGAAGCAGATAACAAGACAGCATCTGGCTGGTGTCTATGCTGGTGTTTGACGACGTTGGGGCGGGGAACTGGGCGAAATACAAGGAGTTCATACTCAATTCTGAAAGCATCTTCCCGGAAAACATGAGAAGCTCGCCTGAGGATTTCAGCAACATGTTCTCGGAAGAAGGGCTCGTGGCAAAGGTGGCGTTCCTGGATTCACAATACGTAGGCAACGTGATAGCATGCGCAGTGCCCCAGGAAGACAGGTCTTATTACGAGATAACGGGCCTCCCCGAAGGCTCGAGGGTGCTTTACATCCTGAACATGGTGGTGAACCCCGAGCACCAGGGAAAGGGGTATGGCAAGCAGCTTCTGCAGGAAATAGTCAGGCAGGCTAAAAACATCGGCTACGACTACGTCGTCGGCCACTTCAGGCAGAACGCCTCGTTCCACATCATGAAGAAGATGGGAGGCGTCGAGACCGGCAACTTCAGGAACTGGGACAACACGCAGGAGGACTTCATCGAATGCTGCCTGGATCTCCGCACATTCAGCGAAACCAGCCTTACGGCAGGCGAACCGCAGAAAAGCCTTCCTGTGCACGAGGAAGCCCAGCCGAAACTGCAGGTCGATGGCCCGGCTCCGCTTTCACCGGAGTTGATGCAGACTGGCGATGCGCATCTTGACGACCCCTCGGATATGGCACCTGCACCACACCACTTCTGAGGCCGAAGTTTTTTATTAAATGTGCGCGCATTCCAAGCTATTAAGAGGGCAGGCACCAATTATTTAATACGAGGGTGGGCGTCTTGGCCGCTTTTCTAGGCGAAAAGTGCAGGCAGGGCAGGATAAGGCTCGTGAAGGGTAAAAAGCCCTACATAAGAAAAATCTGCGCGATTTCTGAAATCGAGGTCTGGCTCGTCGACGGCGAATACGTGCGAAAGAACATATGCGAGGACTTCGTCAATTACGACCACCATTACCACATGAGCTTCATACCTAAGAACGAGTTCTGGATAGCCAGGGAAGCGAAACACGACGAAACCAGGTTCTACATCGACCGCATGCTGACCGAGCGCAGGCTGATGGCCACCGGCGTGAGCCACGAGGAAGCGAACAGGAAGGCCGAAATCGTCGAGAGGGGCGAGAGGAGCAAATCGCAAATGATGCAGAAACTGGCCCACAAGAGGATACACAAGAAGGAAGCCCTGGGCAGGGTGCGCAGGAAGCTGCTGAAAGGTTACAGCAATAGGAAGCTGAAGATATGGGTGGTGAACGGCGAGCTGGTAAGGGACTTCTTCTATATAGATTTCGGCGGCGGTGGGCACGACAAGGTGTACCACTTCATTCCCGAGGGCGAGGTGTGGCTGGACGACGACATGACGGCGAAGGAAAGGAAGTTCATCCTGCTCCACGAGCTGCACGAGCGCTCGCTCATGGCGAAGGGCGGGGATTACCCGCACAGCCACTGGAAAGCGACGCAAGTCGAGGATTTCTTCCGCCACCATCCCAGAGGGACGGGCAAGGCCATCATGGAAGAAATAAAAAAACAGCAATAGAAATCTTTTTAAATACAAAGTATATTTATTACATATGAGTGACGACTCTTCAGCTAAAACTGGGCAAAAACCTCAGGAAACAGGGCTGTTTTGCAAATGTTCTGGTTCAAAGGGCTGCGGCAAAACACCTTCAGGAGAGATGATAGTAGCCGCTTTGCAAGGGGATTGCGGCTGGGATGGTCAACTACCTAATGACCCTTCGAAAGTTTATATTTTTTGCTTCCAGAGTAACACCGGAAAGGAGGACTACCCCGGTGCTTTTGGATCTTCAGAATGTTATGATAAATGGAAAGAAGGAAAGGGCCATATTAACCTGCATATTCTTACCGTTGATGGGCTGAAAAAAAGATATCAGATATAAGGCAGTTCCGCCAGCCAAGCCAGCCATCCGAAACCTTTATAAACCCTAAATCCAATAAATTATCACTTATAAATAGTAAAAATGTTTCAAAAGGTTGGAAATCGATTCGCAAACATTTGATGGTTTGCAACCGAGGCTCGAGGGTGTGCATATGAATCCTTTGCATCTGCTTGGAAGGCATGAGGAAGTACAGCTCAGGCTAATGTTCTGGCTCCTAGAGGAGAGGAACTGAGGAATTGTGATTGATATGTACCAAATAAAAGGACACAAAGAACACAAATGCGCGACATGCGTGCATGAGAAGCTGTCTCCAGAGCAGCCTCTGGGTTGTATAAACCACTATAATGAAGCTATTTTTGATGCTAATAAACTATTCGCCAATCGCTTGGGAGAAATCGCTCCAAATATTGGCGAAGGACTTGGCAAAAAGATTGACAAATATACTGTGGTTAGCCAACTTTTCAAAACTGAAACTGGCAGAGAAGAATTAAAGAAAATAATAGATGAAGTTTATGCATCTCTGAATGACGTGGCTGATGAGCTGCGTCGAACTGGACTTGAATTGGAGGATAGGCATGATGGGACGCAACCGTGTTTTGGCTTCACGATGCCTTTTAGAGTTACGAGATGCCCAAGATACGAAGCAGACTCGGAAATGCTGGAAATGTCGGATGCTTTTGGGGGGGAGTGGTAAATTATGAAAAAGATGTTCGGGGGTTTAGGGTTAATGATTTTGGCTTTGTTAGCTGTCGCTGTGACAGCTTTGCCGCTTAACGCGACCGCGCTTGCGAACAGCCCGCCGGTTATTGACGTTATTGGCGTGACGCCGGAGAACCCTGGCGTCTATAATGACCTGACCTGCAATGCTGACGTTTCCGACGTCGACGGGAACTTGGACTACGTCCAACTCATCTGGTATGTCAACGGCGCCATGCAGAGGCAGGTCACGAAGCTCGTTTACGGCACCAGCGATTCGGTTTCCGACGTTTTCAGCGGCAGCAAGAACGTTAATGATTATGTTGTGTGCGACGCGAAGCTCTACGATTTCGGCGGAGCGTATGACCACGAGACTCATGCTGTCCGCGTAGGTAATGTGCCATCTAATTCTGGGTCACAAATAACCTACGTGGATATCACCCCAAGACACCCCAACCCTCAGCAAGATTTGACGTGCTCTGATCCTAGCGATCGACGCGGATGATAATCTTGACTATGTTGTCATCGAATGGTATCGCAACGGCCAGCTGATAAGATCTGCCCCTAAGGACATCCAGGGCTCGAGCGATACCGCATTCGACATCCTCAGCGCCAGTTACACCAGCGCCGGCAACTGGTTCAAGTGCAGGGCGACGGCGTACGATACGTATGGTGCGGCGGCTACGCTGGAATCTGCCACCGTGACGATTGAGTCGGATGGCCAGACAACCCCCTACACCCCGTATTATCCTTACACCCCATACACGCCATACACCCCCTACAGCCCCTACGTCTACGGCAAGCCCGTGGCCGTCCTGTCCGTTGACACGTCATACGTGGACGAGGACGAGACCATGCGCTTTTCCGGGGACAATTCATACGACCAGTATGGCGGCACGATAGAGCAATACCTGTTCGATTTCGGGGACGGCGAGACGTCTCCCTGGATATCAGATGACCTTCCATACGCCTACCACTCATACAACAACAGCGGTACCTATTACGCGCGCCTCAAGGTCAAGGACAACGAGGGCGTGGAATCCGCCTGGAGCAATTCGATAGCGATACGCGTGGCTGAAGGCACGGGCACTAACGACGACTACCCGCAGATAGACGACATGACTATTGTTAAGGAAACGCATGACCAATATTCCACGTTCAGGTGCGAGGTCGAGCTGTTCGACGAGAACGAGGACCTGGATTACGTCAAGTTCAAGTGGTATCTGGACGACGACGTCGTCTTCACTTCAAAGGAATTTGTCGAAGGCCGCACGGACGAAGCCGACTCTGAAGTCAACCTCGCCATAAACGAGAATTCTGCCGTGAAGTGCGAGGTAACGGTTTACGACAAGGAGCACAACATAGCGACCGAGTCCAAGAGCACGAGCGGCTATGTCGAAGGGAAGGGCTGCGGCTTCGAGGTCGTGAGATTTGATTATAATACCTACCTCATGGAGGGCAAGAAAGGCTGGGTCGAGGCCGAGGTGAAAAACACGGGCGGAGCATCGGGAACCGTGACGCTCAAGCTTTACGTTGACGGCGTCTACAAGGAGCAGGCCAGCGCCTACGTGCGCACTGGAGAGAGCGAATCCAAGAAGTTTGAGTTCACGCTGGCTGTGGGGAACCACAAGGCGCTCGTCGAGATTTCAACGCCCTGCGGCGGCAAGATCAGCAGGAACGCGGATATAACGATTTTCCCAGCCAGTTCGCCGGTCTACATTCCGACGACAAGCGGCGGTACCAGCGGCTCCGGAACGCAGGAAATCAAGGGCGTTGACGTCATAATCACGCCAGAGTCCATGGACATTGAAATCGACTCGGGAGAAACCGTATCCGTCTACATCCAAAGCCCGGCGACGGCGAAGTTCGCCATAGCGGTCGAAGGCCTTCCAGACAACTGGGCCAATTACCCGGCGGAAGTCGAGGTCACTGGCAGCAAGACCGCATACATATACATTGTCCCGAAGACTGTCGGGAATTACGAGTTCAAGGTTAAGGTCACCAGCGGGACGAATACGTTCGAAAAGACCATAGAGCTTTACGTCGCTCCGGCCGGCCAAAAGCATGACATAGGGGCCATGACCGGCCTTGTAAGCGCGCTGGAGAGCAACTGGCTCACCGGAGCGGTCATTGTGGCCATTCTCGCCGCGCTCACGGTGTTATATTTCATTGCAGGCAGGGGAAAGCTGGGAAGGAAGAAATACGAGGACCACGTCTATGGCGAACGCAAGGAGCCGTATTACGGGCCTTACCCCGGACCGGGTCAGATGCAGCCAAGGATGATGAAAGGCAGCGTCGCTGCTGTCAGAACTCCAAGGGCTCCTGCACCAGTTGCACCGAAGCCTATCAGGGTTCATGTTCAGACTGCCCAAACTATTCAGCCACAGAGGACTGCAGCCGTAAACAGGCCGCAATCGCAGGGACGGCTTAACACGAACGCGAACCTTAGCTGGCCTGACCCGGCAGACCTGCTCGGCGTGAAATATTCCGATGGCACGCGCTATCCAAAGTTCGGCATGGACTTCTGAACAACAAGCAGAAGACAGAAAAATACCATACCAAAGGTTTTATTATGGACAGCACAGAAAAACAATTTGTCATGACTTCAACGAAAAACTATGCAATACCGCTTGCACAATTCAGGGAGATGTACAAGAAAAGATTCGGCTTCTATCCCGTCTCAGGAAATCTTGCCCGCTTTTTGATTGCATATGACAGAAACGGCCGCGCGCTCGTGACGGGATTTGATTCTGACATCGATTCCTGCCCGAAAAGGCTTATGAGAAGGGCGCAGGAAATCGAGGAATACGGCCTTTAAAACAGGCAGACGCTGGAAAGGCTGGGATAACACAACGTATAAAAAATTTCACCCCCATAGAGTTTATAAAGTGCTGACTGTTTAGTTTCAGTTTTATTGGTGGGTGATGGGATGAGGATTTTGGGTGTATGCTTGGCTTTGGTTATATTGTTGGTTGCGTTTGCGTCTTTCGCAGGCGCTGCGAGCGCGTATTCGAACACGGGCATGGATGTTTCGCCTGCGACGGTCTCAAGGTGTCCGGGCGATACGGAAACGCTCGAACTCGCGCTTTCGAACAACGACGACGCCACCCACACCTACGAGCTCATGCTGGAGCTGCCCCAGGGCTGGAGCGGCTTCATACAGCCCGCGGTAACGCTCGCTTCCGGGGAAAGCGACAATATAATGTTCTGGATAACCCCGTCCACGGTCAATCCAGGGGTTTATAATGCAAGGCTCGTTGCAAAGGTCGGGGTCGAGTCGACCTCGAAGGACATCCCGGTCGAGGTGCTCGGCTGCCACATTGTTTCGATAGATGTGCAGGATGCGATGGAGGTATGCGCTGACTCGGAATTCCAGTTCTCGTTCTCGGTCTCGAACTTCGGCAAGGAGGCCGAGGAATTCGAGACCACAGCGACCGCCTCGTGGCTCACGGGGAAGGACGCGGAGCTGCACACGGAAAGCGCGATCATAGAATCAGGAAAGGCGAAGCAGATTTCCTTCAACGTAAAGACGCCGGAAGCGACAGGAACCATAAAGGTCAAGGCTGTTTCGAAGACTTCTTATGCCTCGGCAGAGAAGCAGACGCAGCTCAACGTCAACAAATGTTATGATTTCACCCTGGACATGGCGCCGAACGAAGCGCCAGCCTGCCTGGGCGGCTCGGCTGAATTCGCGCTCACCGTAAAGAACACGGGGACCGCTGCCGACGTTTATCTGATAGATGCGCCGGAATGGGTCAAACCAAGCCAGGCGAACGTGACCGTCCTGCCGGGCGAGGAGAGAAGCGTAAGCTTCTTCGCCTATCCCGCGGCCAAGGGCAAAACGTCATTCGCCATAAAAGTCACGTCCAGGAACTACCCGAAGGCGGCGAAGGAAGCGACAGCCGCAGTCGAAGCGAATGAATGCAAAGGCGTCGCGGTCATTGTTTCCCCTGCCGAGCAGGAAGCATGCATGGGAACGCCCGCGGAATTCACAGTCACGCTCAAGAACACCGGCATGGCGACGGACTCGTATGAGCTCGTGGCGAATTACGGCAGCTTCGGTGAAAAAACGCTGAAAATCGAAGCCGGCGAAATAAAGGAGGCCACGCTCATCGTCGACACGAGCGGCATGGAAACTGGAGAGGCGTCCGTCACCGTTACCGCAAAGAGCGGCGAGATAATGGACCAGAACTCGGCGAAGTTGAAAATCAAGAACTGCTACGCGGCGGAGTTCGGGGTGAGTCCCGAGACGGCGGAAGCCTGCGACGGCGACGAAATCCAGTACACGCTGGTCCTCAAGAACACCGGCCTGTTCACGGACAACTACACTGTGACGCTGCAGGACGAAGAGATAGGCTTCGTCACGCTGGAGCCCGGCGAGCTGAAGATGTTCTCATCCGCGCTCAGGATAACGGGCTTCGAGGAAGGCGAGCACGACCTCGTTTTCAGGGCCGTTTCCCAGCACGTCTCGAAGGAAGCCATAACCAAGATAACAGTTAAACCGGACAGGGCATGCTACAACATAGAGATATCGAGTGACAGCGCCAAGAGCGTGGTCGAGCCGGGCAACGGCATCGCGCTCGCGGTCAGGCTGAAAAATGCCGGCCAGAAGCAGGAGACGTTCGCTCTCTCGCTGGAGGGGCCCGCATGGCTCCACCTGAACCAGGAAGCGGTGACGCTCGGCCCAGGAGAGGAAGGGACGGTCTATCTTTATGCCTCCCCAGGATATGACGTCAAAAAGAGCGTCTATCAGGCTTCTTTCAGGGCGCAATCCGAAACCACTGAAAGCGAGATGATATTCAGGATAGGAGTAGGGGTCGTGCCTGAAGACGAGACAGCCAAGGCAAACGGCATAAGGCTGCCTACGGGCGCGATAACGGGAATGGTGATGGGAACGACGGGCAAGGTCATCCTGCTGGCGCTCATCGTGGCGATCATCCTGATAATACTGGTGGTAAAGTTCGTGCTGTTCGTGAAGTAATGTGGTGAATTCGTATGACAGTTTCCACAGGGTTGCGAGTAGATGCCAATAATATAAGACTCTGGATGGATTCGATATCTTTCATAGGAAGAATGGGCAACTCAGAACAAAGCGGATACCATAGGGCAGCCTATTCTGATGAAGAAACCAAAGCTATTGGGGAGATAGTAAGGGAAGCTAAAACGAGTGGCTTGGGTGAAGGAATATATGACGCGGTAGGAAACCTTTTTTTGAAACTGAAAGGAAAAGCTGACGACCATGTGGTCCAGGTGGGCTCGCATCTGGACACGGTTCCCAAAGGCGGAACTTATGACGGGGCGGCCGGCGTAGTCGCTGGCCTTGAAGCGATAAGGACGATATACAAATCAGGGCCGCTCAGCAAAAGGGGCCTGGAACTCGTCGTTTGGAGAGGCGAAGAGGGAGCGGTTTTTTCTGACGCATACAAGGGATCGAAAGGCGCGTTTGGAATGCCTTTAAGCGCAAAGGCATTCGAAACCAAACACACATACCTGAACGGAAAAACGATGAACTTGGAAGAAGCTCTCAAATCGCAGGGACTTGAAAATGCCATTGGGCATTTCAGGGGAAGGATACCGACCATAGGGCAAGGCGATATAGACAATATTTTTTCCCATCTTGAACTGCACATAGATCAGGGAGATACGCTGGAAGCCGAAGGCAAGGACATCGGCATAGTCGAGAGCATCAGAGGCAACCACAGATTTAGAATCGTGGTTGAAGGCGAATTCAACCATTCAGGAGCCACGGAAATGCGTTCGGGGCACAGGAGAGACGCAAATGTCGCCATGGCCCATATGGTTGTAAAGGCCGATGAAATAGCAAGGATCTATTTGGCTAAAGGAAAGGACATAGTATTGACTCCGCCTCAAATCAACACGGATCGGCCATTCAATGACAAAGAAGAATATGGAAGGAAATTAGACAAAAACGCGCTTACTAAAATCAGCGGTTTCGGCTATTTCACGTTGGACGTAAGAAGCAACAGGAGAGATGTGCTGGAAGAGTGCTGCAGGGACGTGAGAGAGGCCACAAGAAGCATAGGAAATGACCTCAATGTCAAAGTGGAGGATGTAGAAATAGGAGGTTTATGCCCTCCTGTGGAAAGAATGGATGAAAGGATCCAGCGTTTGACTAAACGCGCATGCGAAAAATTAGGCTACGGTTATCACTTCATGTCGAGCGGCGCAGGCCATGACGCCGCGATAGTAAGCCAGCAAAAATACACCGACGGGAATCCTATACCAACCGGGATGGTATTCATACCATGCAGGGATGGCAGAAGCCATGACGAAATGGAATTTGCAAGGAAAGATGCAATAGTGAAGGGCGCGAACGTTCTGACGCTTGTTGCACGGCATTTGGCAACGGCGGAAAACCCCTTTGAAACCGAATTGCTGTAATTGCTTCAATAAGTAGTCATTTTCAGAATCCCATAGCCCCTGACAGCGCCCAGGCTCATCTCGGCGAGCGCCCGCCAGGGCGCGTCGCTTGTGGCCAGGAACTTCTTGAGCATCTTGCTGTAAAGCCAGGTTTTGGGCCACCCGTAATGTTCACTGATGTATGCGTATACGTCTTCTTTCGAATTCTCAAGCCTGTAACGCGTCCAGACGATTATTTCACCCATGGGCGTGTATCTGGTTTCAAAGCGCACCTGCCGCTTCTTTATGCATCTGAGAAGCGAGGGAACGTCGTGCGCGTCCATTATGTTTACACAGAGGCCGAGCGTGGCGAGCGTATGCGAATCCGAGCCCACGACCATCCCCGCATCGGTCTTCCTGAAAAGCGAGGCCGTGAACCTGTTGTTTATCATGTCGATGTTCAGGGCGTTGAAGATTTCGACGGCGTCCGCACGGAAAGCGAGCCTTTTCAAGCCCTCACCTCGTATGTCGAAGGGATGCGGCGCAATCGCTATGCCGCAGGCCTCGTGGATTTTTTCAACCGTTTCTTCTACGCCGAGGAAATTCGCTACGGGCTCGCTTATGCCCAGCGCTATGAGATGCCCTTCCCGCGTCTGCAATTCCACGCCGGGGATGAAAATGATGCCCTGCCTCTTCGCCTCTTTGCGGGCGGCGTCCCATGCCTTTGTCGTCAGGTGGTCGGTTATCGCAACTCCGTCCAGGCCAAGCGCCTTCGCATGCCTGACTATGTCTTCCGGACTTGGAATGCCCTCGAAGGGGATTTTCGACCCCCTGGAATGGCACGAATGGCAATGTAACTCGAATCTCATGAGCAATCCCCTGATTCGTCTGGATTTATCCGGGTAGATGATTGGTAATGTATTTATTTATATCTAAACCATATTTTTTATAAACAGACGTAAAACAGGCATAAAGGTGGTTTTATTATCAGAGTTCCCGAGCACATAGGCATAATTCCAGACGGCAACAGGCGCCTCGCCAGGCGCCTCATGAAAACGCCGTGGAAGGGCCATGAATGGGGCGTGGAAAAGATAAAGAGCGTCGTGGAGTGGAGCAGGGAGCTCGGTGTAAAGGTCATAACGTTCTACCTTCTTTCGCTCGAGAACCTGGAGAAGCGGCCGAAGCGCGAAATCGGCTTCCTTTTCAGGCTCGCCGGGAAGGAAATGGACAGCATACTCAGGGACGAGAAGCACATGGTTCACAGAAACAAGGTGAAGGTCAGGTTCTTCGGCAGGCTTGAGCTGCTGCCGGCGGAGCTGCAGGCGAGGATGCAGGAAGTGATGGACAGGACGCAAAACTACTCGGACAGCTTCCTGAACCTGGCGATTGCTTATGGCGGCCGCCAGGAGATACTCGACGCGACGAGGAAGATCGCCTCGGACGCGAAAAGCGGGGCCATCGACCCGGAACGGATAAGCGAGGCGATGTGGAGACGCTACCTCTGGACGGACGGCTTCGCGGACCCCGACCTCATAATCAGGACTGGCGGGGAGAAGCGGCTCTCGAACTTCATGCCCTTCCAGACTACGTATTCGGAACTCTTTTTCATGGACAAGTTCTGGCCAGAGATGAGCAAGAAGGACTTCACGGCAGCAGTGAAGGAATTCGGCGACAGGCAGAGAAGATTCGGGAAGTAACCGCTGGTTTTCTGTTTTTAAAACAGCCTGACAAAAAAGCATCATGACGGCGGGTCTCCACATAGGCATAATCCCTGACGGCAGCAGGCGCTGGGGCAGGAAAAACGGCAAAGCACCTTCATGGAACGGGGCGGAGGCAGGGGAGACGGTGGAGGAAATCCTCAAGCACATTCTTGGAAATTACCCTGAAATAACCGAGATCACCATATGGGCCATGTCCACCGAGAACTTCAGGAGAAACAGCAAGGACAAGCAAAGGGTTTTCAGCCTCATAGAGAGCATGGGGAAAAGCCTGATGAAAAGGGAAAACGTAATCCATGAGAACAAGATAAGGGTAAACGTTTTCGGGACCAAATTCGACGAGGTTCCCGGGTCGCTCAGGAAACTCATAAAGCGGACGACGGACGAGACCAGGAACTACGGCGACAGGAAGCTCAACATCGGCCTCGGCTACGGCGGCAAGTTCGAGATAGTCATGGCCGCCATGAACCTCGCGAAAAAGATAGAGAACAAATCCATGTTCAAGACCGACATACCGGAAAAGGTCTTCGAAAAGTTCCTGATGGTGCCGAGGCCGCTGGACCTGATTATCAGGACTGGCGGAGAGAAGCGGCTGTCGGGTTTCATGCTTTACCAGGCCGAATACGCCGAGCTGTTTTTCAGCGATACGCTCTGGCCCGACTTCTCAACAAAGGAGTTCGACAGGATAATGGGCGAGTTCAGGAAAAGGGAGAGAAGGTTCGGCAAGTGATGCGTAATTCATGTAAGCAATTTATTCTTGCACACCCCATAGTTATAATTACGGAATGGCTGCAGCATGGCATACAACTTCACCTTTGACCTTTCGAAATTTTCCCAGTCCTTCTTCCAGGACATAGCAAAATTCTCGGAAAGGAAGAAACTGCACAAGAGGGTTGGCAGCAGCGCCAGGTATCTTGTCGAGAAGTTCGGAGTCCGCAAAATCACGGGCCTTCCCGTCTCCGACGCGCTGATGATAATAGAAGACCTCATGGACAGCTACATAAAGAACCTCTCAAACAGGGAGCGCTTCCTCAAAACCGACAGGCGCGCGCTCATGCTGCCGCACTGCTCGCGCAAGTTCATGGACAGCCGGTGCAAAGCCAGCTTCAATACGGAGATGTCCTTCTATGAATGCAGGCGGTGTTCGCCGGACTGCGGCGTTAACAAGGCGTCTGCGCTCGCGAAGAAGAAGGGCTACGACGTCTACATCCTTCCGGGCGGCTCCTGCGTCAAGAAGATAATCGCCGCCAAGAAATACGAAGGCGTGGTCGGCGTCGCCTGCTGCGAAGAGATAAAGCTGGCGAACTCGCTACTAGATGCCCATAAAATCCCTTCTCAATCCGTACCGCTTATCAAGAACGGCTGCTCGGGAACCAAGTTCAGGATGGAAACGCTTGAAGCGGTTATGTAATTGAGCGAAATCCTTTATTAACACGAAAGAAATTTAAAACTTCCTTTTAACTAAATATCATGCAAAAATATGCAAGAACAGGGCAAACAAAACCTCCATATGCTGGATGCATCGACCATGTAGCAATTGCTTTACCAGAAGGTTTACCCACCACGGACACTTATGCTTTACTTGGTCAAATTTTGGAAGCGCACAAACAAAAACCATTGACTATAATGCTAGACAAAGCGACAGTAAACCTTTTTTATACACAAGGGGCAATGCCAGAAGAGAGCAGAGAATTTTTTGAAACCCTAAAAGGCGAAGGATTAGACATCCAGTTTAAGTCAACTGTGGGATTGTTTGGCGAGCATGAAAAAAAGTCTTTGAGGAAAAATTATTTAGACACTTTAGATTTTAGACACATGAATAACAGAAGAACGACGACAATCTGGATGCCCGGCGATGTAATTCTTACTAAAAAGAAAAAGACCACCAAAAACTGAAGCTCCAAATGGGGGTTTTGATTCCGCCAAAAACTAATTATAAAAGATTAAAAGAAGTTTTGCGATATTAAAGCATGGAGCAGCTAGTGACCATAGGCATGGTCGTCATTTTTATCGGCGTCGCCATTGTCATAATCGGTTCGCTGCTTGGCGCGGGCGGCGATGGCAAGGGAGGCGCGAAAATCGCGGTCGGCGGCTTCATCGGGCCAATCCCCTTCGGCTTCGCGAATGACAGGCCGCTGCTCTACGTGGTCATGGCCGTCGCGGTTGCCATGTTCATTCTTTCGATCCTGCTCAGCCAGAAGATGATTTAGCGCGCCTAGGCTCTTATTTTTATATCTTGGCTACAAAAAATAAACAATCCATTGGGGGATAAAGGACTTGAGGGTTTTGGCATGATGGCAAGGCAGACCGCAAAAAAAGCGAGAATCTGGGACGTCGTGAACGGCACTTTTATCAAGAAGGAAGGCTTCGAGCCGAGCGTCGTCAGGACAGGCCTTGGCGAGGAGATATCCAGGGTCCGCTTCCTGGGCACGGTCGTCTCCAAGTTCGTCGCGGAGGACAGCAAGTTCGCGAGCGTGACCATCGACGACGGCTCCGACACCATCCGCCTCAAGACGTTCAAAACGGCGAAGCCGCTCGATGCCCTGAACGTTGGCGATATTGTCGACGTCATCGGCAAGCTGAGGGAATACGAAGGCGAGAAATACATGATACCGGAAATCGCCAGGAAGATCGCCGACCCCAACTACGAGCTCATGAGGCGGCTAGAGCTGGTCTACAAGGAAACGGGCATGAAGAAAACGAAGGAGCTTGCGGATAAAAACAAAAACATGGAGCCCGAACAGCTCAGGAAGGAAATGCTCGAAAAGCACGGCCTAGAAACTCAATGGATAGACATGTTCGTAGGCGGGAAAGGCAAGGAAGGAAAGGACAAGGGAACGCTGAAGAAGCAGCTCCTGCAGGCCATCGAGGCCTCGAAGGACGGCATAGTCTATTCGGAGCTTGTCAAGAAGGTCAAGGCGAAGGGCGCGGACATCGAGACTGCGGTGGACGAGCTTCTCAACGACGGCATATGCTACGAGCCCAGCCCCGGCAGAATAAGGAAGATTTAGGCCTTTTCCGTCTGAAGTCTGTTTTTAGTTCTGGTTGAATCGATGGCTATGTGTATTCTCTGCAATGCGGTTACGTTCGTGAGTATCGCCAGCATCACGATTATGTAGGTCAGGTAGGATAGCCTGAAAGCCGCGAGCAGGATGCCCGCGAACAGGATTATCAGGCGCTCGCCCCGCTCGAGCAGGCCGCCCGTTATTTCCTTGTCGCTCAGCTCCTTCTCCTTCGCAGCCGCTTTCGCATAAGTCGTCATGAACGAGCCGCAGAAGAAAACGAATATCCACACGTAGGCGGGCACGTAGAAGTCTGGCAGGTTTATGAACAGGAGGCCGAGCAGTATGATGGCCTCAACATACCTGTCCATTATCGTGTCCAGATACGCTCCGAGTTTCGTGACCTTGCCCATCACCCTGGCGACAGAGCCGTCCACGAAATCGAGAAACGCCGACAACAGCAGGAACGCGGCTGCTATCAGGAACTGCCTGTCCAGGATGAAATAAAGCGATACCAGGGTCGGCAATATGACCAGAAGCGTCCAGCTGTTGGGCGACAATCCCAGCTTCGAGAACGCCATGCCCACCTTTATTGAAAGGCCTGAGAACACTTCGCGCTTCCTGTAAAGGACCATCCGGCACACAACCCCTTATTGATTAATTATTCCCCGGCTCTAGTTAATCTTTGGCTTTCGCTTAACGCTCTCTTTCACCTTTGATGAATTCTTCCACCATCTGCTGCGCCACCGAATCGGGGAACTGCTGCGGAGGATGCTTCATGAAATACGCCGATGACGAAAGCAGCGGGCCGCCAATCTGCCTGTCCTTCGCGACTTTGATGCATCTTATAGCGTCGATAACTATGCCGGCCGAGTTGGGCGAGTCTTCTACGGACAAGCGAAGCTCGAGTTCAATGGGCACGTCGCCGAACTTCCTGCCCTCCATGCGGATGAAGCAGACCTTGTTGTCGTTCTGCCATGGCACGTAGTCGCTCGGCCCTATGTGTATGTTTTCGTCCTTCATCCTCACGGGCAGCTGCGACTGGACGGCTTCCGTCTTGGAAATCTTCTTCGACTTGAGCCTGGAGCGCTCCAGCATGTTGAGGAAGTCGGTATTCCCGCCCGTGTTGAGCTGGTATGTGCGGTCGAGCTTGACGCCGCGGTCGGAGAACAGTTTTGCCAGGACCCTGTGCGTGATTGTGGCGCCGACCTGCGACTTGATGTCGTCGCCGATTACCGGAAGGTGCGCGCTCTCGAACTTCCTGGCCCACTCGTGATTGGATGCGATGAAAACGGGCATGCAGTTGACGAAGCCGCAATCCGCTTTCAGCGCGGCTTCCGCGTAGTATTTTGTCGCCTCTTCCGAGCCGACGGGCATGTAATTCACCAGGACGTCGGCCTTCGTCTCCTTCAGGACTTTTGTCACGTCAATCGGTTTATCATCCGAGACGATGAACGTCCTGTCCTCAGGGTAGTCTTTCATGTGGCTCGCGATGCCGTCGAGAGCCGGGCCGCGCATGACCGTCACGCCAATCCTGGGCACGTCTCTGCAGAAGACCTTGGTGCAGTTGGGCTTCGCGAATATCGCCTCGCCCAGGTCTTTGCCAACCTTGCGCTTGTCGACGTCGAATGCCGCTACGGGCCTTATGCTCGTTATGCCATACCCTCCCAGCACGTTGTGCATGAGCCCTGGGACCAGTTCGTCGTTCGAATTGACATGCTTGTAGTAATACAACCCCTGTATCAGGGATGAGGCGCAGTTACCCACGCCGGCGATTGCCAACCTTACTTCCTTGACCATCAAACCACCACCTGAATTATAATTCCTTGAGAACAGTATTTTACACTGATAAAATATTGTGCCCGCGCATATAAATGTTTTATATTCATAAAATAACTAGATAACATGCCTTTCAGTAAGCTCGCGCTCAACAACACGTCCGATTGCCTGTGGCCCTACATACTCAGGATACTCAGGGACGAGCCCATGCACGCCTACGTGCTGCGCGGGGAGGTCGAACGCCGCTTCGGCTTCCTGCCGGGCAACGTGACCGCCTACCGCGTCCTCTATGCGCTGAAGAAGAAAGGCTACGTGGATAAGACGAAGGACGGCATGAAGCAGGTTTACAGCATAACGCCGAAGGGCAAGAAACTGCTCAGGGAGGCCGTCAGGTTTTACCGCGAGCGCACGAGAATGCTGAAGTGAAACGCTGGAAATTATTTAAATTTGGCCTACAAGTAGATTTGTATGAGGTGTCGCTGATGGAGAAGGGGACTCTGAGACTTAAGGTCGGCCTGGCAGAGATGCTCAAGGGCGGCGTCATAATGGACGTCGTGAGCGTCGAGCAGGCCAGAATCGCCGAGAAGGCTGGCGCTGTTTCAGTCATGGTTCTCGAGCGCGTCCCGGCGGATATCCGCAAGGCCGGCGGGGTCGCGCGCATGGCCGACCCCAAGAGGATAAAGGAAATCATGGCTGTCGTCTCGATACCCGTGATGGCGAAATGCCGAATAGGGCATTTCGCGGAGGCGCAGATTCTTGAGGTCTTGGGAGTCGATTATATTGACGAGAGCGAGGTGCTGACGCCGGCCGACGGCGAAGCGCACATCGACAAGTTCAAATTCAAGACGCCGTTCGTGTGCGGCTGCCGCAACCTCGGCGAGGCGCTGCGCAGGGTCGCGGAAGGCGCCGCGCTGATCCGCACGAAAGGCGAACCGGGCACGGGCAATATAATCGAAGCCGTGCGCCACATGAAGCTCGTGAATTTCGAAATAAAGAGACTCAGCACGCTCAACATGGCACACCTTCGCGACGAGGCCGCGGGCATGCACGTGCCTTTCGACCTGGTCAGGATGGTCGCGGAAAGGAAGAAGCTGCCCGTGCCGAACTTCGCGGCAGGCGGGATAGCGACTCCAGCGGATGCGTCGCTCATGATGCAGCTTGGGGCAGAATCCGTCTTCGTAGGATCAGGCATATTCAAATCCTCCGATCCTTTGAGGCGGGCGAAGGCAATAGTCGATTCGGTGACGTATTTTGACAAGCCCGAGCGCATCGCGAAGGCCTCGACTGGCCTGGGAGAGGCGATGCAGGGCATAGACATCTCCACAATGAAGCAGAGCGACTTCATGCAGAGCAGAAGTGAATGAGCAAAGCGGCATTTTCACAGAGGCGTAAGGTGCTGGTTATGATTATCGGGGTTCTGGGCCTTCAGGGCGATTTCGACGCGCATAAAAAAGCGATAGAAAAGCTCGGGGCGAAATGCAGGGTCGTGCGCCATCCGGAAGATTTCGAAAGGCTCGACGGCCTGATAATCCCGGGCGGCGAGAGCACGACGATAACGAAGCTTATTTTCCGCCACAAGCTGGTGGAGCCGATTTCCAAATTCTACATGAGCGGCAAGCCGATCTTCGGGACGTGTGCGGGCATGATAATCCTCGCGAGCAAAATAGAAAACCACCCGAAGCAGTTCAGGTTCGGCTTCATCGACATCGCGGTCGCTCGCAATGCGTATGGCCGCCAGATAGACAGCTTCGAGGAGGACGTGGCAATACCGAAGCTCGGGAAGAAGCCGTTCAAGGCGGTTTTCATCCGCGCGCCCATGATAGCGAAGATGGGCAAGAACGTCCAGTCGCTTGCAAAGCACAGGAAAGAGCACGTGCTGGCGAGGCAGGGCAAAATCCTCGTATGCTCCTTCCACCCGGAGCTGACGGATGATACGAGAATCCACAAGTATTTCCTGGGGATGGCGCGGAAAGCTTAAAGCATTTTCGCAAGCATTACTTCGCTAAATACTATTCATTGTGTTCCCAAAGTGCCAATTCTACTCCAGGTTTAAGCAGAGTAATTTTTGCCTTCTCAAGCACGGTTCCTCTATCATAAAATTGAGTTATTGCGCATCTAACTTCGTTTTCGGTGATGCCATCTTTTAATACCTTTTCTGTTCCCTGATAAGCCCCGTAATTTGTCGCAATAAACGCTAAAGAAGTTAAGAATATAGGTATGCCTAATTTTTTAATACTTTTGGATATGTACATCAATTCACCTGTAATTAACTTGAAAGTTAATTTTATAAGTATTGGGTAATGCACTTGCATCTAGTCTGATAATTGGAAAATTGGAATACTCAAAGCCTGACGTTTTTTCTGGCTTTCCTTATGTAGAGCAGCGAAACCGCCATCAGGATCGCGCATGCCGCGAAGCCTACGATGTGCAGATATGGAAGCGCAAAAAGCTGGGAAAGCTGAGGCAGCGCCAGCGGAGAAGCGGCCTCTGCCGCCTTGGCAGCAGCGTCTGCGGCGAGGATGCCCTCTTCCATTGCAGGCGCGGCCATGCTCCTGGCCGATGCGCCATAAGCGCCCATGTTCAAAAAGAAGTTTTTAGCGAGGTCTAGGCCGATCGCTATGAACGCGAGCGCGGAAACCCCCAATAGAATCCACACCCTCTTGTCTTCCGGGTGCAGGATGCCCCTTCCCTTCCTCGTCAGCTCGTAATACTTCCACTTGTGACCCTCGTCCATCTGGACTATGAGGCCGACAGCGACGAGGTTTTCAAGGTGCTCCTTTATGGTCGAGACGGACATGTTGAACTGTTTGGCCAGCTCGCTGAGTGTCTTTCTCCGGCGGTCGAGAGACTTGATGATGTCGACACGGGTTCCGGAAGCGAGAGTCCTGAAGACCTCGCGGTCGAGCGTGATTTTTTCGTCAGGCATGAATAATCTTTGGCCGCAGTGTTTTAAAATGCTTCCCTTTCTTTCGGCCCGGACCGAAAAAATTAATAAGGCCGGAGGATAAAACTAGTCTTATGAGCATGAAAATAAGCAGGATCAGCAAGAAAATTGACGCCAAGAAGCTTGTCATCTCTCTTGTGATATGCCAGTTCGCAGGCGTGCTGGGCTCGCTGTTCACCATGCCGAAAATCCCTACATGGTACGTGACGCTGGTGAAGCCGGCGTTCGCGCCGCCGAACTGGGTCTTCGCTCCCGTTTGGACCACGCTTTACGTCTTCATGGGCATCGCGCTCTACCTGATATGGAAGAAGGGCCTGAAAAGCCACAACGAGATGATGGCAATATACGTCTTCACGCTGCAGCTCGCGCTCAACATCCTATGGTCTTTCCTTTTCTTCGGCCTGCAGTCGCCGTTCTACGGCTTCGTCGGCATTGTAATCCTCTGGCTTGCGATAGCGGCGACCATATGGCATTTCCACGACCTGGACGCAAGGGCCGCTTACCTTCTTGCCCCGTATATAATCTGGGTCAGCATTGCGGCAATCCTTAATTACGCCATCTGGATGCTCAACTAGAATGTCAGATTGCATTTTTTAAGCCAAAAACCATCAGGTAATCATGAAGCGCGCCAGGACCGCTTCCAAAAAGAGACCGCCCAGACGCAAGCTTCCGGAGGCAGACGAAACGCTCGCCAGGGCAAAGGGCATCGAATGCAGGAAGCATGCGAAAATGTCCAGGCAGGAGCGTCTGCTTCTCGCTTCCATAGCGCTGCTTGTTATCATTCTCATGGCGCTTTCCATGTATGCCGACAGGATCGCTTTGCAGGTCAGCATCGCCAGCCAGGCATCCGAGTGTTTCTCGGTCCAGCATATCGGCTCATCGGCTGAATGGAGCGGCGGCAGCATAGCCATGGTGACAGGCTTCGAAACAATAGACCCATGTTATGCGATTACTTCTATCGATGCGGAACAGAAGGGAGACATCATAAGCGTGGACATAAGAACGGAGTCCGGCGGGCTCTGCGTCCAGTGCTTCGGCTACAGGCGTGTCGAATACGAGCTGGCCTCGCCGAGAATGTCAGGAAACCTTAGAATCGACGTTTACGTTGACGGTGTGCAGAGCCACCAGATGGCTTTACCTCTTCCTGCGTGATTTCCTGCCGGCTTTTTGATATTGTGGCTCTTCTGCCTGGAAAGTCGGGATGGCATACCTGTAAACCGCCGCACCCACGACCATCGCAACATAAATGATCAGCCATATCAACACGAAAATCAGCACGAGCACGAACACGACCATGCTCATGTCCACGATGTGGGGCAGCAGCAGGAAGAATATGGCTGCCGCGAATATGAGGGCTATGACCGCTATGAACGCGGCGCCGCTCAGATGCAGGAAATGCTTCTTTTTATGGAAAAACATGCCTATCGCTTCCAGACAATTAATCTATGCTTCAAGGATTAAATAACCAAACTGGTCCGTTATCCCGCGCAACGGCCTCGCGCAACTTTCGAGGAAGGCTGCATAGTCCTTCCTTTTGTCCACGGTCACGCCGGTTTTCTCCAGCAGGCCTACCGCTTCTTCCGCTTCGTAAGCCCTCTGGTCCATCAGGATGCCGCGCTTCCTGAAGAAATTGTAGAGCATTTTCAGCTCGGGCTGAGTGAAGAAAATGACCGCCTTTTTATCCCTTATCTCCAGCAGCTCTGTCATCCTGCCTCTTTCGATGTTGCGGAATTTCATCTTCTGCGCGGCCTTGGCGAGCATGTCGAAATCGACCGCGTATTCGCTGTGGCCGAAGACGCCGACCCTGCCTTTTTTCCGGGGCTTCTGTGATTTCTGCAACGGCGGAGAGGAATGCTCGCAAAGGAACATCTTGCCGCCTTCTGCGAGAAGCGGCCTCGCCCTGCCGAGTAGCCTGAGCGCGCCGTAATTGAAGTCCGAGACTTTCGTCAGCTGAAGCCCGTAAAATTTGATGAGCGAAACCGCGTCGTAATACGCGTCGCTGTCGCCTTCCCTGATTCTCGGGCTGTAAAGGCTCATGTTGACTAGCGTGGGAAGGTCAGCGACGACCTCGTTGCATATGATGAGGTCGAACTTGCCTTCATAGTCGAATCTCGTGAACATGGTCTTCTCGTCAAGGAAGTCGCCCAAGGCGAACGAGAACCTGCGGTCCCTGAAGCGCGAGCGGAGGTGCTTCATCACTTCGAAGGAAATGTCGCAGAACGTGTAGCTGAAGCCCGCCTCGCTTCCGAGGCTGTCGCAGAACGCTGCAGCGAGATCGCCAAGCCCTGGTCCGATTTCGAGGATGCGCGGGTTTGGCGGGAGCGCGAGCCTTTTGGCGAGTATCGCTCCGTACGCCAGGCCTGATTTCGTGAACGCATTCGCCGACCTGAGCATGTGCGAGACCGTGAGCTCGTTGTCTATCATGTCAGCCGCGCTGCGCAGGCTCCTGTAATAACCGTCGGTCCTGTTGACGAAAATTTCCTTCATAAACGTATTTAACATTAGCCGCGGAAATTAAATTGATATGCCCCAACCTTCTCAGATAAAGACGCGCGTGGAAAAGGCGACGAGGGAAGCAGTCGAACTCGAGAGGTCCTCGGACGACTTCTCCATAAGGGTCGCGGTCGATTTCTCCAAAAAACCCGTGCCGCTTAGTTCTGGTCTAAGCTTCGTCGACAAAATCCTGAGCGGCATATCCACCTTCAGCGTTGCTGTCGAGATGCCGCAACAGGCCGCGGACGAGGAACGGCTGATCAAGAATGCTGGCTTCGCCTTCGGCGAGGCGGTGAGGAAGCTTTACGATAAAAGGAAGGCCAGGGAAACGGCGGCCCTGATAAAGTCCGAAGGCAAGGCAATGTGCATGCTCGCCATAGGCGCGAAGCGCCAGCCGGGCGAGGCGAACCTGCAGATAATAGGAACGCCCGAACGTGGTTTCGAGCCCGACAGGTTCTTCATCTTCTTCGACGGCTTCGCGCAGGGCATGGAAGCGGAGCTCAACCTGACCGTGAACCTGGCCGGAGGAAAAACCCAGCTAGGCATGATAACCAGAACGTTCTCGGAAGCGCTGAAGCGGATTCTGGGCTAGGCGCGGCTTCTCACAAAATTGCCGGCCGACCTGTCATGCGTCTTTTCCGCATCTTTCGTGAACAAGCAGCCCGGAACTTCGCCGGCCTCGCGGTGATGCGCTATGCATTCGCAGCACATCCCCTTGCGCGAGCAGCCGGGGTAAGAACAGGTGCAGCGCTTCAGGTTCTCCTTGCGGTTCGCGCATTCCTTCATGCAAAACCTCACTGGTCCATGCCCGCATCGGTGTGCTGTCTCTTTTTTCTGAACAAATTACCGAGCTTCTTGTAGAATGGTTCCTTTTTCCCTAAAAGCGCATCCCTTGTATCAAAATACTCAAAAAAACCAGATATCCCGCCAATTCTGATGTAATCCCAAAGGCTGCAGCCCATGATGCTGTCGCCACGATTTATCTTTCCGTATCCCATGTTTATCTCCTTTCGTTTCTTCCGGAGAATTTTTTAATCCGGCCTCCGGCTGTTTTCTTCTTTTCTGCCTTCTTTTCGGTCTCTATGCCTAGCTGGCCTTCGATTTCCCTGAGGAATTTCTTGTCAGGGAAGCGGATGTCAAGGCTCCTGTGGCCGCGAAGGTTCGCATACCGCTCCTTGTCAAGCGTTATGAAAAAGTCCCTCTTCGCTTTCATGTGGTTCACGAGTAGGACGAGGTCGCCGTGCTCCGCGAGGTTCAGGTCATGCTGCGGTCTCGCGAAGACCATCTGCCTGAGCGTGTCATAAATCTTCTCCTCGGTTCTGCTGAGCGTGCCAAGGTCCCTGTTCAGGTTCTGCGCGTGGAAAAGCCGGAGCTTGCCTTCTTCCTCGAGTTTCTTGAGCTGGTTTATTACCGGATGCCTGTCGTAGAATATCATGGCCGAATGGTCCATGGTTATGCTTACCATATTATCACCGTCTTATCACCGTCTGTAAAATTCTTGGAAAGAAGATTTTTAACCTTATTTTAGCCTCTGTTCTGGTATTAGCCCGTTTTCCCGCGTTTTCCGCGTTTTTTTAAGCCGGCTGGGCAAAATTATAATCATGGCAAATGCAAGCGCCTGGGTAGTGATTCTGGTCGTGGTGGGGGCTATAGTGCTGGCTGTCGGCGTAATAGGCGGCTACCTGGCCTCGCTTTCGTCTCCCGAATACTTCCCCGTGTGGATGTTCGTAGCATTTATCGGGATAGTACTCGCCCTGGCCGGGATCGCGATGGGCATGGGCAGTAAGCCTGCTAGCAGCAACCACTAAATTACATTTCTCTTTTGCATGGTTTGCCTAGTCTTTTTCCTGAAAGCTTAAAATCGATATACGTCGCCTCATTTTTATCGCTCACTTCTGCCGCTTCCCCTCTCTCACCAACGGGTCAAATTCAAAACAACCCTCACTTTTGATCCAAAAATTATTTTTCATAAAATATATAATTTAGTATATATTTTAAATTATATCTATCATTAAAAATATTTTAAATAAAATATATTATTTTATATATAATTAAGTATAGATAAATAATGTTCCATTTTCCAGGAGTTTAAACATCCGTTTAAACGGCCGTTTAAACGTCATCAAAAACAGAGGCGATGCTATCTGGTTTATACATCTTTAAAGGCCTTTTCAATAAGCTTTCTTTTCTGTTCTTTTCCCATCTGTGTATATATTTTCGTTGTTTCCAGCCGTTCATGGCCCAGCATATCCTGAACGACGTCTATTCCAACCCCCATGTTAACCAGGTGGGTCGCATAGCTATGTCTAAGCGTATGGGGATGCACCTCTTCAGGTGCCCGGATGCCCGAGATCCTGGCATACTTCTTAATTATGTTCCTTATTTGGCGGTCTGAAACCGGGAATAATGTCGATGTTGTCATGTTTTTGATATAGTCACGCAATTCCTCTGCGAATCTGTCATTTGGTATGAAAACGAGCCTGTCTTTCGAACCCTTCCCCTGAACCACCTTTATCATTTTGTTTATGATATCCACGTCATCTTTTTTAAGGTTCATGGCCTCTGAATTTCTAAGACCCAGATGGAAAAGGCACTTAAGAAGCATGGAATCTCTGGGGTTCTTTGCAGCCCCGACCATGGCCCTGAATTCTTCCAAGGTCAGAAATCTTGGCAATTTGCGCGCCATTTTATCAGTTTAGTATTTGTTTTGACCATTATATAAAGCTCAGTGTGTCGAATTTCCGAAAATAAGTATTTTCGGAAGTAGGGGTTCTGAAGCTAAACGTGTTTTCCCATGGGTTTTTCGGCCGGATAGGCCGTCCCACCAGGTAAAACATGGTTAGAAAAACAAATGTCTGGAATAAGACTAAAATCACGCAGGTTTTTTCTCGGCTTTCTTTTCCTTCTTGACAGGCTGCTTGGCCTGCTTCCTGCACTTGTCCTCGACCTGGATAAGTTTCTTCTTGACGGCCTCCATGTTGTGCGCTATGTCCCAGCCGTCGTCGGTCAGCTTGACCCCCTTTATGCGCCCCTTTTTGTCAAAGACTACCAGGCCCATGACCTGCAGGACGTCGAGGATCTTTATCGTGTGCGAATACGTGCAGTCCGCTTCCTTTGAAAGGATGGTCGCGTAAACAGGCCCTTTCGCCGTCTTCAGCGCGAGCAGTATCCTAGCCGGTTTCTCTCTTAAAAACAAGTCTTCCAATATCGGTTTATCAACCGAGAGTTCTGCCATGTTATATTTTATAACAATTAGAAATATAAACGTTATCTATGTATTAAAACCGCTATTTTTTCCCAAATAGTTTATAATATATATTTTTTATTAAATTTATTTTAATATATTTTTTTAAAAATATAATTTATAAAATATATACTAAAAAATATAGTTTGGACAGTTTTCCAGATTTTCACAAAAAGTGAGGGTTAAAAGCGGAAGTGAGGCCTCGAAGCGAGGGGGTGCGGGAGGCGGCCGGAGAGGAAAACGCAAAAACCGACATGTATCGGGCATGTTTTTGAAAAAAAGCCTTACCGAAAACAATTGGCAGTAAACGGCTCAGATTTCAGCTATCTTGGTCACGCCGTCGATTTCCTTGTCGCGCTCGAGACGATAGGTCGAGCCCGTGATGTAATCCGACAGCCGCTCCTCGTGCGTTATCAGGAAGACCTGGTCGATGATGTTTTCCATCTTGTCCCTGAGAACTGAGCCGAAATGCTCAATGGCGTTCCTGTCCAGGTTGTGCGTCGGCTCATCCAGAATCAGCCAGCGCAGGTTCGGCGTGAACGCGAGCGAGAACGCGATCCTCAGCGCGAGCGACGCGAGCGAGCGCTCGCCACCCGACACGGCGTCCGCGTTAAGCCATCCCTTCGCCGCCTTGAGCTGAAGAACATAATCCTTGTCGACGAGCATGCGTATCTCGGAGAAGTCTCCGTATGGATAAAGCTCCTCCCATATCTGGTTCATTATGTAATTCACGGTCTTCAGGAACTCGTCCCTCAGCTGGTCCTGCGTGCTTCGAAGGACAGAGATGAAAACGTCCATGGATACCGTGAGCTTCTCGTATGCCGCAACGTCCTTCTTGTAGCGCAGGAACGTGTTCCTCTGCACCTCCAGGTCGCGCAGCGCGGCGGTTTTCTCCTTCACCATCTCCTGCAGGGCGTCGAGTTTCGCCTCCAGCGACCTTGAGCTTCCGACCGCCTCCTGGAGCTCGGCTCTCAGCGCCTTTATGTCCTTGCCCTTCGTTTTCTTCGCAAGCGCCTTCCTGTGCTTCTCGAGGCTTTTCAGCTGCTTCGCCAGCTCGCCTCTCTCCTTATTCAGCGCTTCGAATTCCTCCTTCTCCCTGAGCAGGCTTTCATCCCTCGCCATCTTCAGGCGCATTTTTTCGAGCAGCTGCCTGGCGCGCTTTTCCTCCGCCTGCCTTTTCTGTATGTCAGCGGCGATGCTACCGACTTCCTTCATGAGCATGCCGATTTTGTCCTCGCTGTCCTTTATCTTGTCCCTGAGCGGGTCAAGCTCCTTCAGCTCATTCCTCAGCTCCGAGTATTGCCCGATGCCATTCTTGAAACCCTCGATTTGCGCCGCCTCTTTCGCTTCGTTTTCCTTCGCCTCCCTGAGCCGCAGGTCTATTTCTCCCATGTGCTTCAGCCTGTGCTCCAGCAGCTCTTTCTTGCGTTCGCCCGTCAGATGCGACTCGCAAACGGGGCATTTGTCTCCCGCGCCTTTCAGCTCGGACAGGCCTTTCTCCACAGCCTCCCTCTCCGCGGCGAGCGCGTATAATTTTTTGCGGAGCGCGTCCAGGCTCTCCAGCATCTCGCCCAGCTTCTTGTCCGGGTTTTCGCCGAGCGCGGCCTCGAGCTTCTTCAAGCGCAGCTCGTTTTCCTTGCCCGCGGAGAGGCGGAGTTTCGCGTCCTTTATCTGCTCGCGGAAAAAATGAATCCTCCCGTTCTTGGTCGCCACGCCATCGCGCAGGATGCGTATCTCGCTCTCGAAGCCCTCGAGCCTCGCCTCCAGCCTGTAGGCTTCGCTCTTCGCCTGCTTCAGCGACTCCGGCGTCGTCTTCGCGGTTCCCCTGACCTTCAGCTTCCTGCTCTCGAGCTGCCTCTGCATCTCCGCGATGCGCGAGCTGAGCGAATCGCTTTTCCTGACTATGTCGTTAAGCATCCTGTCGTCGGCCTCGTATGTCACGACCTTTTCCGACAATCGCTTCCTTGCACGCTCGATGGCCGAGGCTTCGGAATTCAGCTTTTCGGCTTCGTTTTTTTTCCCAGCCAGCGTTTTTTCGAGATCGCTTGTTTTCTCCTCGAACCTGCGCCCCTTCATGTCCTCGACGACCCTGAGCATCTCCTTCCTCCGCTCGAAAAGCCTGTTGCGTATCGAGACCGCCTTCTCCCTCGCCGTCTCGTAGCGGTCGAGCTTCAGCATGGCGTCTATCTGCTGCATGCGCTTTCCCTTGGGAATCTGGAGGAAATAGTCCAGCGCGTTCTGCTCCGAGTAAACCGCGCGGGAAAACATGTCGTAATCCATCTGGAGGACGCGTTCGACTTCGCGGCTCACGCCCTGCGGGTTCACCTCGAGCAGCTTGCCGTTCTCGCGGATTTCAGCGGTCGTCGTCCCGCTGTCCCTCTTGACCACCCTCTTCACGGAGTATTTTTTCCCGTTCGCGGCGAACTCGACCTCCACCGAGGCGGAGTCTTTGGAGCTCGGCTTGGACATGATGAGGTCGTCAAGCGAGAGCTTCCTGGAGCCGAGCGCGGAGAACGTGCCGAAAAGCGCGAAAGCGATTGCTTGCATCACGCTCGTCTTTCCGGAGCCCATGATGCCGAAAAGCGCATTCACGCCTTTGGAGAATTCGAGCTCCGAGTTGAGATGCGATTTCCAGTTGACGAGCCTGACGCGCGTGATCATATCCAACCCTCTACCCAATCCCCAATGTCGTGGTACGAAACAATACTGTAGAAAGATTGATTCGGGAATTTTTAAGTTTGGAGGGAGTTTTTTTCCGGTCCGCACGTCCTATATATTATAATGCATAATTTTTATTAAAAATATATAAAAAAGTATATAAAGGCCCTGCGGAAAATAATATGCAAACACGATAGACAAAAAGAATCGCAATGAAAACAGGGCGTTGCTTATGGCATGCAGTTTGAATTTCAGCAATTGGGTGCAGGACGATAGTGTGAAGGAATATCTGGGACCTGGCAAAAAAGATGCGTTTATGGGATTGTATTTGAAAAAGATATCAGCCTTCTTCCCGCCAGTAATATTCTATCAGATTGAAGGCTCGGCTGAAGCCAGCCTCGACCTGATTCCAAGGCATGAATTTCCCGCCGACCTTGAGCACTTGCAAAGGCTCGTGTGCCGCGGCCACAAGGATGACGGAAGAGGAATTGTTGGAACATGCAACGGCTGCCCCTACAGAGAGAATGCGCTGTCTGCGCTGCCAGAAGGCGGCTCTGACAAACTGGTGAGGTTTCAGGACTGACTCTGAGGCCCGCTCTGGCATTTTTTTAATTATGCCTTTTGCCGTTTTGCCGCCCCACGTTTATAAACCAAAACCGCATATAATCAACATATCTTAGGGTGATGCCGATAAGCGAAAAAGTGTCTGAAAAAACGGAGAGACAGGACAAGGTTGACAGACAGGAAAAGGCCGACAAGCTTGAAAAAGCCGGAAGGGTTGAAAAAACCGAAAAGGCGGGCAAGGCGGAAAAGCTGGACAGGAGGCTCGTTCCCGATTTCAACATAGGGATTGTCGGCCACGTTGACCACGGCAAAACCACGCTTACCGAAGCGCTCACTGGCAAATGGACGGACACGCATTCAGAGGAGATAAAGCGCGGCATATCCATACGCCTCGGCTATGCCGAGATGACGGTTTACAGATGCCCGAAATGCAAGGACGCGAAAATGTATTCGCTCACGCAGAAATGCATCAACTGTTTTTCCAGCTGCGAGCCGGTGCGGACCATCTCGTTCGTCGACGCGCCGGGCCACGAGACGCTGATGGCGACCGTGCTTTCGGGCGCGGCGCTCATGGACGGCGCCCTGCTGATAATCGCGGCCAACGAGGAATGCCCGCAGCCGCAGACGCTGGAGCACCTTACCACGCTGAACATCGTCGGCATACGCAAGATAATAATCGTGCAGACGAAAATCGACCTGGTCACCAAGGAGCAGGCGCTCGCGAACTACATGCAGATAAAGGCTTTCGTCAAGGGGACGATAGCCGAGAACGCGCCCATAGTGCCGATATCCTCGAGGCAGCGCGTCAATCTCGACGCGCTTGTCGAAACGATCGACCACGTCATGAAAGTCCCCGAACGCGACCCGAAGAAGACGCCGAAGTTCCTCATAGCGAGGTCGTTCGACGTCAACAAGCCGGGGACGGCGATAGAGAAACTCGAGGGCGGGGTCATCGGCGGCTCGCTCACGCAAGGAAGGCTGAAAGTCGGCGACGAGATTGAAATAAAGCCCGGCATAAAGATCAGGGAAAAATACGAACCCGTCAGGACGAGGATTACCGGCCTGCAGAAGGCGGGAAAGCACATGGAGGAGATAGAGCCGGGCGGCCTCGCGGGCGTTTCGACCACACTGGACCCTTACCTCACGAAATCCGATTCGCTTTCCGGCAGCATCGCCAGCATACGCGGCAAGCTGCCTCCGGTGATCGAGCGCATGCGCATCAGAACGACGCTGTTCAAGAGGGTCGTGGGAACCAAGGAAAGCATGGAGGTCGGCGACCTCAAGACGAAGGACATGCTCATGGTCACGCTCGCCACGATGAGGACCACGGGCGTGGTGATTTCGGCCAGGGCGAATGACGTCGACATACAGCTCAAGAGCCCGCTGTGCGCGGACAAGGGTGAAAAGATCGCGGTGTCGAAGCTTTTCTCCGGCAGGTGGAGGCTCATAGGCTACGGGGAAATCGCTTAATATAAGCCGCGCCCCGCCGCCGAAAAGATTTAAATAACAGAAGCGATAATCAAATACACGCAAATCATAGTGCATTTAAATTTGGAGGTAAAACATGGCAATAATCGGCCTGAGTTTCAACTCGGTTGAGGCGAAGAGGGACAAGGAACAGAGGATCAAGGCGGAGATAAAGGTCAATTCCGTGCCGAGGATAAACAACATAAAAGAGGTTACGATTTCAACGCTCGGCGACAAGAAGGTGCTTTCGCTCGACTTCGATTTCGTCACGACATACGACCCGAGGGTCGGCGAGATAAAGATCGGAGGCGACTTGCTCTACATGACCGACGACAACAAAGCGCTGCTCAAGCAGTGGGACAAGGAGAAGAAAATCCCGGAGAAGCCTTCGTTGGAGATTCTGAACTACCTGTTCAGGAGATGCCTGATAAAGGTTTCCAACATCGCCGAGGACCTTCAGCTGCCGCCGCCGCTTCCGATGCCGACGGTGAAGCCGAAGGAGAAATAAATTCTTTTTATTTACCCTTTTCTCTATTTTTATTTAGATTATTTTACGCAGCATAGGGTGGGATTCCATGGCAAGGGAAATCGAGATAAAGTTCGCAGTAGGCAACGAAGAGAGGATGCTGCAGAAGCTCCTGCTGGCAGGCGCGAGGAAGGCTTCCGAAGGCTTCGAACACAACATCATCTTCGACGACGGCGAGCTACGAACCAAGGGAATCCTGCTGCGGCTGCGCAAGAGCGACGAGAAAAGCGTCCTGACGTTCAAGACGGCCATACGCAAGGGCGAGTTCAAGGTGGCGGACGAGACCGAGATCGAAGTTAGCGACTTCCAGCGCGCCAGGGAAATCCTGGAGGGGCTGGGCTACGAGGTCTGGTGGATTTACGAGAAGCAGAAGACGACGTTCGTCCTCGGCGACGCGAAAATTTCGCTGGACAGGCTGCCCTTCGGGAAGTTCATCGAAATCGAGGGTTCCGAAGCCGGCATACGCAGCGCAATAATGAAGCTCGGCCTGGACCCGAAAAGAGGGATAAAGGAAACTTATCTCGAGCTCTACCAGAGCCGATGCAAGGAGAAAGGAATGGAGATGGAGAACCTCATATTCTGGAGGAAGACGAGGATGAGCCTTTGATATTCAGCGGAGCAGGGCCCTGATTTCTTTCAGCAGCAGCGGAAATTCCTTGTAACCAGCCTTCTCGTTGAAGTGGCCCGCGCCTTTGATAATCCTGATTTTTATTCCCAGATTGTCGGCGATTTCTTTGCCTCTCGCGACCGGGAGGTAAGGGTCGTTGTCCGCATGCCAGACCTCGAAGTGCCCGCAGTTCTTCGTTATCTTCTCCCAATCAAATCCCTGCGCGAAAAACGAGCGGTTTATCACGTCGAACTTTTCCCTGCCGACATCTCCCAGAAAACCTGAGATGAGGAACGCGGCTTTTATCGGTCTTTCCATAGATTCGATTTTTTTCAGGACGAAGGCGCAGCTTATGCTGTGGCCGACGAGAATGGTGTCTGGCCCGATGTGCCTGTCCAGCTTTTCGAGAACCTTCAGCCAGTTTTCCAAGCTCTGGCCTTCGGGCGTGGGAAACGCTGGAACGAAAGCCTTGCAGCCGTATTTCCCGAGCGCTTGCCCGAGCCACTGATACCAGTTCTCGTCCGGACGGCCATACGCGCCGTGGCAGATGATGATATTCGACTCCATGTGATTCGCCGCGATGACATAATCAGGCATGATGTTTTATGCTATCCTTTATCACAGCGGTATTTATATTCCATAACTGCCGCAGCCTTTTCCCGAGGAAGGGAAACCATTCCCCGTTTTCATTATGCCTCTGCTCCGGGCTGTAGGCGAAATCCATGTCACGCCCTTCAACCCTTTTTCCGCCGCGGATTGCACGCATCACCGGTATGAAGTTTATTTCCCAGTGGTCTCCATAGGGCCCGTCATACTTGGTAAAATATTCTGAGCTTTCTCTGCTAAATGCCCTCGGCCCGAAAAATATGTCCATGTCTCTTCCAGTGCAGATTTTCCAGACAAGATTGCCGACAGGCTCCGTTATTCTCTGGATAGCCGGGCACGACGCTTCCTTGAGCGAACGCCTCTCGGCAACGACGATATCGACCCCGTCCTCCAGTATCGGCTTGGCCATCGCGTCTATGCTGTCTAACAGATTGACTTTCTCCAGTTCGGTCAGCACTATGACCTTCCTGCCGCTTTTATAGGCGCTGAGGATGGCCTTCCTTTTGCCCGGCCCTGATAATGAGCCTTCCTGCCGGCCGATGGAAAAACTGACTCCCAGACTTTCCATGTAATTCAGGAAACTTTCGTCCGAGCCGCCGTCGGAGACGAAAACGTCGTAGCCAAGTCCCCTGGCCTTTTCCAGGAACTGCCCGGCCAGCTTCATCCTGCACTTATAGCCTGCCAGGCTTGGATTGTAAAGGGAAACGGCAGCTATTGCCACGTCGCCGGCATATTTTGCCCCTTTCATGATAGCATCCTGGTTTTACTTTGGAGCAAAATTTTATAAAAAGTTGCTGTTCCTTCACTCGCTGATGCGCTATCTCCTGACGAGGCGTATGTCCTCGCCCGTGACAGTCTTCCTTCCAGCGTGCTTCGCGAACTTGACCGCATCCTGGGCGATTTCGTCGGCGATGCCTTCGATCACCACTGCGAACTCCTTCATCGCGGATTTCGAGACGCGCTTCGCCCCCGCGTCCTTGAGGATGCGCTCGAACGGCGCCAGCGGAAGCCGCTGCTTTTTTTCAGACATTTTCTCCCTCCCTGAAGCATAACCTAAAAAGGCTTGTGCGTTCTTTAAATTTGCCCATAAATGCTTATAAACTTTCTCCGCGGGTTCGGGGAGCTAAAAAATCTTTTTTTCGCCGTTTGGGCATGTTCGCACGCACGCTGAAAGTTAAAAGGAGCGAGCAGAGACTTTATTTTTCTTGAAAGTTTATAAAGATGTTTAAACATAATCTATAATTAAAACTTCGGAGGTAAACTATGGCACAAGCATATTGCGTCAAATGCAGGAAAAAAGTTGAAATAAAGAACGAGCAGAGCGTAAGACTGAAGAACGGCAAGCCTGCAAAGAAAGGCATCTGCCCGGAATGCGGCACAAAGGTATTCAGGATCGGAAAGTAAAACCCATTTCCTCTCTTTCCAGTTTTGATTGAAAATTAAAACTGTTTCATTGTCCTTTTTCTTTTATTCTTAACGGTATTTTAGCCCATTCGCCCAAATACGTATTATGGATGCCCTCTCCTTCTGCAACGTGACGGTCCATCTCGGAAAAGTGAAGGCGCTTGACAACCTTTCATTCTCCGTCAGGGCGGGTGAAATTTTCGGCCTCGTGGGCCGGAACGGCTCAGGCAAAACGACCGCCCTGAAGGTGCTCTGCGGCCTCGTGAAGCCGAAGGAAGGCTATATCCTCCTGGACGGCCAGAAGGTAAGCGTCGACAGGAAGGAGTTCAAAAGGCTCATAGGCTACTGCCCGCAGGAAAACAGCTTCTTCGAAAAACTGACTGTGAGGGAGAACATGGAATATTTCGCCAGGCTTTACGACGTCGAAGGCACCGCCGCAAAGCTCATGGAAAGCATCTCGAAATCCCTCTGCCTGGATGCCAGGATAAACGACATGGCATCCGGCCTGTCCGGAGGCATGAAAAGAAGGCTGAACATCGCCTGCGCCCTCATGCACGAACCGCAGATACTGCTCATGGACGAACCGAGCATCGAGGTGGACCCGGTTTCCAGGGGCGAGCTGTGGAAGATGATAGAGATGATAAACAGGCTCGGGACCACCATAATAATCTCAAGCAACCACATGGAGGAAATAAACTACCTTTGCAACCGGGTGGCCTTCCTGGAGCAGGGCAGGAAGCTCTACGAAGGCGACACCCGCGAGGTCATGTCAGCCCTGCATTCAAGGGGCTTCGGGCCGTGATGGCGGTTTTATGTCTCTAAAAAAACTCATTTATTTGCTGACGAAGGACACGGGGATTTTTTTAAGGGACATAAGGAGCTTCATGCTGCTTTTCCTTACGCCTATATTCATAGTCATCCTTGTCGGCGTGGCCTTCCTGAGCACGCAGCCTAGCAACGTCCCGATAATAATCTGCGGAGAAAGCAGGAGCGGCCTTTACAACGACACCGCCTTTGTCATGAAAAATTCCGGCGTCTTCGACGTCAGGGAATACGAGGGCAACTGCGACGAGGTGATTTCGCAGAACATAAAGAATTCCATGGTCAGGGCTGGCATCATAATACCGCCCGAAGGCCTGAACATGACGGTAAGGATTCTGATCGACAACACGAAACCGGTGAGCGCTTACATACAATCCTATTTCAACCTCATCACCAAGGACCTCTCCCAGAAGCTGATAAACGCCATGATAGGAGACATGTGGTCGAACACGCAGAACATTTCCGGCGAGATTGACAAAACCCATGCCGAGCTGGTTTCGAGCGCGGCAACGCTGAATTCCGTTGCCGCGGAACTGGACACGAAAAAAAGCGAGGTTGAGGATGCAGCAAGGAGGCTTTCAGCCGTAGAGCTTGCAAAGGTGAACGTGGAAACCTCCCTGCTGACGCTGCAGGGCATCAAGAACAGCGCGGTGTCCATCTCGTCCAACATAAACAGCGTCGACCAGAGGATGCAGGCGGTTTCCAGCAGCGTTTACTCCATGAACCTGAGCCCGCCGCTCCAGGCCATGATAATTGACAACATAACCGCCGCGCAGAACAGCCTTATGTTGGCAAGGAGCGGGGTCAACGACCTGGAATGGAACATAAACCGCACGAAAACGAATCTCGAGGGCTCGGAAAAAATCCTGGATGACGCGGACGTGGGCACGCTTGGGCCCAAGCTGAACGGCATCGCCACCTCGCTTTCGCAGTCATCGTCGTCCGTCAGGAAAATAAGGGACGACATAAACGCCCTGGCGGACAACCTGCTGGCCGCAAAGGGCTTGATTACGGATTCCATGCAAAAATACAAGCCGGAGTATTCCGAGCCCGTGAACTCGGAAATAGCGTGGTATTTCGGCAACAAAAGATACATAGACTTCGTCTTCCCGACCATCCTCGTGATGATACTCATGCTGATGTCCACTTTCCTGGCTTCGACAAGCTTCATCAGACAGAGGAGCACGGGCCTGCTCAAAAGGATTTCGATCTCGCCCACAGGCATGAACTTCCTGCTGCTAGAAAGGATGATGCTCAACGCCATAATATCTCTGATACCGCTGCCCTTCATCCTGGCCGCCGGGGTGCTAGTCCTGGGCATAAGGATAAACATCTCGAACGTGGTGCCCATAATTTTCATCTGCGCCATCCTGAGCCTGGTTTTCGTGCTGCTGGGTCTCATAATAGCAAGCTTTTCGAAAACCGAGAGCACGGCAATCCTCGCATCGCTTATAATCGTAATACCGATGATGTTCCTGTCCGGGACATTCACGCCCTACGAGGCATTCCCGCCGCTGCTGAAGCAGGTGGCCGTTTCCATGCCCATAACCATTTCGGCAAGGCTCATAGAAGGGCTGACGTTCTACGAGCTGCCGCTTCCCATGATGGGCATGCTTGTTGCGTATCTTTTCGTGTATATCGTGGTGGCGGCAATCGTAGCCAGACTCGTCATGAAAAGAGGGCTTTGAAAAACGGCATTCTAAAACGGGAAGATGATGCTATCTTTTATTTTTATACCACTCCACCATCTTCTCCAGCTCGCTTTCGAAATCGGCATTCGGCTTGTAGCCCAGCTCTTTCGCTTTCGTGACGTCGTAGTTCCTGTTGATGGTCAGGACTTTGAGATACGCTCCCATCCCCTTCATGCCAGCGACCAGGCTCACCAGCCAGTAAGGGAGGATTTTCGGCCGTTTGCCGAGAAGCCTTACCAGCTCGCTTGCGAATTCCATGAACTTCACCGGCTCCTCGTCCGCGATGTTGTAAACGCCTTCGACATTCGTTTTTAACGCGAGCCTGAACGCCTGCGCGGCATTCGAGATGTGGGTCACGTGAGTGAGGTTGTTGGTGTTGGGGATGGGGAAGCCCTTTTCGAGCAGCTTAAGGTTCTTCAGCCACTGCGGCGAGCCGGCGCCGTATATAGGCGCTATCCTGAAAATGACGCTCCGGATGCCGGCATCAAGAATGAGCTTCTCTGCCTCGAGCTTAGACCAGCCGTAGAAGTTCTCCGGGCTTGTTGGATACGATTCGTCGGCCATGCCGGTGATTTCGCCGTAGACCGAGACGCTCGAGGAAAAGATGATTTTCTTCGCATGGGGGCAGGCTTCGAGAACCGCCCTCGTGCCCTCGACGTTCACCATGAAAAGCTCGTCCTTCGTTTTAGTGTATGAAACCATGCCCGCCAGGTGGACTATCGTGTCGATGCCTTTCGCCGCCTTTCTCAGCCCGTCCAGCGTGTCAGGCTTCGTTATGTCGCCTTCGATAATCCTGCATTTGGGATAAAGCTTCTTCGCGTTCGCATAATCCTGCGCCAGCACCGCTATGTCCTTCCTGAGGCCGGCGATTTCCCTCATCACGTTTAAGCCTAGGAAGCCGGTCGCGCCCGTGACCAAAAGCATATTTATATCTAACTTTCCCAATTTAAAGCTATGAAAATCGGCAAAGTCGAGGCATACCTGCGCGAGACCATCGAGAAGGACGGCGTCGTCTTCTTCGGCCTCATAGACCCGATGGACGAAAACAAGGGGAACCCGCTGAAATTCGCGAAGGTCTTCGACGAGGCAGGAGCGGACATCATACTCATAGGAGGCTCGATAGGAGCCGAAGGAGAAACGTTCAACAACGCCGTCAAGCGCATAAAGGAGGCCGTCAGCAAGCCCGTCGTGCTCTTCCCGGGTAATATCGGCGGCGTTTCCAAGAACGCGGACGCGCTCTATTTCATGAGCCTGCTCAATTCCAACAACCCTTACTGGATAACCGGCGCGCAGGCGCTCGCCGCGCCCATGATTGCAGCGTCGAAGCTGGAAGCGATTCCCACTTCTTTATTGATAATCGAGCCGGGCGAAACGGTCGGCTGGATAGGAGAGGCGAAGCCCATCCCTTATCACAAGCCCGACATCGCCGTCGCATATGCGCTCGCAGGCAAGCTGCTGGGCCAGAGGGTGACAATTCTGGAAAGAGGGTCTGGCGCGCCCGGGCCGGCGTCGCCGGAGATGTTCAAGGCGGTCAAGGAAGCTGTCGGCCATCCGGTCATATGCGCAGGCTCGAGCAAGACCATGGATGACATAAAAACCACCATAATGGCCGGCGCGGACGGCGTGCACATCGCGTCGCTGGTTCAGCATGCCGAGGACCCGCTGGACATGGCGAAGAAGCTGGTCCACTTCACCAAAGGCGTCGGGAAGGAAAAGCTGAAGAAATAATTCTGTTTCTTTTTCTTTACAAATTCTCGAGGATGTCCTGCGGATTATTGAGTATCACGTCGGGTCCGAACTTCTCCAGGCGCTCCTTGCTGTGGTAGCCATACGTGACGGCGATGAGCTTCGCGACATTCGCAGCTCGTCCGGCAAGCATGTCGACTTCCATGTCGCCGATGAAGGCGCATTCGCTGTGCTTCACGCCGAGCTTCTGCATGGCGAGCAGTATCTGCGCCGGGTCGGGCTTGAGCTTGTTTATGTCCTTCCCTCCCACCACGACGTCTACGTGCTCTCCGAAGCCGAATTGCGCCAGCAGCCGCCTGATTATGAACTCGTGCGTGTTGGAGGAGATGCCGATTTTTATGCCGCGCTTCCTCAGGCCCGAAAGCACGTCGGCTATGCCGTGGAAAGGGCGGATTTCCTTTTCCAGCTGGAGGAAGTATTTTTTGTAGGTCTCGTTGGCTATCTCGATTTCCTCCTGGCTTATGCCGAGCTCCGCGTAGAAGTTCCTGTAGTTGCCGTCGAGGACATGGGCGAACTCGTCTATGGAATACTGGAACCTCTTGCCCATCTCCCTGCAGACCGCCTTGTAAATCTCGTATATCGTCTTCATCGAGTCCGCGATGACGCCGTCGAAATCGAATATGACAGCTTTAATCATTAGCATAAATGGGTCGAGCGCTTTTAAATTTAAGCGGCAATTAAAATTTGAATGGAAAAGATGCGCATGGCGCAGCCTGCGCCGGTCAACAGCCGGCCTTTTCTCATAGGCGGCATAGACGTCGGCTACCACACGTCCATCGCCCTCCTAGACCTCTCGGGGAGCGTCGTTTATCTCGAGACCTTCGTCCAGCCGCAGAATTCCGACGTCCTCGAACGCATGACCGAGTTGGGCAACGTTCTCATACTCTCGACGGACCGCGCCAGGCCGCCGTCGCAGGCTAGGAAAATCGCCGCTTCCATCTCAGCCAAAATGCTTTTGCCAGCAAAAAACATGACCAAGAAGAAGAAGCGCGTCATAATCGAGGACTTCGCGGAAAGCGACAAAACCCTGCCGAAGCCGAGGATGAACGACCATGAAAAAGCCGCGCTGGCCTCGGCGATATTCGCCTACCGGAAATTCCGCCCGGGATTCAAGAAGCTGGAGGACAGGCTGAAGAAGGAGAATGAAGCAAACCTCGAGAAGAGGAGAAGGGAACTTTTCCTCAGAATGACGAGGGATATTTGATTTATCAGACATGTTATATTATCTGGCCGAGAAACGTCACGAAATAGCCGCCCTCGCAGCTCGCGACCCATCTTCCAAAAGGAAACCACATAACGTTATAGTCGCATAAAAGTTCGCCGGTTTGCTTGTCTATCGTCCCGTCTATGCTGGCTTTTTCCTGCAGCATTCTGTCGTGAAGAGTCTGGTCGTCAAGCCAGGGCGCCCAAGCCAATAATAACAGGATTGACAAAAATGCAAATACGGCAATTTTTAGGTTTCTGTTCATTTTCATAAATTAAAGTTATGATGCAAGTTATTAAAATTTTCTTAAAACAAGTCCTCCGAAAAGTTCATCTGTAATTATCGCTCCAGTATTCTTTCACGGCGTCAAAGCTTTGCCTCTTGAAGAGGGTTTCCGGTTTTGTTCTGTCTCCGCCAATTAGTCCCCAGTGAACCGGCGTCTCCTGGCCCGGTTCTTGATAGTCGTACAAATCAATAGAGAGCCCGATGACTTTGGGGTTGTCGAGAAGGGTTCTCAAGGAATTTACATACTGCTCCTTTTGCCATTCTTCGGAATAGCCTCCTGCCCTGGGATAATTGAAAGGCAAACTATCAATATTGTCGGCGGGATATCCCATCGCCCAGACAAAAATTCCCTTGTCAATGGCAGACCATTTGTCCAAAGCTACTTTCAGATCCCCCCAGTCGTCTATTTTATCATAAAAACCGCTGGCGACATTGAAGCCGAATGCATCAAAGCTGACATCTGCTTCTATCATCCGTTCAACAAAATCCGCGAGAAGAATTTTCCCGTGGTCATCCGTGTTGTCAAGGGATTCTTCCGGCCTGAATTCAGTCGGCGTCAGGGGGATGGCAATCTTCGCGCCGGGGTCGATAGTTTTAATTAGTTCAACTTCCCATTTGATCCAGTCTATAATCCATGCATTTGTGATATTCTCCTTTATTTCATGGCCGGCGAAATTGGATTCAAGCTCGACCAGATATACGTCAACAGTAATATTCCTTTTCTTCGCCTGCTTGACCGCCTCCATGACAAATTCGCCATATTCCTCACTGAACTCGCCATCGATATCATTCTTGTTCACCCATGCAGGGATATTTGCCGGATTCCAGGCCAGTACGTGCAGTATGCCAATTCTCAAAACCGAATGGTCATATTCCCTTACATTATCCGGGAATGCATCAACCCAGTTCCACTGGTCATCTGCGGGTTCGAATTTTGACCAGTCATCAAGGTAAATAGGAATCGTGTTTGTGCCAAGTTCCCTGGAAAACTCGCCTCCTGCGTTCGGGCCTTCGCTGTCGAGTAGCATGAAATCGGCGTTGATTGCGGACGACTGCCCTTGCGGCCACATCTTCAGAACCGCCAAAGAAACAATTGCGATAACAGCTATTCCGATTATGAGGATTGCGATTTTTTTGACCATATAATAATGTTAAAACGTTGACATAAAGTTGATAATAATAAGGCGGGCTTTATTTTTCCAGAACTAGCATGCTCTCGCGAAGAACGCCCACTTTTTCGACTCTGTGACGCATGCACCAGCGCTTGTTCAGCACGAGGATGTTTTTGACATCGAAGCCGGCCTTTTCTGCGAGTTGCGAAAGAAGCAAGTCGCTGTCAACCACGCGCTCAGGGAAGCAGCCGTTGCCCACGACAATCGCCAGTTTCGCGCCCGGCTTGCACACGCGGTAAAGCTCTGAAAGCGAACGACTGCATGTCATGCAAATACGCGTTCGCCGCCAGCGGCAGGTCGGGAAAGAGGATTTCAGGCTCGGCCTTCGTTCCGATGAAAGAGCGTATGCCGTGCTCGCCGTCGCGGCTGCCGAAGAACAGAGCCTCCTCGACCCTGTAAATCCTCGTGTATTCTATCTTGTTGAGATAAGGGGGCGAGGTTATAACGAAATCGATGGCTTCGTCCTGAAGGCGGATATGCCTGGCATCGCCTTCCTCGATGATGGTTCTGCATTTCTTCCCCCCAGCCGTCTTGTGCTTTTTGAGGTCGTGGAGCATGTGCTTTATCCTTGCGAAATAGACCTTGCGGAACGGCGGGACGGGATGCTTTTTGAACTTCAGCGCGCCGCCATCCTTGAACATGTAGGAACAGCGTGTTGCCGTGGTTATGAGCGCGAGCTTGAAGAAGTCTCGGATTTCATGGTCATGTATCGCGCTCAGCTGGTGCCTGAAGAACAGGACGTCATCGAGCGTGTGCGGATTGAAGAAGCGCCTTACGTCGCCAGGGACCATCGTCCTGTCGGGCATCTCGAACCTCGACTGCCTCAGCGAAGCGAAGGCCTCCTTTAGCTTTGCGACGTCGTAACTCCTGCATTTGACCGTGGCGGCGAAGAGCGCGAGCGGGGAGATGTCGAAACCCACGGAGTTAATGCCGCGCTCGCGGCACGCGAGGTTCGTCGTCCCGACCCCGCAGAACGGGTCGAGCACGAAGGTTTTGGATGACGCCTTGGCGTTGAACATGTCCAGGACATTCAGCACCAGGTTGCGGGAATAGCCCTCCTTGTAATAGAACCAGTTGTAGACGGGCGAAAACTTGTTGGGGACGAAGGTCGCGTCCTCGCCCCACTCGGGCCTTTCGTGCAGCATGCCGTGCATTCCGGCGCCCCTGTAGTTCTTCATGGACATGATTTTAATTAGAGCAAGCCGATATTATAATATATAGGCCTTGGGACACTGTGATTTGATGAAACCTGCAGAATCTCAATTTTATGTCATAAAAAAAGCCGACCTATCACGGTTTATGGATTCCCTAGCCGCTAAATTCAGGGTTTTTGCGCCTTCCGAGGCGGGCGGCGAGTGGAACTTCGCTGAGGTAAAGGCATGGGGCGACGTTGACCTGAAAGAATATATCAACACCGAATTCCCGCCCAAAAGGTTCTTCCTTCCGGACGGCGAGGTGCTGGCGGAATACGACAAAGGAGGCACCATAAAAGAGGCCCAGCTGAAGGACAGACTGGTGATTTTCGGGGTGAGGCCGTGCGACACCCACGCGCTCGACGTCCTGGACAGGGTCATGCTCCCAGGCTGCGCCGACTCCTATTCCGACTCTTATTACAAGAAGCGCAGGGAAGCGGCGCTAATATTCGCCCTCGAGTGCACGAAGGCTGGCGAACATTGTTTCTGCGAATCCATGAAAACGTGCGAGGCGATTGGCTTCGACCTGCTTTTCAGCGACATGGGGAAGGAATTCCTGGTCAAGACCGGCAGCGAGCAAGGCAAGGCGCTCGTCGCCGGGAACAGGCTTTTCAAAAGAGCCAAGATGCCGGAACTGAACAAAGCGGCGAAGACGAAGCCTGCGAAGCTCGTGTTCGCGAAAAGGCTGGACACGAAAGGCCTGGAAAGGATAATGAATTTTTCATTTCACAGCAAGGTCTGGGAAGACGCGGCGAAGCGCTGCCTTTCCTGCGCGTCGTGCACGAGCGTATGCCCGACTTGCTACTGTTTTGACATTATGCACGAGGGCAACATGGGCGCGCAGGGCAGCCTGGGAAGCGGCAGGGTGATGAGGACCTGCAGCTACTGCATGCTGAAACCCTTCACGCGGGTGGCGGGCAACCGCTTCAGTCGCGGGCCGAGAACCGAGCGCCTGAAGCAATTCTTCTACCACAAGCTCGTCTACGGCAAGGAGAACCAGGGCAAGCATCACTGCGTCGGCTGCGGCCGGTGCATAAAGGAATGCATGACGCGCATAGACATAACCGAGGAAATCGGAAATGTAAGGAAGGAATATGAAAGGTTCTGAAAGGAACGAGTATCTGCCGAGGCCGGCCGAAATAACAGGCGTCGAAGACGAAGCATGCGACACGAAAACCTTCAGGCTCAAGTTTAAGACAGGCGGAGCGCTTGACTTCTCGCCGGGCCAGTTCGTGCAGGTCTCGGTTTTCGGCGCGGGCGAGATACCCCTGTCCATTTCCTCGTCGCCGTTCGAGAAAGGCTATTTCGAGATAAGCGTGCGCAGGTTCGGAGCTGTGACCGAGGCGCTGTTCGGCCTGAAGAAAGGCGGCATCGTCGGCATCCGCGGCCCGTACGGCAAAGGCTATCCTGTCGAGAAGTTCATCGGCAAGGACATAGTCATCGCCGCCGGAGGCGTGGGCATCGCCGCCGTCAGCGCGGTCATAGAGCACATCATGCACAACAGAAAGGACTACGGCAAGGTGTGGCTGCTTTACGGCGCGCACTGCCCGTCCAACGTGATGTTCAACAAGAGGATGAAGAAATGGTGCGCCAACGGCATAGAGGCGATGGTGACTGTTACGGACGTGAAAGGCGAAAAATGGAAAGGCGAAATCGGCTACGTGGAGCCGCTGCTGGAAAAACTCGGCGTGAGGGCGCACATCAGCATCTGCTGCGGCCCGCCAGGCATGATGAGGGACCTATACAACGAGTTCAAGAGGATTGGCATGGCCGACGAGAGCATGTATTTCTCGCTAGAGCGCATGATGCAGTGCGGCATAGGCAAGTGCGGCCACTGCAACATAGGCAAGATATACGTATGCACCGACGGCCCTGTTTTCACCTACGCGCAACTGAAGGGCGTTACGGAGAACATCTGGGGATGACATGACAAAGAAAAGCGTGAAAAAAAGGAAGCCTAAGAAAGCCGTGAAGGCTTTGAAAAAAGGCAGGGTTGTTAAGAAGAGCAGAGTTGTTGAAAGGCACGCAGCTGTCAAAAAGGTTGTAACTGTGAAAAAGGCTGCGCCAGTCAAAACTCCTGTCAAACACCCGCTCAAGCACGCGGCCAAACCCGCGGCGGGCGGCAAAAAGAAAGTCGCTTTCATAGGCATGACCTCGTGCAAGGGGTGCTTCTTCCAGTTCCTGCTGCTCGGCAGGCGGCTGGCGGACGTTTTCGAAAACGTGAACATAACGAACTTCTGGATGCTCAAGGAATTCAACGACAAGGAAGGCGAATACGATGTCGTCTTCATGGACGGCGCGGTTTCGACCGAGCGCGAGCTGGAAGAGCTGAAAAAGGCGAGGGAGAAGGCACGCTTCCTCATTGCCTACGGGACGTGCGCATGCTGGGGAGGCATTCCCTCCATAAGGAATTATGCTTCCAAGGACTACAGGAAAATCGTCTACCCGACCGAAACGAAGCACAAGTCGAGGAGCGAGGTAACGCCCGTCGACAGGCACGCCAGGGTCGACTATTACATGCGCGGCTGCCCGGTGAACGAGGACGAGGTCTTCGCGCTCATCGCCGACCTGCTCAACAATAAACGGCCTCGTGAGAAGGATTATTGCGTGTGCGTGGAATGCAAGAAGCGCGGCATCAAATGCCTGTTCAAGGACGGCGTCACGTGCTACGGGCCGGTCACATACGCCGGCTGCAACGCTCCCTGCCCGGCCGCCAGGACGCCGTGCGACGGCTGCCGCGGCCCGCTGCCCGACGGCAACCTCGGGGCGGAGATCGAACTGCTGAAGGAGAAAGGGGTGACCATGGACGACATCAGGATGGTTTTCACTAGGTATGCCGGCTCGGCTGAAAAGTTCAGGGAAACCGGAAACGGCCAGGCGGAGCAGGGCAATGCAGAAGGCAAAGCGGAGGAATGATAATGAGCCATAAGGGTTTCACGCTCGAAGAGCTGACGAAACTGGAAGGCCATGCGAAGCTCAACGTGGATATGAAAGGCGGGAAGGTAAATAAGGTCTGGCTCGAGGTCTACGAGGCTTCGAGGTATTTCGAGGCCATGCTGCTCGGACGCGATTACAGGGAGGCGCCCAGCATAACGCAGAGGATATGCGGCATATGCTCGGTCGTCCACACGCTCACGTCGATAAAGGCCGTGGAGGACGCGTTCGGCATAACGCCGTCGCAGCAGACGCTCGACCTGCGCAAGCTTCTCCTTTACGCGAGCACCATCCACAGCCACACCGCGCACCTGTTCTTCTTCGCGCTGCCCGATTATCTCGGCTTCAGCGACGTGATAGAGCTCTCGCAGAAGAAGCATGAGCACATCCACCTCGCGCTCGACCTGCAGCAATTGGCGAGCGACATCGTGAAACTCGTGGGCGGCCGCGCCCTCCACCCCGTCACCCCGGTCATAGGCGGCTTCACTTCCGTGCCGGACAAGGCGAAAATCGGGGCCATAAGGAAAAACCTGGAGGCGATGAAGAAGCTCGCGAAAAAGACCGCTGAAATCTTTGCGCCGCTGAAGCTGCCCGCGCTGGATATAAAGGCTCCGCAGCTCTGCCTGAAAAAAGCGAACGAATATGCGCTTTACGACGGCACCATAACCAGCAGCGACGGCTCGTTCTTCAGAGGCGGCGACTACAAGAAGCACATAAAGGAAACCATCAGGCCGTATTCGAATTCCAAGCATTCCAGCTTCCAGGGCGGCAGTTACATGACCGGCGCTTTGCCGCGCCTCAACAGCAACTGGAGATACCTTTCCGACGACGCTGGATCAATCCTTGCCGCCGCCGGGAAGGCAGGCATGAAGCCTCCTATTTACAACCCCTTTGCCAACAACTTCGCGCAGGCGGTCGAGATGGTCCATTTCACGGACGAGGCGCTGCATCTTACTGAGAAATACGCGAAAGGCATGCGCGGCGAGAAATTCGAGGCGCTGCCGAAAAAGACGGACAGCGAAGGCGTGGGCGTCTGCGAAGCGCCGAGAGGCCTGCTGCTCCACAACTACGGCATAGGCAGCGACGGCAAGATAAGATACGCGAACGTCATCACACCGACCTCGCAGAACGCCGCGAGGATGGAAGACGACATAGCGGCATTCCTGCCGTCAATCCTGAAAAAGCCGGGAGCTGAGGTGAAGCTCCTCCTGGAGATGCTGATAAGGGCGTATGACCCGTGCTTCTCCTGCTCGAGCCATTTCCTCGAGCTGAAAATAAAGACCTGACGCTCTATAGCCAGAAATCCCGGGCAAATCACAGGGAGGCGAGCAGTTTCCCTGCCTCCCTCGCAGCCTCTGTTTTCTCCGAGCCGAAGGGCACGCCGATGATCCTGAACCTGCGCTTTTCGGCGGCCTCGAGAATCTTCAGCATCGAGCATAGGTCGAGGTCATGCGCCGTGACGCTCCTTGTCCTTGCGAACGCGTCCGCGCCGTCGAAGAGCCTGGCCTTCTTCAGGCCCTTCACGACGTCGATTATGACTATCTCCCCGGATTTTTCCATGTGGCTGCGGATATCGAACGGGTTGTCGCATTTCAGGATATCGAAATTACCTGCTCTGCCGCCAAGCTCGCTGCATATTTCCAGCGCGAGCTTATCGCCTTCGCTTTCGCTTCCGAAGCACAGGGCCAGCTTTTTCATCATCCACCTTCCTGCCTTTCCTTGCGATTCTCCTGCCTATCCTCTTCTTTATCTCATGACCCTTCCAGACGAAGTAGAAGCCCAGCAGCACGATGACGATGTAGGTCGCAAGTATGCTGGGCGACGGCGGTATGCTGAACAACGGCGTATAGAACAAGAGCAAAAGGTATGTTATGATTATCACCCCTGCCAGCCATGCCACAAACGGCAGGAGCACCTTCGAATCAACGGTTTTGTCGGCCATAACAATACGTTGGCTTATTGCCTAATCAATATCGATCTGTGCCCTCTGGAGGCGGCCCGAATAGTCGATGAACACGGTCTTGATTTCAGTGAACTCCTTTATCGCCTCTGTCCCGGCTTCGCGGCCTCCGTTGCCAGTGCCTTTCACCCCGCCGAAGGGCAGATGCACTTCGGCGCCGATGGTCGGCGCGTTTATGTAGACTATCCCCGATTCGGCGAGCCTCATTGCCTTCATGGCCTTGTTTATGTTTTTCGTGTAAATGGACCATGAAAGGCCGTAATTTACCGAGTTCGCAATTCTTATCGCGTCATCGAAATTCCTCGCCTCGATTATGGCAAGCACCGGGCCGAATATCTCCTCGCGGGCGATGGTCATGTCCTGCGTAACGTGAGCGAAGACGGTCGGGGCGATGAAGAAGCCTTTTTTATGTTCGCTTCCGTTCAGCCTGTGGCCGCCGCAGAGGAGCTTCGCTCCCTCTTTCTTTCCCCTGTCGATGTAGCCCAGGATTTTCGTCATCTGCCTCGCGTTTATTATCGGCCCGACCTGCGCTCCTTTCAATCCGCTGCCGACCTTCAGCTTCGCGGTTCTTTTCAGCAGCCTCTCGGTGAATTTTTTCGCGACCGGCTTTTCGAGAATTATCCTGGACGTCGCCGTGCATCTCTGGCCGGCGGTCCCGAACGCGCCCCAGAGCGCGCCGTCTACCGCGAGGTCGATGTCCGCGTCGGCAAGGACGATCTGCGGGTTCTTGCCGCCCATCTCCAGCTCTACGGAGTTCAGCTTCTTCGCCCCCTCGACGTAAAGGCGAGTTCCCACGTCCGTCGAGCCTGTGAAGGAAAGGTGATTTATGCCCTTGTGCTTCGCTATCGCGTCGCCTGCCGCCTCGCCGGAGCCAGTAACCATGTTCAGCACGCCCGCAGGGACGCCTGCCTCTTCCAGGATTTTCACGAGCTCAATCCCGCACGCTGGCGCGTCGCTGGACGGCTTGAAGACGATGGTGTTCCCGCACACGAGAGCGGCAGGGATTTTCCAAGCAGGTATCGCGATGGGAAAATTCCACGGCGTTATCAGGCCGACGACGCCCTTCGGCTCGCGTATGAACATCGCGAACTTGTCCTGAAGTTCGGAGGTCGTCGTCTCGCCGAGAAGGCGACGCCCTTCGGCTGCGACGTACTTGGTTATGTCAATAGCCTCCTGCACTTCCCCCCGCGCCTCCTCAAGGCTCTTGCCGTTCTCCTTCGTGAGCAGAACGGCAAGCGTTCCTTTCCGCTGCTCCATGAGATGCGCGGCCCTGAAAAGGATTTCGCCCTTCTTCGGCGCCGGGAAAAACTTCCATTTTTCGAACGCGGCGCGCGCGACCTGCGCGGCCAGCTCCACGTCTTTCTCGTTCCCGGCCTGGCATATGAAAAGCGCCTCGCCGTTAGCCGGATTTATTTTTTTGAAAGTTTTCCCTGAAGATGATTTAACCCATTTCCCGTTTATGTAATTAAGATAAATTTTGACCATTCGCACCACCTCACACCATTCGCCGCATAGCCTGCAAAAACTATACCTGCAAATAGTTTGGTTTGGTAAATAAAAAAGGAAAGGTCCGGAAATTTTCCGGCACCTGTTTTCCGCTTGAAATGATTGAGGTGGATCAGTACATCTGTATGCCGAGGTCCCTGGAGAACATCTTGTCCACTTTCTTCGTCTCCTCGGTCTTGCTGCCCAGTATGTAAGGCGAGCTGACGCCGGTTATGATGGTTATGACCTGAAGCTTTCCTTTGTATTCCGGCAGGACGCGCGCTCCCCACATGACCGTCGCGTCGGGATTCATCTTCTTCGAAACGGTTTCTCCTATCAGGCTCACTTCATCGAGCGTGAGGTCCTCGCCTCCGATTATCTGTATCAGGGCGCCGGTCGCTCCTTCGTAGTCGACATCGAGCAGCGGGTGGTTGAGGGCTATGTCTATCGCTTCCTTCGCCCTGTTCTTCGTGTCCGATATGCCGACGCCGATGGTCGCGACTCCGCCGGAATGCATGATCGCCTTCACATCGGCGTAGTCCAGGTTGACAAGCGACGGCTGCGATATCGTCTCTGTCACGCCCTTTATCATGGTCGCTATGAGGTTGTCCGCGACCGCGAATGCGTCGCCTAGCGGCTTGGTGCCCGCGAGCTCGAGCAGCTTCTGATTCTCGATGACGATTACGGTGTCGCATGCGTCCCTCAGGTGCAGCAGGCCGTCCTCGGCCTTCTTTATCCTGGCGCCTTCCATCTTGAACGGCAGCGTCACTGGTGCGATGACAATCGCGCCGAGCTCCTTCGCCATCTTCGCTATCGCAGGAGCGGCTCCTGTCCCGGTGCCTCCGCCCAGGCCGCACGAGATGAACAGCAGGTCGCATCCTTTCAGAATGTCCTTAATCTGCTCCTTCGATTCTTCGGCTGCTTTTCTTCCCACGTCGGGGAAGCCGCCCGCGCCCATGCCCTTTGTCGTCTCCCTGCCTATGAGCAGCTTCTTGTGCGCCTTGGTAACCGTTAGATGCTTGGCATCCGTGTTGATGCCGACCGTGACTGCGCCCTTTATGTCCATGCCGGTGAGGCGCGTTATCGTGTTGCAGCCGCCTCCGCCGCATCCAAAAACCATTATCTTTGCCTGATACGCGTCAAAACCCTCCAATGCATCCGGACACATACTCACACCCCCAATAAACCATTCGCCGATAAAACTAACATACTATATTTATCTATTTGTCTATCTACGTATTTAAAAATATTTGTATAGCACGCAGAAAACTTTAAAAAGCATGAAAGTATTAAATTACCATGCCTGCAGAAGAATTAAGACAGGAAAAAGTGGAAAAACCGGAGACGATGACGACAACGATAGAGGTCGAAAAAGACCTGTTTCTCAGGTTCAAGGCGTTCTGCGTCCTCAACGAGATGACGATCTCCGGCGAGATAGAGAAGCTGCTGAGGAAGCGAGTCGAGCAGATGGCCAACAAGAGCGAGTCGACGATAGTCACTAAAGAAGCAAAAGAGTAATCTGATTCAGCAAACATTTACTTTTCTTTTATTTGCAGGTATCCAAATATGAAATATGGGAGAATGAGGCTTAATCGCTACCAGTTAAAAAGTATTGAAAACTTAACTAAAGATGGCAAATCTCTGCAGCACATATCAAATATCACCGGCATAAAAAAGACGACTATTTACTACCACACCCGAAAACTCAAAGGAAAAAGTATACAGATGCCTATCATAAGATTCGATTCGGATGAAAAGCTGGGAGAAGCCATCGGTATATTTACAGGCGACGGTAGTTTATATTTTGAGCCAGGAAGATATCACTATCAGGTTAGGGTGCATTTCGGTATAAAAAACCTGAATTATTTGAATCATGTTAAAGATTTATTTGATGCGTCATTTGGTAAAAAATTTCTTATAAAAATGGATGGCCCTAGAAAATTTGTTTTACAGATATATTCAAAGGAAATATTTGCTTTTTTCCATGATTTTCTCGATTTCGAAAGCCGAGATAAATCAAAAAGTGTGAGTTTGAAAGAGAAATTTTTGAAAAACGAGGTCTTTGCCAAAGGTTTTCTAAGAGGTTTGCTTGACACGGATGGTACGATATCGAAAACCAAGAACGGTATAAAAATAGCCTTTTATACTTCCTCTCACAAACTAGCTCAACAGATATCGTTTTTATTGAAAATGTTTGAAATAAGACATGGTATAACATCATCCAGAAAAGGCCAATATAATGTTTATATATTGAAAAAGGATAACAATAGAATCGTCAAACTACTAAAACCATTTAAGGGCCGGTAGATCAGCGGTAGATCGCCACCTTGGCATGGTGGAGAAACCTTGTTTCTGCAGAAAGGAAACATGGTTCCATAAGCCTCGGGTTCAAATCCCGACCGGTCCATTGCTATTTTTTCATCTGGGATGAAATAGAATAAACAATAAAAAAAAGATTGAACTCAAATGCCCAAAGCCTTAGCAGCATGAGCAACCGGAACTTGCCTTCTTGGACTTTTTCTTGACCATGAAAATATTGCGCGTGAGCGTCTTAAAAAGATTGCCTTCGGATTCCGAACTTACGGTCTACCTGCTGTCTACCTGCCGAAGCTTCCAAGCAGGGAAATCACGGCTTCGACCGCGGAGTTGAGCATCCCGAGCAGCTTCTCCAGAAAGTTCTTCTCGCTGAATTCGATGGTTGCGGTGGTCGTGTGGGGATTGCCGGCGACGTCGTAGCAGCTGATTTCAAGCGGGTATTCGCCAGGCGCGAGCGCGAAACCGACTTCTTTCTTGCCGAAAACTTCGTCGAATGCCTGCTTAGCGTCTCCGATAGTGATGGTTACATTTTTAATGGCGGATTTCTTCACGTAGAGCGTGAGCTTCGCTTCTCCTTCGGCGTAATCCGTATCGTAATAGATGAGCGGCTCGTCGTAAACCTCGATTACCCTCGTTTCCGAAAGGTTCAGGCCGGCTGCGGCAATCTCGAACCTGACCGCCTTCGAACCTGCTGAGGCGAAAGAAACGGGGAGCGAGACGAAATAGCGGTTCTTAAGCATGAAGTTCGCCAGGTTATCCGTGCCGTCGACGTTAAGGTTGAAATGCACACTCTCCTCGGCCGCGCCTTTGTTGACGATGTAGGCGGACACGTTCTTCCGCTCGCCCGCCTTCAGGTATGCGGGCGCGGTGACGTTTTCCATGAATATTCTAAGGTCTGATTTGACCGTAAACGGAAGCGTGAGGACTTCTCCTTCGGAAGTGTATACCACAACATCGTTCACGCCCGTCGCTCCAGGCACGAAAGAGAAGACGGTCTGGAAATCGCCGGAGGCGTCGAATTCCTCTTTCAGGTCGCCCGCCAGGATGCCAAGCTTCGCCTGGCCGCCTGCTCCCGCGACTGATATATAAACCTTTTGCTCGTTGCCGAGCATCACGACGTCGGAATAGAGCCGCGCGGACAGCTTCTGTCCGCTGCGCGCGCTGTACTGGGTATTGACCGTCGCGTCGACCGTCTTGAACGTGAGAGACCTCGAGTTCAGGGTGAGCGGGCAGGTGAACAGCAGGTTCTTCGGCAGGTCGGGATTGATTTTTATTTCCCAGTAGATCTGCTCCTTTTCGCCCGGCCTCAGGATGACCTTCTTTTCCTTGTCCTCGACCTCGACGACGGCGTAATCGCCCGAGCATGGCTCGAGCACAAGCCGGCCGACTATGAATTCGCCTGGCACCAGGGTTAGGGCCACGATGCCTGCGTCGCCTTTCCTGAACCCGCCGCTGGAGATGGTGAGGTTATAATCCGCCTCTTTTTCGACATCGGAAAATGAAAGCGTGGAAATGTTTATCTTGTCGACGGTGAATCTCGGCTTTTCGGTCATGCCGTAGCCGTAGGCGACGACGCTGTTGCCGAACCTGTTGTCCGTGTTCTCGCCGAACTTTATGTGCGCTGCATCGATGTAGCCTATCTCAAGCCACAGCGGGTCCACTGGAACCCATTTGCCGAGATACGCTTCGGCATACGCATGGCTCTCCCAGCCGCGCTCGCCGTAGGAATAGCCAGACACGAACTTCGCCGGTATGCCTATCGAACGCGCGAAGGCGATGAACAGCGTCGTGTATTCCGCGCACACGCCCTTCCTTCCCTCGAGGATGGACAGCGCGTCAAGCCGTTTCCCCGCGTAGGCAAGGTCGTAGTTGAGGTGGTCGTGGACCCATATCGCGAGCTTCGCCACCTTCTCGAAGTCGTCCTTAGAGTCCTGCGTTATCTCCTGCGCGAGGCTGCGGATTCCGGCGTCCGACGACTGGATGCGCTCCGTGGGCTGCAGGTAAATTTCCACGTCGTCAGGTATGGCATACGATCCGGGCAGGTAAACCAGATGATTAGCCCTGGATTTCACGGTGCTCGGAATGCTGTAGGAAAAGGCGTTGCCGGGGTTGTCCTTCTCTATGAATCCCGTCTCGGTCCCGAACTCGTCCTTCACCTTTTCGACGTTTATGCTGACGTCCTGCCTTTCGTCGTCCTGCGGGATCTCGAGGCTTATCTCGAACCTGGTCGGGTTGCCGTTTATGCTCACGGTGCCTTCCTGCAGGATGCTGAGCATGAGCTCGTTGACGCCGGCGGGGTTGCGCAGGACGTTGTCCTCTATGCCCTTCGCTTCCGCACGAGGAACCGCAAACCAGAAAACTGAAAAAACGGAAAGAAATAGAAGCAGAAAAACCAGCGGTCTGGGACTCCGCCACATGCCACTCATCCCTTGTCCTTCTTTTCGTCCCTTCTGCTGACCCATATCTCATCGAACATTTCTTCCTGGCGGGCGGTGACTTTCTTCTGCTGCTCCAGGTGGACGAGGGGCACGAAGTTGTTGACCACGTTCTCGCGGTCCCAGGTGCCGACCAGCTCGGAGAATTCGACTTCCTTCTTCCTGACCCTCGACAGCAGGGAATTTATCCTCGAGTAAAGGTTCTTTATCCTCTCGTTTATGTTCTCGCCCGAGATTTCTATGTCATTCCTCAGCTTCTCGCTCCTGAACTCCCTTCTCTCGTGCGCGTTCATGACCTTCCTAAGCGCCTTCACGAGTTCGCCTATGACCACGCCTCGAACAGGCTCCCTCCTGGGCGGGATGGTGAGCGGGTTTATCTGGAACTGCTCGCCGTCGCTTACAACCGCCTGCTGGAATTCCTCCTGCATCTGCTGCTCCGCCTCGCCGGTCACCTGCTCCTTGAAGGCGCGGAGATAGTCGGATTTCATCTTGAGCAGTATGGCCGCCACCATGATATACTTGGCGGGCATGCGGAAGTCCATCTCCTTCATTTTGTGCAGGTAAACCAGAAAGCCTTCGGAAAGCTTGCAAACGTCGAGGTCCCATGGGTTCAGGCCCTCCCATGCGACAATCTCGTATATGATCTGTTCCCACGTGTAATCTGACCTGATGAAATCCAGAATCTTGTTTTCGTCAAGCATTGTAATCAACATGCGAAACCCGCTTTTCACGGGCTCCTCATGTTTATTATTAATATTACAGCATGCTTATTAAGATTGGATTCCGTTTATAATCGCTTTTCCGCGAGCTCGTAAATTCTTACGTTTTTTATCCTTCCTTCCTTTTTGAAACCCGAGAATTCTTTATTATCATTCAACTGCTCAGGTTTTCTTAGAAGATAGAATCTTATGTCCTTTGGCTTGTCTAAGATAATCATCGCAATATGTGCCTTTTTATTTTTCTCTATATCCTGCACCACATACTTTAATGCGGCCTGAAAGCCCCTTCTGAGGGGGTCATTTACCCTGATTTTTGTTTTGCTTAGTTCCATGTCTAATATTTCGAGCCAAATTATAAAAGTCCTCTCACGTCCTAATTGCGCTAATCGCGCCAAACCTATAAAAACCTGGACGGACAACATTAAAGATAACAGTTTCTGGGGTGTGCTATGGCAAAGGCTGCGAGAAAGGTTTCGAAAGCTTCAAGGGCTTCGAAGGTTTCGAAAGTTTCAAAATCAGCTAGCTCAGCGGGCGCTGGGACGGGAAAGCTCACGAAGGACGGTATCCTGAAAGTCCTGAGGAACGTGATCGACCCTGAAATAGGGCTGAACATCGTCGACCTGGGCTTCATATACGGCGTCGACGTGAAGGGAGCGAACGTGCGCATTCGAATGACGCTCACCAATCCCGGTTGTCCCATGCACTCGATGTTCACCCACGAAGTCGAGGCAGCGCTGAAGATGGCGTTCGATAAAGTGAACGTGGACGTGGAGCTGGTTTTCGACCCTCCGTGGTCGCCTGAGAAGATGAGCAAGGATGCAAGAAAAAAGCTCGGCATTAAGTAAGAAAGTCGAAAGCATAATACTCGGCAGAACGAAGGACAGGCTTGTCGACGTCGTATACAGGGCTGACAACGCCGACGACTTCGCCGGCATCGCGCGCGACAAGCTCAATTATTTTTACGAGAACCTGCTCTTCTCCGCGCTCGACCTGGGCGTGAAAAAGGGGCAGGCGCTTGATTTAGGAACGCAGTTCGGCCTGTGCGCGCTCGCGCTCGCCAGGCAGGATTACGCCTTCGGTATCACCAGCATGCAGGACAGCGTGAAGCTCGTTGCGCTTGCGAGGCGGTTCGCCGAGAAGGACATGGTCGAGGAAAAAATCAGATGGCTCGTGGGAAGGCAGGATGCGCTGCCCTTCGATGACCACACGTTCGACCTGGTCATAAGCGGCTTCGACATGCACCACTGGGAAAACCCCGTCGCCGCGTTCAACGAGATAGAGCGCGTGACCAAGACGAACGGCGCAATCCTCATCGCCGACCTGCGGCGCGACGCCTTCAGCGCCATGGCGCCGATTGTGAAGGCGATATCCATGCTCGCGAAGAAGGGAAGGCTTTACGATGAGATGAAGCATTCCTTCCGAGCTTCGTACAGCAGGAGCGAGGTGGCCGAGCTGCTTGGCAACTCGGGTTTAAAGAACTGCGAGACGTCGAAGGACGCCCAGTTCGTTTACGTGACGAGAAGACGGGAAAGCAAGAAACACGTGGTGGTGGAGTTTTCCCGGCAGTAAAGCTTAAAAGTCCTCATACGATATATTACATCATCATACTTTTCAGAAATCGCGCAAATCCGCGCAAAAGGTGCTGCTGTATGGAATTTCCTTCGATAAGAGACGTCGACGTTGAGGGGAAGACCGTAATCATGAGGGTCGACTATAACCTTCCCCTGGACGAAAACGGCAGGGTTACGGACCACACCCGGATAAGCACGACGCTGAAGACTCTTTATTACATAATAAACAACGGCGGCAAGGTCGTTCTAATTTCGCATCTCGGCAGGCCGAAGGCCAGAGAGGCGCACCTGAAAATGAACGTCGTCGCCGAGAGGCTTTCCGACATTATCGGCGTTCCCGTGAAGAAGATGGACCACTGCGACGGAGCGGAGGTCGAGGCATGCATAAGGAAGATGCAGCCTGGCGACGTCGTGATTCTCGAGAACGTCAGGTTCCACCCGGAGGAAACGGAAAAGAACGAGGCTGCCAGAGAAGCCTTCGCTAAACGCCTCGCAAAGCTCGGCGACATCTACGTAAACGAAGCGTTTGCCGCGTCCCACCGCAACCACGCTTCGATAACCGGCATACCCAAGTTCATACCGGGCTACTGCGGCCTGAGCTTCCTCAGGGAAGTCAACATGATAAACAGCATAGTGAAGAACCCCGAAAAACCCTATGTCGCGATAATAGGCGGCGCCAAGGAGGACAAGATGCTGTGCATCGAGAGCCTGCTGCCGAAAGTCGACCGCATACTCATGGGTGGCGTGATAGGCAACACCTTCCTTAAAGCGAAGGGGTATGAGATAGGCGACTCGAAATACAACGAAGCGCTTGTCGAGAAGGCGAAGCTCGTGCTGGAAAAGGCGAAGGGTAAGATAATGCTCCCGGAAGACGTGATGGTCGACAACAGCGGCGAGGCGGAGCCATTCCCCGTGTCCGAGGTCAGGAAGGGGATGAAGATAATGGACATCGGACCGGAGACGATAGTCAACTACAAGAACATCCTCAGGCCCGCGAAAACGGTCGTGTGGACAGGCCCGATGGGCGTGTTCGAGAAGAAGCCGTTCGAGAAAGGAACGCTCTACATCGCGACCTTCATCTCGGGCCTCGACGCCAAGACGCTCGTCGGCGGCGGGGACAGCATATCCGCCATGAAGAAGCTCAACCTGATGGAGAGGATGACGCACATCTCGACGGGCGGCGGCGCTTTCGCGGATTTCATAACGAAAGACGCTTTCCCCGGAATCGAGGCGGTGAAGGCGTCGTACAGGCATCATATTAATCTTCTGGAAATGAAGGGATAATTTCAGTTATATGTTATATGGGAGTGTGGATTATGACTGTCAAGGTCGCTGTCAACGGGCCCGGAAGAATCGGGCGCAATTTCATCTGGTCATGGGCGGAGAGGAAAAAAGCGGGCAAAACAAACCTCGAGCTTGTCGCGGTGAACGGCGTGCGCGGCGTGGAGGATGACAAAGGCGTCGAATTCTTCGCCGAGCTGCTGAAATTCGATTCGACGCACGGCCACCATTTCGAGGAGCTGCGCTGCGGACGAGAAGCGGATGGAACGCCATGGGTGGAAGTCGAGGGCCATAAGGTTCATCTTTACAACAACCGCGGCGACCTTTCCACGCTGCCGTGGAAGAAGCATGATGTCGACGTCGTCATAGAATCGACCGGCCTCTTCAGGAAGCGCAAGGAAGTTGAAGGCCACATCAAGGCTGGCGCGCGCAAGGTGATAATCTCCGCGCCAGGCAAGGATGGCATCGACACTTCCATCGTGCTGGGGGTGACGGACAAAATCCCCGAGCACGAGACGATAATAGACTGCGCATCCTGCACTACCAACGCCATCGCGTCAGTCACCAAAATCGTGAATGACAACTGGGGCATAGAAAGAGGGTATGTCATAACCGTCCATGCCCCGACGGAGGACCAGAGCATCTTCGATGGCAGCCACAAGGATATCCGCAGGGCGCGCTCGCTCATCAACAACATAATCCCGACCTCGACTGGCGCGGCCAAAGCGGTCGCGAAAATCATCCCCGAACTGAAGGGAAAGATGGACGCCGTTTCCATGCGCGTTCCCGGAGCGATGACGGGCTCGATAGTCGGGCTCATTGCGGACGTCAGAAAGGAAACCAGCAGGGAAGATGTCAACAGGATTATAGAAAAGGAATGCGGCGGGCCGCTGAAAGGTGTTCTCGCATGCACGGACAAGGAAATCGTTTCGTCCTACATAATCGGCCGCAAGGAATCTGGAATCGTCGACCTGCCGCTCACCAACGTCATCGACAAGAGGCAGATAGTGGTCTGGTCCTGGTATGACAACGAGCGCGGCTACGCGAACAGGCTCGTCGACGTCGCGGAGATGTTCGGGAAGAAATAAGCGAGGAAGTGATAAGCATGAGCAAAACAAACAAGAAACTTGATGCGAAGCGTCTGTCAAGGCGGAATAAGTATCCGATGCAGCATAAGGGCGGGAAAGCATAACCATCTCCAAGCTTGGCTTTTCTTCTTCGGTCATGGTTGTTTCATTCGGGTTATTAAGTTCTGCCTCTGTTTTTCAGAAACAAACGAAAGGCTTTTTAGTAGGAAAAGCAAGAGATAGAAGAGATAGCTATGATTACTGTTGACAGCTCGGTTCTGAAAGAGGTCTACAAGGAACGCCCCATGTGGAGCCATAAAGGCGACTTCGGCAAGCTGCTCATCATCGGCGGCTCGAAGATTTACACCGGCTCGCCCGCGCTCGTGGCGTATGGCGCGATGGCCGCGCTGCATGCGGGAGCCGACCTGGTCATGGTCGCCGCGCCGTCGAGGCCGGCGGACATAGCCGCGAAGTTCTCGCCCAACCTCATAACCGAGCCTTTCGAGGGCGATTTTTTCACGTCCAAGCACGTCAAGCGCGCGCTGGAACTCGCGAAGAAACACGACGCGGTCGCGATAGGCCCGGGCCTGGGAACGGAGAAGGAGACGCACAGGTTCGTGGTGAAGTTCCTGGAAGGCGTCAGGAAGCCCTGCGTCGTCGACGCGGACGCGCTCAAGGCGCTGCAGAAGAAAAAGCTGCTTGACAAGTTCCTGCTCACCCCGCACCTCTACGAGTTCTATTACATGACCGGCGAAAAGCCGAAGAACGACGTCCTCGGCAGGGCGGAAACCGTGAAAAAATACGCCAGGAAAACGGGTTCGACCATCCTGCTGAAGGGGGCGATAGACATAATCTCCGACGGGAAGCAGACGGCGATGAACAGGACGGGCAACCCCTACATGACGGTCGGCGGAACGGGCGACGTTTTGACCGGCATCTGCGGGGCGCTGCTCGCGCAGAAAGTCCCGCCGTTCAGGGCGGCGTGCGCGGCTGCTTACATGAACGGCAGGGCAGGCGACCTCGCCGCAAAGGAGAAACGCCCGCTCGTCGCGACGGACGTGATAGGGAAAATCCCCGAAGTCCTGAAGGACGTGCTGCCGGAGCCGGAGCACGACAAACAAGAGAAAATGGCATAAATGTTTTAAATTCTGAAAGCAATTCCCTTCTGATAGCATGGCAAAGGTTATAGGCATCGTCGGCTCGCCGAGGGACGGGAACACGAAATTCCTCGTTTCCCTCGCTCTCAAGGAATGCGAAAAGCTGGGGCTGGAGACCGAACTGGTCCACATCGGCAGGATGAAAATCGCGCCGTGCAGCGACTGCGACAGGTGCAGGAAGGAAGGCAGGTGCGTCATAAACGACGACTTCCAGCATGCTGCGGGCAAGCTCGAGCACGCGGACGGCATCATAATCGGCTCGCCAGTCTACTTCGGCTGCGTTTCCGCGCAGCTGAAAGCGTTCATGGACAGGACGCGCTACCTGAGGAGAAGCGAAAAGCTCGCGGACAAGGTCGGCGGAGCCATCGCCATCGGCGGCTCGCGCCAGGGCGGGCAGGAACTCGTCATCCGCCAGATACACAACTTCTATCTCATCCACGGCATGCTCGTCGTAGGCGACGAAAAGACGCGGCATTTCGGAGGGACGGGTTACGGGAATGCAAAGGACGCGGCGCAAAACGACGAGGACGGCAAGGAAACTTCGAGAAACCTGGGCAGGCACGTGGGTCAGGTCGTGCTGAAACTGGCAAAAGAATGAAAGGCTGAAAATCAGACCAATCAGATCCACATGCTGAGCCTGAACCTGCCGAGCTTGTCTTCTATCTTCCACAGCTGCTTGCACTTGGGGCAGTTCACGCTCTTCTCATTGCCTGCGTTGAAATCGTATTCGAAGCTGTGGCCGCATGACGAACAACGAAAGTCTTCTCTCATGAATTCACCCTGAAATAATTTAGCTTTCGGATATTTTAAGGCTTGCTTTTGTTTTTTGCATTTTGCCGGCTCACTGCGCACCGGTATCGGCGTGGAACCTTCCCTCGGGTATCAGCGCCCTGGATACCAGGAAACCCGCAATCACGAGGGCGACCAGAACCACGAGGCCCAGCACAGGGCTCGCCGCGTTCTGCGTGTCATTGATAAGGTTGCCGGTGATGTTGCTTGTAATCGCTACGCCGAGGACCAGGAACATGACGACCGCTGCCAGCAGTATGCCCGCTCTTTCCACGTTCATGCTTGTTTGTTGGCAGTTAGATTTATTAGCATTTATTAGCATTTTGCGGCGCGCGGCATGCGGCATGACACGCTCCTGTTTTAAAACTTTCGCGTAAATTATTCCCATGACAAATAATTTTCTGCCTCCCAAATACGGCGAATCTATGATCTTTTATACGTGCCGCAAGTTAGGTGACCCGTTAGATGCTCAGGAAGTGTTCAAATTAATGGATGTGCACCTGAGAAAAGCGAGCCTGCCATCCGGCAACAGGAATTACCTTTTATGGGAAGGATATCATGGCAGAAACGACCCGGAAGGCATGATATCCGTCGAGGTCAACAAGTATTACATAACCGTAAGCTGGACGAACATAATCCCGAGGGAGATAGTAGAAGGCATAAAATTTATTTATCCCATTTATCCTGACGAACCCCCGATAAGAGCAGAAACGTTGTTTTTGAAAACGGACAAACTTTTCTGGAACGACAATGAGATGGCGCCGCTGTGCAAGCAACCTGAACTGGAAAACCACACACGCAAATACGTAAAGCCACAGGCGCTCCCGAAGGGCAAGGGGCAAATTCTGGTCAATGAAGATTTAATTTAAATCATACCTATATAACAATATTTAATACGTTTTCAGACGATGCTTATGGAGAAATACGAGCCGCGCAGACTTCAGGAGGAGATTCTGGAATTCTGGGCAGAAAATAAAATCCCCGACCAGATCGTCCGCTTCGACCCGAAGACGCTGGGCCCGGGCAGGACGAAGTTCTATCTACTCGACGGCCCGCCCTACGTGAACGGCGTCCCGCATGTCGGCCACGTGAAAACCACGACGACGAAGGACATATGGTCGAAATTCAGGATGATGCAGGGCCACCAGAGCTGGTGGCAGCCGGGCTTCGACTGTGGAGGCCTGCCCATCGAACACGCGGTCGAGAAGAAGCTCGGCGTGAAATCGAAGAAGGACATAACCGAAAGGATAGGCATAGACAAATTCATCGATGAATGCAAGGCCATGGCCGAAGGCAACAAAAACGTATGGCTAAGCACGTACAAGCAGCTGGGCGCCTGGCGCGGCTGGCTCGAGCCCTACATGACTTACAAGAATTATTATCTCGAAAGCGGCTGGTGGACGGTCAAGAAGATGTGGGAGAAAGGCATGCTCGTCGAAGGCGAGAAGCCGGTGTTCTGGTGCCCGAGGTGCGAGACCACGCTATCCGGCTATGAGGTCACGGATTCCTACACCGACGTCACGGACGACTCGCTCTACGTCAAATTCCCCCTGCTGGGCCAGGAGCACACCTTCCTCATCATCTGGACCACGACGCCGTGGACGCTTCCAGGGAACGTCGCCATCGCGGTCCATCCGGACGAGACTTATGTAAAGGCCAAGGTGAGAGGCGAATTTTACATCCTTGCGGAGAAGCGGCTGAAGGACGTGTTCAAGGAGCTGGAAATAGGGCATTATGAAGTGGTGGAGAAATTCAAGGGCAAGACGCTCGCCGGAATGAAATACGAGCCCGTGCTGCACATCCCCGTTCAGGAATCGCTGTCCAAGAACCCGGCAGCGCATCAGGTCATTCTTTCCATTCCCCTTTTCAAGAAAGGCGTTTCAGGCAAGCTTCTAGCAAAGGCTTCTGTAAAAACGGATGAGACGACGGAGAACGTCGAGGACTTCGTGACCATGGACGCTGGAAGCGGATGCGTGCACACCGCTCCGGGCCACGGAGAGACCGACTTCCGCATGGGCGAGCATTACAACCTTCCCAGCCCGTCGCCGGTCGACGACGAGGGCAAGCTCACGCAGGACGCCGGGCCTTTCGCCGGCTTGTTCGTCAAGGACGCGGACCGCAAAATAATAGAATACCTCGAGGAGCGCGGCCATCTCCTCAAGGTCGTCAAGATAACGCACTCGTATCCCTTGTGCTGGAGGTGCAAGACGCCGCTTATCTACCGCCTGAGTAAACAGTGGTTCCTCTCCGTGGACACGATAAAGGAGAAGATGCTCAAGGACAACAAGAGCGTGAAGTGGCTTCCGGGCTTCGCCGGCGAGCGCTTCCACAACTGGCTTGAGAACGCGAATGACTGGGCCGTTTCCGTGCAGCGCTTCTGGGGCATACCCTTGCCCATATGGATATGCGAAGCATGCGGCAGCAAGGACATCATCGGCTCGCGCAAGGAGCTGAAGGAGAAGGCGATGGAAAGGATTGACGAGGACGTCGACCTGCACAAGAATTCTGTTGACAAGATTCATCTTAAATGCCAGCAGTGCGGAAAACGCATGACGCGCGTGGCGGACACCATGAACGTCTGGTTCGACTCCGGCATCTCGCCGTGGGCGTCCCTCGGCTACCCGTTCAAGAACAAGCAGCTGTTCGAGACGCTCTGGCCGGTCGACATGATATGCGAGTCGCAGGACCAGATAAGGGGATGGTTCTACTCGCTCATGTTCTGCGGGGTCGCCGCTTTCGACAGGAAGCCCTACGAGGCGGTGAGCATGACGGGCTGGACACTCGACGAGAAAGGCGAGAAGATGTCCAAATCGCTGGGCAACGTAGTCTACGCCGAGGATGCGTTAAAGGCGGTCGAGGCCGATGTCCTGCGCCTTTATTATTGCTGGTCCGTCGCTCCCTGGGACACGCAGCTTTTCTCGTTGAAGATCGCGAAGGAGTTGCGACGCGTGTTGGACGTCCTCTGGAACACGAGCGTCTTCGCCGAAAGCTATGCCGACCCGGAGCTTGCCAAGGAGAAGGTGAACCTGAAGAAACTCGATATCGAAGACAGATGGATAATCTCCCGCCTGAATTCGCTGATAAAGAGCACGACAGACGACCTCGAGAACTTCAGGCTGCATTACGTAGGCAAGAATTTCGAGGCATTCATACTCAACGACTTCTCGCGCTGGTACATCAAGCTGGTGCGCGACCGCCTGTCGCCGTGGCACGAAGGCGCAGACAAGCGAAGCGCGCAGTTCACCGTGCTTTACGTGCTCGAAAATCTCGCAAGGCTCATGGCGCCAGTCACGCCGTTCATCACCGAGAAGATTTACAGGAAGCTTTTCTTTTCCAAGGGCAGGCCCGTGTCCGTCCATCTCTGCTCGTGGCCTAAAGCGGACGACGGCCTGGTGGACACGGAACTGGAGACGGCGATGGAGTTCGCGAAGGCGGCGATAGAAGCCGCGAATGCGCTGCGCCAGAAGCTTGAAATAAAGCTCAAGTGGCCAGTGACCGAGCTTTTCGTGAGGGCGAAGGACGAGCTCACGGAGAAAGCGCTCGTCAGCATGGAGCCTGTCCTGAAGAGCATGGCAAACGCAGAAAAGGTCACGTTCGTGAAAAGCATCGGCCATAAGGAGCACAAAGAAGGCGGGAAAACGCTCGCCTTCGAATACGGGGAGATCGCGCTCGGCGAAGTCCTCGAGGACAAGGCGTTCGCTCGAGAACTCATGAGGACGATACAGGTTGCGAGGAAGAAGGACGGCCTGAACGTGAAGGAAAGGATAGAGCTCTGGGTCGAGGCTGAAGGCAAGACGGAGAAGATGTTCGAGCAGAGCAGGGACATGATAGCGAAGGAAGTCGGCGCGGCAAAAGTCCATCACGGCCTTCCGCACAAGGTCGGGATAAAGGGCACGCTGGACTTCGAGGGGAAGAAAGTCAGGGTTTATTTTGAGAAGGCGGAGAAAAGCGTAAAATAAACCGAAAATCAAGGAATTTCCACTTTAAAGTTATTGACACCAAAAAACTTGTTAACCTCAGCTTCATACATCTCTTTAGTCAACGTGTACGTGGTTTTACATACCGGGCATGGTATTTTTAACGCACCGGGAGGGAACATAAGAATAACTTCAAGTAGGCTTTTGTTTCTGTAGAAAAGATGTTCCTGAGAATATTGTTTACAACCATCCTCTATTATAAAATGTTCGCGATCATCAGATATTGAAAACATCAGTTTTCCCATATAAAAACAGTCAAAGTAAGTTTTAAAAACCTTAAGCTCAGTCCTCTAAACTATTTTAACCTTTTTGTCAATAATATATCAAGGACGTGCATAAAACATGGGAGCGAAAGCGGTCATCTGGCCCGTAATCGTGTTTCTGATATTCGTCGGTCTTTACGCTCTCGGCATCGTTCCGGGCTACTGGACGCTGATGATAGCCGTCATATTCATAGTGGTCGGGTTCGTCGTGGGCTTCCTGCTGCTCGGCTCCGGCCAGGAAAGCATGTGGATGGGCGTTCCCATGCTAATCCTGGGCATAATCCTGCTAATCTTGGTCTATTTTTTTCCCAGGTAGTCTTCCCGGGGCAGCAGTTAATTTGCCTCCTGAAAAGCTTTTAAAACCCCGGTGGCAACAAGGTTTATGCTGCCAGAAAAAATCATAGGCAAACCGGACACGAAAAAAATAAGGGCATGGATGAGCGCGAAGGGCAGGAAAGTCCTCGCATACCACAGGGACGCGGACGGCGTCTGCTCTGCCGCTCTGTTCCTCAAGTTCTTTCCGGATTTCAGCACGCTCCCCAGGGAAGGCCCGATAATCGACGACAAATTATTCAGGGAGCTCGCGGCGAAAAGGCCGGACGTCCTCGTTTTCCTGGACATACCCGTGGACCAGGAATGGAAGAAAATCCTGAAGCTGAGGACCAAGCTGCCGAAGCTGAAGATAATGATACTCGACCACCACATCCCCGTGAGGGACATGAATTCCGACGGCGTCATCCACATAAATCCGATGTTCTGCGGGGACGTCTACATCCCTGCTTCGTGCGTCGTCTATAGCCTGCTCCAGCAAATGGGCTTCAAGATCGAGCAGTTCATGTGGATATCGCTCATAGGCATAATAGGCGACTACGGCATGAAGGACTGCGACTGGATGTTCAACGAATACAGGAAAGCCGGCATGGAGCCTCCGTGCGAATTGCTTTTCCGCGCGTCGGACATAATCTCATCCGCCATAACGCTCAAGGGAGTCGAGGGCGCGGAAAAATCGCTGAAGCTCATCGTCCAGAGCGCCCGCTTCGATGAGCTGAAAAGGTCATACCAGCTGAACAGGTGGAACACCGTCGTGCAGGCGGAGGTCAGGAAAATAGTCACGGACTTCGAGAAAAACAGGGAAACGGTTCCGGGCAAAAGGCTGATATTCTACGAGTTGCACAGCAAAATGAACATCACCTCGATAATAGCGACCATCACCGCCGAGAAGCATCCGGACGACATAATCATAATAAGGAAAAGGTCCGGTGACAACTGGAAGATTTCGCTGCGCTACCAGGCGGGCAGCATAAGCGTGGGCGACCTGGCGAAGTTCGCTTCTGACGGCATCGGCTCGGGCGGAGGCCATGTTAAATCTGCCGGGGCGCTGGTCAACGACTGGAACGGGTTCAGGAAAAGGGTCTTCGAATACGTCGGCTGAACCCGAAACGCGGCGAGGGGAATGCGAATTTTCTGCCCAATATTTATATGAATATACTATTCCATGCTGCCCAGGCCGTACCCACCCCCCTTCCCGGAACATTAACCGTTTGTTGGAACGACCTGAAAATCAACTAATTTTTTACACGGATGTCCTATTTGATCAGTCCAAATACAGCCGTGCACAAGCGGCGTCACTCGCCCGCTTTTATGAACTTGATGTTCGCGTAGCCTTCGAAGGCGTCGTGGCTTCCGGGGTAGTCGCCGGTCGTGCTGTCGACTATGATGTAGAATGAGTTAACGCTCTTGCCGCTTTCCAGCGTGTTCTGGAGCGTTTCGCAGTCTTCGTGCGTGTCTCCGAAGACGACGAAGTTGAACTCCTTCTCGCTGAAATAGGGCGTGTATTTCTCGAGTATGGTCTTGTAGAGCTTCAGGAACGAGTCAAGGTCCTGCTCGATATGAAGGATGACGAAGACATGGCCTTTATCCGGGTTGTAGACCTCGACTATGCTCGCGTCGAGGCCGACCGCCTCGTACATGCTGCTCAGCAGGACCGAAAAGTCGTCGCAGTCGCCTCCCATGGCCTCCCAGGTTTCGAGCGGCTCGGCTATGTAGTCGTCCTTCCTAGGATCGGAAACGTAGCGTATGTTGTTGGAAATCTCGTTGTAGATGCCGAAGACCTTGGTGGCCGGGGCGTTGGGCACGGCATACTTTACGACCGATTTCACCGCCAGGTTGCGGACCGCGGTGATGTTGACTTTGGAAGAGAACGTCTCGTCTTCGTCCATGCTCACGTTCCAGAAACATCTCCACTGTTTACGAAAAGCGACGGGCTCCTTGCAGTAGCACGAATTCTCGGTCACGTAGGCGACTTCCCCCTTTTCCGAGCACAGCCTTTCGCATTGCTGGTCAGCCGTGAGCGTCGCGCCTATGAACGTGTCCTCTATGAACTTCAGCTCAAAGGCCAGGCCGGCAAGAAGGACGGCAATAATGGCGACGAGAATCACCTTCTGCGCGTCCATATTAAATATTGAACAGGCCTTTTATAAAAAACGGGACCAAATACAAATAAAAACACAGAAAACAAAACCAAAGTGATTCTCATGAAGGCATACGTTGCGGCCAACATCTGCGGGGTTTTCGCGTTCGACGAAAGGGGAAAAACAATTGCCAAAAAACTGTTCCCGAAAAACCCGGAAGCGATAGCCGAAAGGCTAGCCAAGGCGAGGAGTGGCGAAGTCATAGAAGAAGAACGCGCGGTCATCGATGAACTGAGGGAAGCCGGCTGCCACGAAATCGTGTGGGACAAGGTCGCGCAAATCGACGGGCTTAAAACCAGTTGCGAACTGGAGAACAAGGGCAAGGAATTCGCAGGCGACTTCCGTAAGCTCGCGCTTGAAAGCGGGTGGACGGAAAGCCAGGCCGAACTGAACGCGCTCATGACCAAGGTCAGCATAATCCTTTCGGGCAAGAAAATCAAGGCCGTCAGCAAGGACAGGGTCATAATCCAGGTCATCGGCGTCGTGGACGAGCTTGACGCCGACCTCAACTCGCTTTACGAGCGCCTGCGCGAATGGTATGGCCTGCACTTCCCGGAGCTGGGACGCGAGGTGAAGGCGCACGAGAAGTTCGCGGAGCTTATCCAAAAATACGGTGGAAGGGAACGCATGAAAGGCAGCGAATTCGCTAAACTCGCATCCCGCTCGGTTGGCATGGATTTCAGCGAAGACGATGCGGAAAGTGTCATGGTTTTTTCAAAATCGGTTCTTGAAATGACGAAAGCGAAAGACAGGCTTTCGAAATACCTCGAAGGCGTGTGCAGGGAAACGATGCCCAATCTTTCGGCCATCGCCGGCCCGCTGCTCGCATCGCGCCTGGTCGCCCAGGCGGGCGGGCTCGAGAAAATCGCGAAGATGCCCAGTTCGACGATACAGCTGCTCGGCGCAGAAAAAGCGCTGTTCCGCCACCTGAGGGGCGAAGGAAGGGCGCCGAAATACGGCGTGCTCTTCGGTCACCCGCTCATCCAGCAGGCACCGAAGCATCTCAGAGGCAAGGTCGCAAGGCTCATATCGGCGAAGCTCAGCCTCGCGGCCAAGATGGATTTCTATTCCAAGAGGGACGACAGCAGGCAGATGAAAGAGGACATGGAAAGGAAAGTGGCAGGCCTCATTAAAGGTTCCAGCGGAGATGCAGACCAATGAAGGTTAGAAAAAAGGATGAACACGTTGACCTGGAAAAAAGGGTCTTCGACGTGAAGAACGAACGTATGCCCAAAGGGGCATGGTGGTGGTGGTTCTGGCTCTTCTTCTTCGACAACCCGAAGGACCCCTCGAAACCCCGCCAGCTCATGATATTGTGGTCCGCCAAGAACGCGAATAAAATCAAATGCAACAACCTCGATATAAATGCGAAGCTCCCGCTCGACAGGGAAAACCTTGACGGCGCCGTTGCTGCGTGGTATTTCGACGGTGAGCGGATGCATCACAACTTCCTTCTCGAGCAGTGCAACATAAAGGTCAGCGACAAATGCCTGATATCCGAATCCGGAACACCGACTTCATTCTCCATCGACGGGAAGAGAAGCGTGGTCAGAATAGGCGATAAATTCGAGTTCATCGCGGACGAGAAGGGCAGGCACGATTTCAGCAAAGCCAGATACCACATGAAGAATTTCGTGGGAATGAAAGGATACTCGATAATGAAGATCAACCACACGGACCTCATGGGAAAGGTCAACGGCGAGAAAATAAACGGGACCGCCTACTTTCAGAGAGTCTTCTTGAACGCACCGGCGATACCATGGTACTGGGGCATATTCCATTTCGACGGGGGAGCCGTTATGTCGTACACCAACCAGCTAATCCTCGGGAAATCCATAAAGAAGAACATCTCGCTGTTCGACGGTGAACGGATGCACGAGTTTGACATGATGAAAGTGAAAAGGTCCGGAGGGGCGCTGCCGACGTTCAGGGTCACCGGAGAGAACGAGCACGAGAGAATAGGATTCTCCGTCGTCTCCTACGCTCATTCCTCGTGGACTTTCCGCAAGAAATCCCGGGGCGTCATCCCGAACAAGCTCGTTTACAACGAGTATCCGGCCACCATAACCGATCTCGAGATCGAGAACAAGGCGACCGGAGCGAAGACCACGTCAAAAGAACTCGGCAGGGCCGTTGGAAACGCAGAGCACACGACAGGCATGCTTTTCTAGCACACACATCAGCGCATCATATTACCTTCTTTTCATAACCAGGAACATGTGGTCCTTCTCGAACGGGTCGAGCCTGACCTTTTCTAGGATTTTGAAGTGCTTCTCCAGCTTCTCGATTTCCTGCTTGTAGACGTCTTCGGGCCGCTTGACGACGTCGATAGAGCGCGCCTTTATAGCAATCATCGCGAAGCCATCCGGCTTGAGGAAGCGTTCTGCATTGCGTATCATGATGGGGCTCTGGTCGTCGGAAGCGACGTCTTCGAACACGACGTCGACTTTCTCTATCCAGCCATACTCTTCGGGCTTGCGCGCGTCGCCGACGATTGGAACGATGTTGCCGCGCTTCTCCGCGACGGGATTGAGGTCGCGCACGCAGCGCTCCGAAATCTCGACGCCGTAGATTATCCCCTCAGGGCCGATGATGTCCGAGAAGAACGTCGAGGTCTGGCCGCTCGCTATGCCGAGGTAAAGGACCTTTGCTTTTGCAGCAAGCGGGAAATTCTTGAGGCCGTTCGCTATCGCGGCCGCGGGTTTCGAGCGGAAAGGATTCCATTCCCTGAACTCCTGGCCTTTCACGTTTACGAGGGTCTTACAATAGGTCTTGTCGCCGGGCAGGAGGTTCTTGGTGAAAATGTGCTTCCCTTGTTTCCACACGCCTGGGAAAAGCTGGTCCATGAAATGTTATTTCTGAAAGCCGGCTTAAAAATCCTTTATTTCTTTTTGCCGGGGAAGAACTTGTAACTAAGCAAAACCTGCACGAGCTTCGCCGCCAGCGCGTCTGGCGCTTTGTTGCATTTGTTAGGGCAGAGCTCGACGACGTCGAAGCCGACGATGTTCTTCCTGCGCGCGACTTCTTTCAGCAGCGCCGTGACTTCATACCAGCCGAGGCCGCCGGGCTCGGGCGTCCCTGTCGAGGGCATGATGCCCGTATCGAAGACGTCGAGGTCAATGGTTATGTAAACATTATCGGAAAGCGCGGCCACGGCCTTGTTTATCCAGTCCGTTTTGCCGTGAATCTCATGCGCGTAGAACATTTTGTCCTGCTTCGCGCTTGCGAGCTCGGACGAGTCCATGCTGCGTATGCCGACGGAAACGACGTTTTTGACATATTTCTTGGCCCAGCCAATGGTGCACGCATGGCTAAGCCTGTTGCCCTCGTATTCGTCGCGCCTGTCGCTGTGCGCGTCGAGGTGAAGCAGGCTCATGTTCCTGAATTTCTCTGAATGAGCATGGATGGGACCGATCGCGACGGAATGCTCGCCGCCGAGCGTGACCACGAATTTCCCGCCGGAGAGAAGCTGTTTTGTTCTTGCGTAAGTTTTCCTTACCATATCTTCCGAAGTCGCCGCTTTTATCGGCTTGTCCGTGAAGATGCCTTTCGTGTAGACTTCCGAGCGCGTCTCAGTCTCGTAATATTCGAGATTTATGGTTGCCGCGATTAGGGCAGCCGGACCCTTGTCCGTGCCTTTTATCCAAGTGCCCGTCTTGTCGAACGGGACGGGGAGAATCACTATCCTGGATTTAGAATACCCTGAGAATTCGGGAGGCAGTTTCAGAAAATTGTGGGAGATTTCGTATTTCATATTTCCCTTTGGATAAAAAACTTTTTATTGTTCAGGCACGACCGTCGTAATCGGCGGCACGAAGACCGCTGCGCATATCACGCTCGTCCACAGCCCGTCTTTGTGACCTTCCGCCGACTGGGAGATGTGCATTGTCTTGAAGATGTGGCCGCTCGCCTTGTACTGCTGCCTTCTCTCGTCCCATGCCTTGTCCGCGTCGAAAGGCACGCCGAGTGTCGTCGCGAGCATCGTTGCAGCGAGGTCTTCGGCATATTCGCCCGAAACCTTGCCGGTTTCTCCGTGGGCATGGTGCTCTGAGAGATAACCGTAGTGGTCCCTGTTCTTGGGAACGGCCAGCCCTATAGCTACCGAAACGAGCCTGTTGGGCTCATTGGTGTCGTTTCTCGCCATCACGCAGAACACTACCTGCCCCGGGTTGAGGTGCTTCAGGCCCTCTTCCTTCGTGACTATTTCGCACTTCGGCGGCAGGATGCTTGAAACGTTCACGATGTTGAAAGGAGCTATGCCCGCGTGCCTCAAAGCCATCTCGAAAGAAGCGAGCTTGTCTTTATGGACGCCGACACCCTTCACGAAAAAAATCTTCGCGGGAATCATTAGATAAAAATAATTACACGCGGACTTAAAAAGTTTTTTGCCGTCACGCCTGCGGCGGCATTAAAACCCGGACAGGAAACGCGGCATGGCAAAGCTTAACTATTGTTTCGCACCAAATCAGAATCATGGAAGAGCTGCTGATCATACTCCAGAGGTTCGTGATAACCTTCGTCCTTTCGGTCCTGTTCGGGCTGCAGAGGCAGAGGGCGCATAAACCGGTGGGCTTCGGCACGTTCACCTTCGTCGCAATAGGATCGTGCGGGCTGGCGATAACTGCGCTCAACCTTTATCCGGACAACCCCCTGAGCCTGCTGGGAGCGATCGTGACCGGCATAGGCTTCCTGGGAGCGGGTGCGCTGATAAAGACGAGCGACAAGATATTCGGCTTCACGAGCGCGTCGGCGGTCTGGCTTTTCGCGATATTCGGCCTTATCATCGGCGTAGGCGAATACCTGACGGGAATCATAATTTACATTATGATATGGATAGTGATAATCATAGACACGCAGCTCAAGAAGAAGGGCATTGGCCACTATCAGCGCAAGCTGACCATCACGACCAACAGGCTAATCGACGAGAAGGAGATAGAGAAGGAGCTCGGCCCCAATTTCAAGAAGATGGTCGTCAAGGTCGACAAGAAGAACAACAAGCTGTGCGTGAGCTACCTCGTCGAGGGGACGAAGGACCAGGTCAGGGAAATCCCCGAGCGGCTTGCGAAGGACGAATGGCTGGAGTATTTTGAAATCGAGTGAAACGCGACCGTGTATCGGACAGAACTATTTTGAAAATAATGCGCCGCTTTTCGGTTAAGTTTTTATGCGGGCCGGGACAAATATAAAACATGATACTCATAGCCGTGCTTATTTTCATCATCGCCCTCGCCGTGCTGATGATAGCATCCAAGTGGGTCATCGACTCTGCCATAGCGATATCCGAATATACGGGAATATCGCAGCTCGCGATAGGCTTCATCCTCATAGCCTTCTCGGTCTCCATGCCCGATTTCATGGTATCCGTCTCCGCGACGCTCATGCAGAAGGCGCCCATGGCCATCGGAGACGCGCTCGGCTCGACCATAGCGAACATATGCCTCGTGCTCGGCGTGGTGACCCTGATGAGGAAGGTGCGTGTCGAACGCCTGCACACGCTTGAAAGCGCAGAGCTGCTGCTTTTGATAAGCATCGTGCCGGCCGTGATACTTTCGAAAGGGGTCGTAGGCCCGATAGAGGGCATAATCCTCCTGGTGGTTTTCGTTATCTACTGCTTCTTCATCTTCAAGGACAAGTTCAGCCTCAATATAAGGGATGGCGTTTCGAAAAAGGAATGGAGGAACGCCGGCCTGTTGTTCTTGTTCGGCATGATTCTTGTCGTGGCAAGCTCGAGTTACGTCGTTTCGTCCGGCGCCGAGATAGCGGCCTTCGTGGGCATCTCCGAAGCCGTGATAGGCCTCACGCTCATATCATTCGGCACGACGCTGCCTGAATTCGCGCTGGATTTCACGGCGATAAGGAAGGGGCAGTGCGCCCTGGCCATAGGCGACATCCTCGGCAGCAGCGTGGTCAACCTCACGCTCATACTGGGGACCATCCTGCTGATGTCGCCGATAGGGGGCATGGTGCTGGTGGGCTACACCATACCGCTCGCCTTCATCATCATCGCGAACACCTTCCTGTTCTACAGCATGGTGAAGCACGAGGGCATCGGCCACAAGCAGGGCATAATCTTCATACTGCTCTACATAATTTTCATAATGGTAATGCTCACAAGCAGAATCGTGTAAACCGGGCAGATGCCGGCAAGCCGCGGGGCAAATGATTTTCTTCTATAGCTTCTTCGCGGATGCGAAATACCAGTTTACGCAGTAGGAAGGTATGAAAGAGGGGAAGAACTTGACGTCAGTGAAGTGCTTGTTCAGGATCCTGGCCACCATCTTGTAGGTCTGCTGGTCAACCTGCGGCCCGCACTGCAGGGTCACCATGCCGCCGCTGTTGAGGGCATCCTTTATCTTTCTGAACAGGCGGGAGAGGTAGACCTCCCTGTCGATCTTTATGAACGCCTCGGGATGCAGCGTGAGGTCGTAAATTATCGCATCGAAGCCCTTGTTTTTGCCCAGGAACTTGTAGGCGTCGTCTATGACGACCTTGACACGCGGGCTTTTGTAGGCGTTCTTGCAGATTTTCTTGAGAAACTTCTTGGAAACTTCTATGACTTCCTTGTCTATGTCGACGAGAATGATTTTATTGGCGCCGTGGTGCAGCAGCTCGTCCGCGACCCCGCCGTCGCCGCCGCCGAGTATCAGGATCTTGTCCATGGGTATTTTTTCCGCGACTATGGGCGAAACGAGATTGTGGTTATAGATGTAGGCGTCGTTCTCGGCGATCTGCAGGTCCTTGTCGAGCAGCAGTATGCGGCCGAAATTGTCGTTCTCTATGACGTCTATCTGCTGGTATTTGGAGCGCTTGCTGTGCAGCAGCTTCTTTATGTGGTAGCGCACGTCGAAGCCGACCGCGGAAAAACCGGTTATCCAGTCCGCGTGCTTTATCTCGAGCGGATTGCCCCTGTACACGTGGCCGACCCTGACCGTCTTGGGCTTGAGGCTTTTCTTGAGATATTCCAGAAGGGCGAGCGGCTTCTCGGGGCCTGGCGAACAGGTAAAGATGTCGATGGACGCGTGCCTTGCCTCCGGATACGTGTGTATCGCTATGTGCGACTCGCTGATTATCGCTAGCGCTGTGACGCCTGAGGGGTTGAACTTGTGGGAATGTATGCTGACCAAGGAAAGCCCGGCTTTTGTTATGCCGTCGCTCAGGATTTTCTCAATCTTTTCCTTGTCGTCGAGAACATCCTTAGAACAGTATATAAACTCGGCGATGATATGATGGCCAGTCGGTCTCATACATATTAAATGCGCATCTGATATAAAAATTAATTATTTTTTTCTCATATCTCCTGCCGCATTTTTCTGAAAGACTGTCTTAAAATCTCCGGAAAAACGCGCGGAAAACGCAAGCCGGTTTTGAGGAGAGCTTTATCTGGCCGTTTGATGGCTTTTTGGGAAATTTTATGGGCGCTGCATATCGATTTAAAGCTTTATATATTAACTAATATATAATATATTATTAATTAACCAAGTGACTTTTAATTCAGCCCCACGTTTAGACGGGCTTACAGGCCCGGAAACGACGCAAAGTGAATGCTATGAGCAGCCCACCGAGCAGCTATACGGCAAAGGAAATAAAGGTCATGGAAGGCCTCTCTGCAGTGAGAAAAAGGCCAGGCATGTATATCGGCTCCACCGGGATACGCGGCCTCCACCATCTCGTGCAGGAGGTGGTTGACAACGGCATAGACGAGGCGCTCGCCGGCTTCTGCAAGACCATAATCGTGACCATACACAAGGACAACAGCGTCAGCGTGCTCGATGACGGGCGAGGCATCCCGGTTGATAATCATCCCAAATATCCGAACAAGTCCGCGCTTGAAATCGTGATGACCAAGCTCCACGCCGGCGGCAAGTTCGACCGCGAGAGCTACAAGATTTCCGGCGGGCTGCACGGCGTGGGCGTTTCAGTCGTCAACGCGCTCTCCGAGAAGCTGGTAGTCGACGTGAAAAGGAGCGGCGAGGTCTATTCGCAGGAATATGCAAGGGGCGACCCGGCGAACGAAATCCACGTCAAGAAGGGCGCGACTTTCCCGTATGACACCGGCACCATGGTCAGGTTCTGGCCGGACAGGGAGATTTTCGAGACGACCGACTTCCATTACGACATACTCGCCGCGCGCATGCGAGAGCTCGCTTTTCTCAACCCGGGCCTTCTTATCTCCCTCCGCGACGAGAGAACCGGGAAGGTTGACGAGTTCAAGTTCGAGGGCGGCATCATTTCCTTCATCAATTTCCTCAACGAAGGCAAGATATGCATCCTCGAAAAGCCGATATACTTCTGCAAGATGAAGGGCACGACCCAGGTCGAGATAGCCATGCAATACAACACCGGCTACAACGAGCTGATCCTCTCGTTCGTCAACAACATAAACACGGAGGAAGGCGGCCTACACCTCGTGGGCTTCAAGAACGCGCTGACACGCGTGATCAACAAATACGCGCAGGAGAACGGCCTGGCCAAAAACGGCGACGAGAAACTGTCGGGCTCCGACGTACGCGAAGGCCTCACGGCGGTCATGAGCATAAAGATGACCGACCCGCAGTTCGAGGGCCAGACCAAGACCAAGCTCGGCAACCCGGACATAAAGAACACCGTCGACTCCGCGGTTTCGGAATGCCTGAAGACGTTCCTGGAAGAGAACCCTGACAAAGCGAGGCTGGTCATGGAGAAATCCATGAACGCGGCGAAGGCCAGGGAGGCCGCCATAAAGGCGAGGGAGCTCGTGCGGCGCAAGGGCATTTTCGAAATATCGTCGCTGCCAGGCAAGCTTGCGGACTGCTCGGAGCGCGACCCTGCGAAGTGTGAACTTTATATCGTGGAGGGCGACAGCGCTGGAGGCTCGTCAAAACAGGGCCGTGACAGGAAAACTCAGGCCATCCTTCCTTTGCGCGGCAAGATAATCAACGTCGAGAAAGCGAGGCTCGTAAATGTGCTCAAGAACAATGAGATACAGACGATGATAACGGCGATAGGCACGGGCATAGGCGACTTCTTCGACCTGACGAAGCTGCGATACCACAAAATAGTCTTGATGGCCGATGCCGACGTCGACGGCGCGCACATCCGCACGCTTCTGCTCACTTTCTTCTACCGCTACATGAAGCAGCTGGTGGAAGCAGGCAACATTTACATCGCCCAGCCGCCGCTCTACAGGATAAAGAAAGGCAACGAGCTGCATTACGTTTACTCAGACAAGGAAAGGGATCATCATATGGAAAGGCTTGGCTCAGGCGCGGAAATCCAGAGGTTCAAGGGCCTCGGCGAGATGAACCCAGATCAACTGTGGTCCACGACCATGGACCCGGAGAAGCGAACTCTGCTCAAGGTCACGACAGAGGACGCGATAGAGGCGAACCGCACGTTCAGCATGCTGATGGGAGACGACGTCGAGCCGAGAAGGCAGTTCATAGAGCAGAACGCGAAGTTCGTCAAGAATCTTGATGTTTAGGCGATGTGAAATGGCAGCAGGGAAAAGGATTGAAGAGGAAGCGAAGGCGGGAAAAAACGGACAGGAAACAGGAAGAAAAGGCCGCAGACAAGAAACCGGCGGAAGCTGCAAAGGGGACGAAGCCGGAGAACATCAAGCCGAGGATAATCGAGGAGGAGATGAAGGAGAGCTACCTCGATTACTCGATGTCCGTTATCGTAGGCCGCGCGCTCCCGGACGTGAGAGACGGGCTCAAGCCCGTGCACAGGAGAATCCTGCATGCGATGAACGAGATGGGCATGCACCATTCCAAACCTTACAAGAAGTCGGCGAGGATCGTGGGTGAAGTCCTGGGCAAATACCACCCGCACGGCGACCAGGCCGTTTACGACGCGCTGGTACGCATGGTGCAGACATTCTCTTTGAGATATCCGCTCATCGACGGGCAGGGAAATTTTGGCAAGTGTGGACGGGGATGCTGCGAGTGCTATGCGCTATACAGAGACGAGACTAGCAAGAATCGCTGAGGAGATGCTCGCGGACATAGAGAAGGAAACGATAAAGCTTGTTCCCAACTTCGACGGCTCGCTGAAGGAACCTTCGGTTCTTCCAAGCAAACTGCCTAACATTCTCGTCAACGGCTCTTCAGGCATCGCGGTAGGCATGGCTACCAACATACCGCCGCACAACCTGAACGAAATCGCGGATGGCATTATCGCGGCGATAGACAATCCCGCCATCACGCTCGAAGAGTTGATGGGCTACATAAAGGGGCCTGACTTCCCCACGGGCGGCTCGATCCTTGGAACCATGGGGCTGGTGCAGGCCTACACCACGGGCAAGGGCTCGATAGCGGTCCGCGGCACCGCTGAAATCGAGAAACGCACTTCGGACAAGGAAAGGATCGTGATAACCGAGATTCCGTACCAGGTCAACAAGTCGAAGCTGATCGAGGACATGGTAAGGCTGGCGAGAGACAAGGTGATAAAGGGCGTCACGAACATCCGCGACGAGTCTGACAAGGACGGCATGCGGGTGATAGTCGACGTCTCGCAGAACGAGTCCGCCGAAATCGTCCTCAACCACATTTACAAGCACACGCAGCTGCAGACGACCTTCGGCATAATCATGCTTTCGCTGGTCGACAACCAGCCGCGCGTCCTGAGCCTGAAGGAGATGGTCGAGGAGTTCATCAGGCACAGGAAGGACGTCGTGACAAAGCGCACGAAGTTCGAGCTCAACGAAGCGCAGGAAAAGGCGCATATCCTGGAGGGCATAATCATAGCGCTGGACGACATCGACAACGTGATAAAGACGATAAAGGCGGCGGACACGGTCGAGACCGCGCGCAAGGATCTTATCTCGAAGTTCGAGCTCAGCACGAAGCAGGCGCAGGCCATCCTGGACATGAAGCTGCAGAGGCTCGCGTCGCTCGAGCGGAAGAAGGTGAAGGACGAGCACGCCGAACTGCTCAAGCTCATCGCCGAGCTGAAGGAAATCCTGGCGAGCGAGCAGAAGATTTACGGCATCATAAAGAGCGAGACGAACGAGCTGAAGAAGAGATACGGCGACGACAGGAGGACGGAAATCGTGGCGATGGATGGCGAGAGCGTCGAGGACCTGGAGGACGACCGCCTGATAAAGAAGGAGAGCGTCGTCGTGACGATTTCGGGCGACGATTACGCCAAGCGCATCCCGCTGGAGGAATACAGGCAGCAGAGGCGCGGCGGGAAGGGAGTGATAGGCGCGAAGACCAAGGAAGGTGACCTCGTCAAGGAGATTTACGTGATGAACAGCCATGATTACCTTTTGTGCTTCACCAGCATGGGCAAGATCCACTGGATGAGGGCCTACAGGATTCCGGAAGCGGGAAAATACGCGAGAGGCAAACCGATCATCAACCTTCTCAGGCTGGGGGAAGGCGAGCGCCTGAAGGACATGATTCCAGTCGATAAGTTCGAGGAAGGCAAGTTCATATTCTTCGTGACCAAGAAGGGCCGTGTAAAGAAGACCTCCCTTATCGAATACTCCAACCCGAGGAACGGCGGCATAATCGCGCTGAAGCTCAACGAAGGCGACGACCTGATACAGGCGAGGCTGACGGACGGGAAGGAGGACATACTCATCGCCACGAGGCGCGGCTACGCGATACGCTTCAACGAGAAGGACGTCCGTCCGATGGGCCGCGCTTCTCATGGTGTGCGCGGCATCCGCCTTCGAGCGAAGGACGACGTCATCGGCGTCACTAAAATCGAGGAAGGCTCGCTGTTCACGGTCACGGAAAAGGGGTACGGCAAGCGCTCCAAGTTCGGGCTTTACAAGACGCAGAGGCGCGGCGGCAAGGGAGTCAAGAATCTCAAGGTGACCAGCAAGAACGGCGAGGTCATAGGCATCGTTCCCTTGCACGACAGGGATGAGATAATGTTCGTCTCCAAGGACGGCCAGATAATCCGCATCTTCGCGAAAGACGTGCATGAGATCGGCCGCGCGACGCAGGGCGTGCGCGTCATGCGCCTCAACGAAGGCGATCGCCTGGTTTCTTACGCGAGGATACGGGAAGCGAGCGAACCTGAAAAGACGACCGCATAACACAATAAAGATATTAAAGTTTTGACAGCATTTTATAATCATGACAGGACCTGATAATCCTGATTATTTAACTGACGATGAAAATGATCCGGATGTTTTGAAAAGTTTATCAGAATTGAAGCGTGACCTCAGAAGACTCAAATGGACCGCTGGTGCTTCATTGCTTCTCGTGGCTGGTAGCGGGTTTTATTTTTTCAACAGACTTGAAAACAAACTCGACAACCTCACAAATAAAATGTTAAGTGAAATCAATATACTGGAAGACGCAGTGCAAATGTTTGCAGATAAATCAAACGGGTCATTTGTTGGAATGAAAAAAGCGGTTCTTGATGTGAAAAAAGCGGCAAGAGAAACCATAGACGGGCTCGACAGGACCGAAAGATATGTTGGTTCGTTCACTTACAGTATTTACAGTAAACTGTACGGGTTTGAGCAGAATCCTGCAAAGTGGGCCATCCTGGGAATTCCGGCAGGTTCGCAGCTGAAGCATGACCGTGTTTTAACCCCGGTTGAAAGCGATACGTTCGATTTCACTCAGCCCATTCAGCCAGTAACAGAAGGCAACCCTTACCTGACGGGAATACGTGTCGGGAAAGGCTGGTACTGGGCCGAAGCCGGCAAGCCGATAAATGTAAAACTCTTGGGGGATGAGATGCGGGCACTGGAAAACGGCTTCGAAATTCCATATCAGGTAGCTTGCGTCCAGGCCGGGCCCGGAGGCCAGGAAAAGATAGTCGCTTCTTACAAAGGCGGTTTCGTAAGCAGCGGCAATGCTCCATGGAGGGCTGCGAATTCCGTGGCGGAATTATAGATGCAGTTTTGCCGCTTTGCAGCAGCCGTTTAAACATTTACCATCTTTTTAAGCCTCCGAAATAAACCCTATATTGTGGTGGGGGGCATGGAGGTCAGCAAGGAATTCCTACTTTTAGATATAGACCACATAATGATAGACGGCAGGCCCGTCATCCGCCTGTGGGGCAGGGCCAGCGACGGGAAGACGATTCTAGCGAATGACCGCGCTTTCAGGCCATATTTTTATCTCGAGCTCGATGAGAAGACGGACAGGAAATTCGACATGAAGGGCTTCATGGAGAAGCTCGACGCACTGGAGGAGCTGAAGAGCGCGGTGGAGAAAATCGAAACCGTGGAAAAAAATCTGTTAGGCGAGCCGAGGCATTTTCTCAAGATAAGCATGAGCTCGCCCGCAAGCATAAACGAGCTGAGGTTCGTGGTCGAGCGCTGGCAGGGCATAAAGAAGGCGTATGAATACGACATCCCCTTCTACAGGCGCTATCTCATAGACAAAGGTTTATCGCCGGCTGGCTGGGTTTCGGTTACCGGCGAGATGAAGAAAGGCGGCTCTGGCGCGCATGTGCATGAGGAAATCGAAATCGGCGACGTAAACCCCAGCGGCGGCGCGGGCCACACGAGCCCCAAGGTTCTCAAGGCCGTCGCGCTTGACATCGAGGTCTACGGCGACGAGGTCATAATGGTCTCGCTATTCGGGGAAGGAGTGAAGAAAATCCTTACGTATGGCTGGAAAGAGCCCATAAACGGCAGGCTGCTCGAGGCGACGGAAATCATGAAGGACGAGCGAGGCATGCTGATGCGCCTGATAGAGGTGCTGAAGGAGCTCGACCCCGACATCATCGTCACCTACAACGGCGACATGTTCGACTTCACCAAGCTCAAGGAAAGGGCGAACCTGCATAACATTCCGCTGGACATCGGAAGGAATGGCAGACCGCTCGAATTCGTGCGGCGAGGCCGGGTATTCTGCGCTTTCATCTCTGGAAGGGCGCATGTCGACCTCTACACGTTCATCAACAACATCTTGGGCGATTCGCTGCAATCAGAGACGCTCACGCTGGATATGGTCTCGAACGAGCTGCTCGGCTTCGGCAAGGAGCCGCTCGACTGGAAGGAGATAGAGAAGCTCTGGAAGGAGAAGAAGAACCTTAAGGCCGTCGCGGAATACTGCCTGAAAGACTCGGAGCTGACCATGAAGCTCGCTGAACGCCTTCTTCCGCAGGTCTTCGAAATCTCGCGGCTCGTCGGCCAGACCGTTTTCGACACGTCCAGAATGAGCTACTCGCAGCTGGTCGAGTGGCTGCTGATAAGGAACGCCTTCAAGAAAGGCGAAGTCGTTCTTAACAGGCCGGACTACGACGAGATAAAGAAGAGGAAAGAGGCGTCGCCCTACACCGGCGGCTACGTGCTCATGCCCGAGTCCGGCATACACGAGAACATCGCGCTGTTCGACTTCGCGAGCCTGTACCCGACAACCATCATCACCCACAACATCTCGCCCGAGACGCTCGACAGGGACGGCGAAGGCAAGGCTAAGAACGTCGTCCCTGAGAGCGACCACTACTTCTCGCTGGAAAAGAAGGGCTTCATCCCGGGCATCATAAAGGCGCTCGTGGAGAAAAGGAGCGAGATAAAGAAGGAGATGAGCACAGCCGAACCCGGTTCTTCTCGTTATCGTGACCTCTACAACAGGCAGTATGCCATGAAAATAATCGCGAACGCGAGCTACGGCTACTACGCCTACGCGGGCTCGCGCTGGTATTCGAGGATATGCGCGATGTCTATCGCCGCATTCGGCCGCTACTACATACAGAAAGTCATAAGCTTCGCCAAGGAGAGAGGCTTCGACGTTATCTACGGCGACACGGATTCGCTGTTCATCGCGGACTGCAGCGAGGCGAAGGCGAAGAAATTCACGGACGCCGTCAACAGCATGCTGCCCGGCGTGATGGAGCTCGACCTGGACGGGCTTTACGAATCCGGCATTTTCGTGCCCGCCAAGAGCGGGGCTACCGCGAAGAAGCGCTATGCGCTGCTCGGCAGGGACGGCAAGATAACGATACGCGGGCTCGAGAAAGTCCGCCGCGACTGGTGCAAGATAGCGAAGGACACGCAGGAAAGCGTGCTGCTCGCCATACTCAAGGACAGGGACGAGAAAAAGGCGGTGGAGATAGTCAGGGATATAGTAGGCAGGATAAACAAGGGCGACATCGACGTCAAGGACCTGGTGATATACACGCAGATAACCAGGCCGCTGGACAAATACGAGCAGATAGGCCCGCACGTCGCTGCCGCCAGGAAATACGTGAAACACGGCCAGCCGGTCAGGGAGGGCTCGATAATAGGCTACATAATAACGAGGGGCGACGGCTCGATATCGAACCGCGCCGAGCCTTTCGAATATGCAGAGAACTACGACCCCGATTATTACATAAACAACCAGATAATGCCCGCGGCCATGCGCATTCTCTACGGCCTTGGATTTTCGGAAGACGACGTGCTGGGCAGCGACGACAAGAGCCAGCGCTCGCTGGACGGGTTCATGAAGAAGGCCGCCAGGAAGAAACTGCGCAAAAACTTCGAGAAGTTCAAAGCGGGATAAACGGCCGGCTTACAGCTTTTTCTCCATCACGAATCTCGTTCTCCTGTAAGCCATCTTTTCGTAGAGCTTCAGCGCGGGAACGTTGGTTTCCGTGACCTTGAGCTCCATCCTGCCGATATGCTTCGCTTTCATGTAATTTTCCGCATAAGACAGCAGCTGCTCCGCGAGGCCGCTCTGCCTGTGGCTTTCCTTTATGAAGAGCTGGTGCAGGAAGCCGTACCTGCCGCTGTAGCCGCTCGAGCAGCCGAACCAGATGTAGCCGATGACTTCGCCATGCCTTTCGAGAACGCGTATCCACTCAGGGTATCTGGCGGCGCAGGCGAGCAGGCGCCTCCTGAACTTCGCCTCGTCCAGCTCTTTGCCGGGAAAGCTCGCGCCCATGCTCTGCCTTTTGAATTCAATGATATGGGGCAGGTCTTCCCTCCTGAACTCCCTTTGCGTTATTTTCATGCTTCCGCCCGCGCAAACCGCAGAATATAATATTTATTAAAGGATAAGAATTATATTTATTAAAACTGCCGATGTGGCTCAGTGGCTAGAGCACCGCGCTCATATCTTTTTGAGTTATGAGATTCGAGACATTGGTTGAAGCCGTGTCTGTGAGAGGGAAACGCGGGGGTCGTGGGTTCAATTCCCACCATCGGCATGGAAGCGAAGGACGCGCGCATGGCGCGCGTCGTCATATCAGGATGTCAGGGTGATCTTAGATGGTGAAGAAAAAGAAAGAGACGAGGGAGAAGGGCTACGAATCGCTGAAGGACAAGACCGGGCCCATCAGGAAGGAAAAGATAGACAAGGTCATACAGATGCAGGAAAAGAAGAGGATTGACGCGGTGACGCAGAAGAAGAAAGGCATACCCATAGCGTATGCCGCACTGATAGTCATCGTCATCGCCGCGCTCGGCGCGGTCCTGCTTTTCGCGGTGCCGAGGTTCAACACCGCGCCCGTTAAGGCGGGGGACATGGTGCAGATAATATACGTCCTGAAGCTCCAGGACGGCTCTGTCTTCGAGACGGGCAACTTCTCGTTCAGGGTGAATTCGAGCGAAGTCATACAAGGCGTTGACGAGGCGATGATAGGCATGAGAGTCGGCGACAAGAAAACAATCACCGTCACTCCGGACAAGGCGTATGGCTACTATGATGAAAGTAAAATTATGGATGTTCCTCTTGTCAACGAGAGAAACATTACAATGGACATAGACATAGATGCTTTTAATGCATCTTTTGGTGAAATGCCAATTCTCAATAAAACCTACTATATAGAGGGCATGGAATGGGACCTGAGAGTGATAGATATACAGAACAGCACAGTTAAACTTGAAGATGAAGTCCAGAATGGCACGACATTTGACATGAAAAACTACGCAGGTGAAATTTACGCAAAGGGAACTGTTAACATAGAAGGTAATAAACTGATAATGACGACTCATCCTATAAAAGGAGGCATAATTTACGCCCCAACTTTATATGGTTACGAAGCCGGCAAAATAGTTGACTTCAACGAAACACATATGAATCTTGACTTCAACAACCCGCTTGCGAGCAAGACGCTGACCTTCGAGATAACGCTGCTCAGCATGATTTCTTACTGAAGCAGCGCTTCTTTTTATTTTTTCCTTTCTTTTGTTTGTTTTTAATTGAATATTTAAATAATTCTGTTTTATACTCACTTATGAGTTAAAAAATGGATTTTGGGCATGGAATTATTTACAGCCCTAAAACTGATAAATTTCATTACGTGGGAAATTTAGACGAATTGAAACTTAATGCACCATTGACTGTTGTTGTTGAATTGCTCTATGACTGCAATTTATCATGTGGTTTTTGCATGAAATTGGATGATGTTAAAAGAATACCATCTTACGATGAAAGCGCATCTTATCTGGATAAACTTTCCTTTAATGACCATCCTATACGTACAGTAATATCGGGAGGAGAACCATTTCTCAGAAAGGATATTGAAAGGGTATTGCAACATGGGCATTCGAAAGGGCACATTCAAAATTTAGCTACCAATGGAATTCTTGTGAACCCCAATAAATCTTTGGTTGAATGTGTTAATGTTTTTGAAGTTGGGTTAGATGGTAATACATCTGAAACGTACAAGTCTGTCAGAGGTAGCGATGGATATGATGCAGTTGTTGCCAACATACAAAAGTTAACCGATTTGGGCGCAAACGTCAGGGTTACCTACTTATTGACAAAGAAAAATGCATCTTCCGCGAAGGAAATGCCTGAGCTATGCTCTAGGCTGGGTGTTTCAAAACTAAGGTTACAAAGATTTATTAGATATGGAAGAGGTGCAAAAAATTATCAGGAATTTGAGCTCAGTGACGAGGAATTACACAGGGTAGTTGAAGAAACCAAGGACGATGCCAGCCGCTTTGGAATTGAATTACGAACTCCGCCAGCCAAACAGTACTATTATGGTGTTATTTTTATTACACCTCAAGGGGATATTATGTACAGAAACGGAAGCGGAGATGAAGATAGTACACGTAGATTAGGTAACTTGAAAGAAACAGATTTGTCCGAAGTTTGGACGCCTGAAATGTCTGATGCGCATAAGAAGATTATCTTTTTTCCAGATATGTTGTAGATTTATAAGACCTTAAATCAAGGTCGTTTACTTCTTGAACTTGCCTATCTTGTCAATCATGTCAACGTGCGTCAGAAACAGCGAGCGGCAGCAGTATCTCTCGAGGCCAAGCGAGTCTAGGACCGTCTTCGGCGCGGTTCCGTCATGGACTTCCTTCTGGAACTTCTCCCACAAATGGCCCACGGGCTTGCCGCAGGTCATGCAACGGATTGGTATTATCATGCGCATCACGAAGCTGCATTGCAAATCTTGGTGTCTTTATTTAACGCAAAGGGGCTTTAAAAGCTTATCCCCCGACACCCTCGTTCAAGAAATCCTTTACTTTCTTCCTCGTCTTTTCGGGCATCTTTATGATATCGGCCGTCTCCTTCGTCCTATTTATCTCGAGCATGTCTATGTTCCTCATTTTTTCCTTTAAGCCCATGAAAAAGACCTCTATATTTAATATAACTAACCAGATATAATAATACCCGGATGGGGCCGTAGTGTAGTTAAACCCTTTTGCGCAGGTAAACGCGCAAAAGCGTTTACGGAAAACGTAAAGGGTTCTGCAATGGCCTAGTCAACCTCGAGCTTTTGAGCTTGACGCCATGATCATTCCAGCTTGGGGTGCTGGCGACCTGGGTTCAAATCCCAGCGGCCCCATCGAACCTTTTTTCGGACGCTTTTTCCAAAATGGCTTTAGCTCATCCTGACTATGCGGCCCGTCTTCTTAGCATACTTGAAAACAAAGTAGTATAGCGGCAGCGATAAAAGCACGTAAGCGAAAGCCGTTACGATGCTTATGCCCAGAAGCGCGCCGCTGGCCGCGCCGCTGCTTATCATTAAGCGGACGTTTTCAAAAACCGCCGTAAAGGGCATGGCCCATACCAGGGGCTGGATAACGGGCGGGTATATGGTCACCGGAAAGAACGGCGCGGAGAGCAGAAGAAAAAGCTGGTGCGTAGTCCACCCCAGGAAACCGTATTCTATGCCAGCTAAAAATATGATTGCGGCCACCATTATGGCGAGCCCTATCGATGCCATCAACGTTATCAGCGACAGCAGGAGTATGGGATAGAAATTCGCGGTTATCAGGGTCAGGCCGAAGCCGTAGTAGGCCAGGCTCAGCATTATCGCTATCACCAGCAAGGCCACAACGGTCGATGATATTATCCTGGCGAACAGGTATTCGAATTCCGATAAGCCTGTTATCATTATCTGCTTCATGGAGCCGCTCCACGAATCCTCGTTCATCTGCATGTTAACGGTCGACTGCGCAAGGTATGCGAAGGTCCAGAATATGTTAACGACGAACACTACCAGGCCGGCTTCGAGTGCCATGTCTTTCACGAAATTCGAGAAAAGCCCCCACAGTATGACAGTCGTTATAGGGAAGTAAAGGAACTCGGCCAGTCTGCCTTTCGCGTTCGCGAAAATCTTGAAATCAAGATAGACCAGCGCCATGACCTTGTACATTTTCATGCTTCCGCCTCGCTCATTATTTTTACGAAATAATCATCCAGCGTCGGCTTCCGGGTTTCGACATACTTTGCCTTCAGGCCGCGGGACTCGAGCAACGAAAGGATTTCGCTCATGTTCTGGTCGTTGCTGACGGCTTTTGCTATCTTGTTGCCTTTTATCCTGAAGCCGTTTTTGAGCAGGAACTGCCTGTCTTTGATTTCCGCCAGGGTAATTATGACCTCATACGTATCGAATTTTTTGCTTTTAACGTCTTTGATGCTGCCGATATCGACGATCTTGCCTTTGTTTATGAACGCGATGCGGTCAGCGAGTTCCTCGACCTCGTTCATGTAGTGGCTCGTGAGCAGGACGGTTGTTTTGAATTTTTTGTTGATTCTTTTTATTTCTTTCCTCACTTTCATGGCTATTTCCGGGTCAAGCCCCAGCGTGGGCTCGTCCATGAGGATTACCTTTGGTTTGTTCAGGAGCGCCTTCACGAGGACCGTTCTCATCGTTTCGCCGGTGGAAAGCGTGTAAAAACGCCTGCCGAGAAGGTGCTCAATGCCGAACGCTCTTGTGAGTTCCTTGAGCCTTTTTTTCCTCTCATGCTTTTCGATGTTGTATATCATGCCGTAAAAGTTGAGGATGTTCCCGACCGTGAGGGCCCAGTGGAAGCGGGCGTCGCCTGCGACGAAGTTGGTGCTTTCCATCACCGTCCTGTCCTTCCTCGGGTCCCTGCCCAGCAGCCTGACGCTGCCGGCGTCGGGGTCGAGGATGTTCATTATTATGTTTAGCAGGGTTGTCTTGCCCGACCCGTTTGGCCCGAGCAGGCCGAATATCTCGCCCTCGCGTACGTCGAAGGACACGTCGCGCAACGCGTAGAATTTCCTGCCCTGGTCCTTGAACTTCTTCGACACGTGGTCGATTTCGATGACGTTCATAATAAATTAAATAAATTGTTGCGGGATATGAGGCAACAAAGCGATTATTTTTCGTTTACAGTTCTCCACTCTTCCGCCTTCGCCGGGCTCTCGAGTGCTTCCTTAAGCTTCGCGAGGCCTTCCTTTATGTCGGGCAGGTCGATGCCTGAATAAGCGAGGCGGATGAACTCGCGGTGCTCGCCGTCCATCGGCGTGCCGAAATGACGGCGGGTACAGAAGGAGACGCCGGTCGTCTCGAGGACGTATTTCCTGAAGTCCTCGACGTCGGTGAAGCCGAGGCTGCGCATCGCGTCAGTTACGTCGGGGAACAGGTAGAAGGTCGAATTCGGCTTGAAAATCTTCACGCCCTTGATGCGCTTGAGCAGCCTTACGGCGAGGTTCCTGCGCCTCTTCAGCGTCCTGAGGATTATGCCCGTCTCCTTCTCCGTCGCCTTCAGCGCCTCCAGAGCGCCCCACTGAATAAAATGATTGGAGCAGGACTCGTCGTTGACGTTCAGCCGGTTCATCTGCTCTGTCATCCATTCCGGTCCGATGGCCGCGCCGAGCCTCCAGCCCGTCATGGCGAACTTCTTAGAGAACGTGTAAAGTATCATCGTCCTCTCGAACATGCCGGGATAGGAAGCTATGCTCCTGCCCTTGCCGTTGTAGTTGATGTCGAAATACGCCTCGTCGCTGAGAACGAGAAGGTCGTGCCTTATGCAGAGCTTCGCCAGCTCCTCCATCTCCTCCGGATGCGATTCCGCTCCCATGGGATTATGGTAGTTGTTGAAAATCAGGATTTTGGTATTGGGCGTGATGAGGCTTTCGATTTGCGCCAGGTCGAGGCTGAAGCCCTTCGCATCCATGAGGAAGCCGTAAGGCTTCGGGACGCCTCCATGGAAACGTATCTGCGATTCGTAGATTGGGTAGCCCGGGTTCGGATAGAGCACCTCGTCTTCGGGGTTCATGAAGGCAAGGATGAACTTCATTATAACGGGCTTGCCGCCGGGCTGGATGGAAACGTTGTCTTTCGTCAGGCTGATGCCGCGCTGGTGGCCCATCACCTTGGCCAGCTCCTCCCTCAGCTCCGGGATGCCCGCGCACGGGCAGTAGCCCGTCTTGCCCTCCTTCATGGCCTTCGCGGTCGCCCTGATTATTTTTTTCGGCGTTTTTATGTTCATGTCACCGAGGTGGAACGGGTAAATCTTCCTGCCGCTGCACGCGAGCTCGTGTGCCTCGAGCGAGACCGAGAAAGCGGTCTCTGTCCCGAGCCTTGACATCCTTTCTGCAATCCTCACAGACATAAAAATCATCCTGATGGGCTGGCCTCGTCTTTCATCTTTTCTTCCTCTTGAGCACGTCCTCTATCGCCCTGATTATGTCCGCGCTCTTCAGGTTGAATTCGGCCATGAGCTGGTCTGGTTCGCCGGATTCGCCGAAGCGGTCGAGTACGCCGACGCGCCTCATGGGAACGGGGTAATGCTCGACCACGAACTCGGCTATGGCAGAACCGAAGCCCGCGTTGACCTGGTGTTCCTCCGCCGTCACTATCGCTCCGGTCTCCTTCGCCGCATCGATTATCGCCTTCTCGTCCAGCGGCTTTATGGTGTGCATGTTGACGACGCGGACGTCGATGTTGCGCTTCTCCAGCTCCTTCGCGGCGACGAGTGCCTCGTAGACCATCGGCCCGCAGGCGAAGACCGTGACGTCGCTGCCGAACCTGAATGTCTCCGCCTTTCCGAATGTGAACGGCGTCTTTTCCGTCGTCAAAACAGGGACCTTTTCCCTTCCAAAGCGCAGTACCATGGGCCCGTTGATGGAAGCGGAAGCGAGCGTTGCCTTCTTCGTCTCCCAGTAATCCGTCGGGACAACGACCTTCATGTTCGGCAGGACCCGCGAGAGCGCGATCTCCTCGAGCGACTGGTGCGTCGCGCCGTCCGCTCCGACGGACACGCCGCCATGCGCGCTCGCTATCTTCACGTTGAATTCGCCGTAAGCGACCGTCGTCCTCATCTGGTCCCAGGCGCGGCCAGTGCAGAACACGCCGTAAGTGCTAACATAAGGAATCTTGCCCACCGCAGCCAGGCCGGCAGCGATGCCCATCATGTCCTGCTCGGAAATCCCGACCTCGACGAAGCGCTCGGGGTATTTCTCCCAGAACCAGAGCGCGCGGGTCGAATCCGAAAGGTCGGCGCAGAGGACGACGACGTTCGGATTCGTCTTGCCCAGCTCGACCAGGCCGTGGCCGTAGCCGTTTCTCGTGGGAATCTTCTCCACCTTGTCGAAAATATTGGCTGCGAGATGAAGCTCGGCGTTAAGGCCTGATTTTCTGCTGATGCGTGCTCTGTTTTGTTCTCTTCATGTTTATTCGCTGTCCTCCAGCTCCTTCAGCGCCTTCGCGGCTTCTTCCTTGGTCGGCGCCTTGCCGTGCCATTCCGCCTTGTTCTCCATGAACGAAACGCCCTTGCCTTTCACCGTTCTCGCAAGTATGACCGTCGGCTTGCCCTTCGTCCGCTTCGCTTCATCGAACGCGCCGACCAGCGAGCCTAGGCTGTGGCCGTCGACTTCGATGGCATGCCATCCGAACGCCTTCCACTTGTCCGCGAGCGGCTCGACGCCCATCACGTCCTTCGTGAAGCCGTCTATCTGCAGCCCGTTGACGTCGACGATGCCGCATATGTTGTCGAGCTTGTAGTGCGCCGCTGACATGGCGGCCTCCCATATCTGGCCTTCCTGCAGTTCGCCGTCGCCCATCAGGCAGTAGACGCGCGGGTTCTTCCTGTCCATGCGCAGGCCGATCGCCATGCCGACCGCGATGGAAAGCCCCTGGCCCAGCGAGCCCGACGAGGTTTCGAGGCATCCGAGCTTGAGCCTGTGCGGATGTCCCTGAAGGCGTGAGCCGAGCTTCCTGAGCGTGAGCAGTTCCTCGGGCGGGAAGTACCCGCTGCGTGCGAGGGTCGAATAAAGGACAGGGCATACGTGCCCTTTCGAAAGGATGAAACGATCGCGACCGTCCCACTGCGGGTTTTTCGGGTCGTGGTTCATGACGCTGAAATAAAGCGAGACCATGATTTCAACAGACGATAGCGCTCCTCCGGGGTGGCCGCTGCCAGCCTCGGCCGTCATGCTTATTATGTCCTTCCTGACGCTGTTCGCGACCTTCATCATGTCCGGAACTGAATACTTCATAAGCGCACCGACGTTATCGGAGATATAATCTTTGATTTCTGCAATTTAAGCTTTACGCTTTTGGCTTTTGCTCATTTCCTGGTTTGACTTTGCCGGCCTGTTTTCCTGCGCTTTTATTCGGGCCGCGACAAAAATAATAATATAGATGCAATTTATGGTGCAGTTTCCATGACGCATACGAAGCCGGATTTTGCGAAAAGGCAGAAGAAGCTCAGGTCGATGATGGAGAAGCAGAGGCTGCAGGCAATCCTGACCTCGGACGCGAACGACATCCTCTATTACACGGGCTATGCCGGCCTGAAGGACGACAAGCTGTTCATGCTTTTACACGCAGGAGGGAAGCCCGAGCTGGTCGTTTCCCCGCTGGAGAACGACGCGGGCACCAGATACCCGCACGTGACATACATAAGCGACACCAAAGACTTCATCGCTCTGCTGAAAGGCTACAGGTCGCTGGGCTACAACGAGAAGTCGCTGAGCCTGCTGCTCTTCCAGGAGATGCAGAAGAGCCTGAAGGCAAGGCTTGAGCCCGTGGGCGGGATGCTTGAGGCGCCGCGGCTCGCGAAGGACGAATATGAGATCGCGCAGATAAAAAATGCAATCGGCATTACGGAAAAAGCCCTGAAGAAAGTCGGCGCTTCGCTTGGCGAAGGCGGGAAAAGCGAAAAACAGGTCGCCGATGCGATGGAGATGGAATTCATGAGGCGCGGCGTGAGCGAGGCTTTCGAGACCATTGTGTGCGCGGGAAAAAACACGGCGTTCGTCCACCACAGGCCGGAGGAGAAGAAAACGAAGGCTTCGGACGTTTTCCTAGTCGACACGGGCTGCCGCTTCAACGGCTACTGTTCCGACATCACTCGTATGTTTTTCGGGAAACTCGATTCCCGCCAGAGGAAAGTCTATGAAGACGTGAAATGGATCCATGACGAGGTGATAGACAGGCTGCGCGCCGGCGTCGCCTGCAAGGAAATCGAGGAGCTGCACAGGCGCATGCTCGAGAAAAGGGGCTACAAGGTCGCACACAGCTTCGGCCACGGCATCGGCCTTTCCGTGCACGAGCCCGCGGGCGACATCCTGGAGGAAAACGCCGTCGTCACGGTCGAGCCGGGCGTTTACATAAGGGGTTTCGGCGGCTTCAGGGTGGAGGACATGATAATAATCAAGAAAAAGGGGACAGAAATACTGTCCGAAGCGATACCTGTTCTGTAGCCGTTACGCCAAACGCTGGTTTTTTCGGGCCTTATTCGTCGGCTTCGGTGTTTTCCTTTCCGGATTCCTCGTCAGCAACAGGGAGCGATATGTGCTTTATTATTATCACGTCGCCTATGGATTCTATCATGGGGAACGGGATAATCACCCCTTTCTTGCTGCCCAGCATCTTGGAGATGTAGGACTCCTTCGCGGCGCGCACGACAAGCGAGCGTATCTTGAACCTTTTGAGGTCGCATTCGATGTCCTCGACCTTGCCGCAGAACATCCCCTTGTTCGTGAAAACGTCCTTGCCATATGTTTCCGAAATGCTGGCAACTTTTATCGCCATATACCCACCTCTTTCGCTTTTTATGGAAAATTCAGTCTGATATCTAATTTACGGACAGTGTTTATAAAGTTTCCGAATTTAAGGCGCTGATATTTAAATCACGGCGTGCAAATTCAGCCATGAGAAGGCTTTTTTCGCTCGATGCCGAAATCCTCGGCGAGGCGTGCGGCGTCTTCGCCGGCGACGGCGGCATCTACCATGCGGGCAGGAGCTACGCGCTCGAGGTAAGGTGCGCGCCTGACGACGCAGCGTATTACGAGGGCCATGTGAAGCCGCTCTTCGAGGAAGTCCTGAAGGCCAGGCTGAAAACGTGCAAAAGGTCATACCAGGGCGGCCATGCCGTATGCATCCGCTTCTGCGGGGCGCGGGCCATGAAAATTTTCCACGTCTTCCTCCAGTTCCCGCTCGGGAGGAAAGCGAACGCGCTACGCATGCCCAAGCTCGTCTTCAACAACCACGAATGCTGGAAAGCGTATGTGCGCGGCATGTTCGACTCGAGCGGCTCGCTATACCTCAGAAAAACTGCCGGAAAATACAGGAATCCCGTAATAGAAATTTCTTCGCCGTCCATCGCGCATCTGCTGCAGCTGAAGGAGATTCTGCGCGACATGGGCTTCGGCTTCTGGCTGGAAAAGGGGAACCGCAAGATACGTATCGCGGGCAGAAAGAACGTGGAAAGATTTTTTAAAGAGATAAACCCACATAATAATGCAAAACGGAAAAAGTTCGCTGAAATAATGCGGACGGGCAAATGACGCAAAACAAAAGCTGAGATGGCCGAGTGGTTAAGGCGCAATAGCTTCCGGTGATTCGCGAGGGTTCCGGAAACTGCGCAAGGTTGCTAACCTTGTGTCCGAAAGGACGCGCAGGTTCGAATCCTGCTCTCAGCGTTACTTTTTACACCATACGCTGGTCTATAGGCGTATGAGTAATTGAGTGACGCACACACTCGTCATGTCGCCTGCCATTAATGCTTTTGTTTGATTCCCTGCCTTTTTGCATACAAAGCGTATCATGATTTAGCGTGGCGCTAATACTGGACTATTACCGATTTTGCCTTTGATGGGTAAAGGCAATAAAACGCTTTATCTGGAAAGATAGTAGATTACGATTATCACGGCGATTATTATTAAAAAGATGGTCAGTCCGATTCCGATATTAATTCCATTATAACCAGCGTCTCTCAGCACTGACATGCCGGTTGAAGATCCCAGTTGAGCTATGGAGGATCCTCCAAAATAGAACAAAACAGCTCCTAACATCAACGCCACAAATATGGTTCCGGTTACCGTCACCCAGCTCATGAATTTTAATAGCAAAAATAGTTTTAAATTACTTTGTATTGCTTAGAACCAGCGGTAAGCCCCTCTTCTTGAGCATTTCGATACGCTCTTCATGCGACAAAACCTTTGTTTTCCCCTGTTCCAAAACTTCTTTAATTTCTTTTTTGGTCCTGCCACATGCAGGGCAACTGGAATGGACGTCTACTCTCTCCTCATGATAGACAGGTATTCGCTTCACCTTCCCGAAAGCCCGGGCGGCTTGAAAGCTGTAATAACTCTGCATTCTTGTCACGCTTATCTTCGCTTTACCGCAAAACGGACAGTCAACTTCTTCGTTAATCGAGACAGATAAATCGGTCATGCTAAATTCCCATTCCAATTAATATGGCTCCAACGAAAATCATAACTCCGCCCACAGGACCGGAGATAGTTATTGGAACCGGAATTTTCAAGACTGCTCTCACAGGTGGAACTACTCCAACGATTTCAATCAATATCCCCAACGCGAAAAGAGTGGCTCCAATAGTTCCCATGTCATCAATACTCCCTCAGCACCATCTCTTTCTGCCTCTCGTCGACATTCGGGAATGCGCCAAGTATATGCTTCAGCTCTTCTTTCGTCACGCCATAAAGCTTCGCCACCATCACATCAAGTTGGGCGCGCGCGAGCGCGCGGTCGCTCTCGCTCGTCACCGGCTCGACACCAGTAAGCTTCTTGAGCTCGGCGAACTCGTCGGTCATGCAAACGAGCTGAGCCACTTTCCTGACTATGGCCTCAAATTCCTTCCCAGATGACAGGCGTGGAACGGGAGTTTCCAGGAAGTTGAACATTGTCACATTTGCGCTTACTTTCTGGCGCATGAAATAGTCAAATACAAAGCTATTCGTAACACCGCATAGGAAGCACAAATGTTTTAGGTCGGGCATTTTTACTATTGCAATAGAATGTCCGCACACATATCCGGGCGGAATTACCGCCGAGATGAACGTCCTGTAATTAGTTGAACTGGCAATCAAGCGATATGCCATCCAGTAGCCTTTATGATAAATCTTTTCCGGCTTTAGGTTGGCTTCTATATCCCTTTCCAATATTTTGTATCTTGGCGTTGGTGCCTCCTTCCATTGATGGGTAAACTGCTCGATATTTTTACCTTCCAGCATGGGCACGCCGAACAGCCCATTCTTAAACAGGTGGCTGTCGTTGGTCATGTGGAAGCCGCTTTGCAGTTGGACGTTCCACGTTCCGGAAATATCCCTCCCGAGCGGTGGATGCCTGAGTAGCTTCTGAACGATTTCAAGGTCTTTCGGGCTTTTGATTTCGAGGACGCTCCATGATGTTGGCGAAGAGGAGCGCACGAAATCCACGTCCATGATAGTAGGGCTTTTGATTGCCCGCTCTAGGTCTTCCGGTGTGTGCAGGAAGAAGGCGCATGGGAAGGACTGCGTTTTGCCGCCTTTCTGGAATGACACCAAAGCGAATTTCCATCTTTGATCTATATCAGGGAAGATAAACTTGCGATTTTCGAAGGAGTAAAGTTTCCTGAGCTGGCAATGTTCGAATAGCATAGTCCTCAAACCCTAGCACCGAGGTCGGTGTATATTCCGCTCGGCAGAACCAGCTCTGCTATGCCGCCGTTCTTGAGTAGCATGTGCGCTTTTTCTGTGAAGAGTTTGTAGAGGTCGAGGTCGCTCGAGACCTTCCGGCCTTCGCTCTCGGCGGACTGGAAATTGAAGTTTTCCCTGAAGTAATCGGAGAGCATGTCGTATTCATCGTTCTTGTGTTGCCAGCTTATCCTTATAGATTTGCGCTTCAGAAGTTCCTCCATTTCCTTTTTCGCTTCCTGCGTTGGCAAACTCTTGAATCCCGGATAAAAACGCTCAAAGAACTCCTGCGAGTCCGGTTTTCATTTTTCCCACGGAGGGTTGCCGATGACGATGTCGAAGCCTCCCTGTTCATGTATTAGTGGGAAATCCTTTTCCATCCTTAAAGGCTCATGCTGCTTAAACATCCTTCTCATTTCGACGTCTACATTTCCAGAAACAAGCGAATTTCTTCTAATAATGTTAGGCCTAGGCAATTTCTTAGGCGTGCCTATAGCCCGCAGGAAAAGGTTCAGCTTCGTGAGCTCTACTGCCTTCTGGTCGATGTCAATCCCATAAAGGCATTTCTCGATAACATCATCAAGAAATCCGAAACCTGTCCGGCTATCAAATTCAGGACTTGCATCCGAATCGTCGCCGCCATTCTTGCGCTCGAACTCTTCAAACCACATCTTGAACTCTTCAAATGCTTGGACAAGGAACGTCCCGGAGCCGCACGCCGGGTCAATTACGCGTATTTTTAGCGCGTCGTCGGGCGTTCTGCATTTCTTGAGCCTCTCGCCAAGCGTTGAGCTGATAAGATAATCCACTAAAAATTCGGGGGTATAATATATTCCTCCCTGCTTTCTGACGAACGCATCCTTCTCAATGCCTGTACGCTTCTCGGTCTGTGTTACTTTATAGGACAAATAGTTTTCGTAAGCATGGCCTAGTATGTCGGTTCCTATGGCTTCAAAACGATAGGTAAGCTTGGTTTTGTTGTGGACGTAAAAGGATTTCAATATTGGCACAAAATCGTCGTTCTTCAGACCGATTCCGTCTATTCTGTGCTCGTCGAATATCGTGCTGTCATATCTCTTCTTCATCGCCCGCCAGAAGTCGATTAGATATTCCTTGTAAAACTGAATGCGTTTGTCCGTACTTTCCCATTTCTCGATCACGTCCCTCAACCTGAACTCGTGGTTTGCGCTGTTGTCCTCCGCCATCCTGCAGAATATGATTCTGTCGAGAACGTGTTGGACACAGACGTCCAAGGATTTTTCTTCGTCCATGCTATCGTCCTCGAATAGGTCCAAGTTCTGCTCTTTCATGGCCTTCGAAAGCTTTTTCCTTATTTCAATCAGCTGGTCTGTGAGCAGGTCCTCAATGCTTTCGCTCTCTTTCCACTTCTTGTGCTTTTTAGCGTATTCATCCAGCGCAGGACCGCCGTTTTCCTTTGAGAAAAGCAGGAGCCATTTCATATATTCGGCGTTCTCAACACAGCCTCCAAGGTCGAACTCGAACAATTCGGCATGTTCCGGCTCGTCATAATAATCAGAATTGAACACTCTCCACTTGGTAAAGTTTGTAAGCACTACCCATCGCATGCCTCCATTCTTGCCGTATTCCAGCGCCTGTTTTATGTGCTCGGGGTTGTGGAGATTGTCTGAAAACTTTTTTACCTCCATGTAAAACGAAGGCCTTATGTCGCCGGGCCGCTTGAAGGCGTAGTCCACCCTAGTTGTTTTTACGCCTGACCTGATTTTCTTTTGGGGCCTTACCTCTTTGCTAAGCCATTCCCAGCCCATAGCCTCAAAAAGATTCCTGATGAATTCTTCTGTGCGCTTTTCAGATTCAGTATTTTTATTTGGAAGCGAGTTATATTTCGCAAATAGTTTCCTAATTTCGATTTTTAAGGCTTCCTCTCTTTCTGGCATGCATTTATTTTTTATTCATGACTTAAAATCCTTGCGTTTAAACTTATGCGCATTATGGGCGAGCCCTGCGAGTAAAATATTAATAAACGCGAATAGATGAGATGAAAATATTGCCGATAATAATTTGCAAAATGGGCTCAAACAAAAATCTTTATAAGCATAAACAGCAATATATAAACAGACCTACAGCGCTACGTTTTGCGTCGCTGGCTTGCTCTCAGCGTAAAAGGCATTATGTGGCGCTAAGCTTGATTCTCAGATATTAAATGCCGATAACGATGCAGTCGTTTAGTGTATAGATTTCGACGTCAATCTGCTCCAGCTCCTGGGTCTGGTTCGACACGACGGCATCGATACTCTTTACTTCCATCCTTATGTCGGTCGTGTAATTCCCGTTGTATACCGGATAGGGGCCTCCCTCCTGCCATGTATATGCTTTTGTTCCGTTGAGGGTCTCGATGGTGAAGTAGGCCATTTCAGGCGGGCCACGGACGTAGCCGACCAGCTTTACCGTGTAATATTCATTCCCGAATCTCATGTATCGGCCAGCGCCTATTTGAGAAAGTTCCACCGTGCAGCCGGTTTCGTTCTTGCATATCCCGCTTCTGCAGCCCAGTGGACATTGGTAGTCGTACGCGCTATAGCCATCCGGATTCGTGCTGTTGCAGTAAAATTCCTTGAGCCAGCAGTTGCTTCCGAAACATTCTCCGGCGAGAATCGGCTCCCCGACGACGAAGAAGCATACGTCCATTTCTCCTATTTCTTCGTCATTCATATCGAGGTATCCCTTCTTGTAATAATCCTTGCCGTTGTCGGTATCCTCGCAGACCTTTTCCGTCTGGTTCTGAAGAATGCATCTGGCGTCTTCGCACTCGTAACCCTGCGGGCAGTTCACAGTTTCCACCTTTATCTCGTTGTTTTCGCAGTATTTCTCCGTCAAGGTTCCATCTTCGTTGCAGTAGTCCGTGAGCGACTGCGTACCGAACTCGACCGTGCCTTTTACGTAATAGTTCTTACCGCTGTCCGAGTCTGTGCAGATGCTCTGACCGCCGCAGTCGATCGCGCACGTGTCTTGGGACTCGCCGATGTCCAGGGTTATCTGCACGGACTGCCCTTCTCCGGAATAGCTGGCAAACTTCAGCGGCATGCCAGAAACTTTCAACGTGCTGCCCTTCCCCATCTCCTTGCTCACGCCGTCGAGCATTATCACGACCGTGTGAGTGTAAGGTGCGAAGCTCGAAAACTTGACCGTGTGCGCATTCCCGTAAAAAGTGAAATTGTATTCCTCGTTCAGCTGCAGGGTTTTTTCGATCGACTCGCAGACGCCGTCTCCGCAGCCCGCACAATGAGATCTGTCGACTATGTCCTTGCCTCCGCCGACGAAATTCTCCGGTACCTTGCATTCCTCGGCCGTCGTCCACTCATAAGTTTCGCAGCACTTCACCATCTGGTCTCCGTAACCGTACGATTCGCAGCAGACCTTCTCTTCATTTCCTGTAGTCTTGCACGCGCCGCTCTCGCAGCCGTTCGCACAGTATTCTTTCTTGCTTTCCTTGTTGCTGCAGCTGTCATACCAGTAAACATGACCTTCATAACATTTGATTTCCGCGTGCTTGATGCAGCCTTCCTGGCCGGCTGCCGCCTTGCAGAAGCCGTTTTCGCAGCCGTTCTGGCAATACTCCTTCTTCTCCTCCTTGTGGCCGCAGGCATCGAACCAGTAGACGTGCTCGCCGTAGCATTTCGCCTCAGCGTGCGACTTGCAGTCCGTTATCGGCTCGCCGGGCTTGGAGATGGTCTTGTTCAGGCCGCCGCCGTATTTGACCGCGCATTCGATGTTCTTCGTCTCCCAGTCTACCCAGGCAATCGCTTTCAGGCCGCTGTCCGGGTCGTCGATGCTTATCCTGTAATATTCCTTTGCTGTCATATAGGGGTTGCCGCATTCCGCGCTGATGTTCTCAAGTATCTGGCCGCTCTGCTCGGCGGTGAAATGGGTGACCGTTATCTTCGCGTTGGGATACTGCTCCATGAACTGTTTGACCAGGGGATTCGCCATAGCGAGCGCCTCGGGGCTGATGTTAAGACAACCGGACAAAAAAACAACACAAATCAAAAGAGAACCTAAAACCAAATTGATTTTTTTCATATTAAATAGTTTGTCAAATATGTTAATAAACGTCCCGCACGCGCCTGTTTTTTATTTATTAGGTGGTTCAGTGGAAGTATATAATATGATAGACATCAACTTCAAGGGGTTGAGCACCGAAGCGACGATAGCAAAAGTGCTTATTCTCGTGGGTTTGTTGCTGAAGGTAGTTGGAGTGATAGTGATATTCGGCGGCATCGTGCCGGTAACGAATGTCAGCATGACCCTCGGAATAGCGCCTTTCACGTGGGTGCTGGCAGGAGCCCTGACGGCGTTTGGCCTGCTCGGAATAGCGGGCATAATAGTCCTTTGGAAAGGCATGAGCAAATTCAAGGCAAAGGATTATCAGGGAGTGGCCATATTCGCGCTCATAGCAGCATTCCTTCCGCCCATCGGCGCACCGGAACTCATAGGAGCAGTTCTTCTCCTGATAAGCCCTGAAATGAAAAAGGGAAAGTAAAGGCTTAACAGGACCGGAAAATAAAGGATTTGTTTACTTCTTTTTATTGACTGATTTAGCCGCTGGACCGTAAACCAAAAACCCTTTTATTATATTCTAGTATATTATAGTAGAACATTTCGCTGGTCATGCGCCGATAGTCTAGCCTGGTAGGACACGGGCTTCCCAAGCCTGTAACCCGGGTTCAAAAGGCGAATGACGCGGATTTCATCCGCGTCCGTCTGAAGCTCCCGGTCGGCGCATCAGAAGCTCAGCCTCCGAGATAAGGCATGAGCCTGTTCTGCCTGGAGCCGTAACCTCTCATCGAGAGCAGGTTCTGCACATGCGCCGGCAGGCGCGCCCTGTCGATGGTGGGATCGTTCTCTACGGCGAATGAATCGTATCTCTCCCCTCCGCCTCCGCAGCCGGATTCCTGTTCGGTGGCGAGTCTCCATTCCACGGCCTCGTTCTTCCTGATTTTCTGCTCCTCTATGCCCATGTCACCTATCCTTTCCTCGCCGGTTTCCCTGTCTATTATCCAGTATTCCCAGTATCTCGCCTTCCCCGTGGCGGGGTCGATTTCGCCGTCCCTTTTCCCGTCTATCGAGGTCACGTAGGCGGTCCTGAACTTGTCATCATGTTTCGTTTCGACGCGCATGCCGTTGTAGGGCATGGCCTTTGTGGTGAGCTCGTAGACCGTCTCTTCCTTGCCGCTGCCCTCCATGAATACGCGCTGGTATGTCCACTGGTTATTGAAGAAGACGGGATCCTCGTATTTCACGTTCGTGACGTCCGGCCTGGCCGCAGCCAGCCGGGACTGCTCGTCTTTGTAGTCGACGTTTTCGGAAAAATTAAGAATTGCGTTGTCAATAAAACCCTCTTTCGTTTCCGGCGTTACCGAGCCCGCTGCCAAGAGATAGTCCACGACCTTCCTCTTGAAAACCTCCCGATAATCATTCAGCTCCTCGGCCTCTTCCTCCCATTCCACTTCATCTTCGTCCCTGCGGACGTAATCGGTTTTCTTCCTCTTTTTCTTCCTCGAGCCGAGCTCCTCTTTCAGCATCTCCACAAGAGCCTTGTTGAGTTCCATCGCGCGCGCTTTCGCCGGCGAAGCCTTGAATGCCAGCGCCTCTTGGAGGCTGAAACCTGAATCGGAAAAGTCATCGGACATGACATCAAGAAGCGATAATTTTCTCATGCATTAAAAATGTTTCGCTGGTTTAAATGATTTGGTGCTGCCGGCGCAAATTTTCTTTTTATAATCGGACGCCAAAATTAAACCAGATAAAAAGGAGGTAAAACATGGCTGAATACGCGGGCGTATTGCACAGGATTCTGGCAGTGATAATAGACCACGTAATTCTGGGCATAGTGGCGCTTATCATAGCGATGCCGCTGGGCTTTTCCACGATGATGTTCTCGGTAGCCAGCGTTAACCCCATGGCCATGGCCGCGAACATGTTCTCGTGGATGGCGTTTGGAGTCGTCATATTCATAATATGGCTTCTCTACTTCCCCTACTTCGAGAGCAAGACGGGCCAGACTCTTGGCAAGAAAGTGATGGGCATAAAGGTCACGAAAGAGGACGGCAAGGCGCTGACCTTCGGCGACGCGCTGATAAGGACTGTTCTGAGGATCATAGACGGCCTGGGCGGTTACGTGCTTGGACTGATAGTGATCCTGGTGTCGCAGAAGAAGCAGAGGATAGGCGACATGGCTGCCAAGACGATTGTGGTGAAGGCTTGATTTTTTGCCTTTTCCTTTAATTTTTATTTAGCATTAGCAGTGGTAATACTGTTTACTAAACAATATATTTAACTGGTTCTGTTCAATATATTATATTACAGGGGTTCGAAACCTGAAAACATAATCATCGAGTCTTGCTGAGGGCTTGGGGTATTGGAGTGTCGGGGTAGCAGAGAAGATAGCAGAAAGGTGTTTTTTATGCCGTTCAATCCGGACCTTCTTGAGAAAGAGGGCAGGAAAGTCGTGTTGCTTGGGAACGAAGCGATTGCGCGCGGCGCGATGGAGGCAGGCATGGGTTTGTGCGCCTGCTATCCGGGGACGCCGAGCTCCGAAGTCGGCATAGCGCTTTCTTCTGTCGCGAAGCAGGCCGGGTTCTATTTCGAGTGGAGCACGAACGAGAAAGTCGCGACGGAAGTGTGCATAGGGGCGGCATTCTCCGGCGTGCGCGCGCTTTCCGCCATGAAGCATTTCGGCCTCAACGTGGCGAGCGACTCGCTGCTGCCGATCGCATACACAGGCGTGCCGGGCGCGCTGGTCATAATGGTGGCGGACGACCCGCTGGGCCACAGCTCAGCGCAGACCGAGCAGGATACCAGGTTTTATGGAAGGATGGGCAAAATCCCGACGCTGGAGCCGTCCGACACACAAGAAGCGAAAGACTACACGAAACTCGCTTTCGACATATCCGCCAAATACCAGCTGCCCGTGTTCCTGCGCACGACCACGATGGTTTCCCATTCCGTCGGGACGGTCAAGCTCGGGAAGATGCCTGCGGTGCGGAAGACGAAAGGGAGGTTTGTCAAGGACCTGGAAAGGTTCAACTGCATCCCGCCCAGGCTGCAGACGCTGCACCATGCCCTCAACAAAAAGCTGGAGCAGATAGAAGTCGCCTACGAACATCTCAACCGGGCAGAAGGCGCGGGGACGACCGGGATTCTCACGAGCGGGGTTTCCTACCAGTACGCGAAGGAGCTTGGCTTGAAAGGAGTGAGGATAGGCAAGATAGGCATGACCTACCCGATATCGAGGAAATTCGTCCGGAACTTCATCCGCGGCCTGAAGAAGATCATAGTTCTTGAAGAGCTTGAACCAGTGGTCGAAAGCTTCGTGCGAATGCTGGCGAAGGACGTCAACCCGTCGCTCGAGATACACGGCAAGGATTTGCTGTCGAGGGTCGGCGAATACAATTCCGAGATTATCCTGAAGGCGATTGCGCCGATACTCAAAATAAAGAGCCCTGACTTCACCATGCACGAGATGCACCTCAAGAAAGTAACGCTTCCTGTGAGGAAAGCGGTCCTCTGCCCGGGCTGCCCGCACAGGTCGACTTTCTACGCAGTGAAGAAGGTCATGGGCGAGCAGACCATATGGGGCGGCGACATCGGATGCTACGTCCTCGGCATACAGGAGCCTTTCAAGATGCAGGACTTCATAATCTCAATGGGCTCGAGCATCGGCATCTCCCACGGCATACAGATGGTGAGCGACCAGAAAATCGCCCTGTTCATCGGCGACTCGACGTTCTTCCATGCCGGCCTTTCGGGCCTGGCGAACACGAAAGCGCACGGCACGAAGCCGCTCGTGGTGATACTTGACAACGGCATCACGGCGATGACGGGCCACCAGCCGAACCCGGGCAGCGATTTCACGGGCATGGGCGAGAAGAGGGAGCCGATGAAGATAGAAAATATTGTCAAGGCCTTCGGCATAGACAACATACGCATCGCGAATTCGTTCAGCCAGAAGGAGCTGCAGGACGCCATAAAGGAGCTGACATCGAAGGACGAGATAGGCGTGCTCATATCGCGCGGGCTGTGCAGGCTTTACATGCACCGCCTGCTGAAGAGGCAGGGCGGCGAGTTCACGAAGTTCCAGGTCGCGCCAGACAAGTGCAAGAAATGCCTGGCGTGCGTGCACCAGTTCGCGTGCCCGGCCATAATGCACGATGGCAACAAGGTCTACATCAGGGAGGACATGTGCTGGGGCTGCGGGGTGTGCGCGCAGATATGCCCCACGGGAGCGATACTGCCGGCGCAGAGGGAGAAAAAAACCTGAGGGGAAAAGCGGGAAGTGATTGAATGCTGTGCAACATGCTGATTACGGGCGTGGGAGGCGAGGGAGTCCTGGTCACGTCCGTCATTGTATCGAGGGCGGCTAATTTCGAAGGTTTCGAAGTCAGGGGAACGCAACTGCACGGCCTCGCCCAGAGGGGCGGCGCTATACCGGCGCACGTCAGGTTCGGCACAAAGGTCTACTCGCCGCTCATACCGCGCGGCCAGGCGGACCTGATTTTCGCGCTTGAGCCGCTGGAGGCTGCGAGGTTCTGCTATTTCGCCAGCAGGGAGAGGACCAATTTCCTTGTGGACACGTATCCCATGATGCCCGTCTACGCGAACCTCTTCGACCAGCCCTACCCGTCATACGAAAAAATAAAGGCCATGATAAAGCCGTTCGCCAGGAAGGACATTTTCATCGACGCCTCGAACATATGCTTCAGCAAGCTCGGGGAAGCGGTCTACGGCAACGTGATGATGCTTGGCGTCGCGCTTGCGAAGGGTATGCTGCCGCTGAAGAAGGAATCTATCATCCAGGCGATAAAGGCGACGATCAAGGAGCCGGAGAAAGACATGCAGGCCTTCAGGCTGGGGCTGGACTACAGGGACTGAAGAATTTTTTTCTGAAAATACGGAAAAGGCAAATGCTTCTGGATTTTATTCCCTGAGGTAGCTCCATGCATGCAGCTTGTCGCTGTCCTCGACCCACCTGTCGCCGATGTCGTGCCTGTAATACATGTTGGGGATGAGGATGTTGCTTATCCTGTTGTAGACCTGGTTCTGGGCCTGCCTCATCGTCGAGCTCATGCCGACGGCGATGAGCACGACGCCGGAATGGCCGGTTATCAGCCACTCGCCGTTGACGAGCTTGACGTCCTCGATGTGGATGCCTTCCATGTTCGGCTTCTTGAAGACGACGACCGCATCCTTCGACGTCGTTTCAAACGCTTCAGTGTCGGTGAACGGGAACGGCGACGTCACGACGCGCACGCCGACCTGGAAGCCGCTCCTGACCTTCAGCTTCGTGCCGTTCCCCCTGGCGAGCTCGTGAAGGAACTGGCCTATGGGGGTAATCATGCTCTCCTGCTGTATGCTGATGGTCGGGTAGCCGAACCTCGACGTGAATTCGAGCGGGTACATGCCGTAGCTGTTGACTATGCAGTTGATGTCGATGTAGCCGACATACCCTTCCTCTTTCAGCTTCGGCTCCATCTTCTTGAGCGTCGCGTTGAAAATCTTGTTGGGCATGGACCAGAACATCGAGGTGTTGCCGCACCAGAAGGGCTTGCCGTTCCTTCTGACATACATTATATGGTTTTTCACCGTGGCGCAATAGACCTTCCCGGAATAAGCTATTTTTTTGACATCCCTCTTGTCTATCCACGAATCGAGTTTCCTCACCCTTTCCAGGATTTCGTACTGGACGCCCGAGCAGTCGGCGAAATGGTCCTTTATCCATCGCTTCCCTTCGCGCTGCCTTTTCTTTATGATGCCGACTTTCCCGGTCTTCAGCAGGAGTTCCTGTATGCCGTCCGCCATGAGCTTCGAGCAGGTGTAGAATATCCTGAAGCCCTTCATCTGGGTGGCGTCGCCCAGCGCGAACCAGCGCAGGAAAATGTCAATCTGCCTCGGGCCCAGTTCCCTGACGAACGAAGGGACGTGCTTGTCATGAGCCTTGCCGAAGGCTTCGAGGTAGCTGTAAAGCTGTTTGTCATAAGCGTAGAATTCGCCGTCTCCCTTGGTGAAGCTGAAGGGAAGCGTTTTGAGCATTTCTTCTATCAACTCCGTTTTGCCGGCAGTCTTCTGGGCGATGCTTATCTTGCCGTAAGAGGCGGAGCCTTCCGCAAGCCAGATGCCCATGAAAGCAAGCCAGTCGTCCATTGGGATTTCCACATCGCCTGTCTGCTGGAAAACGACCTGTTTTCCGGAGTAATGGCCGACCGGAACCGACGGCAGGACAAAATACTGCTGCTCCTGGCCAACCCACGTGCCCGTCCTGGGTATGACCGACTGGCATTCCAGGTCGCGCGCCTTGACGAAGCCGAATTTTTCAGCCCTTTTCCTGGCATTCCATTGGCTGGCAACATACATGTTGTGGTCCGGTGTGACGGCGATGTCTAGGGTCTGATTCTGCACCGAAACCAGCTCCCTGTGGTGGCTGAAAGACACGATGACCTCAGGCCTGTGGAATTCTATCACATGACCCGAGGGGTTGAGCGTGCACAGCTCGTCATAATAATTCAGCTCCCTGAAGAATTTCCAGCCGTTCCTGGTGAGGACCTCGGTCTGGTCGTCATAGCATCCCATCTCGCCGGTCGATGGCCCGATGTTGCCGGGGAAGAGCTTCTTGTGCTCGAAATTGACGTTGATCGGATAGATGAATTCCTTGCCGTTGAAGAACGCGCCTACAGCGACTTCGACGCCGGAAATCTTGCGCTGGAGCTGGAACACCTTGATGCGCTCGGACCATGCCTTCTTGTAGTGCTCGAGGACCTGGATGACGTCCTTGCCGTCGTCCTCCTCGCCCACGAAGAGGAGCTGCTTGACGTTCTGCGCCTCGCCGCTCGGCTTTATCACGTATTTGCCGGGATGCTCCTGCACGAAGTTTATGGCGTCGTCGAAAGAGGTGAAGTTCCAGCTCGGTATCGTCGTCACGCCGGCCTTCTTCAGCTCGTCCTGGCCGAAACCGCGATCATCTTCGAGCATGTCAGTGTACGGAGTCCCGCCGACGACGAGCTTGCCCTCCTGCCTGAGCTTCTGCGCCTTGGTCCCCTCGCCGAGGACGTCGTCGAAAACTATGACATCCGCCCAGTCCACTTCCTTCTTCCAGTCGTCCGTCTTCGGCACGAAGCCGTCGGCGATTTCCTTCTCGCTGGGCGTCTCGATGAAATATTTGACCTCATGTCCCTCCTTCACGACCTGCCAAGCTATGTCGCCTATGAGGGCATCAATAGAGACAAAAAGAAATTTTTTCCTTTCCATGTTTCCAGAAACTCGCCGGCAAATTAATTACAATTTATATTATGTATGAACACCTTTAAAAATGATGATGTTTTACGGATGTAAAATATTGCAAAAATGCTGTGGAACGGGCGGCTGGCCGGAAAAAACGACACGCTTTTATAGCAAAAAACGGAAAAGATAATCTGAATGCTTTCATAAGGCGATAAAAGCGCCGGAGGTGTCTTGATGAAAAACCAGAAAAACAGGCTGCAGTTCCTCAAGGATGAGCTTGAAGGTTTGAAAAGGGAGAATCTTTTCACTACCCTGCCCGTGCTCAGCACGCCGCAGGGAGCGAGGGTGACAATAAACGGAAAAAAGGTCCTCACGCTTTCGACCAACAACTACCTGGGCTTCGCCAACCATCCGAGGCTGGCGGCGGCTGCGAAGAAGGCGATGGACAAGTGGGGCTTCGGCTGCGGCGCCGTAAGGCAAATTGCGGGCACGATGGAAATCCACAACGAGGCCGAGGAAATGCTGGCAAAATACAAGCATACCGAAGCATCGCTGATTTTCGTCGCAGGCATAGCCGCGAACCGCGGGACCATCCAGGTGCTCATGGGCGAAGGCGACGTCATAATAAGCGACGAGCTGAACCATGGCAGCATAATCGACGGCGTGCGGCTTACGAAGGCGGACAAGAAGATTTACCTGCATCTTGACATGGCGGGTCTGGAGAAAGCCCTGAAAGAATCGCAGGGTGCCAGGCGCCGGCTAGTAGTCACAGATGGCGTGTTCAGCATGGACGGCGACATCGCACCGCTCGACCGGATAGTCGAACTCGCTGAGAAATACGACGCCATAACCATGGTCGATGACGCGCACGGCGACGGCGTGCTTGGAAAGGATGGGAGAGGCATAGTCGACCACTTCAACCTCCATGGCCGCGTCGACATAGACATGGGCACGCTTTCCAAAGCCTTCGGATGCCTCGGAGGATATATAGCAGGCCGCCAGGAGCTGAGGGATTATCTCATCAACCGCGCCCGCTCGTTCATCTTCACCACGGCGCACCCGCCCTGCGTGACGGCCGCGATAATGGAAGCGCTCAGAATCGTGCAGGACGAGCCGCAGCATCTCAAGCGCCTTTGGGACAACACGAAGTTCTTCAAGGAGGGCTTGCGAAACCTCGGCTTCAATATCGGGCGCAGCCAGACGCCGATCACGCCTGTCATAGTCGGCGAAAGCGCGACTGCGCAGAAGCTGAGCCGTTCGCTGTTCGAACACGGCGTGTTCGTGAAGCCGATATTATATCCGCTGGTCTCGAAAGACGCCGCCAGGGTGAGGAACATCGTCACGGCGGAGCACACGCAAGAAGACCTGCAGTTCGCGCTCGACGTCTACAGGAAGGTCGGCAGGGAAATGAAACTCATCTAAAGTTTTATAACTTACCTTCACTTTATTTTCATAAAAGCGGGCCGGTAGTCTAGCGGTTATGACGTCGCGCTTACAACGCGAAGGCCGCAGGTTCGATTCCTGCCCGGCCCATTATCGCAAAGATAATTATAAGGGGTTAGGTGGAATGGCAAAAATTTTGGTTACAGGCGCAACGGGCCAGATAGGCACGAGCCTCGTGCCCGCCCTGAGGGAGAAGTATGGCAGCAGCAACGTAATCGCGACAGGCCACAGGAATATGCCTGATGAAGCTTTCATAAAAGCCGGGCCCTTCGAAATCGCCGATGCGACCAGCAAGGAAGCCTTGCGCGGCATGATAGAGAAATACCACATAAACACGGTTTACCACCTCGTCTCGCTGCTTTCCGCTACCGGAGAGAAGAACCCCGACCTCGCCTGGCACGTCAACATGACGAGTCTGAAGAACGTCCTTGACCTGGCTAGGGAATATGAAATGCGGGTGTTCTGGCCCAGTTCCATTGCCGCTTTCGGCCCGACGACGCCCAGGAACAAAACGCCCCAGGCGACCATACTGGAGCCGAACACGATGTATGGCGTGACGAAAGTCGCGGGCGAGCTGCTTTGCAATTATTATTTCCACAAATACGGCGTCGACGTCCGAAGCCTCCGCTACCCCGGCATCATAAGCTACAAGGCGCTGCCGGGAGGCGGGACGACTGACTACGCCGTCGAAATATTCTACGAGGCGCTGAAAAACAGGAGATACAAATGCTTCCTGCGCGAGGACTCGACGCTCCCCATGATGTACATGGACGACGCGATACGGGCGACCATCGGCATCATGGACGCGCCGCCGGAGAAGATAAAGACCCGCACCGGCTACAACCTGGCGGCCATAAGCTTCTCGCCGGGAGAAATCGCCGCGGAGATAAGGAAACACATCCCCGCCTTCGCATGCACCTATGAGCCCGACTTCCGCCAGGCCATCGCGGACTCGTGGCCGAAGGTCATCGACGACTCGCAGGCGAGGAAGGACTGGGGCTGGAGGCACGCATACGACCTCGCGAAAATGACGAGAGACATGCTTGACAAGCTGGGCACGAAACTGGGCGTAAAGTACTGATGGGCATGTTTTGCAGGAGTTCGTGGCACAAAAACCTTTTTTAAGTCTAAATGTGATTTTTTTATTTACCGTGCGGGTTTGGGGTTTATATGGCCAAGGCGAAAATGACAAGGGAAGAAACGCTGGAAAAGTTCAACAAGTTCATGGACGAGTTCTACACGAAAGAGCTCGCGAAGGCTGCGAATGACGGCAAGCCGCTTGTCATCGACTTCGCCAACCTGGACAAGTTCAATGCCGACCTTTCCGACATGCTGCTCAACCACCCGAACGCCTTCATGGAGCTTACGGGCGAGGCGCTGGGCCAGATGGACCTCGCCAACACCGTAAAGCTCAAGTTCCAGATGAGCGAACCGTTCAACATACGCGACCTGCGCTCCAGACACATAGGCAAGTTCATGTGCATCGAGGGCATCGTGAGGCGCTCCAGCGAGATAAGGCCTGAGATAACGGAAACGACCTGGCAGTGCCCGGACTGCGGCGAGATATTCCCCCAGCCGAGGAAGGCGAACTTCATCGCCGAGCCTTACCAATGCCCGAAATGCAGGAACAAGAACGGGCTAAAACAGATAGACAAGAAGATGATAGATACGCGATGGATAACGATAGACGAGCCCTTCGAGCTCACGGAAGGCGAGAGGCCGTCGCAACTCAATATTTTCCTCACGGAGGACCTGGTCTCGCCTGAGGGCAGGCGCATGACGGACCCGGGGAACCGCATAAGGATAAGCGGCGTCCTGCGCGAGATGCCCAAAGTCAAGTCCATGGTGAAACTTGACTTTTATTTTGACGCCAATCACGTCGAGCCGACCGAGATAGGCTGGAGGCAGATGGAGGTGACGAAGGAGGACGAAGAAAAGATAAAGGAATTCGCAAAAGATCCCATCATTTACGAGAAGCTCGTCGATTCCATCGCACCGTCGCTTTACGGCATGCGCGAGATAAAGGAATCCATCGTCCTGCAGATGTTCGGTGGGGTTCCTCGCACGCTGAAGGACGGGACTAAGTTCAGGGGTGACATACACCTCCTGCTCATAGGCGACCCGTCATCCGGTAAATCGCAGCTGATGAAGCTCATCCCCCAGATAGTCCCGCGCGGCAAGTATGTTTCCGGTAAAGGCGTCACAGGCGCCGGTCTTACCGCAACCGTCGTTAAGGACGAGCAGTTCATGGGCGGATGGGTGCTCGAGGCAGGAGCGCTTGTCCTGACCAACGGCGGGCTGCTCGCGATCGACGAATTTGAGAAGATGTCGCAGGACGACCAGGTCGCCATGCACGAGGCGCTCGAACAGGGAACGATATCGATAGCGAAGGCTTCGATAGTCGCGACGCTGCCTGCCCAGACTTCGGTGCTCGCGGGCGGCAACCCGAAGTTCTCGAGGTTCGACCCTTACATGCCCATAGCGAAGCAGATAAACATCCCGGATACCCTGCTCACGCGTTTCGACCTCAAGTTCGCGCTGAGGGACGTGCCTGACGCCGAGATGGACAGGAAGATAGTGGAGCACGTTCTCAAATCGAGGGAACATGATTTCGAGACGACCAAGCCGCTCATAGATCCCGCCTTCATAAGGAAATACGTGGCCTATGCGAAGAAACACTACACCCCCGTCCTTACCACGGAGACGGGCAAGACGCTGAGGAAGTTCTACATAAACATGAGGAAGCGCGCGGAAGAGCGCGGCGGCGCAGGCGGGCCAATCCCCATAACGCTTCGCCAGTTCGAGGCACTCATCCGTCTTTCCGAGGCGTCGGCGCGCATCCAGCTCAGCAACGAAATACGCAAGGAAGACACGCAGCGCGCGATAAGGCTCATGCGCTTCTCGCTGGAGCAGCTCGGCCTCGACACGAAAACCGGCGAGATCGACATAGACAGGGCGGAAGGCGCGACGACGACGTCGAGCGACAGGTCGAAGATAAGAATCGTCTTGGACATAATCAGGGAGCTTTCCGAGAAGTCGAAGGAGGTCCCTGTCGCAGAGATACACAAGCTCGCGCTGAAGGGAGGGCTTGAAAGCGACGACGAGGTCGATGACGTTATAGAGAAGCTCAAGCGCGAGGGCCTGCTGTTCGAGCCCAGCCCCAACTACGTGCAGAAGGTTTAAAAATTAGTTTCTTTTAAGTGGTGAATATAATATAAATGTATTTGCCATAGAATAAGCATGGCAAAGGTGGATAAGATATTCTATCTAACTCCCGGTACTGAAACTTTAGTTCATTATTTGAGCCAGGGCGTTCTAGAGTGCATGAAATTTGTCCCTGTCAAAATTTTTTATGGAGATTTGAGAGATCCGCTACATCGCATACAGATAGATGACGAAAACGCTGTGCTGATATGGGGTGACGGGTATGACCACGGCATAACATATTTTTTCAGGCCCAGCGTCCCTTATCGCAAATCAGTCGACGACGCACACGGAGATGCCGTCTTTTTCAGGAAAGGCCATAAGGTGGGCATGACAAATCACAATAATGCGCTCGCGGTTCTTGACCCAAACCTGATTGAACTGGAGGTTCTCGGAGTAAAGGAGCCGGGCCCAGACCGCATGTCTCCAGAGACGTTCTCAGTTAACGGCAAGGTCATAAGATTTTCTGACAAACTGAAAACCGGCTTCCTGCCACCGAAGGCGGGGATAGTCCACAAAAGCATAGATTTGGACGTCATAAAGGATTATTCGTGCTGTTATGCGTTTGACCGAGGCGAAAGCTCTTACGAAGATGTCAGGAGGTCTTTTGAAGAAGTTCTTGCAAACAACAGAGTTGTAAGATTCGATATAGGCGGGCTGGATGTTTACCAAGGAGTCAGGCAAAAAATCATGGATGGGATTAAAATCTACAGTGATTTGATAGAGCTTTATCTTGACAGCGCATAAGGCGCTTTTATCTGATGTCCAGTAATCAACAATTTATACGTTTCAATCCAATTACTTCTCATGAACTGCCCCAAATGCGACGGAGGAGCTTACGTCTCGGAGGAAGAAGTGGTGAACGTCCTGGAGAACACGCTGCCCGTCAAGGTCATCCTCAAGGTCACCTACGTCTGCAAGTCGTGCAGCGAGCGCTTCTCGAGGGTCTTCTGGGAGGACGTGGAAGCGGCGAGGAAGAGGACTGAAGCAAAGGACAGGAAGGCCAGAGACTGGAGGCCATCGCCGGGCATGCCGACGAGCGAGTTCTCTGCCGGGTCTGAGGTTCAGTCGTCCGGCAACATCGAGGTCAAGGACAAGCTGAAGTTCCTCGACGACATCTAGAACGAAACCTAGGTAGTGCGGATGGATGATAAGTGAATCGTTCGCCCCACATGTCTTTATACGCCTTATCCCTTTCCGTTTCTCCTAAAACAGGCGCGCCTTCAACTAGGGCACCATTGTTTAGTGGAAGCGTAGCACGAACACCGCTGTTTTCGTAACACCATGGCCCCTCAGGATCTCTTTCCAGAAAAAGTCCGATGGCTTTAACATAAACTCTCCATTTTCCATCAAAATCATCTACTTTCGGCAGCTCGTCCACGGACGGTCCACACCCATACGGGCCAAAGCCATTGCCTCCCGTGTGCTTTCCACTGCCCCTCGCATGCCTTCCATTGTCTCCCATATGCTCTCACCCCTTTCATAGCGGAATTCTTGGAGAAGGAGATGCGATTCCCGGGCCCGCGAAGGCCCTGAAGCGACCCACACATAGTATATCAGCAAACATATAAATAGTTTCGCCGCTATCGGTTTAGGTAGAAAAAGCTGACCATGCTTTTCGCCCTTAAAATGCTCCTTGGGCTGAGGAGGAAGCAAAAAAGAACCCTTCAATAATTGTTTTGGGATGTTTATATTGATTTCTATCCTGCAAGAATTATTTTCCAAAAAATATTTTCAGGCCGTAATTTGCCTGTTAGCCTTGCCTGTCAGTTTACCTGTTAGCTACCGGACCTTCATGTCCATGCAGAACTTGAGGGTTTTCGGCCCGTATTCCGAGACCTTCGCTATCTTGACGCCCGTTACCTTCCTCTTCTGAGAGCGTATGTCGACGTCGGCGATTTCCTTTATGTCGTCCAGCGCCTCTGCGGATGACCAGAAATAATAGTGTATCACGCCGCCCTTCTTCTTCAAGCATTTGGCGGCGAGCTTCAGGTATTCGTATGCTCCTTTTGGCAAAGGCATGACGACCCTGTCGCATGCGCCGAAATGCTTCGTGCATTCGGCTTCGACGTCGCCAAGAAGGGGGATGATCTTGTCGCCGGCCTTGTTTATCCTGACGTTCTCAACCATGTATTTGTAGGCGTCGGGATTCAGCTCGACCGCGTAAATCTTCTTCACTTTAGGCTGGCGCTTCGCGATGGCAATCGCGTACGGACCGGCGCCCGCGAACATGACCATGACCGTCTCGCCTGTTCTGACCTGTTTCGCTATCCTTTGCCGCTCGTTCGCTTCGCGCGGCGAAAAATAGACTCTCCTCACATCCAGGCGGATGCGGTAGCCGTTCTCCTTGTGCTCCGTTTCTCTTTCATCGCCGTAAAGCAGCTTCATCTCGCGCAGGCGGTATGCGCCCTTGCGCTCGCTGCCCTTGCTGTAGACCGTTTTCACGCGCGGGTGGATCTCGAGCAGGGCGTCGACTATGTCGCGCTCCCTGTGCGCAAGCTCGTCGGGAATCTCGACTATCGCTATGTCCCCGACGATGTCGAACGAGCCTTTCAGCAGCCTGAGCTCATGCTCCGGCAGGCGCCTTTCGAGCAGCTCCCTCATGTCCATACTTAATAGTGTGCGGTTTCCTATAAAAATTTGAAGAAGTTATTAAAGTCCCGCGGAATAAGAATACTATCTGATGGAGCGGTTGGGAAAATGCGGAAACTGGACATCGAAACGGAGCGTGATTTCAGGGGCGATCTCAGAAGCGACATCAGCCTCGAGATGCTCAGCGAGGCGTTCCTGAAGGAGCTTGAAAAGGTAAGGCAGCTCGTGGACGACTCTGAATTCGAAGATGAGCCCGCGGATGACGAAAATGGCGACGATTCCGAATACTCGGAGGTCTACGGCGGGGACAAGGGCGACCTGAAAAAATACCAGGAGAAGTTCATGGCATACGCCGAGAAGCTGAAACAGGCCGTCGAGCAGCTCTACGGCGAGAAGCATGCGAAGGAGAGCGCCAATGAAAAGACAGAAAAGGCGACCGAGGAACAGATGAAAACGCCGTGGGAGCGCGGGCATAAGCTCGGCTGCGGCTGCCCTGGATGCAGCGCGTACCGAGAGTTCCACGGCATAAGGCTCGACGGGAAAAACCAGGGCTACATGGGCGGTGCCATGGCGATGAGGACGGCAGAGGGAAAGAAGGAGACGTCAAAATACGAGGAGGCGTCTTCGAAGCCGTGCGGAGGCAAGCTTTACCACCATTTCCACGGCGAGCGCGCCGAACTGAGGAACGTGTTCGGCCAGCAGACCAAGAGATTCAACTTCGGCCGCGCCGGGTATTAATCTTAATAACCAACACTAATTAATAGGAATTAATAATAATTGTGATGTGATTACAGTGCTTGAACTGAAATTCGATGCTGAAAGAGGCGTGTGGGCCGACGCGGCCGAAACAGTGGAAAAACTGGCGAGCGATTTCTTCGGCGACAGGGAGAAGGACGTCGTAAAGCTCATGCCGGAGGAGGCGCTCTACCTCATGCTCTTCAGGAACGCGGTCGTGCACGACGGCGGCAGGGATATGAACTTCAACGACGTCGCAGGCCATTTCGTGAAGAAGGAGCCAAGGCTTTTCATCCGCTATAACGCCTACCGCGACTGGCGCGATCGAGGCCTTGTCATCAGGAGATTCCGCCTGAACATACAGGGCAAGCACTCCAAGAAGACGTACAAGAAATACCCTGCGCAGAAGTTCAGCGGCGACAAGATAAAGGCGAAGGCATTCTGGTATCCCGACTCATTGTTTTCCGTCCTCGACAACGAAGAAGCCGGCAGACAGCTGTTCGAAAGGTTCTGGCTCGGGCAATACGGCGTCTACAAGCAGGAGAGGGGGCAGCAGTCGAAGCTCGACTTCTTCGAGACCATTTTCATAGCCAAGCATCTCGGCGCCGAGATAATCAACAGCGAGAGCGGGAAGCGGATGACATACCAGGAGGTCGTGAAGGAGGTCGTCACCAGACGCGAATACGCGAAGCAGCTGTACGACGTCTACGAGGACTGGCGCATGAAGGCATACGTGGTCAAGACCGGCTTCAAGTTCGGCTCGCACTTCAGGATTTACTTCCCGGGCGCTTCGCCTGTGAAGGAGGACGAGTGGATACATTCGAGGCACGTTCTCCACGTCTTCCCCAAGGAGCAGAAGCTGCTGATTTCGGAATGGTCGCGCGCCGTCCGCGTGGCGCATGGCGTCAAGAAGACGTTCATCCTCGGCGTGCCGGAGCTGACGAAGGACGACTACATCGACCTCCCTGTGGACTTCGTGGCCTACAGGAGGAAGAAGGGCGCGGGCGCATGGGTGCGCGAAACCCCGAAGGACAAGCCGAGATACATGCTCATCGCCGTATCGGAAGACGAGCACATCGGAGGCGTGGAACTCGCGTCGCTCCTTAACAAGGCGAAGGAGATGGGTCTCAATCTCCTTCTTTCGATCACGGACAGGGAAACCAGCATAACCTATTACGAACTGAAGAAGATAATCCTGCCCAAGTCCAAATACGAATACTACGAGATAGAATGGTTCAAGCCGTGAGAGGACGGATGTCTATGGCCCTGTTTGACCAGAATCTTCTCATTTATGCGATATACGTGTTTATAGGCTTCGTAGCCGGCAGGATACTTACGGCAGTCGAATACGCGGTCCTCAAGTCCAAGCACGAAAGCTACAAAATCCTCAATGTCAGCGAAAGGTTTTCCCACTCTTTCAGCACTGCGAAAAGCCCGCCGGTTCCGCTCGATATCTCGCATGAGGTTTCCGGCAGCTCCGGAAGCTTCTACGTGCTCGACCCCAATTACTACAGGGAGCTTACGCCGCAGGAGACGGCCGCCAAATATTACATCGAGATGGAAAAAAGGCACGCAGCCCATGCGTTCAAAAAAACGGCCTGATAAAACGGGCGCTGCATTGCTTGCATGTTTTTAAAACCATCCGCGAAATAAATAGCATGAAATTCGGACTGCAAACCCTTACTGGCGGACTCGTGAAGGCTAAAGTGGATGAGCACCACCACACATCGCTTACCAAGCCATCCGTCAGCGAGATATCCATTTTCGAGGGCCATCTGAAAAGCCTGCATCCCAAGGCGGACACGAGCGTCCTCATACTCGGCTCCAGCCCGGAGCTGCGCGAGCTTGCGGCCAAGATGAAAGTCAAGGCGACCGTCATCGCGAACGACCTGGAAGTCATAGAGAGGACCGCCGTCCAGATGAAAAAGCGGAACAAGAACGAGCACTGGCTCGAGGGCACCATCATATCGCTTCCGCTGCAGAAGAACAGCTTCGACGTCATCTTCAGCGACCACGTTGTAGCCAGCATCTCGCCTTTCAACAAGGATGACTTCTACGTGAGAATGAAGGAAATCCTCAAGGACGACGGCTTTGTCGTCCTGCGCTCAATGGTGCTGAAGAAGACTGAAAAGCCGTTCGAAAACAGGGTAACCAAATACTTCACCATAGTCGAGAAGAAGTTCGGCAAGGAAGGCGTTTTCTCGAACTACTTCCCGATATACCTGATGAGGCCGAAGTGAACGCGCCTTCTAGAAAAACAGCACCACGAGAACCGCCAGGACCATCATGTTGCCGAAGTCGGCGACTGACGTCGTTATCGGGATGAGGAAGTTGTTAGGATCCTCGCCTTTTTTGTAGAAATGAATGCCTGCGACGACCGCTATGACGAACAGCGCGCTCACGAGCACGAGCACGTCGGCGACGACTAGGAACAGAATCCTGAATATGAGCGAGGCGTCGACCGCGTATTCCGAAAACGAGGCAATCACGAGCGCAACGCTCGAGCTGAAGAGGGCGGTAAGGAAGGCGATGAATATGAGCTGCAAAAACAGCTTCCGCAACTCTAAATTCTTCCACCATGCGCTTTTTATTTTCCCCTCGTACAGCAACGTGGAGAATTTGGACGAGATAACCGTTCCGTAATTGCCTATCATGTCGTTGAGGACGGGAAGCAGTATGAGCAGCGGGATTATGGAAACGAAAAGCGTCTTTATGTTTTCCAAAGCGAGGCCGCCAAAGGAACTTATGAGCGAGGCGAGCAGGAGGATGCGTATGCTCTCCCTGATTATCGTCCTGGGCACGTTGGAATGAGGACCATACTCCTTGACGTAGAACAGCGTCTTCTTGGAAATGTTGTGCTTCTTGTGTATCGTGTGTATGAGCGGGTGATAGTGCTTCCTCTTGAGTTTCTGCAGCTTCTTCAGATGCCTGTGCGCGGGATGATGCTTGATCCGTGTCATATTATCACCAGGGCGATGAGCAGCGAAACGATGCTGCTTATGTCGCCGGTCGACGTGACAAACGTGCCCATTATGTTGTTGGGGTCGTGGCCTTTCCTGAAGAGGTAAAGGGTCATGAAAAGCGTGAGCGGGATTTCGATCGCATTGGCGATTATCCCGGCGATGACGGGGAGGATGATTATTTGCAGGGTATATATCCCGAAAACGAAAAGGCTGAAGAGGAAGGCAATGGAGCCGAGGACGAACGTGAGAACAATGACCATGAGGAACGACGCGATGAGGTTGCCCCTGGTTATCCTCGTGTTGTATTTGTCCGGCCTGACCACTCCGAGGAACATCCCGGAACTGAGGCGGCACGCCATCGAGCCGCTTATGTTGCCCCTCATTTCAAGAAAACCCGGAAGAAGTATGAGCATGCCAGGTATGAGCAGTATCTTGCCCGTGCATATGGCGAGGATGGTCCCCGCCACAAGGTCTATGAGCACGCACAACATCTGGGACGACAATATCTCCCCGAAGTTCCTGTCAAAGAACCCCATAATATTATTTTAGAACCATTCTCAATATAATATTAATAAATTCAACTGGAGGTTGGCAATGAAAGAGTTTAAAGGCATAAAGGAAGTCAAGCATGTCAGCACGGTGATGGAAGAGGTCAAGAAGCAGTCGCTTTCGCTGGTGACTGCGGCGTTCGGTTTCGTGGCGGCGCTGGTATGGAAGGACGCGATAACGGCATGGATGGCGCCTCTTTACCAGAGCGCGAACGGCGCCATGAGCCTGACCATCGCAGCGTTTGTCGTGACCATCGTCGTCGTAATCGTGACCATCGTCCTGGCAAAGCTGTTCGCTCCGAAGAAATAACGGCAATCAAGCGGGCATTATATGCAGGGAAGCTTGGCTGGATACTGCTTATTCTGAATTTTCAATTCCAAGTAGCCAAAATTCAAAATCAATTTTATTAGGTCCTGACAAATATTAAGCATGGCTTTGCTCAAGAGCAGGTTCCTGGCCGAGGACGTGAGGCCCGGCAAGGTTGTCAGCAGGCTGGCCGACCACATTCTCGTCGACGGCTTCCACCTTGTCGTCGATCTGGAACGCTCGCGCGGCAGCTACATGGTGGACGCGCGCAACGGAAAAAAATACCTCGACATGTACACATACTTCGCCACGCTGCCCATAGGCCATAACCACCCGAAAATGTTCGATAAGGATTTCCTGCGCGAGCTGCAGGCTGCGGCGCTTGAGAATCCGGCGAATTCGGATGTTTATACCGAGTCATTCGCCAGCTTTGTCGAAATTTTCACCAAGTACGCGAAGCCGCGCCACATGAAACACTTGTTCGTCGTGGCTGGAGGCGCGCTCGCCGTGGAAAACGCCCTGAAGACGGCGATGGACTGGAAGATACGCAAGAACCTTGCCGCAGGTGTAAAGGGGGAGAAAGGCTCGCAGGTCATGCATTTCAAGGAGGCGTTCCATGGTCGCAGCGGCTATACGCTGTCGCTCACCAACACCGCCGAAACCAAGATAAAGTACTTCCCCAAGTTCAAGTGGCCGCGCATCATAAACCCGAAGCTCAGCTTCCCCGTGACGCGCGAAGTCCTCCGCGACGTGATAAAAACCGAGGAGAAGGCGCTCCACCAGATAAACTCCGCACTGAAGAGGCACGGCAAGGATATATGCGGCCTGATAATAGAGCCTATACAGGGAGAGGGCGGCGAGAATCATTTCCGCAAGGAGTTCTTCCAGGACCTGGAAGCGGTTTGCAAAAAGAATGACATCATGTTCATCGTCGACGAGGTGCAGACCGGCCTTGGGGCGACAGGCAAGTGGTGGGCTCACGAGCACTACGGCGTGGAGCCGGACATACTAGCCTTCGGCAAGAAGACGCAGATCTGCGGCATAATGGCGAACCCCAAGGTCGATGAGGTGAAGGACAACGTGTTCCACGTTTCCAGCAGAATCAATTCGACATGGGGCGGCAACCTGGTCGACATGGTGCGCGGGAAGCGCTACATAGAAATTATAGTCGAGGACAGGCTCCTGAAAAACGCCGAAAGGATGGGCAGGTATTTCCTGAAGCGCCTGAACGAGCTTGACGAGAGACGCGACGACATCTCCAACGTACGCGGCCTCGGATGCATGCTGGCTTTCGAGATGCCGAACGAAAAGGAGCGCGACAGGTTGAGAATGCGCTGCTGGAAGAACGGCCTCGCTATCCTCTCTTCGTGGCCCAGGTCAATCCGTTTCCGCCCGCCGCTGACCGTGAACGAGGAAGAGATTGATGAAGCGATGGAGAAACTCGAAAAGTCGCTGAAAAAATAGAAAATCATTTCGCTGGTTTGCCTTTCTTCTTCCTGCCTTTCGTTTCGTCTTTTACTTCGGCGTATTCTTCCTCAAGCTTTTTGGACGGCTCCTTGACGTGCTCGTCCGCGAACTCGTCGAGCTTGACGTCCTTGAATTTTTCATGGAATGCCTGCTTGACCTTTTTGGGGGCCTCTTCCTTTTTCTTTTCCCATTCTCCCGTTCCTTTCTTCGGTAAAGGCAAATTTACACTCATCTCCTGGACCTTCTTGCTGCCCATCACGAGAGCGACGATGGTAGAGAAAAGGATGGAGAACATTATGACCAGGAAGATTATGTTCATTATCTGGTTGCCGGCTGCTACCGCTCCGGCACCGATGAGCGTCGCCGCGACAAGCGGCGCTAAAGCGGCCTCAGAGTCGCCTTTCGGCGCGATGAAGCTCATGACTAATATGTCTTTCTTCGTGTAGCTACTCCTTTCCTTCCCCAGCAGCGGTATCACGAAGACTGGCCTGACAAGGAACAGTATGAGGAAGAAAGCGAAGCCGAGGAGAAGCTGGTTCACGTCCAGGATAAGCATCACCTGCGCTCCCAGAAGAGTGAAAATTGAAATCCTGAGCATCTCGGAAAACTGGTCGTCAAATTTGTTCACCCCTTCCCTCTCCTTTTCCGGAAAGCCGAAATTCCCTGCCATCAGGCCGCAGACTGCGACCGCGAGTATGCCCGAGCCGCCGACGTTTTCGGCAAGCGCATAAGTTATCAGGGCTATCGCGAAAAGTATGAGCGATGAATATTCGCTGAGCATCCTTTTCATGAGCTTCGATACCGCCAGGCCGACTACGATGCCTGTCCCGATGCCGGCGACTATCATCAGCCAAAGCTGGCCAGCGTACGCGAGGGGCTGGAATAACGCTCCAGGTTCCATCGTCACCATGCCCAGGAAAAGCAGCAGGAACACTGCGGCGAAAGGCGAGTTGAATATCGATTCGACGTTTATCACCGTTAGCGAATTCTTGTATTTCGCGAGCGAGTCCTTGAACGTGAGTATTACGCCTGTGCCTGTCCCGCTTATGGTCGCCCCCAGCAGCAGCGCATAAATCGGGTTCATGCCGAACATTAAGTGCGCGACGAGGCCCGCGAAGGCCGTGTTGAATATCACGCCGACCATCGCCAGGTTGATGGAGATGTTGGAAAACTTCTTGAAGACACTCAAGCGCAGGTTGAACATCGCGACAAAGACGGTCAGTATGATGGCAAGCGTCCTCAGGAAGTCGGGTATCGCGCCCATCGCGCTCACGTCGACCAGCGTCAGGTTCACGTACTGCTGGACCGCCGGGTTCATGAAAACGGTCGGGCCCAGCACGAGGCCGAGCAGGAGCAGGAAGAAGGCGTCAGGTATCTTCCTTTTTTTCATCAGGTTCGCTATTATGACGCCGAAGCCGAGAAGGAAGGCGAAATAAGTGACGGTCAGCGTGAGGTCGAAGGCCATGTTTATAATTTGGAAGGGTTAAATAAATCTTTTTGCGAAGAATAGAGCATGAAGCTGAAAATGGACGGGAAAACAGATAAACAGCTGAGGAAAGCGAAATACGGCGTGTTCAACCACTCTGCCGTCCAGATATGCGCGTGGACCAAGAGAAGCCTGCATAACGACGGCGTATGCTACAAGCAGAAATTCTACGGCATCCCCACGCATCGCTGCATGGAGTTCTCGCCGGCTGCGGCGTTCTGCGAGAACAACTGCGTCTTCTGTTGGAGGCCGACGGAGTTCATGCGCTTCAGGCGCATGAAAGCGAAGGAAGCGGATGAGCCGGAAACCATATATGAGAATCTGATAACGGAGCGGAGAAAACTGCTGTCCGGTTTCCCGGGCGACGGCAATACGGACATGAAGAAACACGCTGAAGCCATGCTTCCCATCCATTTCGCCATCTCGCTTTCAGGCGAGCCGACTTTGTATCCCAAGCTCCCGCAACTGGTCAAATTCCTTAAGGCGCTGCCGCAGACGAAATCCGTTTTCATCGTCACGAACGGTCAGGAACCTGATGCGCTGGTCAAGCTGGCGCACTCGCCTCCAACTCAGCTTTACATCTCGGTTAACGCGCCTGACAGGACGCTATTCAAGCGCATAAACTGCCCGGTGTATAAGGACGCATGGGACAGGTTTTTGAAATCGCTCGGAATCCTCAGTCGGATGAAAACGAGGCGTATCCTGCGAATGACGATGATAAAGGGCATGAACATGGATGCCAAGTTCATAAGCGGCTACGCTTCGCTGATTCGCAGGGCGAAGCCGCACTTCGTCGAGGTGAAGGCATACATGTGGATCGGCTTCTCGCAAAGGCGCCTGAAAAAGGAGAACATGCCATTCCACAAGGACGTCCGCGCCTTCGCGGAAAAACTGGCGAAAGAGATTGATTTCGAGATAACCAACGAGACGACCGATTCCAGGGTCGTGCTGCTGAAGGCGAAAAGCCCGCACATCAGGACACTTATTTAAAAACGGTTTTCCAATATTGACACATGAATAAAAAAATGGCAGCGGCCAACTATCTCGGAATTGTCCTGATAATTCTCAGCATAGCGCTTTTCTTCATAATGTTCAACTTCTCAAACGAGATGCTGCAGCTCATAGACAGCGAGCACGGCGGCTCGTGCTCGACATACGAGGGCTGCCCGCACGTCGCGGTTCTGAACCAGGCATACATGGGCTACGGCCTTTCCGCGATAATCTTCGTGATAGGCGTTTTCCTTTTTTTCTACGGCGGCAGGCCTGCTGTGAGCGAGACGGGCATAAGCGGCAACAAAAAGAAGTGGGAAGATAACACCAAGACCCTGACAGGCGACGAGAGGAAGGTCTACGAAACCATAATGGCCGCGAACGGCGTGATGTTCCAGAGCGAGCTCGTCGAAAAGTCAGGCTTTCCCAAGGCGAAGGTGTCGCGCATCCTTGACAGGCTCGAGGCGGGCGGACTCGCCGAGCGGAAACGACGTGGAATGGCGAACGCAATCGTGCTCAAGTAGCCCTGAAGGATTCTGTTTTTGAAACCGGCCTGAAACTAGGGCGACCGATGCTGAAACCAGTTTCACACAAGGGATTATATGCCGTTCCAGCCAAGAAAGGAGCATGAAATGCATCGTTTGCGGAAACCCCCTCACGAGCTATGCGCTGATAGGCAAAAAGAAGGATATGAAAGTTGCCTTCTGCGCAGGGCATCTTCCCGACTGTGCGGCATGCGACTCGTGCGATCTGCGCTGCATAAGCTGCGGGAAGGAGATTGAACTGGAGGGCTCGGCAGATGGGAAAGCAAAAGGAGCGATAACATGAAAGGAGTGACGAAACTGGCAATGGCCTTCGCAGTGCTTGCCGTCGTGACGGCAGCGCTCTTCGTGACCGCGCAGCCGATAAAGGCGGATGTCGCCTCACCGGCAAACAGCCTTACAGGCGAAACGGTCAACGAAAATAGCGCTTCGTCTGCGAGCGGCAGCTGCGGCGGTGCCGGCGGCTGCAAGGCGGCTTGCGGCTGCGGATGCGGCGGAAACCCCAACCTTTGCGGATGCGGCCGATAGGCCGCCCGCCCTTTTTTATTCAGAAAGGGGCAAATGGCGAAAAACGATTATTAGGGAGAAAACGAAATATTCAATAAGGCTTAAAAACCTGGCTGACAGAAGAATATAATTTGATAATTATGATATGCATAATAGCGCTCGTGGTCTTCAGCGTGCTCGGAATTTTCAGCGCCAAATACAGGACCATCGCCAAGGAAGCGTTTGACTGCGTCTTCAAACGGCTGACCCTTCGAAAATGCACGACTGGCCTTGACAAGCGCCTGAAGTCCCAGATAACCGGCAATATCATGCGACGCCATCCGAGATTCGGAGCGGCGGTATACAGGCATTTCGAGGCGATATCGTGGGCTTTCACCATAGCCATGATACTGAGCCTCGGCTACTCGGCATACAGCATAGGCAATCTTTTTGTTTACGGCAACTGCAACGGCCCGATACCCGATGCCTTCTGCGTCTTCGATCCGCTGATTCACGGAGGGACGCAGGACCAGTGCACCGTAGAGGGAGCGAAGCGCGAGATAATAGGCGTTCTCAACGTCACTGCGAACGACCCGGCCATTGGGCCAGACACGGCGAAAGTCACTATAATTGAAGCAGGCTGTTTCGTCTGCCCTTACACAAAGCAGGCCGTGCCCACGATGCAGCAAATAATATCTTATTACGGCGACAGGATACGCTTCGTCTACAAGGACTTCCCGCTCAGCTCGTCACATTCAGGTGCGCAGGAGGCGGCCGAAGCTTCGCACTGCGCGCGCGAGCAGGGCGAATACTGGGAATACTTCGATCTCCTGTTCGATAACCAGGGCAAGACCAGCAACGACGACCTTATCGGCTACGCCAGCCAGCTCAATCTTGATACTGCGCAGTTCTCCGAATGCCTTTCGACGCACAAATACAAGGCGAAGGTCGACGCGGACTTCGCAGAGGGATTCAAGATAGGCATCTACGGCACGCCGACGTTCTTCATAAACGAGCAGGTCGTGGTCGGGCCGAAGAACTTTGATGAGTTTAAACAGATAATAGACGGCGAGCTGGCAAAAGGCGGTTAATCCTGTCTGATTAACTGGCTTATCTCTTTGGCCATCCCTTCACTGATGTTATAGCTGTTCGCCCATTTCGCATGCGCACTCCACCCATGAAAGCTTCTGGCAAGCTCATCGTAGTCCATTTTCCCGCGGGCGAAGAGCGCTATCCTGCCTCTCATTTTTCTTATGCTTCTTTTTCTTAGAAGCCTGAAATGATAGAAATTCCTGAAGCCCACGAAGTCGACGCCTCTCGATAACGGAATCACCCTTGATTTCTCGGGATGAAGTTCAAGTTTCAATTCATCTTTCAGGAATCCGTTAATCTGCTTCTTCCATTTCTCAAGTCGCGATTTTGATGTATGCAGGATTACAAAATCGTCGACGTATCTTATGTAATGCTTTGCCTTTAACCCATGTTTTATGAAATAGTCCATTTCATTGAGATAGACATTGGCGAAGAACTGCGAGGTCAGGTTGCCGAGAGGCATGCCCTTGCCTTTTGTTTCGCCGGGATGGTTTTCCAGAATCCGTTCAACCAGCCATATTATCCTTTCGTCCTTTATTCTTTTTCCGATTATTCCTGCCAGAATTTTATGGTCGACCTCCCGAAAATAGTGCCTTATGTCCGCTTTCAGGCAATAGCCCCGAACATAGTTCTTATCGCCGAAATTGTTCGGCAGAACCCTGCCGTTTCCCGAAACCTTTCTCTTGAATTTGTCAAAGCGCTTTATGGCGAACAGGTTTCCTTTGCCTTTTCTGTTCGCGCAGGAATCGTAAATGAAAGTTCTGTCGAAAAGCGGCTCTATGATGTTGCACAGCGCATGATGGACTATCCTGTCCCTGAAATCCGATTTTGATATTTTTCTCGTCTTCGGGTCATGGAGGATGAAGGTTTTCAGCGGCAGGGGCTTGTAAGTCTGATTTTTCAGTTTTTCTCGAAGTTTAAGCAAGTTGCCAGCCAAGTCCCTTTCAAATTCGATGACATAGCGCCTTTTTGTCTTGCTCTTTCTCGCCTTGCTCCACGCAAGAACCAGATTGTCCATCGAATAGACCCGTTCGTAAAGGTTTTTGCAGGTTTTCATATCAGAATGTCTTGGCATAATCCGGGCTATTCCAACGAAACGGCCATTGCTGTTGAGGTCGTTGTTGCCGTTGAGACCATTGTTGTAGTCGTTGCCAACGTACAGCAGACGGCCGTTTAGTAGCTCTTTTACCGAATGCAACACCGCCGCTTCATATTTCGGCAAAGCCTACTTAATGTCGTGGCTGAATTTCATGCCCGCCTGTTGCAGGGCTATAAAAGAGCGTGTAGCCCGGACATCGCCCTGATTTCAGGGCAATGCCAAGACAAAAATAGTATGATTAGGCGGCTTATAAAATTTGTTCATACGACGCGTTTACTATTTTTCACGTACCCCAACGAAACGGCCACCGCTGCCGAGGCCGCCGCCGCCGAGACCATCGTAGCCGCTGCCAACGAACAGCAGACGGCCGTGTGGTTCGTTCGGTTTGGTGGATAAATCGTCAGAATACCAGATGCTTATCCTATCTCCCTTGACTTTTTTGTGTCTCTCCAAATATCTTTCAGCTCTTTCCTTCCCGCCGAGGAATGGTTTTGTCTGCGGATGCGTCAGCGCCTGGCCAACAGGAATTATTCCTCTCTGAGAATTCATCAAAGCATCATGTCCGATTGCAAAGACTTCTTCGTCATCTGCCATGTCCAGAAGCCTTTGAAACTCTTTCTGGGGCATTATCCCGGCGCCGTTGACCAGTCCTTTATTTATGGCTTCCATTATGTTTTTTGGTTTATAAAAATGAGTAGGAACGTGAGCATAAACGACGAATTCCGTTCCGCCTTTATGGGACGCGTTTGTTGATGCTCCTCTTCCTGCCACCCTCACGCTGGGGCTATCAAACCAAACCTGCCAGATTCTGTCCCCCTTGTCTGCCGCAATTCTCGCCTCGGCGATTTCCGGCATGAACAACGGCCTGTACGCCGTGTTTAGACATTCTTTCAGCGCGTCTGGAATGCCATAATTGCGTCCGCTTGTTTCACGATAAAATTCCCTTGCCGTTGTTCTGATGTTTATGGGGAACGTGTTTTCTGCCATGCTTTTTATATGAAGATAAGCTTTATAAACCTTTGGTTTGTTGCCACCGAAGAGATGTAAATTAACGATAATCAGTGACCAACCAGTGGCAAAGATTTATATATTACTTTTTGTAATAATATTATTACATAAAGTAATAATTAGGGGGATTTATGAAGAGCGACATAGCGATACTGAAGCTCCTGCTCGGCAGGAAGGATGAGAAATTCACGATTAAAAAAATAGCCGAAGCCCTGAAAATCAACTACAGGATAGCTTATGAGCAGGCCATGGCGCTGGAGAAAGGAGGCCTGCTCAAAATCACGAAAACGGGCAATTCCAACTTTTGCGAGTTCACGTATGCGTTTGACAGCAGGGTTTTCGAAGCGGAGTATGCAAGAAGGAAGGAGCTTCTGAAAAACAGAGACTTTCTTGTGCTCCATAACAGGCTGGCGGAGCTCAGGTTTCCTTTCATCGCCTTGCTGTTCGGCTCTCATGCAAAGGGGGTCGCTGACAAACATTCAGACATTGACATTCTAACGATTGGCGGGGATGCAAAGGAGATAAAGGCGGCAGTTTCGCTGCTGCCATACAAAATTCATCTGACATCCGTGGACTACGAAAACTTCATCGCCATGGCAAAAAGCAGGGAATTCACGGTGGTGAGCGAAGCGCTCAAAAACAATGTTATATTAATCGGGATAGAAGAATATTACAGGTTGCTGTCAAATGCTGGATGAAAAGAGAGTGAAGGAAGCCGGAGATAATGTCAGGTCCTACCTGGAAGAAGGCCTGCTCAGAAAAACGGCCGTGAACAGGCAGGTAATGGACATTCTGATAAAAAACGCTAGGGAAAGCCTGAGGGTAGCGGAAGAAATCCGGCAAAAAAATCTGTCGGATTTGTGGGTTATCGTATGCTCGTATTATGCAATGTTTTATTACGCAAATGCCGTTCTCCTGAAACTCGGCTACAAGATGGGGGACAAGATTGTCCACAAGGTGACTTCGGACTCGATGATTGTCTATGTCAGAGGGAAGCTGAAGGAGTCTCTGATAGAAGATTACGAGCAGACAAAGGAAGAAGCGCTAAACCTTGCCGGCATGAAAGCGGACTCGCTGATTGAATCATTCGAGTTTGAAAGGAACAAACGAAGATTAATCCAGTATAAAACCATAGAAGTCGAGAAGCAATCCAAAGCCAAAACGTCGCTGCAGAGAGCTAAGGAATTTGCAAAGGAAATGGATAAATTGCTTGCTGTATAAATTATGGCAACAATAATTATAATGAAGAATGGTGGCTGAATGGGCTTGAACGTCGAAAAGATACGGCAGGATTTCCCAATCCTGCAGAAGACTGTAAACAACAAGCCGATAATTTACCTAGATAATGCGTGTATGACCCTCCGTCCAGTGCAGGTCATCGACAAGATAAGGGAATATTATCTCGAATACCCCGCCTGCGGAGAACGAAGTCTCCACAAGCTCGGCAGGCGCGTCGACGAGGAAATCGCCAAGGCAAAGGAGACGCTGAAGAAGTTAATCAACGCGAAGGATGCGAAAGAGCTCGTTCTCACCAAGAACACGACCGAGGGCATAAACCTGGTCGCCAGTTCGTTTCCGCTCAAAGCGGGCGACATCGTGCTCGGCACGGACAAGGAGCATAACTCCAACCTGCTTCCCTGGCAGAAGCTCGCTGCAAAAGGCGTGGTTTACGATTATGTCGAAGCTGATGATGACGGCAGTTTTTCAATCGAGAACTTCAAACGGAAACTCAACAAAAAGGTCAGGCTTGTCGCAATGGTCATGACGTCCAACATGGACGGGACCAGCACACCAGCGAAGGAAATCATAAAAATAGCGAAGGACAACGGCTCGCTCGTCATGCTCGACGCTGCGCAGGCGGTGCCGCACAAGGAAATCGACGTCAGAAAGCTCGACGCTGACTTCCTTGCCTTTTCAGGTCACAAGATGCTCGGCCCGACAGGAACGGGCATTCTATACGGCAAGGAGCGCGCGCTTGAAATGCTTTCCCCTTTCATCGTCGGCGGCGGAACCGTCATCGACTCGACGCATACCACAGCGAAGTTCGAGGAGCCGCCCCACAAGTTCGAGGCAGGGCTTCAGAACTACGCTGGTTTAATCGGCCTCGGAGAGGCAGCGAACTACATAACGAGGATTGGCAGGGATAACGTGGAGAAACATGAAACCATGCTCAACAAGATCGTGACCGAAGGCCTCGCTGGCATGGTTGACGTGATCGGACCGAAAGACGCGGAAAAGCGCGGAGGCATCTTCAGCTTCAACTACCGCGGCGTCGATCCTCACGAGATCGCGATGATGCTGGATCAGATGGAGAACATATGCGTCCGCTCGGGCGCGCACTGCGTCCACTCCTGGTTCAACGCGCACAACCTGCGCGGCAGCGTGCGCGCTTCTTTCTACCTCTACAACACGCCGGAAGAATGCAGACAGTTCGTTGAAACGCTCAAAATGGTAATGAAAATCGTGAAATAGCGAACGCCTGTCAAAACGATTTAAACTACGGAAACAAGATTTATTCAGGTAACCAAAATATGGAAACCCCTCCCGTGAAATACGTAAGGATATTGCTTAAATAGCGCAAAGGCAATTGCTGGTTTTGCGTTTTCGCGCAAAGGTATTTATATAACAGTGTTATATAATGTCTATGAAAATTTCTCGTATTGTCTACCTGGACAACGGCAAGACGACGAAAGTCGACGCTGCTGTCCTCGAGGAGATGAAAAAATATTTTGTCCAGCATTACGGCTCGCCTTCAGCGACGGAATACGGCCATTCCTTCGGGCTGAAGACGAGGGAGGCGGTAGATAAGGCGAAAACGGTCATCGCGAAAAAAATCAACGCTGACCCCTCCGAAATCGTCTTCACCTCGGGCGAGGTCGAGAATGACAACCTCGCGATAAAGGGCTTCTGCTTCGCGCAGGATCTGGGCAAAGGCAAAAACCGCATAATCACCACTAAAATCGAGCGCAAACCCGTTCTCGACGTTTTCAAAATGCTCGAGTCCATGGGCTGCTACGAAGCCGTCTATGCGGACGTTGACGGTGAGGGCTTCGTGAAGATGGACGCACTGGAAAAGGCGATGAACGAGAAGACGCTGCTCGTCGCGGTGCAGCACGCAAATCAGGAAATCGGGACGCTCCAGGACATCGCGCGCATAGGCGGGCTGTGCAGGCGGAAGAACGCGATTTTTTACGTTGACGCGACGCAATCGTTCACGAAGGCGCCGATAGACGTAAAGAAGATGAACATCGATTTGCTTTCGGTTTCTTCGGACAAGATACATGGGCCGAAGGGCGTGGGAGCGCTTTATGTCAGGAACGGCATACGCCTCCAGCGCCTGTTCGAGGGCGGAGAAGCGGACGAGGCAAGGCCGGCTGGGATTCCCAACGTGCCCGGCATAATGGGCTTCGCGAAGGCGGTCGGGCTCGCGAACGAGAAGCAGAACGCGCAGATGCTTAAGATGAGAGACTATCTCATAACGGAGCTGCTCAAAATACCCGACACGCGGCTGAACGGTCCGAGGAGCGAACGCCTCTGCAGCAGCGTCAACGTTTCGTTCAAGTTCATCGAGGGCGAAAGCCTGCTCATGCATCTAGACGCGAAAGGGATAGTCGCGACGACGGGCTCCGCATGCTTCAGCATCGAACCTCCAGCCCAGCCATGTCATACTCGCGCTCGGCCTGGCGCACGAGGACGCGCACGGCTCGCTGCGGTTGACGCTATCGAAGTTCAACACCATGCAGGAAATGCGCTACGTCGTGGCTTCGGCGAAGGAAATGGTCATGCGCCTGCGCGAGATAAGCCCGTTCAGCGCAACTAAAGGATAGATAAAAATAAAGCCAATAATAGTATAATGGCAAGGTTTTTCTTATGAAAAATTCGAAGGGGAAGGAACATGCGTGTGCTGCCTGCGCCGCTGAAGCGAAAAAATGGTATAAGGAAAGGGTATTCATAATTTTAGCGTTCGCGGCGGCCTTGCTGGCTGCGGCTTACGCGTTCGAAGCGACAAGGCCGTTCACCGTCGCCTTCTTCGACTACATCGGGATGATATGGTGGGCGCTGCTGCTGGGCTTCCTGCTCGGCGGCCTGATCGAATACTACGTACCGAAGGAATACATCCAGAAATATTTTTCAGTCCACAAGAAGAGGACGATATTCTACTCGGTCGGCCTGGGATTCCTGATGTCTGCCTGTTCGCATGGCATACTGGCGATATCCATGGAGCTTTACAGGAAGGGCGCTTCGACGGCGTCTGTAATCGCGTTCCTGCTCGCTTCGCCGTGGGCCAACCTTCCCGTCACCATCCTGCTGTTCGGCTTCTTCGGGCTCAAGGCCCTTTACATCGTGATATCCGCGATAATAATAGCGATAATAACCGGCCTTATTTACCAGGTCCTGGACAGGAGATGCATAATCGAATGCAAGAGCCACAACCTGAAGGTCGACGAGAAGTTCTCGGTCAGAGGCGATATAAGCAGGAGATTCGGAGGCTACAAGTTCACCGCGGCCAACCTGAAAACCGACTTCAAAGGGGTCATGAAAGGCTCGTGGGCGCTCACCAAAATGATCATGTGGTGGATAATACTGGGCATGCTCATGGCCAGCTTCGCGCGCGCGTTCGTGACGCACGAGCTGTTCATGATGTATCTCGGCCCGACCGTTCTCGGCATGGCCTTGACGCTTGTCGTGGCGGCGGTGATAGAAGTATGCTCCGAAGGCTCGTCGCCGCTCGCCTTCGAGATATTCAAGCAAACAGGCGCCTTCGGCAACGCCTTCGTCTTCCTGAACGGGGGCGTCGCCACGGACTACACTGAAATCGGCATCATATGGTCCAACATAGGGAAGCGCGCGGCCATTCTGCTGCCCATAATCACGGTGCCGCAGATACTGCTTCTCGGATACGTGTTCAACGTGTTTTTATAGAACTTTTTATAGAGCCTTTTGCTATGCTGCAGCGCACCAAAGAAAGCTTTATAAAGCCAATTATTTAACACTTATTAGTAGTAATTATTTAATAATAAGTGGCTCTTATGAAGAAAGGAACTGACATGATGATAGCAAGCGGGGTTCTGATGTGCGCAGTTATAGCCACGCTTTTTTATTCCATAAACCAGCCGACCGGCTACATGAGCGCGGCGCCTGCGGATGAAAGGACGGATGCGTTCGTCAGCTGCGTTTACGAGAGCGGCGCGACGCTTTACCTTTCGGACAGCTGCGGCCCGGAGTGCGAAGAGCAGAAGGCGCTTTTCGGCGACAGCTTCGGGACAGTGAAAATCATTTTCTGCGAAGGCGCATGCGCCAGGAGCGACGTGACGAAATTCCCCACGTGGATGATAGACGGCGGGAAATACGAGGGCGTTCTCTCCCTGGATGAGCTGGGCCAGCTGACGGGCTGCAAATTGTAAGCCGGCGCATGCCTGCATCCTGCTTTTTCCAGACATTTATTAATTTGTCGGACAATTATTCTTATGGTCAAAAGCTACGCGCGCGGCAGGCGCTTCGAATACCACGTCGTCGACAAGCTTGCGAAAAGCGGCATAAATAGCAGGCGCATCATCCTTTCGGGCCGCCAGCCGGCATGGGGCCAGCAGCCGGTTTCTGACATTCCCAACTGCGACATAATCGTCGAGGGAAAATTCAAGGGCAAGGCCAAGACGACGAAGGCGAAGAAATACGTCTCGTTCCCGGAGAAGGAGATACTCGAGCTCGAGAAAGGCGACATAAACTTCCTTGTTTTCAATTATTCGAGAACGAATCCGTTCGTCGTGATACGCTTCGAGGATTTCGTCGAGCTGGTGAAGATGTGGAAAGAGAAAGACAAAGCCGGGACCACCCAGGCTAGTCAACCTTCTTCTCAATCTCCATGATCCTTCTGAGATAGTCCTCCTTCAGCATGCCCAAGGATTCTGACATCGCCTTCTCCTTCGGGTCGGCGCATTCCCTCATCCTGGCAAGCATCCTGTTTATGTCAACCACATGATTCTCGCATATGGCCGTTTCCAGCCTGCGCACATACGGAACCGGGTACGCCTTGTGCGCCCATATGTCGTCAAGCATCCCGTCCGTCTTCGGGTCGCTGCCTACCACGTATTCGTCGACATCGACCGTGAAGGCGTATTTTTTCGCCAGCTTCTTCGCCTTCCCCAGGATGTAGAAGTTGTAAATCTCGAAAAACCTGGACACGACCCTGAATCTGCTTATCACGAAACCGATGACTATCACGAAGAATATGTAGTAGTTTATGAACAGGAACGAGTATATCAGCGCAACGAGCGACGGCAGTATCCATACGAGAAAGAAGGTCGAGCCCAGGGTCCACAGCGCAAGCACCAGGTAAGGGACTAAATAAACCCTTATGACCCTTATGGGCTGGGCAATCTCCCTGTAGTTCCTGAAGAAATAATGCGCGACAACGAGGCTGGAAGCGCAGTAAAAGATGCTGAGCCCGAAGAAGCTGAAGGACTCGAATTTCGCGAAGTCGAAGAAGAATATCCCTGCCGCGAGCGAGAAGACGGCCATGGAGAAAAAAAGATAATGAAATGTTTTCAGGTAATATATACTCACGTAAATTCTTTGCATGGCAACCCTTCATCCTCCGCCGAAGACGGCGAGGACCCACTGCATCCCGTAATAGCCGCCCAATGCAAGGGAAAGATTGAGGATGAGCTTTCCCGCAAGAGAGGCGATGAAAAACTTGCGTATGTCGTATTTTATCGCGCCGCAGAATATGCCTACCACGTCGTCCGGGAGCGGCGTCGCGGCGAATATCACTATGACCGTGAACGCCCTGTATTTCTCCATCCACGCGTTCGCCCTCTTCAGCCATTTGTCGTGCTTCTTCTCAAGCGCCTTCTTGCCAGCGAGGCCTATGCCATACCCCGTGAGCTCGCCGAGAGCGCAGCCCAGCGCAGCGGAAACGCCGACCAGCCAGGGATTTAGGACCGCGCCAAAGGTGAAGACGATTATGAACGAGGGGAAGGGCAAGATGACCGTCGCCGAGCCGATTAGGTTTATTATGAATATGCCCAGATAGCCCCACGCGGAGGCGACGGAACTGGACCATGCGGAAAACGCGGCGAGGAGCGAAGCGAAATCCATGTAAAATATTTATCCTGAAGTTAATATAATACAATGAGCTACGGCAAGTCGCCCTGGATAGCGGCCTTCATGAACTTCGTGGTCTGGGGTTCGGGCTACATATACATAAGGCACAGGATGGTGCTTGGCGCGGGCCTGCTGCTGGTCATGTTTTTCAACGTGTCGATACTGCTGACCATCCCGGACGTCATTATTCTCAGCAGCTCGGAGCTTTTCTTCCTATGGATTTCCTTTTTCTGGGTCGCCCTGAGCGTGCTTTTCGCGATAGACGTATACAGGGAAACGCAGGAGCTTAACAGGATTTGAAAGCGGCGAGGGGGAATGCGAATTTTCTGCCCAATATTTATATGAATATACTATTCCAGGCTACCCCGTCCGGACCCACCCCCCTTCCCGGAACATTAACCGTTTGTTGGAACGACCTGAAAATCAACTAATTTTTTACACGGATGTCCTATTTATTCGGTGCATTAAGCAGTTCGCTGAACGTCATCCTGTCCGGCAGAATCCATGTTATCATTTTTGAGCAGAACGGGGTCGTTTTAACCTATATAAAGTTTCGGCCCGAAAAAATATTTATCGCGTCACTGCAGCAGGTGCAAAATGGACAAATGGAAATGCAGACGGTGCAATTACATTTTCGTGGGGAACGAAACGCCCAGGATGTGCCCCAACTGCGGTCACAAGACGGAGTTCGACCTTTTCGTCGACATGCTGCCGCCTTTCTCGGAATTATACGACGAATAGAGGCATTTCTGCAGTAAAAATCAAAGCACGAAAGAAAATATAATTTCATTTATGTTTGCTGTGTTTAGCCGCACTGCGAAGCCGAACCGCTGCTGGCTGATCCGGATCCAATCGGGCCCAGTCCGGCGGCTTCCGCGGACGCGCTCAGCTGCGTGTTGCATTCCGCTGGCGGCGTGTTGAAGGCGGCGCATATGGCCTGCTTTATGGCTTCGGGCGATCTGTTGACGCTGACCTCAGCGCCGTTAAGTATGAACGTCGGCGAGCCGCCGACTCCGTATTGCTCGGCCAGTGCCGCTTCGACCGGGTATGCCGGGTAATTGCCCGTGCTCTCGTTGAAGGTCTTCCTCACCTGATATTGGGCATCCACAGCGTTGAAGCAGGTGTCAAGCTTCGTGCTGTCCACGCCCGCCACGCCGATGCATCTGGTGGCGTTGCCGTCCTCGACGAAGCACCTGAGATACTGCGTGAACTTGTCTTTCTGCTCCTTCTGGATGCAATACATCCTCGTGTTCTCAAGCATTTCCTTCTCGCCGTGCATCGTGTATTGCACGAAGTTAACCTGGATGTCTGCCTTGCTGCCGAGCAACTCTATCACGGGAACGTATGCCTTCATGAACTGGAGGCCATAAGGACAATATGACATTACGAAAGCATTAGCCACTGGCTTGTCGCTCTTCGTGACCTCGGGTGTCGTTTGAGGCTGCGTGATGTCCGCGGGCTGGAGCGTCTTGGCCTGGTTGCATATGTCCGTGTTCTTGGTGATGAGGCACACCTGCGTCTTGAGCGTGTATTCGCTGTCCATGCCTGTTATGGTGGAAACGTTCTGGTAGACGAGGAATATGCCCGGGGTCTGCAGCTGCTGGCTGTAGCCCGTCTTCACGAAGGGGATGTTGAGCGTCTTTGCGACCTCCTTCGCAATGGGCTCCAGTTGGGTGCAATTAGCGCAGCCCGGAGGTGAAATGAAAATGAGCTGGTCAGTGGTTTTCGCCATGCCGAAGCCTGCGAGCGAAGTCACCAGAAACCCGGCCGCGAAAAAGACCGCGGCTATCGCAACAAGAGTAACGTATTTCATTGCCTTCGGGCTCAGCTTCACCGTTTTCTCATGATGTTCTGCGTGGTGCTCCGAATGCTCGGCATGCTCGTGGTGTTCTGCATGGGCATGTTCGGCATGGGCGGCATGCTCGTTGTGCTCGTGATGAGCGTGCTCGTCATTGGCATGGTGCTCCGAATGCTCGGGATGCTCAGAATGTTCGGAGTGCGCAGAACCTTCAACTTCGTTGTGGCGTCTCTTTGACATAGACTTAATTTTGGCTTTGATATTTAAATACTTGACGATTTGCTGCGGCTTTTCCCTGCTTTCCTTTCTGTTAAATTTGAACGCACTCGTCAGTAGTAACATTTATAAATATTCATTCCAATTCTATTTCATGGGACTTGAATATTCAGCGAAGGAAAAATATCTGGGCGACCCAAACGACGTAATCATAGTCTTCAGAACACGTGGCGAAGTTAATTCACCAGACGGAGTTAATTTACCAGGCGGATATCATTGCGCCTTCAGGACTTTAGACACAAAAGCCTTTGACGCTACCTTAGAAATGCTGAGAGGACGAGGAATTCAGATAATCGATGCATTAACCTCTCCCAACCGCGAAGCGCTCGATTTCGTTGATAAAGCTGTCCAAAAATATTCAAAAAGATTAAGGGACGCCATTAAAGATTCAGCACCCTCATCTAAAATTAGAGAAATGGATGACGGGCTGGAAAAAGAACTGACAACAGAACTTCATGAGTCTTCTTGCAAAGTTACTGGCTGAAATACTTCCCGGCTTCCTCAGCGGTCATGTAGCTGAATTTTATGACGTCGCCGCTGACGGGATAGTAATAGTCGCATGCTACTGATGGCAGCTTGTCGTTGACGAGGAAAATCCACGTGTGCTCGCTGTCCTCCTTTATGCCGTTTATGCTCGTTATTTTAACGCTCGGTGCTACCATCCTATAGTCCGGGGTCGCCACCCTCTTGAGCGCGTCGAAGGCGGTTTCCATCCTGTTCAGCGTGACCTGATACGTTGAAGCCTTTGAGCCGTCGTCTATGACGACCTGGATGCCCTGGCTAGTCTGGCCTGCTGCGGCCGCGCCGCCGGTGATAGCAAAACCAGTGAACTGCGCAAGCTGTACGCCTGCTCCTATAACCAGAAGAACGGCCATTGCGGCCAGCACCAAAAACTTTGAGTTCATAGAGGAAGGCCCCTGTTTAGTTCTGGTATTTTATCTTTAAATCCGTATGTCACCGGAGAAAAACCTGAGCTGCCAATCGCTTATGCCGTCTATCTGTCTTTCCTTTTGCCCGTGATTTTCCTCTGGCCGGAATATTTGCCCGCGTAGCCTTCGCTCTCGCTGTCCAGCCTCATGAGTATCAGCTGGGCGAATCTCGTGCCCTTCTTTATTTTCACCGGGCAGCTGTTCGAGTTGAAAACGCTGAGCGTGAGCGTCCCCTTGAAGCCGGGGTCGACCCAGCCCGCGTTGTTGAAGATGACGCCGATGCGAGAAAGAGAGCTGCGCAGCTTGGTCATGCCTCCGACGTCGTTCGGCAGTTCGACGTATTCGATGCTTCTGACCAGGACGTGCGTTTTTGGCGGAAGGACGAGCTCGCCGCCCTTTATCTTATCATATGCCTGCTCCGCGTCGAAATCGATCTCCTTCCCCTTTCAGAATGAGCATTTCGCCGGCAAGCCGCAGGTCGACCGAAGCGGGCTGGATCTGTTTCTGCTCCAGCGGCTCGATGACCAGCCTGCGCGAGCGCAGGAGCCTCTTTATGGTTTTTCCTGAAAGAATCATGCCATCACTTTCCTGCGTTCCCTTGTGCAGGGCTTCAGTATTCGATGCCTTCCTGCGCCGCCTTGCCCTTCGCGTGCGGATGCCTGATTTCCTTCATCTCCGTGACCAGGTCCGCCTTCTCTATTATTTTCTCGCTCGCCCCCCTTCCCGTGAGGACGAGGTTCATTTCCTCGGGCAGGTCCTCCATCAGCTCCAGTATGTCCGCGTCGTCTATGAGGCCTGCGGAGGCAGCGACGTTAGCCTCGTCGAGTATGATGAGATCGGGCCTGTAGCTGCCCGTCATGACTTTCCTGGCATACATGAGCGCCTCGATGGCGCGCTGCTTGTCTTCCTTGGCGGGGTTCTTCAGGTCGACGAAGTTCTCCGTCCCGAACTGCACGATGTCGAGGCCGGGCAGGTTTTTCTTAATCAGCAGCTCGCCCGTCTTCGTGCCTTTCAGGAACTGCACCACCACGACGCGCTTGTTGTGGCCTAAAAAGCGAAGGGCCATGCCGAACGCGGCGGAAGTCTTGCCTTTGCCGTTGCCCGTGAACACGCAAACCATTCCCATACCATCACCCTCTTCCGTATGCCTACACTCCTATTATATATACAGATATTATATTCGCGTGTCGCTCAACTGCACTTGGAGTAGCCGCAGCTCAGGCATGTGTAGCAGCCTTCTGCGCAGTAGAGCTTAGCCTTGCAGACAGGGCAGTTCTCGTCGGATTCATCGAGCTCTTTCTTATCTTCCTCTGCCTTCACCATTTTCATCTTCTTTCTCTTTTCCTCGCCTATGTGTATAACCTGCACGGCCTTGCTCATGTCGCGGTATATCGTCACGCCTTTGCACTTCAGCTTGTGCGCGAGTATGTAGGCGTTCTCGACGTCCTTTATGCCCGCCTCGTTGCGCATGTTTATCGTCTTGCTGACCGCGTTGTCCGTGAACTTCTGGAAGGCTGCCTGCATCTTTATGTGCCATTCGTAGTCGATGTCATGCGCGGTCTTGAACAGCTCCTTCGCTGACTTGGGGACGCCTTCTATGTCCTCGATGGAGCCGCTCTTCGAAATCTCGTGCATCAGCTCTTCCGTATAGAAGCCCTTGTCCCGCGCGTATTTTTCGAACATCCTGTTGACCTCGACCAGCTCGTCGCCGCTGAGGACGTTCTTCCTGACGAATGCGACGGCGAATAACGGCTCTATCCCGCTGGAGCAGTCGGAAATTATGCTTATCGTCCCCGTCGGCGCGATGGTCGTGACGGTCGCGTTTCTCATGTTTTTGTAGTCCTTCTCGTCCCACCTGCTGCCCTTGAAGTTGGGAAAACTCCCTCGTTCCTTGCCGAGCTCCACGGATTTGTCGCGGCCGGCCTCCGCTATTGACTTCATCACCTTCTCCCCGATCTTTAGCGCGTCCTCGGAATCATAGCGTATGCCGAGCTTTATCAGCATGTCGGCGAAGCCCATGACGCCCAGGCCGATTTTCCTGTTGGCGTGCGTCATGAACTCTATCTGCTTTATCGGGTACGAGTTCGCGTCTATGACGTTGTCGAGGAAATGCACGCAGGACCTCGTAACCTTTTCCAGCTTTTCCCAGTCTATCTCGCTCTTGCCGTCCTTTTCCTTGACCATCTTGGAAAGGTTTATCGAGCCGAGATTGCAGGACTCGTAGGGCAAAAGTGGCTGTTCGCCGCATGGATTGGTCGCCTCTATCTGGCCTATGTGCGGGGTCTGGTTGAACTTGTTTATCTCGTCTATGAAGATTATGCCGGGGTCGCCGGTCTTCCAGGCCTGGTAGGTTATCATCTCCCAGACCTGGCGCGCGAACAGCTTCTTGAATGGCACGCCGGTCCTCGGGTTCAGCAGGTCGTATTCGCTTTCGTTTTCGAGCGCCTTCATGAACTTGTCCGTGATCGCGACGGAGATGTTGAAGTTCGTCAGCAGCCGGTTCTCGCTGTCCTTCGACGTTATGAAATCGAGCACGTCGGGATGGTCTATCCTCATTATACCCATGTTAGCACCACGACGCCTCCCACCCTGTTTTATGACATCGGTCGCCACGTCGAACACACGCATGAAGGAAAGCGGTCCTGATGCGATGCCTTTCGTCGACTTGACCATGTCACCGTTCGGCCTGAGCTTCGAGAACGAGAATCCCGTCCCCCCTCCGCTCTGATGGATTATCGCGGTATATTTCAGCGAATCGAAAATGCTGTCAAGCGAGTCGCCTATGGGAAGCACGAAACATGCAGAAAGCTGACCCAGCTGAGCGCCCGCGTTCATGAGCGTCGGCGAGTTGGGCATGAACTCGAAGCTGGTCATCATGGCATAGAATTCGTCCTCCCTTGCCTTCACCTCGCCCCACTTGTTCTTCAGTATCTCGAGCAGCTCGCTGAACGTGACCTTCATCTGCTTTCTCAGATTCAGCCTCTGATACGCCCTGTGCAGCATTTTGACGTTGTGCATGGTCAGGCCGATTTCCTGCGCCTTTTTGGGCAGGCCGTCCAGCTCGGGCAGGTCTCTTATCCTCTGCTCCTTGCCCTTGTCGAAAACCAGATCATGATAAAGCATGTCTATCAGCGAGATATGGCGCGCGACGCGCCTGAACAGCTCGCCCGTCGATTCGGTGACGTTGCCTTCTTCGTCCTTGAGCAGGTAGCGCGCCTTCAGGACCTTTATCGTGTTGACGGGAAGCTTCAATTCGTCGCGCACGCCGAGCATTTCCTTCGCCTTTCTCGACTCCTCGCGCTCCTTCCTGTAGATTATGTACGCTTTCGCGGTCGCCGCATGGCCGTTCTCTATCAGGACCTTCTCCACGATGTCCTGTATCTGCTCGACGGTCGGGATTTCCTTGTCGAACTTCTCCTCGACCAGCTGGACCACTTTCTCGGCCAAGCTTTTAGCGAGCCCGAGATCCTCGCCTCCGACCGATTTCGCGGCCTTGAAGATGGCGCTGACTATCTTTTCAGTGTTGAAATCGACGACTCTTCCGTCCCTTTTCTTCACCTTGCTGACCGTCATGCTTTCCCCCCTTTGCCGCTCAGCTTCCTGAGCTCTTCCTGGAAGCTCTCGATGTCCTCGAACTCGCGGTAGACGGAAGCGAAGCGGATGTAGGCGACTTTGTCGGCCTTCTTCAGCTTTTTCATCACAAGCTCGCCTATCCTCTTGCTCGGTATCTCGATGCTGTCCTCCCCGCGCAACTCGGCTTCGATTTCTTCCACCATCTTTTCTATGGCTTCGTTCGTGATGGGCCTCTTCTCGCAGGAACGGATGATGCCCTTCTTCACCTTGTCCCTGTCGAATCGCTCTCTCCGCCCGTCTTTCTTCACGACGATAAGCTCCGCCGATTCCACCCTCTCGTATGTGGTGAAGCGCTTGCCGCATTTCAGGCATTCCCTTCGTCGCCACACTGACTTCTCGTCAGAGCTTCGCTTGTCTATGACCTTCATCTCCTCGCTCGAGCAGTAGGGGCAGCGCATTTTTCCACCATTCACTCCTGTCCGGCCCTTTTCATGGCCTTTTTACAAGAGTTTTTACTACCGTTTGCTACCGAAAAAAATCCCAATATGTTGGGCTTCGGAAGTTTAAAACACCAATATATTGTAGTCATGCATCCTTTATAAACATTTCGTTCCTGCAAAATATATTTTATGTTTTGAGATTTTTCCGGGCGGCCGGCGGCCAGGAAAATTATTTTAAAAACGTGGATAATGTATTACCATGTCCAAAGTTTACTTCTTCCCCGCGGCGCGCAAAGAGGATATGGAGAAGGCGCTGGAAAGGCTCTACGAAAAGATCTCCGGCAGTTTCGACGTCCGAGGAAAGCGAATCGCGATAAAAATGCATTTCGGCGAGAAGGACAACACCACCCATCTCGATCCCGCCTTCGCCAGAAAGATATGCGAGCTCGTGCGAAGCCGCGGCGGGACGCCAGAGCTTGTCGAATGCAACACGCTTTATCGCGGCGAACGCCTGCACACGAACGAACACCTCGCGCTCGCTAAGGCGCACGGCTTCGACTTCGCGCCCGTCGTGATATGCGACGACAAAAACAGGGAATGGCAAATCCCCGTCCGCGGCAAACATTTCAGGAAAGTCAGGGTCGGCGCGCGTCTTAAGGACTACAAAATGATGATAGCCGTGACGCATTGCAAGGGTCATGTTGCGGCGGGGTATGGCGGCGCGCTCAAGAACGTGGGCATGGGTTTGGGAAGCCGCGGCGGGAAACTGGAAATGCACGCCAAGGTAAAGCCCATATTCAAACAAGACAAGTGCAAGGCGTGCGGAGCGTGCGTCAAGCGCATGCCCTGCGGACGCGATTGCCATGGAGAAATACGCGGTCATGGACTCTGCCAAATGCATAGGCTGCGCGACCTGCGTCGCAGTCTGCCCGTACGGCGCGGTCGAAATTCCGTGGTTCAACACGACCTCGCAGGAAATCCAGGAGCGCATCGTCGAATACGCCCGCGGCGTCACCAGCAAAATCAAAACCATCTATTTCAACTTCCTGCTGAACATCACGCCCCACTGCGACTGCGTCGCGGACTCTGGCAGGCCGCTGCTCAAGGACATAGGCATTCTTGCATCGGAAGACGTCGTCGCGCTGGAGCAGGCCTCCCTGGACATGATAAAGGGGAGAGCAGGCCGCGACGTCTTCATGGAAAGCCACAAGATCGACGTCTCCGTCCAGCCCGCTTACGCGGAGGCGATGGGCATGGGCGAGAGGCGGTATGAAATAGTGAAGCTTGACTAGCTCGCCTATGCCGGCACAGCGGCCATTTTTAAAATTAATTATTACTCTTTAATTATGAAACCACGACTATTGATTGTTTATAAGCCCTCAATAATCACATACCCATTACTGGAAGAAAAACTTTTAGAGCTGCTCAGTCCTGTAGGAAATTTTATTGCTAGACGAAAATGGTATTCAATTCCTGAAGAACGGGTTAAGGAACTTTATACTGAACATATGAATAAGCCGTTTTTTGCACCTTTGTGTAATCTACTTTTAGGAAGACCCATAACTACTCACGTATTTGAATCTAAGGGAGATGAAGATGAATCTTGGGTAAATTACGTCAGAACCGAGCTGATAGGGCACACAAATCCCCAGCTTTCAAGAAAAGGTACGTTTAGATATTATGTACATAAATTGACAGGAGAATCTTTGGAAAAAGCGGGCTCGGAAAGGAGATCTATTGACAACGGTGTTCATTGTTCTGATTCCATTAAAAGCGGGCAAAGAGAATGCGCTATTTTTTATTGGGATTATATTCTTGATAACTCCAAAATATTATACTCGAATATCTCATTAATGGATGGGTCTCTTGCAAAAGATTTTGCAAAAAATGGGAGGGGTGTTTTCTTCGAAGAAAGGTTAGAATATTGTTTAAGAAAAAATAAACTTCTAAAAAAAGATGAATTATTTGTTAAGTATGAGGAGTTACCTGTACCTGATAAAAATGGTGGATTTAGTTATGGTTGGAAACAGAGAGGTGCTGAAACTTTTACAGCAGGAGGTAGAGTAAGAAGTAGAAAGGGAGAAGACATTAATATTATAGATTTTGTTGCTAAAGCTTGTATCAATCTTCTTCCCGAAAAAAGAATCACTGAATGGCTTAAAAGAGGAGAAATTTTATCCACAGAGGGTGTTAAAACACCTAAATTATATTATCGTGAAAAAGGAGCTTATTATGAACAATATCTTAAATTTTCAGCCGAGGAAGTTCTAAGTAAAGCCGAGCCGATAAAAAGAGAAAAGCTCATAAGACAAATTGCAAGAATTGCTGGAGTTATAGATCGCAAATTTCTGTACCCTCAAGATTTTATTGGTGACTTAAGAAGTGATGGTGAGGACATATTTTTTACTGATTTTGGTGAAGATTTAGGAGGTGCTGGTGAAGGTAAACACACAATTGGAAAAGATACGTTATTTAGCTATTTCAGAGGCAAGGATTTAGATTTATCATTAAAAGAATATGAGAATTAATTACTTAATAGATAGTAATATTTATAAAACTTCAATTTCAACTAACAATATGAAACTAAGATCGGCCATTATAGGATTAGGTCATCAAGCAATAGAAGATCATATACCTGGTTTGAAAGATTCTCAACTTGCCAAATTGATCGCTATTTGCGATGTTGATGAGAACAAATTAAAGGAATGGCAAGATAAATTGGGTGTAAAAGGCTACAAATATCATCAAGATTTATTTAATGCTGAAAAATTGGATTTTGTTATTGCGGCTTTGCCGCATGACGAATACAGGAGTGTTATAGAAGAGGCCAGCAAAAGGCATTTGCACATTTTGAAAGAAAAGCCATTTGCCAGAAACTTGGATGAAGCTTTTTATTTCAAAAAACTTTGTGATGAGAATGACATACATTTAACAACAACCTTACAACGAAGATTCAATCCTATATACAACACATTTTTCCAATTGAAGGATCAAATCGGAAAACCTTTCTTTGTGGATGCGAAATATACACTTTTTGTTGAAGCGCCGCATGAAGGATGGAGAGGTAAAAGAGATGAAGCGGGTGGCGGTGCCATAATAGATATGGGATACCACATGATTGACATGATTGTCTGGTATTTTGGCCTTCCAAATAATATACATGCAGAATTCTCATCAAAGGCAAAACCCGAAGAAACTTATGATGCAGAAGATACAGCAGTTGTTTTACTTTCTTATGATGATGGTTTACACGGTTCATTGACATTGTCAAGATATTATCCTCCAAAAACGGAAAGGATAAAGGTCATTGGAGATAACGGCATAATTGAAGTTGAAAGAGGCAGTATAAAGAGATTTAAAAGTGATGGTGAATTGGCAGAATCTTTGGTGAGAGAACATTCATGGCCAGTAGCAGCAACAAATCAAATTGATTATTTTTGCAGAGTAATAAAGGGAGAAAGAGAAAATATTGGAACTCCAGAGTATCATTTACAGCATGTAAGTTTTGTTGATGCTTGTTATAAATCAAAAAAAGAAGGCAAATATATAAATCCGAGGGAGTTGCTAGCTCGACATGAAAAGTAAGTTAGCTATACATGGCGGTGAAAGGGTTGTAAATATTGATGGACCACATTATGTATGGCCTGTGATTGGTGATAAAACAAGAAATGCCGTTTTAAATCAGCTTTATGAGAGTATATCAATTTACAATAGATCCGGAATTATAGAAAGGTTAGAAAACAGACTTTCAGAATACTATGGGAAAAAACATGCTTTATTAACTAATTCTGGTACTTCTGCAATCCACTCCATGTTCGCAGGGAGTGGTTTGAACGAAGGAGATGAAGTTATTGTCCCAGCTTACACGTTCTACGCAAGCGCAACACCTTTATTTTTCACAGGTTCTATTCCAGTTCTGGCAGATTGCAGAAAAGATGGAAATATAGACCCTAGATATGTCGAAAGCAAAATAAGCAAAAACACAAAGGGAATCGCCGTTACACATATGTGGGGCTTACCATGTGATATGGAATCGATAGAGAAGTTAGCTAGAAAATTCAATCTTATGCTTTTTGAAGATGCTTCTCATGCTCACGGAGCCAAATACAGAGGGAGGAAAATAGGGACATTCGGGAATGCTTCTGCATTTAGTTTGCAAGCCCAAAAGATTTTGACTGGTGGTGAAGGCGGGATTTTGTTGACAGATAATGATGAAATTTTTTATAGAGCATTGCTTCTAGGCCATTATAATAAAAGATGTAAACAGGAAATACCTAAAGATCATCCTCTTTATAAATTCGCAATAACAGGCATGGGATTGAAATTTAGAATACATCCCATCGCAGCAGCCATTGCCGATGAGCAATTAGATAATCTTGATGATATTTTACAGAAAAAAAGAGAGACTGCGGAGAAAATGATTAAAGTATTTGGTAATTTTCCTGGAATCGGTGTGCCTCAAGTACCTGATGGTGTGGAACCAAGCTGGTATGCTTTTCTCATGCAATACAAACCTGAAGAATTAAAAGGACTTTCTGTTGAAAAATTTTATGAAGCTTTGAAAGCTGAAGGTTGCGATGAATTAGACAGACCTGGTTCTACTTGCCCTCTTAATTATCATCCTTTGTTCCAAAATCCTGAAATTTTATTTCCAAAATACAAAGGAAAGGTAAATTATAGAAAGGGGGATTTCCCAGTTGCGGAGGAATTTCATGAAAATTCTTTAAAGTTACCAGTTTGGCATGATCCTAGAGATGAAAAGGTTTTAGATTTATATATCAAAGCATTTGAGAAAGTGATAGAAAGGAGTGAGGAGCTTTTGTAAATGAAACGGACTTTCTATAATACTCTGGTTAGTGAAGCCCAAAAAATAGGAATTAAAAGATACGTAGTTGGTGCCGTAATAAGAAAAAATTCTGAAATTTTGCTATTAGAAAGACCAAAAAATGAATTTATGGGAGGAATTTACGAATTGCCCAGCGGTAAGGTAGAGATAGGAGAGTCCCTTGATGCGGCTCTACGTAGGGAAGTTGAGGAAGAAACAAGTCTCCAAATTCATAAAATACAAAAGTATTTAGGTCATTTCGATTATGATTCAAAAAAAGGTGACAGAACACGACAATTTAACTTTTCTGTCACAGTCAAAAAACCAATGGAAATCAGATTGCAAGAGCATGTTGATTATGCTTGGGTTAATAACGATGCATTACACGATCATCCTGTTACTGATAACGTAAAACAAATTTTAAGTTCATTCTGGGAGACAAATGGATAGAAAAGATCATTTGTTAACCTTTGAAGAACAAGATGCCCTCGGTAAGTCTGAATTATTAGATAGGGTCCATATTGTATTTGGTAATAAAAAACTATAGAGGGGGGCTACTGCAGAAATTAGCGATATGCTTACTAAAATATTCTTTTTATTATAGTAATTAAAAGTGGATATTATGAATTTAGATAAGAAAATCGTCGATGAAATAATAGAATACGTTAAAAATATTTACTCCAAATTAGAGTTAACACATGACATAAATCATATAGAAAGAGTTGCGAATTTAGCTATTTTTTTAGCCGAAAGGGAAGGTGCTAATGTTGATATTGTGAAAGCTTCGGCCTGGTTGCATGACATAGGATACTCAGGTTTGACTAAAAAGGAAATGGTAGAAAAAGATCATGCAAATTTATCGATAAAAACAGCACAAGGTATTTTGATAAATAGAGGATTGGATAAAGATATTGTAGAATCAATTTGTAAGTGTATTCTTTTGCATGATAGTTCAAGAATTAAAATCGACAGTTCCATAGAAGCTAAATGTCTTCACGACGCTGATAAGCTTGATTGTGTTGGTGTGCGAGGAATGCTGAGACTTTTTGCATGGAATCTGACTATCGAACCAATGAATTGTAGTATTTCTGAATATATGAAACATTTGAAGAAAGGTGTATTAACAAAGGAGAAAGTTTTGATTACTAAAACCGCAAAAGAGCTCGCCAATAAATGGAATAAAAAGTTGTTAGAATTCTTTGATGCATATCAAGATGAAATAAATTTTTAAAGAAAGGATAAAATATAACGGCGTGATATATTTATAAACCCCTCCGCCAATAATTCAATCCGCTTAAACATACCATGATTACAGGTGATTATGTGAAACCGTTATGCGAATACATGATAAATGAGATGCTTCCAGGGTTTCGAGCGCTCGTCGCGAAGAAGCTGATGGAAGACCATGGCCTTTCCCAGACCGAGGTCGCGGAGCTGCTCGACACGACGCAGCCGGCGATTTCGCAATACAGGCGCCAGCTGCGCGGGAAGAAGACTTCTGTTTTTATGAAGAACCACGAGCTGCTCGACTTCCTCGACAGCGATGGCGCAAAGGATTGCGACGGGCAAGATAAGGCCGGACCAGACCGGCCTCGAGTTCTGCAGGGTGTGCAGGTTCATGCGCGACAGGGACATCGTTTCGGGCGTTTCCATGTGCTGAGCGTTTTCTAAAAACCTTCCAAGTTTTTTTAAGCGGCGAACTACAAAGGAATATTATGGACTACTGGGAAAAGAAAATCGCGGCAGCTTCCATGGGAAACCCCGTCGACGTCCTGAAGAGGGACAAGGAGCTCTTCAAAAAGATGAGGCAGGAGATCGAGCAAACCAAGGAAAACAACAGGAAGCTGCTCAAGAACAACGATAACCTCGTCAAGCTCGTGGAGCTGATGGAGGAGAAGATAAAGAACCTGACCGAGGACATGAAGAAGAATTACGTCTATTCGTTCGAGCACGGCGGCTGGGTCGAGAAAGGCGCGCTGGACCAGGGCAGGATAGAGCTCGCGCCTTCGCAGCTGAACATCGACTCCATAAACAACCAGCTGGCCGAAATCCTGAAGATGGTGGAAAGGCACAGGATGAAGGCGTGAAAGCGTCTAAGGCTTAAATAGAAATGTAATGCTATTATAAAATAAGCGAGGTGTCTTGATGGTGAAGAAATCGATGCAGAAGGTGCATGACGGGTTGGAAGGCGTTCTGAACACTCTCAGCGAGGATGTTACCAAGGCGTTGGACATAAAGGAAGAGAGGAAACTTCTTGAAAAGAAGGTGAGGCAGCTCAAGGATGAGGAGATCCAGCTCAGCGAAGTGGTCAGCCACCTGAAGAAAACGAGGGATAAAATGCAGGACGAGCTGAAGGCAAAGACGGTGGAAGAAGAGGAGCTCAAATCGAAGGTCCTTACGCTCAAGGAAGACAAGGCGGGCATGGAATCCGAGAAGCTCACCCTCAACCAGCAGATAAAGAACCTCAAGAAGGAAAAGGAGCTTTCGCAGAAAGCGCTCGAGAAGACGAACGACCTGCTCGTTTCCCTGAAGCATCACATTTCAGAATTCGATGAAGAAATCAGAGGGTAAGCGGAAGCCGTCTTTGGCAACCGCTCTGGATAAGGGCGGGTTCTAGTTATTTTTATTTTTGTTAATACCATTCATAATTGTGGGACTCGGCGACAAGGAAGCTCCCGGCAATGCGCAGGCTCATGAATTTTTTCTGAAAGTTTAATCGTACATCATGCCATCAAGCCTTTTAAACGCCATCAAGGCCGCTTAAAAAACTAATTTTCATCATATTAAGGTGGTCACATGACCCTCACCAGAAGGGAGTTCATGGAGCTTTCCGCCGCGGCTGCATCCCTCTATATTTTGAACCCGGCAAAGCTTATCGGAAAAGCCGGCGAAAACGCGGGCGGATGGACATCCTCTTCCGAAAAGGAATGGAGCTGGAGCGGGCATTTCAGCGAATGGATGGAGGGCAAGGAATTCAAATTCCCCTATGACTCTGAGCTTTTCTACTACCCCGAAAGAATCGTGGCCATGAGAGGCAACCTTGCCAAAAGGCTTCTGTACCAGTCTGACGATTTGAAGCATGACCACGGGCAGCATATAATGAGACGCGGGGGCAATCTGGAAAACGTCTACTATGCGGACCTCAGCATACGAACGAAGAAAAAGCTGGACCTGCAGGTGCGCTTTGGCGACAGGCCGGACAGGCTGCCGGACCGCGAATCCCGCAGCCTCTCCTCCAACTGCATCGACCTCAAAGGCGTCGAAGGGGACGTACACGTAACGCTGCCGCTGGAGTTCATAGAAAACGACAGCGGCAGGGTCTTCTATCAGATTTTATACAAAGACGGCGGCGCCTACAGGCCCATCTCTCCTGTGCGCGCATCCAAAAACCTGAAATACAGCAAGAATCCGGATTTATACTTATTTGCCGACGACCACAAGTTTGATGGCCGGTTCAACGAAGCGCTGCCGCTCCGCCGGGGCGTATCCAACATCATCAGCGGCCTGGAGGCGGAGTATTTTTACGATTTCCTGCAAAAATCCATCGAAAGAGTCGACTGGCTGAATAGCGCTGATATGGGTCTCAGGTACAACGTGGAAATGCTGAAGGACACATATCATCAAGCGCAGACATTCGCCTTCATGATAAAAGAAGGCATCCATCCTGACGCGATATTTGACGGCAACGATGGCCTGGGCATCCATCGCTACAGGCTCAAGCGCCAGGGCCTTATCGAAAACGATAACCAGATCCCTTCAGAAAAAGAATGGCTTGAAATTGCGCGGAAAATTTGGGAGCGCGAAAGGAGATATTACGGTCTTTTTACGCCTCTGGTTTCGGTGTATAAAGCTGAAGGGAATCACGACGGCGGCGGCATATACCACAACCCGGCGCATAAAGCAGCGGCAAAGGCGAGGATGGAGATGTGGACGCAGCCGGGTGAATTCGAAGGCTGCTCCCCGGAACAAAACTACTATGTAGTGCCGCTGGCGGGCGGGAAAGTGGAATTTCACGTCCTCGACATAGTCAAGTACTCGGCTTCATACGACAAAAAAAGCCCCAACAGGCCGGAGAATTTCAGGTTAGGCGACGGGCAGACGGCATGGCATGAAAGGAAGTCGGAAGAAAGCCAGGCCCTGATGAATTTCATTGTGATGCACCATCTTGCAGGCGGGTGGCCCAAAAATCCGGAAGGCACGAAATGGGGAGGCTACGGCAGGGGCCATGCTTTACACGCGCGAACACTACGAATATTACTGCAGGAATTTCGGAAAATATTTCAACCCGCCGCTTGACATCGAGCAAATACAGCAGTGGAAGATAACACAGAAAGCCCTGGACAACAATTTCAGGGGCATCATATCCAACCATGACCACTTGCAATATCTTGAAAACAATCGGGTGCAACAGGAGCGGCAAAGAAGTGTTTGGGATGATCCCCGGAACCATGAACCAAGTCGGGGAAGAACCTGCATGGTCAATTGATCAGGACTGCTGGGTGAATGAATACGGCCCCTGGAAAAAGGGAATGTTCCTGAGCGCCCCTGTGATAAGCAGGATGAGAATAAGGCCGGGTTCGGACTCGATTGAAATACAAGCCATATGCAGCTCAACCCCGCCGGACCAATTTTCCAATCTGAGATACATTGTAAAATGGGACGGAGAGTGGGAGAGGTCCTCAGGCAATACCTGTACTGATGCATCAGACCAGTTTTATTTAAGTCCGTTCCACAATTCCTATAAATGGCATTTCTCGTCCTCGGCCTCACTGGGAGGCGCGGCTGCGGCAAGGACACGATGGCCGATTATCTAGAAAGCGAGATACGGCTTCCGCGTCCTGACCTACACCAACGACGTGCTCGGCCCCGTCCTGAAGGAGCGCGGCCTCGCCGTCACGCGCGAAAACCTCATAGACCTCGCGCTCGAGATGCGCAGGGATTGCGGCAGGGACGTCCTGACCGAGCTCATCTGCAGGAGGATCGAACGCAGCGGCTTCTGGGCGATAAGCGGGGTGCGCTACCCGGAGGAAGTCGGCTATTTCAAAAAGGCATTCGGCGACGCTTTCAGGCTGGTCCATGTCGCCTGCTGCACGAAAAAACGATATGCGCGCGTGCGGAAACGCGGCACCAAGGGCGAAGGCCGCATGAGCCTGAAGAAGTTCATGGAAATCGAGGGCAAGGAAACGGAAAAAATCATGAACGAGACGATAGGCCTCGCCGACTTCTCGGTCAGCAACGACGGGACTATAAGGCAGTTCGAGACGGCGATAGATGGGCTGGCCAGGAAAATCGGCATCCCGAAAAGATAAACGCTATTTCTCCCCGACGTGGAAAACCCTGAGGAAAAGCGCCAGCAGGAACGAGCACGATATTGTCGTGATGCCGGCGATTATCAGCGGTACATTGTATCCCATCATCTGCCCCATGGCGCCGAAGACGAGCGAGCCCGCGACCTGGCCCATGAGCATGACCGCGAACATCACTCCCGAGCCGCCTCCGACCCTCTCGACGTTGAACAGCTTCGCGACCCAGAAAAGACCGCTATGTCCGCCATGCCGTCCCCTGCTTCGTGGAATGATTCTCATGACGAACGAGAACCAGGGAACCGGGACGGTATTTAATATGAGCGACGCGCCGGAGACTATCAGGCCGGCGAGGAACACGTTCCTCATGTTGCTCTTGCCCTTGTCTATCCTCCTGCCGAAGTAGTATGAAGTGAGGCCGAGGAAGGGGAGCGTCAGAGATGTGTAGAGCCCTATCATGAACATGTCCAGGCCCAGGTTCGTGCTCAGGAACAGGCCGTACGAAGTCCTTTCCGCGCCCCAGTGCAGCGAGAACAGGAACATCACTATGCCGATGGATATGACCTTCGCGTTCAGGAAATCCCTTTTGTACTGCCTGAGCTTTATGGTGTATTTCGAGGTCGACCTGAACGAGACGAACGGTATGAGCACGAGGTATGCCAGGCCCATTATCTTGAGGCCGAGAGGGAACCCGATCAGAAAAACGAGAACGCTGCCGATGAATAAACCAAGGGAAGCGGAAAGCATCCTGACCAGGGTGAACGAGCCGAACTTCCTGCCCTCCCTGCCTTCGATATGCGTCTTGAACAGCAGACTTCGCAGTGAGACGTCGCCGAGATTGTTGCCGAGCCCGCCTATCAAAAACAGGGGTATGAATATCACAAAACTCTCGAACAGGCCCAGGCCGAAAAAGAATGCCGCCAGCATGGCCATGCCTGATGACCAGGGTAAGGCGTATCGTCCACTTGTCGTTTATCACGCCCGTCGGGAAGGCGACGAATATCGACGCGACCGCATAGACCGACACCAGCAGGCCTATCTGATAGCCGCTGAGCCCTACGGACGAAAGGTAGATGGGCAGCGCGAAGGACGTGAACGAGAAGAACATCGAGAAGAAGAACAGCAGCATGAGGCCGCGCCTGAAATCGGCATCTTCGCTGGCCGTCGCTTTCATCTCTTTCGCTGCCTTTCTAATCCTTCCCAGACCCCAATCATATTCTTAATATGGAGGCAATCACTAATTTAAACATTCGGGAGCAAAAAGGTTAATTGAATAAACAGCAGACAAGCCGACACATGCGAAGCATGTGGCCTTCGCTGGTCACAGGCCGACAATGGCGCAGGCAATTGTCTTTCCAAGGCGACGCCTCAGTAGCTCAGCCTGGTAGAGCGATCGACTTGTATCGATATGACGAGGTCTCAACGGCCAATGAATTCGGATATGCCGGCATGCACGAAGTGTATGCCTTTCGCGCAAGATATCGATAGGTCCTGGGTTCAACTCCCAGCTGGGGCTTTTCTAAGAAGGCAGCATCCCGAAAATAAGCCCGCCAGCGCGGAATAAATTATCACCAGCAGTACGTAGGCTACCGTCTTTTTGTTACCCATGAATTGCCTTATCGCCAGCATGCTGGGAAGGCTGAGCGAAGGTCCCGAAAGCAGCAGGGCAAGCGCCGGGCCGGCATGCATGCCCTTGGCCATGAGCGCCTGTATTATCGGGATTTCTGTGAGCGTCGAGAAATACATGAAAGCCCCGAATACTGAGACCGCAAGGTTTCCCATGAGAGTGTTCTGCCCGGCGACGCTTCTGATGAATTCCTCCGGGATGAGGTACATGATGACCCCGGCTAAGAAAACGCCGATGAAAAGCATGGGAATGAGCTTTTTGGCGTAGAACCACGTCTCTCCAAGCCATTCCTTCGAGGATGCCCTGTTCAGGCCGAAAATGCCCACGATGGCCGCGGCCACAGCAAGCGCGGCCATGGCGCCGTATTTGATGAAAAAGCCTGTTTGTATGCCATTGACTATGAGTATGCCGACGAGGGAAAGGAAAAGCACGATAACGAACGCCTTGGAATCCGGCTTGGCCTCCCTTTTCTTGACTTTCCACTTGCCTCTCCCGGCCTTCTCACGGAAGACGAAAGCCATGGTCAGTCCGACGAGTATTGACAGCGATATGGACGCGACGATCCTGGCGGCGCCTATCTGCCAGCCGAGCACGCTGATGGTCAGGAACATTGCAGTTATGTTTATCGCGGGACCGGAGAAAAGGAATGTCACCGCCGGTCCGAGGCCTGCGCCGCGCTTCCTGATACTGGCGAACAGCGGAAGGACCGTGCACGAGCACACCGCGAGTATCGCCCCCGACACGGAAGCTATGGCGTAAGACACGTATTTTTTCGCCGAAGGGCCCATGTATTTTATGACCGAATCCTTTTTGATGAAGACGGATATGGCGCCGGCTATGAAAAGTGCCGGCACAAGGCACGCTATGACGTGCTGGGTCGCATACTCGTGCAGTAGCGAAAAGGCGTTGAGCACCGCCCCGTCGAACAGCAGCGAACCGGCAGGCATGAAATAAAGGGCCAGAAAAACCGCAACCAGTATGATGAAAGCGTTCCTGTTTTCCATAAAAACCACGTCATTCTATGTTTTTCGCCCCTTCGATTAGTTTGTAAATTTCTGGCCTGGCGACGCGATAAAGAATCTTCTTGCCGTCTTTCCTGCTGGCGAGTATGCCGGCGTCTTTCAGTATCTTGAGGTGCAGCGAAACGTTGGGCTGGGACTTTCCGACCTTCGAGGGAAGCTCGCAGGCGCATCTCTCGCCGTCCCTGAGAAGCTCGATTATCTTCAGCCTCGTCGGGTCGGCGAGCGCCCTGAAAACGACGGCCTTGTCCATGTGAAATATATTTGTTTATTTAAATATATAAATATCAGATGGGCGATTAGAGAGATAAATTAGGATGGCTGTTCGGAGGGGCTTTTGGGCCTTCCCTCCTGGGGCTTTCAACCCGAGGTTAAATCCCCAACGGTTCTTAGTCCTGGATCTTCTTTTTCTCTTTTACAGGGTACACGTAAAAATCAATTTATAAATATGTACCCCCTAATTATACACATGGCATATCATGAAGAGAAGAAAATCGGTGGGAAAAATTTTCATTACATCGTAAAGGTTGTAAGAATCGGTGGGAAAATAAAGAAATTGCGAGTTTATGCGGGTAAGGGTGAAAAAAGCAAAAAAGAAATCAGCGAACTTATCAGCAAATTCTCACCACAACTTGAAGATAAAACCAAAAAACTCCTTTCAAAAAAGGATCCGTTATATGGCATTTTGACCGAAGAGGAAAATGAACTGCTTGAAAAAATAAAGTCAGATAACCAGAAAAAGATTAAAAAAATGGACAACCTTGCGTGGAAAAATTATTACGAATGGTTCATAGTCCAGTTCACCTACAATACGAATGCGATAGAAGGCTCGACGCTCAGTCAAGAAGACACAAACCTCATACTTTTCGAGAATACGGTACCAAGGGGCAAGTCAACGAGAGAGATAAACGAAGCTCAGAATCACAAGGAAGCATTCGATTTTATCATCGAATATGATGGAAACATGACAAAGCGATTCGTGCTGAACATACATAAAAAACTCATGCACAATATCCTTTGGAAGGCTGCCGGAAGATTCAGGGATGTCGATGTCTACATACGCGGTGTTGACATGATTCCGCCGCCGCATAATATTGTTGAACAGGAGTTCAAAAAACTGATGGCATGGTATTCTAAAAGCCGACGAAAATACAACCCGATTGTCGTTGCCGCGTATTTTCACTCGGCTTTCGAGTCCATTCACCCGTTCAGGGACGGAAACGGCAGATCCGGCAGGCTCATTATCAATTTCATGCTCAGAAAGGAAGGCTTCCCTATGATAGACATCAAGAACAAAGACAAGGAAAGATACTACAAGTCTCTCTATGAGGCCCAGAAAAATTACAATCTAAGACCGCTTGTCGAGATGATTGTCGATTACCTAAAGGAAACCTAAAGCGGCCGTTTTCTCAGTTCACCAGGCCGGTCACGGTCCCTATCTCCGTGTGGTCGAGCCCGCCTGAATTGTAGACTATCGCTATCTTCACCGAATACGTCGACCCCGGCTCCAGCACAGGCGTTATAGGGAACGATACCTCGCTGGACGCACCGGGCTCGATTACCAGGCCAGGCGGGTCATACGAAGTGCTCTGGTCGCCTATGGTCGCCGTTATCGTGCGTATGGTTACGGGCGTCGAGAGCCGTCCGTTCGCGAGCTTCAGTACCAGGTTGCCGTTGGCGCTTTTCAGCTCCCAGTCGACCGGGGTTCCCAGCACCTGGAAGCCCGTAACCGTGCGGCCTGCGAAGGTCATCGGGTTGAACAGGCCCAGGCCGTAAAACGCCGCCGCCAGTATCACCACAATCAGGATGGCCCAGCCATACGACATGAGGTATTCCATCGCGGACTGCGCCTTCTCTTTTGCGAATTTTCTCATAACCGACCGCCTTTGTAAAATTCAATGCAATTCCGATAGTATTATTATGGAAAAAATAAATAAAGAAAGGTAAGCAACGCACGAACATATTCAAGAGAGGTGACATGCATGGAAGAAAAAATCTGCCAGAGCTGCGGCATGCCTTTGCGGAAGGACGTTGATTTCGGGACGAACGCGGGCGGGAACAAAAGCAAGGAATACTGCTTCCACTGCTTCCAGAAAGGCAAATTCCTGGATGAAGGCATAACCCTGAAGGCGAAGATTGACAAGAACGTCGGGTTTGCGGTCCGCATGGGAATGCAGGAAGCCGAAGCGAGAAAAATGGCGTCAAGCATCCTGCCGAAGCTCAAAAGATGGAGAAAGGCGTGAATAAGTAAAATCATCACAAAAGCATCATTATGTCGAAAAAGACTCGTTTGCTAGCGCTGCTCATGCGTTCCGGCGAATTCGAACGTACGGCGGAAGCGGAAGAAGCCGTGCGTGAAGGAAGAATCACAATCGACGGCAAGCCGGCAACGAATCCGCAGCACTCGGTCAAGGCCAGGGCAGTCATCAGCATCGACGGCCGCGAGCTTAGACCGGCGGAATTCGTTTACGCCATCCTCAACAAGCAGGCCGATATGGTCTGCCAGAAAACTGACAAGGAAAAATCGATTTACGACGTCATCGCCTCTATCGCGGAAATCGACGCTAAGACGCGGAAGCCTGTTCTGCGTAGGCAGGCTGGACAAGGACACGGAAGGCCTGCTGATTGTGACGAACGACGGACGGCTGGAAAAACTACTGACAAGGAAGGAGAACCGTGTTATCAAGACTTATGCCGTCACGACGGTCGGCCCTGTCACAGAAGACGACATCGCAGCCCTCAAGAAGGGGGTGCAGATAACCGACGACGACACGAACAGGGCGTTCCTGGTCAAGGCCGCGGCCATCCGCAGGCTCGGCGGAAAACAGATAGAGATGGACATAGACGAGGGTAGGAAGCGCCAAATCAAGAAGATGTTCGAGGCGCTCGGTAACAGCGTGACGTTTCGCTTAAGCGCGTGGCAATCGGCCCGCTGAGGCTGGAGGACCTCGACTTCAAAGGGAAGCCGTATCTGATAGTCAAAAGGAGCGACCTGAAAATCAGGTAGCGCTTCGTGTGCCTTATTGGCTCTTTATGCTTCAGAAAATTTAGGCTTTTCTCCTATCGTAGCATTCCCGGCAGTAGTATTCCCAGGCCTGCGAAGGATACAGCTGGACCGCGTTGGTCGAGTCCTTGCCGCACACCGTGCACAGGTTTTGCATGAGATGTCTGAGAATAAATTTGCCTGACGTCTTGTCCATTCCAGTAGTCAACATTATTCTCCAAACGTTACTCGAACGATAACCCAATGATGCCTTTGATATGCCTGTGTGTGCTTGTGTATACTATATATTGGAGCCGCCGACATATAAGGCCATATAAGGGCCTGAATTGGGTTTTTGGCGTTTAAACATAGCCTTTTAAGGCAAAATTCGAATTTTAAATCATGAATATTAAAGTTGTTCTGTTTATTTTAGTCATCATTACCCTTTTATCCACTCTTTTGATTTCTGGTTGCACTAACATGATTGAAACATGCAAACAAAAATATGATAGGTGCGTTTCTGACTGCAAACAAAGAGGTGCTTTTCAACAACTATTGTGTCAGGCTGATTGTGAAGGCCAATATGCTAAATGCCACGACTAAAGATTGAAAGAAGGTATGATGAATGGTAAAACATCAAAAACTCCAATTTTATAAGAAATTGGCAATTGTTTTCGCCATCTCTAACATCGTTCTCGGCGTATGGCTTGGTGTTTTTTATTTAAATTCGAGTAGTTGGATTGAACACTATAAAAAATTGTATAATTGGAGTGAGTCAAATTGCACGAAATTCATTGAAGATTATGAAAATTTATTAGATTCAAGCAGGTCGAATTTTAGTTATTACTATCATTCACTTGAATCAAATTGCACTTATTACCTAAATGCATGTTATGAAAGAGAAGAAGAATATGGAAATATGATAGACTTATTGCTGGGCAAATCGCATGTAAATTCAACTACAGCAAAGGCAAACAATCAGACAAACTATTCATATTTTGGAGGGCGCATTATTGCAGCCGATGGGCAATTTCTTGGGGTTATAAACAGCAATAGTTATGACCCAGACAGCATTGCAAATTCGTATGGAACATATGGTAATGAATATAGTGCTAAATCGATATGGAACAAATATGGGACATATGGTAATCTTTACAGTACTTATAGCGTGTATAATTCATATGCGAATTCACCGCCTTCCGTTTATTTGAATGGAGTATTTTACGCGTATTTAACCAAAAATACATTCAAATCTCCACGATTAGATCCTGACGTAGTAGCAATAGTTATTAGAACAAACACTTAACACAATATTTTTCTTCACGAATTTGCTGCCAGCTACTTCGACTTGATGTCGACGACCTTTATCTTAAAGATTAATGTTTTTCCTGCGAGCGGGTGGTTGAGGTCGAGGGTGACTTCTGTGGCTGCGACTGCCGTGATTCTTGCGGGAATCTGCTGGCCGTTCGGGAGGGTGGCGATGAGCATCATGCCCGCCTTGGGCTCCGGCTCCTTCGGGAGATGGATGCGCGGCAGCTTCTGTATGAGGGCGGGATTCGGGTCGCCATACGCCTCCGCCGGCTTGAGCTTTATTGTCTTCTCCTCGCCCTTCCTCATGCCAAGGACGGCGTTGTCGAAGCCCTTTATGATTTTGCCCGAGCCGGCCTCGAACTCGAGCGGCTGGTTGTTGTGGTTGGCGGAGCAGTCGAATACGGTTCCGTCTTCCAGCGAGCCCTCGTATTCGACCTTGACTATGTCGCCTTTCTTGACAACCTGAGCATCAGACTTGCCTGGTTTCCCGGCTTTTTCGCCTTTCTTTGAATTCTTTGAATCCTTTGGACCTGCCATACAAAATCACATTCTCCTTAAGAAATCTCCTTAAGAATATTTATTGAATATTATGAAGCCTGTTGTTTATAAAATTCCCGCAGGATTCGCGCCCGCAGGGCTTCACTCGTATCTCAGCGCGTCCACCGGCTTCAGCTTGGACGCCCTGTAGGCCGGTATGAGGCCCGCCACCACGCCGATGCCGACGGCGATGCCTAATGTGAAGACCAGCAGCTGCGGAGTGACGACGTTTTCGACGCCCATCCCTCCCCCGCCGCCTCCCATCATGGGCAGAGCGACGAACAGCGACGCCACTGAGCCGATGACGAGGCCTATGACCCCGCCCACCAGGCCGACCAGCGCCGAGTTCATCATGAATATCATCATTATGTCGCGGTTCTTCGCGCCAATCGCTTTCATGATGCCTATCTGCTTCGTCCTCTCGAGGACCGTGGTGAACATGGTATTCGCTATCCCTACAGCCCCGACGAGCAGCGAGACCGCGGCTATCGCACCCAAAAACAGGGTCACGGATTCAAGAGTCGAGCTTATGGTCTCCTGCATCGCTAGCGACGACGTCACGCTGTAGTCCTTGGTCTTGTTGGTGACATGGCGAGAGAGCATGAGCCTGGCGTCGATGTCGGCCATCGTGTCTTCGACGAGGTTCTCGTCATCCACCTTTACCATGATGGAGTCGAACTCGTATGGTCCCACGTCGTCCAGAACCGCCCTCGCGGCGTCGATGGGCATGATTATGCCGCTGTCGCTTCCGCCGCCCATCATGCTGCCGCTTTCGTTCAGTATGCCGGCAATCTTGAAGCTTACTCCCTCGATGGTTATGACCCTGTTCACGGAAAGCGACTGCTTGAACGTCCTGGTGGCCAGCCTGCTTCCCACCAGAATCATGTTATAGTCGCCCGCGCCCAGAAAACGGCCTGAAGATAGTGTTGACGTGGTTATCTCGTTCCATGCCACGGGGTCGACGCCCGTGACCGAGACTGTCGTCGTCTCAGCCAGATAATAAACCTCTCCCCTACCGGAAACGGTGCCCGTGACTATGTCGACGTTGTCCACGGCCTTGAGCGCCTGGATGTCCTTGATGGTCAGGTTCTTCGCTTCGCTGTTCGAGCTTCCCGTGCTGCCTGTGGCGATAGCGACTGACGACCCGCCGTCCATGTCCCTTGACATGAATCCGCCCGTCGTTCTCGAAGCGCCGGGAGAGACTGTGATGATGTCCGCCCCGAGACCGCCGAGCCTGCTCTCGAGCGATATCTGCATTCCTGCGCCAATCGACATTATCGCGACTACGGATGCGACGCCTATGACTATGCCTATGATAGTCAGCCAGCTTCTCACCTTGCTGTGGCGCAGTATGTTCAGGGCCAGCTTGAATGATTTTGAGGGTTTCATGCTATCTTAATCTTCCTGCATTGAACCTTCCTTTTGCATTCTCCATTTCGCTTCTGTTTCGCTTTTTACACTAAACTTTCTTTTTGCCCGGCCTTCTGATACGGCTGCGCAGGTAATTCCTCTTCCAGTAGCAGACGACGCCCGCGATTGCTGCGACAACGATGATGTATGGCAGGTAGCTCACGATCACATTGGACTGCTGCCTGCTCGAGTTGAAAGTCCCGTAGGCTGTCGCCGTCGAATCGGATGACCTGAACTGTATGGGCACGCTTTTCTCGAGCGTGTGCCTCTTGCCGGTCGTGTCCGTGTAGTCAATCAGCACCTTGAGGTTGCTGTCCTGCGACGGTGCAGAGGCCTGGCTTTCAGCGGTCCTGTTCATCCTACCGAAAGCGACTGCCGAGCTTATCTGGAAGGAAACGATGGTGTAATCGCCCTTATCCAGGTTGCCTATTATCGAGGACGCGCTTCCCGTGACCGAGTAGCTCTGCTGGGTAGGTATCCTGACCGTGACCGACATAGCGGGGTTGTTGCCCGTGTTGGCGACGGACAGCGAAGTCGTGCCTGACGAGCTCTCGGAGAACGTCACGTCGAAGTCGGTTTCGCCTCCGATGAAAATCCCCGTCTTCATGGTCAGCTCCTCGGACACGCCCTGGTCGTTCTCATACGTCAGCGTCAGGTCCAGCCTGTAAAGGCCTGGATCGGCATTGACGTCCGCGACGACCGTGTAGTCCAGGTCTGCCGATTTGCCGACGTCTATATACTTGACGTATTTGGTGTTGTCGGAATAGACCGGCAGGATGTAGCCGTTCTCCTCGTTCCACGAAAAGACGAGATTCTGCAGCGGCGAAGAGCCGGCGTTGGTTATCGTGAACTTGAGGGCGGTCTCCTCACCCGGGGTGAGCAGCGACTTGTCAAGGTATATGGTCTGCGCGTTTTCCGACCCGGTCACCTCGATGTCGAATTCCTTTATGATGGAAACGTCCGAGCCCTCCTCGCTGAGTTTCAGGTTTATCTCGTTCGTCCCCTTGATGGCGTCCTTGTCCACCCTGACCTTGAATTTGACCGGGACTGCATCGGCGCCAGTCTGGTAAGCCCTCAGGGCGCTGACGCTTTTGACGTATTCTTCACCGGGGATTTCCACGAACGGATACTGCGGCTGAAGTTCAAGCTGAAGATTGTTGGTCGCCTGGCCTCCGGTGTTTTCTATCACAAAGCGCAGCTCGACCATTTCACCGGCCCTTGCCGGATCCGGGGTCTGGCTCACCAGAGACACGTTCAAATTAGCCGAACTCGGGCTGGTAACGGCCGCTTCGGCCGCGCCTCCCAGCGCTATGATTAAAATTCCTGCCAAAAGACAAAACATCAACGTTTTAGTCTTCATACTCAAACACCTCCTGAACTATTCCTGAAATCATATTCATTCCCTTCCTTTCTTGCGGATGATTTCTATCTTCTCGACCATGCCGTCCTTGATGTGCACGACCTTCTCCGCGGCTTTTGAGAGGTTGAGGTCGTGCGTGACCATGATTATGGTTTTGCTGTTACCCTTGTGTATCCTGCCGAGGAAATCCATGATGAACCTGCCAGTCGTGCTGTCCAAATTGCCGGTCGGCTCGTCCGCCAGGATGACCTCGGGGTCGTTGGCCAGCGCCCTCGCTATCGAAACTCGTTGCATCTGGCCGCCGGACAGCTGCGTAGGAAGGTGGCGAATCCTGTCGCCGAGGCCTACCATGCCCAGCAGTTTAAGCGCCTTTTTCTCGGCCAGCGAATCGTCGACTCCCTGGAAGGCCAGGGGCAGCATCACGTTCTCGAGGGCCGTTAAATTGGGGATTAAATTGAACTGCTGGAACACGAAGCCTATCTTCTGGCCGCGTATCTGCGCCAGCTCTGATTCGTTCAGGTTGTCAATATTGTGATTGTCCAGGTAAACGCCGCCCTTCGTCGGCAGATCGAGGCATCCGACTAGGTTCATCAGCGTGCTCTTGCCGCTGCCGCTGGGGCCGACGATTGCGACGAACTCGCCCTTGCTTATCTTCAGGTCAACGCCGCGCAGGGCAGGCACTTCGACTTGCCCCATCTGGTATATCTTCCATACGTCTTTCAATTCTATGATAGTCTTATCCATCCACCATCCACTCCGTGAAAGAATGCATGATTATTTTTCCCGTATCGATATTGACCAGATAAAAGTGGGTTTTAGTTTCCGACTGCAGGGATACGTGAAGCGTGTTGCCATCGCTTATCTCCTGGTTGAAGCCCGTGGTCTCCGGGCCCTCCATCCTGATGAACATCGGGGGCATCCTGTCGAGCTTTCTTATCATAGAGGATACCGTGACCTCATAGTTGCTTATGTCGTCTCCGCTTTTCGCCAGCTCCTGAGCCACGACATTCCTCGCCGAATCCATCTGCTCCTGCGTCGGGGCGCTGGGAAGAGGTCCGGAATTGTATATTCTAAATAGCCCGCCGGCCAGCGCCATGCCGAAAAGCACTATAAACACGACCGCGATAATTTTCCACACGTTCATTTCATTCTTTTTTTCCTTGCCTTTGGTTTTAACTTTCCTGTTCATAACTTCACCGCCTCCCGCGCAGTTTAATCAGCATTGAATGAATAGTCTATGGCTGAAACCATTTATCTAGGTTTGCTGAAACTGGTTTCAGTTAAGTGAAACCACAGGCCGGAAACAGGAAAAATCTTTATAAGACATCCGGAGCAAAAATACAGCATGAATCGGTTCAAGGTTATCCTTTCGATTGTCATACTCGCGGTCTCGATAATGCTCCTGTTCAGCAAACTCTTTTCGTCACAGCCGATCACCATAATCCTTGAGACCGGGCAGGAAGTGACCACGCTGGCCTCAGACTACTTCTCGCTGGCCGATGCCATGCTCCTTATCGTAAGCTCGTTCCTTATAGGCTCGGTTACCATTTACCTGTTTTACAACTCCGACACCAAGGAAGTGATAAAGTCCTTCCGGAAGGAGAACGGCATCAAGGAGAAATACGGGATGGTCATCCCGCTGCTGAGGTCGGATGAAAGAAGGGTTTTCCAGGAGCTCGTGGATGCGAAGGGTGAGATGCTCCAGAATGCGCTGGTGCTGAAATCGGGCATGTCGAAGGTCAAGATGACCAGGGTACTGTCCAGCCTCGAACGCAAGGGCCTGATTTTAAAGGAAAGGCACGGCCTGACGAACAAAATAAAGCTGAAATAATTAAGGCAGGTATGGCCTGCCGGAACACGACCAAAATGAATTTATAAGTTGGCGTCAATTTATTTTCTTGACGATATTCAGGAGATGTTTATGAGCGAATACGGACATGATGCGCATTTAGTCCTGAGCTATTTCAAAAGCCAGGAAATTATTTTCAACGATTTTTACAGGATGCATGAAAGGGACACTCTCGGGATGTATTTGGAAAGCCTTGAAAACATGAGGGATGTTTTCCTGCTGGAAGACAGATGCTTCCGCTGCATCGACGAGCGCACGCCTGGAGGGCTTCACGCCGCCGGGCCTGTTATTCTTTTTGACCAGGCGAAGGGCATCGAGATGCTTAAAAAAGCGAGAGCCGAAGGCATCTACAGCCACGCCGGCTGCGGAGCCGCGGGCATAAAATTCGAAACGCTGGACGAAAAGATGAAAAGGTTTTACGTCAATTCCGACAATTACGGCATGTTCTACGCGAAAAATATAGCCAAGGCAGCGGGAATCCCTTACAAAGGACATCTGGACGTTGAGACGCCTTTCCACGTGGCAAGGATGGCCGTGTATGATGGCTCCGGAAGCTTCGACAACTCCGCTGATAAACTGAATAAAGCTGGATTGCCGCCCACGTTCGTGATAAGCAGGAGATACCACTCCGAACCGGAGAGCGCGATGAGAGAAGCTTCGATAGCGGCGACCATAGCGACCGGCGACCACGGCTTCGGAGGCCTGATAAAGGCGGACAAGACGCCGTTCCTGCTGCTTGTTATCGGAGGCAGGTACAGCAAGGAATTTTCCCAGAGCAGACTGACGGAAGAAGCGGAGGAAGTCGCAAAGGGATTCGGAGGCAAGGTCATCGTCGACGGCTTCGTGGCGCCGATTTAAGCCGCCTTTAGCCTAATCTGTCTAGGTTCAATCAAGATTTATAAAATTTACGAATAATTAAAGGATAATCTAAAACGAATTATGGAGGATTGTTATGAGCAGTCATTATGCAACGAACAAATTGGGAGAATTCATACCCAAAAGAAAGCATTTCGACCTTCTCAAAATGATTGGCGCGGAGTGCTTCTACGGCGCGAAACCAGACATATATTTGTCGTTCCCAGAAAACAACGGAGTGGTGAGCTGCATCGACGAAGGCACACCCCATGGTCATATCCGCTTCGCGGGTTCGGGCATACTCAATGATGATATCCTCGTGCTCATGGAGAACCTGCTCAGGGATGGCAAGCTCTGGTGCATAACAAGCCACGATGAGTGCAGCGCTGCGAAGCTTTTCGCGCAAATACATGATCTCAAGCTTTCAGAAGCCGATGCATACGCCGGGGAATTATTGGAAAATGTGGCAAGGCAACTGAAAGTGGGATATAAACACATACCTATTGGCGAAATGAAAAGGCCACCGGACCTGCACACCGCAAGAATAATTTATTATGCAGGAACGGATGCGTTCGATCCGACAAAAGCAATCGATATGCCGAACGGCTTCGTCATAAGCCGCGCACACATGGATGCAGAAAATGCGCAGAAAGAGGCTGGTATTGCGGCGGACATAGCTTTCGGCGACCACGGCTTCGGAGACCTTTTCACCGGCGATACCCCTCTGCACATAGTAGCAATAGGAAAGCCGAATAGCCAGGAATTTTCGGCCAAGAATCTTACCGGAGAACTGAAACCCATAAAGTCGAAATACGGCGACAGGGTAATAATCGACGGCTTCACTGCGCCATTAGCGCCGCTTTGATTTTTACGGCAGCATTATCTTTTTTTAAGCTTCCCTTCATTTTGTATTCATGGTCCCCGAAAACGAGAGGAAGGAAGCCTTGTTCTACAAAAAACTTGCGGGGAAAGGCAAGCTTGTGAAGTGCGAGCTGTGCCCGCGCTTTTGTGTGATTGCGGACGGAGCGAAAGGCTTCTGCCGGGTGAGGATGAACGACGACGGCGTGCTCCGCTCGCTGGTTTATGGCCTGCCGGTTTCTGTTGCAGTGGATCCCATAGAAAAGAAGCCGCTGTTCCATTTCGCGCCCGGCTCGCGTTGTTTGTCGCTCGCGACGGTCGGCTGTAACCTGCGATGCGCATTCTGCCAGAACGCCAGCATATCCCAGGAATACGACGCGATAAACGGCGAGCCGATGGAAGCGAAGGAAGTCGTGACGCTCGCGAAACGCGAGGGTGCGGATGGCATCGCGTACACTTATACCGAGCCGACCGTGTTCTACGAATACGCGCTAGACATCATGAAGCTCGCGAAGAAGGCCGGCTTGTATAATGTCTGGGTCTCGAACGGGTATACGAATCCGCGCCGATAAAGAAGATGGCGCCATACCTGGACGCCGTCAACGTCGATCTGAAAGGGAATGACGAGTTTTACAGAAAGGTCTGCGGCGGCATCGGGATAAAGCCCGTTTTCGACGCGCTGAAGGCGTACGTGAAAAACGGCGTCTGGGTGGAGGTTACCAATCTGATAATTCCCGGTTATAACGATTCAACGAAAGCGATAACAAATCTTGCTGAGTGGGTGGGGAAGAATTTGGGGAAGGCAACGCCGCTTCACTTCTCGGCCTTCCATCCCCAGTATAAGCTTACGAATGCGAAGCCCACGCCCGCGGCGACGCTCGAGAAGGCGGTGGCGATCGCGAAAGCCAAGGGGCTTAAATGGGTCTACGCCGGCAACGTCTGGGGCAGCAAATACGAATCGACGTGGTGTTGGAAATGCGGCTCGCTGGTCATAAGGAGGGCGGGCTTCGACCTGCTTTCTTTCGTGGCGAAATGCGGCAAGTGCGGGGAACGCGTGGACCTGAAGGGCATGGGATGGGCCAGAAAGGTTTAAATTGAACAAGCGAGATGAATTAATATGGACAAGATGGCTGACAGCAAAAAAGAGGAAGACGCGAAAAGGCGCGTGAAGAGCGGCTGGATACGCGTGGGCATGATGATAGAGGCGCTGGCCATATCCGAGGACGCGGCGCAGTCCGGCCCTGAAGAAGCACATAGAAAAGATGAAGAATGAGAAGGACATCATAATCTGCAAGCATAACTTCAGGGGGGTAAAGGAAGTCGCAACGCCGCTGCCGCACATAGAGAAGGGTTATTCGGAAGTCCTGGACGTCGAGCTGGTGGCGGAGAACTTCGACAAGCTCGTCTACCTTGTAATGAACTACGGGCCGTCAGCGATAGAGATACTCGAGCCCAAGAACATAACCATGGACATGGGCGAGGCGCAGGGCGTCCTGAACTCGCTCGCCTCGATGATACACACCTTCGCCGCGATGGGCGCGGGCGGCATGCTGGTTTCTACCTGAGCGCCATGGCAACTTCTGATTGTGTCAATAAAATAAAAGCTGGAAGACGCCTTACTTCTTCTCTTTCTTGGCGCGCGCTTTCTTGGGCTTGGCCTCTTTGTGTTCCTTGTGTTCTCGTGCTCCTTCGCCTCTTTGTGTTCTTTCGCTTCCTTGTGTTCGTGCTTCTCTTCGCGCCTTTCCTCTTTGCTTTCCTCGTGTTTCGCTTCTTTCCTGTGCTCTTCCTTTTTCTCAGCCTCTTCGGCGAGCTTCGGCTTTGCCTCGCTTATCGTTATCGTCTTCACGTTCAGCTTGGCGAGAACGCCGTCTCTCTCGTAAGCGGCAGCGACTTCCTCGTCGGTCGCGTTCTCCTTTATCTCTATCTTTACCGGAGTGGGCTCGAGATGACGGAAGTTGCACTTCCTTCTCTTGACTTTAGTGACCGATTTCGGACCAGTGATCAGGACAAAATCCTTTTCCTTATCCTTCGCTATCACTACACAGATTCTCCCGGCTTCGCGGCCGGCCGTCTTCATGCATATCCTTCCGATTTCGAACATATTTCCAACCTCCTAATAGTTGCCTATTGGACAGACTCTATGAGTCTTCTTTTGATTTCCCTGCGCGAGCAGGCTGAGCATAAGTTGCCGCCGAAAGGCCTATCCGGTCGCTTTTCGCTCTTCGAAAGCTTGGCTATGCCCGAGTCCCTCGCAATCGGAACCCCATGCAGCAGCTTCTTGCACACTGCGCATTTCGCGAAGGCGTTCTTCCTCTCGCCTAAATGGAGCACCGTTCTTCCGCCCGGAGTCTTGACCTTGAGCTTCCTGTACGATGTTGACCTTTGGCTTCTTTTGACCATTCAAACCATCCCTGCCGTGAATATCCTGAACTTGGATAACACTGAGGATAACTAATAATTATCTTATATATATATTTAAAACTTTCAGGACCTCGGAACTTCTGGTTTCTGGTTTTGTATGTATCAGAAAACAGCTATGCCCTGTATTCCTTCTCGTTGTGCTTGACGGAGAAGCCCTTGTGGGTGGAGCGCGCATCGTATTCGATGTCCACCTCTTCGTTCGGCGCTAACCTGAGTATTTCCCACGTGAGGACATCGGACCCTGAAGTCCACTGCTCCACCTTCGGCATTATCCTCGAGCGGATGAATGCCCCGCGCGGGACAGAATCGCGCACGGTTACGTCCTGTAGCGTCTTTTTCGTTTTGTTCCTTATCTTCAGCATGACGTGCGGGATGCTTACGGTCTTCTCCAGCTTAAGCGAGCCACCTCCGAAGGAAAGCGAAAAGCCGCCTCTCACCGCCTTGCCTATGGCTCAGAAGCCTGAACGCGGTGAAGGCGATGCCGCCGGCCGCTGCTATCAGGACTATGACCTCTATGAGGAAAATGAAATTGAAAGGCTCCGGCACCTCGCCCGACGAATGGCCCAGGAAATAGCCGGTCTTCCTCGCGACGAACTCGACCCTGCCCGCATGGGTTATCTGGATCGTCGCCAGGCCCGAGCTGTCCGTGTAATAGGTCTCGATTGCGGGCGGGTCGGCCGCGGGGTATTTGACGTCTATCCTGACCACGGGAACCGGGTCGCCGTCCTGGTCGACGACCTTGACCGTCATGTTGCTGCCGAAGGCCAGCTCGTCCTGGATTAACAAAGACAAGCGCCTCTCAATGCATGCGTGGGTGGTCAGGTCGCACGTCTCGTTCTCCGCGCACAGCATGTCCTTGCAGCAGTAGCCGGGCTGCATGCTGCACTTGTGGTTCGCTATCTTCTCCGGACAGTCGCACAGGACGCGCTCGCATTCGTTCGTGTCGAGGTTGCAGCTCTGGTTGCCCGCGCAGTCGCCGTCGCCACAGCAGTCGTAGGCGACGCATGCGTGATTCGCCGCGTAGCCGCAATCGCATTCCAGGCCGATGCATTTGTGCGAGGAGCATTCCTCGTCGCCCGCGCACTGCGCGTCGTCCTGACATTCGTAGGACGGGTGGATGGTGAAGAAAACGCCGGACGTGTTGGTCTCGTTATCTTCGGACCTGCAGGTGAACAGCGCATCGTATGGGCCATCCATGGCGCTCACATTGGCGTATGCCTGGAACGTGTTGGAGTTTATCTCGTCGAGCGGCAGGAACCCGCCTCCGAAGGAATAGTTGCAGGACGTCATGTTATACGGGCTCGTGACGGTCATGTCAAGCTTTCCGTCACTCAGATTGAGCTGCATGTAGGTCCCGTTTTCCGGAGACTCGATGTTGAAATAGAACGCCTCCCAGCCAAGGACCGGGTTTATGAACAAGCGCAGGTAAAGGTCTGCCGTGAGGCTGAAGGCGGTGGAGTTGCCGTAATAGCCGGTCTTGCTCGCGTTGATGGAATACGGACTGAAAACGAAGACGCCTGACGCGTTTTCGATGCGTTCATCTAACGTCTGCTGGGCGATGCTGCCGCTCGAGTTGGTGCTGCCCGAGAAGGCGGTTGCGGTGAAATTGTTTATTATCGCTACGCTCGCGCCTGAAACCGGCTCGTCTGCATCGTCAGAATCCTGGCATTCAGGCGCCATCTCCTTATCAGCGAAGTGTAATTGTTGCCGCTGAGCGTGACGGCCGAGGAAGACATGTATATGTCGTATTGGCCGCTCATGTTGATGAGGTTCCCGTCGAGTAGCACGTTAGCCGCGCCGTTGAGATAGATGCCGTAGTAGCCGCTCCCCGTTATCTTGTTACCGGTTATTTTCGTGTCCCGGCAATTCAAGGCATAAAGGCCGGTGTAGCTGTTGTTCGCTATGGTGTTGTTCGTTATCGTGCAGCCATCCGAGCGCACGAGCAAAGCCATATAGCTTGTCCGAAAACGTAGTGTTGGTGACGTTCGCCCCGGCCGACTTGATGTAAAGGCCCGTCTTAGCGGCGTCGGAAGAAGCGAAGCCGCAGTCATGGACGAAGGAATCGCGCAGCTCGAGTTGCGCGCCGGCGTTCGAGACGAAGGTGAATGCGCCAGTGGCGTCCGGGCCGTTACCGAGCGTCGAGCGGATGACCCGGAACGAGCCGTTGGACTCGATGCCGAATTCCCCGTCGAAGCTGGAATTGAAGCTGGAGTGATGGAGTCCTCGAGCGTGAGGTTGCCCGAGCCGTTGAGAGCAGGTCGCCATTGAGTATTATAGTCCTGGGACGAGCAAATGACGGTCTCGTTGACAAGCCAGTCGCCGTTCGAAGGCGGCTCGCAGCTCTGAGCGGCCGCGTGGCCCGAAAGCAAAGCCAAAAACACTATCGCCAGCGCTAAAGAGAAAACCAGTCCCCTCATAACTAAATGTTAAGCGAGCGCTCTTATATTGGTTTAATGCCGCCCGGATTACTCCTCAATGACGAGGGAGAAGCCGTCGCTGAAAACGCTTTTCCTTATCTTCTTCAGCTCCACCTTTTTGCCCGTCATGCCTGAGATGATGCCCGACAGCATGGCCCTGAACATGACGAATTCGACTTCGTCCGCCCACTCGTTCCACGGGAAAAAGCCCACGGTGATTTTGTATTTTCCACCTTCCGCGGACGCGAAAAAATCGCCGAAGCCGAAGCCCGGGAAAAGGTCCTTTATGAATTTGCACGGGTCCTGCTTATCGAATTTTCCCGAAAAGGCTTTCCCCCAGGCGAAGCTTGTCCGCCACAGCAGGTCGAGGCCTCCGGGAAGCTTTTTCAGGCCCATCTCGAGCAGATACATCACCGATGACTCCAGCAGCAGGAAGCGCTCGTCCTTGTAGGTCATGGTGCCATGGGCGTATTTTATGAAGCCGGCATCTATGATCGTCTTCAGCGAGTTCTTCGCGAACTTCGAGGTCCTTACGCAGTTGATGTTGTTGTACTGGGGCAGTCTTATCGAAAGGTTGTCCAGCCTCCCCTCGCTGAAGCATTTCATCCTTTTTTCTGCGAAATAGTCCCTGGGCGCGCACACCACTTCGCAGAAGGCGTCCTGCCTGCCCTGGCATTTCGTCTGAACCCCTTCGATATTCATGTTCTGCACGACGTATGCCCATATCCCGGCTATCGAACCCTCCGTGAGCAGGTGGCCTATGCCGTTCCTGCTGCAGACTATGTAATCGTTCATGGAGAGCGTGAAAAGCTGCCTGGCCATGTCTATTTCATGCGTCATCTTGGACGAGTATATGCTCTCGATGTATCTCACGACGAAATAGGCGAATTTCAGGAAATCGCCTTCAGACGACTCCTTTATGGTGGGAAGGTGCGACGCCGAGGCATAGCGGTAGCCGAATCTCTTGCCTATCGAATAAAGGAGCTGCCTGCCTTTTTCTGCGTGCTTCGTCACTATGCCCTTTTCAAGCTCGGCGAATATGCCCTCCGGGATCACGACTTCCCTGAGGTTCGTGATGGCCTTCTTCTTGCCGATCTTGAGGACGATGAAGCCGGGCCTGTCTATTATTTCGTTCCTTGGAAGAAGCACGTTCCTTATGAACCAGGATACGGTCGCGTCTTTGATTGCCATGGACAGCACCTGAATCTGCCGGATGCGCCGGGATTCAGGCCCCGATTATAGTTAGGAAAGAAAGTATAAAAAACAGGAAAACGAACTCGCCGTCGACGACCAGGCCGTAAAAGAAGCCGTCCTTTTTTTCCCCTGCGCTGCGGGTGTAGAAATATATGTAAGCGAGGAATGGGACAAGGACCAGCGCACCCACGGGCAGGACCCTGAGGAAAACCGAGGAGACAAGGACGACTAAAGCGAGCGCGTTCGCGGCATGGCATACGGTCCTGGTCTTTTCTATGCCCAGCCTTATGGGTATGGTCCGTATCTTCGCGTTCGAGTCGCCTATCACGTCCTTGACGTCGAATATGACCGTGTTGACAAAGAACGCGATGGCGAAGAACGCCGCCAGCAGGAAGAATCCCGGGCCGAAAAGATTGTTGTAAAATCCCACTAGCAGCGGCGTCAGGCCCCACGAAAGGCCCACCAGCGCGTTCTTGAAAAAGAAAAGCCTCTTCAGCCTTTTTATCGAGTAAAGCGAAGCTATGGCGCCCGGCAGCGCGGCGACTAGCAGGACGTGCCATCCCCTCATGGAGGCGAGGTAAAGCGCTCCCAGATACATGGCCGAACTGATGACCATGAGATAGAAGCCGTGCTCGCTTATGAACCTCCTCCTCTCGGGCACGTTTATGATGTCCTCCTTGTCGTCCGTGTGCCTGTTGAGGTTGTAGATGAACATGCCGCCAGCGAAGGGGATGAAAAGCAGCGCGGGCTCGAAGGGCAGCTGCATGACGAAAAGCGTGAGCCATGCCACCACCGAGGCCCCGAAGGAAAGGTAAATGTTGCTGTGGACGAGAAAGCGCAGGCTTTTCCTTGCGAGCCTTATCATAATTAATAAATTTGAGCCCGCCCTCTTAAATATCACGGTTTTGGCTGCGGCTTTGGCTGCAGAAAGTTTTATTGCTTTTATCACGCGGGTCTTCGCGTCCCGATTTTGGAAGCTGGAGTGGCTTTCCTGGAGCGCCTGATGACCTTCCTGGTCTCAGGCTTCGTTGCCGCCTTTGTTTCCGCTCTTTTTTCAACTAGAGCTGCAGGCTTCACCTCTATGTACTGGAAGTTGGTGGGCGGCGTGGCGGCTGCGGGCTTCACCTCAGCTTTAACCTGCCCTTTAATTTCCTGTTTTGCCGCAGGCTTCACTTCTTGTTTCAGTTCCGCCTTCTTCGCCTTCTCCGCCTCCATCGCTCTCATAAGCATTTCCTTTATCCTCGCCTTTTCCATGCCGAAGTAGCGCTCGAGTTCCTTGGTGGCCATGAGCTTTGACGTTCGCCCTTCTTTCTCGGCTTTTATCAGCCCTTTTTTGCGCAGGAACTTGACGTAGGCATAGGCTTTGTTGCCCTGGATGTGGACGACCTCGCTCTGTTTTACCGGCTCCTTATACACAACCAGCGCTAACGTTCGTTTATGGCCGTCCTTCAGGTCGGAGTAAGGGGTCAGGTGCGCGACCTTCGGGAGGACGTCCGGCTTGACCCGCATGTGCCAGCCTTCGGGATTGGAAATCACCTCGACGCCTTTCGCCTCGTTTTCGTATTCCTTCACAGGCCTTCAAGCAGCTTCTTGACGTTCGTCGGCGTAACGCCCGTTATCTTCGCTATCTCTTCCGCGCTCATCGGCCTCGAGGCCATGAACAGCGCCGCTTCGACAAGCTTCCTCGACATCATAGCACCTCAAAAGCATCTGAAAACATCTTATACTATTATTGTCGGCGAAATTTTAAATTGTTCTGTCGTTGCCTATCCTTTCCAAAAAATTCTGTTATTTAAGAGTAACGTACCATAATTTAATCATGGAATGGGGCTTGAAAATAGTCGTAATTGCGATGCTGCTCATAGTGTTTTTCGTGATAGTTGTCATGCTCATGACCAGCTGGTCCGGCCAGTCCAACAATGCCGTGAACGGTATTTTCGACTTTCTCAAAGGCCTAGGAGGCGGCCAGATAAAGTGAGCATGCCGCCACTCGCAGCCGAAGCGAAAACCAAAGTTTAAATAGGGCCTAGGCACATATTAATCAATATGAGAGAGTCATTAGAGCTTGTGATTATAGCTATTACGCTTCTTGTGGCGGCGCTAGTTGTTCTGACGATTTTTGGAAGTGGAATGTCACCTTTCGGTAACTTGACATCATTCAAAACCAACTGTATAACTACCGGACAGGTTGCATGCACAAGCGGCGGATCAGAACCTGCAACTTGGTATCAAAAGGTCAATGTCGGCGGCGAACAAAAAAGCTGCTCAGATATAGCGACATTCGGCACATGTTGCACAGGCACACCACCAAAATGGAATAGCCAATCATCTGGTTGCGCTTAGTCTTCTATTTTTATATGGTTTTGTCAATTATTACTCATGAGACTTTCTCTTGAAATCACGGTTATTGCGATTGTTCTACTGGTGATAGCTGCGGTGCTCATAGGCATTTTTGTGACGGGCGTAAACAATGTAAGTCCTTACACAGATGCCAGGGCCAACTGCATCAATACCGGCTTCTCAGTATGCAAGTCTATGGGAGTTCTGCCGCCCATGTGGTCGACACAGACATATATTTACAATGGCCAGCAGCAGACATGCCAGCAGATAACCGGATACAATGACTGCTCTCCTCTCGGCATCCCGAAGTGCTCCGGAACATGCAAAATCAGTTGTGACCTGTCGACAGAAAAGGAAATACCATCGACCCAGGGCACTTGCACCATTGGTCAGATATGCTGCACGAAAAAGGTTTAAACCTTTTCAAGAAGGCCACGTTATTGCTCTATCTCTGCCGACTTCTGTCAAGAAACCCGTCCCTGCGCCCAAGAATAAAAGCAGGTATGTTGGATTTCCTTGAAAACAAGCAGCGATCGCGAGACCAGCGCTGGCGGCTCTTCCTGCCCACGTGAGTACAACCTGTCCTGTGCTAAGGTATCTGACACAATAGTTATTACCTTCAACATCAGTTCTTTTGCTTCCCATCCCTGTCAAATCAATGGTAATGCCGTCTATCATACATTCGCCAACACTGATGCTTTTTGTTGCAAAGGTCTCATCACCGATTTCTTGCATGTCATTATAAATCAAATAATTTTCGTCGGCATAAACGCCTATCTCATCATATTTTCCATTGAGGTCATTGTCTCCGATAATCCAAAAACATTTGTTTGGCCAGTCGCTAACAGCGTCGCCTGTTTTTTTGCATTTATCATTGTTTATCCTAAACAAAACAAACTCAACCGGTATGAAATCCGTAGTTACTTTGCTCCTGTTAATGAATATGGTAATGTCGTCCAGGATGTTGGCCGCATCTTGCTGAACTCCTGGTGTTTTTTTCAGTTCATCTGTTGAAAAATAGCAGGGAGATATTTGTTCAGTTCATTCTCAGGTATGCCGATAAAATATAATGATGATGGTGGGAGGCCTAAATCATAACATTTCAAAGGTATGTCTTCAATGATTTTTTCTTCAAGGTTTACACCACCTGTGCTCAAATCAACATCGTGGTAATCAAAATAATAATAAGTGAAGTAGCTGTTGCTCGTATCTACTTTTTTGAACAAAAGATATGTTTGCCTGTTTTCATTTACCTTTCTTAAAGGCAGGTAAATCTTGCCGACAGCCTCTACGCTTTGGTTGTTTGTTTCGCCGAACAGATCCTTGCTGTCATCTTTTGACAAGGCCTCCAGAATGTCAAAGACGTCATAACCTATATAACTGTTCACAGAATCTTTATCGAAATTATTACATATGTGGTATTTTGCATTGTTGCCTATACTATCTGGATCGGCGCATGTTGTCGATCCTGTGTTTGGGTCATACACATACTTTTCACACAAGAAATTGTTTTTGGCTACGTCGAAATTACTGAGATAGCATGGTGAAGCCATATGAAAATTTTTCTCCACTGTTCCTGCTTCCGGTTTCCATTTCAGTATAACCGGTTTGCCCTCGAGCTTGCTGTCAAGATTAAATTCTTCCTTCTCCTCGAAAGGCGATTTTAAAATAATTTTATTTCCGGATGGTATGTATTTTGCTGTGTCACTCGAGTAAAGAGCTAAAGCAATTGCCGCAGTTTCCATCGTTGCGAATCTTTTTCCTGTTTTCGTTATAAATTGCGTCAGGCCATATTTTTCTATCCTGTCCGTGATTATTTTTTTAATAGCTTCCTCTTTTATATATTCGTTTAGGATTTGGGTTCTGCCTTCGTATTTTATGGCATTTTTAACCAGCTTTTTGACTCCTTCTTCACCCATTTTTTCTATTTCCTCTTTAGCAGCCTCTTTACTAAGTTCAATCCCAGCTTTTTTTGATAGCATCTGTACCACAAATTCTTCGGAGGGCTTTATCAGCATGGCTGCATCTCTTTCACCACAAACCCGGCAATTTTAGTTGGCGGTATCAAAGAAACCAGAGCGAACATAAGATGCACTTTCCAATTGCTTTGTAAAGTCCACGTATCTTCATCGCTTGGGAATACATTCCAATATGTAATAAACGCAGATCTCCATAATATGGTATCCAGTCTTCTTTCTTTGAAATGTCCTGAGGAAGTTTAAAATTTTTGACAGTGCATCTTGTACTCGTTGTTTCAATCCCGTTACACTCTACGCTAGTTTCTCCGATGCTGTAATTTTGGCTAGCCGTTCCTGAATTAATGCCATTTGGCTGCTCAGATGATGTTGCCGTCGCGGTTGCTGTTTTAGAGTATTTTGTATTCAAACCCGGAACATTGGTCCTCATTTGTTGAAACGGTGTTTATGGCGCAAGTCAATGCATCGACAGATGCCTTGAGAGGTTTCATAATATGCCATTGTATTAGTTTTCTTGCCGAAAAGCTTGTCCATCTGCTTCCCAAACTCACCAAGAAAGCCGCTCTGGCTGGCGATGCCGCCTATTATTATGATGGTAAACAGCACGACAAGAACCATTCCAATCGGCGTTTTCAAGAAATCTTCTTGGCCCTTCCTCATAATTAATAATTGATATTTGATTTATATATAATCAAATAAAAGCGATGGCTGATTGGCGAATCTGGTTTCAAATTTAATAAGCAGGCCGCTTAAAATATTAAATATGAAGGCATTCTCCCAGCTTCTGACCGGAGGCATGATAACCTTTTTCATGGGTGTGGTAGTTTTCGTCATAATGGCGCTGCTTGCCGCGAAATGGCTGGGTTATATATGAGGTGCTATGCATGAAAAAAGGTCAGACTCCGGACATGCTGTTCTGGTTTGTTACAATACTCATTGCAGTCGGCGTTGCTATAGTGCTTACCCTTTTCTTCGTAAATACGTCAAAGACCTTCGACAGGCCTTCGGAAGAAAATCCGCTTATACAGAATGTTGCGCCGTTGGTTCTTTTGATGTTTTTTAAGCTCAGAAAACAAATATAAGTTTATGAAAAGGGGTTCTCAGAGTTTGATAATCTTCACTGCCGTGGCTGCAGTTTTTATCGTTCTTGCATTGGTTATAGGTAACAGATGGTTTACGTATTTGGTCAATGGCAAATGCGTTTCAGACACACTGAGGGACATCGATATCATGACAGACCAGTTCAAGAGTTCTTCAACGGAATGGCACGCAATAGCTATAAGGATGAATGACTGATACAGCGGCGTAGTCTTCGCTAACGGTCAGCAATGGAAGACCGTTACAGAGCTAAAGGGTATGAAAGAGGTGAAATGCAGCGATGATGCGGACGCACACATATTAATCTTCAAGAGGGATATAGGGTTGGTGGAGGCAATTAAATCAAGGAAAAAGTACTGGCTGCTGTGATTGCACGTGATGTAACTTTGAGGGATGTATACGGCTATACGTTTTTTACCAATATGCCGGGAGGGGTTCTGGCAGGCTCGGGGTAAAGGATGAGTCTCTGATTTATTGTCTCGTATTCAGGATAGATCAAAAAAACAAGGGAATAGAAATAACCAAATGGGAAACTGTCAGCGCAAAGGAGAAATGTAAAATTTGATTACGATGAAACTCAAGGGCGACATACCCGGAGAAAGGATGATGATTTTCATTGGCGTGGTACTCATAGGCATGCTTTTTCTGACCACAATTATTCTGCAAACGCTTACGCCAAACCTTAAATCCAGCGAGGAAGCAAGATTCTCCCTATTTCGCGCACACCATTGCTTCATATATAGGGATGTTGTCGAGCGTTGAAAGCGGCGTGGTGGAAAGGGACTTCGAGGAACCGGTAGACATACAAATCAAAAAATATACATGGATAGGAACGTTGACGCATATGAGACAGAGGCCCGCCGTCTATTATGTAGAGGTTCGTTTACAGGAAAGGGGATCAAAAAAGCAAAAAGATGTTCCCTGACATGACAAATTGCGAAGTCGACTGCCTCAACGAGAACTGCAAATGTGAAAGCTGTTCTGAGGGTGAATGCACCATTGTCTCTCTTGAAAAATCGACCACCAGCGAGGCCGTTCCTTTCATAGGTTTCGTTGACACGGGCAGTGAAAATTCAATTAACATAACAGGCATGAGATTCGTATCGCTCCGAAAAGATTCGTCTTCCCAAAGGCGTCAAAATCGGCAAAGTCGAGATAAGTATCTTTTTGTACAGAGCCCTCTGAAAGCGATATTATAAACGTAATAGACAGTTACTGCGCTAAATACGGCCTTGACAAGAATGTCGTGAAGGCGCACATAACAGCCGAAACCGGCTTCAAGCATTGCGGCCCTGAGGGAGAAATTATAGGTTCAGAGGCCGGTGCCCAAGGAATAATGCAGCTTTTGCCCGCAAACGGCAAACGAAATGGCCACAAAATACAACGAGAATATAGATTACCGGAACCCTCTCGACAACATAAAGGCGGGCATACTTTATCTTTACGACAGAAGGATGGTGATGGAACAATACACGCAAAGGGAGGATCTTGACAGGGTGATGGTCGCCAGTTATAACTGCGGCAAAATAGTTGAACTGGTTCAAAAAAATCTGCAATAAAAACGAAGCCGGATGCTGGAGCAATGTGGAAAAATACATAAATTCCAAAAACCCAGAGGGAACATACTGCCAGGGGGCGAATGGTGATGAAACTTATAACCATGTGAAAAAGGTTTTCGAAAAGTATAAGCCTTGTTTCGAAAACAACCCCACCTGTTATTTCGCGTGTTTCGGCTCGTCGTGTGCGGCTAGATTGTGGGAGGTTACGGTAAAATGAAGGGAGACTACGAGTTTCTGAACATAACTTTCGCATTGATCATATTCATGGGCACAATAGTGCTGATTGTGCTGATGATAAGGGGCAACATACTAAGCTTCAGCGGAGGCGTGGCCTCCGATGTGACTCAAATAAATGCAATAGAAGCTTCTCACATGGTTGAATATTGCTTCACAAGCATGGAAGGCGGCGACTCGGAGAACATAGCAACCACGCTTCTTGACAAATACAACGGCAAGAGCATCGCTGAGATATGCAAAATAGACAAGCCGGAGATAAAAGTTGAGATAATAGACATGGAAAACGAGAAAAAATGGAGCTTCGGCACAGTTTCGAAATCGAATCACGAAATATGGGTTTCAATAATTTACGAAAATGCAGGCGTTAAAAGTGTAAATATGGGGAAGATGAATGTCGAAATATAGCGGAATGGTCGACACCATAGTCCTCGTTGTGATAGCTGCGGCACTGCTTGGGGCTTTTTTCATATTCATTCAGATAAACAACTTCATAGGCATAATAAAAATAAAGGGAGAGGTTGATGTTTACCTGAACATACAGGATCAAGGAACACAACTGCTCAGTTTCCTCAAATCCCAGAAAAGCGGCACTAACTACATGGGAATGCTGGGTTCATATGCGGCAAAGGATACACCGGATGAATATGACAAAGAAATAACTTCGACATTGCAGAAGCTTGGAGATTATGACCTTTTCGTCCAAAATCAGAGCCAGGAAATAATAAAGGAATTCAAATCAGTAAATTCACCAGCAGGCGGACAGAATATAGGTGTTGTGATAAAACTTGACTGGCCGTTGAAAAATCACAATACGATAAACAACGGATACGGATGGAGGGATCTGTCTGGCAAAAGGGATTTCCATGGAGGCCTGGACTTTGCAGTCACGGAAGAAGAAGTTTATTCCGCATACCCGACTGGTAAAGTCGTAAGGATGGGCAAGGGGTGTGAACCGTCACCAAATGTCTGTGCTAATGTCGATTCTTGTGCTACAAGTAACGATCAGTATTGCTGCTGCAATAGCGGCCTTGGGAATTTCGTTGTGATAAAGCACGAAATTAGCGGAGAAACTTTCTACACGCATTATGACCATCTTAAAGAGGTTTACGTCCACATGAATGACGAAATAGGTAAGGATATAATGCCAGACCAGCCTATAGCGAAGTCAGGCAATACAGGGTATATACAGGGGGAGAACGGCTATCATCTTCATTTCGAAATGAGCAAGAGCGAAATTAAAAGCGATGACGCCTCCATAGACCCTTGCATCTATTTCCCACAGCCTGTGCCAGTAAACTGCGAACAGGAATCGCATCGGCCTGCTGGCCTTTCGGTTGATATACCGCTTCCTAATGGGCAGGTTGGAGAGGTATCGTTGATAACATGAAAAAAGCACAAGGCGCGGTTTTATTGGCAATAATGTTAATAGTAATTACTGTAATAATAATAAGCAGCCTTCAATTTTACTTGTCCAGCAGCATAGAAAAAAAATCAGAACTCCAATTCGATGAAGACCTTTATGTAACCGAGAATGCACTCAGGCTATCCAAGCTTTATCTGGAAACGGCCCTAGATTACTCTGTTTATCAGGCAATGTTTGATGCAGGAAAGGATGGTCTACCTAAAAACATCGATGACCTGAAAGGTAAACTCGCGTCTAAAATTTCAGAAAACATGAAAAAATACACGGAAAGGGAATTTAACTTCATAGGGAAAATAGCGAGACTTCCGACCTACGATAAAAATATGCTAACGATAGAAAAATTCGGCGAAAACGATTTAAACGTTTCAGCCACAGGAAACGGTAATATTTATTTTGAGGAAACAACAACCGTGCAAATGGAGAAAAAATACATAAGACTTGAACTTTCGTCGTATCTGGAAAGAATTTACAGTTTCAATTTCTTTGGTCTTTATGAAAAAGCGCTGGAATTCTCGAACAAAATAAACGAGTGCGAAGACGAAAAGATAATCGACGGTATTTATGAGATTTCATTGGCGACGGACCAAAACAAAAAACCATGCAATGTCAAGGTTTCGGTTAAAGACGTCTCCCAAACCTTCCCCGTCTTCAACGGCAGGGAGGTTGCCTTCGAACCGGTCGTTTTCGAGTTCCTTGTGAGCGTCGCGTGAGGCAGGCCGGAATATTTTATTGCCGGATTATTTTTGCACGCCCCGAGTAGTTAAAACTTTAAAAGCCAGCCTACAATTTATAAGTACGGCCAAGCTGATTGGCCAGCAGATGACAGCCAAAAGAGGCGAAAAAGCGGAACAGACTATTAGAACGAAACAACGACTGAGAAATTTAGGAGGTGCTTAGCATGGCAGAAGAAAAGAGGGAAGCAAAACACGAAATCAGGGAAAACAGGCAAACCGAGGCAAGAACCGAGAGAACGGAGAGGCCGAGGTCAAGGGCGGACGACAACGTGGTATTCGTAGGTAAGAAGCCGACGATGTCATACGTCCTGGCCGTGATAACGCAGTTCTCCGAAGGGAGGAATGAGGTCCACATAAAAGCGAGAGGCCGCTCGATATCCAGGGCAGTCGATGTCGTGGAAGTCGTGAGGAACAGGTTCGTCAACAACGTCAAGCACTCCATAGAGATAGGGACGGAGAAGCTAGTGGCCGAGAACAACATGGACATAAACGTCTCCACGATTGACATAAAACTCGTGAAGTAATCAACCAAGCAGAAAAAAAGCGGAAGTTGCCTTTTTCTTTTATTTTAAAGCTTTTTCAGAAAAAGCTTTATCAAAAATCTCGCTTCCTTCCACGAAGGCTTAAGCGAAACGTGAAAATAAAAGAAATGCGGGAGCGGAGAATCGAACTCCGGAAGGCACTAAGCCACAGGATTTCCTAAAGGGCTTAATCACAGGTCAGAAGACCTCATAACCTAAGCCGAACAGACTTAAGTCCTGCCCCTTCAGCCCAAGACCACTTGGATGTACCATTCAGGTGGTCATGCGCTTGGCCACTCGGGAACCCCCGCAATTAGAATTAATTAATCTGGTATTAATAAAAAGCAGGTGCCGCCAGCGCTCACTTCAAGAACTTGTCTATATGTTTCCTTGCATGCTCGCGCTTCCTCGCGTGGTCGAGCAGGAACGCCTCCATCTTTTCTATGAGCATCTGCTTGAGCTCGCCTGAGAGCATCTTGCCGGATTTGTAGTCGTCGTATATCTGCTGCATCTTTTTGTCGTCGGGCTCGAACTGTGAGTAGAGGTATTGGTAGGCGACGTCGACCTCCGGGACGCCTCCTCGCTTTCGATGCTCCGCCAGCGTGTCGCGGCCGCCGGAGAAGGCGTATTTCATTATCTTGCTCCTCGCCGTGTCAGGGTCGTCGGTGAGCGCGATGTAGGAATACGGGTCGGAGCTGGACATCTTGCCGCCTTTCAGGCCCTTGATGAACGCATGATAGGTTGACGACGGCGGCGTGAACTTGTGCTCCTTTTCGAAACGTGACGCGATGTCCCTGCTCAGGCGGATGTGCGGGTCCTGATCCACGCCGACCGGCACGACTACGTGCCTGTAGCCGCCGAATTCCGGCAGCATGGGGTGAAGGATGTCCGCGACCTGCGTCATGACGGACACGACCTTGCCCGGCGTGATTTCGCCGTATACTGCTTTCATCTCGTTGAACGTCACCTTCTTCGCCGACATGCCGGCGAGGCGGTAAAAGGCGTTGGCCTGGTCCGGGTTTTTCGAGCGGGCACTCTGGAAGTAGAAGTCGCAGTTATTCGGCTCGAGGCCGAGAGCGATGTAGTTGAGCAGGTATTCGTTTATGGCGATTTCGCGCAGCTTCTCCATGTCGTCTATGCGCATGTTGTAGGCCTCGATGTCCGCGACGCAGATGAACACCTTCGCGCCAAGCGTCTTCTGGTGGTAGATTATCTGTTCGGCAAGGATTTTGTGGCCCAGGTGGAACTTGCCCGAAGGCATGAGCCCCGTCATCATCGCGTAGCCTTCCTTCCTCTGGAGCGCGTCGAGAATCTTGTCGAAGTCTCTGTGTCCGAACACTATGCCACGCCTCATGAGCAGGTGAGGCTCCTTCATGCGCTTGAGCAGCGGGGCGAAAGGCTGGATACCGAATTCGTCACAGAGCTTGCCGTAATCCTTGACCTCGAACGAGCCCCATGGATTGATTTCAGTCTTCATGCAATCGCCACAGATAATCTATATTTTGATTCGTTCGTATATATTTCAAACGCTTCCGCCGTCAGAGGCCCAGCACCTCCTGATATCCCGGAAGGTCGAGCAGGCCGTGGCCGCTCAGGTTGAATACAAGCGTCTTCTTCCTGCCCTCCATTTTCGCTTTTAACGCCTGGTCAATCGCCGCTTTCACGGCGAAATTGGATTCGGGCGCCGGAATGATGCCTTCGCTTCTCGCGAAAAGCCTGCCTGCATCAAATGTTTCCCTCTGGTTATACGTGACTGACTTCACTATTTTTTTGTTAACGAGCAGACTCAGCGTGGGCGCGCAGCCGTGGTAGCGCAGGCCGCCCGCGTGTATCGCGTCGGGAATGAAATCGCAGCCCAGCGTGCACATCTTCAGCAGGGGCGTGAGCTTCCCCGTGTCGCCGAAGTCGTATTTGTAATCGCCCCTGGTCATGCTCGGCACGGCGTCCGGCTCGACTGCGATGAATTCGCATTCGCTTTTCCCCGCAAGCTTTTCGCGGATGAAAGGATACGCGAGACCGGCGAAGTTCGAGCCGCCTCCCACGCAGCCGATTATCACGTCCGGCTTCTCGTCAATCTTCTGCAGCTGCTTCTGCGTCTCCAGCCCTATGACGGTCTGATGCATGAGCACGTGGTTCAGCACGCTGCCGAGCGAATAGTTCGCTTTTTCATCCTTCGCCGCGACTTCTATCGCCTCGGAAATCGCGATTCCCAGTGAGCCAGGCGTGTCCGGCATCTGCGCGCGAATCTTTTTGCCTATCGCTGTCGTGTCGCTCGGAGATGCTACTACGTCTGCACCGAAGAGCCGCATGAGCATCCTGCGGTATGGTTTCTGTTCATAGCTCACGCGCACCATATAAACCTTGCATTTCAAGTCCACGAAAGCGCAGGCCATCGACAAGGCAGAGCCCCACTGGCCTGCGCCCGTTTCCGTCGTGAGCGTCTCCACGCCGGCTTTCGCCGCATAATACGCCTGGGCGAGCGCCGTGTTCGGCTTGTGCGAGCCGACGGGCGACAAATCCTCGCGCTTGTAGAAGATACGCACGTCATCGGGCAGCTTCAAAAATTTCTCAAGCCTGGTCGCCCTGCACAGAGGACGAGGCCTTCCTATCTTCAGAAAAAGTTCCCTCAGTTCATCGGGGATTTTCACAAAGCGCTCTTCAGCGAATTCCTGCCTTATCAATTCCTTGCAGAACAAAGGCTCCAGCATTTCCGGCTTGATTGGCTCGCCATTCGCCGGATTCAATGGCATCGGCAGCGGCTCGGGCAGGTCGGGCAGGATGTTATAGAAGTATCTGGGAAACTCGCTTTCCTCAAGCTCGACCCTGTAGCCAGAGCTGGCCACCTGTGTTTTTATTTTCGCTCGAATTTTCTTTTCTCATACTCACACCTCCTAAACCTGTATTTTATGCGGGTTCTGCATTGCCAGCATTACCCTCAGGGCGCGCAGTTCCTGCGCGTCTGTCACCGGCTGCATGTTGCCGCCATCAGTTCCCGTGTAAATCCCCGTATCCGTCAATACCACCTCACGCCTTTCATACATTCCGGGCGGCCTGTAGCCCATGACCTTTATCACATTGCCTATGCCGTTGCTTCTCATGCGTCCACCTCCTTTTGAAGATTTTCGAGTATTATTTCCCCGATTTTCGTGATTTTCAACGGCTTCCCGCGGCCGTTCTCCACGAGCCCCAGCTCCTTGAGGCTGTTGACGTTCATCCACACCGTCGATTTCGGGCAGCCCATGGCGCAGGAAATCTCATCCACCGCCGAAGTAATCGTCCTCGAGCCGTCCTGTTCTGCCAGCATTCTGAGTATCTCCATCTTCCTGCCCCTGAGCACTTTGCCAGAAAGCATGACCACCGCGTTGAGAACCTCGTTCACGCTTACTGCGCCAGAATCCTCTTTCAGCCCGGAGAGATAGTTGAAAATCATCCCAAAAACCCTTTTTTCCTGAAGTTGCTTCAGGTTATGTCTCAGAAATGGGATGAAGTTTTAGAGCCTGATCCAAAACTTCATCAAACGATAGAACATGCCGGCGATGCCGTGGGCTGAAAGAAACGACAGTTCGCTTCCGGACATCGCTGCGTTTTGCATGAGTATAAATATGAGGCTCAATTCTTATAAACCTTGTGTGCAGGATTTTCTGGAGTCTACGCTGCGCCCGCTTCGCCCGGCCGCCCGGCAAAGGATATTTAACGGCCAAAACGAATTATAAAACATGAAAAAAAGGCCTCGCAGGAAGAAACCAAGGAAAACGAAGAAAGGGCAGGAAAACGAGCTGCGGGACATCTTCATAGAAAGCCTTTCTTTCAAGGAGCTCGTCACCTCCGCGATAGAGGTCTACAACAGGGAGACCAACGGCGTGCTGCTGGGACGGAGGACTTTCAAGGAGATAAAGGGGGAGAAGAAGAAAGTAATCTCGATAAAGAACGTCTACCCGTTCCAGATGGAGAGGCGCACGCCCTCCGAAGTGACGCATGGCAACATAGCCGCTTTCAAGAGGGTTTTGCGCACGATCGACTCCTTCGACGCGGAGATCGTCGGCGGCTACCATTCGCACACGCCGCCGTACGACGTCGTCCGCCTTTCGCGCGGCGACATAAAATCGATAAAGGAAGACATCGAAGCGATGCTCAAGATAGGCCACAGGAGGCTCGCGAAGGGCTGGGTGGAAATCCTGCTGTCGATAAAGAGGAAGAAATACGTGAAGCCCAGCGGCAGGGAGTGGTATATCTGCGACTACATCAAGAAGCTACGCTGCTATCTCAGGACGCAGAAAAGGGTGGGTTGGGACATCCTCCTGTCAGCCTACTGGGTGTATCCCAAAAAGGCAATAGAAGGCACCAGCACCAGAAAAACCGAGTTCGGCGTAAAGGAAGTCGCAGTCTACGTCGAGTGGATTCTATAGTGGCGAAACGGGTCCGGCCTTATTTTTAGCAGAAACGGCAAGTTCCAGAAATAATCGCATTTTTCCGGAGGTTTTTTTATTGTGTTGTAATGGCGCGTGGCACCTATCATCCCGCTTTTTTTGTCTTCAGTTGGCAGTTTTTCTGCCGCGCGGCTACTGAAACAGCACTGCTCACTTTCAGGGCTCAGAGACCCGTAAATGCATTTCGAGCAGTAGGGTTGTTCGTTTCTGAATAAACCGTATTGCCGCAGAAGGCTCTTCAGGCTCATATCTTGAATTGAAGAAAAACTTTTTAAGGATATGCTGTTCCTGCATCAGCGCGTGACTTCGAGACTGTTCACTCTTTCAAGAAGTTCTCTCGCCTTCGCATCTTTCTCGAAATGGCGCCTGACCGGCTCAAGCAGCCCGTTCAAGTGGAAGGCGGCCGCCTTCTTCAGGTCTGCCGGATGTATCTTGCCGTCCGCATACGCCTTCTCCAGCTCACTGTATTTCTCGAAGCTCAGGTTGCCGCCGAACTTGGCCGGCCTTTCGATTTCGAAGGCCCTGAACTTGCCGGATTCGAAGATTATGAACCTGCAGTATTCCATGACGGGGTTCTCCTCCGCCTGTTTTTCGGGGCAGTAGGCTTTCGTTATTTTCCGTTCGACTTCCGCAGGCGGGTCGGTCATGAATATCGCGGAATCCGGCTTCGACTTCGACATCTTCATGTCTATCGTCCTCTCCAGTTTGTCCTTCTCGCTGCTCGCCGGCTTGAGCAGCCCCATGAGCATGTGGTGCGAGACGACGACGGGTTTCCAGTAGCCGAGCTTCGGCCCTATCTCGCGCGCGAGCATGTTGACCTTCCTCTGATCCATGCCGAGCTGGCAGATGTCCGCCTTCAGCTGGAATATGTCCGCTGCCTGCATACATGGATAAAGGACCTGTGACGCCTGCTGCACCTCGCTCTCCTTCCTGCCCATTATCTGGCCGCAGCGGATTATGCGGTTCACCGTGGCGTTGCGCGAAACCTGCATGACCTTCTTCCAATAATCATCGTCCTTCACGAGCTCGGACGCCCATACGAATTCGACATTCCCTACGTCGAGCCCGCAGGCCTTCCAGACCTCGATCAAATATTTGCCCACGGTCTGTATGTTCTCCAGGTTGCCGCCCATCTTGTTGTTGGCCCAGCCGTGCCAGTCCGCGACCAGCATCTTGAAGCGACAACCAGCGAGAATCATCTTGTTTATGTTTATCGCGCGGAGCAAACCCTGGGCTATGTGGACCTTGCCGCTCGGCTCGAAGCCGTCATACGCTATCGGTTGCGAATTCTTTTCGAGCAGCTCGCGCAGCTCCTGCTGGGTCACGATCTCCTCGCCTACGCGCGAAACCAGTTCGATTCTTTTTTCGAGGTTCATGATTCCACTTTATAGTTTATTGCCAAAGTTAATATCTTTTTATATTCTCCAATGATGACAACACGGAATAAAGAATGCAGCCGGGCCTACATGAAGTAAGCATAGAACTCGGAGCTTTCGCTGACAGGCATAGTCCTTTTTTCAGCCAGCGGATTTTTGCTCATGACAGAATAGTGGCAGGCAGCTTATTTAAGCGCGCCGTGCAGGAAAGGCTGGAGCATAGAACAGCCCCGTTTTATTAAAATCTCTGCCCAATAATCTATCATGGGTGCATGGGAGAGCGCGATCGGCTTCCTGCAGGCGATAGGCTTCTTCAGCCTGCTCGCCGCGCTGCTCGTCTTCATAGTCGTCTATTTCCTTCTCGTGAACCTTGTCAGAAGGAATGCGAAGCGCGAGCCCAAGAGATACGAGAAAATCATCTTCTTCATAATCGCCGTAAGCCTTGCCTCGCTGATATTCGTGTTCTCGCTTGGCGAAGGCGCTGCGCTCGTCACGACCTACATCTCCATCGCGCTTTTCCTGCTGGCGCTTTTCCTGATGTTCATGATTCTGCTGACATCCTTCTTCGGCAAGGCGGGCTGGAAGTTCTGGAAAATCGCGCCCGGGTGAAGATTTTATAAACCGGACGCCTAATTGTGTTGTATGGACAGGATAAAGGATTATGACGTGGAAGACCTGGAAATCGGGAAGCTGATAGGGCAGATGAAAAACGCAGGCTTCCAGGCCACGCATCTGGCGGACGGAGTCGAAATCGTAAGGCGCATGAGGAAGGAGAAGGCGACGATTTTCCTCACGTTCACCGCGAACATGGCGGCCTCCGGCCTTCGCAGTCTGTTCGCCCGGCTCTGCGAGAAGAAGCTTGTCCACTCCATAATCACGACCGGCGGCGCGATAGAGCACGATTTCATACGCTCGTTCAGGCCGTATCTGCTCGGCGACTTCAACATGGATGATGCCGCGCTCCACAGAAAGTCTATGAACAGGATAGGCAACATAATCGTCCCGACTGAAAGATACGTTTTCCTCGAGAAGAAGCTCCAGCCGCTTTTCGCGAGGATGCATAAGCAAAACAAAGCCATAAGCCCGAGCGACATCGCATACGAACTCGGTCGCATGAGCAAGGACAAAAATTCCTTTTTATACTGGGCCGCGAAGAACGGGATTCCCGTCTTCTCGCCTGGCATAACCGACTCGGCAATCGGGCTGCAGTCATATTTCTTCAAGCAGGATCATGAGGACTTCGTGATAGACGTCACCGGGGACATGAAAACGCTCGCGAACATCGTCCTTACCGCGAAGAAGACGGGAGGCATAATACTCGGCGGCGGGATATCGAAGCACCACGCGCTCGGCGCGAATCTCATGAGAGGCGGCCTTGACTATGCGGTCTACGTCACGACGTCCCAGCCATGGGACGGTTCGCTGTCTGGCGCGAGGACGAACGAGGCGATATCCTGGGGCAAGATAAAGGGGAAGCAAAGGAGCCACGTGACGATTGACGGAGACGCGACGATAATCTTCCCGCTTCTGATATCGGAGTTTCTGTGAGGTTTTGAAATGGACCTAATCATTCTTCCCGTTGTTTTCATAATAGGCATTCTCACGAAGTTAGCGGACCTGATAGCGGATGACGGCATAGAGATAAGATGGATTTTCTCATACGCGATTGGCGTGGTTTACGGCATCCTCATAGCATACATACTCACGACGCACCCTGTCCTTGCTCCCATAGGGCTGGCGGCCGTCCTCGCCGTTCTGCTCACCAAAAAGATTGACAGGAAACCGCACAACATAGGCATCGCTTCCACATTCCTGTTCCTGGCCGTGTGGGGCCTGCCGAGAATAGACATACTGATGACCGCAGTTTTTCTTACGGCAGGCCTGATTGATGAAATAGGCAACGATAGGGCGGACAGTGGCAGAATAAAGGGCTCGCTGAAAAAGCTCTTCGATTACAGGCTCGTATTCGAATTGACCGCCTTCTCCGTTTCCCTAGTTACGGGAGAATGGATAATATTCCTGGGTATACTGAGTTTCGACATCGGCTATCTGCTAACCAAAAGAATCGGCAAAAAATTTGTGAAACTTAAATAGATAAGTGTGCACAATTGTAATAATTGCAGGTGTTTTGTATCATAGAAATTCGTTTTCTCGGCGGTTGCAGGGAAGTAGGCAAAATGGGCATGCTCGTCGACACGGGCGCGGAGAAGTTCCTGTGGGAATACGGCATAAACGTCGAGTCGTGGGGGAGGCCGATACAGCCCGAGATAAACTTCGACGCCGCCTTCGTCTCCCACGCGCATCTCGACCATTCCGGCCTGCTGCCGCAACTCTATGGCATAGGCTACGAGGGAGCGATATGCATGGAGCCGGCGACCCTCAGCTTGTTATCAATCCTTTTGCGCGACTCGCTGAAGCTGCAGAAACGCGAATGCGACACGCTCGACTACCACGCGGGCGACATAAGGAAGCTGGAAACGAACGCGAGGTTCCTGAAGCATGACGAGACCGAGGATTTCACGCTTTCGTCGGTGAGCTTCCACAACGCCGGCCACATCCCGGGCAGCGCGCTCACCCTTCTGGAAAGCCGCGGCAAGCGCATTCTATTCACAGGCGACATAAAGTTCCTGGACACGAAGCTCATGCAAGGCGCCGATACGGATTTCAAGAACATCGACCTGCTCATTTCCGAGTCGACATATTCATACAAGAACCATCCAGACAGAAGGGGCATCGAGAACGCGCTGAGGAAGGCCGTGCAGGAGACCGTTTACGCCGGCGGCGTGTGCGTCATCCCGGCCTTCGCAGTCGGCAGGACGCAGGAGCTGCTGCTGGTGCTGCAGGACATTGGCGTTCCAGTTTACATCGACGGCATGGGAGCCAAGGCGACGGAAGCGATACTCCAGCACGCGAAAAGCATTAAGGATCATAAAGCGTTAGCCAGGGCATTCTCCCGCGCGAGAAGGGTGAACAAGCGCAGCGAGAGGGACAGAATTGTCGAAAAGCCGTGCGCCATCCTTACGACAGCGGGAATGCTCAACGGCGGGCCCGTCATCGATTACATCTCCCGCCTTTACGACAGGCAGGACTGCTCGCTCATCCTCACAGGCTACCAGGTCCCGGGTACCGCGGGCAGAAACCTTGTGGACACGGGCAGGTTCGTCAGCGGCGACCTGGACGTGAAGCCAAGCATGAGAATGGAGTTCCTCGACTTCTCCGCGCACACGGACCACGACCATCTGCTCGAGTTCTTCAGGAAGGTGAGGCCGAAAAAGATCGCTCTCGTCCACGGGGAGAAAACGGTTGAATTCGCGCAGGAACTGAAAGCGAAGGGCTTCGACGCGGTCGCGCCGCAGAACGGAGAAAGCATCAGGGTTGACTGAAGAATTTCTCAAGTGCTTCGAGCGACGTTCCGAGACCTTCAAGATAATGCTGAAGCCACCATATATCTGCTTCTCTCAGCGCACCATCGCGGAAGTCTATTGCTAATTCTGCACTACGGAGAAGTTTGTCAGCATGCATTTCACCTGCGGCCATTATGTGAGGTCTGATATAAGGTGGAGGCTCTAGCGCTGGGTAATACTTTAGCACTAATCCCTCGAATGCCTCTCCTGCGAGCTCTTCCACAAAATCTCTGGTCTTTGCAAAATATTCTAATTGTTGCAGGGTGGGTTTTTCCCGCAAAATCCTGAAAAACATATCTCTAGCTGGTCTTCCGGTGGCTGCCATAATTCTTTGCACATAAATCTTGTTATCTGGACTTTCTATTTCCGCCATGCTTCTTTTATGTTCGATGATGTCATACACATCGCTACAAAGATTTTTAAAAGGCAATATTTCTACCGGGCTACCAATGCATTTCTCCAATATTCCGCAATCTGGACAGTACTCAGGATGTATCATGAAATCACATTAAAGTCTGTTATTTGTAACTATTTTAAAGTAGTTATTTTTATGCCTTAAAAAGCTTTGCGCGGGCCGGATTTGCACACAGAACACCATTATTCTTTAATTGACTGAATGTAATAATAATCATGCTTGAAATTCCCGGGGAATACGGCAGCGGCTCGGGGACTATAGTCAGGCTCGCGACGGCTCTTTCTGCGCTTACCGGAAAACCGATAAAGATAACTGATATCAGCGCGAAGAGGCCGAGCCCTGGCCTGCACCACCAGCACCTCGAAGCGCTCAGAACGATTGCGAAGCTCTGCTCCGGGAAGCTGAAAGGGGATGAGGTCGGCTCTAAGGAAATCGAGTTCGTGCCCGGGAAAATAAAACACGGCAACTTCGACGCCGTCATCGAGACCGCGGGATCGATAGGCCTGCTAGGCTATGCGGTCATGATTCCGGCGGTTCATGCAGGCGGCAAAACGGTTTTGAGCATAAAGGGCGGCTCGACGGCGAGCCTCTGGTCGCCGCCGGTTTACTACATGGAAAACGTTCTTTTCCCGGTTCTTGCGAAGATGGGCATCGAGGCGAAGTTCGCGATAAAAAGGCACGGCTTCTACCCCGTCGGCGGGAGCGATGTCGTTTTTGAAATAAGCCCGGCGAAGGAGATAAAGCCGCTAAGGCTCACCGAGCCCGGAGAGGTCACCACGATAACCGGCCTGTCGATAGCGAGCGCCTCGCTGAAGGACAGGAACGTCGCCGAGCGGCAGATTGCAGGCTACCGCAGGATAATAAGGAAGGAGAAAGGCGTTGACATAAAACCGCTTTATGTTGCTTCGAAATCGGCTGGCTCCGTCTTCGTGGTGTGGGCGGAGACGACGACCGGATGCATTTTATCCGGCGACCATGTCGGGGAGGAAAGGAAACCGGCGGAAGTCGTCGGGGAAGAGGCGGCGTTCAAGCTGCAGGAGGAGATGAAATACCAAGCGACCGTCGGCAACTTCCTCGCTGACCAGCTCATCCCGTTCATGGCCCTCGCCAATGGCCGCTCCGAGATAATCGCGCCCGACCTGACCGAGCACATAAAGACGAACATCTGGCTGTGCGAGAAGTTCCTCGGCTCCAAATTCTCCGTCAAGGAAGAAGGCGAAAACTTCAGGATTTCCTGCTCCGGACGTTCCGGGCGCTCTGAAAAATAAAAATCAAATCAGGCATCATTCGGGGCCGTGCCGCAGACGCTACCAAGAGAATTCCGCAATTCCAATTCCTCGTCTGCCTTTTCAACGGCGCTTCTATAACGCTCTTTCCATGCCGCCGTACCGATTTTCCTGATTCCGGTTTTTTCGTTGAAATCTCCGGCTTTTCTCAATAACAGTTCAATTTTACCCTCAATTTCAATTGCTTTGCCTTCATCTTCGAAATCTCCGGTGTTCAGATAAGAAATATATATTCCGAGTTTATTGCAAATTCCTACTTTTTTAAGATAGTCTCTTGCATTCCGTAACAGGCTCATGCTAGATAGAATGGGAAAAAATTTTAAATACGTTTACTGTGCCTTGCGCCCGGCAGCAGTTCCGTAGAACTGCCGAGCGGTTATCATGAAAACAATCAGGATACTCGCTGCAAAGCTTTCGAACATCAGTAGATTGATATACGTCGGCGGGATTCTCGTGACCGTGCCCCAGAAATAGTCGAGATAGTCGTTCGTGAGGCATATGGCCAGCACGAACAGGGCGCCGGTTATTTTAGGCTTTATTTTTGGGATGAGCATCACGCCTTCGACTGCCATGCCGAGATGCAGTATAAAGTCCAGGCCTCCTACCACCTGGTCGCCGAAAACCGCGTAATTGACCCAGTAAAGCCAGAGCGTCAGCATGGTCCAGAAGCCGTATTTTATGACATACGCCGCCGCGAGTAGCTTGAACGTCTCGGGAATTCCTTTCCTGAAATAAAGGAGCAGGCACACTATTGAAAACAGCAGCACGGAAAGCGGGGAGTCGATTATGACTATCCACAGCGCAGGCGGCGAAGCCATCAGCTGGTTCCAGTAATAGTATATGCCGGTGAAGAAGCCTGCGACATTGGCAGCAACCAGGAACGCGAGCATTCTCCTGCTGCCTAAAATCCTTTCAGAAAAGCTGGAAATTTTTTGGGGCAACATTGGCTATCTCCCTGATGGGCACGCCGCCGACAAGAGAATGCGGCGGGACGCTCTTGTTAACTAGCGAATAGGCGGCGACCTTGGAGTTGTCGCCTATGCTGACTCCGGGCAGGACGAGCGTGAGCGAGCCTATGAGCACGCCGCTGCCTATCTTCACGTTCCCTTTTTTGTAATGATCGTTGTGGAACTCGTGCGTCACGATGGTCGTGAACGAGCCTATCGTGCAGTTGTCGCCTATCTCTATGAGCTCGGGAAAGAATATGTCGAAGTTCGTCCCGTAGATGCGCACGTTCCTGCCTATCTTCATGCCCGTCCTCCTGTAGAGCCGGTTCTTGAATTCGACGTCGGGCAGGAACTTGCATGCGGTTATGATCATGTAGTTGAACGCGACCCTGAGGGGATGGCGAATCTTCTTCCATTTCCTCAGCGATCTTCCCTCTTCCGGGAATTTGAAGCAGGTTATCATCCTTTTGAGATGCTGCCTTTCTTCTTCCATATTACCCCCTCGAATCTCACCTCAAGGATCCTGTGGTTCGGTATGTGCGTTTCGCGCTCGTTATCCTTGTAACAGAAATGCGACCTTTTCAGGGACGTGATGGCCGCGCCTGACACCGTCTTCTTGTCGCCGGGCGCCCCGCGATGGACGAAAACGACTTCCGCCTCCGCCAGCTTCCCCGTCCATTTCAGCCGGTTGAGCGCCTCGAACGCCATCTTAAATGTTGTATGCAGGAGTTAAATGCTTCGCGCCAAAATCAGAGTTCAAGGTAGATGTCGAGCGAGTCGCTCTTGCCGCAGCGCGGGCATGCATCCGCGTGCTCGAAGACTATGCCGCACTTCGTGCATATCGTCTTCTCGACCAGTTCCTTCTTGCGGCCCATGACTTCAACCCGTTAAGAATTGTGCAGAAGCGCTTTAAAAACCTGACAGTCGGGACTCAGAAAACCTTTTTTATTTTCAGCGTCTCCAGCTCGACTGAAATTATCTTCGCATTGCCCGGGTTGACGCACAGCGTCCTGCCAAGCCTCTGCTTAATGCTGCCCGACACCTGCGGGGACTCGTGTATGTGGCCGTGCAGCGTGAGGAGCGGCTGCATGTCCTCGATGAATCTCCTCACCGCCTCGCTGCCCCTGTGCTCGCCGTTGTGGAGCATGTCCAGCTCCGTCCCGAGAGGCGGCGCGTGGAAGACGAACATTGTCCTGCACATGTCAAGCCTGGCGGACATTGCCCTGAGCTCCCTGTAAATCTCATCCTCCGTTTTTTCCCAGTCCTTGAGCAGGAACGGCGTCGGGTTTATGTAGGGGTAGCCCGCGATGGCGAAACCATCGAGTCTGCAGGATTTCCTGTGCAGCAGCAGCGCGCTCTTGAGCTTGTCCGCCTTCCTGAGCATGGGGGAATTCGAGGAGAAGTCGTCGTTGCCCATCATGATGAATACCGGTTTTTTCACCTGCTTCCTGAACTCGCGCAGTCGCGGCAGCAGGTAGAACTGCAGGAAGAACTTCTGGCCGCTGGGGTTGATGCCCGTCGTGATGTCGCCGCCGAACACGATGAAGTCGATGTCCCTCGCTTTCGCCAGCTCGAACATCGTCTCGTATACCTTCACAGTTCCATGGACGTCCGTCACGTAGAGGAATTTGGTCATAGAATCATCACTTGATTTAATCTTAGTGGACTCGTCGGGAGTTTCAAACGGACGCAGATGAAATCTGCGTCTTGCGCCTTTGAACCCGAGGCCTCTCGGATGCGAGCCGAGCGCTCTACCACTGAGCTACGAGCCCGTGTCGAACATTATCTTATTATTCAGTATATATAACTTAAAATATGCCCATATTCGTCGTCCACGAGCATCATGCGAAACACCTGCACTGGGACCTGCGCTTAGAGATGAACGGCGTGCTGAAATCTTTCGCCGTTCCGAAGGAGCCGCCACTCGAGACGGGAGTCAAGCGCCTCGCCATCCAGGTCGAGGACCACGACCTCGAATACGGCAAGTTCGAAGGCAGGATTGCGGAAGGGTATGGCGCGGGCGAAGTGAAAATCTGGGACACCGGGCCTCTGGAGATAATAAGCAGGAAGCCGGAGAAAATCGTTTTCAAGGCTGGCGGCAAAAAGATGCGCGGCGAATACGTGCTGCTGAAGTTCAGGAAGGCCGGCGAAAAGGAATGGCTGCTTTTCAAGAAAGGCTGATTCTCCCCAGCCAACCCTATTTTAATCACCTCTGTAAAATATTTTCTTATGATTGACCTTTACACGTTCGTCGAGGCCGTCTGGCTCATCTGGCCGGCGTACGGGGCGAATGGCCTATGCATGCTCGCGCGTGGGAAGCGGGCCATCGACGGCGGCCGCATGTGGCGGGGCAAACAGATTTTCGGGCCTGGAAAGACGTGGGAAGGCCTCGTTCTCGGCGTGGTTGTCGCGACGCTGGTCGCGACGTTCCAGATGCTCGTCGCGCCGTTTCTGCCGTGGAATCTTTCGCCCGTCCCGCTTGATATTGTTATCATGACGCCTCTGCTCGGCTTCCTGATGGGCCTAGGCGCGATGCTCGGGGACATAGGAGGCTCGTTCATCAAAAGGCGGTTTGGCATCGCGAGAGGGAAGCCCGCCCCTCTTCTGGACCAGCTCGACTTCATAATTGGAATGCTGGTTTTCGCTAGCCTTGTGGTCGCGTTCAAATGGGAATGGGCGGTGATAATGCTGGTGATGACACCGATAATCCATCTGACAGCGAACTTCGTGGCGTATCTGCTCAAGCTCAAGAACGTGCCTTACTAATCTTGTAAAATTTTTCAGATTTTTTATAACTTTATGTAAAAGCGGCCCAAACAATTTGGAGGAAGAGCTTTATCTCTATGAACATAACCTATTTCTGAACCGTTAATAGAAGGCCCCTCTATCCACAAATCATCTCCATAAATAGATTTGCCATCAAAACTTCTATCGATATGAAGTGATTTGCATAATTCAATGGGACCCAAGTCATCTCCTTTCTTAGATTCTCCTATTATATGAAGTCTGCGTATGAACACGCAGGATGGTTCACCCTCTTTATCAGTTGATATGTTTAGAAAAACTCCGCCGCGATAAGGCATTATATAAATTTTACCCGGAGGATAAAGGAGTCCTTCCTTGTTCTTGGTTCCTTTTCCAATTCCATGATAAGGCCATGTTTCGGTGATTATTCCACTCAAAACATTATCTTCGTATAGATTCCTGACCAGAATTCTTCCCATAATATCTCTGGCAACGTCCTTTGAATTTCGTGCAAAAAACTCCTCATTTAGTTTTTCCATAATATCAGTCTCCAATTTTCTTTACCATGATGCAATGGCTAGTATCTTTACGTCGGGTCTTAATTGTCGCCCTTTTCCATCCCAATTCATTTAATTTATACTCCGGTATTTCACCGATACCTCTATAACGTTCCAACAAAGCCAATACCTCCTGACCATTCTGAGCCATTTTAATTTTGTCAAAAATGTTTTTATTCACATAATCGGTCGTTCTTGCCGTCAATTCTTCATCCAAGCCGGTTTTCGGGTCATAAAAAGCGAATTTTTTGCACACCTCTCCATTATCTTCCGCTTCCTGTGCAAATCTTATATCTCTTTTTGTTCTTCTTGGTGTTATGACATGAATATCCTTCCTGAATGCAAACTGATCTTCATCTAGTTTCTCGGAAGTCGGATACCCAATTTTTTTGCCAACGGCCATATGGACTCTAAAATCGCTTCCTATCGGTTCTATTGCCTTGACGAATCCTGATAATTCAGGAATCACCTCAAAGCCTAGCATGCCCAAACCTTCATATAATTTTTTCTGAATTTCTGGATCAATCAAACTTTCAGGGAGTGCCAGAATGTAGTATCCATTCTTTTTCAAAATCCTGTTGGCTTCCCTCACAGCCCCCGTTCTCTCCTCACCAAGAGATAAATAATAAAGGCCCAGCGAACATAACGCAAGATCGAATTTTTCGCCAATTAACGGAAGTTGATGAATAGAAGCCGCGATACTTGCGCCTTTTTGTTTAGAAAACTCTCTCCCTTTTCTCAACTGGTGTTCATTTATATCCAAACTTGTTATTGGAGCACCTAAAACATGAGATAAGATGGCTGGTCCCGAAGCCAAGTCTACCTTTTCGATCAAATTCTCGCCGCTTTGCACGAGTCCTTCAATTATTTTTTTATAAACAGCTGCGGTTTTTCCTGAATATGAACTCTCCCATCCGATGAGGTAATTATCTGCTATCTCCGTTCCCAATTCGCATCCATCGAGTTTGAGATGTTCCAGATACTGCCTCGCTCCTATTCCATAAAGGTTTGCGTTGTGCAGGCTGATTTTCTGCTGTGGGCTCAGCCTTCCTGCCTCCTTGGGCGACATTCTTTTTATTATCGATTTTTGCAAATGGGGTGGTTTTGCAGTCATCTGTTTTTCATCCGAAGTCAGTCTCCTTGTCCCGCCATCCATGACATAGGTTATGATATCTTTTTTGTCCTCTCTCTGCTCCCTTATACCCTCATCAATCGAACCGTATGGATTTAACAAATACTTGCCAACCAGGCTGAATATCTCAACAGGGTGTATCTGGCCCGGTCTCCACAACCTTTTATTGGCCTGTTCATACTCAGCGTCGGTGAAAGGCTCATCCAGATGAATACCGTTTTGTGCAGCTGTCAAATCGGTTCCCAAGCTCATGGCCTGAACCATGCCGATGCAGACCCTCTTTTTGGGATTAGTCTGGAACTCTATTCTTCCTTTTTCCCTATCGCTCCATGGCTCACTCTCTTTCCTGTGCAAACTCACGGTTCCGTCTAACCTGACCACACCGGCATCCTTGTATCTATCCTCCAACACTTCTGTAACGCCGTCCCTGAAATGGGAGCTGAATATGACAACCTTTTCGCCTTTGCTCAGCTCCCTTTCGACTATTTTGTCCAAGGCATCGTATTTTGCCGAGGGAACAGTTTCTAAAATTTTTCTGAGGCCTTCATCATTTATGCAAGCGGGGTCTACCAAAGCTGGATTTATAAGAGCCTTCTCTAACTCCATAAGCTTTCTGAACGCATTAAGGTCTTTGCGTTGATATATTTCCGTATAAATTCTTTCTTGATCAGCATTGAGAACCACCGGTATTATGTGATGCGTGATGGGCGGCAAATTGATAACATCCTCTGTTTCCCTTCTCAGCATTTTTCCGCCAGGCCCGCTCAGCATCCAGCAAAGAACTGTTGGGTCCTTTCCATAAGCTTTGTCAACATCCTCGGCTGTCGGGAATTTGTCCGGATAGAGCATGCTCACCAAGGTAAATGCATCATCTATCGTATTGGGTATAGGAGTTCCAGAAAGCAGCGCTAAATATCTAACGTTATCGGCAAGTTCTTTTATCGCTTTGGTGCGGGAAGCGAGGGGATTCCTGGAGATGTGGATTTCGTCCCCTATCAAAAAATCGAATCCTATTTCCTTTAATCTTGACACGGTATCTCTGTTGGTCTGTATTTTTTCGCCATGGAGGTCATAGAGGAGCTCATAGTTTATCAGAGTGAAATCGGAATCCTTCGCCCTTTTCAAGTCTTTCTCGATGGTATCAGCATATACCGGCACTATTTTTTGCGGCGTTTTGAAATATTTTGCCAGCTCTCTTTGCCAGTGTTCCTTTAGAAATGCCGGAGAAACTACCAAAGCCCTTATTTTATTGCCGGTTTTGCTTTCAAATGCGTCTTTCGCAAGCCCTGCAACCGCTGTCTTGTAAAGGCCCATATCATAAGCCAATAGCGCTCTTTCATTGTCTGTAATGAACTTTACCCCCTCTACCGTGGAGATGTGAGGGAAATCCACGTATTTCGATATCAAATTATATTTTCCCATAGTTTTTCCCGCCTTTATATTCAGGATTCGGAATTCGTGAATTCGCGTTTCTGATCAAATCATAATTTTGTATGTCGTTTAAGTTGTCGTATAATTTGCACCACAATCTTTTGACGAACTCGTTTTGTTCGCTGTCTGCCTTTTGCTTTATCTCCGATACGGTTCTTTCCGGATTATCGTAAAAATTCCTTCTGACCTGTTTTTCAAGAAGTTTATAGAATTCATGTTCTAGGCGAGGGTCCTGATCAAGGAATTCTGGCGGTATCCGCCTAATATAATCTTCTGCCGGGAGATTGGACCTGCCCACCGTTATATCGCCAAGGTATGGCCCCAAGGACCAAACGGAGAATTTGACAGAACCCGGTATCATCCTCGACACTATATGGTTGAAAACGTATTCCTTGCTTTCATGGCCGTTTTCTCCGAAAGAAGAAAGGATGGCGCTAATGGTTTCTCTCAGTCTTTCATCACTTTTGATATAATCTGTGAAATCTTGTGAAGATTCAAATTTTCTGAAAGATCTCTTATATCTTGGATGCAGAACATCCTTTCTTTGAGCAAGTTCTTCTTCTGATAAACCCTGTTCTTTGAGAGAAGTATATTTTTGAATTGCCCGCTTCATGATATTTTTTACAGTTGCACCACTCAAACCGGCATATCTGGCAATTTTTTCGAAGTTATCGGTTGTTGTATATAGTTTTTCCAGAACAATATCAACTTGTTCTTGAAGAATACCTCCTCCTAGCCTTCGATATTTTGGATTTAGTTTTCCTTCTTCTATTAATTGTTCCATAATTCTTCGCACAGCATTAAAATCTAGACCGATATCCTTACTAATTTTTTTGATGTTATCATGTGTAGTCGATAATTTTTCAAAAATAATGTCAACCTGTCTTTTAACAATACGTCCTACTCTTAGGTATTGTGAGTCTAGTTTTCCTTCTTCTATCAATTTTTGCATAATTTTTCGAACAGTTGTATCATCTAGACTAATATCTTTGCTAATTTTTACTAGGCTATCGTTAGTTGTGGAGAGTTTTTCTAGGATAATGTCAACTTGTTCTTGAACAATACTATTTGGTAATCTTAAATATTTTGGATGTAATACGTCATTTCTTTTTAGCAGTTCTCCATCGGAAAGACCTTGCTCTTTTAGTAAAAGATATTTTTGTATTGCGTTGTTCATAATTTTCTTTACAAGTTCATCAGATCTTTCAATATCTTTGCCGATTTTTTTTAAACTATCATGGGTTGTCGAAAGTTTTTCTAAAAGAACACCAACTTCTTCTGATGTAATATATCTTCGGTGTCTTCGATATTTTGGATCTAATTTTCCTTCTTTTATTGACTGCTCCATTATTTTTTTTAGATAATAGTGATTGTATAATGCAACCTCTCTGCCAATTTTTGCTAGGCTATCGTTAGTTGTGGAGAGTTTTTCTATCACTTTTTCTTCTATTTTTTTTGATATTCTTTTTGGCATTTGTTCACCAAATTAACTACTATTTAATGATTATTAGAAAGGTTTATAAATCACTAGAATCCGGCAATTTGGACTATTTAGAGTTTCGTATCAAGGTTATCGCTCCATGTCGAATTAACCTGCATACAATCTGGGGAATCTGGGAAAATCTTTTTTATGCAACTCCACCTATTAGTATTGTTCTATATGCATGGCAAGTTCATCGTCTTCGAGGGGATTGACAAGTCGGGCAAGGCTACGCAGGCGAAGCTGCTGTGCGAACACCTACACGCGAAAGGCGCGCACGTGGTTTACACGGCAGAGCCGAGCCCGAACAACCCGGCCGGAAGGCTGATAAAGGACTGGCTGGCCGGCAGGTTAGAAATGACGAGCGGCGAGGCGATAACGCTGCTCTACACGGCCGATCGCTTCGAACATCTGAAGAGGGTGATACTGCCCAACATCGCGGAGGGCAGGAATGTCGTGTGCGACCGCTACTTCTACTCGACCATTGCATACGAATCGGCGATTTTCAACATTGATGCGGCATGGATAAAGAAGCTGCACGAGAACGTGCGCAAGCCTGATCTCGTGATTTACATCGACATAGCGCCCGATGTCTCGCTGGCGCGAAAGCGCAGTCGACCAGACGACCGCCTCGAGAAGGTCGAGCTGCTGCGCAAGGTGAGGGATGCATATCACAGGATGGCGAAGGACGAGGGCTTCTTTGTCGTGGACGGCGACCGGACGAAGGACGAGGTGTTTGCAGACGTGAAGAAAATCTGCGAGAGGTTTCTGGAAATCAGATAACAATGACAACAATGAAGAGATTTATAAAACCAAAAATGATATTAATATATGGGCCACCAGATTAGAGCACCGAAAGGCAATAACGCCGTCAACGGTGGCAACGACAGCAACGGCAAGGACAAGTATGAAGGCCGCGGCTTCTGCGCAGCGCTTTACAAGCAGGGCAGGACCAAGCGCATGGAATCCAGCAACGTCAAAGACTTCTTCCCCATGATTTCGAAGGCGACGGTTGCATGGATAGATTACGTCGTGAACGACTTTGAAGACGAAAGCCTGGAGGCCGCCACGTCGCTGGGCTTCAGCAAGCTTCTCGTCAAAAACATGATAAAATGCACCGCCAGCGGCTACGAAGATTTCGTCAACGAGGTCGGCGTGTTCCTGCCGGCGATGCGCGTCGACGGCTTCGAGGTGAGCCTGGATCCGCTGCTCATATTCATAAAGAAAAACGTCATGGTCACCATACACTCCAAGGAGACCAAAAGATTCTTCCGAGTGAGGCGATACGCAGAAACGCTCCTGCGCAAGCTGCCGCGCAAAACCCTGCAGACGGACAAGATGACCCTCCTTCTCATGCGCATCATCGACGAGAACAACGCGCGCAACTTCGACCACCTGAGGGAAATCGAGGAGCAGGGCGACAAGATGAGCGAGGACCTTTCGGACCCCAAAACGCCGAGGCAGATACTTGGCCCGAAGATTCACCAGATGAAGCACGCGCTCATAGTCTACCTGGGCGGGCTGTGGTCGACCGTGGACACGCTGAACTCGCTGCGCTACGGCGACGCGGACCTGCTCACGGACAATACGAGGATACTGGACAGGCTCGGCGGCCTGGTCGGCGAGGTCCATTCCCAGATCGGCCTGGCGGAGCACCTCAGCGAGGTCCTGGCGAGCGGCCTGGAAGTCCTGCAGTCGATTTACAATAACCAGCTCCAGATCCTGAACAACAGGCTCGCGCTGCTCGTTTCTTACCTGACCATCATCGGTACCGCGCTGCTCGTGCCGAACACCATAGCGACGGTCGCCGGCAACTCCATGTTCAATTTCACAAAAGACGACGTGGGCTGGTATCTCACGCTCATAGTCGTTTCGACCGTTGTCGCGACCGCATTTTCCTGGTGGGCGCTGAAGAAGGTGCACCTGCTGCCCAGCAAGCCCGAATGAGACGAACGACGAACATGGGAATGCAACCAATAAATACAACCCATGACAACATTAGGGTATCGGATTATGGGTGTTATGTTCTCTAAAATCTTCATCTCGTGGAAGAAGGATTACGGCGAGAAGGTCGCGCTCAAGGTTTTGTCCATACTCAGGCAATACGCCATCCCATACGCTTTCGACGAACCGAAAGACTGTGACCTCGCGATACTCATAGGCGGCGACGGCACGCTGCTTAAGCACCAGTCATCGCTGGAGTGCCCCATCCTCGGCATAAACCCCGGCAAGTCTGTGGGGCATTACATGACCATGACCAACGGCGACTTCGAGCGGAAGCTGGGTAAGGTCATCGACGGAGAGGAAGGGAAGGATTTTTTCATCAGGGCATATCCGAGGCTGGAAGCGAGCATAAACAGGACGCCGGTCCCGTTCCTGGCGCTCAACGAGGTGCTGATATCGCCCATTTACGTAAGAAGAACGTTTGACTCCGAACTGACGACCGGGAGCAGGAAAACGAAGGAAAGGAACTCCGGCATACTGGTCTACACGCCGGACGGCTCTTACGCGTATGCCGGCTCTGCCGGAGCGAAATCGCTTAAGGCGGAAGCGAAATTCGGCGTGGCCGCCATCGCTCCTTACTGGGGCAGGCTGAAGAAAGGCGAAATCACGCTTAAAGACGGCTGTACGACCGTCAAATGCCTTACTGACGAAGGCGAGCTCTGCGTGGACGGTCAGGAGGAGCAGCTCTGCAGGCTAAAAGAGAACGACGTCGTGAGCGTGAAGAGAAGCAGGAAGCCTGCCAAGATAATCTGCTTCACCAAACATAAAAAGGCCTGATTCTGCGTTTTTTTACCCCAGAACAGCGAATTTTACTATATTAATTAATAAAGGACCCGCCAAAAGGAGAAAGATTTATATAGGTGCAGCCAATTATGATGTATGAACAAAGAAGCAATCGGTAGATACGCATTTATCGTTGGACTAGTGATTTCAGTGATTGCAGGGTTTGTCAGCATAGGTGCTACGGGACTCGCGGCACTGGTCGTTCTGGGGCTCATCGTTGGGTTCCTTAACGTGACTGGCGCAGAGGTGCAGAAGTTCCTTATGGGAACGATTGCGCTGATGCTTGTCGGCTCGGTGCTGGGCGTCGTGCTCAATGCGCTCCCATATGTGCCAGGGATACTTTCAGCATTCACATCATTCGTGGCAGGAGCAGCATTGCTAGTATCGCTCAAGGAAGTCTACACGATAACCAAAACCCAGTGATCTTAGAGACGAACAACGATAACAGTTTCCTTTTTCTTTTTATTTTACCGAAAACCGAAAGCTTTATATGTATTATGAATATATATTCATTATGAGAATAAATTTATCGGGAGGTGAAAATATGCCAAGAGGAGACGGAACAGGCCCTAACGGAAAGGGACCAGCAGGATGGGGCATGGGACCTTGCGGACGTGGTAATGGGAGAAGGTTTTGGGCGTGCAGACCTTTTAATGCAGACCCTGCCAGAGCGGACGACAAGGAATTCCTCAAAAAAGAGAAGGAAATACTCGAAAAAGAAATCGAGATGATAGACAAAAGGTTAAAAGAACTTGAAAAATAAGATAAAATATGCCACCGAGGCCTAGGATACAAAGAAGGGTTTTCTGTAATCCGGAATTCACCTACTTCAAACCGGCAGGTGCAAGAATAGTGGAGCTGGAAGAAATCGTCCTGACCGTTGATGAGTTCGAAGCTATAAGACTGAGGGACCACGAGGGGCTGGAGCAGACGCAAGCGGCTGAAAAAATGGGCATCTCCCAGCCTACCTTCCAGCGGCTTTACGAGAGCGCCAGGAAGAAGATAGCCGACGCGATCGTGAACGGCAAGGCGATAAAAATAGAAGGCGGTTCTTATAAAATAACGAGAGGCAGAGGCTTCGGAAGAAGATTCCGCGGCAGAATGGATTAGCAGCTATACCTTATTTTCTGAAAATCACCCGAACAGGAAGAACTCGATGGCGAGCACGCCGCAGGCGGCGAGGATGACCAGGGGTATGACCAGCAGGCCGAGCTCCGCGAAGCCGCGATACGTTATGGCCTGATCCTTGTCCTTCAGGATCTTCACCCACATTATGCCCGCGAGCGCGCCTATCAGCGTGATGTTCGCCCCGAGGTTGCTGCCGATTATGAGCGAGAATATCGACGCGAGCTTCGTGCTGGCGGGCATGACGAACTGGGAACTTTCCGTGATTTTCGTGAACAGCACGGTCATGGGCTGGTTGTTGACCAGGTTGGCGGCGAAGCTGGACAGGAAGCCCATGGACAGGACGGCAACGAAGATGTTGGAGGATATCGAAGAAAAGAAGGCCGCTGCGGCGTCAGTGACGCCGCTCACGACGAGCGCCTCGACCATTATGAACGAGCACGCGAGAAACGGGATGATTTTCCAGGGCATGCGCTCGGCTATCATGTGGAGGCGGAATTCATACACCTTGGTCGCACGGCGGCGGAAGTATCTCTGGAAGATGTTGTAGTATTTCAGGTGCTCCTTGTAGTATTCCTCGAACGCCATTGCGGAATCGTAGACGAAGAGCGCCAGCGCAAAGAGCAGCGAGACCTGCCACATCTCGAGGCCCAGTAATGGCGAAAGGAACAGCGTTACCAGCGTGAGGCAGAAGGTCGCGAATGTCACGGCGGCGCAGTTCCTGTCCTTGAGGAAGTCGTCCGGGTTTACGTCCTTCGGGACCCTGAAAGTGATGCTGACGTTGTTCCTGAATACGGAATAAAGGAGCGCCAGGCACGTCAGGCCCGCGGCGAGCGTGGGCAGGACCATCCAGAAGGAATATTCGATGATGTTTATGCCGCTGGCCGAAGCCGCGATGATGTTCGTCGGGTTGCCCACGTAAAGGAACATGCTCCAGATGTTGGCGGCGAAGAACTCGGCTATCAGATAGGGGAGGACCCTGATCTTCGCGTGCCTGCCGAAGTAGAAGATGATGGGCGTGAGCGTGAGGATGACGATGTCGTTCGAGGTGAACAGCGTGATGAAGCCGCTGAGGAAGTAGAAGTAGAAGAACAGCTTGCGCCCGTCGCCGCCCGAGCGCATGATGAGCTTCAGGGCGACGTATTCGAAGAAGCCCGTGCTGTCCAGCGATATCGCGATGTACGCGACGGACATGAAGAGGATGATTATGGTGTAGGGGCTGAAGCCCTCCCTTCCGACCAGGGAGGCGAATGCCTGGCCAGGGCTCAGGACTCCGGAAAGCAGGATTATGAGCACGCCGAGCACGCTGCCGAAGGCGTAATCGAGCTTTAGCCCGCGGCCGATGTATGGGAGCTTTACCGTCGTCGGCCTGATTATGAAGAATATCGCCACGAGGAAGGCGAGCAGGATGAAGATTATCCCCATATTATCTATTGGGCCGGTGGACTGATAAAAATTAAGGCCTGGGAACCCGGGGAAGGAAAACTTTAAAAGGCACGGTTCGATAATTTTCTCAAACAAAATGCAGTCATAGGTAGAAATAGTTTATACAGAGGTATTCCATGAAAAGGCTCAGGAAGAAGATAGCGCTCACTTTTGACGACGTGCTGCTTGTGCCCAGGCGCTCGAACATCCTGCCGAAGGACGTCGACACGCGCACGAGGCTCACCAGGAACATAGCGCTCAACATCCCCATCATAAGCTCAGCGATGGACACAGTCACGGAAGCGATGATGGCCATCGCGCTCGCGCAGGAGGGAGGCATGGGCATAATACACAAGAACATGCCCGCCGAGCAGCAGGCCAAGGAGGTCGCAAGGGTGAAGAAATCCGAATCATGCATAATACGCGACCCGCTTACGCTTGGGCCGGACGACGAGCTGGCGAAAGCATGGGAACTTGCCAGCAGGACCGGCATACGTAGCTTCGTCATCGTCGAGGACGGGAGGGTCGTGGGCATACTCACCAGCAGGGATTTATGGTTCAAGACAAACGCGAGGGAAAAGGTCAGGAATGCCATGACGAAGAACCCGATAACCACCAGGAGCGCCGACATGAAGGAGGCCATAAAAATAATGGACAGGCACAAGATAGAGAAGCTTCCGATAGTCGACGGGAAGGGCAGGCTCACGGGCCTGATAACCATCGCGGACCTGAAGAAGGGCAAGAAGTTCCCGAACTCATCGAAGGACAGGGAAGGCAGCCTGCTTGTAGGCGCAGCCATAGGACCTTTCGACATGGCCAGGGCTGACGCCCTGATAAAGGCAGGCGCGGACATGATAGCGATAGACACGGCGCACGGCCACAGCGAGAACGTCATCAGGACCGTGAGGGATATCAAGAAAAAATACGACATCGACGTTATCGCGGGGAACGTCGCGACAAAGGAGGGGACGCGCGACCTCATATCCGCAGGCGCGGACATAATCAAGGTCGGCATGGGGCCCGGCTCCATATGCACGACGAGGATAATCGCGGGAATCGGCGTGCCCCAGGTGACCGCGGTCCAGGAATGCGCCGAGGCGGCGGAGAGGTTCAGGGTCGGCGTAATAGCGGACGGAGGCATACGCAATTCCGGCGACATAGCCAAGGCAATCGCCGCCGGCGCGAAGGCGGTGATGATAGGCTCGCTTTTCGCGGGCACCGAGGAGGCGCCGGGCGAGGTCGTCTACCGCGGCGGCAGGAAATACAAGAAATACAGGGGCATGGGCTCGATAAAGGCGATGCAGCTCGGCTCGAAGGACAGGTACGGCCAGTCAGAGGCGACCAAGTTCGTTCCGGAGGGCGTCGAAGGCGTCGTGCCGTACAGGGGGACGGTTTCCGAAATCGTGTTCCAGATGGTCGGCGGGCCTTCGCTCGTCGATGGGCTACTGCGGCTGCGCCACCATAGACGCCATGAGGAAGAACGCCAGGTTCATCAGGATAACCAAGGAAGGCGTAAAGGAATCGCATCCCCACGACGTCATGATTACCGAGGAGCCGCCCAACTACTGGAGCGGCACCGAAGATTGAAAACGAACGTCGCCTTTTCATCTCCAGGCATTTTTCTTTTTAATCAGGAAGGCCTAAAGAAATAATATGACATCGCCAAAAGAGACAGGCCTCGACGGTAAGATTCTGAACATGCTTTCGGGCAGGCCGCTGAACGTCGCGAAGCTCATGCTGAAGGACGGCGAGATAGACCACCTGCAGGATTACGCGAACACGGTCTCCATCAAGCGCCTGGGCTACAACGACCACGGCCCGGTCCACATGAGGAAGGTCGTCATTAACGCCCTCGTGATGATGGACCTGCTCAACAAGGCGGGAGTCAGGTTCAACCTCGAGGACGAAGGCGCAGGCTCGTTCGAGGACAGCAAGATCGCCGTGATGCTGGCGTCCTTCCTGCACGACATAGGCATGAGCGTCGGCCGCGAAAGGCATGAGAACGCCGCGGCCATGCTGGCGCTCCCCATCCTGGACCGCATCCTCGGCCATGCATACAGGGACGATCTCCAGCGCAGGGTCATCGTGCGCTCCATGGTCATAGAAGGGATACTCGGCCACATGGGCAGCCAGAAGATCGAATCGCTGGAAGCCGGCATAATCCTGATAGCGGACGGCTGCGACATGGAGAAAGGACGCGCTCGAATACCGATGATAATCAAGGAGTCGGTAAAGGAATCGGCCGTAGGCAAGATGGGCGACATCCACAAGTATTCCTCGTCCTCGATACAGAAGGTCACGATAGAGAAAGGCCAGGAACGGCCGATAAAAATCACGGTCGAGATGGATTCTCCCGTGGGGTTCTTCCAGGTCGAGGAAGTCCTGCTGAAGAAAATCAACTCGAGCCCGGTCAAGCCGCACATCGAGCTTTACGCCGGCGTCGCGGGCCAGAAGATGAAGTGCTACCTGTAGTGCCACGCAAAGAAAAGGTTATTAAATTTAACGGCAAAATATAGTTGTTCTCCATGGCTTCTGCATCCGATTCGACTGTAGTCATCGGCGCCCAGTGGGGCGACGAGGGCAAGGGGAAGATAGTCGATTTCTCTGGCCGAAAGAGCGGACGTCGTCGTCCGCTTCAACGGCGGCAACAATGCCGGCCATACGATAAAGGTGGACGGCAGGACGTTCAAGCTTCATCTCATTCCATCCGGAGTCGTGCGCAACAAGATGGTGGTCATAGGCAACGGCGTGGTGGTCGACCCGAAAATCCTCCTCGAGGAAATCGGCATGCTGAAGGGCATGGGCTACGAGCCGAACCTCGCCGTGAGCGACCGCGCCCACGTCATCATGCACTACCACAGGCTCTTCGACTCCAGCGACGACAGGACCGGCAGGATAGGGACGACCGGCAGGGGCATAGGCCCCGCTTATTCTGACAAGGCCAAAAGGACCGAGGCGCTGAGGGTCATCGACTTCATCGGCCGCAGCTTCAGTGAAAAGATAGGCAAGATACTTGACAGCAAGAGGCAGGAGCTGATGAAGACGGGCGTGATAAAAAACCAGAAAGGCTTCGCCGCCTACAAGGCGTCGCTCATAAAGGAATACGAGAAGTATGCAGAGGCCATAAGGCCTTACGTTTCCGACACCATTTACATAATAAACGAGGCAATGGTGGAGGGCAAAGGCGTCCTCTTCGAGGGTGCGCAGGGAACGCTGCTCGACGTCGACCACGGAACGTATCCCTACGTCACGTCTTCTAACTCGTGCGCGGGCGGCGCATGCACGGGCGCAGGCGTGGGTCCGGGAAAGATAAAAAGAGTCACGGGCGTCGCGAAGGCCTACACGACCCGCGTGGGCGAAGGCCCGTTCCCGACCGAGCTACGCGACGTGGAAGGCGAAGCCCTGCGCAACGCAGGCAGCGAATACGGCACGACGACTGGCCGCCCAAGGAGATGCGGCTGGCTCGACCTGGTCATACTGAAATACGCCAAACTCGTCAACGGCATCACCGACCTCGCCATAACCAAGCTCGACGTCCTCGGCGGCCTGAAAAAGATTAAAATCTGCGTGGCCTACGAAATCGACGGCAAGCGCACGGAGCGTTTCCCTTCGTCATTCGAAACGCTCGAAAAGGCGAAGCCCGTCTACATCGAGCTGGACGGCTGGAAGAAATGGAGACGCGAAGGAAACGAAGGAAATCGTGCGAAAGGGGATGAAAGGCCTTCCGCTTAATGCGCAGCGATATCTCAGGTTCATAGAAAAGCAGACCGGCGTCCCCATCAGCATAGTCTCGATAGGCCCGGGCAGGGACGAGACCATAGTCATTTGATTATCTTTTCTGCTTGATTTTGCCGAGCTCTACGTTTAGCTCGCCCATCACGATGGCGGGGTTTATCTTCCCTCTCACTTTCTGCATGACCAGGCCCAGGAGGATTTTTTCGCCGCGCTCGTCGCCGATGAGCTCCTTGTTTTCATCGAGCGTATTATGGATTATTATCCTGAGGTCTTCGATGCTCAGCGGGCGGATTTTCGTCTTCCTGATGGCGTTGTCTATGTGTATGTCTGGGTGCGCAGCGAGCTCTTTCAGCACGCCGGGAATCGCTTCCTTCGTGAGCCTGCCTTCCTTCAGCTTTTCGAACAGCGCGATGAAGTGGCTTTCCTGAAGTTTTTCCACATCTATGCCTTCTTTCCTTTTCAGGTAGGGCAGCGTGGATACCAGCGTGGTCGCGATGACCTTCGGGTCCGCGCCAGTCCTGACAAGCGCGTCGAAAAGCTGCTTCTTCCCAGCCTTGACCACCTGCTTAGTTATCTCCTTGCTTATGCGGAATTTGCGGACAAGCTCCTTGGCGTGGCGCTCCTCCTTCTCTTCCAGGAGTTCGGGAAGGCTCTTCCTGATTTCCGCGAGTTTGTGGTGCGTGATTCTTATCGGCGGGACGTCGGTCTCCGGGTAAAGCCTTGCCGCCCCGGGCAGCGGGCGCATGAATTCGGTGTCGCCGTTCTCCAGCGCCTTTCTCACTTCCTGCGGCACGCCGTCGACAAGCTGGTTTATGCGCCCTGCGACTATGCCCATCACTTTCTCGACGGCGTCCTTTTCGCCGACCGCGATTATGAGCGTGTCGCCTGCGCCCGCTTTCATCTCGTGCTTCAGCTTCTCGAAGTCCTTCGTCGAGCCTGTATTTTTCCAGGTCCTCGTCGCTGTGTATTATGCCTTTCAGCTCGGATTTCGCCCTGACGTAATTCGCTATCTCATTCCCCAGCGTTCGCGTCGGCGTGAGCTGCCTTTTGAGGAAGCCCGCGAAACCCGGGATAAGGATTGCATACGTCGCCTTGTCCCTGGTTATCTTCGATTCCGAGCCTTTGAAAATATGCGAAACATGAACGACTTTCGGTTTCACGTGTTTGAAGCCGCTTTTGTGCAGCTCGTCCTTTATCGCGAGCAGGTTCGCCTGACGCAGCATCTCGTTCCCGACGAGCTTCGGAATCATCTTCAGCTCCTGCGCGCCCTTTATCTCGACGCGTCGCGCCTCCGCGATGGAAACGTTGATGTCCTGGCGAATCGTTCCCAGGCCGCGCTTGACCCTTTCCGTAGAGCGGACAATCATGCCAAGTTTCTCCGCGACCTCGCGCGCCTGCTCTGGCGAGCGGATGTCGGGCGACGTGCCTATCTCGACGAGCGGGATGCCGAGCCTGTCGAGCCCGTAGAACACGCGGTTCCCCTCTCTCCCCATTATCTGGCAGCTCTCCTCCTCAAGGCAGATGTTCGCTATGCCGACCTCGCCGAACGACGTCTTCATCTTCCCGTCCAGCCCTGCCACAGCGGTTCTCTGGAAGCCCGAGGTGTTCGAGCCATCCAAAACAGTCTTCCTCATCACGTGGATTTCTTCAGGCACCTCGCATTTGAGCATCCCGGCTACGGTCAGGACAATATCAAGCGCCTCCGCATTCATCGCATGCGGGGGCTCCTCATCCAGCTCAATAAGGCAGGTTTCTTCAGGATAGACCCTGTAGACGAACTCCGTTCCTTTGGCCACTTCGCCGAGCGCGGCCACATCGATTTCGCCGGTCTCGCCCGCGACCACGCGCAGCCTGCGCACGACCTCAGCCTGCGGCTTCGCTTCCGAAAAGCGAGCCCTGCAGCCGCAGAAGAGCTTGCGCTCCGTGTCGAGCTGCTGGTGGATTTCGATGCCGCATTTCAGCCTTAACTTTGAATAGTCGATTTCACTCATTCAATCATTCTCCAAAAGCTTTATTGTATGATTCAGCAGAGTTTTGTATGTCTGGACCTTATTCCTGATAGTTTTTTTGATTTCAGGAAAGAAAATCTTTTTCTCCATGTCCCTGTCAATTTTTTCAGAAATCCATTCAAAAGTTTCCTTTAGCCCAATATCGTTTCTCTTTGCAATCCAAGGTAAAATGAGAAACCTATCTATATGCCCCAGAGCGTCGGCTGTGGCGAGTATCTTCGCTTCCAGACTCTTAGGGAGATACCCGTCTCTGCACCGATGTGAAATTATCGCATTGGAAACCTTTTTTATCATGTCTTCCGGATAACCCATCTTTCTCATTATCCTTTCAGCTTCCATCGCCCCCGTAATATGGTGGTCCTCGTTTCCGTGGCTCTCTATTGTGTTGTCATGAAGCCAAGCAGCTATTTCGACGACCTCTTTGTTCGCCCCGAATTTCCTGGCCATATCAAGCGAATATTTCACAACGGGTTTTACATGAAACCTGAAAAAAAGTTTCGAAAGCTCATCATATTTTTTTGAATTCTCCAGAGCAATTTTCTTGATTTCTTCGATTCTATTCATTCAATCCCTCTGCAGATATTCTTAGCGGACATCCTTGATGCTCCTCAGGACTTTGAGATAAATCTTTTCAAGCTTCATCTCCTTTACTTTCTTTTCAAGGTATTTTTTGTCCAGCCCCTTTCCCTGCTTAAGCAATACGTATTTCGCATCAGTCAGATCTTTTTCGCTTCTGAATAGCAGTTTGAATACCACCACATCTTCTGGTGAATTTATCCAGACTTTTTGCCCGTAAAAATTCACTTTCCTTCTTCTTCTGAACGTTTCCCTGCCGAGTTCCGTGTAAACGCCCTTGACATCAAGCCTGTACGGAGACTTGTCATCAAAAACCGTGAAATGACTTTTCTCGTCGAGCGCGAGTTTCACGCCGTCCTCGTCAACGGAAAAGTGGTTTTTCTTGAGGAAACCGGCGAATTCGCCGATTCTGCCACCAAGTTGTATGACGATGTCGATGTCGGCGCTAGTCCTCGGCATCCCATAGTAAGCGACGCTTACGGCTCCGACCAGCATGTACGGGATTTTTTTCTCGTTCAGAAACCTCGTGACAATCCTTATGATTTCATCGTATCCTCTCATGTGCATCCCCGTTTCTGTAAATCTTTTTCAGTTCAATGACCAGCTCTTTCTCGCTGATTTTTGGTTTTTTTGCTCTGATGGAACCTATGCAAATATTCATCACGGCCCTGTTCATGTCAGCCATCGCCTCAAGCGACCTGCTGCCGTGCAGCTTTCTCATCTGCCTGACTTCGGGCATCAGTTCCCTTTTTTCATGGCTCATTGCCCTGCCTCGCTTAGTTTTTTTGCAGAAAAAGCATCCGTTTCCGTGCGGGTCGTTATCTCGCCCGCATAGCTCGTGCGCATCATCTCCCTGATTTTTTCCATGCTTTTCGTCTTGCCGAGCACCCACATGAGCTTTATGTATGCAGTTTCGGTGAGCATGTCCTCGCCGGGTATCGCTCCGGATTCTATGAAAAGCTTGCGCAGGTTCGTGTAGACGTAAGGATTGACCCTGCCGTAAATCGTCTGTGACGTGACGACAAACGGAATCGCTTCCGAATGCTTTTTGATTATGGTCGTCCACGGCTTGCTCGAGACCTCGGTAGGCACGTGGCCCATGCCCGTCCCCTCGATGACGAAGCCCTTCGCGCCGTTCTTTACGTGATGCTCGATGACATTCGGGTGCGAGCCCGGATAGGCCCTGAGGATTGCGACGTTCGGCTCGATTTTCGCGTCGACCTCCACTCGTTTTTTATCGTCCCTTTTCCTGTGATTCGCGTTCGTTATTTCCATTCTTCCGCTGGGAAATATCTTCGCCAGCGCGGCCTCGTTTATGGGCTGGAAGGCGTCGCGCCTGGTCGTGTGCATTTTCCTGACCTTCGTCCCGCGGATGAAATGGCAGTAGTCGTCGTTCGTGCTGCCATGCATGCACACCCCGACCTCGGCGATGTCCGAGATCGCTATGCGCGAAGCGCATATGAGGTTCATGCCAGCGTCGGAAGAGCCGCGGTCGCTGGAGCGCTGCGCGCCGACCAGAACGACTGGCTTGTAAAGGTTGCGCAGGAAAAAGGACAACGCCGCGGAAGTGTAGTGCAGCGTGTCCGTGCCGTGCGTGATTATAACGCCTTTCTTGCCAACGTTCAGCTCCTTCGCGACGTGCCTCGCTATTTTTGCCCAGTCCATCGGGCTCCATGTCCTCGCTCATCTTGTTGAGCGGGCTGGACATCTCAAGGTTGACTATGTGAGAAAGCTCGGGGATGTTGTGCAGAAGTTCTTTGGGATTCTCGACTGCGTAGACGCCGCCTGTCCTGTAATCCACGCGGGAAGCGATGGTGCCGCCCGTCGAGATGAGCGCGACTTTCGGCTTGTTCGCGTCGAACCTGACCTCGAGCAGGCTTTTGTTCGTCCTGCCGAACTCGTATTTCGCTTCCTCACCGACTTCCCTGGGCTCGCGCTCATGAGACTTCGCAATCTTCAGGCCGGCCATGTCAAAGCCGACGTTGTAGCCGCTGTCGAGCTTGATGATAACCGTCTTCTCGTCCCCGTGCAATGGCTTCGGCATGAGCAGGCCGGCGTATTTCTTCCCATCTTTCTCGACAAGGACCCTGTCGCCGACGGCTATTTTCTTGTCGTCAAGAATCCGCTGTATTTCGTGAGAATACATAATTAGAATATGCCGCAAGTTTATATTAAACTTGCATTCTGGTGATATAATCTTTAAGTTTATTATAAAAATCTGTGTGCAACGGAATACCGCTTTCGGCCGCAACCATCGCATTAAACGTGGCCTCTTCATATCTTTTCATGACGCCTAAAGGTAAGGAATGGCCATACCAGGCCAGAAGGTTTTTCTTGTTAAGTGATATCGCTTTCCTAAAAAGCCTTTCCGCAACTTCGTAATTCCTGTGCGCGTAATAACAGGAACCAATGTTGTAATAGATTTCAGAAAAGGCCTCTTCCCTGCTCATGCCGCTCATGAAAAAGCCGTAATCAAGTTCTGTTCTTGAATTGTATTTTTCCCAGACAGCGTCATCCATGAATTCGCTCCAGTTGGGATGGAAACTCTTACGGGTTCCATCGCTTCCGTTCCATATCAGATAGCAGTGATATTTGTCAGGAGACCATGTCCTGGTCTTGGCCAGCGATATGGGAAAATCCATTTTCTCCCTCAGTTTTTCCCCGACGTCAAGGTGTATGAAACAGGAAACATCACAGTCCAGCATTTTGCTGTCCAGTGCCTCACCCAGTAACATGACATTTTTACCGGTATTGAATTTGGGTTTTTGGTTCATAATTTCGTTAATTATCAACATGTTTTCAGGGCCTTTCTCCGGCCTGCATCTTTCCATCGCCGTTTCTGCGATGTCCGAAAGGATTTCGCGCGCATTGCTCAGGCTGAAATTGTAGCCGATGCCACTTGAATAACGGTGCTCGACGGTTACAGCGGCGTCCCCGAAGGTTTTCCTTTCCAAAATCCCGATCTCTGGATCCTTCTTATCAGATGCGACGCTGCCGAAAACAGCTAGGCCTGCGCCTGCTATTGTCACATCCTTCAGGAATTCCCTTCGTCTGATGACTGCCATGCTTTAGACTTTGTCCAAAAATTTTAAAAACAGATGCGGAAGGGCTTCATACCTTTACGCGTGCCATCCTGGGCCCGAAGAAAATCCCAGGGTTGTCGCTAAAGGAATAACCTTCTTCCCTTTTATCTTTCAGAACTTCCCGTAAATAGTGATTGAATTCATACCTTCCAAGAGGCATCAAACCGCATTCACTTTCTGCTATGCGCTGCAGGGAAAAAACGTACATCTCAGGCCAGCCGTGATTTATTTCACGGTAGTGTTCAAGCGCCTTTGAAATCGATCTTCTTATCAAATGACCGGAAAGCAAATCCATTCCATCTTATTGCCCGAAAATTTTTTAAATGTATACTATGCCAGAACGGGCGGGTTTTACGCGAGTTTTTAAGCGAACTCGCCCAAGGCCATCTGCTTCTTTGCGTGTCGTCTGCGCGGCGGCTCGGCGGCTTCGCCGCGCATCTCGTAAAGCGTCTTCCTCATGACGCTTTCCTTCCTCTGCGCGGTCCAGTAATACGCCTCGTCGCGCGTATGCTTGGCTATGAGAATGATTATCCTGCCGACCTTCGTTCTTCCCACCCGTCCGCGGCGCTGGATGGAACGAATCTCGCTGGGAACCGGCTCGTAGAAAATGGCGAGCTCCATTTCCGGGATATCGATGCCCTCCTCCCCTATTGATGTCGTGACCAAGACATTGTATGTGCCTTCCCTGAATTCATCGATGCGCTGCTTCTGCTCGAGCTGCGACATCCCATCCTTCTGCCCCATGAACTCGCCCGGCCTCGCGCCGTCGACGTTCGAGAGCGTCTTCACGAGCTCCCTTACCATCTCCCTGTAGTTGGCGAACAGTATTATTTTCGAATCGGGTTTTGCGCGCAGCTGGCTGCTGATGATTTCGCTGAGCTTCGCCATCTTAGGATGCTTGCGCCCCTCGGCTTCAAGCGCCTCGGCCAGCTTCATCGCCCTAAGCACGCCTTTGTCGCGCAGCACGCTTCTCGACGACCTTGCCTTGTCCGACGAAAGCTTGCGAAAATAGTTCCAGAGCGAGGTTATGCCCTGCGTCTCAAGCAGGCCGAGAGCGTGCTCGAGCTTTATCGCCTGCGCGACGAGCGACACGCCCCAGAATTTCCTGAAGTCCCTCGACGGGTTGGCCATGAGCTTGCCCTGGAGTTCGATCAGGTCGCGCTTGCTGATGATGCCGACGGGCTTGTTGAAGCCGATTTTTTTGAGCTTCTCCAGCCTGTCCATGTAGGCTTTCCTCAGATGCTTCCCGAGCTCAACGAAAGCGTCAGGCAGGTTGACGTAAACCCACTCGACCTGCTTCTCCTGGACCCAAGGCCCGACGTCATGGTCGCTTTCCGTGCGTATCTCCACGTCGCGTATGCCGAGGTTGTCCATTATCGTCTTTATCTTCGCCTTCGTTCCTCCTGGCGAGGCAGTGAGGCCGAGAATCCTCCTGTTCTTCGCCTGCTCCGCATAAACCTTCGCTATGAACGGGTAAGCGTAATCGCCTATCGAATGATGCGCTTCATCGAAAACCAGAAGCGAGAAATCTGACAAATCGAGCCTTTTTTCCTGGAGGTCGTTCTCTATGGTCTGAGGCGTCGCGAAAATGATGCTGGCATTTTTGTAGAGCTCCTGCCTGCTCTCCGGCTTCGTCTTGCCGGTCACGAGCACAAAACTGTCATCGGGTAAATCGATGACGCGCCTGAACGAGCCGAGATGCTGTTCGGTTAGCGGCCTGGTCGGGGCCATGACCAGCACTTTCGAGCCCGGGAATTTCTGCAGACGGAAAACAGACAGCGCAATCGCTATCGGAGTCTTGCCCAGTCCCGTTGGTAACACGCAGAGCAGGTCGCTGGCTACCGCGCGGCCGAGAATCGCCTCCTGGTACAGCCGGGATTCCAGCGTGCCCTTCTTTATCATCGGATGTTCGACGAATGCCATGTAAATGCACTGAATAAGAAATCGCAGGAGGTCATAAAAAGTTTGACAAGGCGGCAAATCACTCACACAGCCACGGATACGCCTTCTTGACTTCCTCCACGAAGTTCTCGTGGGTGTAGACTCCCAGCTCGGAGATGATGGCCGTGACCAGGTCGGGATTTATGCGCTCGAAGCACGGGTTCTCGATTTTTATCCCCCTTGGAGCGCCGGGCCAGATTTCCTTCGCAGGCCGGAGCTCGATTTTTTCCTCGCGGCCATATATCCCCTCCGGGTCGAACTTCCACGAGTCGCCGCAGGCGTAAAGGGGAATGTCGTATTTGTCGGCTATGACGGCGAAAAGCTCCGAGCCTATCTTGTTGTATATCTTCGTCGTCGTCACTGCGTCGAAGCCGAATAATATGATGTCCGATTTCTTGAGCGCGATCCTCGCCGCGGAGTCGACGAAATGGGTGACGGGGATTTTCATCTTCGCGAGCTCTTTCGCGGTGATTCTTCCCTGGAACAGCGGTCGCGCCTCCGTGTTGCAGACCCGGAATTTCCTGCCGTCCGCCTTCGCTTCTTTCAGGATTGCCATGACCGTCGACGAATGGCAGTGCGTGAAGACGACCATGCCGTTCTCGATTTTCTTCGCCCCGATTTCGGCTATGGTCTGCTGCGCGGAATCGAAGTGTTCCAAGGTTTCGGAGCACATGATGCGCAGCCGCTTCTTCAGGTCGTGGACGTTCCTGTCATGCGACTGGAGCGAGTCGATGACATACGCTATGGCGTTCCTCATGAGCGGCTCGGTCGGCCGCGAAGAGAAAAGCAATTTTTTCGCCTTCTCAAGTTCGGAGAAAAAGACCGCGGTAGAATGCGTTTTAAGCGGCAGGCCGCGGTGCTCGATAGCCTGGACGGCGTTTATTGCGACGTTTTCCGCGCCCTGTATCTTTACCGCCTTTATGTCGCGGAGTATCTTCTCGAACTTGTCCATGTTAAGAATTTGTCCCAGGCGGCTTAAATTTGTCTGGCTTTGCCGCTAGTCTTTCGCCGGCTTGACCTTCAGGCCGATCCCTTCAAGCCGCTTCTTGAAGTTGTTGAGCGCGGTGTTGATGTCGACCAGGCTGCGGCCGCCAGTGCAGATTATTTTTCCCGAGCCGAAAAGAAGGAACGCCGTTCGCGGGCTTTTCATCCTGTAGACGAGGCCGGGGAACTGCTCGGGCTCGTATTCGACCTCTTCCAGCGACATGGCGATTTCCTCGAGCATGAGCCTCGGCTTGACTTCGATTCTCGTCGAGGCAACGATGTTCTCGATGTTTATGTTGAACTTGGTCGGCATGGACGTCCCGGTCTTCTTTATGTCGAGGACGATTTTCCTCATGGCCTCCTTCGCCATCGCTATGCTCTTCGCTCCGGTGCAGACTATCTTGCCTGATGAAAAAATGAGCGCGGCCGCTCGCGGATCTTTAATCCTGTAGACGAGGCCGGGGAACTGCTCGGGCTCGTATTCGGTGTTGCCCATCTTCTCAACGAGCTTGTTCAGCACGATCTTCCTGCCCAAAACGGCGAAGGCCACTACGTTTTCGACTTTTATGTGAAATTCCACCACAAGCAACACCCTTTATACATTATTTGTATATAGCCACATAAATAGTTCTTCGGAAAAAGCCCTTCTGCTAAGCCTTTTCACGGCCGAAAAGCCTGCTCTGCTTCGATGCCCCGGCCGTTCCTTTGCTTCGCGCCTCCTGCGCCTTCAGCAGGAATTTCTCCGCATCCTCCGCCCTGTCTTCGGCCAGCAGCTCGAACAGGCCTTCGAAATGCTTCGGGTCGAGTCCCGCTTTCGTCAGATTCTCGAGCAGGATTTTCCTGCCCATGTCCTCGACCGAGAGCTTGTGCTCTTCCAGCGTCTTGGTGGGGAGCGCCTTCTCTTCCTTCTCCTTTTTGAAAGAAAGTATGAGCCTGCTGCCGAATTTCATCTCCACGTCCTTCGCAAGCGTTTCGGCCTTGCCTTTCAGGTCGAGCCTCACTATCGCCTTTTTGTCAGGGTTAGCCGCGGCGATTTCGTGCAGCTCCTTCTCAAGCGCCTCTTTGTCGTCCGCCCCGAACTGCCTCACATAGACCCTGCGCTGGTTCTCGAGCGGAATCCAGTAGAAGCGCACGCCGCCCCTGTCTATGAACTTCGTCGCTTTCGGCGGGTCGCTCGCGAGGTCGCGCATTGAAGTCTCGACTATCCAGAAGCCCTTCGGCTCTTCTGATTCGTCCTTTATCTGGGTGGGCACGAGCGAACCGGTAAGGATGAAAGGTTTGCCCGCATAATCGGCATGCTTCGCCTCGTGTATGTGGCCGTTGACATAGAGGTCGAAGCCCTTCGGCAGCTTGTCCAGGCCGAGCGTATGCTGCGCGTAGAGGAACTCGGCAATCGACTGGTGGAGGACGATGATGTTGAAGCAACCGTGCTCTGGCGCAGGATTCCAGTTAGACAGCACGCTTTCCGCATACTGGTCGGGAACGCCCGACATGCCCTGTATGGCGACGCGTTCCCCGTCCTTCTCGAATATCACGCCGTTGCAGTGCAGGTATGTCAGGAAGCCAGCCTTCTCAAGCGCCTCGACCGGATTCAGAAATCCCTTCGTGCGCCGCTCGTGCGTGCCGTGTATCGCGACGGTGGGTATGCCCATGAGCGCGATTTCCGAAACCTTGGATATGTCCTTCCCGATGCCCTGCACGAGCTTGAGGCCGCTTTGCTCGAGCAGCGGGGGAATCATCAGTTCCATCGCCTTCGTCAGCGTCTCGGCGTCGGGGCTCCGCGTATCGAAAATGTCGCCGGCGAAAAGAATCAGGTCGCAGCCCAGCGTCTTGCCTATCGCTTCCCTGAAGGCATCGAACGGGTCTTCCGCGCGCTCGCTGCCCGCGCCGAAGCCGAAATGGAAATCCGAAAGGATTGCGATTCTCATGCTTTCAACCCACTCTCATGGATATAATGGCGAAGGGTAATAAAAATAATCGTATGCAAGAAATCTGTTAAACATGTAACCACCAGAAAGAAGCTACAATAATAAAGTATTTAAATCTGTTATTCAAAAGTTATTTGTGATAACATGAGTGACGACTTTAGAAAGGAATTTAGTGACATGAGTGGAGAAGCGGAACGAACCAGGAAAAACTATGTTGTTCTAGGCCCATACAACAGTACACCGCCATGGGACGGGCACTTTGCCGATACGGGCGTTAGCCAACGCGCACAATCTACAAGAGACGTGAAAGGGGCAAACTTATTTATTTAGGATTTTTGCCGTATAGGAACGAGTGAATGAACATGAAAGGATACAAAGGATTCAAAGGGCATTTTTTTGTTTCTGATAAAGGGAATATCGACGCTGTCGTTGAAGCCCTTAACAATGCGTACATTTATGTAATGGGACTTGAACCGCGATACATTGCTACTGGCGGTAAAATGCATACGAATGATGATGGCTCTAGAAGGCCAGTATACAACAAAGACAGCGGGTGGATTAGCGATGCCGAAGGAACCCAGCTCGCAGTGGTGCATGAGCCCGGAAATGTCCCGAGGACAACCGCAACTGGCTCCGTGATTGAAAATCCGCGGCTTGTGGAAATATTCGCGACAGGAAGTTTAGACGCCAAATTGATAATGACGTTCATCGAAAGGACTATGCTTGAAAAAGGTTTTGAAATTGGCATGAATCCTTCTGAATACCTTTATACAATTGGCGACGCCTGAATATCTCATTGTCATGAGCGTAAGCCAGGCTGTGGCCCAAAACTTAAAAATCCATGCGCCAATAAAATAAAATGTCAGGCATAATCGGCATCTTCTCGGTGGATGACAAGAACATAATGGACGACCTGTTCTACGGCCTCGCGGCCCTGCAGCATCAGCGGGGAAGAAGGCTGCGGCATAAGCGTCAACAACGGCAAATATTTTCACACGCTTTCCAGCGATGGTCCGGTCTACTACTTCCTCAAGGACAAGCTGGAAGGCCTGAAAAGGCTGAAGCCATCGATGGGCATAGGCCACACGCTCTACGAAAGGAGCGGGGACCTGCAGCCCGTCGAGCAGTGGGGCGACCAGAACGTGAACATCTCGCTGGCAATGGACGGGGTCCTGCTCGGATTCGGGGAGAAAAAGCACGACAGCGTGATGCGCACGCTGTTCCTCGATTACCTGAGGGAGGATGGCAATTTCTATTCGGCCGCCAGGAAGCTGATGGAAAAGCTCGATGGCAGGGGCCCTTACAGCGTGGTCATAGCGGTCAGGAAAGGCGGTAAATTTTATCTTATCGCTTTCCGCGACCCGAAGGGCATAAAGCCGCTGTGCCTGGGCAGGAAGGATAATGTTTACGTGATAGCGTCGGAGACCAAGGCGCTGGACAGCCTGGAAGCGGCCTTCGTCAAGGACGTGGAGCCCGGAGAGGTGCTCATCATCTCCAAGGGCGGCATGGAATCGAGGGTGGTCAGGAAGGACCGCCACGCCCACTGCGCCTTCGAATGGATATACTTCGCGGACCCGACGTCGTCAATCGAGGGCAGGAACGTTTACCTAGTGAGGAAAACTCTCGGGGAGAAGCTTGCCCGGAGATACCCGCTTGACGTTGACGTTGTCATAGCCTCCCCGGATTCCGGCAGGGGGGTCGCAATCGGCTACCAGCAGGAGCTGTGCAGGATAAAACAGAAGTTCGTGCCCTTCGAGGAGGCCAGCGTAAAGAATCCCGGAGCGAAGAGGACGTTTCAAGTGGAAAACCCCCAGGAAAGGGTGATGGCCGCCAGGACGAAGTTTTTCATAAACAAGGAAGTGGTCAGGGGCAAGAAGGTCGCGTGCGGCGACGACAGCATAGTGAGGGGCACGGTCTTCAGGGACGGCATGGTCTACAAGCTGAGGGCGGCAGGAACCGAGGCGATTATATCGGTCATATCGTGCCCGCCGCTTGCATACCCGTGCATAAAGGACCCGAAAGGCAAGACCTTCGCCGCGCAGGGGCTGACGGGCACGGTTGAGGAAATAGGGGAAAAGGTCGCGAAGAAAATTAACGTCGACAAGGTCTGCTACCCGACCATAGAGGAAATGGACCAGGCCATAGGCCACACGGACACGTGCAAGGCCTGCTTCAACGGCGTATATCCCATCAGGAAAAAGTTCATCTTCTGCAACGGCGAAGGCGGGGAAAGGAACATCGCGTTTTTCATAAACAAGGGCAGGGCAAAGGAGAAAAGAAGCGGAAGCGGCGAGTGAGTCAGCTCATCCAGCCTATGTCCGAGTCGTCCGTCCTCCATCTCGGGTCGACGTCGGCTTTTTCTGTTTTAATGTTTTGCCCGGCTTTGTGAGCGAGTATGCCGGTCCATGCAATCATCGCGCCGTTGTCGCCAGCGAATTCGCGCGGGACGACCTTGAACTTCGCTCCCCGCTCCTCGCACATTTTGTTGAGCATTTCCTGCAGGCGCATGTTCGCAGCGACGCCGCCCGTGAGCAGGACCTGGTCCTTGCCGAGATGCGCGAGCGCGCGCTCCGTGACCTCGGTCAGCATTGAAAAGAAGACCTCCTGGATGGAGTAACAAATATTTTCGAGTGGCTCGCCCTTCTCATGCTTCTTTATGCATTCTGTCACTATGCCGGAGAACGACAAATCCATGCCCTTCACGACGTAGGGAAGCTCTATCCATTTCCCATTTTTTGCGAGCTGCTCTATTTTGGGAGCTTGCGGAAAATCGAGGCCCACAGCGCGGCCGAACTTGTCTAGCGCGTTTCCGATGCCGATGTCCATGCACTCGCCGAAAACGCGGTAGCGGCCGCTAGCGAAGGAAATAATCTGCGTGTTGCCGCCCGAAACATAAACCACGACAGGGTCTTCGTAGCCGGACGTGAGTCTGCCGATTTCGATATGGGCTATGCAGTGGTTCACAGGCGCGAGCGGCAGCTTGTTTTTTTCAGCGAGCTCTTTCGCCAGCGCTAGGCCTTTGTGCAGGCACGGAGGCAGGCCAGGACCGCGAGAATACGCAATTAAACCCATGTCCTCGATTTTCAGCTTCGCTTTCTCCAGCGCCGCGCCGAGGACTGAATGTTTCGCTTCTTCATGATGCTTTCCCGCATCCATGGGGATTATGCCCCAGCCGGCCTTCGGCTTGTATACCGAGCGCTCATTAGCGAGCACGCGGCCTTTGTCGTCGCATATGCCGATGCCGAAAGTGTGAGCGGTGGATTCGATGCCCAAGCAAATCATAAATTTCAATTATATTTAGATGTTTATAAAATGCAAGACAAAATGGTAATATGATAATATGATATCCGACAAACCACTGCCCGAAGGGCAGCAATATGACATTATAATCATAACCGGCGACGCCTATGCAGACCATCCGCTGTGCGGCGCGGCAGTCATAGCGCGAACGCTTGAAAGCGAAGGCTATTCGGTAGGCATAATCGAGACTCCGGACTGGCTCGACGATGAGGAATTCACGAAGCTCGGCGAGCCGCGGCTTTTCTTCGGCATTACAGCAGGGGCGATGGACAGCATGCTCGACAACTACACGCCGCTGATAAAGGAGCGTGACGAAGACGAGCACAAACGCTACACTCCGCAGAAGCCGGACCGCGCGGTGATAGTTTACGCGAACATGATAAGACGCAGCTACAAGAAGACACCCATGGTGCTTGGCGGCGTCGAAGCGTCGCTGCGGCGATTCGCGCACTTCGACTACTGGAGCAACAAGCTTAGAAGGTCGATACTCCCTGAATCGAGGGCGGAAATCCTAGCTTATGGTAACGCGGAGCATGCGATAGTCGAGATTGCGAAGAGGCTGGAAAAAAACGAAGCGCTGGACGGCATAGAAGGCACGTGCGTCGCAAGGAACGAGGCGCCTCACGGCTTCAGAATCATGCCTTCGTTCGATGAAGTCGCCGCCGACAAAATGAAGTTCTGCAAGATGCAGCTCATGTTCAGCAACGACGAGAACCTCGCGCAGAAGACTGGCGACAAGTTCATCCTGCAATACAAAAGCCACCGCTACACGCCCGAAGAGCTCGACAAAACCTACGAGCTTCCCTACTCCCGCGACATCCCGGAGAAAGCGGAGTATCTAAAGGGCATGCAGTTCAGCGTCCTTACGCATCGCGGCTGCATAGGCAACTGCAGCTTCTGCTCCATCACACTGCATCAGGGTACGCGCATCGTTTCGCGCTCGGAGGCTTCGATACTGCGCGAAATCGCCTCACTGACGAAACACAAGGATTTCAAGGGCTACATCGACGACCTCGGCGGGCCGTCTGCGAACATGTACGGCATGGACTGCCACGTGTGCAAAGGCAACTGCCTAGTGTGCAACCATCTGGACCGCAGCCACTCGAAGCTGATCATGCTCATGGAGAAGGCGAGGCAAATTCCCGGCGTGAAGAAGATTTTCGTGCGCTCCGGCATACGCTACGATCTCGCGCTCGAGTCAAGGCAATACATCAAGGAGATTTCAAGGCACCATATTTCAGGCTACCTGAAAATCGCGCCGGAGCACTGCAACCCCCACGTCCTCAAGCTCATGAACAAATACGTGCCCGGCAGCTTGGAGAAGTTCGTTTCCGTTTTCGGGGAAATAAACAAGGGAACGGGCCAGACGCTCAAATACTACGTCATAGCCGCGCATCCCGGCAGCTCCAAAATAGAAAACGACGAACTGAAGAAGTTCGTCGCAAAGGTCGGGCGCGACGCGATAATCCAGACGTTCACGCCCACGCCCATGAGCCTCAGCACGTGCATGTATTACACGGGCATGGACCCGCGCACCGGGAAGCCGGTCTACGTCCCGCGCGGCTTCAGGGACAAGAAAATCCAGAAGAACGAGCTGATGTTTTCCATACACGGCATGCGCGCGGCCAGCATACCAAAGCGCCAGGACTTCCGCGCATCTAAAAACAAGCATCAGGCCGGACATCAAGGCAAGCGGCATAAAATGTTTTAAAACCAGAAACCGAATAAGAATATCGCCAAAGGTGGGGAAACTGCATGATAAAGGTTCTTCTCATAGGCAACGGCGCGCGAGAGCATGCGATTGCCGAAGCGATACGCCGCTCGCCGCAGACCCACTGCGCTCTTTTCCTACATGAAGGCGAACAATCCAGGAATTCGAAGCCTCTCACAGAAATGCGAGCTGGGCGATTACAATGATATCGGGAAGATGACTGATTTTGCAAAACATGTCGCCGCGGACTTCTGCGTGGTCGGGCCTGAAGCTCCGCTGGATTACGGCGCGGTGGACGCGCTCGCGAAGAGCCGGCGTCCCGTCGGTCGGGCCTGTGAAAGAACTGGCGAAGCTCGAGACGTCGAAAGCGTTCACTCGACTGCTCGCGCAGAAATACAAAATTCCCGGCTCGCCGCAGTTCGAAGTGTTCAAAAACATGAACGGCATCAGGGAATTTTTGCATTCGCTCGCTTCTTTCGTGGTCAAGCCGGACGGCCTGACGGGCGGCAAAGGTGTTATGGTTCACGGGGAGCATTTGAAAAATGCGGAGGACGCGCTCAGATACTGCGAGGAAGTTTTGAAGGCCCATGCATCCGTCATCGTCGAGGAGAAACTGGAAGGCGAGGAGTTCTCGCTGCAGAGCTTCACTGACGGCAGATTCGTGCTCGATTCGCCGCCCGCGCAGGACCACAAGAGGGCGTATGTGAATGACGAGGGTCCCAATACTGGCGGCATGGGCTCTTATTCATGCACGGACCATCTCCTTCCCTTCATCACGAAAAGCGACCTGGAGGAAGCGCATCGCATAACCGAGCTGATGGCGAAGGCAATCGAGAAAGAGACTGGAACGCTCTATAAGGGCGTCATGTACGGCGGCTTCATGGTGACGCGCGACGGCGTGAAACTGCTCGAATACAACGCGCGGCTCGGCGACCCCGAGGCCATGAACGTGCTCCCGATACTCAGGAGCGATTTCATAGACCTATGCTATGGCATCGTCAACGGCAGCCTTTCGAAAGCCAAAACTCATTTTGAAAACAGGTCTACCGTATGCAAATACGTCGTACCCAGGGGTTATCCTGACAACCCCGTCAAGGGAGAGAAAATCGAGGTTCCGAATGCGCCGAGGGCGAAGATGTATTATGCGTCCGTCGACCAGAGACCAGAAGGCTTATACATGAGCGGCTCCCGCGCAATCGCTTTCGTTGGAGTGTCGCAGGATTTCGGCGAGGCGGAAAAAATCGCCGAGGAAGCCGTCAGGTCGGTAAAGGGGAGCGTGTTCCACAGGCCTGACATAGGGACGAAGGCGCTGCTCGAGAAACGCGTGCGCCACATGGAAATGCTGAGAGGGAAGCCATGACTGCAAAAATACTTGACGGCAGGAAACTCTCGAACGAAATATGCCTGCAGCTGAAGAGGAAAACCGAGCGCCTTAAAAGCAAAGGGATTATCCCGAGGCTGGACATTATACTTGTCGGAGAGGACGCGGCTTCGAAGCTTTACGTGAGGAACAAGATTCGCGCTTCCGAGCAGATAGGCATGAAAGGCGAGCTACACAGCTTTCCGGAAAAAACCAGCGGAGAAAAAGTTGCAAGCCTGATAAAAAAGCTCAACGCGGACAAAAACGTGCACGGCATCCTCGTGCAGCTGCCGCTGCCTTCGCATCTTGACGAGCAGAAGATTCTCGATACGATAACGCCGGAGAAAGATGTCGACGGCCTGACCGCATGCAGCATCGGAAGACTTGCAGGCGGCGAAGCACTGTTCGAGCCGTGCACGCCGAAAGGCATAATGAAGCTCCTCGATCACGCAAGAATCCCGATCGAGGGGGAAAATGCGGTGGTCATAGGCAGGAGCAACATCGTGGGAAAGCCCATGGCGCTCATGCTGCTGAAAAGGAACGCGACCGTGACCATATGCCATTCCAAAACAAAGCGCCTCCAGGAGCACACGAAAAACGCCGACATACTTGTGGCAGCGGTAGGGAAGGCGAACTTCGTTAAGGAAAGCATGGTGAAGAAAGGCGCGGTCGTCATAGACGCCGGCATAAACCGCAGCGGAGGAAAAATCTGCGGAGACGTTGATTTTGCGAAGGTGAGGGACAGGGCATCGGCCATAACGCCCGTACCAGGCGGGGTCGGGCCGCTCACCGTAGCGATGGTTATCGAGAACACGCTGATTGCGGCTGAAAGACTACTCCAGAAATAGCTGCACGCAAGTCTTAAATCCTTTTGCGGAAAATAAGAAAAAATGGGAAAGAACAAGATATTTTCGGTTCACAATCCATATGCCCAAGGCGAGCGGAGGCTCGGTTTCATATTTCATCTACTTGGTGCACGTAACCCATGGGGGAGTGGGGAACAGTCTGGCGGAAAAAACCAATGGAGTTTATCACAGCGCCTCCAATAATGTAAAAACCGGCCCGCTTTCACGAGACCAGATGCATCACTGGAATTACGCCTACAAGAGCGGCATAAAAAGCTACAAGATTCTCGGCACATTAAGAAAAATTCAGACATGATATATTGCCGCAGGAAACCCAGTCGGAAATTTTCTTCATATGAAACCTATAAAAAACAGAGAATCAGATAATTATTTGTTATGAGCATAGTGATGCTTAGGTAATCGTCAGGAGGGTTATTATGACGGTCAAGATAGGTGTTTTGGGTTCGACGAAGGGAACGGACATGCAGGCGCTTATAGACGCGATAAGCAGGAAGCAGCTGGACGCGCAGATAGTCTGCGTGATTTCGAACAAGGAAGATGCTTACATTCTCGAGCGCGCGAGGGATCACAGCATAGAAGCCATATTCCTCGAATACGAGGGAGGGAAACAGATCCTTTTCGACAAGGCTGCCGCCCATGAGTTCGACAAACGCGGCGCGGAACTCATCCTGCTCATAGGCTTCATGCGCGTAGTCTCGCCGTGGTTCTGCACCCATTACGAGAACAGGCTCATGAACATCCATCCGTCGCTGCTCCCGCTGTTCGCTGGAGGCAAAGACCTAAACGTGCACGAAGAGGTCCTTAAAATGGGCCTGAAGGTCACTGGCTGCACGCTCCACTTCGTGACCGCTGACGTGGACAGGGGGCCGATAATCATGCAGATGCCCGTACCAGTCGACGACAACGACACGACTGAGTCGCTTAAGGCGAAGGTCCAGGCCGCGGAGCAGAATGTCATGCTCGAGGCCATAAGGCTCTTCGGCGAGGGCAAGATAAAAGTCGAAGGCAACAAGGTGAAGCTTCTCAGATGAAAATAAGACGCGCTCTGATTTCGGTCACGGACAAGAGAGGGATAGTCGAGTTTGCAAAATCCCTCGAGAAGCTAGATGTTGAAATAATCTCGACCGGGGGGACGGCAAAGGTTCTTAAGGAAAACGGCGTGAGGCTTGTTCCCATCGAAGAGTTCACCGGCCTGCCCGAGATGATGGACGGCCGCGTCAAGACGCTGCACCCGAAAGTCCACGGCGGGATTCTCGCTGTCCGCGAAAACAAAAGCCACATGGAGCAGGCGTCAGGCCACGGCATAAGCATGATAGACATGGTCGTCGTGAACCTGTACGCGTTCAGGAAGACTGTCGAGGCGGGCGCATCGCACGAGGAAACTATCGAGAACATAGACATCGGAGGGCCGGCGCTGGTACGCTCGTCCGCCAAGAACTACAGGGACGTCGTCATAGTAACGGACCCGGAAGATTACGGCATGGTCCTGGAAAAGATAAAGAAGGACGGGGACGTGGACCTTCGCACCCGTGAGACGCTGGCCCTGAAAGCCTTCAGAATGACAGGCGATTACGACAGCGACATTGAAAGCTACCTGTCCAGGAAATTCACCGGCAAGGAAATGATCAGGCTGAAACTGAGCGGGGGAAAAGAGCTTCGCTACGGCGAGAACTGGCACCAGAAGGCGAAGATTTACGCCGAGGAAGGCGGGGCTTCGATAGCGAACGCAAAGCAGCTCCAGGGCAAGGAGATGTCGTACAACAACTACCTCGACGCGGAAAGCGCGCTTGACGCCGTGCAGGAGCTTAAAATATTCGGCGGTAATGGAGCGGTCGTCGTGAAGCACACGAACCCGTGCGGTTTCGCCACCGGCGCTTCGCTCCGGGAGGCGCTCGAGAACGCGTGGAAAGGCGACCCCTTGTCGGCGTTCGGCGGCGTCATAGCGCTAACGAAGCAGGCGGATAAGGAAACGGCAGAATTCCTAAAGGAAAATTTCGTGGAAATAGTAATCGCTCCGGCTTTCGCGGATAAGGCGCTAGAGGTTTTCAAGGAGAAGAAAAACCTGCGGCTTCTTGAAGTGCCGGATTTTTCCCCGGAAAATATCCATTTCAGGTTCCTTTCTGGAGCGATACTCCAGCAGGAGAGAGACGAGGGATACACCGACAAAAAGGATTTCAGGAGCGTGACGAAAATTGATTTTCCTGAAAATAAAAAGGACCTCGCGCTGTTCGCATGCCTCGCGTGCAAGCACACGAAATCGAATGCTATCGTCATCGCGCGCGAATACAGGCCCGGCTTCTATCACGTGATTGGCATGGGCGCCGGCCAGCCGAACCGCGTCACTTCGCTGAAGATAGCGATAGAAAAGACCAAGGACAATCTCAGGCTGATGCACCTTCCGGACCACGAGATTTCAAACTGCGTCCTTGCGAGCGACTCGTTTTTCCCGTTCTCCGATTCAATCGATGAGGCCGAAAAGCACGGCATCCGCTTCATTGTCCAGCCTGGAGGGTCGGTCAAGGACAGCGAAGTGATAGAAACATGCAACCTCCACGGCATAGCGATGATCTTCACCGGACGGCGCATGTTCAAGCATTAAAAAGCAGAGAGCGATTATTTCTTTTATGAATTACGGGCAGGCGACGGGCTACATACAGCGACTGAACAGGTTCGGCATAAAGCTCGGCCTGGAGAGAATCGAAAGGCTGCTTTCGCTTTTGGGCAATCCTCAGGACAGCTTCCGCTCCGTGCTTGTGGCAGGAACGAGCGGCAAAGGGTCGACTGTGGTCATGCTCGGCTCTGTCCTGAAAGAGGCTGGCTACAGGACGGGCGTTTTCACCAAGCCGCATCTTTTCGATTTCAGGGAACGGATATCGATTGACGGCAAAATGATTTCTGAAAGGGATTTCGTGCGGCTTGTGAAAAAAATCAAGCCTTACGCAGAAAAGGTCGCAAAGGAATCCGAAAGCCCGACGTTCTTCGAGTTCGTGACCGCGATGGCCTTCGAACATTTCAGGGAGAAGCGCGTCGACTTCGCCGTCCTTGAAGTCGGGCTTGGAGGAAGGCTGGACGCGACGAACGTAGTGAAGCCAGAGGTCTCCGTAATCACGAACGTCTCGCTGGAGCACACCGAAATCCTCGGCGGCACGCCTGAAAAAATCGCAGTGGAAAAGGCAGGGATAATCAGGAAAAACGGAATTCTCATCACCGCCTCTGAAAACCCAAAGGCGTTCGCGGTGCTTGAAAAAATATGCAGGGAGAGAAACGCGAAATTCGTCAGGGCGCCGGAGCTGAAGAACGCGAAATCGACGGAGTTTGGGAATGAATTCGATTTTGAAGGGACGAAAATTTCCATTCACCTTGCAGGCAGGTTCCAGCTTAAGAACGCCGCATGCGCGCTCGCTGCGCTGCGCTCGCTTACGCCGCCGATACCGAGCAGCGCGATAAAAAAAGGTATGGAAAAGGCGAGATGGTCCGGCCGCTTTGAGCTGATGAAAAACGGAAGGAAGGTCCTGCTCGACGGCGCGAAGGATGTCGAGGCGATGAAAAGCCTCGCGGCCTCGCTGGACCTGATAAGGCATGAAAGGCTTTACACCGTTTTCGGCGCGTCGAAAGACAAGCTGATCCCGGAAATGCTGCAGGCCATTTCAGGCAAGACGGATTTTTTCGTGCTGACGAAGCACAAGGTCATGGGCAGGGGAGTGGAGCCGGCTGAACTGGCAAAGGAAGCACAAAAACACGGGAAGGATTTCCTGATTGCCGATGACGTAAAAAGTGCGGTGAAAAAGGCGATGCAGCTAGCGGGGAAGAACGACCTTGTCCTGGTCACGGGCTCGCTCTTCACCGTCGCGGAAGCGAGGGAGCTTTGGTTCAGGAAGAAGGCAAAAATGGGGCGCGAGTTCAACGAGAACGTTTCTGTCAGGCACGCCAAGCAGGACTGAGCCTGCAGTTATTTGCTTTTATTTTTTGCAGCTGATTGTGCCTTTCTCCGTTACTATCTTGTGAACCCTGACGTCGAACCTGTCGGTCGGGATCTGCTCGACTATCTGGAAATCGTAGGCCAGCGCGACAAGCGGGACGTTCTTCTTGAGCTTCTTGAGAAACCTGTCGTAAAAGCCGCGGCCGTAGCCTATCCTGTTGCCTTTTTTGTCGAAGGCTATGCCGGGGATGATGACGAGGTCTATCTTGTCCAGCGGGAATTGCTTCGGATGCATGGGAACGGGTATGCCGAACGCTCCCGGTGAAAGCTCGTTGAGGTCGTGTATCTCCGAAATGAGCAGCTCCTTATTTTTAGGCTTCGCGAAAGGCACGAGTATCTTCTTGCCTTTCCTGAGGGATTGTGAAATCATCCTGTCGGTCCTGACCTCGCCCTTTACGGAAACGTAGAAAAGGATTATGTTGGCTTTGCTGAATTCGGGGAGCTTGAACAGTTTCTCGCGTATGGCGCAGTCCTTGCAGTGCTTTTCGCCCTTCCTGTGTTTGTCCCTTCTCTCGAGGATTCTCCTACGTATGTGATGCTTCATCCTGTGAATCCTGTGGATGACCCGTTTCATATTATACATAATTGTAGTAACTAGTTAAAAAACAAGCGCATGTATTCGTATTTTCTATGAAGGAAATTTTTTATTGCCAAGGCCCATAGTTATTGTATTCGGTGAATGCATGTGGGTTGTGGGAGTAGGCTACATGGAGGGTCACAGGGACCCGCTCGGGGAGAACACGAAAGCAGATATTCTGGGGCTCGGCCTATCCAAGGTCAGCGGCGTCAGGACGCTGCAGACCTACGTCATCGAAGGCGTGAAAAGGAGCGATGCCGAGCGCGCCGGCAGTGAGCTTCTGGCGGATAGCATATTGCAGTATTTTAACATCGCGCCGTTCTCGGAGAGCGGGAAGCACCTGAAGGGGCTCGTGAAAAACGTGAGACGTGGCGCCTGGGCGATTGAGGTCTTCTTCAGGCCGGGCGTCATGGACGTCGCCGGGCTTTCGGTGGCGAAGGCGATAGAAGTGATGGGCATAAAAAATGCGAAGGTCAGGACGGGCACGACCTACATTATTGAAGGCAGTCTCAGCGAAAAGGACGTCAAAGCCGTCTGCGAAAAATGCCTGGCCAACAAGCTGATACAGACTTATGATTACAGGAAGCTGTGAGGGAAATGAAAACTAAAATCAAAACCGGCACAAGAGAAATCGCAATACTCGGCATGGACGAGAGGCAGCTGGAATACGTATCGAGTAAGCTCATGCTCGCGCTCAACACTGAGGAGATGCGCAAGATTCAGCAGTATTTCAGGAAGCTCGGCCGCAACCCTACGGACATAGAGCTCGAGACGTTCGCGCAGACGTGGTCAGAACATTGCATGCACAAGACCTTCCGCGGCAACGTCGAATACAATGGGAAGCGGATAGAAAGCCTGCTGAAGACCTACATAATAAAAGCGACGAAGGAGCTCGCCTTCCCATGGTGCGTCCATGTTTTCGAGGACAACGCGGGCATAGTCAAGCTCGACGACAAGCACAACATAGCGGTGAAGGTCGAGACGCACAACCATCCGAGCGCGCTCGACCCTTACGGCGGAGCGGGCACGGGTTCAGGCGGCGTTTTCCGCGACGTGATGGGCGTCGGGGCGAAACCGATTCTCTCGACCGACGTCCTGTTTTTCGGCCCTCCTGATTATCCGCACGACAAGCTTCCGAAGGGCGTCCTGCACCCGAAGCGTTTGATGAAAGGCGTGGTCGCCGGCATACGCGACTACGGCAACAGGATGGGCATCCCGACGGCTAATGGCGGCTTCGGCTTCCATGAAGGTTACATAGGCAACCCGCTGGTTTATGCAGGATGCCTCGGCATAATACCGAAGGAAAAATACGTGCGCGACCCGAAGGCGGGAGACAAAGTGGTTCTGGCCGGCGGCCGCACAGGCCGCGACGGCATACACGGCGTGACCTTCGCATCGCTCGAACTCTCGACCGAATCCGAGAAGACATCTAGCGGCGCAGTCCAGATAGGCAACGCTATCGAAGAAAAACGCGTCCTCGACGGCCTGCTCACGGCAAGGGACAGACGCGGAAAACCCCTTTATTCAGCGGTCACGGATTGCGGCGGCGGCGGGCTTAGCTCTGCGGTCGGTGAAATGGGCAAGAAGACGGGCGTGAAAGTCTGGCTCGATAAAGTGCCGCTGAAATACACGGGCCTCGAACCGTGGGAAATCTGGATATCGGAGGCGCAGGAGAGGATGATATTCGCGGTTCCGAAGGCGAACGTTGACGAAGTCCTTGAAATCTTCAGGAACGAGAACACGGACGCGACCGTAATCGGAGAATTCACGGGCGACGAAAAGCTCACGCTCATGTTCAGGGGGAATGTTATCGGCAAGCTGGACATGGCTTTCCTGCACGACGGCTTCCCGAAGGTCGAGAGGAAGGCGGAGTTCAAAATAAAGGAATTGCGCGACCCTGACCTTCCGGATGCGAAGGCTTTCGGCAGCGACCTCAAGGCGATACTCGGCTCGCCGACTGTTGCTAGCAAGGAATGGGTCATAAGGCAATACGACCACGAGGTCCAGGCCAGGACGGTCGTGAAACCTATCCATGGCCACGGCGGGCCGGGCGACGCATGCGTGCTCAGGCCGCTATATGACAACTGGAAGGGCATCGTCGTCTCGAACGGCTTCAACCCGAGGTTCTCGGACAACCCTTACGACATGGCGCTATCAGCGATTGACGAGGCCATGCGCAACAACGTGTGCTGCGGAGGTCGACGAATAGCGCTGCTCGACAACTTCTCGTGGGGCAATCCCGAGAAGCCCGACCGGCTTGGAGCGTTGGTCGAGGCAGTGAAGGCATGTTACGACGGCGCGAAGGGTTTCCGCGCGCCTTTCATATCGGGCAAGGATTCTCTTTACAACGAATACAGCCTAGGCAGCAGGCAAAAAACGAAGGCATCAGAAACGATTTCCATACCATATACGCTGGTGGTGACCGCTGTCGGCGTGATGCCTGACATAAGGAAGGCCGTCACCATGGACTTGAAAGAGGAAGGCAACCCGGTCTATATGGTCGGCGATACGAAGGATGAAATGGCTGGCTCCCATTATTACATGGTAAAGCGCAGGAAGGGCGGACGTGTTCCCGGCGTCGAATTCCCTGCCGCGAGGACTGCGATGGAAAAGATGACGGCTGCGATGGACAGAGGCGTCGTGCGCGCATGCCACGACTGCTCGGAGGGCGGGCTCGCCGTTGCCGCCGCGGAGATGTGCTTCGCCGGAGGCCTGGGCATGAAAATTGATTTGAAAAAAGTGCTGCAGAAGGGTATCAGGAAAAACTACAAGCTGTTATTCTCCGAGAGCAACTCGAGATTCGTGGTCGAAGTGGAGAAGGCGAAAGCGCATGAATTCGAGAAGATAATGGAGCACCGCGCCTCGAGAATCGGAGAAGTGACGGCCGACAAAAAGCTGGTTGCCACCGGCCTGAACGGCGGCAAAGTCTTGAATGAAGATGTTGACGGCCTGAAAAAGGCATGGAGAAAGACTTTCAACTGGTGAGCGCGGAAAGGGATGATGGTGAAAAGATGGTAAAAACGCTTGTGCTGCGCGTCGATGGGACGAACTGTGACGAAGAGACTGCGTACGCTTTCAAGCTCGCGGGCTCCGAAACCGAAGTCGTCCACATCAACGAGCTGATACGGGGGAGGAAAGCGCTGGAGGATTTCCAGATAGTCGCGATACCGGGCGGCTTCGCGCACGGCGACGACGTCGCTTCAGGCAAGATACTCGCCACCCTGATAAGGTTCAAACTCAACAGGGATTTCATAAGGTTCATAGAAAGCGGGCGGCTGGTCATAGGCATATGCAACGGCTTCCAGGCTATCGTGAAGGCCGGACTTTTGCCTGCATTCGCCGGCTTCGGACGGCAGGAAGCCACGCTGGCCGGCAACGACTCCGGCTATTTCATCGACAGGTGGGTCCGCCTGCGACTCGTCAACAAGGGCAAGTGCATTTTCACGCGCGGCATGAAGGGCGAGATATTCGTGCCCGTAAACCACGGCGAGGGGAAGTTCGTCGCGTCTCCGGAAATAATAAGAAAACTGGAAGCAAAGGACCAAGTCGTCTTCAGGTATGTCGACAACCCGAACGGCTCGCTCAACGACATCGCGGGCATATGCAACACTGAAGGCAACGTGTTCGGCCTCATGCCGCACCCGGAAAAATTCGTATCGAAATACACGCACCCCCACTGGACGAGGGTCAGGAACCTGCCGGAGGAGGGCGACGGCCTGGCTATTTTCAAGAATGCCGTCGCATACGCGAGAAGGAAATTCTGAAGCCGCAGAGGCAGCAGTAAAATATTTAAAGTAGTCCTACAAAATAATTAATTAAATATAAACAGGAGTTAGATAAAATGGCGTTTAGAGAAAGACGTTTCGAAGAAAGATCGGAAAGAAGAGACTTCAGACCACGCGAGATGCACAAAGCTGTTTGTTCTGAGTGCGGAAAAGAGTGCGAAGTCCCGTTCAAGCCCACAGAGGGCAGACCGGTTTTCTGCAGAGACTGCTTTGCAAAAAGGAAGAGATTTTAGAAGGGGACGCGCAGGTAGTTAGCCCGGATGCTTCGAAGTCCGGGCATTAATGCGTGAACTGGTTTAGCTGAAGCCACGTCTGAAAAAGAAATTAGCTAAAACAAAAAAAAGCAGCTAAAGCGCTACCGCGATGAGCGCGCAGATGACTATCGCGGCTGCCGAAACCAGAAGCCCGGCCTTGATAAGGTCCTTGAGCCTGACATAGCTGGTGGAATAGGCGATCGTCGTCGGCGGCGTGCCGCTCGGCATTATGAAGTCAAGCGATACGCCCACGCCCGCCAGCAGCGCGAGCATCCTCGGATTGACGCCTGCCACGACGGCAAGCGGAATCATCATAGGTACCATCACCGACGCCGCGGCCGTGTTGCTGGCGAAGGCGGTAAGCGCGACGCCGAAGGTTATTATGACAAGCGCCACTACCAGCGCGGGCTGGCTCGTTATAGCGCCTCCAAGAACGTTGGCCATGGTCACGTCAAGGCTCGATGCGTGCATGGCGAAGCCGAGCGAGATGCCGCCGCCTATCAGGATGAGCGACGGCCAGTCGAGCTTCCTGAAGTCTTCCGTGTTGAGCAGGCCGAAGGCGTAGAGAAGGAAGATGGGCACGAGCGAAATCGTGCCTATGTCAAGCTTGTGGATTTCCGTCGTCAGCCACAGCACGACCGTAATCGCGAAAATGGCCAGCACTTCCTTCTGTTTTTTGTCCAGTTTCCTCTTGACGTCGCTTATGTCTATTTTCCTGACCTCGGGCCTGAAGAGCAGCGTGAGGATGATGAAGGTCGAGAGCACTAGCGCTATCATCATGGGGAGGCCGTAGTAGGACCAGTCGATGAAGCCGAAAGAATAGCCCGCCTGACCGAGGAATTTTGCGACCAGGACGTTGGGCGTGCTGCCGACCATCGTGCCAAGCCCTCCGATGGTGGCCGCGAAGCCTATGCCCAGGACCATGGACTTGCCGAAGTTCGATTTCAGGGGAAGCATCCTGTTTTCTTTCAGTATGATGAGGCCTATCGGCATCATTAACGCTGCGGCCGCGGAGTTAGCCATCCACATGGACAGGAACGCCGTCACCGCCATGATGCTCAGCAGGACCATTCTCGGCTTTGAGCCGCGGTGCACGAGCTTGTGGCCGAGGTATTCGTCGACCTTGTATTTGCTTAAAGCGAGCGCAATCGCGAAGCCGCCCAGCACGAGGACGACGATGGAATCAAAGAACGGCGAGAATGCCTCCGCGGGCTTGAAGCCGCCGAGCACCACGAGCGCGAAGGGTATGGCCAGCGCGGTGACGTGCAAAGGGACGATTTCAGAAAGCCAGAGCACCAGCGCGGATATCGTAATCGCGAACACTATCTGCTGCGGCGTCCCGAAGCCCAGGAAATAAGACGACAGGAGAACCGAAAACGCCATGCCGACGATGACGAACACGAGCCTCTTCCACACGCTGGTGCCGCGCGCGCCGTGGACGGCAATGTGATGCACGGGATGCATCTTATGCTGCTTCGCTTGCCCGTGTCCGCGTCCCATAATATTTATTTTGGGCGAAGTGGGATAAAAACCAAAATCTTATAAAACATCAGCCGATAGATTAGTTATGAAAGTTCTGATAATATGCGGGAGCGAGAGCGACCTCGAAGTCGCGAGAAGGGCGGAAGACGTCCTGAAGAGGAACAAGGTTGCGTTCGACATACGCGTGTCGTCCGCGCACCGGGACCCGAAAGGCACCGAGAGCATAGTGAGGAGCACGGACGCCGACGTGATAATCGCTGTTGCAGGATTGTCGGCCGCGCTGCCGGGCTTCGTCTCATCGCTTACGGACAAGCCGGTCATCGGCGTTCCCGTCGGGGTGAAGCTCGACGGCCTCGATGCGCTGCTTTCGATGATGCAGATGCCATCCGGCGTGCCTGTGGCGACGGTCGGGATAGACAACGGGAAGAACGCCGCGGAGCTTGCGATACGCATCCTTAAACTCAAGGGGAAGGCCGGGACCGGCAGAAAACAGAAGTGATGAAATGGTCGATGAGTCAGCCATCAGGAGACAGATTCCCCACGCCCTTGAAAAGACGGATTTCAAATTAGGCAGGAAATACGAGGGCAAGGTGAGGGACAACTACATACTCACTGACAAGAGGATTATAATCACGACGGACAGGATTTCCGCCTTCGACCGCGTGCTCGGCACGATACCGTTCAAGGGCCAGGTCCTGAACCAGCTTGCAGCTTTCTGGTTTGACAAGACGAAGCACATCGCCAGGAATCACGTCATCGATGTTCCCGACCCGAATGTCGTGGTCGCAAAGGAATGTAAACCGATTCCTGTAGAGATGGTCGTGCGCGGCTACATCACCGGCGTGACGACGACTTCGGCCTGGTACAACTACCAGCGGGGCGTCAGAGACTTTTGTGGCGTCCGACTACCGGAGGGATTGCGCAAGGACCAGAAGTTCGAGAAGCCCATAATAACGCCGACGACGAAAGGCGGCGTGGGAGAACACGACAGGCCGATCTCGGGCGAGGACGCGATACGCGAAGGCCTGGTCTCGCGCGAGCTTTTCAAAAAGATGTCAGATGCCTCGCTCAGGCTTTTCGATTTCGGTTCGCGCTTCGTCGCGAAGCACGGCCTGATTCTTGTCGACACGAAATATGAGTTCGGCCTGAACGAAGGCGAGCTGGTGCTCATGGACGAGATTCACACTCCCGATTCGTCGAGGTTCTGGTTCGCCGACACCTACAAGCAGCTTTTCGAAAGCGGGCAGGAGCAGAGGAAGCTCGACAAGGAATACGTGAGGACGTGGCTCGCTGACCAGGGTTATCTGGGAGAAGGGAAGCCGCCGAAACTGACTTCCGAAGTCGTGACGGAGGCGGCGAAGAGATACATAAAAGTCTATGAAAAGATAACCGGCAGCCACTTCGAAGTCGTCGAAGGCAGCGTTGCCGAAAGGATAAGGAAGAACCTGGAGAGCAAAGGTTATCTGAAAGTGAGCGAGGGGTGATGGTTATGGCGATACATCCGATAGAATACCGTTATTGTTCCGAGGAGATGACTGCGGTCTTCGAGGAGGAGGCGAAGCTGCAGAAGTGGCTTGACGTGGAAGCTTCGCTCGCTCGCGCGCATGCGCAGCTCGGCAACATCCCCAAGAAAGCTGCGGAAGAAATCGCGAAGAAGGCGGACACGCAGTTCGTGACGCTGGACCGCGTCCATGAAATCGATGATGAGATACATCACGACCTCATGGCGATGGTGCGCGCTCTTACCGAAGCCGCAGGCGACGCAGGCAAGTTCGTGCATTACGGCGCGACGTCCTACGACATAGAAGATACCGCGCTCGCACTGCAGCTGCGCGATGCGATAGAGATAATCGAGGGCAACCTGAAAAAGCTCAAAGACACGCTGGTCACGCTCACCAGGAAGAACAGGGACGTAGTCTGCATAGGCAGGACGCACGGCCAGCATGCCGTTCCAACGACGTATGGCTTGAAATTTGCCAACTGGCTCTGCGAAATCCAGCGAGACGTCGACCGGCTAGACCAGGCGAAGAAACGCATTCTCGTCGGCAAGATGACAGGCGCGGTCGGAACGCAGGCGACGTTCGGCGAGAACGCGAGGCGCCTGCAGTCGCTTATCATGAAGGACCTCGGCCTTTCGTCCGTGATGGTCTCGACGCAGGTCATCCAGCGCGACAGACATGCTGAACTCGTTTTCGTGCTAGCGCTCATCGGCTCGACGCTCGAGAAGATAGCGAAAGAACTCCGCAACCTCCAGCGCACTGAGATAGGCGAGGTGCTGGAAAGCTTCGGCAGCAAGCAGGTCGGCAGCTCCACCATGCCTCACAAGCGAAACCCGTGGAAGTCGGAGAACATATGCTCTCTCGCGCGCGTGCTCAAGTCGCACGTCATGGTGGCGCTGGACAACAACCCCATGGAGCATGAGCGCGACCTCACCAACTCGGCTAATGAGAGAATCATCTTCGCGGAGAGCTTCATGCTGCTCGACTTCATGCTCAGGCGCATCAGCGACATCCTCATCAGCATGGAGCTGCAGCACGGCAGGATACAGGAGAACCTCGATTTGACGAAGGGGCTGGTCATGAGCGAGAAGATAATGATTGCGCTGGTCAAAAAAGGCATAGGCCGCCAGGACGCGCACGAGATTATGCGCAAGGCAGCGATGGAGTCGTATGCGAAAGGCGCATCGCTCAAGGAAATCCTTCTGAAAAACCCGCAGGTAAAGAAATACTTTAACGCAAAAGAGCTCGAGCGCCTCCTCGACCCGCGCAACTACATAGGCACGGCAAGGGAACAGGTCGACGACGTGCTGAAGGCAATTGGTAAAAAATAATTTTCTCTTTTTCATCCAAACTTAAAAATATCTGCTACATATTATTTACATGGCTGAAGATTTCATGGAGATAAACAGCTCCGAAAACCAGAAGGAGAAAAAGGAATTCACCTACGCGAATGCGGGCGTCGACATCGAGAAGGTCAAGCATGCGCATTCGAGCATGGCAGAGCTTTTCAGGCAGACTTTTTCCAACAGGTTCGACAAGTTCGGCCGCGTGATGAGCGAGATAGGCCATTACGCAGGCATGATAGACATAGGCGGCGGAAGGCTTCTGGCGATCCACGTCGACGGCGTGGGGACAAAAACGCTGGTTGCCCATGCCATGAGGAAATACGACACCATCGGCATCGATTGCGTCGCGATGAACGTGAACGACCTGATATGCATGGGCGCCGAGCCGACGACGCTGGTTGATTACATCGCGCTCGAGAAGACGGACGAGCGCGTGATAAGCGAGATAGCGAAGGGCCTCGCGAAGGCGGCGAAGGAAGCGGGCATTGCGATTGTCGGCGGCGAGACCGCGATAATGCCTGACGTCGTAAAGGGCTTTGACCTGGCAGCGACTTCGCTCGGAGTCGTGTATCGCGACAGGGTAGTCACGGGCGAGAATATGGTGCCAGGCGACATCGTCATAGGGCTCGAGAGCTCCGGCATTCATTCGAACGGGCTCTCGCTGGCAAGGAAGCTCCTTCTCTCAAGGTTCGACATCGGGACTTATGTAAAAGAACTCGACTGCACCGCCGGCGAGGAGCTGCTCAAGCCGACGAGGATTTACGTCAAGCCCGTGCTAGAGGTCCTGCAGAACTGCAAGGTCCACGGCCTCGCCCACATAACGGGCGGCGCTTTCTCGAAGCTCGCGCGCATAGGCAACAAAGCGAACGTGGGCTTCGACATAAAGCTTCCCAAGCCGACGAAGCCAGTCTTCAAAATGCTGCAGAAGTTTGGTACGCTGAGCGACCGCGAAATGTTCCGCACGTTCAACATGGGAGTCGGCTTCATAATAGTCGTCCCCGGCGAGGAGCCGGAAGACTACGAGCGCGTCGCGGACGTTCTGAAAAAACATAAAATGCCCCACGCGGTGATAGGCAAGGTCACGCAGGTGCGCAAGATTCTGGTGAACGGCGTGGACGTGGCCTAGGACAACATTCTTAGCGGCTTTGCACTAAACTCCTTTCTGATTTTAATGATAATATCTTTTGAATTTTAGGGACAATGAAGATATTTAAAACTTTATGAAAGTGTATTCTTATGAACATAATGAAAGGAATAGCAGGTTATATTGGAATACCCGTACTGGTGGTCGCCGGTGCAGCAACCGGTCTACATTATTACTACACCCATAACGTGCGTAGTTATGATTTTTTTTCCGGAAAAACATTTTCAAAAGTAGATTTTCCTCTCTCTGATACAAGGATTAGTATAAAAGACAATTCAACGATGATATTCAGAAGCAAATTTTTTGGGGGAAGTGTTCATTACTCAGATAATGATGGGGATGGAACTGTCGATCAAATATATGAATATGATTCCCATTTGGCTAGAGGCGGTGGAAGTAGGGCTTTTGATAGATCTACGGATTTTGATAGACATCCTGAAAAATTCAAAAAAGCCGATATAGACTTCCGAAGACAGATAAGAAGATTCAAACCACTCATGAGCAAGAAATAATATCCCATTCTGAACTTCAATCAGATGAACCGAAAATAAGCGTCACCGAATAAAAGTTCGTTTATTTTTAGGTTCCGAAGTTCCGTTATTGGCTTATTTATACGTATTTTCATACTTTTAACAGTTTATTCAACTAAATAAATATATTATTGTAGAAAATACATAAAATATTATTATTTTGGAACAAAATTCCAATTTAATGCGTTTATTTTGCAATAAATGGTTTTAGCTTAAGTCTTTTCTTTTTTGCTAAAAGTTTTTTCTAAAAAGCTTTACTTGTGCGCGAAATAGATAACGATTTCCCCGCCGTCATTCGCATCGACCCTGCCGAAACCTATGCGCTCCATCTGGATTACGCTGTCTGGCTTGAGCCTCGCCATCTCAGGCTCGCCGATGCCGCGCAGCATGCCGTCTTTGGTGACTATTGCGACTTTCACGTGCGGCTCGCTGACCCACTGGAGCTTCTGCATGTCCTTCATGACCTCGTCGCCCATGCACTTTGCCTTCCTGACCAGTGAGACGTTGCACAATCCTTTGAGTCGGATGACGCTGCCCTTGAACTTCTCGAAGTCCTGATTGGAGATGAAAATGTTTTTGGGGTCGAGCGGGACCTTCTTCTTGCCGCGCTCCGGGAAATCCGGGTGCAGCGCTTCGAAGACTTCGCGCTTTTCCGGAAAGCCTTCCGGCTGCAGGTTGACCGGGTCGATGACGGCCATGTAGCGGTTCGCGAGCGGGTCAATAATCTTGCGGTTGTGCGCGTCGAGATTGTCCCAGCTCAGTTCGATGTCGTTCTTGCTAAGCCCGCATTGCATGGCGAGATTCTTTATGGCATCGGGCTGGAAGCCGCGCCTGAGAAGAGCGCGGATTGTGGGAAGCTTCGGGTCATCCCAGCCGGTGACTTCGCCTTTCGCCATCATTTCCCTGATGTCCCTTGTGTGGACCGCGCCGCCCTGAAAGCGGATCATGCCGAAGTTGACGACATTGGTGAATTCCCAGCCGAACATGCCGGCTATCGCTTTCTGCACGGCCGTGTTGTGCTCGTGCTCCTTTCCCCTGAACACGTGCGTTATTTTGAGTTCATGATCGTCGATTGCGCAGGAAAAATTGTAGAGCGGCCACGCGGAAAATTTCGTCCCTTTTAGCGGATGAGGCGTCCTGTTGACCCTGAAAACGGGCGGGTCGCGGAGCACGGGATTGGGATCGGCCATGTCCGTCCTGAGCCGCAGCGCAGCCGCGCCGTCCTCCATTTCGCCTGAAAGCATGGTTTTCCACAGCTCCAAATTCTTTGCGGCGGCGTTCGACCTGCAGGCGCATTCCTCCTTGTCAAGCTTGGCCGCCTTGAATTTCTCCGACGGGCAGATGCACACATACGCCTTCTCCATCTCGATGAGTTTCTTCGCGTATTTGTAATAGATGTCCAGCCTGTCGGACTGGAGGTAAAGAGCATCCCATTTCGTCCCCATTTTGACGAGATCTTCCTTGAGCCACTCGTAGGCGTGTGGTTCGAGTTTCTTCGCGTCCGTGTCCTCGATTCTCAGGATGAATTTTCCATTGTATCTCTTCGCGTAATAATGGCTGAGAAAAACGGCGCGCATGAACTGGCCTATCGAAAGCGGACCTGTCGGCGACGGGGCGAAGCGCGTGATGACCTTGCCCATCTCCGCGCCTTCAAGTTCGGAAAGGCCTTCCTGCTTTTTCTCCTGTTTCTCCAGCAACTCGGGCGCGAGCGCTTCGAGCTTCTTCTTCTGCTCTTCCAGACCCATCATGTTAACTTCTTTCACGATTCTATCGATGAGCTCCCGCGCCTCGTTTATGTTCGACCTCGCCTCGGGCTCATGCGACATGAGCTTGCCGAGCACGGCGGAAGCGTTCGCCTTACCGCCATAGAAGACTGCGTTCTGCAGGGCATATTTCATGACCGTGTTCTTCAGCTTCGTGCCAGCTTTCATAATCACATATTTAAGAACCGGGAATAAAAAATAATCGTGGTTCAATGAGGTTCGATGTCAAGTGCAAGGACTGCGCTTTCTTCAAGCTCAGGAGCATCCCGTCAGCAGTCGAATGCGCCAACAACGACGGCTCGATATGGGATCCTGCGCAAAGGGCGTGCGACAATTTCACGGGCAGGAAGAGGGGTTCTGCAAAATAAGGCGCTAAAACAACGGGCAGCTAATCCTTCGTTTTCTTTATGCCAGCATAATAGCTGACAAGCGACGCATACGCGAACAGTGACGTGTATGCGCTGACGGCTGTCCTGAGAAGCATGAACAGGAAGCTGGTCACGGAGAGCGATGATGGCTGGCCCGCAAAAATGTAATAAACGCTTTCAGGCATTGAGCCGATTATCGTAATGCCGAAGAACATGACTATGAATATCACGAAGTACAGCAGTGTGTTGGCCTTGTTTTTCAGCACGGCGCCCCAGGACTTCCTTATGGCCTCGAGCGGCTTCGCCTTCTCGAGCGCGCAGAAGACTGGCGAAAGGAAGGTCGTGAAAGTGACTATTACGCCGGCTATCAGGCCGACTATGACCCAGATGGCGGCTGCGGAGATGATTGCAATCCCTTCAGGCGACGAGAGGAGCGGGATGGATACGATGGTGAGCAGGAAGCCGCCCAAGCACGCAAACATTATCAGGCCCAGTATCAGGAAAAGCGCGAGCATGGAGACGAATCTTTTCTTCGACAGCGCGAAGCCCTCGGAGATCGCCTTCCTCTTGCCCCTGTAAAATTGCGCCGCGTTCTCGAAATAGGCAGGCATCAGGAAAAGCGTCGCCAGCCAGCCGGCTATGGCGAGGGGAAGGACGTATGCGACAAAGGGTATCATCTGCTCCAGAGCGGGGATGGTTTCAAGGTCCGTCATGTCGCCGATGAAATAGCCGGTAAGGAACCAGCCGCCTATGGCGAAGACTATGTTGACCGCGAAAAACAGGAGGTAGGCATTCCTTTCAAAAGGGTATCTCAGCGATACGCCGAAGACCTTGCTGAAGTCCAGAACCATGCTCTATATTTATATCGCACTGCTTAAATATTGTTGCAATTAAATTTCAGGAGCCGCTGAAAATCTTGTCCACTTTCTTTTCCCACTTGCCGCTGGTGTCGATTATGGCGTGCTCTTCCTGTATGGGCTCGAACTGCTTTTTTATCTTTATGTATACGCGGCAGTCGGCGTCGCTCACCGAGCGCGTTCTGCTGCGCCGTTCAAGGCGGCGCATGACCTTGCTCTCGCCGCACACGACCTCGACGACGCGGAATCCGCTGCCCGTCCTCTCCGCGATTTTCCTGATGCCGTCGCGCAGCTCCTTCCTGTAAAAGGTCCCGTCGACGACAGCATTCCTTCCCTCTTTCAACGCCTTCTCCGCCCTTGAAAAAAGCTCGCCGTAGACCATGGCCTTTTCCTTATTGTCATAAGCCGGCTTCTTCAGCATCTGCTTGCGCACGACGTCAGTGCTGATGACCAGCGAGCACGTTTGCATGGCTATCCTTTTCGCCACGCTCGTCTTGCCCGTCCCTGGCAGGCCGCAAACCAGAATAAGCATCATGCAGATTTCACTCCGTCGCGTGTTTATCCTTGTCGACGACTTCCGCGGGCTTCGTCGTGAGCGAGGGCCATATCTTGCGACCCGGATAAATGGAAGTGTTGATGCCCGTGCGGACGCCGTCGCCGATGAACGCGCCGAGCTTGGTGAGGCTCGTTTGGACTTTCCTGCCCTTCACGAGCGTCGCGTGCTGGCCGCCGTCGTGCCTGTAATCCGCGGTCACCGTGCCGGCCGCGATGTTGACGTTCTCGCCAATCACGGAATGGCCGATGTAACAGTTGTGCTTCGCGGTAGTGTTGTCCATTATTATCGAGTTCACGACCTCGCCGCGGAAGCGGACGTTATTACCGATGGACGTGTCCTGCCTCACGTATGCGTTAGGCCCTATCACGCAGTTCTCGCCGATAAACGCAGGGCCCTCGATGTGCGTGCCCGATTTCAGGACGGTGCCTTTGCCCACGAAAACATTACCCTTTATTGTCACGTGCTCCTCTACTGTCCCGCTTATCTTTTTCCTGATTTTCGAGAGCACGGCCCTGTTAGCGGCGAGCAAATCCCATGGATAGACAACAGGCACCCATTCATTCGTATAGAAACATCTGAACCTCATGGACTTCGCGAGCTCGTTTATCGCGTCTGTCAGTTCGTATTCACCGCGCTGCGAAACCTTGAGCGACCTGAGAGCTTCGAAGACCCTGTCGTTCAGAACGTAAAAGCCCGTGTTCGCGAGGTTCGACGTCGCTTCGTCCGGCTTCTCCGTTATTTTTGTCGTGAAGCCGCCGTCGGTCTCGATTATGCCGAACTCGAGCGGGTTCGGGACCTTCTGGCCGAGCATCGATATCCCGTAGGAAACGCATTCGGCCATCGCCTCGCGCGGGTAAAGGTTGTCGCCCATCAGAACCATGAACCTCTCGTCCTTGCCGATGAATTTCTCGGCCTGCAACAGGGCGTTGCCCGTTCCTAACGGCTCGGCCTGCTCCGCGTATCTTATTTTCATGTTGCCGTAGCTTTCACCCAGCTTGCTTATAATCTGGTCCTTGCCGAAGCCCACGACGAGTATCGCCTCGCCGGCAACGCCGTCGAGCGAATCGAGGATGTGCTCTATTATCGCCTTGCCGCCGGCCATGAGCAGCGCCTTCGGCCTGTTTACCGTCAGCGGATACGTGCGCGTCGAGCGGCCTGCGCAGAGGATTACGGCCTTCATGCCTTTCATGCTAACGTTTTTCATTTCTATTTTTAAAAGGTTGCTGCGGCCGGCATGCGGTGCATCCGGCAACCGGTTGACGCAGTTTTTGATATTTAAGAGGGTCCTGATAAATTATTAATTGATGGCGGACGAGAGGGTTGTCAGTTACATAATGGACTGCCTGGGCAAGGGGTATGACACGGGATATGTGATAGAGACCCTGACCCAACAGGGCTGGACGCGGCAAGAGATAAGCGATGCCATTGATGTTGTCCAGGGCAGAGGCAGGCAATACCGTGACCAGCCGCCAAGGCCGCAGATGCAGCCGGAATACGCCAGAACGGACAGGACTGAAAATGCCGCGGAGATGAGGCCAGCGCAACAGCCGGGATGGAACCAAGGAATGCAGCCGCAACCCCAGCAAGCACAGTCCCAGCAGGCGCCGCCAAGGCCCAAGGGTGTCGTTCTTATATCCGTGCTCGGTTTCCTAAGCGCCGCCTTTCTGATCATTTCCGGGATATTCGTGGTGTTCTTTTCCATGCTTTTCGGAGCGCTCCTCGGGGCGGTGGGCGAAGAGGGCGCAACCGCCGCGGGGATATTCGCTTCTCTTGGCAACATGATTGCCCTGTTTCTTTTCATACTGGGCATAATCGAGCTTGTGGCTTTCTACATGCTGCTCAAAATGAAAAGGAAGGGCTTCATGCTGGTGACGATACTGATGGCGCTGCAGACAGGGCTCGGAGGCATAACGATGAACGTGCCAGTCGTTATCCCCTCTGTGATAGTACTCATATACATCCTCATGAAGAGGGACCTTTTCGTGCGCTAGGGTCCAACTGGGCCATAGGATTTTTGTTACAACTTTTATTTGTGCGAATGCTTGATGCGTTTTCTCGCCAGCTCGATGACCGCGGGCATGAAGGAAATGATTATGATGGCGATGATGACGAGCGCGAAGTTCTCCTTGACCGCGGGGATATTGCCGAAGAAGTAGCCGAGCGAAAGGAAGAGCGATACCCATGCGATGCCGCCGGCGATGTTGTATATGATGAAGCGCCTGTAGCTCATGGCGCCTATGCCCGCGACGAACGGCGCGAACGTGCGCACGATGGGGATGAAGCGCGCGAGCACTATGGTCTTGCCGCCGTGCTTCTCGTAGAATCTGTGGGCGCGGTCCAGATACGCCCTGTTCATGAAGCGCACGTTTTTCTTCGTGAAGATTTTCGGCCCGATATAGTGGCCGATCCAGTAGTTCACGGTGTCGCCGAGAATCGCAGCCGCAACAAGCGAGATGAAAAGCGAAAGCAGGTCAAGCGAGCCGAGCGCGGCGAACGCGCCCGCGGCGAACAGCAGCGAATCGCCTGGCAAAAAGGGAAAGATGACCAGGCCGGTCTCGCAGAAGACCACGCCGAAAAGGATTGCGTATGTCCATGCGCCGAATGCATGGATGAGGAGGCTGAGATACGTGTCGAGGTGGATCAGAAAGTCAAGCAGGAAAGTTATCGGGTCCATACAAATCAGATAATTCCGGAATATTTAAGCGATTCCAAACGGCTGCTAAATGGCCGCGACCCCGACGCCAAGCAGCCATAAAATCCCGTATCCAGCGAGGCAGCCTGCCGTCAGGAACGGCATCGCCGGATAGAAGCGGTCCTTCTTCGCGAGCATGAGCAAACCGAGGAGGGCGACTGCGACGATGGCCGGGATTACCAGCGCGTAGGCGAACGCGGACGCCTTCGCAACGCCCGATCTTATCATCGCATCCATCACCACGCCCGCGAATATGAGCGGGAAGGCGATGTCGCCGCCGCCGAGGATGGCGTTCTTTACTTCCGTGTCTGTTTCTTCCGTTTCTTCGTCACCTTTCTTGCCTTTGCCGGCCGCCCTGATTTTGCCCGCGGCTTTCGTCTTGTATGAAAGCATGATGCCCGCGAAGGCGCGGCTCTTGGTCTGGAACTCGGCCAGCGAGACCATGTGCCCGGAGCGCCAGACCGCGAACATGTCATACGCGGATATCGCGAACAGGAGGAGCGTGACCCAGAGCACGTCGAGCAGCGGCACGAAGATGACCGCAATCCCGGGGTAGATGAAAAGCTCGGTCAGGTTGTGCACGTAAATGTTGGGCCTGTATACCTTGAAGAACGCCAGGGCGATGCATATGAGCAGCGCGAGCGTGTAGTCCATGAAAACCCCGAGCGTTATCGAGCACGTCATCCAGACCGCGAAGAAGAACATGGCCTTCCACAGCCCGAATTTCCTGAACCTTACCAGCAGGAGTATCAGGCCCGTGCCTATCGCTATCGCGACGAGGACGTAGGCGAAGGTCTCGATGCCCTGGATGTCGGGCCTGTCGCCTATGGCAGTGGTTTCATGCTCGACCACGATGCCGCCTTCTGGCGTCTGGGTGACGATCGTGTTCGCGTTCACGGCATAGAGGCCGATGGCCTGCGACAGCACGAAAATCAGGACGATGAGAAGCGTCACAGTGAGGTTGTGTTTCATAAAAATACTATGTCATGGAATGCTTATTAAGCACTTTCAACAACAATTATAATATGGCATTCCTGTCGCCTTTTGAGCTCGAGCTTATTCTGAAACTGGTCGTTGCAGCGGGGCTTGGCCTGTTAATCGGCTTCGAGAGGGAAATCCATAAGAGGCCCGCTGGCCTGCGCACGCATTCGCTGATATGCATGGGAGCGGCGCTGTTCACCGTCCTTTCGATGTCCTTCACAGGCGATTACGTGGACGCCTCGAGAATCGCCGCGGGCGTCGTGACGGGCATAGGCTTCATAGGCGGCGGCATGATATTCAAATCTGAGGACAGGGTCATCGGCCTGACGACGGCCGCGGAGCTCTGGGTGGTCGGCGCGATAGGCCTGTCCGTCGGCGTGGGCTATTATTTCGCGGCGGCCGTGACGACTGCGATCGTGCTCTTCATCCTCGTGCCGTTAAAACACATATCCGAGGAAGCGAGAAGGAAAGCGCTGCTGAAGTAGCATTTTAGTGTTTCTCCATTATCCAAAATTTATTAAACTCAGGATGGCTTGAATATTACATATCGAGGTGTTTTGATGCTTCCGAAAGACTACGCCTTCCGCGAGAGCGAGCAGAAGTGGCAGAAGTTCTGGGAGCGCGAGGGCGTTTTCAAGTTCAACCCGGACAGCGAGAAGCCGATATTCTCGGTCGACACGCCTCCGCCGACGGTCTCGGGGGCGATGCACCTGGGTCACGCGTTCTCATACTCCCAGCAGGACTTCGTAATCCGTTTCAAGCGCATGCGCGGCTTCGAGGTTTTCTATCCCTTCGGCACGGACGACAACGGCCTCGCGACCATACGCCTCGTCGAGAAGACGACGGGCAAGAAGGAGAAGTTCATGAGCAGGAAGGAGTTCATTGCCCTGGTCCTTGAAACCCTGAAGGGCATACGCCCGCAATACATACATGACTGGAAGCGCATAGGCCTCAGCTGTGACTGGTCGGTTTACTACACGACAATCGATGACCACTGCCGACGCATCTCGCAGAAATCGTTCATCGACCTCTACAGGGCTGGCAGGATTTATCGGAAGCGGACGCCGTTCATGTGGTGCCCCGAATGTCGCACGTCGATTGCACAGGTCGAGCTCAAGGACGAGGAGAAGGAATCGAGGTTCGTTTACATGAAATTCGACACGTCCATCGGCGAGCCTATCGTCATCGCCACGACGAGGCCCGAGCTCCTGCCCGCGTGCATCATGCTTCACGTCCACCCGCAGGACGAGCGCTACAAAAAATTCATAGGCGCGAAGGCGAAAATCCCCTTCTTCAACCGCGAGGTCAGCATAATGGCCAACCCGGACGTCGACCCGGCCTTCGGGAGCGGGGCTGTCTATCACTGCACGTTCGGCGACATGGACGACGTCGAGTGGATGGAGAAGTTCAGGATTCCTCCGATAGAGATAATGGGCAAGGACGGCAGGCTCAACGAGCTCGCCGGCAGATACGCTGGCATGAATTCCCACGAGGCGAGGAACGCGATAATCGACGACATGAAGGCGGAGAACAGGATAGAGAAGATCGACAAGATAAACCACGTCGTGAACACGCACGAGAGGTGCGGCACGGAAATCGAAATCCTCATGACGGAGCAGTGGTTCATCCGCTACCTCGATTTGAAAAGGAAGTTCCTGCAGGCGGGAAAGCAGATGAACTGGCATCCGGCGTTCATGCGCTCGCGCTTCGACAACTGGATAAAGGGCCTGAAATGGGACTGGAACCTTTCCCGCCAGCGCAGTTTCGGCGTTCCCATACCCGTGTGGTTCTGCGAAAAATGCGGGGAGATAATGCTTCCCGAAGAAACCGACCTGCCAACGGACCCGACAACCGACAAGCCAAGGCACGCGTGCAACTGCGGTTCGCGCTCGTTCCGAGGCGACCCCGATGTCCTGGACACGTGGGCCACGTCGTCGCTGACGCCGCAGATCGCTGCTTCGCTTTTCCCGCAGCTTTACGCCAGGCTTTATCCCATGTCGCTGCGGCCGCAGGCGCACGACATCATAACGTTCTGGCTGTTCAACACGGTCGTGAAGTCGCAGATGCACAACAATGCGAACCCGTGGAAGGACATAATGATTTCGGGCTGGGCGCTCGACCCGAAGGGCAAGAAGATGAGCAAATCGAAAGGCAATGCCGTCGAACCGCAGAGTCTTATTGAAAAATACGGGGCCGACTGCCTGCGCTTCTGGGCGGCCGGCTCGAAGCTGGGCGAGGACCTGCCCTACATGGAGAAAGACCTGGTCACCGGCAGCAAGTTCATGACGAAGCTCTGGAACGCCTCGAAGTTCGTGCTCATGCATCTCCAGGGCTGCGAGCCGGAAAGGCCGGAAAAGCTGTCCGAAATAGACAAGTGGCTGCTTTCGAAAATCAGCATCATCATAAAGGAGTCGACGGCGTCGTTCGAGAAATACGAATATTCGAAGGCGAAGATGGAGGTCGAGAATTTCTTCTGGCACACGTTCTGCGACTACTATCTGGAAATCGCGAAAGACAGGCTCTACAACCCGCAGGGTTACGAGGCATGGGAGATCGCCTCCGCAAGATACACGCTTCACTACGTCCTGAATGCCGTAATCAAGCTCATCGCTCCCATCATGCCTCACGTGACGGAAGAGATATACCAGCACTATTTCAGCGAAATCGAAAACTGCAAAAGCATCCACGTATCAAAATGGCCGGCATTCGACCCGTCGCTCGTGGACAGGAAGGCGGAGAAGGCGGGCGACATCGCGGTCGACGTCATCGCAGCTATCAGGAAGTTCAAGTCCGCGAACGCGATGGCCATGAACCAGGCGCTGAGCTACGCGGCCGTCGGCTCGAGCGCGCTCAGGCCCGTGCTGAAGGACATCCAGAAAACCATGAAAATCGGGAGCATGAGGCTTGCGAAGCCGAAGGCGAAGACCATCGAAACGGAGAAGTTCAAGCTCGCGCTGGAAATAACGAAATGATTTAAAACCAGCCCTGACAAATTTAAGCATGAAGCTGGCTGCGATTGCGCTCTGCGTTTTTCTTGCAATTCTTCTTTTGAGCCAGCCTGTGCACGCCGACGGCCCGGCCTGCAGCGAGGGGGAGCGCAGGGTATGCGGCTCGAACGTCGGCGTATGCGAAGCCGGGAGGTCAACCTGCAAGGACGGCGTGTGGGGCGCGTGCGAGGGCGGGACCGGTCCCATGCCGAACGAGGTGTGCGGCAACTCGCTGGACGACAACTGTGACGGAGCGGTGGACGAGGACTGCTTCCCCTGGCTTTCGCTGGTCCTAGTGGGCATGGGCATGCTCTTCATAGGCATTGGCCTCCTTTACATACAAAAAGGGAAGGGTGAGCGCATGCTCAGGGAAAGGGTCAGCAAGGACTAAATAAAACGCTTAAAAACGAGTGATGCCGCCTGTTTCTGGCCAAAATCTTTATAAAGTCATATTTATATATAAATCCTTTATACAATACTGTATAAAACTCTCTGGCCCAAGAAGGCCGGATTGTATGTTCAAAATACAGGAAGTTTGAAAGGAGGGAGAAAATGGCAGAAAAGCCGCACATCAACATAATAACATCAGGTCACGTAGACCATGGTAAGTCGACCCTTATAGGCCGACTTCTATATGACTCCGGAGCCATACCCGAGCAGGAAATGAGGAAGCTCAAGGAGAAGGCAAAGGAACTCAAGAAGGAGACGTTCGAGTTCGCTTTCGTCATGGACAACCTGAAGGAAGAGCGAGAACGCGGCGTCACCATCGACCTCATGCACAAGGAGTTCGAGACGCACAAGTTCTACTTTACCATTATCGACTGCCCCGGCCACAGGGACTTCGTCAAGAACATGATTACGGGAGCGAGTCAGGCAGATGCCGCGATACTCGTGGTCTCGGCGAAGGACGGCGTGCAGGAGCAGACCAGAGAACACTTGTACCTTGCGAAGGTCCTAGGCATCAACCAGATCGTGGTTGCGGTAAACAAGATGGACGCAGTCAGCTACGACAAGGCTGCCTATGAAAAGACCAAGACCGAGGTAGGCAAGCTGCTGCAGACGCTTGGCTACAAGCTCGACAAGATACCGATGGTTGCCTGCTCTGCATACGTGGGAGACAATGTTTTCAAGAAATCGACGAACATGTCCTGGTATACGGGCCCGACCCTTATCGAGGCGCTGGACCAGACAATCGTCGCCCCGGAGAAGCCGGTGCACAAGCCGCTCAGGCTTCCTGTGCAGGACGTCTTCACCATAACCGGCGTGGGAACGGTCCCTGTCGGAAGAGTCGAAACGGGCGTGCTCAAGCCGGGGGACAAGCTGATATTCGAGCCGTCCGGAGCACAGGCCGAGGTGAAATCGATAGAGATGCACCACAAGCAGCTCCAGAAGGCGGAGCCGGGAGACAACATCGGCTTCAACGTGAGGGGCATCGGCAAGACCGATGTCAAGCGCGGCGATGTCGCAGGCCACCCGAACAACCCGCCGACCGTAGTGAAGGAGTTCACGGCGCAGATAATCGTGCTCCAGCATCCGACGGTCCTTACGAAGGGTTATACGCCCGTGTTCCACTGCCACACGGCGCACATGGCAGGCAAGATAATCGAGCTCGTCAAGAAACTCGACCCGAAGACCGGCGCAGTCCTTCAGGAGCACCCGGACATGCTGAAGCCTGGGGACGCCGCGATAATCAAGGTTCAGCCAACGGCGCCGTTAGTCGTCGAGAAGCAGTCAGAGTTCCCGGAGCTTGCGAAGTTCGCGATCCGTGACATGGGCAAGACCATCGCAGCGGGCATCGTAATCGATCTCGTGAAGGCGAAGTAATTTCATATTTCGCCTTCCGTTCTTTTTCTTTTATTTTACCTCCCAGCGTAAGCTCGGTCTTTGCAGGCTTGATTTTTAAAAACAACCGATTCATATAATTCTCTATGAAGCCTGCGGACGTCTGCGAGAAGATAGAAAACTGGCTGCGCGCGAAAGTCGACGAAGCCGGCGCAAGCGGCGTCGTCATAGGCATGAGCGGCGGCATCGATTCGTCCGTCACGGCCGCGCTAGCGAAGCGCGCGCTCGGCGGCAGGAAGGTGTTAGGCCTGATTCTGCCGTGCGACTCGAACCCGAAAGACGCGGAAACCGCGAAAGCGCTTGCCAAAAAGTTCGGCATCAGCGTGCAGGAAAGCGACCTCACCTACGCCTACAACGATATGAGGAAAACGCTTGCGGCGACTGACACGAAAGCGCTGGGCAACATCAAGGCGAGGCTCAGGATGGCCGCGCTTTATTATTTCGCGAACGTAGGCAATTACCTCGTCCTCGGCACTTCGAACAAGTCGGAAATCGCGACCGGCTATTTCACCAAGCACGGCGACGCGGCATGCGACCTTTCGCCTATCGGCGGCCTCTACAAGACGCAGGTCTTCGAGCTTGCAAAACACCTGGAAATCCCGAAGGAAATAATCGAGGCGACGCCGACCGCTGGCCTCTGGGAAGGCCAGACCGACGAGCAGGAAATCGGGATGAGCTACGCGGCGCTCGACGCGATTCTCAGGACGGCGGAAAGAAACAAGGACGTCGGGGCCGACAGGAAAAAAATCGAGAGAGTCATGGAGCTGGTGAAGAAGTCCGTCCACAAGAGGCAGCTGCCGGAAGTGTGCAGGATATAATTTTCATTTTGCCCGGAGGCCCCGATATTTAAGCGGGCAAAAACCAATATTAAATTAATGAAAACGCAATTATTGCTGGCGATTTTTATAATAGGAGCTGTCTTCATAAGCGGCTGCACCTCAGGACCGAGCTGCCCGACATGTCAAACCGCAAGCTCGTGGTCTGCGTGCGATGAGAACGCAATGAAGACGAGGACCAACTACAAGTGCAGTTCGGACACCAGCTACGAATGCCAGAGCTACACGGAGCAGCAGGCATGCAAGACCGATATGAACCTGAAGGGAAGCAAGAATCTTGACGTTACGCTGTCTCCCACGCTGGATGAAATAGTTAAGGGAACGCTCAAGATTTCCATCAACGCGATACCTTCGGAGGGGAACAAGATATGGGTCCTGCTGACTCCCCAAGGAAGCAGCGGCGGTGATCCGTTCAGCACCCCGAACACCATCCTACAGACGACCGATGCAGAGGTCGGGAAATCGGTATACATAGATACCACGAAAGTCGCGAATGGCGTCTATAACATCGGAGTCATGACGACTTCAAACCCGAGCGGCGCCCCGTGGACGGACGTAGTCCAGACCCAGCTTGTGGTCGAAAACTAGCCATTCGATTTCGATTTTTTTCGTTTTCTTTTGATTTTTAATTTTATGGCAGCAGTTAAAAGTTCGATTGAATCCTGAAGCAAAACTTATTTTAAACGGAAACAATAAAGGCGCATGAAGCTGGGGAAAACGCTTTACGTGACGGAACGAAGGGAATGGCGCGCGTGGCTCGCCAAGCATCACTCCATCGAAAGGGAAATCTGGCTGGTGTTCTACAACAAGCAGTCCGGCAAGCCCAACATGCCCTACAACGACGCGGTCGAGGAAGCGCTCTGCTTCGGCTGGATTGACAGCACCGTCAAAAAGGTCGATGAAGAGCGAAGGGCGCAGCGCTTCACGCCCCGCAGAAAGAACAGCCCGGTCTCGGAAATGAACAAGGAGCGCGCGAGGCGCATGATAAAGGCCGGTCTGATGACGAAAGCCGGGCTCGCCGTATTGGGCGACATATCCGCGCGAAGCTTCGCCTTCCCTGCCGATATCATTTCCGCGCTAAAGGCCGATGAGCAGGTGTGGAAAAATTTCAAGAATTTCCCCGAGAGTTACAGGATGATCCGCATCGGCTACATCGACGGCGCGAGGGAGCGCCCGAAAGAGTTTAGGAAGCGCCTCTCTTACTTCATGAAGATGACCGCGAAGAACAAGAAGTTCGGGATGGTGCAGTGATTTTGCAGCCAGAAAATTTCAGATCGTCCCTTTCAGCGCCTTGGCCTTGTCGAGCTCGAGGCGGTTGCTGAGCGCGTTGACCAGGTACTTCTTGCGCTTGTTCGAGATGAGCCAGTAGGGATAATAAACCGGCTTGACTTCTAGGACGCGAATGTCCCATATCTCCGCGACCTTTTTCACGAAGTCCGTCGAGATGGTGAAGTCGAGCGTCTCTCCTTCGCGGTCGCGCTCGATTATCTTGCGGCTGAGCTTCATGGCATTCGCGTCCGCAGGGATGCGCAGGTCGTGCGCGATGCTGTATTCGTTTCCCTCGCTCGCGACCAGCTTCTTCTCCGCAAGGTGTTTCAGCCCTGCCTGCGCCTCGCTCAGCAGCATGCCCACGGCATTGGCTATCTTTTCTATTGACACGTTCCTGTTTTTCGCGATGTAAAGAAAGATGCTCCTCTGCGGCTGGGAAAGCTCGAGCAGCGGATGGATGCTCCTGCTGAACTCGACGGCATCGCCGCTCTCGAAAGCGACCTCGCCTGTTATGCCGTCAACGCAGAACTCGACGTCCTGGCCGCGGTGAACGCCATCGACCTTCCAGAGCGGGTAGTTCAGGAAGCGGATGTCGTCCACGCTCTTGAAGACGCGCATGACGTCCTCCTCGAAAAACCTCGGCGCGTAGAGCGGGAGCTTGCTCTCGTATGCGACCGCTACGCCTTCCGTCTCATCAGTCTCGGGCAGCTTCACGACCGCCTCGCCGCCGTGCTGGCTGCGGCGAATGCGGATGTCCACTATGAGCGGCTGCTCCGTCACGCCGACGACCATGCATATGCCAATCGGGAGGTCTTTTATCTCTTCTCTCGTCCCCAGCTCTATCCCCTCGACGGAATCCATTATCGCGCGGATGTCGTTGGGATTCGTGACCTTCAGGATAATCTGGGTGGAACATTGAGACAGCACGTTCTTGTCGACCTTTGCAGGCCTCTGAGAAATTATGCAGAGCCCCACGCCGAACTTCCTGCCTTCGGAAGCGATGACGCGCAGGACCTTGGAGCTGGCGACTTCCCCGAGGCCGCGTTCAGGGCAGAAGTTGTGCGCCTCCTCGAGCACGAAAAAGAACTCGGGTATCTTGCCGTATTTCCTCGCGTTGAAAAGCTCCTTCGCTAGCTTGAAGACGATAATCTGCTGGACATCGGGGCTCGCCTCCTTGAGGTCGATTATCGTGACCTTCCCCTCCTTCACGAGCTCGTCCGGCCTGGTCGGCTTCGCGGAAAACAGCTTCGTGCCTTCCAGGAATTCGAGCAGCGAGACCAGGTTGCGCTTCGCGCTGCTGTCCATCGAGTTTATCTCCTCTATTATGTTTTTCAGCGTGTAGTCCCTGCCCATGAGGTTCTTTATGGCGGAGTATAGCAGGCCCTCCTGGCCCGGCGAGATTTTCGTCGGCAGCATCTCGAATATGTCTTCCGCTGACAGCTTCGCATCGAGCTTTACCGGATTCTGCGCGCCGGCGTCGAAGACCTGGATTTTGTCCTTGTAGGATTTCGGCTTTATCTCGAACCTCTTCATCTGGCTGACTTCGCTCTCCTTCCTGTTCTCCTCGACAAGCGTGCGGTATTCGCCGTGCGGGTCTATGACGACGACAGCCGCCCCCTTCTCCGCGAGCTCCTCGAGCAGGACGCCGGCTGCATACGATTTTCCCGTGCCAGTCTTCGCCAGGATAGCGACGTGCTTGGTCAGCAGGTGCCTGAGCGGCAGGTTGACGGGGATGTTGTAGCCTTCCAGAATTCCCACGTAAAGGCCGTCGTCCTTGAGGCCGAGCGTCATCTTTATCAGCTCGTCGTCCGCGATGTAAACGGGCGTGCCCGGCTCGAAGGGCGCGGACAGCGGCTTGAGGAAATTCCTCGAGTCCCTCGCCCCTATCACCTTCGCCTTCGCCACCGTGCTGTTCATGTAATTGGTTATCGAGTCGACGTAGCTCAGAATCCACTTGCCCTCGAAATCCTTGACCGCGACGTACTGCAGCTTCTTGACCTTCGCCTCGGCCTTGAAGCTGAAGTCTTTTGTCGTCACGCTGCCCGATATTCTCCCCAGCATCATGAAAATTAATTGGCTCGGGGCTTAATAAAAAGTGAAGAGTTTCTTCACCAAGTCCAGCCGAAGCATTCCTGCGGCTTCTTGCTTTGCGTTTGCGGATGCGCTTCTTCCTGTGCTCGGCGCCTGCGATGACGTTCGCGGCGATTATCAGCGCCGCTCCGAGCAGGACGTGCTGGGGCAGCGCCTCTGCAAGCAGAAAATAAGCGATGACTATTGCTGACAGCGGCTCGGTCAGGGAGGCGATTATGACAGCGTCGTGCGCCCTGATGGTCTTCAGGCCTTCAGCGTAGAAGATGTAGCCGAAGAAGCTGGAAAGCGCTATGCCCGCGATGAAGAGCGGGACGAGACCCACGGGGTTGAAAGTCAGCGGCTCGAAGGGCAGCATGAAATAGAGTATCACGCCTCCGATCAGAAGGGGCCAGAAGCTGACCTTCCAGTAGGGCATGCCCTTGTTTTCGAAATGCCGCATGAAGACGATGAAGACCGAATAGCCGATGCCTGCAGTCAGCGCGAGCAGGTTGCCAAACGCGTTGGATGCGAGATTTATTTCGGAGCCGTATATCGACCATACACCTGCCGCTATCAGGAAAACTGCTGCGATTTCCCATTTCGTTATCTTCTCGCGCAGGAACACGAAGGAGAGCAGCGCGGTCACGACGGGGTAAACGTAGACGAGCGCGACCGCGTTCGCGACGGGTATGTAGGAGAAGGATTTTATGTAGAAGCCGAAGCCGATTGTCACGCCGAAAAGGCCCGCGGCCAGGAAGAGCAGCAGGTCCTTCTTCCTTATGCCGAGGTTCTCCATCGTCTTTATGTTCTTCGAGCAGATGACCAGCAGCACTATCATGAGCGCGGACAGCAGCGTCCTGAAAATAGTCAGCAGGAACGGCGAGACATTCGCTCCCGCGAGCTTCGCCCATATGCCCGTCGTGCCAAGGATTATGCCCGTGAGGATAAGGTAAAACGTGCCCCTCATGCCAAAACCACCATGCCTATATTTTAATTCTGTTGCGCGATAATTAATGCTATGAATGCTATGGCGGAAACATACTTCGTCACCACGAACTGCAACAAGTTCAGCGAAGCGGAGAAAATCCTCGGCCGCGGCTTCGGCCTGAGGCAGATGAAGCTCGAAATTCCCGAGGTTCAGGCGCTTGACGCGAAGAAAGTCGCGGAAGAGAAGGCGAAAGCCGCGTATGCGAAAGTGAAGAGGCCGGTCATCGTCGAGGACACGGCGCTTTACCTGAAGGCGTGGAACGGCTTCCCCGGCGCGCTGATATCATGGGCCGTAAAAACCATGGGCATCGAAGGGATTTGCAGATTCATCGGCAAGGACAGGTCGGCGAAGGCGGAGGCGTATGTGGCATATTACGACGGCAAAAATATGAGAACATTTTCAGGCAGCATAAAGGGCAGCATCGCCCGCGAGCCGCGGGGAGCGGACAGGTTCGACTGGGACAGGATATTCATTCCCGAAGGCCGCAGCAAGACGTTCGCCGAGATGACGCTTGCCGAGAAGAACCGCATCTCCCACAGGATGAAGGCGTTCAGCCAGCTTAAAAAACACCTTCGTGCGGGGAAGGCCTGAAAGCCTTTTAAAATTTTCGGCCATTATATACATTCTATGAAATCGGGAAAAACGCGCGGCAGGCCTGTAACCTTCTTTTATCTCCTGCTGGCATGCGTGATGGGCGGCATAATAGGCTCAGGCATAACCATTTTTATAGTCGCGCCCGGCCTGTTCTCTGGGGCAGCCGTGAACGGGACGACGCTTGAAAAAATTTACATGAACGGCAGCGTCCAGCTGGAGGACAGGATAGTGGACCTGCTGAAGGACAACAAGGAATCCGTCGTTTACGTTGACACGCTGAAGCAGGTGCAGACCGCTTTCGGCGTCACGCAGTCTGAGGCATCGGGCTCTGGCTTCGTCGTCTCTGAAGATGGCTACATCGTCACGAATGATCATGTTGTGGCGGATGCGACGAAGATAACGGTCGTGTTCTCGAGCGGCGATGAGTTCGAGGCGACGCTGAGAGGCGCCGACCCGCTCAACGACGTGGCCGTCATAAAGATAACGCCTAAGTTCGGGCAGAAGCTCAACCCCGTCGAGATAGGCGATTCGGACGGCGTGAGCGAGGGCGAATTCGTGGTCGCGATAGGCAGTCCGTTCCGCCTCCAGAACACGATAACGCTTGGCATTGTTTCCGCGCTGAACAGGACGCTCGAATCCGAAGGGGGGTTCGTCATAGAGAAGGTCATACAGACCGACGCAGCCGTCAACCCCGGCAACTCGGGCGGCCCGCTGATAAACCTCGACGGCAAGGTCATAGGCATAAACACGGCGATAATTTCGCAGTCCGGCGGCTCTGAAGGGATTGGCTTCGCCATCCCGATAAACACGGTCAAGAAAGTATACACCGAAATAATAGAGAGCGGCAAGGTCAGGAGACCGTGGCTCGGCATAACCAGTTCCGATGTGACGAGCGAAATGGTGAAGGCCTGGGACCTCGGGGTCGATTATGGCGTCATAATCGTCGATTTTGCCGATTTCAGCCCTGCAAAGGAGGCCGGTCTCCGTGAAACCGTATCAAGGCCGGGCAAGCAGGATTTCGTCCTCGGCGACATAATCGTCTCGATAGGCGGGCATAAGATAGAGGACAACTCCGGCCTGTTCAACGTCCTGCTGAAATACAGTCCCGGCGACACGGTCGAAGTCGAAATCTACAGGGACGGCGGCTTCATGAAGCTCAGCGTGACGCTAGGCGAAAGACCGCCGGGGATTTAAGCGCCAAGCGCAATCATATGTCCAGAAACATCAGACCGGTTTCTTCATCCTTTTTTCTTTTCAGTTCTGCTTTCAGCGGTCTGAAGACGATCTCGCACATAGGGAAGACTTTTGCTTCATTCAAATGCCCTCCAAAAACGCGGAACTCAGAATCCGAAATGACCATGTGCGCGTGTATCCGTATCTTCCCCTCGGCGAGCGACACGTTCCCCGAGAGGCTGACGACTTCGTAAGGCGGCCTGTCAAAAACTCGCGAATGATATCTTTTGTCCTTGATGGCGTAATACGCGAGTTCCGCTCTAGCCACGCCGCCGATGCCGGAAAGCGAGCCGGCTTTTATTTTTTCCTTCTCGCAGAAGCGAACCAGCGAATCTATTATTTTGTCGCCTTTCTCCAGAAGTATGACATACGCATTCCCTGATTTTTTGTATTGCATGTTTCGGCCTATTTCTTTTTTGATGTAATGTATCTTTTTATCGCTTCTTTCTTAATGAACCAGTTTCTGCCAAGTTTTACCGCTTCGATCTTGCCTTTCCTTGCAAGCAAACTCAGATATTCCTGTGAGTAAGGAGAACCTTTCGATGCTTCAGACAGACTAATGTATTCCGCACCTTTCTTGAAGGTGTCAAGATAGAGATCAAAACTTCTTTCCGCATTTCTGCCTATGAAGTTGGTGAACGGTTTTAGGTTCCCTTTGTCGGCTTCTTTGAGACAGTCGTAATATTTTTTCCTGTCGACCTTGAGGACCATCGTAACAGGATACCCATGTCGCATGAGGAACATATTCATGAGAAGTCTCGCGCACCTGCCGTTCCCGTCCGTGAAGGGATGTATTTCGACGAGCCCGTAATGGATAGTCGCAGACAACTCTATCACGTTAAGCTTATCCGGGTTTCTGGCAATACATTTGACAAATTCTTTCATCTTCTCGGGAACTTTTTCAAATCTCGGCGGACTCTTTATTGCTCCGAGAATCCTGACATTCACGTCCCTGTATCTTCCGGCATATTCGTCATCTATTCCTGTTGTTATTATTTTATGGATATTCTTTATGACATGCTCTGTTATGGGGGGTTTGGTTTTCACCAAATCCTCTAGAAAATCAAACGCCTTCTGGTGGTTTATGGCCTCGAAATGCTCCCTCAAGGGCTTGCCGCTTATCGTTATGCCTTCCTCTATCACGAGCCTGGTTTCCCTGAGCGTGAGCGTGTTGCCCTCGATGGCGTTCGAATTGTAAGCCAGTTCTATAGCGAACTGCTTTCTTAGCCGCTCGAGGACGCTTTTAGGCAGCGGCCTCAAGGCGTCAAGCTCTTTCTTCTTCCTTGATATTCTCTCGTATATGTCCTTGTCCATTATCATGACATCACTGATAGATATTGTATCGGATAGCTTAAAAATCTATCTATCCGATACATAAGGAGGAAACGTAAAATTTTGATAATTTTTGACTTTATTTTATGAGCCCGAGGGGATTCGAACCCCCAACCTCTCGGTTTCTTCTGCAAGCAGCCGAAGCCGAGCGCTCTTTCCGCAGTCCCGTTTTTCCGCAAGCGCTTTTGCGCATCAGCGGAAAAGGGCTTATCCGGTTGAGCTACGGACCCGTTCCTTGGAAAGACGCAGTCGCGGACTGCGTCAACATGTTAGCATGCTAGTATAATCTACTGTGTTGAAGTTTGGAATAAAAAGTTAAAGCCAGGCGGTTGTGTGAAGCCAATGCAGTTCCCGCTTATTCACGGAAACTGCTCACCGGCAGACCAAGTCCCTTTTGACCTCTTGGACCTTGCTGTTGCCTGACAGCATCTTGACTATTTCCAGCGCGAACTCCATTGCCGTGCCCGGCCCCTGCGAGGTTATGATGTGGCCGTCCGTAACGACGTTCGCGTTCCTCGGGCGCGGGATTTCCCTCTCCATGCCGGGATAAATGGTCGCTCTCCTGTCGTCAAGGACGCCATGCTTCGCGAGTATCGAAGGCGCCCCGCATATCGCTGCTATGGGCTTCTTCTGGTTGTCGAAGTCGTTTATTATCTCGGCGACCTTCTTCGACTTGCCCAGGTTTATGTAGCCTGGGTTGCCTCCCGGAAGCACGAGACAGTCGAACTCCTTGTGGTCGACCTCGTCTATCCTCGTGTCCGTCATTATCTTTACCCCGGACCTTCCCTTTATCATGGTCCCGGGTAGGCCTGCTACGACGACGTCAAGCCCCGCCCTTCTCAGCACATCGATGACCGTCATCGCTTCTATCTCGTCGAAGCCCTCTGCCAAAGGAACAAGAACCCTTTTCATGAACAACACCCCTCTTTACCGCATTTGCCGAAATGCCTGATTATATAATTAAAATGCGCCCAAGATTTATAAACAAGCTATTTATATATAAAAGTTAAAATAATTGAATAATCCAAAAGGTCCAAAAAGGGTTTTTGGGTTTATCATATTTAATATAGGAGGTTTCGAATGCAACCTACACCGCCTAATTACATGGCGTATGACAGGACGATAGTCGTCTTTTCGCCGGACGGTCGCTTGCTCCAGGTGGAATATGCAAGGCAGGCCGTGAAGAGAGGAAGCACGGCAGCAGGCCTGGTCGTGAGCAGCGGCGTCATAATCGGGGCAACCAAATCATCGGCCCCGCTGAGCGTCAGCGACAGCTTCAAGAAGATATTTGTGATAGATGACCACATAGGCATAGTGGGCTCGGGCATCCTTGCGGATGCGAGATACCTTGTCGACATTGCCAGGGTTAAGGCACAGATACACAAGATAACGTATGGCGAGCCCGTATCGGTTCACACGACTGCAAAGCATCTGGCGAACCACAAGCACATGGCAACACAATACGCTGGCCTAAGACCTTTTGGCATAGGGCTGCTTGTCGGAGGCGTTGACAGCGACGGCCCGAACCTTTACGAGACTGACCCGTCGGGAACGATGCTCCAGTGGAACGCGCAGGCAATAGGCAGGGGCGCCGAAAAGGCAAAGAAGGTTCTGAGTTCTGACTTCAAGCCGAACATGGCAGTCAAGGACGGGCTCAAGCTCCTTATCAAGGCGCTCAAGGCAGGGGAAAAAGGCGTCACGAAGGACAACATAGAGCTCTCGGTGATAACCGAGAAAGGCGTCAAGAAAGTCTCTGCGGCCGAAGTCGACAAACTCTGAGCTAGGGCGGTAAATTTTCGCACAGGAAAAGCGGATTTCTGGTAGTTTGCACTCGCAAAGGTGTTTCTATGGTTTCTGTTGAAGATGCAGTCATAGCGCGCATAACCAGAGCGGGCATGACCTTCGAGATACTGGTCGACCCCGACAAGGCGCTCGATTTCAGGAGGGGGAAGGAGATTGATATAGACACCATACTTGCGGTGTCCGAGATATTCAAGGACTCGCGCAAAGGCGACCGGCATTCATCCGAAGAGCTCTACAAGGCTTTCGGAACTACGAACCTCTGGGAAGTCGCGAGGAAGATACTGAAGGATGGCGACGTGCAGCTCACGACGGAGCAGAGGCACAGGATGATCGAGGACAAGAAAAAGGAGATAGCGACTACCATCGCCCGCCAGGGCATGGACCCGAGGACGAAGATGCCCCACCCGGTGTCGAGGATACTCAACGCGATGGCGGAGGCGCAGGGTGGCGATCGACCCGTTCAAGCCCGCGAAGGAGCAGCTGAAACTGGTGCTGGACAAGATACAGGAAATCCTGCCCATATCGCTGGAGAGGATCGAGGTCGCGATACGCGTGCCCATCGAGTTCGCAGGGAAAGCGAACGCCATCGTCCGCGAGATAACCGAGGTGAAGAAGGAGGAATGGACTTCGACGGCGTGGATAGCCATCATAGAAATACCCGCGGGCATACAGGCCGACATCTACGAGAAGCTGAACAAGCTCACCGCGGGCAAGGTTGATGTTAAAATCGTTAAGGAGCATAAGATATAGATTTACGGTGATAAAATATGGAAAAGCCAAAAGAAGACAAGTTGGAAAGGGAAATGGAAAGGACTAGAGAAACAAGAGGTTGGAGTAAAGGAAATCAAAAGGGAGGAAATTGAGACCAGGCAGCTGACAAAGGACGAAACCATGGCCGAAAAGGCAATGCCTGAAAGAAAAGAACATGTGGAAGAACACGGTGAAGAACACATGCACGAGCTGCAGAACGAGAAGAAAGTCGTCCTGCCCGGAGACAGGATCGTCGAATCGATGGATTATCTTCCGGGAAGGAACTGCTACCGCGACGGCGACTCGATATACTCGAAAAGGCTCGGAGTCGTGTATTACAGGGGACGCGTGATTGACGTCGTTGCCCTGTCGGGCAAATACATGCCTGAGCCGGAGGACATGGTGATAGGCACCGTGAAGGAAGTCCAGTATTCCGGCTGGATAATTGACATCAATTCGCCCTACAAGGCCTTCCTGCCGCTGGCGGGAGTCAGAGGATTCCTTGACCCGGCGAGGACTGACCTTACCAAGATATACGGCATAGGCGACGTCATATACGCGATGGTGCTTGACGTCACGCCCATGAAGGATGTCAAGATCTCGATGAAAGACCCGAGCACCAGGAAGTTTGAAAACGGCAGGATAGTGAGCATCTCGCCCGTCAAGGTTCCCAGGGTAATCGGCAAGCAGGGCTCTATGATAAACATGATAAAGGACAAGACCGGCTGCAGGATTTCCGTGGGCCAGAACGGGGTCATATGGATACAGGGCGAGAGGGAGAACCTTGCCGCGAGGGCCGTGATGGAAATAGAGAGGAACTCGCAGATGTCCGGCCTGACCGACCACATCGGCAAGCTCCTGGCAGAGGGCAAATAGGAGGAGATGATTATGCAAAGAAACGACGGAAGAAAAGTGGACGAGATGAGGCCGGTGAAGATGAAGGTCGGCGTGCTCAAGCACGCGGACGGCTCTGCGCTGGTCAGCATAGGCAAGACAGTCGCGCTCGCGGCGGCATACGGCCCGCGCGAGCTGAACCCGCGCCACATGCAGGAATCCGATAGGGCGATACTGCAGTGCAATTACACCATGGCACCATTCTCGACGAAAGAACGCGTCCGACCCGGGCCGTCGAGAAGGAGCACCGAAATCTCGAAAGTCACGAGGGAAGCGTTGGAGCCCGCGCTGTTCCTGAAGGACTTCCCGAGGACAACGATAGACGTATACATCGTTATCCTGCAGGCCAATGCAGGCACGAGAACCGCGGGCATAAACGCCGCGAGCCTCGCTTTGGCGGATGCGGGCATACAAATGCGCGACCTAGTGACTTCGATAGCGGCAGGGAAGATAGAAGGGCATTACGTCCTCGACCTGAACGGGGAAGAGGAAGAGCTGACTGACTGCGACCTGCCCATCGCTTATCTCCCGCGCGAGAAGAAATTCACCCTGATACAGATGGACGGCCACATTTCCAAGGAGGACATGAAGAACGTGATAAAGATGGCCGTGAAGGGATGCGAAACGCTTTACGAACATCAACGAAAAGCGTTGCTTGAAAAATGGTCAAAGGAGGGATTAGAATGAGCTTCCAGTCAAAATACATAATCAGCCACGTCTTGAAGGGCATGCGGCTGGACGGCAGAAAACTGCACGATTACAGGAAGATTGAGATAGAAATAAACCCCATCGAGCAGGCCGAGGGCTCCGCCCGCGTCAAGATCGGCGACACTGAAGTCATCGCGGGAGTGAAGCTCAATGCCGGCGAGCCTTTCCCCGACACGCCCAACGAAGGCGTGCTGATGGTGAACGCGGAATTCTCGCCCGTCGCGTCGCCGGAATTCGAGCTGGGCCCGCCGAGGGAGAGCGCCATCGAACTGGCAAGGATTGTCGACCGAGGCATACGAGAATCGAAATGCATAGACGTCGAGAAGCTGTGCATAAAGGAGGGCGAAAAGGTCTGGATGGTCATGGTAGACATCCAGCCGCTCAGCCACGACGGGAACCTCATAGACGCGGCAGGCATAGCTGCGATTGCAGCCCTCATGGCTGCCAGGATGCCCAAGTTCGAGGAGGACAAGGTCGTCTACGAAAAGACGGACGAACCTGTCCCGCTCAGGGACACGCCCGTCCCGGTGACCTGCGTCGTCTTCAACAACAAGCTAATCCTTGACCCCGGGCTCGACGAAGAAGAAGCCGCCGAAGGCAGGATAACCGTGACGACGACTTCGCAGGGCAACATCTGCGCGATACAGAAGGGAAGCGTAGGCCTGGTATCGCTTGAGATGCTAGAGGAGGCCGCGGAACTTTCGATTCACAAGGGCAAGGAGATACGCGAGCTCATCAAGAAAAGCTTATAAACATAAGAACAGAAAGAATCAAAATCAGCTTTGGACAGCGCGACGCTGCAAGCGAGTGATGATATGGGAAGGACTAAAAAAGTCGGCTCGAGCGGAAGGTTCGGAGTAAGATACGGCAAGGGCATAAAGGACAGGCTGATTAAAATCGAGAGAGTGCAGAAGAAGAAGCAGACCTGCCCGCGCTGCCTGAAACCGGGGATGAAAAGGTTATCGCCCGGCATATGGTTCTGCAAGAGATGCGGCCTGAAGTTCGCCGGTCGTGCCTACGAGCCTGGAGTGTAAGCGTCAGGCTGATTCGGATTACATAACGAGGTTGGTCACATGGTTGACAAAGTCAAGGATTACGGCTACAAGTGCCTCAACTGCGGCAAGCCGGTGGAAATCGACCTGCAGAAGGCGAAGAAGATAATATGCCCCTACTGCGGCTACAGGATACTCGAGAAGAAGAGGCCTTCTGTCGCGAAAAAGGTCATGGCAAGGTGATGGGGATGGAAAAGGAAGAATCAGGGCAGCTTCTCGGCCAGGCGCAGCTTTACAGCCAGCAGATGCAGAACATCGTCACGCAGAAGACCGCGCTGGCCATCGAGCTCAGCGAGATAAAGAGGGCGCTCGACGAGATGAAGAAGACGAAGGAGAAAAGCGTCTTCAGGCTCTCCGGCACGATACTGATAAAGACCGACACCGCAGACGTGAAAAAGGACCTGGAAGAGAAGGAGAACATGATCAGCCTGCGCGCCAAGACGCTGGAGAAGCAGGAGGCGCGCGTGAAGGAAAGGCTTGAAGAGCTGAGGACCAGGCTCATAAAAGTGCCGAAGGCGAAGGCTTCTGAAGAGTGAGACGGTGCGAATCATGGGCAAGATAGACAGGGCCATCGAATTGCTGGAAGAGATAATCAAGGACCGCGGCGTCCCGAGGAACATCAAGGCCACCATAGAGGATTCGATAAAGGAGATAAGGGTGGAGCAGGAAAGCGACGGCGTCAAAATCTCGACCGTGATAAGCATGCTTGACGACGCGTCGAATGACCCGAACATCTCGCTCTACGCGAGGACGAAGATATGGGACGTGGTCTCGAAGCTCGAGGAACTGAGCAAATAAAATCGGAAATGTTCTAGCAAATTAGCTCCAATTAGTAAAGTTTATAATCCAGAGTAGAAAACGCAAATGATGATCACGGAGATCTGGAGCTTATATTTAAGGAATACGCCTTTATTCTTCCAATACGACCCGAGAGGCAGCATAAGCATTATCATCATTTGGTCCCCAATTTCCTGTTACACAGGCGCGCGCCATGTCGAGATTACGCCATCCGAAATTGCCGCGAATTATGTTAATAAATTCACGAGGATTATCAGGTAAATATATGTATGATGTATCAGGCCAGAGTCGGTTTCTTGCCCGTTTCATGCCATATATGGTATCGATAAATCTGTTAAATACCCTGTGCATGTTTGTCGGATTATTGCCGATTAAGGGCAACGCCATTTCCCAGGTATCCTTAGCCTTCATTATTCTTTTTTCATCAAAAATAAAACTAGCTTTATCATCCGTTTCTGGATTTTGCATCAGTAAACCATCGAAGTATGCAAGCCCTGATTTCTTTTCGATTCTCTTCCCATGGACATAATCGAGAATTGTGGACGTTCTTTCATAAGGGCTCGTCACCATGTCCTCCTCAAGATCTGGATTTGTTCGTTGCATTATCCAGTCCATCTGATGCCACTCACCCGACGTGATAATCCTCTGCTTGGGGTTCATCGCTTTTGCCAAGTCTATATGCTTTTGCAGGCTTTTTTCTGGCATCTTGTCAACGCACAAATAGCGCGGAGACTTGCGATAGCCGCGGGGAGTCCAGACATCAATCGGATCCTTAAAATAAACGAATTTCTGATCTCCAAGAGCAACAACTTCATTCTTCTCTAAACATTCAGCAGAGATAATAACCACCGGTTAATAATTAATCTATGCATATTTAAGCTTGCTAAGCGGTAAGCGGACAGAGGATATTCCTACCATCGCACTTCGCACGTTTTCCGAATACAATTGATTTTCTGCCGACTCAAAATCCCGCTTACGCCGAATAAACTTTTTAAGTCTTATTGTCCATTATATTTTAGCGACTGCTAAATGCTTTTAATCGCGGGAGGGGTTGATATGGTGCTGGACAGACTCAGAAAGACAATAGTCAGGGACATGCAGAACGACGACGTGCCCAAAGAGGAATTCGTCGAGGTCGGGGTTTCCGAGTCGAGGGTACCCGGCAGGATTGGGATATCGATAGAGAAGCTTGACGATTTCGCCGACACGGACAGGGTCCTGAAAGCGGTGAGAGAGGGTTCGCTGGTTTTCCTGAAGATAAAGGCGCTGAAGGAAAAGGATCTGGGCGAGCTGAAGAGGGCGGTCGAAAAACTGAAGAAGACGGTTCTGGCGCAGAACGGCGAGATAATCGGCGTCGAGCAGGACTGGCTGATCCTCGCGCCCGAGCACGCAAGGGTCCTGAAGTAAGGAATTCCCAGTTCCTTTTTGATTTTCTATAATATTTTTAGCGTGAGTGTTAGAGTATGTACGACATCGTGATAATAGGCGGCGGCCCGGCCGGCCTCACGGCCGCGACGAACACTGCCAACCGCGGCCTGAAGACCCTCCTGATCGAGCAGTACGAAAAACCGGGGGGACAGCCGCTGATTTTCTACCCGGACAAGATCATCAAAGACCATCCCGGCTTTCCTGTCGGTGTTCTGGGCAGGGAGTTCGCGCGCCTTCTGGAAATGCAGGCGATCAATGCAGGCGCCGAAATCCACTGCAACGAGGAAGCGCTTAAAATCAAGAGGAAGGAAGGCCGCCTTGAGCTCAGGACAAACAACGCGGTTTACCAGACTAAGCGCATCATCATATGCACCGGCCTCCTCAATGTCCCCAACAGGCTGTCCATCCTCTCCACCTACAAGGGCGAGGGGGTTTTCTACAAGATCGGCAGGCTGGAGCAGTTCAGGGGAAAAAAGGTCATTGTCGTGGGCGGAGGGGACAGCGCGTTCGACATTGCGCTGCAGCTGAAGGAGGTCGCAGGCAACGTCAGTATCATTGTCAAGCACGAATATGCGAGAGCGAAGGACAAATCGGTAAACGAGGCGGCAGAGAAGGGCATAACCATACACTACAATTCCGAACTGACAGGCATCGCCGGCCCGCAGAAAGTCAGCAAGGCCAATATCATGAACACAAAGTCGAAAAAAATCGCTGAAGTCGAAGCTGACGCCATCTTTTCCGCGATAGGCTTCTCCACGGTCAACAAGTTCCTGCAGGACAACGGCATCGCCCAGCATGAGAATGGAAGCATAAAAACCTCGCACAATTACGAAACTTCCATACCAGGAGTATTCGCGGCGGGTGACGTGAACGGCGAAGTCAAGGTGATAGCCGTCGCATGCGCGAGAGGCATAGAAGCGGCGGTCCACACTTTCTCGTCAATCAAGAAACCCTACTGGCTCAAATAATCAAATTGGTTGATGACACCGAACACAAAGGGCCACGAAATAAGTTTTACTTCAGCCTGATTACTTCCAGGTCCTTGGGAGCGAGCGTTTCGACCTTGTTGAACTTGTGCAGGTCGCGCGCCAGCTCCATGGTCGAGTAGCCGTCGCCGTGGTTGCAGATTATCCTGTCCGGCCTGCTCGAAAGGCGGTGGACGAAGCTCGTGAGCTGCTTCCTGTCCGAGTGGCCTGACAGCCCTTCGATGGTGTCGACGTTCATCTCCATGGTTATGGTCCTCGTCTTACCGCCCTCGGTCGCGATGGGAACTTCCCTCCAGCCCTTCTGTATCCTGCGGCCAGGCGAGCCCTCGGCCTGGTAGCCGACGAAAAGCAGCGTGTTCTTTTTATCGGCAGCGAAGGCCTTGAGATATTCCAGCGCCGGCCCGCCGACGAGCATGCCCGACGTCGCGACCACGACCGCGGGCTCGCTGGAGCCGATGACCTCGGCCCTTTCCTTCGCGATATTGACCCTCTTGAACATGTCCGCGATGAACGGGTTGCTGCCCTGGTGGAAAATCTGGCGCTGAAGATAGCGGGAAAGGTATTCGGGATACGCCGTATGGATTGCCGTCGCGTCCCACAGCATGCCGTCCATGTAGACGGGATAATTGAAATTGTTCGCGGCCAGGATGCACATTATCTCCTGAGCGCGGCCGACGGCGAACGACGGGATTAAAACCTTGCCTCCGCGCTCCATCGTCTCCCTTACCACGCGCATGAGCTTGTCTTCCGCATCTTTTCTCGGCGGTTTCAGATCGCTCGCTCCGCCATAAGTCGACTCGATTATGAGGGTCTCGACCCTTGCGAAGTTGGTGTAGGCCGGCTCGAAAAGCATCGAAGGCCCGAAAAGCAGGTCGCCCGTGTAAAGGATGTTGTGCAAGCCCTCGCCCACGTGCAGGTGGACCAGCGCAGAACCGAGCAGGTGGCCTGCAGGCTGGAGCGTAAGACGAATATCGGTCGTCATGTCCGAGACCTCTCCGTATTCAAGTGCGATGGTGTGCTTCACGGCCTTCTCGACCGATTTCTTGGTGTAGGGAACCTGCTTGCCCTCCCTGTGGGCTATGTCCACGTAATCGAGGCACAGCAGGACCATCAAATCCCTGGTGGGCGCGGTGCAATATAATGGTCCGGTATAGCCGTTCTCGTAAAGCCAGGGCGCGTAGCCGCAGTGGTCCAGATGCGGATGCGAAATCACGACCGCGTCGAGCTTCTCTATGTTGAATTCCGGGACGCCGAAATACGGGAAGTTGTCTGAAGCCACATTGACTCCGCAGTCCAGCAGGACGTTCGACTCCGGGGTTTCGACAAGCATCGACGATCTTCCGACCTCGCGGAAGCCGCCCAGGCAGGCCAGCCTGACCCATCTGTCTGATATCTCCTTCTTAGGCGCGTTTATCTTCTGGCCTATCGAGTTGAGGAACTTCTTGCGGTAGTCGATTTCAGTGTGAAGCAGATTGCGCACGGCGCGCACGATAGCGCTTTCTATCGCCGGCGCTCTTTCGATTTTCGGAAGCCACAGCGTCTCGCTCTTTATCTTCCTGTAGGTCTCGCCGCCCTTGCCTATGACCATCCCCGGTTTCTGCGACTCAATCACGACCTTGCCCAGCTCGGGCTCGAAGTATATTTCGCGTATTCCGGCCTCCTCGGGCACGAGCTCCCTTATCTTCTTCTTGGTCTTCTCCATATCCATCGTTATCGAAAGATCCGGCCTCACCTCTATCCTTTTCTTGAGGTTCGAGACCATCTCCCTGACGACGCGGTCATGGTCGCGGAAGAATTCGGGGTTCTTGGTGTACAGCACAATTTCCGGCCCCTCGAACTTCACTTCCGTTATCTGCGCGTCCCTGGGCAGCGTCTTCTGCAGTTCCTTCAGAATGTCGCTCATAAAACTCACGATTCAAAATTTGAATTGGCATTCAGCCATCAAAATAATCTGATATCACTTGTTTTGGTCCGGGCTTATTTCGCAAGGTTCTTTACCTCGTCATCCGATATTTCCGTCATGCCTCTGGATGAAATGACGAACATGTCTATGCCCGAGCCGCCGGATGCTATGTCCCTCTCTATCGCGGCCTTTATCGCGCGGGCGGCAAGCCTTTTCACGCTCTCGAGGTCCATGCCATCCTTGAACTTGTCCTCGAGAACGCCGAGCGCCATGACCGAACCGGAACCGGTAGAGAAATACTCTTTCTCCTCGATTACCGAGCCGGAAGGGTCGAACGAATACAGGCGCGGCTTCCCGTCGTAGCCGCCTATCAGCAGCTGGACATAATAAGGGTAATAGCTCCTAGCGTAAAGGATGTTCGCTACAAGCGTGGCCATCGCCTTTATCGACATGCGCTTCGACTCCTCGAGCTGGTAGAGCTGTATCTCCGCCTTTACGTATCTCTCGAGCGCCTGCGCGTCGCCGACGCTGCCCGCGATCGTCATCGCGGCATGCTCCTCGAGCTTCATTATCTTCTTCGTGTGCTTGCTGGCGACAAGGTAGCCCATCGTGGCTTTCCTCTCGGCTGCCAGCACGACGAAGTCCTTGCCCAAAATGCCGAGCGTCGTCGTCCCCGTTTTCAGATTCTCAAGCTTTCTTTCTGTCATTATTATCACACATCACTTATGCGCATTTTGCGCATTCCAATCTTGCATGCATATACGCAACAAAGAAATCCGTGCACCCAGAATATTGATATTGTATTGGGACGGGTATTTAAATATATTTATGGAATGCCCCGGCCGGGATGTTCAGACCGAAAGCCTGCATGCGCAGGCAAAACTCATTTTGAAGTGCTGTCGGTCATTTGAACCCGGGTCATCGGATCGAGAGTCCGATATCCTCACGGCTTCCCGAATCCTGTTCGGGAATTGACCGGTCTAGACTACCGGGGCAAGGTAATTGTATTATGCCGTGTTTTGGTGTGCTCGGCGTATTTTAACCTTTTAAAGCATTTATATATAAATAGCAGATAGTTCAAATAATTTATTGCGCTCATCTCTCATTGTGTCATGCTGTCTGCGCGCGGGTGATTTTATGACCACGATAAAGGTTATCCAGAAGATACCGAAGCTCAGGAATGCCATCATGATAGAAGGCCTTCCCGGCGTTGGCAACATAGGACGCGTCGCGGCCGGCTACCTGGCCGAGGAAATGAAGGCGAAGAAGTTCGCGGAGCTCTATTCCGAATGGTTCTTCCCTTTCGTCATGCTTCACAAGAAATACAAGATACACCTGCTCAAGAACGAGTTCTTTTATTATAAAGCGAAAGGCAAAGGCCAGAGAGACCTGATCATCCTCCTGGGCGACTGTCAGTCGCTATCGCCGCAGGGCCACTACGAGGTCTCGGAGAAGATACTCGACTTCGTCGAAAAGCTCGGCGTGACCGAGATAATAACCATAGGAGGCCTCGCCACGGGCGAGCTGAACGGCTCGGCAAAGGTCATAGGCGCTGTCACGGACGAGAAGATGATGGAAAAATACAAGAAATACGGCATAAACTTCGACGCGGGCGAAAAGGTCGGCTATATCGTGGGAGCGGTAGGCCTGCTGCTCGGCCTCTGGAAGCAGAGGGACAGGGACGGCGTATGCCTGCTCGGCCAGACCACAGGCTTCCCGATAGTCACGGACCCGAAGGCGGCGGAAAGCGTTCTCGGCGTCCTTACCAAGATACTCGGCCTGAAGATAGACATGAAGAAGCTAGACAAGAAGGTCAAGGAAATGGAAGGCTTCATCAAGAAGGTCGAGACGCTCCAGAAGCGCGCGCTCATGGAAATGTCCAGGGGCAGCGGCGAGGAAAGGGGGCAGAAAGGAGAGGAAACGACAAGGTATATAGGGTGATGATATGATAGCAGGATTTACGTACACGAGATACGAAAAGGCGAGGATAATATCGACCCGCGCGCTCCAGATAGCGCAGGGGGCGCCCATTCTCATGAAGATACCCAAGGGCATGACGGACCCCAAGGAGATCGCGAAAATCGAGTGGAACGCGGGCGTGATACCCATAGACATAAAGGGCAAGAACGCGTAAGCTATTTTTTATAGCACATGCATGTTATGATTGATTGGGTTTAGGTCAATTGAGAAAACGGATCCGTGAGTTGGGTAACCGAGTAATCGAGCACTTTTGCTACATTCTTGGCATCAGCTAATTTTTGAGGAGATCCACTCACATAATAGCAATTACTGCATACTTCAATTTCTAATCCTAGATTGCCTAATGCCGACATTAAAAATGGGTCTACTCTATCTCTATATCCGTTTTTTCTATCAATCTTCAACATCATTATTCACGCTTGATAGTAATCATAGAAAGTTTTAAATTGTTGAAATGCTTTCCAGGTTTCAAAATCCTTTTTATTCTGGATGTGAAATTATTGATTATGATAAAGGATGCCAGGATTTATTCTGTCTACAATTCCAAGGGCGACCATGCCCTGAGGGTCAAAATCCAGACTGGCAACAGCAGCTTCTTCTCCGCCACCATTCCGTCAGGGACTTCGAAGGGTAAAAACGAAGCGAGAGATTTCGGCATGAGGCAGATAACTGAAGTCTTCCCCAAGGTCAGGAAGAACATCATCGGCCTCGACGAAACGGACTGGGTTACGGCGGATGAAATAATCGAGCAGACCGACAACTCGAAGAACTATTCCAACATAGGCATTTCGCTCGCCCTCGGCCTGTCGATCGCGATAGCGAAGGCGTCGACGAACGGCGAGCTGTGGAGGCTGCGCGGGGCGAGAGAGCGTTATCATTTCCCGTTCCCTGTCGGCAACCTCATAGGTGGCGGCTCGCACGGCGGCAATACGGCATGGCAGGAGTTTCTGGTAATCCCCGTAAAGGCGAAGACTCCGGCGGAAGCAGCAAACACGAACTACGAGATATGGAAAGTCGTCGGCGAGGAGCTGAACAAAAGGGGATGGCTCATATCGAGGAACATCGAGAACGCGTGGACCTCGAAGCTCGACGATTTGAAAACGCTCGACTTGCTCTCGAGCATAGCCGAAGATTTCGGCGCAAGGCTGGGCATCGATTTCGCTGCCTCGTCGTTCTGGAACGGCAAGGAATACGTCTACAAGGCGCTGAAGAAGAAGCTGACACCGGACAAACAGATTGACGCGCTCATACGCACTGCGGAGGTTTATGATCTCTATTACCTGGAGGACCCGCTGCACGAAAACGACTTCGCCGGCTTCGCTGAGCTGGGCAAGACGCTGCACGGCCGGCTTATCATAGGCGACGACCTCTTCTGCACGAACGCCGAGAGGGTTGCAAGGGGCATCCAAACGCGGTCGGCGAACGCAGCGATAATCAAGCCGAACCAGTACGGCACGCTCTACCAGGTGAGCAAGGTTGTCCGTCTTATGAAAAAGAATGGCATGGTTCCCATCGTCTCGCATCGCTCGGGCGAAACTGAGGACGACTGGCTCGCGGACCTCGCGCTCGCGTGGGATGCGCCTTTGATAAAGATAGGCAACCTAGGGCCCGACATCCCCAAGCACAACCGTCTCCTCGAACTATGGCAGGACATCTCCCAGAAGCAGATGGCAAAGCTGCCTCTGAGATATGAGCACGCATCCCTTGCATCTTCAGAAGCGGAGGAAGTAACAGGAGCTTCCGAAGCAGACGAAACGGAAGAATACGAAGAGGTCAGAGAAGCGAAAAAAGAACGGAAATGAGCAGCTGCTTCATGAATTCATAATATTTTCTGGCTGATGTCGAGCGCTTTGGTCGAGTGCGTTATCGCCCCGAGCGAGCACGCGTCCACCCCCGCCTTCGCGTATTCAACCACGTTCTTCTCATCCACGTTGCCCGAAGCCTCGAGCAGAACGTAATCGTAAAGCTTCCTTCTCCTGAGCTCAAGGACGGTTTTCCTTACATCCGCCGGCGGCATGTTGTCCAGCATGATTATGCATGCCTTTATTTCTTTGTCATTGTCCTGCAGCTTCCTGAATTTCCTCGCCGCGCGCATCGCCTCGCTGCGGCTCCTCGTCTCGATCTCTATGAACACCGAACGCCTGCGAAGCTCCCATGCCTTTTCCAGCGCGAACTCGACGGGGTTTTTCACGCCCTGCTTCCTGAGCGAATCAATATGGTTGTCCTTTATCAGGAACGATTCGAACAGGCCGAGCCTGTGCGAGTAGCCTGAGCCGAGGGTTATGGCCTTCTTGTCCAGAAGGCCCCAGGGCGTTTTTCTTGTCCCTGTTATCACAACACCATGGCCCGCCCTCCTGACCTTGCCGGCAAGCCTGCTGGTCGCGGTTGCTATGCCGCTCATGCGCTGGAGCAGGTTGAGCCCTGTCCTTTCTATCAGAAACACGCTCCTTTTCGGGCCATTGAGCTCGAAGAGTTTGTCGCCCTTCCTGAATTTCTCTCCGTCGTTTTTGATGCGGCTGACTGCGACGCCGTTCTGGCCGCAGAGCCATGCGAATTCGTCTCCGCCGGCGAGAATCCCGTCGTCTTTCGCGATTATAGCCGCCTTTATCTTCTCGTCGGAAAGCAGCGTGTTAGTCGTCACGTCGCCTGCGCCGGCGTCTTCCCTGAGCAGGCCTCCGACAAGCGTCTCGACCATCTTCAGGTATTCGGGATTCCTGAGCACCAGATAGAACGAGCGGTCATAAGCCAGTTTTATGAGCCTCGGCCGACTCTTCGAGCGGTGCGCCGGCTGCAGGGGGCTTTCGGAATGCATGCCTTTCGGATTCATAAAACTAAATTGGGGCTGCTATTTAAAAAATGGTTTGGTGGCGCTCGTCAGCCCATCAAGCTTATCATCACCGATAAACGGCTCGAATTCCGCGCCGTCAAAAATTACGAAACTCGTGTCATAGTCGGATTTCTGCTTGTACTCGCTGGTTGTCGCGTATTCGCTCTCGACCTGATAATTTGAAAGCGAGACTGTTTCGCCTGTCTTCTTGCCCTTGTATCTCTCTTCCGTTATGGCGTCCTCGATGTGCATCGCTTTTTTAATCTCCAGGTTGTATTCGTCCTGGATGGGCATTGCGTATGATATCTGCTGGCTGCTGCTCTGGAAGCGCCATACCTCTTCGCCAGTTGCGCGATCGAGAGCATAGTAATGGCAGTCCCGGCTGCCGAAGCACACGAGGTCGTCGAATATTTTCGCTTCATCGTAAGTCTCTGCGCCTGTCCTGAATCTCCAGAGCTCTTTGCCGTCATTTGATCTTATTGCGTAAAAATAACTGTCCTCAGATCCGAAATAGACAACTCCGTCGTGGACGAGGCATCTGGCTATGAAGCCGCCTGTCTGAAATCTCCAGAGCTCTTTGCCTTCAAGCGAAAGGCAGTAAACTATGCCGTCCCTGCACGGTTGATAAAGCCTGTTATTGTACAGCGAAGGCGAAGTGACGTTGCCGTACTTGCCCGTCCTGAAGCGCCATATCTCCTTGCCTGTTTTGACATCTGCGCAATAGAGATAGTTGTCGAGGCATGAAAAATAGATTTTGCCCTCTCTTATCAGCATTTCCTTGTTAATCTGGACATCGTCTCCGGTCACGAAACGCCATACCTCTTTGCCACTCTTCGCGTCGAGGCAGTAAATGTTGTGATCACAGGAACCGAAGAACACTCTGTTATCATGGAACGTCACTGTGGACCCGACGTAGTCGCCAGTTTTAAAGCGCCAGAGCAGCCTTCCCGTCCCAGCTTCGACAGCATACAGGTTCTCGTCTTCTGAGCCGAAAAACACCATGTTCGCGCCAACGCCCGGGGTGCTGAAAAGCTTGCCTCCGGTTTTGAAACGCCATATTTCTCTGCCATTTTTTATATCAACCGCATAGAGGTTATTGTCATACGACGGGATGAAAAGAAGCTTTCCGTCAGTCGAAGGCGAGCCGTAGTTGCAGTCATTCGTGCGGAACTTCCAGATTTCCTTTCCGCTTTTCGCATCTATGGCGTAAACGTAATGATCACCGCAGGTCGCGTATATCACGCCTTCGTGCATCATGGTGAAAACGAAGCTTCCTCCATCGCCTATCTTGAAAACCCTGTCGAACTTCCTGATCCTTTTCACTTCGAAATCTTCAAGTTCGGCGTCAAAGCCCTCGAATCCGAAATCCATAGATTTTCAACCTCGAAAACGTTTTCAAATATCACGAAGCTCGTGTCATAATTACTCTTTTGTTTGTAGTCGCTGGTTGTCGAGTATTCTGATGTGACATGATAATCAGAAAGCGAGACTGCTTTCTTCGCCTTTCTTTTTCCTGTATTTGTCCTCGGAAACCGCGTCCTCCGAGACGGCGCTTTTCTTGACTTTCAGCTCGAAAGCGTCATGCGGCGGCGGGAGGGAGACCATCGAAAGGTTTGACGTCGCGAAACTCCATATTTCCTTGCCATGCATGTCAAGGGAATACAGGCGGCAGTCATAGGAGCCGAAAAACAGCCTGTTGTTCCACACGGCAGGGCCTCCGAAAACCTTGCCGCCTGTCATGAACCTCCACAGCTCCTTGCCTTCAAGGGAGATGGCGTAAAATGCGCCGGTTTCGTCCCCGATATATATCGTATCATTGTAAACCAGAGGCCCGCCGGGCAGGCTTCCCAGCCTGAACCTCCATAGCTCTTTCCCGTCCCTTGTGAAAGCGTAGAGAATCGCGTCCCTCGAAGGCTGGAGGACAATATCGCCATAGACTATCGGCTGGACAGCGTTGCCATATTTGGCTGTCTTGGCTTTCCAGATTTCCTTGCCCGTTCCGGCATCAAGAGCATACAGGTAGCCGTCCATGGAAGCGAAATAAACGACGCCGTCCGAGATAAAGGGCTTGTGGCAGAGATCCCACATTTCCGCACCCATCCTGAATCTCCAGAGCTCCTTTCCCTTTGCCGAAAGGCAGTAGAAATTCCCGTCGTAAGAGCCTATGTATATCCTGTTGTTCCACGCGACAGGGCTTGAAACCACCCAGTCGCCTGTCCTGAAGCTCCATACACGCCTGCCCGTTTTCCTGTCCACGGCATAAAGATAGCCGTCTTTGGAGCCCGCCAGGACCAAATCGCCGTAAACGCAAGGCGACGATGCCACCTCGCCTCCAGTCTGGAAGCGCCAGGCCTCCTTGCCGTCCAGCGTTATGGCATAAAGGCTCTTGTCATAGCTGCCGATGAAAAGCATGCCGTCCGAAATCGCCGGGATCGAGAATATTTTCCCGCCGGTCTTGTATTTCCAGACTTCCTTCCCTGTTTTCGCGTCGACGGCGTAAACGTAATTGTCAGCGCTGCCGAAATAAAGCATCCCTTCGTGGACAACCGGGGTGGACATTATGCTACCGCCTTCGCCTATCATGAAGTTCCTGTCCATCTTCTTGGTTTTGACCAGTTCGAAGTCTTCTATCTCCATTTCGAAGTCTGAGCTTTCAAAGCTGTCGAAGCCGAAGTCCATATATCTTCTACCTCCAAAATTCCTTCAAATATGACAAAATCAACATTGTAATCGGATTTCTGCTTATAATCCGACTCGCTGGTGTATTCGCTTTCTATGCGATAATCCGAAAGCGAGACCGTTTCGTCTTTCTTTTTCTTGTATCTGTCCTCGTGGATCAAATCCTCTATGTGCGTTTCCTTTTTGATTTCCAACCTGAACATGCCGTAAGGGTCGGACCATATGGTTTTTCTCAGCGTGCTGGTCTGCACGTTCCACAATTCCTGGCCAGTTTTTATATCGAGATAATGAATTCTGCAGTCAGCAGCCCCGAAAATGAGCGTGTCTTTGTAAAGCTTTGCCTCGTCCCATATCTGGCCGTCAACCTTGAACCTCCAGATTTCGTTGCCTTCAAGGTCAAGGCAGTAAAAATTGCCGTCTTCTGAACCGAAGTATATTTTCTCTTCACTCACAACGGCCTTTGACTCGACGACCCCGCCAGTGCGGAATCTCCATATCTCTTTACCTTCTGTATCAAGACAGAAGAAGTTCCCGTCCCTTGCTCCGATGTATATCCTTCCGTCCACAACTGTAGGGGACATGGCTATACCGTAATCCCCTAACTTTGATCTCCAGATTTCCTTGCCCGTTTCAACGTTCAGGGCATAGAGGTAGCTGTCGAAAGAAGGGATGAAAACGATGCTCCCGTAAACTTCGAGGTGAACCGGGTCGAATATTTCAGCCCCTGTTTTGAAGCGCCAGAGCTCCCTGCCTGTTTTTTCACTGACGCAGTAGGCATAACCGTCAAAGGAACCGAATATCGCAGTATTTTTGTAAAACCCCGGCGCGCAGCACATCTCCCCGCCTGCCTTAAACCTCCACAGCAGTTTCCCTGTTTTTGCCTCAAATGCATAAAAGTTAGAATCCCGGCAGGATGTGCAGACTATGTTTCCTTTAACTCCGGCGTATCCTGCCGTGGCGCCAGCCATCTTATATCTCCAAACAATACTCCCGTTCGAAGCTGCTATACAATAAAAATTTCCTTCCCTATCCCCGATATATAAAAAGTCTTTTGAGCCGACAGGGGAAGAATCGATTATTGCATCAAGCTTCGTTCTCCACAGAAGTTCTCTATTTTCGATATCCAAAGCGTAAACGTACCCGTCAAACGCGCCATAATAAAGCATATTGCATATAAGCGTCGTCCTTACTATGGATCCGCCTTCATCGCCAGACCATACCCTGTCAAATTTGCCCACTTTCCTGACTTCCATGTCTTCCAGTTCCGTGTCGAAATCCGATGCCTCAAAGCCAAAGTCCATACTCCAGAATAGGCAAAAAGGTTTAAAAAACGTATATTTATTAATATACCTCACACATATTAGGATTATCGCGTTATGGGTTCAGTATAGGTTGATTGACGAACGATTGACTAACTGTGGAATGAACGGTGAAATGAAATGACAGTAAAAACCGAAAAAGAGGAGCCTGGCACCGGAGCCGGCGCAGGGCAGCATGCCAGCCAGAGCCAGATGCTGGTCGACAGGACCGAATACCTGACTTCCGGCGTCCACATAGGCATGAAGACGTGCACGAAGTTCATGAAGCAGTTCATCTACAAGATCAGGGAGGACGGTCTCGCCGTTTTCAATATCCAGAAGGTCGACGAGAGGATAAAGACGGCAGCGCAGTTCCTTTCCGGCTTCGAAAACGTCATGGCCGTTTCCAGGAAGGGTAACGGCATCCTGCCAGTCAAGAAGTTCACCGAAAGCGTGGGCGGCAAGGCCGTCCCAGGACGCTTTCCGCCGGGCATGCTCACCAACCCGTCATACAGGGATTTCTACGAACCGGATGTCATTTTTGTCATCGACCCGCTCATAGACAGGCAGGCGGTGGAGGAGGCCAAGAAGAAGCGCGTTCCCGTCGTCGCGCTGTGCGACACCTTCAACGAGGCGAGCGACGTCGACATCGTCATCCCGTCCAACAACAACGGGAAGAAATCCATCGCCCTCATCTGCTGGATTCTGGCGAGGGAAATAATGAAGAACAGGAAGAAGATAAGCGAGAACAACGAGTTCAAGCCCACGCTCAAGGACTTCGGCTCGGAGTGAACGCCGTGGAATGATACTTATGAACGTAAGTTCGCAAAAAAAGCTGGCCGCGAAGGTCATGAAGGTCGGCTTGTCCAGGGTAAGAATTGTCGACGAGAAGGACGTAGAGGAAGCTCTCACGAGGAACGACATCAGGAGGCTCATCGTCAGGGGGTCGATAACCTCCGTCAACAAAAGAGGAACGTGCAAAAAATACTCCGCCTACCGCTGCAGCCAGAAAAAGAAAGGCAGGCGCATCGGCAAGGGCAGCTGGAAGGGCAGGAAGTTCTCCAAGAAGACGGGCAAGGAGCACTGGATGGATCGCGTGCGGGCGCTGAGACGCATGCTCAGCGAGCTGAGGGACGAGGGGAAGATCGGGAAGAAAGATTACAGGAAGATGTATTACATGATAAAGGGCGGCAACTTCAGAAACAAGAAGCACATGCTTTACTACCTCAAGAGCAAGGAGCTCATAAAAGAAGACAAGACGAAAGCGACGAAGGAGTTAAAGGCAGGGAAAGCGCATGAGAGGAAGTAACAGGGTTTTGCCCCACAGGAGGAAGAGGGAAGGCAGGACGGATTACAGGCTCCGCCTCAAACTGCTCAAGTCAAGGCAGCCGAGGCTCGTCGTCAGGAGATCGCTGAGCAACATAACATGCCAGGTGGTGGTATACGAACCGAAGGGCGACAAAGTCGTGGTAACCGCTGACTCGAAAGAGCTCAGGGAATTCGGATGGAAGTTCCACTGCGGCAACATTCCTGCCGCTTATCTTACTGGATTCCTGTGCGCGGAGCGCGCGAAAAAGCATAAGATTTCGAACGCCATCCTCGACATAGGCCTTTACCAGGCAATCCACGGAGGCCAGCTTTATTCTGCGCTGAAAGGCGCGGTCGACGGAGGGCTTGACATTTCCCATTCAGACGACGTCCTTCCCCCGCAGGAAAGGTTTTCAGGGCAGCACATCGCCGCATACTCGGAAAAGCTGAAGGCTGATGAGCCGGACAAATACAAGAAAGTCTTTTCCGCGTGCCTGAGGGAGAAAGCCGACCCGAAGGAGATGCCGGCGGTATTCGAGGAAACCAAGAAGAAAATCGCGGCGGAGAAAGGCGAAAGGAAGAAAGCCCATCACGAACCAGGGAAGGAGCACAAAGCGGAACATGCACACAAAGAACATAAAGCAGAAACCCATGAACACAAGGCAGAGCATCCTCAAGAACACAAGACCGAGCATAAAGCCGAGCACCACGAACACAAGGCAGAGCATGCAGAAGCGAAACACGATCATGCCGCGGAGCATCACGAGCACAAAAAGGGTTAGCTGATTTCTTTTTCTTATTATTGGTCAAAATTTTAATTAGCGGCCGGACAATATGATTATATGAAAGGCTCGATTCTGCTGTTCATCCTGTTGTGGGCGTTCTGGCTTCTGCTGAATGGCGCCGCGCCGGACGAGCTGCTGGTGGGCGGCGTGATATCGGCCGGGATATCGGCAATCTTCGGCTACTTCTTCCTCAGAGATGCGAAGAAGGGGTATGTAAAGAGCCTGCTCTGGCTGCTCGCCTACGTTCCCTATTACGTTTACCAGGAAATCATCTGCGTCGCGGACGTGAGCTACAGGATCATAACGGGCAGGATAAATCCCGCGATAGTCGAGGTGCCGCACGCGCACAGGCACAGCTGGGGCATAACCGCACTCTCGAACTCGATAACCATGACCCCCGGAACGTTAACGCTGGAAACGGAGCCGGGAAAGCTTTACGTGCACTGGCTCAACCTAGGCAAGGACAAGAAGCAGATAGCCGGCGTGTTTGACAAATTCCTGATGAAGATATGGGAATGATGCGATATGCTTGAATATGCGATAGCCCTGCTGGTGGTTTCGGTTTTCATATGCGTGCTTCGCGTCGTGAAAGGCCCGACTGCACCGGACAGGGTCCTCGCCAGCGATACGATAAACTCGATAGTCATAGCCGCGATAGTCCTGCTGGCCGTCTACTACAACAACCAGATGTTCGCGGACGTCGCGCTTGTCTACGCGATGATATCGTTTTTGTCCACGCTCGCGATTTCCAAATATCTCATGCAGAGGAGCGAGAAAGGAGACGTCTGAATGCTCGAAACGGTAAGCCTAATCCTCATACTTGCAGGCGGCGTGTTTTCCGTAATCGGCTCGCTGGGCCTGCTCCGCTTCCCAGACATCTACAGCCGCTCGCACGCGCAGACCGTCGTCAACGTCGGCGGGACGTGCCTCATCCTCATCGGCGTCATGCTCGGCAACCTGTCCTCGCTCATCTTCGTGAAGGCGCTGTTCCTCATAGTATTCATCTTCTTAACATCGCCCGCTGGCACGCATGCCATAGCCAAGGCCGCCTATTTGTCGGGCGTAAAGCCGAAGGTCAGGAAGGACGAGTGGAAAGGTTAAAAACCAGCGAACCAAAAAGGGTTATTATGTTCGGCTTTCTGAAGAAAAAGCTCTCGGAATCGGTGGAGAGGCTCAGCGAGAAAATCAGGAACAAGGAGGAGCCTCCCAAAATCCCGGAAGAGAGGATAGAAAAATCGGCAGCGAAAATCGAGGAAAGAAAAATAGAAGAGAAAAAATTCGAAGTCAGACCAATTCATGAAAAGCCGAAACCGGTAAAACCGGAAGTGAAAAAAGAACTACAGAAAACAGAACCTCCGAAAATGGAAGCGGTAGAAAGACGTGTCGAAAGGCCGGCTGAAAAGCCCGCTGAGAGAATAGTCGAGAAGCTGGCTGCAGTTGAAAGGCCGGCAGAGAAAGCGGTGGAGAAAAAACCCGGCCTGATGGACAGGCTGACCGGCAGGGTCTTCGAGAGGAAAATTTCTGAAGGTGATATTGATTCTCTTTTTGAAGAGATGGAGCTCGGCCTGATGGAAGCCAACATGACGCTCGAGACCATCGATTTCATCAAAACGGAGATGAAAAGGCTGCTGGTCGGGAGGCAGCTGAAACGCGGAGATGTAGAGAAAGACGTCCGCGCCTCGCTTGAAAATGTCCTGCTAGAGATTTTCGACCCGGGCAGCCTTGACCTGGAAAAGCTCGCCGGAGAGAAAAGGCCGATTTGCATCGTGTTCCTCGGCTTCAACGGCAGCGGAAAAACCACCAGCATAGCGAAGCTCGGCCAGTATCTGAAGAACAGGAAATTCGAAGTCGTGCTCGCCGCAGGCGATACCTGGCGTTCGGCGGCGATAGAGCAGCTTGAGGTCCACGGCAACCGCCTCGGACTTAAGGTGATAAAACACAAATACGGGGCGGATTCCGCCGCCGTCGTATACGATGCGGTGGAGCATGCGAAGGCGAAGGGAGCGAGTTTCGTGCTCGCTGACACCGCAGGCCGCTCGCACGCAAACCAGAACTTAATGGACGAGCTGAAAAAAGTCGTGAGAGTCAACAAGCCAGACCTGAAAATCCTCGTAATGGACTCGCTGGCAGGGAATGACCTTGTCGAGCAGGCGAAGAAATTCGACGAGGCCGTGGGCGTGGACGCGATGATATTCACCAAGGTCGACGTCAACGAGAAGGGCGGCGGGATGGTGTCCGCCTGCCTTGCCATAAAGAAACCGATACTTTACATCGGCGTCGGACAGGATTACAAAGACATAGAACTTTTCGACGCCAAAAAATTCGTGAAGGATTTGATGGAAGGCGGATAAAAACCAGAAAAATTATTCACCGCTTCCAGAACTTCTTGGTTTTTGCGAACTGTTTTTCCGCCTGCAGAATTTCGTTGAGCAGCTCCTTGCCCTTGAAACCCTTTCTCAGTATCCTAGCCGCTGTCTGCGGCCCGATGCCGCGGCCTGCCAAGGCCAGCGTGGCGTCCTTGCCGTGACCAACGACGAGAGCGGCGGAATCGTTAATCATGCCATAATGCTTTTCTTCCTCGTCTGCAAGTTTTACGCCCTTTATGTGCTTCCTGATGAGCTTCTGCCCTTCGCTGACGTAGCGATGCGGCACGTAGCCGATAAGAATGGCGCCGCATTTCCTGCAGCGGATTTCTTCGGGAATGTTTTTCAGCGTCGAGGAGGAGAATATTTCTCCGCAGTTCACGCACACCAAGCCGATTTTCGTGTCGAGAAGGCGCTTCTCGAATGCCTTGAAAATCTCCGTGTCCGGCCTGTCGGGGGCGATTATCTCATAGCGTTTTTCGAGGCCGTATTCCCCGAGCGGCGAAAGCCCAGGCCTAAATTCAAGCTTTATTTTTCCTGCCCTGATGTCCGCCAGCGCCTTCTTCGCGCCTTCGACGTCGAGCTTCTCCTGGAATATCTCGTTTAACGCCTCGAGATACGGCGGCTGCCTGAAATAAACGTCTATTATTTTCTTTACGTATGTCTTGCCGAAATCCGCGTCTCTGCTTATCATGCCGAAGCGCTGCGCGACGTGGATGAATCTCCATTCGAAAAGCTCGCTGGACGGCAGCGTGTTCTCAAGCGTGGCCTGCATGGTTTCCGGATTGATTGCCCTGAACATCTCAAGGACGTCCTGGTGCTGGCGGCCCGGCAGCTTGACTATTATCCTGTAAGCATCGGTTTCGAGTCCCACGGAGCCGAGCTTGTTTGTCAGCATGGTCGTCAGGACCCTTCCGAGCGTCTCGTTCACGAGCGAGCCGAAGGGCGCGTGTATCACGACGAAATCATCGAAATATTCGACCAGTATGTTCTCGTGGTCTGGGACGAAGCCGTATTTGAGCTGCTTCTCCATGGTCTTAACCATCTTGTCCGCGACGTCTCTCGTGACCGGGTATTCCGCGGCTATTTTTTCAATTGCCTTTGCCTTGCCCGCCCCTTTTTTCAGCAGAGCCGCGATTTGCCTGCGCAGGCGTCCGACCGCCTGGCTGACCTCGAATGGCACGGGGATGAGCTCGCCCTCCCATGCGGGTATCGCTGCCGACGCGTTCTCCTCGGGCTCGACCAGGATTTCCTTTTCGCCCACGTCGACGATTCTCCACGCCTGGCCCTTGACGACGAAAGACGTGCCAGAGCGGCCATGGATAGCGACGAACTCCTCGTCCAGCGTGCCGACCGCCTTGTTGGTGACCATGTCGACAATCCTGTAATTCTTGACGTCGGGGATGGTGGAAAGGTTCTGGTAGTAGTAAAGCCATGCGGGCTTTCGCCTTCGAAGCGGCATGAAGTCGTCGAATTTCGAGCCGACCCAGATGTAGCCGAGCTTCTCCATCATTTTCGCCGTCTCCAGAAATTCCTCCTTCGTCAGATGTCTGAATGGATAGGCGCGCCTGATTATTTCATACGCTTTCTCGAGCGGGATATTGTATTCCTCCAGCGCAAGGCCGACTATCTGGTGGCCGAGGACGTCGAGCGACTTGCCATAAACGCTGGTTGGCTCTATCCTCCTTTCCGTGCCGAGCTTCGCTATCGCAGTCGCTTCAAAACAGTCGTCCGAATCCGTCGAGATGACGATGCCTTTCGAGACCTCAGAAACCCTGTGGCCTGAGCGTCCCACGCGCTGGAGCAATTTTGAAACTTGCCTGGGCGACATGTATTGCAGCACGAGGTTTATGGAGCCTATGTCTATGCCCAGCTCCAGCGAGCTCGTGCACACCAGCGACTTCAGCTTCTCCTGCTTGAAGCGTTCTTCCGCATCGATGCGCACGTCTTTCGAAAGCGACGAGTGATGCGTCTCTATCGGCAGCGACGGCCTCATCATGCGCAGGCGCGATGACAGGACCTCGGAGAACTCGCGCGTGTTGGTGAACGTGAGGACGGAGCGGTTCTTTTCTATGAGCTCCGCAATCCTCCTGAGCCGCGCGGAGGTCTCGGGCCCGACCAGGACCTTTTCCGCGATGCCGTCGTCCTGGGCCTCGTGCCTCGGCGCCTCGACGCGTATGTCCATCCTGCCGTGCTCGACCGTGTTGATTATCTCGCAGGGCTTGCCTGCGGTAAGGAAGGCCGCGACATCTTCGGGCGTTCCGATTGTCGCGGACAGGCCTATCATCTGGATTTTATTCTTGTCCTTGATTATCTCTTTCAACCGTTCAAGAGCAACGGAGAGCTGGACGCCCCGCTTGTTCTCGACCAGCTCGTGTATCTCGTCGATGACAATCCAGCGCACGCTCTTCAGATGCTCGCGCATCCTCGACCCGACGAGCATCGCCTGCAGCGTTTCGGGCGTCGTAATGAACATGTCGCTGGGATTGGCGGCCTGCATGCTGCGCTCGTACTGGCTCGTGTCGCCATGGCGCACGCTCACCTCGAAGTCGAGCTTCTGGCTCCACCAGAGGATGCGCTTCAGCAGGTCGCGGTTGAGCGACTTGAGCGGCGTGATGTAAAGTATCGATATCGCTTTCAGGCCTTCGCGGTTGCGTATGAACTCGTCGAATACAGGGAGAAGAGCGCTTTCCGTCTTGCCCACGCCCGTCGATGCTATGAGCAGCGTGTTCTTCCCCTTTATTATCGGCGGTATGCCCTCGCTCTGTATGGAGGTCGGCCTGTCGAAACCGCGCTCCTTTATCAGGGCCTGCAGCTTTGGCGAAAACAACTTCCATACCATAATGACGCCGCTTATAATGTGAAAACTATTTTAAAGTGTTTTAAAAACGCTACTTCATGCCGAGCAAATCCGATTTAGTGATTATGCCGACAATCTTTCCCCTGTCCGAGACCAGGACGGCAGGATGCGATTCGAGCAGCGGAAGTATGACATCTGTCCTGTCTTTCGCGTCAACCATGGGAAACCCCTCTTCAGCGATGTCCTTTGCCTGAAGCTTTTCGAGCTTCCTGTCCATGTTGTGGAGCAGCGTCTCCTCGCTTATGCCGCCTATCTGCTTCCCGTTCTGTATCACGGGCATCTGGGAGAAACCGGACGATTTCATTATCGCTATTACCTTCTTGACCGGCGTCTCCGGCCTCACGGCAATTACCCTGCTCATTATGTCCGCGCAGCGCTTCGCTACCTTTTCCTTCTCCGAGAGCACCAAAAGTATCTTGTTCACCGTAGAAAGCCGCGGGTCGACCTTGCCGTTCTCTATCTTCGCCACGTGCGCCTGCGAGATGTCGGCGAACTTAGCGAGCTCCGTCTGGGACAGACCGCGTTCCAGCCTCAGCTTCCTTATGGATTCTCCCGTAACTAGCGTGAATTCCATTATTCTCACCGGTTATAATTTTTAGCAATAAGATATATAAATCAATATAAATAGCGCCTCCATTATTAACTAAATTAAAAGTCTAAAATATGTTGAGGTGGATTTTTATGGAGAATGACCGCAAGAAGGAGAAGATATTGCTTACATCCGAGAGCGTGACCGAAGGACACCCGGACAAGATGTGCGACCAGATATCGGATGCGATACTTGACGCCATATACAAGGAGGACCCGAATGCAAGAGTCGGATGCGAATGCGGCACGAAGAACGGAGGGGTCATGGTCTTCGGCGAGATAACTACATCAGCTTATGTTGACATACCGCTTGTCGTGAGGAACGTGATAAAGGAGATAGGCTACACGAAAGCGGAATACGGCATAGAGCACGAGACGTGCACGGTCTGGGTCCAGATAACCGAGCAGAGCCCTGACATATCGCAGGGCGTGACCAAGGAAAAAAGCATGTTCAAGGAGCAGGGCGCGGGGGATCAAGGCATGATGTTCGGCTATGCCTGTGACGAGACGCCTGAGCTCATGCCGCTGCCCATCATGCTCGCGCACAAGCTTACGATGCGCATGGCTGAGGCGAGGAAGAAGGGCGAAGTTAAATGGATGAGGCCTGACGGGAAGTCGCAGGTGACCATCGAATACGACGATTCGGGCAAGCCGCTGAGGGCGGATGCGATTGTCGTCTCGACCCAGCACGATGACGGCATTGCTTATGAAACGATAAAAAAGGAAATGATAGAAAAGGTCATCAGACCAGTCTGCGGCAAGTGGATAGACAGCGAAACACGCTTCTTCGTCAATCCAACAGGGGCGTTCGTGCGCGGTGGCCCCTACGCCGACGCGGGCTTAACGGGAAGGAAGATAATTGTCGATACATACGGCGGCATCGGACGCCATGGCGGCGGCGCTTTCTCGGGCAAGGACCCGTCCAAGGTCGACCGCTCTGCGACGTACATGGCAAGATACATCGCGAAGAACATCGTGGCGGCCGGCATCGCGAAGAAATGCGAACTGCAGCTTGCGTATGCGATAGGCTACCCGGAACCCGTTTCAGTCTACGTGAACACGTTCGGCACGGGCAAAATATCTGACGATGATATATGCAAACTGGTCAGGAAACATTTCCCCCTGAAACCGGCGGGCATAATCGAGCACCTGAAATTGCGAAGGCCGATATACAGGAAGACCGCCGCTTACGGCCACTTCGGCAGGAACGACCCGGACTTCACCTGGGAGAAGACTGACAAGGCCGCGAAACTCAGAAAGGAAGCCGGCCTGTAATTTGCCCGCAATTTTTTCTTTGTTTTATCTAATTCAAATTTGCAGAAACAAGAACGTTTAAAAATTAGGAGCGCGAATAAATCGTATGGAAAGCGAAATTCTCGAGAAGTATGTGAAAGCGGGAAAAATCTCCAGCCAAGTGAAAGGCGAGGTCCTGGAAAAAATAAAGCCAGGCATGAAAATCCTGGAGCTCTCGGAGTTCATAGAAAGGCGCATCGTGGAACTCGGAGGCCAGCCTGCTTTCCCCGTCAACATCGGGCTTAACGACGTGACGGCGCATTACACGCCGAGGGCGGACGAAGCGACGGTGATAAAACCAGGCGACCTCGTCAAGATAGACCACGGCGTACACGTCGACGGCTGGGTCGCGGACATGGCTTATACTTATTGTTCTGAAAAAAGCGAGCTTATAAGGGTCGCAGAGGAAGCGCTTCAGGCGGGCATAAAGGCTATCAGGCCCGGCGTGAAGATTTCCGAAGTAAGCCGGGCGATAAACGAGGTTGTCGAAGCCGCAGGCCTCGGCGTGATAGTCAACCTCAGCGGCCACGGCCTTGACCAGTATGTCATCCACGGCCTGCCGAACATACCCAACATCATAAACGATTCGCAGCACGAATTGAAGGACGGAGATGTTATCGCGCTCGAGCCTTTCGTCTGCGAGAAGAACGGCTCAGTCAGGGATTCGGAGCCCGCCGAGATATTTTCTTTTCTCCAGCCGAAGACTGCGCGCCTTCCAGAGGCGAGGGCGATTCTCGACCTTGCCGGCAACGAATACATGGGCCTTCCCTTCTGCAGGAGATGGCTTATGAAGAAAGGAATTTCTGCATTCAAAACTTCGTTCGCCTTAAGACAGCTCGAGATGACCGAGGCCATAAGATGCTATCCCGTGCTCAAGGAACGAAGCGGCATGCCCGTCGCGCAGGCGGAGCACAGCGTGGTCGTGCTGGAGAAATCGGTTGTCATAACTTCCGGCATCAGCGTGGTCTGAAGTTGCAGAAAAAATACGCCGGTTTGGCTGCTGTTTATTCCATTATATACATTACAGATAATATGCAAGATATAAATAGAAACTAAGACAATTATTTATCAGGTGTGTCTTGGAACAGCGTAACCTACACCTCCGAAAAACGTTATACGTAGGGGACGTATGCATAAAAAGGTAATAAGGGATACTGTTTACTATTATACCAGCGTCCGTGAAAACGGCAGGGTAAAGACTATTTATCTCGGCAGGACCGAAGCAGAAGCGGTGAAAAGGGAAAACGAACTGAAAAAAGCAAAGAGTCATGCCGTTTTCAAGGCGGATTTTTTTGGCAGGAACATTCTGAAAACGAGGCCGGTTCTCTATCTTTCGCTGGCTGTCCTGGTCGTGGCCGGCCTTCTTCTTCTGAGGAACGGGTATGTAGGTTACGTTACTGTCAGCGGGCCGGATGTTTTCCTTCCGGGGGAAAAACTGAACGGCACCGTGAACCTGACTTTCTTCAGCCAGGAATTCTACCCCAAAGACACGCTGCTGGAGGTTGCCGTGGGAGAGCAAACCTTAAACATGAGCCTCGGGCAGCTGCTGCAGGCCGAGGCAGGGCTGTATGCCCAGGACGGCGAATATTACGTCATAGGCTCGAATCTCTCGGGCTCAGGCGAAGGCTTCGGAGTGCGGGGGGAAAGGAAAATTTTCCCTGAGGTTGCATTTTCCTACGGACTGTCATGCATCCTGCATCCTGAGAACTCGACGAATGAAACCTATGCGGAAAACTATACCGGGCTTTTCAGCGGCTCGTGCTCGGCGAATGCGCCCTATTTCAGCAGGCTTGCGGAAAACCTGACAGACTGTTCTGCCGCGCTCATTGCGGGAAGCGTTCATGCCGGAAACCTCAGCCTGGACGAAAGTTATGTTGAACTCAGAATCGAGGACGGGATGCTCATAGGCGAAACCGGCTATTACGAGACTGAAAGCGGCTACGGCGCCGGCTACGAAAGCGCCGTGGAAGCCAGCATTCTGAAAAATCTTGACGTTTTTGACATCGGAGTCCCTGAAACCTCCGGGACATACGTCCTAGGCGTAAGGCTCGTTTACAACAGCACCGTCCTGAGGGAGGCGCTGAAAAACATAACCATTTCCGAGCTTCCGCAGAACGAAACGCAGACCGAGAAGGAAGCGAATGCCACCGAAGTGGCAGTAGAGCTTCCGGAAATCAGCGATGCAGACAAGGACGGCGACCCTGACATGACCGACTGCAACCCTTCTAACGCAGCGGTATATCACGGGGTAGCGGAGTTATGCAATGGCGTGGACGACAACTGTGACGCAGCGACGGATGAAGGGTTCGATTTCGACGGGGACGGCTATGTCACCTGCGGCGACAAGCTGGATTGCGACGACAACGATCCTGCCGTCCATCCGGGCGCGGAGGAAATATGCGACGACGGCAAGGATAACGATTGCGACGGGGCGAAAGACATGGACGACCCTTACTGCCTCTGCAGCGACAACGATAAAGACGGCTTCGACACGTGCCATGAGCCGATTGATTGCGACGACAACGAGCCAAAGGTTAACCCGAAGGCGAAGGAGATATGCGGCAACATGATAGACGAGAACTGCGACGGCTTCGACAAGGCATGTTCGAATGCGAGGGAGATAATAGAGGCCAGGAAGATAAAGGGCGTGAAGGAAGAGGTGCTGAAGGACGTTGAAAGCGGCAAGGCGACGAGGCTCATAGTCAGGCTGAAGGACGCAGGCAAGAAAATGCAGCTCATGGGCAAGTTCACCCCCGAGGCCGTTGACGTGAAAATGAAAAAATACTTCTCCGGGATTTTCGTGGAGCAGGACCTCGCCATGATGCTGGACCAGTTCCCTGATGCAATAGAATCCGTCCAGGTGGACCACAGGCTCGACCTTTTTGCCGACGACGTGATAAACCACACCGGAGTCAACCTGGTCTGGGACATGAACCTGACGGGGAAGGGGCAGACCGTCTGCGTCGTGGACAGCGGCATCGATTACAATCACCCGGACGTTGCGGGCAACTACATCGGCGGCTATGACTTCGTCAACGAGGACGCCGACCCGCTCGACGACAACGGCCACGGCACCTACGTCTCTGGCATAGTCGCCGGCATCGCCAAGGACTCTAAAATCCTCGTCGCCAAGGCCTTCAACGGCAGCGGCGCGGGCTACGAGTCCGACATCCTCGAGGCGATAGACTACTGCATCAATAACAGGGATACATACAACGTATCGGTCATGCTCATGGCCTTCGGCGGCGGAGAGTTCAACACGTCATGCTACTGCGACTCGAACCTAGTCGCGAACGAATCTAACTTCGCCGTCAGCCAGGGCATTTTCGCCGTCGCGGCAAGCGGCAACGACGGCGACGCTTATCTCAAGGCGCCCGCCTGCGGCACGAACGTCACGTCGGTCGGCGCGGTCGACGAGAACGACAGCGTGGCTGACTTCACGAACATCGAGCCGCTGCTCGACCTGCTCGCGCCGGGAGTGGATATCCAAGCCGCGAACATGGGAGGCGGCCACGTAACGAGAAGCGGCACGTCGGCGTCAGCGGCGATAGTGGCTGGCATTGCGCCGCTCATTTTCGAGGGCGAGGCGCTCGCCCCGTTAGAACTGCAATATCGGCTCAGGAGCACGGGCGCTCTCATATCCTACCATGAGACAATTTATCCGAGAACAGACGCCTATGCCGCAGCCACGGGAAGCGAGACCAACACGCCTGCCGGGCAGCAAGGAAACCAGTGCGAAGGGACGTGGAAAGATTACGAGCCGCTTGCAGTAAATTGCTTGGCTGATTGTGAAAACTCGTGTTCTACATACTGCATAAGGACGGGCTGTCAGGACATCTCGCAGTCCGGATGCTCTGCCTGCAATGCATATTGCACCAGAACCTGCAACAAGGCAACATGCCTCGCAGAATGCGCTGTCGATGGTGACTGCACCGCTGATTATTGCGCAGGCACATGCGGAACAGGCACGAACAGCTGCATTTGGAGGGATTATTATTGCAACACGGCGGCATGCACGGCCTGCTCGTGCACATACACTACCACCGACGCGGATGATTTATCCGCACGTTGCACCAGTTGCATGGGTTCGGGCTTCTGGAATCTAGGCGGAACATATACAGAAGCAAGCTGCTGCGGCGACGATAGTGGGGAATACAGGATAACCGAAACAAGCGGGGGCTCATATACACCTGCCGGATATGATGATGCAGGTACAACGTGCTGTAGTGCTAGTAGTAATTGCGCTTATACAGCTTATGGCTATCCTGATGAGTGCGTAGCCAGTGGCAGTGCAAGCGCCCCTGCTGTCCCGAACAGGGCTGCATGCTCGTCGAATTACTGGTATGGAGGCGATGACGGCAGCTCATACTGCACCATCGTAGTAGGCAGCAGCGGAAACTGGGGTCTCGGAGGCGAGGGTTCCGGGAGCTGCTGCGGGGACGACAGCAGCGAAAGCACGAGAACTGAGCAATCAACAGGAACGGACATACCGGCAGGTTATAACGATGGTTCAAAAACATGTTGTTCTGACAGTAGTGATTGCTCTTATACCGCTTATAGTTACAGTGACGTGTGCAAGGCGTATCAAGGAACATCCGACCCCGCTGTACCCAACAAGGCATACTGCGGTTCAAGTAGTACTTGGTGGGGAGGCGATGATTTGTCAGCGGCATGCACTGCAATAACGGGTGGTAGTAACTGGGGTCTTGGCGGCGAGGTTCCAAGTCCTAACTGCTGCGGGGACGACAGCAGCGAATACCCGATAAGCGAAGCTGCGTTAGGGGCGACCACGCCAGCCGGCTACAACGATGGGTCCTATACCTGCTGCGACGCCTCGACTGACTGCGCCTATACCGCTTATGGTTACAGTGATATCTGCAAACCTTCCGCCAGCGGGAGCAGTAGTGCTTCTGACCCAACCATCCCCAACAAGGCTTATTGCCAAAATAAGAACTGGTACGGAGGCGACGACCTAGGTGATGCATGCAGCGCAATCACAGGCGGGAGCAACTGGGGTCTGGGCGGCGAGGGGGATGGAAGCTGCTGCGGGGACGACAGCAGCGAATACGCTATAACAGAGGCCTCTAGCACGGACACCCCTTCGCCTTACAACGACAACACCGGTAAGACGTGCTGCGACACGTCGGGTGACTGCACAGAATCCGGGACGGACGTGTGCACGGTCACTACCAGCGCGGCTGGCACAATTCCCAACAAGGCTTATTGCGGCGCAAGCAACACGTGGTACGGAGGGGATGCCGGCGAGACATATTGCACCACGATAGTCGCAGCGAGCAGCTGGAACCTTGGCGGCGAGGCGTGGAGCTCGCCTGATGATTTATGCTGCGGCGACGACAGCAGCGAATACAAAAAGACTGAAACCGGTTCAACGGACGCGCCCTCGGGGTATAATGACGGCATCACGACGTGCTGCGACGCCTCGACGGACTGCACGTATGACGACACTTGCACTGCCACCACGGGCACATCAGCGCCGGCCATACCCAGCAAAGCCTACTGCTCGTCGGGAACGTGGTACGGAGGGGATGTAGGAAGCACGCAATGCACGGCCATTGTCGGTGCAGGGAACTGGAGCATCGGCGGTGAGGTGAACGCGACAGCCTGCTGCGGCGACGACAGCGGTGAAAATCGCAGGATTTTCGTTGACTACCTAGGGAATGCTCATGGAGTCATGGACTGGGGAACAAGCCAGGACGGGTGCTGCGACAATGCAAATGACCAGATAGATTACGACGGAGATTGTGTCACGTCATCAGGCTCAGGCGGCAATGCTGTGGATACAGGTTACACAGGTCACGACAAATACGGCTATCCTTACACGACAGGCTGGCTTGACCTTGACGGGCATTCCACGTGGCCTACCACTTATGGAGCCAATGTCTGCGGAGGCGGCTGGATTAATATGTCGTATGGCGATTCAACTGGAGAAGATTGTGGTACTGCGGGCGGCGATGCCTGCGATGAAGATGCTGATTATGGCTGCTGCGGCGACGATTCGGGAGAAAATTACATTTACAGGCTGAGCTATTCAGACCAAGTTGGCGGGAGTACGGCAACCAATACTTCCGATTACGCATGCTGTGATGCTGCAACAGACTGCGTATATAATAGCGTGTGTTATGCCCAAAGCACTTGGCATGATTTCGATGGCAATGGTGTAAGTGATTCATATTGTTATGGCGCTAATGGCTGGCTAAATGCAGACAGGTATACTTCGTATTGCACGGCAAACCATTGGAATATCGGCGGAGATGCGGATTTAGAAGGCTCATACTACCAGGTTGGAGGAGGGCGAACTGATTATTGCGATATTGGTGCAGCAGGGTATCCGAGCAGGGAATGCTGCTGCGGCGACGATTCGGGCGAGAACTACCGCTACTGTCAGGCAGCGAAGCGGATTCCCGGATTCTGGCAGCTGCACCAGCGCGGAGAACGCATGCTGCGACGCCTCGACTGACTGCGTGACGACGGACGGGACGACGTGTGTGGCCAGCGGGAACACGGCAACCGATGGTGATGATGACGATAACAACGACTACTGCCTCTCCGGAACGTGGTATGACTGCAGCACTAGCGACCAGTGCGCAGCGGGCTATTCATGCGTGAGCAATGACTGTCAAGTCAACATCACCATAACCATGAATTCGCCTGCGGACGCTTCCAATACTTCGAGCTATTCAATGACATTCAATGCGACCGTGGCGACTGACGGGACCATGACGAACGTCAGCCTTTACGGCAACTGGACAGGCAGCTGGGTGATAAACCAGACCAACACCTCAGGAACAGAAAACACCGACTACGTTTTCACCAAGAACCTGACTTCGTATGGCAACGGCGTGTATAAATGGGCCGTCCGCAGCTGCCTTGACACGGGCGCCTGCAAGCTCTCCGCAAACAGGACGTTCAGGATAGACACAATCCCGCCCGTTTTTTCAACTTACGCGAGGAGTCCCGATCCTCCGAACGAGGACCAGAACGTCCAGCTGAACGCCACGATAACGGATTCCGGCGTCGCCGTCATCAATGCAGTGAGACTGGAGTTCACGAACAGCACGGACACGAGAAACTACACGGTCACGACGAAAAACGGGAACGAATATTACATCACCATGTATGCTGCGGGCAACTACACGGCGCATGACGCGATTACTTACAAATGGTATGCGAACGATTCGCTGGGCAACCTGAACGTTTCAGCCCAGCAGTCGTTCACGGTCGCCAACCAGGCGCCGGCCATAACCACCACGCAGCCAGATGGCACGAATGACAACACCAAGACGACTTTCACAGTCACATGGACGGCGTCCGACGCCGACGGCGAGGACACGGTAACGGTGTCGTGCTACGGCGATGCGGATGGCGCGGGATATGATAAAACTTACACGTGTTTCACGGGAACGGCGAACGACGGCACGGAATCATGCGACGTTTCAAGCTGGTCTGACAACACGTATTACATCTGGTGCAACGCGACTGACACGTACGTATCGGCGAGCGACTACTCGCCCGGCGAGTTGACGGTAGACAAGACTGTGCCCACGCCAGACCCTGCGACCATCGCCTACATCAATTCAACCTCATATTCAAGCATGACCGTGAACGCCACGGCGGCGAGCGACTCGGGCGTCGGCGGCGTCGAATACGTGTTCAACGAAACCACAGGCGCCTCGGGCTCGACCAACAGCTCGTGGCAGGCATCCAAGTCGTATACGGATACGGGCCTCAGCGGCAACACCTCATATTGCTACATAACGCAATACAGGGATGCGCTGAACAACACGGGTACAGCCAGCGCACAAGCCTGCAATTACACGCTTGCGGAACCGCCAGGCATTACCCAGGTCGTCTGCGGCGGCGAGCCGGGCAGCTACTACTGCAACGTCACCTTTTCGATGGGCTCCAATTCTGCTGGCACGCTGAACTATATCGACGAGACGACGGGCAACACCGGCGGCGACGACAGGACATGGGACACTTCAACCAGTGTGTACCAAGACACGGGCCTTCCGGTCGGAACCCAGTATTGCTACAGGATAAAGGCAAGGAACGCGAACGGCCTGGAAACCCCCTATTCGAGCGAAATATGCGACTACACCGCCCGCCTGCAGGTAACGGAAACCGTCGATCCGGACATATCCCTTCCGAGCTCTGCTGTCTATGTCTATGGCCACATAAACCTCAGCAACGGTACAATCGCCGCCAATTACCCGTTCAATCTCTGGCTCAACGGCACGCTTTATACCAGCAGGAACGTAACCGCGCATGGCACATACGTGAGCAGCCTCAACACTACAAAAACAACGGACTGGTCCGCCGGCACGGCGGTAGCTTTCTGGAACGCGACTTACGACAACGAGAACGTGACGCTTAACACGTCGGAGATAGTCACAGGCACCGCCAACCTGGTTGCCGTTTATCATTTCTCAGGAAGCGAGGGCGTCGAGCTTCCGGCCGAGACAGGAACCACGGGCATGAAGGGCCTTTGGCACCTCAACGACAACTCCACGGCCGATTCCAGCGGCAACGGCAACAACGGCGTGATGTTAGGCGGGCTTGACTGCACCGGTGACGAAGGGGTGTTCGATGAAGGATGCTATTTCGATGGCAGCGATGACTACATCAATTGCAGCAACGCTTCCGGCACGGCTTTCGAGAGGACCAGTAACTTTACGCTTGAAGCATGGGTCGAATTATCAGCGAACGCGGCCGCCGGTGTAATACTGGCCAGACTGGATCCCACCAACAATTACCGCGGCTACGACCTGAATTATAACACCATCACAAAGTCTATAAGAGCTGACCTCATCAATACATGGAGCACCAACGTGATAACCGTCAGCGCGGACAACTCGACGAAAATAATCAACGACAGTCAATGGCATCATGTCGCCGTCACCTATAACGGCTCGTCTTCGGCATCCGGAGTCAACTTTTACGTCGACGGGCAGCAACAAAGCAACCAGGCTCCGCAGTATGATACCCTTTCGGCAACGATTTTGACGAACGTTTCCTTTACAATCGGCTCAAGGGCAGGGGCAAACATGCCGTTCAACGGCAGCATTGATGAAGCCGCAGTCTACAACCGCACGCTTTCGGCGTCCGAGATCTTGGCGCACTACCAGCGAGGCAGGGTCAGCGACTCCTCGGGCTTCGGCAGCAACGGTCAGCTGATCGGGGCGGTGCAGGTGGCAGGAAAAATCAACAGGTCATTGGCCTTCGACGGCGGCAACGACTACGTGAATGTCTCGGACAATGCCGTTCTCAACCCGATCCAACGTCACCGTAATGGCCTGGATAAGAACATCGACGACCGGTGATAACATATTTGTCAGGAAATATAATCTCAGCAGTCCTAATTATGGCTATGCCCTGAGGGTTAACGTTCCGACTGCAAGCAAGCTCGGGGTCTGGATGGGAGCCACTTCGTGGGTGGGCGGCAATACCAACATAAATGACAGCAAGTGGCATCACGTGGGAGCGTCATGCAACGGCACGGATATCATCCTTTATGTCGATGGCGCACAGGACGCCTCTTCGAGCCAGGCCTGCCATCCGAATGCGGTAGCCGGAACTACATTGTCTTTAGGTTCTTATGCGAGGCAGTTCCTATGCGTATAACGGCACCCTGGACGAGGTCGCGATATACAACCGCACGCTTACCGCCTGCCGAAATAGCGACCCTGTATGACCAGCAGAGATGCGGCTATTATTACTGCAACGGCAGCTTCCGCATCGGAGTTATAGACGCGGGCGCGAGCGTTGAATGGAAGAACATAAGCTGGACCGGAGCATACAAATACGGGGAAAGCGTCGAGCCCGATTATACCAGCACGGCAGGCCTTTACCGTTTCTCCGGCAGCGATGGAGTCGAGCTTCCTGCCGAGACTGGAACCACAGGCATGAAGGGCCTTTGGCATCTCAACGACAACTCCACGGCCGATTCCAGCGGCAACGGCAACAACGGCGTTATGCAGGGCGGGCTTGACTGCACCGGTGACGAGGGAGTGTTTGACGACGGCTGCTATCTCGATGGCGCGGATGATTACGTAAACATATCAAGCGTGAACCCCACCACCGACTATATAACCGTGGCCATCTGGGTCAAAGCTGCCAATTCAAGTGGTTATTACGGCTCTTATTACCAGATTGTAAGCAAATACAGTGCGTATATACTCGGAGGCAATACCACCAACGGCAAGAACATGAACTTCATAATCTACAACAGCAGCAGCTGGTTTGACTACACAAATGGCTATTATATAGATGACCCTTCCAAGTGGCACCATTTTGTCGGCACCTTTAACAGCTCAACGCACGAACTAAAGTTCTATTCCGACGGGATTTTGAGGTCCACCAAAACCGTTTACGGAACAATAGCCACGGATACCGGCCCCTTGCACATAGGCCACAGGGAAGCCGACGTGCCGGGCACCAATCATTTCAACGGTTCGATAGACGAGGTCGTGATATACAACCGCTCGCTTTCCGACTCGGAGGTCCTAGCGATGTACCAGCGGGGCAGGGCCAACGATTCTTCCGCCACCCCTGCGAAAAACAACAGCTGCCAGTTGGTCGGGCCTGTCCAGACAGGCGGAAAAGTTGGAACCGCCCTTTCCTTCGACGGCAGCAACGACTACGTCGATTGCGGCAACGACACGAGCCTGAACATGGCGGGCGACTTTTCCATGGATGCATGGATATATCTGAACAGCAGTGGAATAATAACCCATCGCATAATGTCAAAGGGCGACTATAACGATAATTGCAAGCTGAATTATTTTTTCCAGATAGCAGGTACAAATTTAACAGGTGGGGGATTTTTTAATGACTGCACAACCTATGTCTCTTTGTATGGAAAAACTTACTTAAAATTAAACAGATGGTATCATGTCGCAGCCACGTGGGATAACACAACAAAAATCTTTAAAATTTACGTGAACGGCGCCCTGGATAACTCTTCAACGTTTCCGGGCAAATCTCCAACGACCAATCCATACAGCATGATGATTGGCAGGTTGGGTTCTTCGGCCGCGTTCTACGGCTTTAACGGCTCTATAGACGAGCCTGCCATCTATAATCGCACGCTTTCGGCCAGCGAGATTTACGACCGCTACATGCGCGGCCTGGTAATGAAATTCAGGATAAAAACATGCCAGCTTTCAGACTGCGCCGACCAGGGAACGGTGCTCGGCCCCGACCTCACGGTTTCAACCTATTTCACCAACTCCAGCGGCAACCCGCTGATAAACTTCACGAACGCGACGAGATATTTCCAGTGGAGAGTGAATCTTGAAAACCTGGAAGATTCCGGCACCACCCCATACCTGCAGGATGTCGCCGTTAACTACACGGGCATACTCACGGACGCGTCTGGCAATTACAACTACTCGTTCACCGCGCCGGCGGCTGAGGGAACGTATCCCGTCGTCGTCAACACCACGTTCATGGGCTTATACGGCAACAACAGTAAGGACCTGCTGGTATCGAATTACATCGTAAGCGGGGGCCATGGGACGACGTGCGACGCGACCCACAAATGCATGTTTATTTACGATTCCACCAGCACTGCCAGGGCCAGGTTCGATGCAACGGGCAACGTTGACGTGATAGGCGGCTTCCTTTATTCGCAGGCGTCTGTTGCGCCGTCCGCGAAAAGCTTCGTGATAAGGGATTCCGCCGGCAATGCCGTGTTTTACATAAACACGACCGGTCACATTGTGACGAAAGGCACGTACATCAGGCAGTCCTCGATAGTGCCGACGGGTAACAACGACTTCATAATAAAGAACTCTAGCGGCTCGGCAATCGGCTATATAGACGGGGGAACGGGCAGTATGTATTTCAGGGGCGTGCTGCACTACAACTCTGACTTTACTTGAGTAGTGGTATGAAATATGAAATGGCTGTATGCTTCAAAAAACGGGGTCATAAAGGAGAATTCAAATTAATACTTTAAAAAGTATAATATTATATTAATAAAAGTATACTAAGAGGAGACGGGATATGTTAACGGGACATGAAATTGAAATCATTGACGTTTTCAGGAAGGATCTGTTCAGGAGCTACACCATAAGGGAGCTGATGAAAGCGACGGGCAGAAAAACGTATACGTGGACCTTCAGTTCAGCCAAAAAACTCGGGAAAAGCGGGATAATGAAAATGGAAACGAAAGGGAATTGCAGAATATGCAGCATAAACCTTCACAGCTCACTTGCCATCGCATATCTCTCGCTGCTCGACGAGACTGAAGCTGTTTCAAGAAAGATACCCCACCTTGACGAGCTGATTGATGAGATGCCGGCACCCTTTTTCACGTTCATTGTGGGAGGCAGCTATGCGGAAGGCATACAGACGAAAAAGTCCGATTTGGATGTCTGCGTCATAGTCAATGATGCCGCAGACACGCAAAAAATACAGCGCATGCTTGAGAACAAGATTATGATTCCCCGGCTTCATCCCTTTGTCTTCAGAAAATCGGAATTCGTCAAAATGCTGCTAAGCAAGGAGGCAAATTACGGCAGGATGCTATTCAGGAAGCGATTGATAGCGTTCGGCGCCGGGAATTATTACCTGATGATAAGAGAGGCGGTTGAAAATGGATTTAGAGGTTAGGCTGTACGTGGGACGCGCTGAAAATGAATTAAGGTTAGCAAATGCGCTCTTTAATCTGTCTAAAAACCCGAAGGCGAAGACGGAGCTTGGCGCCAACGAGAACGATACGTTTTACAGCGCCACAATAAGCCATGCATATTATTCAATATTTTATATCGCAAAAGCTCTGCTCTTGACCAAAAATATACGAACCAAGCCTCCGGAAGTCCATAAAAAGACGTATGACGAATTCGAGAGGCATTTTGTTGATACGGGCCTGCTTGACGTTGAATTACTGAAAATGTACCAGACCATGATGGTGCGCGCGGACGAGCTGCTCTCGCTATTCAGGACGGAAAGGAAAAAGCGCGGGCATTTCACGTACCAGACACTCGCGCAAGCGAACGTCCCATACGCGGAAGAATCGGTAAGGAACGCGAGAAAATTCCTGGAGAACATAATGGAAGTCATAGGGAGAATTCATAAATGAAACTTACGCTTCCAAAATTTCATGCTGAAGACTTTAAAGCAGGAGGTGACAGAGATGGGCTTGAAGGAAAAGTCCAGAAAATCTAAGCTTGGAGGAAAACCAGCAAGCGTCCACGCATCCGGAGGACTTTTCAGGCCCAGAACAAAACCAGGCCTAGCGGCAGCTCTAGCCCTCGTTTGGGTCGCACTTGCCCTCTCGATAACGGTTTCCTATGCTGAAGCGGCAGACCCCGGCCACGCTGCTTCGTCAATCTCGGCAGGAACGTTCGAGTCAGGCGATTACGCATTCCCTAACAACCTCAGCATCACCAACAACCTGACAGTAAGCGGCAGTGTCGGCATAGGGATGCCGCCGTCCAGCTATCTGCTGCAGGTGGCCAAAACAGACAATTCAACAAATATCTCCGGCGTGCTTTATGTCAACGGGACCAGCGGCAGGGTCGGCATAATGTATGCGACACTGACGGCATCATCAGCCTTGTATGTCAACGGCAGCACTTATACGAGCGGCACGCTTTCCAGTGGCAGCGACATTTACACCACCGGCACCGGAGATGACTTGTGGCTCGGCAACAGCACGCAGGCAAACTCCAAGCTGCAGCTGTTCGCGAACGGCGGCATCAACGCCCTTTTCTGGAACTTTACGGTGAACGAGACTACGGGCAACATCGGCATAGGAAAGATAATGCCGAACTACAAGCTTGAAGTCGAGACGACGGAGAATGCGCTGAACGTTTCAAATACGCTTTTCGTGAACGGAACTTCAGGCAGAGTCGGCATCGGGACGGCGAGTCCGGCACAGAAACTGCAGGTTGAAGGTTGGGCAACCATAAGACTAAACACGACAGCCTCCGGTGGTCTGGCGTATGACATAAGTGCGTATCGTTACGGCGTGTCAAATGCCGGCTTTGAAATAAGGGACATCACTGCCAGCGTCACCAGAATAGCTATAGATGAAAACGGCAAAGTCGGCATCGGAACGGCAGCGCCGAGCAAGTGGCTCGAAGTGAGCAACTCGACGCAGGGCATAACCTTCGACCCGAATGTGACCTCGCCGACCATAAACACGACCGCCACGAAGGACCTTATCATAACTGCCGGCAGCGGCAACGTGATAATACAGCTGGGATGATGGTAGATGAAGTATGAATGTTATATGTAAATATCGCGATAAGACTGGGAAATGATATGAAAGAGAAAGAATGAAAAGCTGAAAAGCTCGTCTGAGATGGGCCTGCTGAAGGCGGAGTCTGTGGCATTCGTGCTGCTGCTCCTTAGCGTATGCATCGCTTCGGCGGCGGGGAATTTCAGCTGCAGCATAACCGCAAGCGGCAGCTGCTCCTACACCAAGGTGCTTTACATGAAGAACGACACCGCAGGCTACTGGAACGCGCACGCGGAAAACGTTTCTGCGGCGTCGTATCCGTATGCGATATGCTGCGATTCCAATGCGACGCTCGCGCTGAAATGCGGCGAAGGCGTGCTTTTCAATCTCAACACGACCACGAACACGCACGTCCAGCGCGGCGATTACGCGGGACCGGGAATAGTTTACGGCATCGATGCGTGCATTGCCACGACGCCCGGCTACTTCAATTGCACATATGTCGACGACGCCTGCCCTGCCAACAGGGAATGCTTCGCCTCTATGACCAGCGACGCTGCTTCGGAGAACAACGACACCAATGCCCATGTCGGGCCGTGCGACGAATACAGGAGGAAGGTATGCTGCAGGGCCGTGAACGACATAAAGATCATGTATGTCAGCCCCACGCCTGAGGACAGCGCCAGGACGATTAACAACAGCGTGACTATTAACGTCACCGTCGACGTGGACTCGGCTTTAACTGCCGACACGTGCATCCTCGAATGGAGTGCCGGCGCGGCCGCTGCGCAGAACGAGACCATGGAAATGATCGGTTCGGGCAGCAGCGTGACGTGCAACGCGACCAAAGCGACGGCGGACGCGACTGTTTACACCTTCAGGGTCTACGCGAACGATTCGGCCAACGCTTTCGGCAGCGGGGCCGCAAGGCAGTTCAGGGAGAACGACGAACCGTCGAAAGTCACGCTTTCCTCGCCGGCGGACGGCTCGCACACCACGGACCGCACGCCGACTTTCCAATGGGACGCCGCAAGCGACGGCGATTTCGACACGCTCACATATTATATCAATATATCATGCTTCGGCGGCGACGGCTGCTCGGAGGACAACAGGTTCGTGAACGTGGGCACGGGCACCTCGTATACGCCATCCGAAGAGCTGGAATTCTTCGGCGACGACAACTTTTACTACAACTGGTCCGTCATGGCATTTGACAACTACGAGAACGGCACGTGGAGCGACCCATGGAACCTGACAATAGACGTGGATGTCTCGATAACCATGATCAACAGCATGGTCGACTTCGGCGAGAACAGGCTGCTCGGTTATACGGACAACACTACTGACAGCGATCCCTCCCCCTTCTCGCTGAAGAACACGGGCAACTGCATGATAGACGTCAACATATCGTCCAGCGACCTGCTGTGGGATGCGGTCTCGCAGCCCTCGGACTACTTCAACTATTCCGTGAACTGGTTTACGGGAGAGGAAGGCGCCTTCAACTGGAGCGGCTCGCAGACCAGCTCGGTGAACATGCCAGTAGTCGCGCAGAACGTGAGCTTCATAAACTATCTTAATTACACGTTCGGCAACAGCTCGGCTGAAATCGAGCTTTACATCAAGGTCCCGCCCGCGGAGCCGCCCGGGACGAAATCATCGCTTATCATATTCACGGGAGAGTATCACAGGTGAATGAAATGGACAGGATGAAACTTTCGATAGCAGCGGCGGAGCTGGCGGTAATCGGCCTGCTGACGCTGCTGCTGGTCAACCTCGTAACCATACCGCTTGTCTCACCACAGCACAAGCTTTACACCACGGACAGTATGCCTGAACTGGTCTGGGGCGGCATGCAGGGCGACTACGTTGTCCTGCTGGATGACAACCCGAAATTCTCGACTCCGCTTACCGCGGAGGTTTCCGGCAACTCATACACGTTTCCGCAGGAGCTCGCTTTCGGTACGTATTACTGGAAGGTCCAGGCGGGCCCGATGTCGAGCGAGGTGCGAAGGTTCACGCTAGGCTCGAGCGTTGTCCTGTCCAGAGAAGGAGATGAGGTCAGGAACGAAGGCAACACGGAGCTGCTGGTGCATGCGCCCAGCATAACGGGCGCTTTCATGCTTGGCGTGAATGAAACGGTGGAATTGGGAGCGGAGGAAAATGTCATGGCAGAGCAGGCTTAGGTGGCTGGCATGCGTGCTGGCGCTGGTGGCGGTGTTCAGCTGTGCCGCTGCGAACGCGGCAGCGATAGGCCTCACGCCGGGCAGGACTACCATCGACTTCGAGCCGAACATGGAAAAAACCGTGACCTTCACGATAATCAACAACGAACACAAGAACTTCAACGCGCTCGTTTACGCCGAAGGCGATCTCAAGGATTACGTCGCCCTCGGCAAGAACATCGTCGAGTTCAAGGAAACGGACAACACGAAGGAGTTTTCATACGCCGTAAAGCTGCCTGATAAAATCGACAAGCCCGGCGACCACTGGGCCAAGATAATCGTCATGGAAATGCCGCCGGGGACCGAGGCCGAGAAGCTCGAGGGGCAGTTTGTCATAGCCACGACCGCGGTAGTCCACCAGCTTAGGGTCAAGGTTCCCTACCCGGGCAAATACGCCGACCTTGACATGGTCGTGCAGGAAGCGGAACCAGGCCAGACCGCGACGTTCTTCGTCAAGCTCTACAACCTAGGCACCGAGGACATCTACAAGGCCTTCGCGACCATTGACATCCTGGGCCCGACCAACGAGAAGATAGCGATGCTAGAGAGCGACGAGATAGCGCTGGAATCGAAGAAGGGCGGCGAACTTATAATCCCGTGGAAGGCCGACGTCAACCCCGGCACGTATCACGCGGTCGCGACCGTAAACTACGACGGGAAAATCGGGACTGTTGAGAAGAATTTCGGCATAGGCGCGCTGAGGATAGAGGTCGTCGACGTGCAAGTGAGGAATTTCGTTTTGGGAGGCATAGCGAAGTTCGAGATAAATGTCGAGAACAAGTGGAACCAGAAGGTCGACGGCGTATACGCGGAAGTCGTAATGAGCGACCAGAAAGGCGACACTGTGGCGAGTTTCAAGTCCGCGTCCGTCGACGTCGACGCGCTACAAAGATCGACACTCTACGCCTACTGGGACACGCAGGGCATCGAGAAAGGCGCGTACGAAGCGAAGCTCGTGTTGCACTATGCGGGCAAGACGAGCGAGAAGGTGATGAAGACCTACGTCGAGCTCGAAAGCATAGAGACCGACATCGTAGGCTTGACCGCGAAGGTCATAACCTCCAAAGGCGGGGTGGGGCCGGGAACCGAGATACTCGTGCCGCTCGTCCTGATACTGGTGTTCATAAACGCAGGCTGGTTCTTCTACTTCAGGAGAAGGAAGAAATAGGTCCAGTAAAAGGCGTTGCATTAATAATCCGGTTCAAACGGTTATTTTTTCCGAGCTTGTCGAAAGCACGGCTTCGCCATAGCTGACCTCGACCGTGAGCGAGTGCTCGCCCGGCCCGACCGCCGTGTCCAGGCCGAATTCGGCTATCGGCAAACTGTAGGCATACACGCCTCCATAGCCGTAGACTTCGTAGCTTATTGCCAGACTTGAGCCCTCGACGCGCTCATACGCGCTGCCCGTCTTTTCGATGAAGGCCTTCATGGCCATCGCTGAGCTTCTGCCGTCCAGCCGGACGGTCACGACAGCATCCTCGGGGATGAAGCCGTCCTTACCTATGGAAACGCTTATGTTTGCCGATAACTCGCTTTCCCCGGGCCTAGTGGCCGTGGCGAAACCCGTTATGTCAGGCCTGGTAATTAGAATGAGGATTAACACGATGCTCGCTACCGGCAGAATGAAAAATCTCCTGTCCATCCAGTCTTTTATTGGCGCGAAAATTTAAATATCGGTTAAAGCGATGCCCGTGCGCGCCGCGTGCCGAGCCGTTTTTATTGGGGCCGCGCCAATTATAAAATATGCTGGGGTCCGGGAGGCTGTTGGTTCTGTTTTTCGTGGCAGCTATATTAATCTTAATCGCGGGCTCGCGGAATGCCTCGGCGGCCGAATACACGTGCAATTCCGGTTCCGACTGTTCGTCCAAGATACAGGCCGCTACCAGCGGGGACACGGTAAGGCTGAACGCTTCGCTGACCTTCGCGACCATCGACTTCAACGGAGCCGACGGCATAACATTTGACTGCGACGGCTTCAGTGTCGCTGGCGTCGATGTCGGAGAAAGCATCAATGGCATTGGCATATACCTTCACGACGGCTCCAACAACAATACCATACGCGATTGCTTTTTTAACACCCTTCAATACGGCCTGTTCATCTCCGGCGAGAACAACACGATAACGAATGCGACAATTAATTATACCATGTCTGGCGTTTTTCTGGCCGGCGACTCGAACTACAACAGACTTGTGAACGTGACTCTGGTGGATGAAGACGTTATCATAGACTATGGCTCATCCTATGCGTGCACCGACAGCCTGGTGAACGTGACGGGCTCCGGCAACAGGCCGATAAGGTATTACAACGCTTCGGTGAACCTCACCGGAGAGGTCCTGTCGAAACTAATCCTGTGCAATGCCAGCTATTCCAACATAACCAACATTACCGTCACGGGGGCGGTAACGGGCGGCATTGTCGCATACCAGACGAAATATTCGAATTTCAGCGCGATTAATATTTCGGCTTCATACGGCTACAACGGGAACGTTTGGGTTTACTACTCCCACAACAATTCTTTCACAAATCTCGCGCTTGACAACAATTTCATTGGTGGCGGCGGCAGTTTGCATGTTGAATATTCGGATGACAACACGTTTGTCAACGTTACGGCGAATTACGAACAAGGCACGGGTGTTAGTGTTTCTTCGTCCCAGAAAAATACTTTCACCGGCATCACAGCCAACTACAACACGTATGGCATCTCACTCGATTCTTCCGATAACAACGCGTTTGTCAACATTACGGCGAATTACAATGATGGTGACGGCTTTTCTGTTAGTTCGTCGCTCAACAACACGTTCGACAGGATAATAGCCAGCAACAACTATGATGGATTTGAAATCTCTGGCTTATCCTCGTTCAACGTATTGAATAATTCGCGCATAGAAAACAGCACGGAGTACGGCATCATCCTTTACTCATACGACCCGGACTATGCTCTCTACAACACGTTCCGCAACAACCTGTTCAACAATTCCGCGAATCTTTATTCAGACAATGATCAGAACCAGAACTACTGGAACACGACGCTGCGGGCGGGCCAGAGGATATACGCGGGCGGCAATTACATAGGCGGCAACTACTGGGCGTCCCTGGACGGGACGGGCTATTCACAGCTCTGCAAGGACGCGGACGGCGACGGCATCTGCGATTCCGCTTACGCGCCCGCCACGAACAACACGGACTACCTGCCGCTTAGTGATCAGTATATGATAAGAGAAATCACCGCATGCAGGCTTCTGAACGAGACCGGATGGACCTACAACCTCACGCAGGACATCACGGATTCCGCCAGCACGGCCTGCATGAACGTGACCGCAGACAACGTCACGCTCGATTGCGGAGGCCGCAGGATAGACGGCACCTATACCTTGAACACTTACGGCGTCTATATGAAGGACAGGAAGAACGTCACCGTCAGGAACTGCACCATAACGGACTGGTGGTTCGGCGTTTTCATGAACACCAGCCTGCGCAGCAACATCTCCGCCAGCAACCTGACAGGCGACAACACCGGGCTGCGCATCCTTAACTCCTGGAACAACACCCTGAACGACAACTTCGTGAACAGCATCGGCACCGGCGTCTACCTTAGCAATTCATCGTTCAATTCCATCAGCCGCAACACGATAAAGAACTCCGATGCCGGCATTTCCTTCTATTTATCGTCCATGAACAACACGCTGTCAGGCAATAATCTCGAGTCATTCGCAAACTACGCCCTATACATATACCAGTCGCCTGACAACTTCTTCCGCGACTCGAACATAACGAGCACGTCGACGAACATTTACCATTTCGCGTCCGGCAATACCGTCTTCCTTAACGTGAGCCTCGACAGGACCAAAATCACCGTGGACGCGGGCGCAGTTTACATCAACTGGTATCTGGACGTGAGGGTCGTCGGCGAAAGCGGCCCGGCGCTGGACCAGGCCAACGTGACCGTGAAAAACAGCGGGAACACGACCCTGTTTTCCGGGACGACCAACGCGTCTGGCTACATAATCAGGCAGAACGTGACCGAGTTCCACCAGAACTTCACCGGCCAGTTTTACTACAACAACCACACCATAAACGCCAGCAAGTTCGCCTACGTCTCAGGCCAGGCGTCCGTAAACGTTACGTCAAACCGGCTGGTCACCATCACGCTAATCGAGAGCGTGCCTTACGTGCAGGTCAAGACATACACGCTGGGCCTGACCGAGACCGACACCATAAAGCCGGGCAGGATAGTCAGGATACGGGCCATCGTCAACTACATCATGGGCAGGGATTATCTGGCGAATGCCACCATCCTGATAAGGGACAACCAAGGCTCGACTGTCGTGGATGGCGCGCTGATGCCCAACGTCTCCGTCATAACGAACGGCTACACCTATGAATATAATTATACTATTGCCAACGGCTCCGCAGGCGTATGGTCGATAAACGTCACCGCAGCGGATACGCTGGGAAAGAAGGGATACGGCAGCAAGAAAATCGCCATCCTCCCGATCACGCTCCGGATAAGGCTCGTCCTGAACAGCACGTCCGACAGCATCTACGTGCCCGGGGAGGTCGAGACGCCCTTCTCCGGCCTCACCACGTCGGACTACGCCAGCCCGGACCACCAGTATATTGCCTCGTATTCCGGCGGCCCCTCAGGCAGCCTGGAGGCGCTGGTGTTCTCGCAGCTCAATCCCATATCCGTTTTCACGGAGAAAAACGCGGACACCTACGCCATCGGGACCAGGCAGAGGTTCTCCGGCTCCATGGTCCTGCTGGTGTTTTCCAAAGGCGACTGGAAGGCGGTGAACAATCGAATAGGCTCGGTCGAGAGCGGCGAGTTCTTTGCGTCCTCCGAGCCCAGCTTCGGGTTCGGCCTAGGAAAGGCCTACCCACTCAAGGTCGTGCTCTCCTACAGCAACTTGAACATCACCAGAGATCTCGCGCTCTGGAAGGGCTACAACAGGCTCGCCGTCGAGAACGAGGGAGCGCAGGGTGGCAAGGTCAGCATCAGCGTCACAAGGGGCTGACGGTGGTGATGTTTAGGATGATGGGCGCGGCAAAAGGCAAAATTACATCAAAAAAGTTCAATTTCGGTTCAAGTTCAATATAGATTTAAATAAGTTGAGGAGAAATATAATTTATAAGGGGTGGGTGATATGGCAAAATCCAACAACATGCTTTTAGTTCTGGCAATAGCGCTTCTCATAGTCTCGCTGTTCGGAACCGTTGCAATACTCAACAGCGTGGGCATGGCGAACGTGCCGGTAACAAAGCCATCAACCATACAGCAGGGGCAGGTAAAGCTGGAGATAGTGCCCGATGCCGGCGCGGACGCGGCTACCGGGTATGTGACTCTTAACATACTGCCTGAATAAGCAGCAGACGATTAATGAAAGTTCAGAGGTTATATTCAAATTTAAAGGGGGTAACATGACACAAGTGTCTAATAACTTGATAGCAGGTTTGCTTGTAGTGGCGATAGTGATATCAGGCTTCGGCCTGCTGACAGTCGCCAACATGGGACGACAGGTAGCGATAACAGGCGGCGCGACTACCGGCGTCGGGGCGGCGAACGTCTCGATTACCGGAGCAGTGTCCATAGATCTGATTGCAGGAAGGACAGCGATAGACTTCGATGCAGGAACGCTGGACGGCGTCACCGAGGACAATAGCCACGACGACCGTCAACTACGGCACTTTCGACGACGGCTCGGAGGGCAACGGCACGGACCAGACAGGATGCTCCAACACGGAAGCAACGTGTGCATATCCGCTGGTAGTCAGGAACATAGGCAACGTAAACGTGTCGCTTAACATAACCGCGAGCAAGACTGCGGCCAGCCTTCATCGGAGGCGCAAGCGGCCAATTGCAGGAGTTCCTGGGCAAGGAAAACGAATCTGCAACGTGCGGCAAAGACTGGACAGTCGGCGGTGGCTTCGGAGAAGGAACCTACACAGCGCTTACCACATCGGAAACGGTTGTTTGCTCCAGCATGGACTTCATCCCTGCGGCCAACGAGATAAGGATTCACCTCAGGCTCACCATACCAGCCGATGCAGTCGGAACGAAAGCCGAGACCATAACATTGGGCGCCATAACCGCGTAAGCAAACGGTGTTTCAAATGAAAAAAGCAGCTTTGGCAGCCCTTTTCTTATTTTTTAATTTATGTTTTCTCGTTTCTCCTGCTGCAGCCATATCCATCGCGCCAGCCAAGATAACGATGGACTTCGTCCCGGGCTACGAGGCGGAGTTCGATGGCTTCATAACGAACACACAGGACGTCGAGGTGGCATTCGACGTCTACACGGACGGCGAGCTCATGGGCTACATGACGCTGCTCACGCCGGGCATCATAACGCTCAGCCCGGGCCAGACGGCGAACTACAAGTTCAAGATAAAGCTGCCCTCCGCTTTCGAAATACCCGGCCCGCACACGGGCATCATCTGGGCGTCGCAGCACGTGGAGGAGCCGACTGGGGAGGGCATTGCCATAAGGCTGAAGGCCGGAACGAAGGTGGTAGTAAACGTCCCGTATCCGGGCAAATACGTTGAAATGAAGCTGGACATAAAGAATGCAAAGGTCAACGACACCGTGCTCTTTGAAATAACGGCAACGAACCTGGGGAAAGGAGAACATAACCAGCGCCAAAGGCGAGATAAAGCTGATGGATTCCGTGAACAGGACGCTCGTCATCTTGCAGACCGCGGCGAAGCCGATAATAAGCACGCAGAGCGAAACGCTGCAGGCGACGTGGTTTTCAGACGCCGAACCAGGCCTGTATCAGGCCGAGGCATCGGTTTTCTACGACGGCGAAACCGCAAGCAGCAGGACCACGTTCAACCTCGGCGCGCCGCTGGTGAAAATCGTGAACATGTCAGCCGAGCCTATCGTCAACGGAACCATCGGCAAGATATACACGCAGATACAGAGCTACTGGGGCCAGGAAATAGAGGACGTCTACGTCGAGATTTTCATCAGGGACGAGACAGGCAAACAGGTCAGCCAGGACAAGAGCAGCAGCATAAAGGTCAAGCCGTTCGACAAGGTCACCCTTACGAACTACTGGGACACCGGCCAGGGCTTCGAACCCGGCGACTACACGGGCCTGGCCATCCTCCATTACCTCGACAAGAACGACACCGCGGAAACTGGCCTGATGCTGGCGGCGAAGCCGGGCATGTTCGCGGGCTACGAAATCGTGATTATAATAATTATAGCGGCATTCGCTGCAGCAGGCGTGCTTTTGCTCAGAAGAAGGGAGGGGAAATTCACCCAGAAAAAGCTCATGTAAGCAATTTAACTTTTCTCAGCCAATTTCTAATCAACTATGAAAGAGTTATCCAATAACGTGCTCGTCATACTGATATCAGTATTCGTAATAATTACCCTGCTGGAGTTTGCGGCCTACCAGATAAAATACGGTGAGATAACGCTAAAAGCGACTGCAGTCGGCTTCGTTGGCATGTGCATCGACAACAACCCGCTCATCATACCCATCGCCTCGCAGACCGCCTACATAGGCACGCCCTTCGCATACGACGTTAACACGACGGTGGCGAACGACCTCAACGTGACGTTCTATGACGACACTCCCCTTTTCACCATAAACTACCAGACGGGCATGATAGCCTTCACGCCCCAGGAAGGCGACGAGAACGACTACTACATAAACATATCAGTGATTTCCTCGTGCGGAAGGCTCAGCGACGTCAAGAGCATGAGACTCTCCGTGAAGTTCGAGAACAGGGCGCCAATCCTCGACCCTATCCCTGACCAGGCCATGAACCAGAATGACCTCTTCACATACGACGTCAACGCGACTGACGCCGACAACGACACGCTGTTCTTCGGCGACAACACGACGATGTTCCAGATAAATTCCAACAACGGCCTGATATACTTCGTGCCCCAGCAGGCCGACGTGGGCAACCAGTCCGTCCTCATATGGGTCATGGACGGCAGGGGAGGCATCGACTGGCAGATAGTGAACTTCGAGATAACGGACGTCAACGACGCGCCGGTGCTCGCCACCATAGGCGCGCAGACGGCGATAATAAACGAGACCTATGTTTATGACGTGAACGCAACCGACGCCGATGTCAAGCCGGAATGGAACAACCTCAGCTTTTACGACGACGCGGCGTTCTTCAACATAAATCCGTCAACGGGCCTGATACAGTTCTTCGTCAACGGCTCCTACAACGGGACGTATTCGCTGAACATCACGGTGAGCGACGGCTACCTTTCCGACGAGGAGACAATAAGCTTCTCCGTGATAGCGGTGAACCACGCCCCCAACATAACGTCCTGGTATCCAGAGAACGCCACGCTTGAGATAAGCGAGGGCGAAAGCAGCTACTTCAACATAACCAAGTTCGACCTTGACGGGACCATACCTTCGACGGCATGGTATCTGGACGGCGTCGTGCTCGCCGGCCAGACCGCGGACGAATATACGTATTACGCGGGCTACACTTCATCCGGGACGCACAACCTGACCGTCGTGATAACCGACGGCGAGCTGGATGATGCGCAGGCATGGACAATTAACGTGAGGGACGTACCGCAGATAATTTCGGGAGCGGCCGGGCCAAGCCAGATCATGCCGCCCGCATGCACGGAGAACTGGAGATGCACGGAATGGGCCGTATGCCCGGTCTACGAAATCCAGACCAGGTCGTGCAGGGACCTCAGCAGCTGCGGGACCATAAGCTTCAAGCCGGACGAGAGGAGGAAATGCTTCTACACGCCGCAGCCCTCGTGCAGCGACGACGTCATCAACTGCCACGACGGCGGCTGCGAGATATGGATAGACTGCGGAGGACCATGTCCTCCGTGCGCGACCTGCAGCGACAAGCTCAAGAACTGCCACATGATGTCGAAACTGAACACGCTGTGCGAGGAGGGCGTCGACTGCGGAGGGCCGTGCCCGACCTGTCCTGAAGGGCCGCAGCCCGCCGTATGCGGCAATGCCATCTGCGAGCAGGGCGAGCTGCTGTCCTGCACCCAGGACTGCGGCCTGTTCTTCGGCCAGTTCATAATAGTCGTCATAGCCTTCGGTGGCGCTTCGATATTCCTTTACAGATTCTCCGCGCTCGCCGTCCTTTTCTACAGGAAGAAAATAAGGCCGCTGCCATACACGAACATCGAACTCCTCGGAGCGGCGGCGCTCAGGCAGCTGCATCTCATCCAGCTCGAGATGGGCAGGAAGACGACGAGGGCCATAGTCTCGGAATTATCCTCGGTCATCAGGGACTTCTTCGCGAAGGCGTTCGAGGTCCGCAGGAAATTCACCTACATAGAGCTGGCCGAGGTCGCGAGGAAGAGGAAACTTGACAAGCCGCTCGTGAAGAGGATAACAGACTTCTCCATAAAGATGACGGAGCTTGAATACAAATACGCTGAGCCGTCGCTTGCCGAGCTCGCCGCGGCCATAAAGGCTGCGATAGCCATCGTCGAGAGGCTGAGCGGCGTGCGCCTCCACGAGGCGCTCGGCAAGAAGGCGGAGGAGGAAATACATGCGAAGGAGCCGCAAGAGAAGCCGGTCCAACTGCCCCAGGGTCCGCAGGCAAAGGGAGAAGGCGAATATAAAATGACTCAGTCGGACGAGGAGAGCGTAAGGCGTTTGCAGGTGCTTATAGACGAAGGTGAGAAGGCAATCACGAGCCACGCAACGGCGGAAGCTGAAAAGGCATACGCAAGGATACGGGAGACTTACGACAGGCTCCGCCCCGAGGTAAAAATGAAGCTATACGCCGAAACCATCCGCATAATAAAACTGTATAACGAGATAATGAAAAGCGAATAGGGGCGCAATGCGCAATACAAAAAAGCGATTTCTCCATGACTGGTTTGGTTTTTACAGGCAGCCTAAATTTATAAATTTATGGCAGCGTCCTGTATTTCGTGTTCACTAGGCCCCATTCGGCGAACAGGAGGCCTAGCGCCGCAACGAGGCATATGAGCGCGAGGTTGACGGGAAGCTTTTGCGTGCCGGAAAGCGCTATGCCCTCGTATATCACGGAAAGCTCGCTTTCGTTCCTTGCCTCGTAATAAACTCCCCCGGTTTCGTTCGCTATCCTGGCCAGCGTCGACGGGTCGAGCTTCGAGACGAATGAGAGGTTCATCTCCGGGAAGCCTCCGCCGGCTTCGGTGCCCATGCCTATCGCGTATATGGCGACGTGATTGTCGTTGGCGTATGCTATCGCCTCGTCGATGCTCGGTCCGACGTTGTTCTGCCCGTCCGTCAGGAGGATGATGGCCCTGGGCTTTTCGCTGCCAACTAGGAGGTTGACGGACGAGATTATGGCGGAGCCTATCGCCGTCCCGCCAGCGAGCTCGACGGATATGTTTTTTATTACGTCCTCCACCCGCGCCTTTTCAGGGGTCAGCTCCTGCTTTATGAAGCCCACGCCGGCGAAGGATACGACGCCTATCTCAGTCAGCTCCGGGGCGGCGTCGACGAAGGTGAGGGCCGATTTCTTTGCAGCCTCCAGCCTGCTGGGCTCGAAATCCTTTGCCAGCATGCTGCCGGAGGCATCGAGCGCGAGGACGAAGTTCGTATCGCCTGTTCTGCCTTCATACCATAATGTCGCGCCGGAAACCGCGAGTATGAGTAGCAGCAGGGTCACGAGCCGCATGGCAAGAAGGACGTAGTTTTTCGAGAAAATCCTCTCCCCGGTCACGTATTCTATGGCCGGGAAGTTGGCGAATTTTAACGCCTTTTTCCTGGTGAACCTAAGGCTCACGAAATGCGCGAGGATCATGAGCGGTATCGCCACCAGGAACCAGAGATAAAGCGGGTTCGCGAAAGTCATCTCCATGCCCATTTCCTCCTTACCATAAAGAATTCGGTGAGGGGCTTGATAAACGGTTCTGCAGTCGATGTTTTCAACAGGTCGAGGTTCCCCTTCATGAATGCGCTGTTTATCGCGGCCTCCTCGTCCGCCACGAACTTTTTGTATTGCTCGCCCATTTTCCTCGGGCTCGCGAGCAGCATGCTGTCCGAATAAGGGTCCTGCAGGACGATCTGGCCCACGTCTTCCTCGGGCATGACTTCGTCCCTCGGGTCCCTGACCATTACGCCGATGATGTCGAATTTCATGGAGGCCATCCTGAGGATCTTGTGCCACTCTGGCTTGAAGCCTATGAAATCGGATATGATTACCATGAGGCCGCGCTCCTTTGACGTCTTCATGACGAATTTCACCGCGTTCTCGAGGTCATAGCCGCCGCCGTAGAAGGCCGGGTTGACCAGCGAGTTGAGCATGATGTAGAAGTGCTTCTTGCCGCCTGAAGGCGGGATCATCTTGACAATCTTGTCGTTGAACATGACGAGACCGGCTTTGTCATTCGCCTCCAGGATGAAATAGGCGAACGTGGCCGCGAGCTCCGCGGCGTATTCGAGCTTCAGCTTCTCGGTCGAGCCGAAAATCATGGAAGACGACGTGTCGAGAAGAATGTAAACGTTGAGATTCCTCTCCTCCCTGAAGATCTTTATCAGCGTGTCGTTCGCACGTATGCTGGCCTTCCAGTCAATCCTGCTGGCGTCGTCGCCGTCCGTGTAGACCCTGTAATCCTCGAATTCGAGACCCTTGCCCTTGTAGACGCTCCTGTATTTGCTCGTGACCTTCGTGTTGATGAGCATCTTTATGATAAGCTCGAGCTCCTTCATCAGGGCAACGACGTCAACCCTCAGCCTCTTGACGGCCATAAATTATATTTGTCGCTTCGGCTTAATTAAAAACAGTTTTTCCTTTTCCGTTTTCTGTATAGAAAGCTTACGGGATCGAGACCTTTTCCAGAATCTCCTTCACGATGTCGTCCGTCTTTATCCCCTCGGCCATGCCCTCGTAATTCAGGATTATCCTGTGGCGCATGACCGGCATGGCGATTTCCTTGACGAAATCAGGTATGACGAAATTCTTGCCGTGGAGAAGCGCGTTGGCCTTGGAAACTATGAAGAGCCCTATCGAAGCCCTCGGAGAGGAGCCGATTTCTATGTATTTGCCCAGCTTCAGGCCGTATTTTTTCGGCCTCCTGGTCGCGTCGACCAGGCTGACGCAATACTGCTCGACCTTCTGGCTCATATAAATCTTCTTGGTGTCCTCCTGCATCCTGATTATGTCCTGCGGGCTGATGGCAGCCCTTATCGCGAAGTCGTCGAACTTGTAAAGGTTGATGTTCTTCCTGAGTATCTTAATCTCCTCTTCGCTCGTCGGGTAGTCCATGTAAAGCTTGAGGAGGAACCTGTCTATCTGGGCCTCGGGCAGCGAATACGTGCCTGCGGATTCTATGGGGTTCTGGGTCGCCATGACGAAGAACGGGCTCGGCAGCAAGAACGTCTCCTTGCCTATCGTCACCTGCCTCTCGCCCATGGCCTCGAGGAGGGCGGACTGCGTTTTCGGCGGCGCTCTGTTTATTTCGTCCGCGAGGATGAAATTCGTGAACACCGGGCCCTTGACGACGTAGAAGCCCTTGTCCTTGTTGTATGCGGTTATGCCCGTGATGTCTGTGGGCAGCAAATCGACCGTGAACTGTATCCTCTTGAAGTCGCAGCCTGTCGCTTTCGCCACCGCGCGGATGAGAAGGGTCTTGGCTATGCCGGGAACGCCTTCCACGAGCGTGTGGCCGTTGCACAGGAGGCCGAGAAAAAGGCCGCTGACGACGTCATGCTGGCCGACTATGAGTTTCGCTATTTCCTTTTTCACGAGGTCCAGCTTTGCCCTGTGGGCTTCTATTGTCCTTTCGTCCACACCCTCGGCTTCGGCCATAATAAACTATTGTCCCCGACAATATAAATTTTAACGCAAATCTGGACGCGTTCCTGCGGTGTTTGATTCCATGCTTGATGCCTTTATTTAATCGTTCAGGAACAATTATTACATATATAGGGTTGACTTCATGAAGGGGAATGCAGGGTTATTGGTAGCTTTGCTGATAGTGCTTGTTTCAGCCGTTTTTATTTTGATACCATTACGCTTCAGCGGCTTCTTCGCCTTGACAACGGGCGAAAACGCAAGCCTGGCGCTGTGGGATATAACCGATTCCCAGGGAGGCAATCTATACGTCTACGCCGACGGCAGCCCGCTGGGCAGCAGGGAGAACTCGACGACCCTGGCAAGATTTTATGCAAACTACACCAACATCACGTCAGGCCAATCGATAAACGGGACTGGCGTCGTGTGCAACATAAGCTTCAACGTCTCCGGCGCTTTCACTTCGCCCGCTAACATGTGGTTCAACGCTTCATCAAGGCTTTATGTATACAACAGGAGCTTCGCCTCGCGCGGCCTCTACCCGTGGAACGCGACGTGCTACGGCTCTTCGCAGAATTACGACACGCTGACCACGGTGGACAACGTGACCGTCACCAACACGCCCGCGGGCATATACGTCCCGCTCCTGACAAAAACCTGCTACGAGGACACGATCTGTTACCACAACTTCAGCGCGGACTGCTACGACATAGACGACGTCGACGAGAACAACCTCACCTACGGCTACAAGGCCGGCACGGATTTCAGCGGCTTCGGCATAAACACCTCCACGGGCAACATCACCGTTTACGTGACGAATGACACGGCCTGCGGTGACTTCTACGTCACGCTCATAGACAAGGATTCAACAGGCTGGGGCTCGACCGCGGACAAGGAGTTCGTCGTCAACGCGGTCAACGACGCGCCCAGCCTCGGCAGCGTCCAGAGCAGCTCCTACCAGAATTCATCGCTCTATTATGACATAGACGCTACCGACGAGGAAACACCGAGCGGACCGTTCTTTTTCAACATAACGTTTCTCGCATGCTACAGGCCGTTCAGCTCGCAGCACACCAACGTGAGCAACTGCACCGGCCTTTTCGCGATAAACAGCTCGACGGGCGTGATAAACAGGACCGTGGTCTTCGCCAACAGCGAGGTCGGCAACTACACCGTGAATTTCACCGTGACGGATACGGGCAACAACCTCAGCGGAACCTCGACACCGCCGTATGCGTGGCTGTTCAACGAGACGGACGCGCACGTCATCAACTTCACTGTCATCGACATAAACGACAGGCCGGCCATAAGCGCCGTGGCGAACCAGTTCTGGTCGCAGGGCCAGAGCGTCACGCTCGTCATAAACGCGAGCGACATCGACAACGGCACGCTCGCGTTCAGCGCGACAACACTATATCGCAACCTTTCCTCGTATTACAACACGTCCCTTTTCCCGGTTGCTTTCAACGAGACTCTCCGCCTAGACAACGGCACGAGCCTCGGCAACGCCACGCTCAATTTCGCCCCGCTGCTCAACGGCCAGGTGGGCAACTACACGCTGAATTTCTCGGTTTACGACGGCAGGCAGAACGGCACGCAGTCGCTTCTCGTCAACTTCACCATATACAACATAAACGACCAGCCCAGCCTGAATTTCAGTTGCAGGAATTATTCAGTCGAGGGCGTCGGGTATTACTGCAACGTGGGCCAGAACACGACCGACCCTGATAATTTCGCGTCTTACGTGCCCTACACGGACGCGGTAAACGGCACGCTCACCTACAGCATCAATTTCACCTACTGCAACAAGACCTTCAATGCGAGCGATACCAACTGCTCGATATTCGCCATCAACCAGACGACGGGCGTCATAAACTATACGACTCCTCTAAGGAATGACACCGGCAACTACACGCTGAACGTCACCGTCACCGACGGCGGCAATCTTGCAGCATCCTCCGTGTTCAATTTCACCGTTATCGCGGACTACGCGCCGAACATAACCACGTCAATCGCCTCGCAGACCGCCACGCAGGACCAGGCCTTCTTCCTGTCCGTCAACGCGACGGACCTGGACAACGCGACGGATACGCTGGCCTTCAGGACGGAAACCTATTACCGCAACGGCACGCTCCTGAATGCGACGAAATTCCCCATACAAACTGACCTTGGCTACTGGCCGCTCGGGCCTGCGACAGGCATGATGAACTACACCACCATCAACAACTCCCAGGTCGGCAATTATACCGTAAAAATAATAGTAAACGATACGTGGGGCAGAGAGGATTACAGGCTCGTCAACTTCACCGTTTACAACGCCAACGATCCGCCGGTCATAAACTTTACGTGCCTGAATGCGACGAATGAAACCACATACTACTCTCCCACCAGTTATCTTTGCAACGTCGGCCAGAACACGACCGACCCCGACCAGCAGACGCCTTACGGCGACACGCTGACTTACGGCATGGCCTTCCTCGCCGGCCTTCCGCTCTTCTCCATCAACCCGGCGACGGGCCTGATAAATTTCTCCGCGGCAAACGATTCGTGGGCCAACAGCTCGCTCAACTTCACGTATGCCGTCAACATAACCGTCAGCGACAGCAGCGGCCTGGGCGCCTCGCAGACGCTCAACATAACCGTTTACGCGGTCAACGACCCGCCCGAGCTCAATTTCACCAACACGAGCATAAGCGTGAACTCGACTTATTTCGAGAACGTGAGCGCTGAAATGAGGGACGAGGAGAATGACGCGCCTTTCGCATTCAACGTGACTTTTGTCAACTGTTCTAAAACGAATACGAGCGATACCAACTGCTCGATATTCGCCATCAACCAAACGACCGGGGTCATAAACTTCTCCGCGCTCGAGAAGGACAGGGGCAACTACACGCTGAACGTCACCGTCAGGGACAGCGGCAATACGACTTACCCGCACAATGCAACAGGCTGGAAGCTCGTGAGCTTCAGGCTAACCGCCATGAACCATGCGCCCGGCGCGGACATAGTGGGAACGTTCAACATCAACTGGACCTACACTAGCAGCTTCAGCGAGAACGACACCATAACCTTCATGATAAACGTTTCCGACGCGGACGGCGATACGCTCTCTTGCACGTGGTTCAGAAACTCGACGCAGATAGGGAGCGTGGAATCGTGCCAGGACGACAGCACGTGGGAATACACGCCGGGCTTCGATGAAGCCGGCTACTGGACCATGAGGCTGCAGGTCAGCGATTCGCAAAGCACCGCCTATGACGAATGGAACGTGAACATAAGCAACAGGAACAGGCCGCCCGAGCTCATCTATCCTGCGCAGAACCAGTCGTGGAACATGAACACCGTGAACAGGAACATAGTCCTGTCCTACAACTTCCGCGACCCTGACAACGAGAACAGCGTCTCGAACGACGACAACAACCTGACCATAAACTATACCGGGCCGCAGCATGTAACCGTCATGATAGACGACCATCTCCCGCCCCTGAGCATAGAGCCGGCGAACTGGACGAACAAGGCCGCCGTCACGCTCACGCCGCAGACGGACTGGTACGGCATTGAAAGCATCATATTTACCGTCAACGATTCGCAGGCTTCGGCTTCGAGCAACAACATAACCCTGAACGTCAGCTACACGGAAGCCACGCAGCAGACGGTGGTCCAGCAGAGCGGCGGTGGCGGCGGAGGCGCAACGTCCTCCGGGACCAAGGTGGCATCGCTCACCATAACCGTCTCGCCCATGGAAAAGATAAAGGCGTTCAACCGGACCTCCGCCGTCGTGACGCTTAAGAACACGGGCCAGGTGGTGCTCAGCAACATAAGCATTAGAGTTTACGTGAAAGAGGCCAACGATATTGCCCCAAGCCTCACCAAGAGTTCCGTCGGTCAGCTCACCACCAACGAGGAAGCCAACACGACGCTGAACATAGTGACATACGAGCTCACCAAGGACAACTATGAGGTAAAGCTGACCGCGAGTGTTGCCGACCCGAAGTTCAACCAGTCGACCACCATATACATAAGGCCCATTTTCAACGAGACCAGGCTGGAAGAGAGGATACAGGTCGCGAGGGACCTTTTCCAGGACAACCCCGAGTGCATAGACCTCATGGAGCTCATATTCCAGGCGGAAAAGGAGGTCACCGGCAACAACGTGGAGAAGGCGAAACAGCTGACCGAGAGCGCTATCGAGAACTGCAGGGACATCATACAATACGCGAACGCGACCAAGAGGAAGGTCACCCCCGAAGCTGAGACCATACCCATAAACGAGATAACGATAGCGCTCCTTTTCATAAGCCTCGTCGCAGTCGTGGCCTACAACATGGCGGAAAAAAGGGCGCAGGCCAGGAAGGAGAAAAAATAAATAATTAGATGCGGACCAGATATGTATAAAAGCGAAAACAAGAAAGAAGGAGAAAAGAAAGGATGATATCGGGCATGTGTTCCGTATGCGGCCAGGTTACCAAAACCCCCCATTCCTGCTTATCTTGCGGGGCGATAGTCTGCGAGCAGCATTATGATTTCACGTCCGGCTTCTGCCCGCGCTGCAAAGCAAGGCTTAAGCACATCGAGCAGCGCGGACCGAGTGCCCCGAGGCATTTTTGAGGGGAAACAGGAAAAACATTTTCAGCAAACTTAAAAGTAGGCGCAGGAATATTATATCACGCCGGGATGGCGGAATGGTAACGCGCTAGCCTGGAAAAAGGCTTAGGATTCCGCTGATGCGGAATTAACAAAAACAGACAGCTAGTCTCCTTACGGGGTCCTGGGTTCGAATCCCAGTCCCGGCGTTTTAAAACTAAAAACGAAGGTAATCGCATGAATCAGGCCAATGCGGAAAAGGGTTTGGAGAAAATCGAGAAAATCCTGTTGCCGGAGCCTTTCGCTTCGCTGACGGGCGGGATAGAGCGCGGAGCGCTCACGAACTTCTACGGCCCGCCAGGCGTGGGCAAGACGAACGTCTGCATACTTGCCGCGCTGGAATGCATAAAGAAAGGCGGCCGCGTGATTTACATAGACACCGAAGGCGGACTCTCGCCGGAGCGCATAATGCAGATAAGCGGCGACGAAAGCGACCTGGAAAATATAATAGTCATCGAGCCGAAAACGTTCGAGGAGCAGGGCGTCGTGATAAAGAACCTGGAAAGCCAGGGCCAGGCCTTCGACATGCTGATACTCGACTCTGCGGTCGCTCTTTACAGGCTGAAATGCGCCGACCAGGACAGGGAAACGCTCGATACCAACAAGGACCTTTCCGTCCAGCTTTCAGTCCTTTCCAACCTTGCGAGAAGGAAAAAAATCCCCGTCATCATAACCGCGCACGCCTTCAGGAACTGGGACACGGGCGAGAACCAGATGATCGGCGGCGACGCGATAAGATACTGGTCAAAAGCGATCGTCTACATCGAGCACACGGGAAAAATGAGCGAGCGCAAGGCGACAATAATCAAGCACCGCTCGATGCCTGAAGGGAAATTCGCGAAATTCGAGCTCGTCGCCGACGGCATAAAGCCCAGCGGCTTCAGGATTTTTTAACATGGGCTGATGCGGCTGGCGCATGGGTTTCTCTTTTTTCTTGTTTTGCTGCCGGCTTGTTCTGATGTGATTCTGTTTTTTGTTTGGCGGCTACTGGTTTATTTTCTTTTCCTTTTGCATGCTCGTCCTTCTTGCCCTTGCCGAACTTGCTCCCGACGAAGCCGCATTTGACGCACAATTTCCATGGTCTCCGCTTGAACTGCTTGATAAGAACTATGTTCAGCCCGCACTTCTCGCACTTCTCGTCGCTGGCGGTGATGTAGCCCCTCTGCGGCAGCGGGTAGCTCTGCCTGCACTTCGGGTAGCCGGAGCAGCCGACGAAATGCTTCTTGGTCATGTGCGAGCGTATGATGCGCAGCTCTCCTTTGCATGCGGGGCACACGCCGACGAAATGCGCCATCTCCTGGAATTCCTTCACGCCCTCTTTCAATTCGTTGCCTATGTGCAGCTCGTGCTCCTTGAACTTGGCGAGTATCTTTTCCAAGTCCTTTTTAGAATGCTCCACTATTTCCTCGCGCTTCTTCTTGCCCTTCTGTATGAGCTCTATCTCCTCGTCCAGCGTCTTGGTCAGCTCCTCTGAAATTATCTCGGGGCAGTGTTTCTCCAGCGACTCGACGACGGCCGAGCCGAGCGCCGTCACGCGTATGGACTTGTCCTTTATGTATTCCCTGTCGTAAAGCGTCTGCAGGATTTGCGCGCGCGTCGCTTTCGTCCCGAGGTTCCTGTCCTCCATTATCTTGAGAATCGAGGCCTGCGAGAAGCGGTCGGGAGGCGTCGTCTCCTTCTCGCTCATCTTCACCTCGGACTTTTCGAGCGCGTCGCCTTTCGCCATTCCAGGCAGCAGCTGCTCCTTGAACTTCGCGTAACGGCCGTAAAACTCCATCCACTCGGACTTGATGGTTCTGACCCCGAAGGCCTTGAATTTCTCCCCGTTCGAGTCTATGACCGCGGTTATGCGCTCCCTTATCGCGGCGTCAGCGAAAGTGGAAAGGAATCTCCTGACTATTAAATCATAAACGTTGCGCTGGTAGCCGCCCAGCTTGACGGGCTCCTGGCCCGTCGGGAATATCGCCGGATGGGCGAGGTCCTCCTTTTCGCCTTCCCTGGGGACGAGCTTCTCCTTCCTGAGCAGCTTGCCGCAGAGCGCTGCATAATCCTTCTGTCCGGCCAGGCGCTCGATTATGGCCTTTAAGCCAAGCTTCTGAGGCAGCTTCTGGCTCGATGTCCTCGGGTAGGAAATGAGCGCATGCTCGTAAAGCGTTTGAGCGACGTCTAGCGTCATTTTCGGCGAATAGCCGAAGACGTTGAAGGCCTCGCGCTGCAGCGTAGTCAAATCGAAAGGCGTGGGCGGCAACTGCTTTACCATCTTCTTCTCGACTGATTCGACCGCTGCTTTCTTGCCGCTGCATTTTTTGAAAATGCCGTCCGCCTGCACCTTTTCCCAGAAGCGGTCGGTTGAATGGAAGGCGATTATCCCGTTGCCGTTCACCAGGCCGTGAAGCTCAATTGTCCAGAAAAGCTCGGGGACGAAGCTTCCGATTTCGCGTTCGCGTTCCTCGAGGATCTTGAGCGTCGGTCCCTGAACTCGCCCGACTGAAAGGGTCCAATAGCCGCTCGCCCTTTCCAGCGCGAGTGTTAGCGCTCTTGAAAGGTTTATGCCCCACATGAAATCCAGCGTATGCCTGGTCAGGCCGGCCTCTATCTGCGGGAAGTCGAGATGCGGCGAAGCGTCCCTGAACGCGTCGACTATGTCGCCCTTGGTGAGCGTGGAGAACTTCATGCGTTTCCCGTCCTTCGCCCCGCATATGAAGCGGATTATGTTATAGGCGATGGTCGAACCCTCGATGTCGTAGTCGCAGGCCGACACGAACTCGTTCGCTCCTTTCGAGAGCTTCGCTATGGCGTTGTAGTATTTCTGCGCCCACAGGTTGTTCTTGTCGTCGAAGGTCGGCCTCCATTCCACGTCGAAGACCGGATACGTCCATTTCGCCTTCTTGTTCTTTTCATCGAGAACGAACAGATGCCCGACCGCCGGGACGACTACTATCTCCTTCCCGGCGTGCTTTATCCTAAAATATGAGCTTGCCTTGCCCGCTTTTTCAACCGCTCCGTCCGCAAGGGCGGAGGCGATTCTCTCGGCAGCGCTCGGCTTCTCGGCTATAATGAGCGTGTATGGCATAATACTATTAAAACTGGCGCATGCTTAAAAGTCTTGAGCCTTTTCGCTTCTGCCAGTTTTCTTTGTGACGAATGCCGCTCAGACCTTGAAAACGAAGTCGCCTTCCCTCACCCTGTCCGCCACCTTCAGGCCGATTGACTCGCCTTTCTTCGCTTCGTGCACGCTCTTGTGCTCGACCTGCATCGAATCGATTTTCTGCCTGACGTTCGTCGACGTCCCCTCGATGGAAATCTCGTCACCGACCTTGACCGTGCCCTCCAGCTCGACTATGGCGACGCCTATCTTGGTGAAGTAATGCTTTATCTTGCCGACTAGCTTCTTTTCCTCTGCCATGTTTATTTCTTGAAAAAGGGGTTTAAAAGCGTGTTTAGAGGGCGGTTCAAGAACCGCAGAATCCAATGATTGCCCAAACTTATCCATTCTTTTTCAGCTTATCTTCAAGCTCGCTTATCCTCTTCTTCAGCTCGACCATCTTCAGTTCGCGGCCCACGGACATCTTACTGAACTTCTCCAACTCCGTTATTTTATCCTCCAGCTTACTTTTGGATTCCTCCAGTTCCTTTGTCCTTTCACCGACTTTCTCCTCGAGTTCCCTGCTGTATTCCTCAAGCTTCTTCCTCGAGCCCTTGATTTCCTGAATCATGGCATTGAAGGCTGTGGAGAGGTTTCCAAGTTCATCCTTAGACCGGGCTTCCGTCACCGTGTCGAGGTTCCCCTTCTGCACCTCCATCGTCGCATGCTTGAGCTTGTAGATGTTTGTAAGCATGGCCTTGTTCATCAGGAACCAGACGAAGATGAAGCAAGTTGCTATCCCGCACAGGATTAAAAATACGATGAAAAAGGCATATTCCATCACGCGCCCGTTCGACTTTTCGTTGGACAGGCCCTGGTGGATGACGGCAACTATCTTGTTGTTCACGATGAGCGGGGTGATGATGACGAACGCCGTCTTCTTTCCTTCCCTTTCACCTATGTTCTTGGTAGTCTCTATTCCCTGAAACGCATCGTCGACCTCTTTCTTCTCCTCTTCGGTGATGAGCGGGGCGGCAGAGTTTTCGCTCGAGTATATCACCCTGTAATTCCTGCCCAATATCTCTGAAAACTCCACTTTTTCGTTGAAGAACTGCTCCAGCTTTGCCTTGTTTGCCGATGTCTCGAAGGCAAGGTCGCCGCTTTCAAGAAGAACCCTGTATGAACTCAGCCTGCCCAGCAGGAGCTCGCGTTCCGTGTTTATTTTGTTGTTGACCGTAAGCCCGCTGATGATGACGAGGATGATTGCCATGGGGACTATAGTCAGAAGCAGCGTCTTGTATCTGAGGAGCATTTTACCATCTTTCGGCTTCTACCGGCTTCAGCTTCCACTGTCTACTCTGTGCATGTCGGCCAGTATCAAGTCGTATGCCTCGTCTGCCGTGATTTTCCCGTCCATGACGTCACCAAGGTGCTTGGCGAAATCTACCGTGAGGTCCTTGTACTTCTCACCAAGGACGTAATCGACCGTTTTCGAATCGAACACGTTCCCTCCATACTTGTTGGTGATGTAAGTGATGAACGTGTCGAATTGTGTGATTTCCGCGGTGGTGCCGCCGGCTTCGCTGATGCCGCCCTTGATGCCCGTAGGTCCTTTGGCGTACCGTATCCACTTTTCGGCAGTGTTAGGCGTGGAAAATGCCATCATGAGCTCGACTGCTTCTTCCTTCGCAGGCGAGTCCTTGGCCACGGCAAACATCGGGTTGTACCCGCCTATGTAATGGTTTACTGGCCTGTACATGGGCATCTCGACGGGCACCATCTTCATGGTCTTCCTTGCGTCTATCCCGTGCCAGTGGCTGTACATCCACGAGGCACCGCACACCGTGAAGACGGCCTTGTTCTCGAGGACGTAGTAGCGCGTCTCAAACCAGGGAAGGTCCTTCCAGCCCGGTATCAGCGGCTTGTACTGGCTCAGTTCCTCAAGGGAGCTGAGCACCTTCCTCACGGCGTCGAGCTTTGCCTGGGAGGTGTTCGTGTCCTTTATAAACTCTATGTCGGAAAACTCGGACCTGAATAAGCTCTGGAATATGTTCCACGTGCTTGGCGCGTAGCCGATGCCCCCCGCATAGTCTCCGCTGTCGTAAAGTATGGGTATGTCAGTCCCGTGCTGCTCGTTGTAGTCATGAACTGCTTTGAAGTACCCGAGAAGGTCCTCAAACGTCATGTTCTTGTCCTTTACCTCTATGCCCATCATGTCCGTGAGCTCCTTGTTGTAGAAGAAAGGTTGGTAGAAACCTTCCATGTAGGGGCCGGTTATCACGCCGTTCATGTGGTTCCTGAACTGCGGGTCGGAAAGGATGAACGGCTGCTGGCTCTCGTTGAATCCGGGAACGGTCTCGAAATCCACGAGGTAGTGCTTTGCCCAATCTTGGTCGTTCAGCCCCTTGGTAATCTCCTGATAATAGAAAGGCTCGAGCCAGATGATGTCCCATTCTATGTCGCCGCTCTTGAACTGGTTTATCGCGGCATCCAGACACCCCTTGCGCCCTCCGGGGAAATCCGCATTCCACTTGATGTTCACCCTGACGTTTGGGTTCCTGGCCTCGAATTCCTTGACAGTCTCCGTGACGAAATCCTCACGCAGGTCCTCGCCCTTCCAGTGGCCCTGCATATTGATTACCACTTGGTCTTTCTGGGTCGTGTTGGAAACATTTATCCTCTGCGTCCTGCTTATGTCGCCCGGGACCTGCGTCGTGCAGCCGGATACGAAAACTAAGATTAGTAAAAGCAAAACCAAACACGCCGCTATTTTCCTTTTCATAGGCTTCCTTAATTTAACTTTGTTCCAATCTCATATATATATTTAATTATATGGATTACACTAGAGAGGGTGTTACTGATAAGTTATCCAAATGCGGGGGCAGGGATTCGAACCCTGGAACACATTCCTCGTTCTTCGCTTTCGCGAAAGGCACTCTAAGTGAATAGGTCTTGAGCGTCGACATCATCTTGAATCAGGGTTCAAGACCATCCTATCGCCTTTAACCACTTGGCTACCCCCGCATATAGAATTTAGAAAAGGTATTATTTATTTGAAAGAAGCGCCAAAGCGTCAAGCGCCCTATTGTATGGCCCTCAGCTGGGCGCGCAATTTCTCGAGCTGGCCGTAGACGTCCTTCATCTGGCTCTGGCTTTCGCCGCGCTCTTCCTCTTCGTCGAATTCCTCATAGCCTTCCGGCCTTTCCATGGCCTGAGGCTTCATGAAGAACGAGTCCAGGTTCGACGTCAGCGAGTTGAGCTCGTCGAGCGTCTTGTGGGCGATTTCTATGCCGTTCGCAATCTCCTTCTGCATGTCCTTGAGGACGTCGAGCGCGTCCCTGAGGTTGAGGATGTAGGACCTCAGCTCGCGTATGCTCCTGACGATGTCCCTGTATTTGTCGACCTTTATGAAAAGAGGCGGCGACTGGGACGTAACGGGCCTGGGCGGCGGAAGCGACCGCGACTTCTTTATTTCGGGCAGCTTTACCGGAGGCTGGAAGCTTTCCTCGCCCTCCTCGTTTTGCCCTCCGGCGTTTTCCTTCGCTTCATCGTCCGGCTGCAGCTCCTTTATCTCGTTTGACCTGCTTTTGAGAAACTTCATGTTTATTATTTCCCCCTTTGATAATAAATAGGTTAATTCCTGATGCGCCGGCCGGGATTTGAACCCGGGCCACAGGCTTGGCAAGCTTGCACCAAACCAACTTCATGTGTCTGTGTCCTACCAGGCTAGACTACCGGCGCATGTCTGGTAAAGAATTATTACCAAACTTGAATTTAAAACTATCCGAAAAGGCTGCCGAAGCCTTCAGCGGCCTTGTCCTCTTCTTCTTTTATCCTGCGAAGAACGTCATCCTTCTCCTTGTGCTCGACTTCCTTCGCTATGTCCTTGAGGAGCTCCTTCGCCCTGTGTATCGCTTCGTTCGAGCCGTCTATCTCAAGGTAGTAACCGTCCTTGTTCAGGCCAAGCGCCCTCGCTTCCCTGAAGTTGACGCTCTGCCGCGTGAGCATGTCGTCCGCGAAAACTATGCTTTTCGCCTTGGAATAATTCTCCATGCCTATGAAAAATACCGCTTTCATAACAATCCTCCTTAAGTACCATGAGTTTGCTATCTGAATTATTGCGCGCAAGAATTAATATTTATTCGCGCCCGTCCCTGCGGGAATGGTAGCCGTAGCCTCCGTATTCATCGCCGGAAGCAGTGCGCTTCGCCTTTCTGAAGGCGACAAAGACTAGCGCCAAAGCCGCTATTATCACTACGGGAACCGTGACGAACGCCCAGTTGAAGCCGTCTTCCTGCGGGTTGGCCTGGGTGACATTTTTATCTGTTGCCTCGGCCTTCGTCTTCAGCTCGTCGATCGTGTTGAGGAAATCCTCCTGCGCCTGCAAGTCCTCGCCGTAGGACGTCTCGTTGTAGCTTTGCTCGTAGGCCTTCCTTGCCTTCCTGATTTCCTCCTTTATGTCGGGCGTCGCCGTCTTCTCGGCGTCCTCCGCATAGCGTTTGGCGTCGCTCAGCAGCTCGCCCACGGAGACGTATGAGGTGATGACGCTCTCCGCGTCGGGCGTGGTTATCTTGAAGTCGATCCTGTAAAGCTCCCCGCCGCCTGGAGTGGCTGTGAAAACGGCCGTTTTCTCCTCGTTCTGGTCAACGCTGATGGTTTTTCCCTGCGGCTCGATGCCCATCGAAGGTTCGGGTGCCGGTTCTATCGTAAAGTTCTGCGTATCGCCGCGGTTGGAGATGACGACCCTGAACGTGACCTCGCCCGCCTCTTTCAGGTTTATGTTCCTCGGTATGACGGAAACCGAAAAACCCTCCTTTGCGTTTTCATCAATGGCCAGTATGCCCTGTTTCTGTTTCTTGCAGGCCTGTATGCTGCAGCCCTCTGCCTGGGCAAGCACCGTAAACTCGAACTCTCCTTCGCTTTCAGGCGCCTTGATCTTGAACGTCTTTGTGGCAGTCGGTTTCGAAGGCGAGGTAGTCAGGATGGGGTCGCCGAAATCATTCTGGAGGTTCGTCGCGATCGAAAGCCTTATCCTCAGCTCAGCGTAGGAAGTTATGTAAAGGGTCTTGGTTACCACCTCTCCCGGCTTCGCCTGCGTCACATCCTCCCCGAAGCTCAGGTCGATGATGTCCGAGTTCTCGCTCAGCAGCCTGCATATGTCCGTCGTGTTGGTTGCGTCCACGCCAGTGTCAACATCTGCATAATTTGAAACGCACAGTCCGCCTGAAATGGAATTCGAAACTCCGAGCTCATCCGAGGAAAGGCTTATGCTGTAAAAGGAGAATTCCCCTTCCTGCTTATCCGAATAATAAAAGCACACCGGGTTTTTGTTCAGGATGCCGGGCGTCATTACGACGCGGCTGTAGGTCGTGTCCACCCATGGGTTGCTGCTCCTGTCGGCCTGTATTATGGTCTCGGATTCCCTGTCGACGCTGCTAAGGCCGAGGTCCTGTGGCAGGTTGATGTAAACGCATTTGTAATCTGCGCCCGGCTCTGCGGAAAATATCAGGCCGCTGTCAAGCGCGTTCGCGACACAGGCGAACGCCAGAAACGTCAGGAAAAGCGCGGCGAAGGGCAAAATCCTCATATATTCTAATTGTTATGGGGGATATAAATTGCAGCCATTCGCAGATGGCGCTGGCATCGGGCTGCGGCTGCGAGCAGACCTTCGTGAGTGCAAAGCCTGAGTGCAACACAACTTTATAAATTTTATTCATATATTTCAATAATGCCTGAAAATCTCGACGGCTTCGTGTCCCCGAGGAGAATGCCCGCCTACGAAAAGAGGATAGCTGAAATAACCAAAAGCGACGTGCGCGTGCGCCTGCTGGGCACGGTCATCGACATAAACGACAACGTGGTAGTGCTCGACGACGGAACCGGCAAAATCAATGTCGTCTTCAACGAACCTGTCGAAGCCGGAACGAACAGCATCGTGCGCGTGTTCGGCAGGGTCATGCCAGCGGAGGACGGCTTCGAAATCGATGGCGAAATACTTCAGGATATGAAAGGCGTCGATGTCGCTCTCTACAGGAAGGCCGCCGATCTGGAGAGAAGCTTATAAGATTTTGAAGCAACTTAAGTTTGTGTGGAGGTGTGTGAGATGTTCAAGATAACTTTGGGGGATGCGGATCTGCTTAAGAATTCAATACCGATAATTGCGGAGATTATAGACGAAGGAGTATTCAAGGTGGACGCGAAAGGGTTATCGCTCATCTCGCCGGACAGGAGCATGATAGCGCTTGTCGATTTCCAACTCCTGTCGACCGCATTCGAGGATTTCAAGGTGACGGGCGAGAACATGCTCGGCCTCAACCTAGAGAACCTCGTCGCCGTCATAAAGAGGATAAAGACGGGGGAAAAGGTCGTTCTTACGAAGGAAGACGGCTCGAACATCCTTGAAGTCGTCATGAAGGGCAAGGGAACGAGGAAGTTCGAAATCCCGCTGCTGAACATCTCGACGGAGAAGCCGCCTCTGGACCAGCTCAAGTTCAAGGGCAAGATAGAAGTCGACGCCAGAGTGCTTGAAGAGGGCATAACGGACGCGGACATAGTCGACGACTCCATCGTGTTCGAAAGCGAGCCGCATTTCTTCAAGATATGGGCCAAGGGCGACATGAACTCGTCCCAGCTCGAGCTGAAGAAAGGCGAGGAAGGCCTCGATAAGATCGAGGTCCACGAGCCCATGAGGTCGCGCTACCCGCTTGAATACCTGAAGAAAATGATGAAGGCCTCGAAGTTCTCGGACAAGGTCCTTCTGGAATTCTCGAACGACTATCCGCTGAAGCTGATCTTCAAGGACATCGACAAGATACATCTTTCATTTGTCCTTGCGCCGCGCGTCGAGGAGTAGTTTACGCGGCTCCGGCTCTAGTGAATAATAGAAGTTATAAAAAGCATTGCCAGGCCTATTATCACAAGGATTATGCCAAGCCAGAACACGATCGGCGCCGTGAAGAACGCGATCGCGAGGTAAGCGCCCAGGACCAGGAAGATGAAGCCGAGAATCGCGGTCGCCCAGAGCGGCATCAGGCCTTTTTGGCCCAGACTTTTGTCCATGTTTATCTTTTGAGCGCGAACCAATAAAAATACCAGAAACATAGATAATTTATGGATTTTGCGCGCGTGCTCAAGACAGGTGCAGCCGCCGGCGCCATCTACGGCGTCCTGCAGGGCATAGTTGCCGTCCTGTCTTTCGTTTTCTACAGGGAGCAGATAATAGAGGTGATGAGGGCAGCGATACCATCTGGCGTCAACATAGGCATGACCATGGACCAGCTCGCAAACATCAGCATGATGACTGCGATACCGGGCTCGGTTATAGGCGGCATAATATCGGGCATAATCGTGAGCTTCATTTTTTCGCTGATGTACGGGGAGCTCATGGGGAAGGATTCGAGAAGGAAGGGCATTTTCCTGTGCATCCTCCTGACGATAGGCGTAGTGCTCGGCGAACTCGCATACCCCGGAGGCTTCGTGGGCAGCATACTGCTCATCCAGACAGGATATCTCATGCTCGCCCCGCTCAGCATCGCATTCTTCTTATGCCTCGGCTACCTCACGGGCATTTTCTACGACAGGTTCGAAGACAGCAAACATAGGAAAAAGGCAGCGGAATGCAAGCCGGACGAGGAAAAGGAAAAGTCCCACAAGAAAAAATAAACCGGCAATGTAATAAAAAAATCAATTTATAAACACTCCTCTTTATAAAATATAACACAGCGGGGTGGAGAAATAATGACACTGAATAAAATATTTTTAGAAAATTTAACGGAAACTGAAAAGGGATATATTATCGGTTTGTTTATTGGAGATGGCTATTCTTATTATGATAAAAAACATAGACATTATACAATTGAATTTTATTTGAATTCAGAACGCAACAAGAAAATACAAAAACAATTAATTTTCTTATTGGAAAAAATTGGATTGAAGTGTTTTGTTTTAAAGGACAAGAGGTTTAATTGCAATAGAATAAGAGTTTATTCAAAACATCTAGTTAACTTTTTGAATTCATCTGTGATAAGAAATTGTAAAATCGATTTCGGTATTGGTTATGTATCAGGTATTATAGATTCTGAAGGCTATGTAAATCATGAAAAAAGTTTTGTTAATGTAGTTAGCACAAACAAAGACGTATTGAAAAATTGCAAGAATATTTTGAAAAAATTTAAAATTGAAGCTAAAATTAGAAATAGAAAAAAATCTAGCAAAGATAAAAAGAAATCTTATATATTACACATATCATACAAGATTAAAGATATAAAGTTAAATTCGATTAAGATGAACAGCGGGGCAATGCTTAGCGGGGATTGTCTTTGAGACAACCGCAATGGAGCAGCCTGGAGTGCTCGCTGGGCCCATAACCCAGAGGTCGATGGTTCAAATCCATCCCCCGCTATAATATTTTATAATATTCCATCAGGTGGTCGTCTGAAGTGGCTGTTGCTTCTGATCGCAGGCATTATTCTTGTTTCCGGGTGCGTTCAGACGCAGCAGGCTTCGCAGGATATTTCCGAGCAGGCGAAAGAGAAATGCATCGGGATATGCATGACTATCAGCTCCGACCTTTCGGGCAGAAGCCCATGCCTTTCCGACAACAATTCCGAATGGAACATAAGCGGCTGGGTCTGCGACGTCGCGCATTCGCCGAGGCAGGCGATGGATGACCTGCCAGAGAACCAGTGCAGCGAATTCCGCGAGGGGAAGGCGAGCCATTTCGTCGAAGTCGATGCGGCCTGCGAATTCATACGCGCCGTATGAGGCGCTTCTGGATTCTAGAGATTCTTGGCGTATTCGAGCGCGAGCTGGAAGTAGAGCTTCGCCGTGTTCCTCGCCTCGTCCTTCTCGTAGTCGAAGACGTGCGGGTCGCTTAGCCTGAAGCCGACGACTTTGCCCCTCACATACGCCCTGTAGCACCTGTAGAAGTCGAGCAGTTTCGTCACCTCGCTGTCGCCGCTCTCCTGCATGTATTTTTTCACGAAATAGTCCGAGAAGAATTTCCTGTGGCGGAAGTCGAGGTCCATCGAGAGGAACGCGACGTCATTCGCTACGTCAGAGCAGGCGAAGCGCTCGTTGAACTCTATCGCGTCGAAGATGTAGACCTTCCCTCCGACGATGAATATGTTGCCCGAGTGCAGGTCGCCGTGGCACCATTTGACAAAGCCATCCTTAAGGCGCCTGTCGAAGAGCGGCCTGTTCTTATCCATGAATTCCGTGACCTTCGCTTTTATCGCATCGTACGCTTTCGCATCGATGGTCTTACCTACGAAAGCGAGAGTCTGGCTGAAGTTCTCCTTCCAGTTGAATTTCACCGTGTCCAGCGAGCCGACGGAACCCGGCAGCTTGAAGGTCTGCGTCCTGGCATAAAAGTCGGTGATGATGTCCACGATTTTGTCCATTACCTCGGTCGTCACCTCGTTCCTGTCCAGGAGCCTGTCCATCAGCTTCTCCTGCGGGAACTGCCTCATCTTGATGGCGTATTCTATGGCCTGGCCCTTCCCGTTTATCTTTATGGCGTCATCGGCCATATTGACAGGCACGACGCCCACATACATTTCCGGCGAGAAGAGCCGGTTTATCTCCAGCTCGCGCTTACAAAAGCGCCTGCGCTTTTCCAGAGTGGTGTAGTCGAGGAAGCCGAAATCGACCGGCTTCTTAATCTTGTAGGCGAAATCTCCCGCGAGGAAGATCCATGAAATGTGGGTCTGCACCATCTTTATCTCGTTTTCATCCACGGGCTCGTCATACGCCCTCGGAGTTTTCATGGCTGCGAGCAGCTGGTCGGTCTGGCCTGGCATACTATTATTTTTTATATCAAGAATTATATAAAATGTAGATTGACTGTCATATTGACATGTATAATGGTGATTGGTTATGAGCAAGGTTAAGGATGCGAAGCTGGCGGAAGAAGGGAGGATGAAGATAAGGTGGGCGGAAGACCACATGCCCGTTCTCACCAGCATAAGGAAGCGCTTCGCAAAGGAGAAGCCGCTGAAAGGCCTGACCATCGCATGCTGCCTGCACGTGACGAAGGAAACCGCAGTCCTAGCCAGGACGCTTAAGGCAGGAGGCGCGGACGTCTACCTTTGCGGCTCGAACCCGCTCAGCACGCAGGACGACGTTTCAGCCGCCCTCGTCAGCGACGGCATAAACGTATTCGCCTGGCGGGGCGTTACGAATGACGAGTATTACTGGTGCATAGACCAGGTGCTTGATGCCAAACCGAACATCACCATGGACGACGGCGGCGACCTCGTCACACGAATAATTTCAAAGAGGCCGGAGCTGCTAAAGAATGTCGTGGCAGGAACGGAGGAGACGACGACCGGCGTGATACGCTTCCGCGCCATGGAAAGGGACGGCGTCCTGAAATATCCGATAATAGCTGTAAATGATGCCTACACGAAACACCTGTTTGACAACCGCTACGGCACCGGCCAGTCCACCATAGACGGCATCATGCGCGCAACGTCCGTTCTCATCTCTGGCAAGAATTTCGTCGTTTCGGGTTACGGCTGGTGCTCGCGTGGGATAGCCATGCGCGCAAGGGGCATGGGAGCGAACGTCATAGTGACGGAAGTCGACCCGCTGAAGGCGCTGGAAGCAGTGATGGACGGCTTCAGCGTGATGGCGCTGCTTGATGCGGCAAAGGTCGGCGACATATTCGTGACGGCGACGGGCTGCAAGGACATAATCAGGAAGGAACATATTTCAAAAATGAAGAATGGCGCGATTCTTGCGAACTCGGGCCATTTCGACGCCGAGATAAACAAGAAGGACCTCCAGGCGCTTACGAAGTCGAAGCAGGTCATAAGGCCGAACGTGGAGGAGATCACCCTGAAAAACGGCAAGAAAGTTTATTTCCTTGCGGAGGGCAGGCTTGTCAACCTCGCCGCCGCAGAAGGCCATCCCAGCGAAGTGATGGACATGAGCTTCGCCAACCAGGCCTTGTCTGCAGAATACATAGTAAGGAACAAAGGCAAGCTCGCCGCTAAGGTTTACGGCGTACCTGAAGACATCGACAGGAACATCGCAAAGCTTAAGCTTGAATCTATGAGCGTGAAAATCGACGCGCTCACGCCGGAGCAGAAGCGCTATCTCTCCGACTGGAAAGAAGGGACCTGATTCATTTTCCGTAAAGCTCTTTTCCAACGGTCGAAAGCATGCCGAGGCCTTTGACCTCGTTCTTGTAAAGCGGTATCTGGAGGATTTCCAAACCCCTGAACTTGCCGCGTATTTCCCTGAGCCGCTCCTGCTGGATTCTTCGTCGCTCGCTGCAGAAGGGGCATTTCCTGTTGTCCGGAATGAGCTGGTTGACGAAGACCGCGTTCACGAGTATGCCGTATTCGGCCAGTATCTTGACCGAGCGCTCTGACTCGTATATGCTCATGGCCTCGGGTATCATGACCAGGTTGAAGCGCGTCCTCTTCCTGTCGCCGAGGATTTTTCTTGCCTCGGCTATGCGCTTTTTCATCAGCTCGAGTTCCTCCGTCCCGAATTTCGTTTCCTTGCCTTCCTCGCCGAAGGGCAGCATCTTCTTGAACATGCCCATGACGCCCGCGAGCTTCAGGCGTATGTTTATCATCTTGCCGACCCAGGAATCGAGCAGGTCAGGAAGCGAGAGGAAGCGTATGGTGTGGCCGAAGGGCGCGGTATCGAAAACGATGATGTCGTAATCCCTTGACTGCATGTATTGCAGGAACTTGTCAAACGCCGCTAGCTCGTCTATGCCCGGCGTGTTGCCGGCGAAGTCGAAGGCGTCGCCAAGGTCGAGGCCTTTCAGGAAATCAACGTTGTCAAGCTTGGGCGCTATCTTATTCTTGTATTCGGCCATCGCCTTCTTGGGGTCTATCTCAACCGCGAAAAGGTTCTTGCTTACCCCGATGATGTCGCCGCCTATGCTCTTCTCAAACGAGTCGGAAAGCGAATGCGCGGGGTCCGTAGATATTATCAGGGTCTTTTTGCCACGGCCTGCGAAATGCAGCGCCGTCGCCGCGGCTATGCTTGTCTTGCCCACGCCGCCCTTGCCGGCGAAAAGATAGAACTGCGTTTCCTTTTTACCCAGGTGCACCATAACCAACCCCTCAAAGGCGAATTACATGTTGAAAAGGAAAGTCCAGCTCACTATCCATACGAGGATGTACAGCAGCGCGCCGTTAGATACCCACCACTTGATGCCTTTTTTCTTCAGGGCGAATTCTGTCGCATACCCTGTTATCAGAAGTATGATCACCATCGCGCCGAATGCGTAAAGGCCGTCAGCCAGCACGTGCGCGGCGTATCCCGCTGCTATCCCGGCGACCGTGTGGATCCCGAGCGAAACCCTCGAAGCCTTCAAATCATCCATTTTATAGAATTTGTATGCGGGGTTTAAAGGATTTAATTAGAGTAATGTGAGTTGTCCTGTTTTTTGTGAGGGTTCGGGCTTCTTTTTTCTTTTTTTGATGATTCGTGGCTGAATTGGCTTGTATTTCTCTGGGGTGAATTAAAAATCCTGTTCTTATCTCTTTCCGGAAGCGGCATTATAAGTTGCTGGCAGTATAATCTTCTTTCGCTCACTATCTTCTCCCATTTTTTTGGCATCAAAACCCGTAGTTTTACGTAATATGCGGATATGCTTGATCCACGAAAATCAGCGAGGAAAAAAGAATGCGGCATCGAATTTTATATCTGTTATTCTAACATCTCCAATTCTCCGAGAAGCAAGCTCCGCATCACAGCAGCCTTCGCAATAATAATTTTCCGGTTCAATTGCATCGAAATAAATAAACCTCTCTCCCGTTTTTAAAGTCTATTGGTATTGTAATTTTTTCTGCGGGCTTGTTTTTGCACACGCTGCAATTATAGATAGGGTACAAAGTTGGTTCAATTTTCGAATTGTTCTTCCTTGTAACTCCTCCGAAAATATTTTTCAATACGGCGAAGTTCTTTTTCGTTTTTTGGTTTGTAAAATGAAAGATCAAGAAGCGGCGTATCATTGCCCTCTCTTCTTCGGATAAACATTTTAAAAAGGATTGAGGATTTAAAATTTGCACCAAAGCCGTCTCAGCAAACGTTTGAGAGATCTGTATGTTTTCTGGGCCGATAAAGAGCTGCCTCTTCTATGCTAAGGTGTTTTATCCTTAAGCTGCTTCCGTATCCCTTCTCAAAGCCGATAATATAAATCATTCTTTAAGTCTTCTCGGAAGTATTTAAATACTTTTTTACCCTCTAAAAGTAGTGATATTTTGTTAATGCCATTACTTTCTTCGATGGCGTCATCTTCTTGCGTCTATTCTTCAGCTTGTGCTTCTTTATCTTTTTCCTTTTCCTTTTCCTTCCGCAGGGAATACGAATCACCTGTATTATATTTGCCTTTACATCATAGAGGTTATCGATTATGACAAACTAAACTTCTCAGTTTAGCGTAAACTTTCCCTTTATCCATGATTCCATTCTCTATTTTCCGGATTGAACCTGCGAGTCTTACAGGATCATTATACTGAGGAAGGTAATCTGAAGCTTATATCCATGAGCTGTGCAACACTTGTACATATTTGATAAAAAAGATTTCGACCACTAGATCTTTGGATATCAACTTGCTCCTCTGCGCACGAATCGAGCAAAACAGGCTTAGCTGAAGGATATGTCTGGTTTACCTTTCAGGAGCGCCTCTCCATATCTTTTCATCAGCATTAGGCTCGTAACGATAAGGCAAAGTCCACACCCTTGCTTCATTTCCGCAGGCCCCATACCTGCCCTCGCACTTGACATGAACTCCCAGTTGTTTTCCCAGCGCATTGTCAATTTCTTGGATGCTTGCCAGATCATCATCGATTACAATATTTGTCCGTAATGTTCTATCTGGACGTGCCAGATAGCTATGAATATAGTTGAAACCGTCAAAGCCATCGAGCAAGGGCAGCTGAGCTAAAGAATACAACCGTGAGTCAGGCAATCTTTTTTCTTCCGCATCCTTCGCGTATTGGCCAAAATTTATCAAAACTATGGCCCTCGGATCGAATGACATGCTTAAGTCTTCTCGGAAGTATTTAAATACTTTTTTACCCTCTAAAAGTAGTGATATTTTGTTATTTTCATTACTTTCTTCGATGGCGCATCTTCTTGCGTCTCTTCTTCAGCTTGTGCTTCTTTATCTTTTTCCTTTTTCTTTTCTTCCGCAGGGAATACAAATCACCTGTATTATATTTGCATTTACATCTTAATATTTGAATTGTGACCCCAAAGCCCCGGGCGAGGATTGAACTCGCGACCTTTCGCTTTCTGGAAGTCGAGTGACCAGCGAAGCGAAGCTACTGGTTTTCGCTTAAGCCTTTTGAGTAAAAGGCTATTATACCAAGCGAACGCTCTACCACTGAGCTACCGAGGCGGATAATATACAATAAGCTATCTTCTTTTTATTTGTTAGAACACGGCAGAACGCTTAAAACAGAAAAACCCTTTCCGTTTTTATTTTATCGCCCGCTTTTTTGCCGAGCGCTATTATCGAGCCGCTTCCGTCGAAGATGCCCACTGTCTGGTTTTCTTCCGCTTTTTCCATGCTCACTATGAAGTCGGAAAAAACTGGGCTGCCGTTCCTTATTTTCGCGATGGCTTCGTCGTTGACGACGACCTTTTTCAGGCCGACCCTTTTCAGCGCCTCTTCAAGGGGAAAAACGTTTTTTTCCGAGAGTTCGGAAAGTGGAATTGCCTCGCTGATTTCGAAAGGTCCTATCTTCGTCCTGCGCAGCTCCGTCATGTGGGCGCCGCAACCGAGGGACTGGCCTATGTCATGGACGAGCTTGCGTATGTATGTCCCCGCCTCGCACAGGACTTCGAACCCGATTTCGCGGCCTTCGATTTTCAGAATCTTAAGCGAGTGAATCGTTCGCTTGCGCTCGATACGTGCGACGCGCGATTTCACGGGCGGCTTCTGCATTATCTCTCCAGTAAATTTTCTGAAGGCTTTTTCAAGCGCGGATTTTTCGATGTCTCCGTGGAGAAGCATTTCACCGACGTATTCTTTGTCCATGCCCATGAGGACTGGCATCGCCTTCCTCGCTTCCTCGAGCGCGATGAGCATGAGACCCGTGACGTTCGGGTCAAGCGTCCCAGTATGGCCGCCGCGGCTGGCGCCGAGGATTTTGCACGTCTTTTCCACGACGTCAAAACTGGTCATGCCAGCTGGCTTGTCAACAAGGACTACGCCTTTTTTCAGAATCTGGCCTGCCATATTCATTCAATCAATTTTACAATCTTAGGGATTTCATCCTCAACTTTTATCAGATTCAGATCGATTTTGCTTATGTAATTGTCCCTTAAGGCAGTGGATTCAAGCCAATCAAAAAGACCTTCCCAGTACTTTTTACCAACGCAAATCAGCGGCACCTGGTCGACGATGCCGTTCTGCATCAGCATTGCGTTTTCGAGCAGCTCGTTAAGCGTGCCGAAGCCGCCGGGATAGTATATGATTGCCTCTGATTTTATCAGCATTATGAACCTCCTCGCAAAGAAGAAGTGAAAACGCAGGACGTCTGTATATAGCTTTTCCGTGACTTTTTCATTCACCAGTAAATCAGCCTTGCACCCTATGGATTTCGTTTTCGCGTCCATCGCACCCGAGTTCGCCGCGTGCATTATTCCCGGTCCTCCGCCGGTCATTATCGCATAGTCCTTCTTGCCCAATTCAAAGGCAAGTTTTCTTGCATGCTCGTAATATTTGTTTCCGGGCTTGATTCTGGCAGAGCCCTGAAAAACAACGATTTCTGAATCTATCTTTCTGAGCAGACCCAAGCCGGCTTTTATTTCGCTGCTAGCCTTGCCCACTGTCCATTCGTCGTGATAAATCTTGTTCTTGTGGAATCTGACCATAATAATAATTGAGATTATTTTTAAAAAGAAAAAACTATTCAGCTTCCTGCTTTTTCTTGTTTTCCTTCGTTTCTGCTTTCTCAACCTTCTGTTTCCTGACCGCCTTTTTCCTTTCTTTATTCGGGGCCGCTTCCTTTTCAGCGGGCTTTTCCTCGGCCACCGCCTCTTCCTCGGCCTTCTCGGGCCTGGCGGCGTGGAACTCCGGCGATTTAAGCACCTTTATCCTCGCTATTTCAGAGAACCTGACGGGATAAACCTTGCTGCCCGTCTTCTTGAGCATCATCTGCATTTCCGTCGTAAGCACTTTCCTCACGAACTCGCCCATGTCGCTTTTGCCAGCGAAATCGTTGAAGAAGCTGGCCGTAAGGTGTCTCATTTTGGTTTCTATGTTGGCCACCGGCTTGCCGTTGAGTATGGTCCACGGCTTTATCCTGAGTATCCATCCGTCCTTGGTTGTGACGTCGACGACCGTCTCGACCTTCTGGTTCCTTTTCCTGATCATCCTTAACAGGTGGTCCCTCGTGCATTCCAGACCTCCGAAGGATGTCAGGCACGTCTTGCCCTCGACCTTCATGATTCTTACAAGTATCTTCATGTAGTATTTGGCGCCGTCTCCTGTTATGTCAGGGACGCCGACTTCCATCAATCTTCCTATCAGCGATTCCGGGTCGGTCGCAGGCGTCTGGCCCAGGACTTTCGCTCCGAATTCCCTAGGAGCCAATATATTGAACCAGTCCTTGCCTTTCCATTTTTTGACCAGTATCTTTTCTTCCAACTGGTCCGGAGTGGCTTCCTTCTCCAGCTTCGCTTCCTTCTTCTCTTCCTTCTGTTCCTCTTCCTTCAGCCTCGGTTTGTTCTTCATGCCCATGTTTTGCACCAATAACAGATGTAAGTATTAGTTCAGTCATATTTATAAATTCCTCCTGCTTCTCCCGGGGTATCACGGCCGCCGCGGCGCCCATGTGGCCGCCGCCCTCACCGCCCAGCTTTTCTGAGACCGAGCTCATTATCTCGTTCAGCCTGAGGCCGTTCGCAACGAGCGCATCGCTCGCCCTGGCGGATATCTTTATCCCGTCCTCGGCATGCGCTATGCCGAACAGCGGCTTCTCCGGGAAGAGACCGGAATGGTTCATTATGGATATGACGTTCGATATCATGTGCTCCGAAACTTTGTCTCCGGCGAACACGTAAATGCCGTTCCTGCTCTTTACGATTTCGGGATTTTTCATGTTGGCCTCTATCCAGTTCACTCCTCGTCCTATCTCCCGCCTGTAGCTCTCGAGTATCGTTTTCACGTTTTCGAAGGCGCTTTTCACGTTCAGGCAAAGGGCGATTCCCAGGCTCGCGCGCTCCATCTTGCCGCAGGCGTTGAGCATGGTGGCGAACTCGTTCGCGTCGCGGAAGTCGCCTTCCTTGTCCAGCAGCTCGTAGACGTCGCCGAAGATGTATTCGGGGTTCTCGCGATTCGCTATGACGCGCTCCTTTATTATGCCGCCCGCGAGCGTCTGCTGCTCCTCCGGCGAAAGGTCGGCTATGGTCCTCCAATCCTCGCCCTTCTTGGCGGGGATGCCGAGATCGTGAAGGAACTGGATGCCCGACGACTCGGAACCGGTTATGCCCGGAATGTAGGGGTCGATCGAATACGCGAGCGCCTTGTGCAACGGGCGCGTATAACGCCCCCATAAACGAAGGCCCTTTGAGACGCGTATCTTGCCCTTCGCCTCCGAGTCTTTCAATATCTCCCTGTTAAGGCCGGAAAGCCCCCAGTTGACGCCTATCGCGTCTATCTGGGAGTCGCCTATCGCGCCTATGACTGCGAGAGGCGCGAGGTCCGTGTTGTTCGCATCGATGGTCTTCGCAAGAAGATACGTCACGCCCGAGCCGGCTATGTTGCTCTCCACGCCGAGCGCCGTGGAATTTATGTGGACTATGTTTTCATTCGCTTCTCCGCCAGGCTGGTGGTGGTCGCATATTATGACCTTTGAGCCAGGCAGGTGATGTTTTATGAGCTCTATCTGACCGGAGCCCATGTCAAGAAAGACGAAAAGATTTCGCTTCTCGTTCGCGAGCGCTTCCAGGACGCGCCTGCTCAGCTGCTTCACGTTCGTGGCGTGGAAATCCTTGCCGAGGCGCGAAAGCGTTTTGATCATTATCGCCGCCGAGCATATGCCGTCCGCGTCGTAATGCGAGACGACGCGTATCTGCTGCGCTTCGCTTATCCATGTCTTCGCCTTTTCTGCTTCGCCTGTGATGCGCTTCAGACCTTCCTGCATTGCGACCAGTTTTATAATGAAATGTCCAGTTATTTATTCTTGAGTCACGCCTTCGCCATCCGATTATTTTTTTAAGCCAGTGATGAAAACTAATTGTTATGACCGGCAAGACTCTCATAACCGCGGCCCTGATTTACGCGAACGGGCCAGTCCATCTCGGACATCTGGTGGAATACATCCAGACCGACGTCTATACCCGCTACCTGAAGCTCAAGGGCATCGACGCCGTCTACTGCTGCGCTGACGATACGCATGGCACGCCCATCGAAGTCGCGGCGATGAAGGCCGGCCTCGCTCCGGAGGAATTCATAAAGACCTGGTACAAACAGCACACCAGGGATTTCGCCGGCTTCCTCATCCACTTCGACAGCTATTACACCACTCACTCGAAGGAGAACGAGAACTTCACCAACATGATTTTCAAGGCGCTCAAGGAGGGCGGCCACATCTACAAGAAGAACCTGAAGCAGCTCTACTGCGAGAAGTGCAAACGCTTTCTTCCGGACAGGTTCGTGAAAGGCGTATGCCCGAAATGCGGGGCAGAGGACCAGTATGGCGACGTATGCGAGGCGTGCGGCTCGACCTACAAGCCCATAGACCTGAAAGCGCCGTTCTGCAGCATATGCAAGGCCAGGCCGGTGATGAAAGATTCCGACCATTACTTCTTTAAACTGAGCGCGTTCTCCGATCGTCTGCGCGAGTGGCTGAAAGCGAACGACGCGCTTCAGAGCGACATAAAGAATTACGTGCTCTCATGGATAGATAAGGGCCTGGAAGACTGGTGCATTTCGAGGGACGCGCCTTATTTCGGCTTCAAAATCCCGGGCGAGAAGGACAAGTATTTCTACGTCTGGCTGGACGCGCCGATAGGCTACATCGCATCGACCGAAAACTTCTGCACCCACAGCTACTGCTCGACGCTCGGTGATTACTGGAAGTCCAAGCATTCGAGAATCGTCCATTTCATCGGCAAGGATATCGCCTACTTCCATCTTATATTCTGGCCCGCGGTCCTCATGGGCGCTGGTTTCAAGACTCCGGATAACGTCGTGGTCCACGGCTTCCTTACAGTGAACGGGGAGAAGATGTCCAAGTCGAGGGGGACGTTCATCACGGCGCGCGAATACCTGGAAACGCTGGACCCGGAGTTCCTGCGCTATCATTATGCCTCGAACCTCACCCACACGACGAGCGACATCGACCTGAGCTTCGAGGACTTCAAGAGCAGGGTCAACAACGAGCTCATAGGCAACATAGCTAACTTCTGCTATCGAACCCTGAGTTTTGTCGATAAATATGCCGGCGGCAAGGTAGGCAAGCTCGGCAAGAAGAACAGCGACCTCATGGTTCTGGAAAGGATAAACGACATCGTGAGGAAGATGGACAAGCAGTACTCGGCCTTCGAGTTCCGCGAGGCGCTGAAATGCGTAATAGAGATAAGCAACATCGGCAACCGCTACTTCCAGGACAACGAACCGTGGAGGCTCGCCAAGGAGAAGAACAAGGAGCGCCTGGAAGAGGTGCTTGCGCTTTCCGTGAACATAGTCAGGAAGCTCGCGATATTGCTGAACCCGGTCCTGCCGAAGTTCTCCGATAAAATAGCGAAGCAGCTTAACCTCAAGGAGCTTAAATGGGACGACGTACGGCATTCGCTAGAAGACCACAAGATAGGCAAGCCGGAGATAGTCTTCAGAAAGGTCGAGAAAATCGAGTTCTCCGACCCGTTCGCGACGCTCGATCTGCGCGTCGCGAAGATAGACAAGGTCGAGGACCATCCTGATGCAGAAAAATTATACGTGCTCTACGTCGACCTCGGCAGCGAGAAACGAACGCTGGTCGCAGGCCTGAAAGACAAGTATTCGAAAAGCGAGCTCAAGGGGAAGCACATAGTCGTCGTATGCAACCTGAAGAAGGCGAAGCTTAAGGGCGTCGAATCGGAAGGCATGCTGCTCGCCGCAGATGACGGGAAGGACGTCGGTCTCATCTTATCGAAGGGCAGGCCGGGCGCGAGCGTGACCATCGACGGCGTGGAAAAACGACCGGCGAAAGAGCTCACCATCAAGGACTTCGAGAAGTTTGAGCTGAAGAGCAGGGACGGCAAGGTTTATTACAAGGACAAAATTCTGAAGACGCAAGAAGGCGACGTGCACGTCGACAAGAAGATAGAAGGCAAAGTTAGATGAATATCATCTCTGGAAACGATTTTTAAACCCAAAACCGATTATTCTTGGTGATTCCATGCTCATAGGTCTGATTGGCAAGACAAATACTGGCAAATCGACTTTTCTAAAGGCATTAACCCTTGTAGATGTGGAAATTTCGAACAGGGTTTTCACCACAATTGAGCCGAATCACGCGGTCGGTTATGTCAAGGCGAAATGCCCTGCGGTCAAGGTCGGAACGCCCTGCAAGCCGAACGTCGGCTACTGCAAGCACGGGATAAGATTCATTCCAGTCGAACTGCTTGACGTCGCAGGTCTCGTGCCGGGCGCGCACATGGGCAAAGGTCTCGGCCTCAAATTCCTTGATGACCTCCGCCAGGCGGACGCATTTATTCACGTTATTGATGCATCGGGCTCGACGAACGAGAACGGCGAGCCGGTCGCATGCGGCAGCTATGACCCTGCGAAGGACGTCCGCTTCCTCGAGGAGGAGATTGGCTACTGGTTCTTCGGCATGCTTAAGAAGAACTGGACGAAGTTCTCGAAGGAAGTCGAGATGAACAAGAAGAACATCACAGAGTCGCTGGTCCAGCAGTTTTCAGGCCTCAAGGTAACCGAAGACCAGATAAAGAAAACGCTGGATAAATTAGGCCTCCACGGCACGTCACCGGTGAAGTGGAGCGACAGCGACCTCTGCCGCTTCGCCTTCGAACTGCGCAAGCTCTCGAAGCGCATGATAATCGCCGCGAACAAAATCGACGTGCCGGGCGCGGACAAAAATGTCGAGCGGCTGAGGGAAGAATTCCCCAACTACACGATAATCCCCTGCTCGGCCGAAAGCGAGCTCGCGCTGAAGGAGGCGGAGAAACACGACCTCATAAAATATCTGCCTGGCAGCAGGGATTTTGAAATAACGCAGCCGGATAAGCTCACCGACAAGCAGAAGAAGGCGCTGGACTTCGTGAAAAGGAACATCCTGGAAAAACACGGCTCTACGGGCGTGCAGGAGTGCCTGGACAAGGTCATATTCGGCGTGATGGATTACATCGTGGCTTATCCCGTCGCCAACCTGAACAAGATGACGGACAAGAAAGGCAACGTCCTTCCCGATGCGCTGCTCGTGCCGAAGGGAACGAGCCTGAAAGAATTCGCCGCAAAGATCCACACCGCAATGGCGGACAAGTTCATCGGAGGCATCGATTTCGAGACGAAGCGCAAGCTCGGCGCGGAGCACGAGGTCAGGGACGGCGACGTGATAGAGATTCTTTTCGGGAAGTAATCATTTCTCTACCTGTATTCGCTGTCTGTCTGGTATTCGGACTTGAAGACGTATTCGCTCTTGACGCTGTATGTGTTATCCAGAATCGTCTCGGCGCTGACTTCGTACCTGTTCTTTTCCTCATCTTTGATTTCCTCGATTTTGGGCGGCTTGAACTCAACCAGCGTTTCCTCTTCATATTCGTATTTTGTCTGGTTCAGGGTTGATGACTGGAATCTCCATAACAGCTTCCCTTCCATGGTAAGGCAATACAGGTGACAGTCATATGAACCGAAATAAATTCTGTTGTTGGCTATCAGCGGGTTGCTCCATATTTTGCCGCCTGTTCTTAATCTCCATATTTCTTTGCCCGTGTTTTTGTCGAGGCAATAAAAATTGTCATCAGAAGAACCAAAAAACAACTTCTCTCCGAAAATGATCGCGTCGCTTCCTCCTTCGTCATGCCCTGTCTCAAATCTCCAGATTACTTTCACTGTTCCAATATCAACTGCGTACAAAGTCTTGTCATGGGAATGAATGTAGAGCACTCCATTGTGCGCAATCGGAACAGCGTTGACGAATCCGCCTGTCCTGAACCTGAATTTTTCCTTTCCATTGTGAATGTCGACGCCGTAGACGTTGAAATCATCAGAACCGAAATATATGACTCCGTCCTCCGCAGAAAACCTGTTCTGCGAGAATATGTTGCCCGATGTTTTGAAGCGCCATTTCTCCTTCCCTTCCAGATCAAGGCAGTAAAAGTTTGTATCAGACGAACCAACGAAAATCCTGCCATCTGCAAATGTGGGGCTTGACGCTGTCCAGCCGCCGGTTCTGAAAGCCCATATCATTCTGCCACTTTCGCAGTCCAGACAATAAATGTGGAAATCCTTCGACGTGAATATCACTTTGTTCCCGACGACCAAGGCAGAAGAACCGAATATCTTGTCTCCTGTGCGGAAGCGCCAGATCTCTTTGCCTGTCTTTGAATCTATGCAATAGAAGTTGTGGTCGTAATTGCCTACGAACAATTTTCCCTTCCAGTATGCGGGAAACGGGTCAACAAAAGGCGCCTCTGCTTTGAATTTCCAAACCAATTTGCCTGTTTCAGGGTTTATGGCATACAGGTATCCGTCCTGGGCGGCGATGAAAAGCTTATCCTCGTAAATCACAGGAGCGGCGTCTATGCTTCCGCCACCCTCATGTATGTGCCATATCCTGTAGGCTTTTTTGTTTTTCTTCGCAAAATCGCCCAGGTCGAACTCTGAACCAATGGTCGACATGAACAGATCGTCGCGTGGAGCCATAACCAAGTTTTATTTAAAAGATTAATAATGTTTAAGTGGAGTAGTAAAAGGGATTGTATGCTTTATTTGATTGGCCTTGGCCTGTGGGACGAGAATGACATTTCCCTTCGTGGCGTCGAAGCCTGCAAACGGGCGGACAGGGTCTACTGCGAGCTCTACACGGCCGCGTGGGGCGGCGACCTGGAAAAACTGGGAAAAATAATCGGCAAAGGGATTGAGCCGCTCGAGCGGGCGGACGTCGAGGAGCGTTCGGGGAAACTTATAGCAGAAGCGAAGGTGAAAAACATCGCGCTCCTCGTTCCGGGCGACCCGCTCACTGCGACGACGCACGTCCATCTCCTGATGGAATGCAGGGGAAAGCACATCGCCTTCGAAATTGTTCATTCTTCTTCGATTTATACAGCAGTCGCGAGGACCGGGCTGCAGCTCTACAAGTTCGGCAGGACCGCGACCGTGATTACGCCTAAAAAGGGTTACGAGAGCATCGGTTTCTACGATACTATTGCTGAAAACCAGAAACTGGGACTGCACACGCTCCTGCTGCTCGACAGGGACATGGGCACCAGGCAGGCGCTCGAAATCCTCAGCGGCATCGAAAAAAAGAAAAGGGGGAAGCTGCTGAAGCACGCCGTCATCTGCTCCGCGCTGGGCTCGGAGAACGAAAGGATGATGTACGGGAAGGTTGACAGCCTGCTCAGGATCGACCTGCCTCCGCCGGCAGCCGTAATCGTGCCTGGGAAGCTGCATTTCTTGGAGAAGGAGTTTCTGGATACTTTTCGTTAGATTCAGCTGATTTCCCTGTAGAACGAGACGTCTATCGCGACTATTATTATGCCCGCGACCAGTATGAGGATTATCAGGAGCAAAACGGTGACCAACGGGCTGACGTAAGCGAAGGAGTAGGCGGCCAGGTATATCAGAAGCGATACGACGGCGATGGCCAGTATCACGACTATGTATCTCAGCTTCCTGCTGAACTGCTTCACATGGACCTCGTCCGGTTTGAATGCCATAACATAACCCGATATCATAACCCGGAATCACAATACATATATATATTTAAATAATGTTAACATAAATAATTGTCATTCGCGGAGCCAGAATATGCACTCGTTGCCTGTATTCGATTTGAGCGGGAAGGAAACCGGCAAGATTTCCCTACCGCAGGCTTTCTCGGAGAAAGTCAGGCACGACATAATACAGAAAGCGGTCGTCGCCGAAGCGAGCAAGCTGCGCCAGCCGTATGGCAGCGACCCGCTCGCAGGCCATCGAACGTCGGCTCATTACCACGGCATGCGCCACAGGAATGACACGCAGATGAACAGGGAGATGTCGCGCATGCAGAGAATCCATGGCCAGGGCTATCTCAACATGACCGCGCGCTTCGTGCCGCAGGCCGTGAAGGGGAGGAAGGTAAATCCGCCGACGGCCGAAAAGATATGGAAGCTGAAGATTAACAAAAAAGAACGCATCAAGGCACTGAAAGCGGCGCTTTCCGCGACGCTTGACAAGAGCCTCGTCGCCAAGAGGGGCCACATGATTTCGAACGTCATACACGTCCCGCTGATTCTCGAGGATGACTTCCAGAAGATAAACAGGACGAGCGAAGTGGTAAAAATCCTCGAAAAGCTCGGCTTCTCTGACGAGCTTAAGAGATGCGGCCAGAGGAAGATAAGGGCCGGCCGCGGCAAGATGAGGGGCAGGAGATACAGGGTGAAGAAAGGCCCGATTGTGATAATAGGCAAGGACGAAGGCGTGCGCAGGGCGCTGGAGAACATTCCCGGCGTTGACGTGTCGCTTTCGAAAGAGTTGAATGTGCGATTGCTCGCACCGGGAACGCATCCGGGAAGGCTGGCGATTTTCACCAGAGCGGCGATAGAAGAGCTCAAGGGACTTGATTCTTATGGAAAAGCAAAGTAAACAACCGGAAAAGGTAGCGAGACAGGAGAAGGAAGCCGGGCAGGAGAAAGGCAAGGGAACGAAGGCTGAAGCGAAAATCCAGAAAAGATTCAAAGAGGTCTGGGACATCCTGGTTTACCCGCATCTTACCGAAAAGTCGATGAACATGGTCGAGCTGGAAAACAAGCTCGTTTTCATAGTCAGCAAGAAAGCGGACAAAGAGGAGATAAAGGAAGCGATAGAGAAGGAGTTCGAGGTCAAGGTCATGTGGGTCAGGACTGAGATAACGACCCGCGGGCAGAAGAAGGCGTATGTCAAGATAAGCCCTGAATTCTCGGCCGCGGACATCGCGTCTAAGCTTGGGATGATATAAAAATCATGTTGATGTAATATGGGAAAAAGGATAAGGGCGCAAAGGAAGGGGCGGGGAACGCCTACTTACAGGGTTCCGAGGCGGGGAAAGATTATTAATGTCGAATACAGAACGTTCGGCGGCATCGTAGTCGACATAGTCGACGAGCAGACCAGAAACACGCCGCTTGCAAAGGTCAGGTATTCTGACGGTAAAGTAAGCTACCTTCTAGCCCCGCTTGGCGTGAGGGTCGGCGACAAGACCGATTTCATCAAGACGCTGTCGGATATTCCGATAGGTGCCCAGGTGTTCGGCATAGAGATGTTCCCGTACTCCGGACCAAAGCTCTGCAACACGCCCGGGACTTTCGCGACCGTGCTTTCAAAGGACGAGAAAAACTGCATAGTTACCCTGCCTTCGAAGAAGACGAAAGAGTTCAACCTCAACTGCAGGGCAAGCATCGGAACGCCCGCAGGCGACGGCCTGAAGGACAAGCCGTGGATGAAGGCGGGCAAAAAATGGATTGCCATGCACAGGAAAGGCAAGCTTTACCCGAGAACGTCGGGGGTCGCGATGAACGCGCTCAACCACCCGTTCGGCGGTCCCACGAAACCGGGCACGCCCAAGACCGTGAGCAGGCATGCGCCGCCCGGGGCGAAAACCGGGTCATGGGGCGCAAGAAGGTCAGGGAGGAGAAGGGGTAAGGTATAAAAAGGGTAGTGACAAGCTTAATGTGATGCTATGGCGAAATTTGAATTCCGCGGCAAAAGCTTCGAGGCAATAAAAGAGATGAACCTGGAGGAGTTCAGCATGATGCTGAAGTCGCGCCAGCGCAGAAGCCTTAAACGCGGCCTGACGGAGAAGCAGAAGAAGCTGCTCGAGAAGATAAGGAAGAACCCGAAGAAATTCCACAGAACCATGAGCAGGGATATGATCATTCTGCCGGAAATGGTCGGCGTTAGGATAGGCGTCCACAGCGGCAAGGAATACGTGGCGCTAGACATAAAGCCGGAGATGCTGGGCCATCGCCTAGGGGAATTTGTCATGACCAGGAAAACGGTCAAGCACTCCGCACCCGGTTTCGGCGCCACCAGGTCTTCGAAGTTCGTGCCGCTCAAGTAAGTGATTATTATGTTGAAATACGCGCTCGAGCTCAATCCGAAGAAATCGGCGAAAGCGTATGGCAGGGCGCTTAACATCTCCACGAAGCATTCCGTCATCGTGTGCCGCGCGGTTTCAGGCATGAACCTTGTGAAGGCGAAAAGCCTGCTCCAGGACATGCTGGACGGCAAAAGGAGCATGGAGGGGAAATATTACACGAACGTGACCACGGAGATGCTGAACCTCCTGAAATCGGCCGAGTCGAACGCGGAGTTCAAGGGGCTTGACACGGCGAGGCTGATAGTGTTCGCGTCCGCGCACCAGGGCTTCACGTTCCACAGGCCGAGGCGGACGAAAATGAAGAGCATGGAGAAGAAGGTGACGAACCTGCAGGTTGTCCTGCAGCAGAAGTAGGCTGATATGGAAAGTGGAAAATTATGCTGATGAAAAAGTTTTTCGTGGATTATGCGGTAAGGAAGACGAAGATAGAGGCTTTCATAAAGGCTTACCTGCCTGATGAAAGCTATTCAAAAATCGATCTCGAAAGGACGCCGCTCGGCGTGAAGATAATCATACACACAGACAGGCCGGGCAGGATAATAGGCTCGGGCGGCAGGAAGATAAACGAGATGACGGACAAGCTGAAGGAGGTCTTCAAGCTCGAAAACCCGCAGGTCGACGTCAAGTCGATAGAACGCCCGGACCTTGACGCGAAAATCATAGCCAAGAAGATAACGGCCGCGCTGGAGAAGGGCTACAACTACAAAAAAATAGGCAACATCATGATGAAGAAGGTAATGGACGCGGGCGCGGTGGGCGTTGAAATAGTGATAGCGGGAAAGCTTGGCGGCTCCAAGGGGAGGACTGGCAAATTCATACGCGGCTACATGAAGCACTGCGGCCAGCCGGCGAAGGAGCTTGTCGATTACGGTTTTGAAGAAGCGGAGACGAAACCTGGAAAGATCGGGGTGAAGGTCAAGATAATGAAGTCCGTGCCGATACTGGCAACGGACAAGCCCGAGCCAAAGGAAACCAAGAAGGAAAAGGATAAAAGCCGGGAAACGAAAAATAAAGAAGAGCAGGTTTAATGTTTATGGCGATTCTGAGAATCAAAGACATAAGAAAAATGGACGACAAGGAGCTCGAAAAGCACGTAAGGAACCTTAACCTTGAACTTTCTAAGGAGCGCGCCAACATCCACATAGGCGCATCCGTGACGTCGCCTGGCAGGCTGAGGGAGATTCGAAGGACATTAGCCAGGATAAAGACCATCAAGAACGAGAAAAGGTAAGAATGAAAGCTGACGCGAATTCGCGGCGGACTGGCTCTCCGAATTCTAGCTGTATGTTCATATTCTCTGGAAAAAGGAGCGTGGGATCGGAAAATGACTGAAATATGCCCAAACTGCGGTCTGCCCAGGGACATCTGCGCCTGCGAAACGATAGCGAAGGAAGAGGAAAAGGTGAAGGTGTCCTCGATAAGGAAGAGGTTCGGCAAAAGCGTGACGACCATCGCAGGCATAAGCAGGGACGTGGACATGAAGAACGTCCTCAGGGAGCTGAAGACTAAGCTCGCATGCGGAGGCACCATGAAGGACGGCGTAATCGAGCTGCAGGGAGACCACAGGAAGAAGATAAAAGACATTCTGGTGAAAATCGGCTTCCCGCCGGAAAAGATAGAGGTTTCGTGAATCCGTAAAAACCTGACGCCACGAAGGGATAGATTTTCACAACCCTTGGATTCCTTATTTTATATTAATTGCTGCGCCAATCTTAACTGTGATTGTCCATGAGAACTCCTGAGAATCTGGTGAGGCACGAGCTCATAGGCCTGAGGGTCAGGGTGGCTGAAAGCCTGAACCCGAAAAGCGCGGGGCTTAGCGGGAAGGTTGTGGATGAGACCAGGAACACGTTCGTGATAGAAAAGGCGGACGGGAAGGAGGTCACGCTCTCCAAGGAAGAGCACGTTTTTTCTTTCGAGATCGGTTCTGCCTGGGTGAAGATAGACGGCAGGCTGCTGGTCGCCAGGCCGGAGGACCGCATCAGGAAAAAATTCAGGAAGTGGTAATGCGGGCTTAATGCAGGCGGAATCACTTTTATAAATATTGTTATTAGTATATCTCCATACTACCTGTCCATATATATTTAAATAATAGATTCATCAATTATTGGATTACAGGCAAAGATTATGAAAGCCATAAAAGTCGCGAAAGCGAGGGACATAGGGCTCGGCCTTCCTGAGCCCAAGGAATCCTGCGAGGACATCAAGTGCGCGTGGCACGGCAGGCTGCCGGTGCGCGGCAGGGTTTTCAAGGGCGAAGTGAGATCGGCGAAGTCGAAGAATACGGTCATAGTCGAATGGGGCTACAACAGGTTCGTGAAGAAATACGAGAGGTTCGAGAAGCGCAAGTCGCGGGTCGTGGCGTATAACCCTCCATGCATGAAGGCAAAGGAAGGCGATACGGTAACGATAGCGGAATGCAGGCCACTCTCGAAGACGAAAAACTTCGTAGTGGTTAATGTTGCAAGAGGCAAAAAATGAAGGGCATACCGACCAAGATGGCATACGGACTTTTCACCAAATCCAGGCTCAAATGCGCCGACAACAGCGGCGCCAAGATACTGGAAATCATAGCAGTCAAAGGCTACAAAGGCCGCAGGAGAATGCGGCCGAAAGCCGGCGTGGGAGGCCTCGTCTTCTGCAGGGTTTACAGCGGTGAGGAGAAGGTAAGGCATCAGGTATTCCGCGCCGTGATTATCAGGCAGAGAAGGGAATTCAGGCGCGCGGACGGCATACGCGTCCAGTTCGAGGACAACGCGGCTGTCATAGTTGACGAGAAGGGCGATCCCAAGGGAACGCAGATAAAGGGGCCTGTCGCCAAGGAAGCGATAGAAAGGTTCCCGACTGTGGGCAAGATCGCGACGATAGTGGTGTAGCATGAAAACGTGGTCAAAAAACTGGGTTTCGAGCGTGCAGCCGAGGAAGCAGAGGAAATACAGGTATAACGCTCCCATGCACGTGAGGCAGAAATTCGTTTCCGCCCACCTCTCCGAAGCCCTGCGCGGCAGGTTCGGGCGTCGCTCTTTGCCGCTGAGGGCGGGCGATGAAGTCAAGATCATGCGCGGCTCCAAAAGCGGCTTCAAGGGCAAGGTGGACAACATTGACCTGAAGAGGAGCAAGATTTATGTTGAAGGCTTCAACGTGAAAAAGGTCGACGGCTCGGAAGTTCTCAGACCGATCGACCCGTCGAATCTTCTGATAGTCGAACCGAAGATGGACGACAAGAGAAGGCAGATGATTGTTGAAAGGTCAAGGGGCCGGGAAAAGAAGGCCAATGGAGAAAAGGCTAAAGCCAAGGAAGCCGGAAAGGCGAAAGAGAAGAGTGAATGATTATGCATCTCAAGAGATACTCAATACCGAAATACTGGAAGATGAGCAAGAAGGAACGCAAGTTCGTGATTGCCCCAAGGCCGGGACCGCACAGGAAGCTGGAATGCATACCGCTTCGCGTGCTGCTCAGGGACGTCCTTAAAGTCTGCAGCGACGCAAGGGAAGCGGACAGCATGATAAGCAGGGGCGAGATACTGGTTGACAAGAAGGCAAGGAAGGACGCGGCGTATCCCGTCGGCCTGATGGACGTGGTTGAAATGCCGAGGGTGCACAAATGCTACAGGGTTTCAGTCCACAGGCAGGGGCTGTTCCTCGAGGAAATAACGCACGAGGAAGCCGCCAAAAAGCTGTGCAGGATACAGGGCAAGAGGAAGGTGCGCGGAGGCATGATACAGCTCAACCTCCACGACGGCAGGAACGTGCTCACGCAAAATAATGATTACAGGCCGAACGACTCGCTGCTCATAGAGCTGCCGGGCCAGAAAGTCCTCGAGCATTTCAAATTTGACAGGAATTCCCCGGCCATGATAATAGCCGGAAAAAACCTCGGCGCAAAGGGCAAGATAAAGGAGATATTCGACCGCAAGACGATGATTGAAAGGAGCAGGATTGTCCTGCAGACGAAAGAAGGGGAGATAGAAACGGTCAAGCAATACGTTCTGGTTGGTGAAATCAAATGAGCCATACGAATCCGATGAGAGAGATACGCCTGGAAAAGGTTACCATCAACATAGGCGCTGGGGAGGCGGGAGCGAAGCTCGAAATGGCGAAAAAGCTGCTCGAAAAGCTCTCCGGCATCAAAATCGTCGTGACCAAGACTCACAAGAGGTCGACCTTCGGCGTCGCCAAGAACAGGCCGATTGGCGTCAAGGTCACGCTGCGCGGCGAGAAGGCGAAGGCGTTCCTTGTGAACGCGCTCAAGGCGAACGAGAACAGGCTGAAGCCGTCCCAGTTCGACAGCAGCGGCAACTTCTCGCTGGGCGTCAAGGAATACATCGACCTCCCCGGCATCAGATACGACCCGGAGATAGGCATCATGGGCATGGACGTATGCATCACGCTCACCAGGCCGGGATACGGCATAAGCAAGAGGATGATAAGGCCGAAAAAGGTCGGCAAGGCCCACAGGATAACGCCCGAGGAGGCGAAGGAGTGGGTGCAGAAGGAATTCAGCGTTAAAATAGGGGGAGAGGAAGAGTAAGATAGCAGGTGCCGTTATGAGTTTCGAGAATGCCAAAAAGCAGATTCAGAACAAGCCGGTGAAACTGGCGAGGTTCATGAAATTCAACAAACCCAAGGACAGGAAATTCGGGCACGCGGCGAAGCCGTGCAGGCGCTGTGGCAAGACCGAAGGCGTCATACACAAATACGGCCTGTGCTACTGCAGGCAGTGCTTCAGGGAAGTCGCAAGGGAACTGGGCTTTGAAAAATTCCAGTGAGGTTTAGATTATGAAACACGACACTTTGTCTGACATGTTCACGGTGATAAAGAACGCGGAGAGCATCGGCAAGACGGAATGCACGGTGCCGAGTTCGAAAATCATAAAGGAAATACTCAAAATCATGCAGAAAAACAAATACATAGGCTCTTTTGAGTTCATAGACGACGGCAAGAGCGGCAAGTTCAGGGTCGAGCTGCTCGGCAGGATAAACGACTGCGGCGCGATAAGGCCGCGCTTCTACATAAACAAAATGGAGTTCATACAGTGGGAAAAGAAATTCCTCCCCTCAGTCAGCATAGGGATGCTTTTTGTCACCACGCCAAAGGGCGTGCTTGACCACAGGAACGCGAAAAAGGAAGGCGTCGGCGGGGCGCTGCTGGGCTACATTTACTGAGCGATGCTTATGACCATAGAAAAGGAAATCAAGGAAGCGATGAAGGAGAAGAAGCTGGTAATCGGCAGCGAAAAGGTCATCGAAGGCATAAAGCACAGCTCGATAAAATACGTCATCGTGCCTGTCAACTGCAGCGATGACATGCTCGGCGACCTGGCTTATTACGTCAAGAACTTCGGGGTCGAGAGGAAGAGTTTCGAAGGCAATTCCAGGCAGCTCGGCGAAATATGCGGAAAGCCGTTCAACATAATGCTGCTGGGCGTGAAGAAGTGAGATGGTGCCAATGACGATAAAGCTGACCACCGAGGACGTGCGCGTCGTGGGAACCTTCGAGAGGCTTGTTGGCGTGCACGTAAGGGACTGCCTCATGGACGAGGACACGGTTTACTTCCTCGTAGAGCCGGGCAACATGGGAAAGGCCATAGGCAGGAACGGCAGCCACATAAGAAGCATATCCAGTGCGCTGGGCAGGAAGGTCAAGATATTCGAATACGCGGACACTCCGGAAAAGCTTGCGCGCAGCCTCATACCGAACATTGGCTCGTTCGAGCTCAGCAACGAAGTGATAACGATCACAGTGCCTGTATCCGACAGGTCCGCCGTAATAGGCAAGGGCGGCAAGAACATAAAGATGGTGAGGCAATTCCTCAGCAGGCACTTCAATATAAAGAATTTAAGGCTGAAATAATATAAGATGATAATTCAAACTGGTGTTGATTGATATGGCAGGAACATTTGCGGCAAGGAACCTGAAGAGAAGAAGGAAAAGGTTCAAATGGATGTCTGACAAGAAGAAGAGGAAGCTGCTCAAGCTCTGGAAGAAAGGTCCTTTAAAAGGCGCGCCGATGGGCAAGGCCCTCGTGCTCAAGAAGAAGGGCATAGAGCAGAAGCAGCCGCACTCGGGCATAATAAAGGCTGTCAGATGCCAGCTCATCAAGAACGGCATACAGGTCACTGCATTCGTCCCCAGGACCGGGGCCATAAAGCACATAGACGAGCACGACGAAGTCCTTATCCAGGGTCTCGGCGCTTCGCAGGGAGGAGCGGTCGGCTCCATGCACGGCGTGAAGTTCAAGGTCGTTTCAGTCAACGGCGTCGCGCTGGCCGAAATCCTCAAAGGCAAGAAAGAGAAGGCCAAAGGGAGCGGATGATAAATGGCTGTTCTTCTTTTCAATAGGTGGGACTTCTCGAACGTCGAGTCCAGGGACCCCGGCCTCAAGAAATACATTAACCTGAGACCTGTGATAGTGCCGAAAACATGCGGCAGGTATGGCACGGTTTCGATACACAAGGCCAAGATGTGCATAGTCGAGAGGTTCATAACCAAGCTTTTCGTGCCGGGCCACAGGGGCAAGAAGCACAAGCTGACATCAGGCCACGTCGTCGGCAATTACCAGAGGATTTTCGGCGCCTTGGTCGAGGCTTTCGATATCATAGACAAGAAAACCAAGAAAAACCCGATCCAGGTGCTTGTTGACGCCATAGAGAACGGCGCGCTCTACGAGGAGGTCATGGGTTACAGGATGGGAGGCATGATCGCGCGAAAGGCGGTAGTCGTCGCGCCACAAAGGCGACTGGACATATCGCTCAGGCTGATAGCCCAGAACATTTTTTCAAAATCATTCCATAGCAAGAAAACGTTCCCGCATGTCATTGCGGACGAGCTTATCGAAATCGCCAGCAACGACCAGAGGAACAACGTCATCCGCGAGAGGCAGAGGATAGAGAAGGAAGCGGAAGGTGCCAGGTAAGCGGGGACGCTGTAAAATTTATATGTGCTTATGCACAAAGTGAAGAAATTACGGACAGGTGTCATATGGCAACCAAAGACGTGACCTTGGTCATCAAGGAACTGATGAGAAAGCCGGAGCAGATACGCAACATTGGCATCGTTGCCCACATAGACCACGGCAAGACTACGTTCTCCGATAATCTTCTCGCCGGAGCGGGCATGATCTCGCAGGACCTGGCCGGAAAGCAACTCGCGATGGACTTCGACGAGCAGGAGCAGGAACGCGGCATCACCATATTCGCCGCGAACGTGAGCATGGTCCACGAGATTGGCAATCAGAACTACCTGATCAACCTCATAGACACGCCGGGTCACGTCGACTTCGGCGGCGACGTAACGAGGGCGATGCGCGCTGTGGACGGAGTCGTAATACTCATAGACGCGGTCGAGGCAGTCATGCCCCAGACCGAAACGGTCATACGCCAGGCGCTTAAGGAGCGCGTAAAACCCGTCCTTTTCATAAACAAGGTCGACCGCCTCATAAAAGAACTGAAACTCACGCCGGAGGAGATGCAGGAGAGGTTCAAAAAAATCATAACCGACGTGAACATCCTCATGCAAAAATATGCGGAAAGGGAATTCGCGGAAAGGTGCATTGTCAGCGTCAACGACGGCAGCGTGGCCTTCGGCTCGGCGGTCAAGAACTGGGCGATTTCTGTTTCTTACATGATGAAGAGCAAGCTGACCTTCAAGGATATCATAGACTACACGAACATGGGCGAGCAGGGCGAGAAAGAGCTCGCGAAACGCGCGCCGCTCCACACCATAGTCCTTGACATGATAATAAAGCACCTGCCGAACCCGCTTGTTGCCCAGAAATACCGCATTGCAAAGATATGGCCGGGCGATAAGGATTCGGAGGTCGCCAGAGACATGGCTTCATGCAACCCGAACGGAAAGCTTGCTGCGGTCGTTACGAAGCTTTACCCTGACCCGCACGCCGGCTACGTCGCAACTGTCCGCATATTCTCAGGCAAGATGAAAACCGGCCAGGAGGTTTATCTGGTAGGGACCGGCAAGAGCCAGAAAATACAGCAGGTGTCCGTTTACAAGGGGGCGCAAAGGGTGACGATGGAAGAAGTCGATGCCGGCAACATCGTAGGCATAGTCGGCCTTAAGGAATCTTACTCCGGCGAGACCTTATGCGACCCGGATAACATCATCCCCGGCTTCGAGTCCATAACCCACATTTTCGAGCCTGTCGTGGTCAAGGCGATAGAGCCGAAGAAGCCGCAGCAGCTCGCGAAGCTTATAGACTTCCTCAGAAAGGTCGGCAAGGAAGATCCTACCCTGAGGATAAAGATAAACGAGGAGACGGGGGAATATCTCGTTTCAGGTCTCGGCGAACTGCACATTGACGCGAAGATAGAGCGCCCGCTAAAGGACGCGGAAATAGAAGTCGATGTCTCGCCTCCGATTGTGATTTACAGGGAATCCGTGAGAAGCGCAAGTCCGCAGGCCGTCGAAGGCAAATCGCCGAACAAGCACAACAGGTTCTACATAATCGCCGAGCCGCTTGACCCGAAAATACACGAGGCCATGGTCAGGGGCGATATCCCGTCAACGATGGAGCTGAAGAAAAAGGAAGTGGAGCTCCAGGACAAGCTCACGAACCTCGGCTTCGACAGGGACGAAGCAAAGAAGGTGAAGCTCATACACAACCGCAACATGTTCGTTGACGCGACGCGCGGGGTGCATGCGATACTTGAAGTCATGGAAATGCTGAAGGAGTCGTTCGTCGAGGCGATGGACGAGGGGCCGCTTGCAAGGGAGCCGTGCGACGGGGTGAAAATAAAGCTGATTGACGCGAAGCTCCACGAGGACGCGATACACAGGGGCCCTGCGCAGGTCATTCCCGCCGTCCGCGCGGCCGTAAGGGACGCGATGATTGCCGCAAAGGCATTTATCCTTGAACCCAAGCAGGTGATAAGGATAGACGTCCCGACAGAACAGATGAGCGGCGCGATGAAGGAAGTCCAGAACAGGAGGGGCCAGATCCTGGAAATAAGCGAGGAACGAGGAACAACAACGATAACCGCGAAACTCCCGGTCGCTGAGATGTTCGGCTTCAACTCGGCGCTGAAATCGTCCACAGGAGGCAAGGGCTTCTACTGGCTGATAGACGTTACCTATGAGCCGATGCCAAGGGAGCTTGAACCAAGGATCGTCGGCCAGATAAGGCAAAGGAAAGGCATAAACGAATAAGCCACCTTTCTCCAACCATTCTTTTTTAATATATCATTTACAAAATAATCTGTATCTAGCAAGTCGACAGCTTGGATTCACAATATAAGCTGTCCTTCGCATAACACGGGGTCGTGGTGTAGCTAAGCCCTTTCACGGCAGCTTTCGCTTGCACGAAAGCGCTTGCGGAAAACGTGAACGGCTCTGCAATGGTTCAGCATTCAGGCTTCGGGAGCCTGCGACCTGAGTTCGAATCTCAGCGACCCCATAAACCCTTTTTGATTTATATTTTGCATGGAGAATAATTATTATGCTTGATTATGTTTTTCTGGCCATCGGGCTTGCCGGTTTCGGCCTTGCCGCATACTGGGACCTGAGATATACTGAATTCCCTGACTGGCTCCCGTATTCGATGATAATGCTTACGATTGCAACCAAGGCTGCTGCGTCCTTTCTTGCGGATGACTGGTGGATATTGCTGAACTCATTTCTTGTCGGCACCCTCTTCCTGGGCCTCGGGCTTCTGCTCTACTTCTCAAGGCAGTGGGGTGACGGCGACGCGTGGCTTATGGGAGCCATGGGTTTCCTGCTGCCCGCCCAGATGGGCTTCGGCACACAGACCGTGCTGCCTTTCCCCATGGGCGTCCTTTTCAATTTCCTGCTGATTTCGCTTGTTTATCTGATAGCCTATTCCGTTTTTCTGGGCCTGAAAAACAGAAGCATCAACAAAAAATATGCAGATGTATTGAGGGATGAAAAATACAAGCTAATTGGCATGAGCGCGTTTTTCTTTGCCTTCTCATGGGGCTTCGCCTTCTTCATGGATTCCCTCTATTTCAGCGACGTGAACATAATGCAGATGTTTTTACTCCCCTTCCTCCTGACATTCATCCTTTTCTTCTCCTATTACGCGAAAACCGTGGAAAAGAACCTTTTCAAGAGGAAAATAAGGACTTCCGAGCTGAGGGAAGGCGACGTTATCCTGGACGGGAGATGGAAAGGCGTGACCAAAAGGGATATTGCCATGTTGAAGAGGAAAACCAAGCACGTGTGGATAAAGGAAGGCGTGAGATTCGCTCCCGTATTCGTAATTACCATGCTGATAAGCATTTTTTACGGAGATTTGTTGTTTTTATTGGTTTAGAATGCTTATTTTTTGTTTATAACGATTTTTTATGCTTTTGGAACGTTAAAAATATGTTTTTAGGTTATATGGAACGATAAGAAGTATTTTATCCATGTGTTCGTATTGTTTCGAAACCGTTTCAGACAACTTATATATACCCAGTTCGGACAACTATACATCAAGACTTCGAACCTGTCATGCCTAGCGATAGGCATTCAAAAAAGGTTTGATGTTTAAAAATAGGAGGAAAAATATGAAAATAAAGAGATTAATTGCAGGAGGTTTAGCGACACTAGCAATAGGAGCTACATTAGTTGCAGGAGGTTTAGCAGCAACGACTTTTGACAAGGGAATGGGCGAGTTCGTCACCATAAGCGGCGGTGCCCTCACGTCTCCGGTAATAGTTGTCGGAGCCGGCGTGGACACGACCGACGTTCTTGGTGCAGCGGACATAGCAGCGAGCTTGGTATCAAACTACGCTGTGACAGCAAAGACCGTCCCTTCGGCAGGAGCAGCAACAGGAGTTACCAACGGAGTATTGGTTGACAGCAGCCTTAACAGGACATACATGGCAGCCAAACTGGGCCTTGTGAAGAGCGTCATAACGGAAACCGACATGCCGGAACTTCTGGTGACAGGAACATTCACGGACATGAACGCCACGACATCGACATACACACAGAAAATCGCTCTTAATGGCGGTACAACTGGCGCGTCAGCAACATTCGGCATCCCAAGCGGCGAGACAGAGCCATTCCTGTACGTACCGGTGACAACGTCAACGACACCATACAACCTTACGATAACGTTCATCGGTGGCCTTGACCCGACAGCAGTGGACTCGACATACGGCATGAAACTGTTCGGCAAGGACTACACGTTCGGCAACACGCACAACAACCTAACGCTTGAGCTCTATTCGTCTGCAGGAGCGCAGGTTCTGGATCTTAGCGGCGCAGGAGACGAAAAAACAGTGACAGTAGGCAGCCAGTCATTCACGATAAAGCTGAATGGTTGGAACAGCGGCGGAACGACAGCGTACCTGTCAGTCAACGGCGTATCATACACGTGGAACGAGGCCGGAACATACACAGTCAGCGGCACCAAGTTCTATGTGCAGTCCGTCGATGTCATATACACAGGCGCGCAGGAAGCGACAGGCATGGTGAAGCTTTTCGTCGGAACGGACAAGCTCTACCTGTCTAACGGCAACCAGATACAGAAGAACGACGTTACGAAGAACAGCTACGTCTACTTCAGTTCGCCATCGGCAGCCAAGATAAACTCGATAACATTCCAGGTTTTCCCGGATGACGACGTCAACGTGAAGGAAGGCACAGCGTTCACAGATCCAGTCTTCGGTTCGTTCAAGACCGTGATCGGAGGTATGACACCAGGAGTAACGGATACTTCCAGGGATCTGATAAAGATAGCGTCGGACAACACGAACACGAAACTGTCGTTCAAGAACTACGATGGCATGCAGTACACCAACATACCGTTCGCCTACTTTAACAGCACGAACTCGTATGCGCAGATAAGCAACGTAAACGCTTTCCGCACCCAGGAATGCAACGTGTCTGCAGGAACATACAACATAACGAAGGGCGATTACTTCGTCCTTACGAGCGGCGACTACTCTTACATCCTGAAGTACACCAACTACAACTACGACACGGCAGATTCGACGAAGACCTACGTAACCCTTACCGACCTTGCAACCAGCGGTAACTACAAGATATACCCGAACGCTGGCGAAAGGTTGACGATCGGTTCGCAGGAATTCGGGGTCCAGTGGAACGGCAACACGCTGAAGACGATCTGTGTGAGCTTTGACGCAGGCACGACATACAACGGAGCAATAGTGAACATAACGACAGGCGGCAGGGCGCAGATGTCGTTTAATAAGGGAACCGGTGGCAACGGAGCAGTATCGTATGCAAACGTGACATACGTATCTGAAGTGCCACTATACACACTCTCAGGTTCCAACGAGGCGACAAACGCCTACTCGACGACCTACACAGTGACGGGAAGCTACAGTTCAACGACCGGCGTAAGGCTAACAAACAGCCCAACGCCAGACCAGGTCGGCAGCAACAACGAGTGGAAAGACGTTCTACCCTACGGCACCTATGTATACATGACAGGTGACACGAATGGTGCAAACAGTCTGTCATTATACAGCGCAGGCAAAAGACCGGCACCGGTCAACATTGCCATGGGTACGAACCCAGTGATATCAACGACGGCAGGAGCTGCAGGCGGAACCTACAACGAGGCTGTTCCGGTAACGAACCCGATAGCCAAGTTCCCAAGCGAGGTAACGCAGACCGCTTCGCTCGACAAGGACCTCATCTTAGTTGGTGGTCCATGCGCGAACGCGCTTGTGAAGACTTTGCTTGACACGGCTTGGACTTCAACGGACTCTTGCGCAGCTTGGCTGGCAGATGCAGACCTGAAAGACAACGGAAAGGGTCTCATCCAGGTGGTCGAAGACATCTTCGGCTCGGGCAAGAAGGCGTTGATAGTAGCGGGTACGAGCGCCCAGGACACCAGGAACCTGATAGCCAACAAGGTTATCAAGCCAACTGAGTTCAAGGGACTCGGAGCAGTTGCACAATACAAGGGAGCCGCGTAAGTCAAACAACCTAAAAATTGGGGTCTAAAAAACCCCTCCCCTTCTTTTTTATTTTAATGCTGCAGACGTGAGAATAGAAAAGTGATTCGGCAGTTTCGCTTCCGTTTCTGATAACTGCTCATGTTCTGACCCTGTATATCACGGCCGCATTCTCGTCGCCCCACTGCAGAAAACTTTTAACCCGGTCGAACTCGTCTCTGTTTTCGAAATAATGCTGCGTATAGGTGGGATTCTTTGGCTCGAACTTGTAGAGCAGGACGTATTTTATGCCGTTTTCCCTGACGTATCCTGGCACGTCGCTCTCGTTCTTGGGAAACACGAACGCCCTTCTGCCGGAAAGATAATACACGTAGGGGTAGGATTCGGACATTACGGCGTCATTTTCGCTGGTTATGCTATTCAAAAAAAGCGATGTCTCGACCAGGCCGCTGGACGAATCCCTGTCCTTCCATGCAATAGCGAAGCCGCTGAGGGCGCAATAGAGACACACTATCAAAGCAGCTGCACGCATATATCCTGCATATCTGGATTCATGCTTGAGCGCAAAGCCTGCGAAAATGGCGTATATGGCAAGATATGACAGCAGATACCTAGGTTCGGCATACGGCATCAGCAGGACGAAGGCCAGAGGCAGAATGAAGAGCGCGAACAATAAAATGTTCCTGGCTTCGTTTTTCTTTGCCCTAGCGGCGAAAAAGCAAAGGCCGGCCAGCATGAAAACGGCCTGGAAACCAAGAATTTCCGCCGTGCCCGAAAGGTTGCCGAGGAAATTGTAGGCAGGCAGCTCCTCCGCATAAACCGCGAAATTCGTGAGATAAGAGCCGAGGAAATTGCCGTAATAAAAATGGCTCGCGGCCAGCCAGGGCGAAAGGGCGAGTAAAAGGCCGGAAATATAAACCATCGTCTTTTTAGCAATGTCCGTTTTTTCCTTGCCCTTCTTTTCTTTGCTTTTCAGGAACAGGAAAAGGAAATAAAGCATGCATGCAGCTATCAGAAGCGTCCCCAGATATCGTGTAAGCAGCGTCAGCCCTGCAAGCGCGCCCGCGACGAAAAAATTAGCCCGTTTCTTCTGGCTTTTTGTGAGGAAAAGCAAGGAAAGGCAAAACAGAGCGATAAACAGCGGTTCGCTCAGGGCCTTTATGCTGAAAAAGACGAACAGCTGGTTTGCCGAAACGAACAGCGAGGCCCACAAGGCGGCGTCCTTTCCGAGAAGCTGCCTGCATAGCAGATAGACTGTGTACACAGAAAATATTGAAACCAGCGCGACAAACAGCCGCGCAAGCATCACATCATTGGAAAACGGGGAAACCAAAAGAGGAAGGAGCGGGGGCCTGAACGTTTCAAGCGCTTTCGCCTGGTCCAGGGAATAGTAACCTTTCTGGACGTTTCTGCCCAGCTGGAGATAAACGGCCTCGTCCCACCACATGCCCTCGTTTATGAATATGAAGTAGAATTTGGCCGCGAGGGAAAACAGAATCAGAACGATTATAGCGTATTTAAAATATTTCTCCATATTTATTAGAATCGTTTCAAATATTAATTACGATTCGCATGTCCGTGGAATTCTGGTCGATGGCGGTTAACTATGCAGCCTGGTATGTTTTCGTATTCATAGCTGTCATGTGGATGCTCGTCCTTTTCACCAACGGCGACAGGTTCTCCGAGAGAAGGGAAAAAAGGCCCAAAAGGCTTCCGTCGGTCTCGGTCCTCATACCCGCGCATAACGAGGAAAAAAACATAGCAATGACCCTGAAATCCGTGCTTGCCCTGGATTATCCGAAAAGTCTCCTGGAGGTTATGGTGATAGACGACGCCTCGACCGACAGGACAAAGGAAGTTGTAAGAAGCTTCGACGGCGTCAAACTGTTGCGCAACAAAAGGAACATGGGCAAGGCGCATTCCCTCAACAGGGCAATAAAGCTTGCGAGGGGAGAAATAATAGCGTGCATAGACGCCGATTCGACAGTCGACGGCAAAATACTCATTAAAATGGTAGGGTATTTCGAGGAGCCTGAAGTCGCGTCCGTGACGCCCGCGCTAAAGGTGCTGAAACCGAGAAAATTTCTTGAGAAAATCCAGGCCACCGAATATCTCCTCAACATATTCCTGAGGAAATCGCTTGACATAATCGATTCGATTCATGTTACCCCGGGAGTTTTCTCCGTCTACAGGAAAAGCGTCCTTGTCGAAGTCGGCGGCTTCGACGAAAAAAACCTGACCGAGGACATGGAAATCGCGCTGAGGCTGCACGACGCTGGCTACAAAATAAAGAACAGGCTGGATGCCGTGTCCTATACTATATGCCCTTCCAGCCTCCGCTCGCTGTTCAAGCAGCGCCTGAGGTGGTACAGGGGCGCCCTGCAGAACACTGCGAAATACAGGCACATGCTTTTCAGGCCGAAATACGGCAACCTCGGCATGTTCCTCCTGCCTTTCAACTTCATCTCCATACTGGCCGTGATAACGCTGTTCATGTTCCTTTTTTGGAACGTGGTGGACACCTCATGGAAGCTGTTAAGGCAGCTTTACCTCATAGACTGGAACTTCCTCGTGTTTTTGAAGAGCCTGGAAATCGATTTACAGACGCTGTTCATAAACACCATCACCACGCCGATGATATTCATGTTTATGGGCCTGCTGCTCGGGGGCTACCTGCTCCTGAAAAGCTTCAGTATAACGCACGAGAAGTTCCGTTTAAACAAGCTCGGCTATTTCACATACCTCGTGATATACCCAGTCATAATGATGTCCTTCTGGTTCACGGCCATGGTTTTCGAGATACTGAGGATTAAAAGAAAGTGGTGAATTATGAAAAAAAAGCAGCTTAACAGCGGGACCATAATATCAGCCGTGATAATATCGGCCATACTTTTCATTTCCGGGATTTATGTGGGATATTCGATAAACAGGGAGAAGCTTTCTTCGATAGAAACGACGATGAAAAAAATAACCTCGGACGTCCAGAACTTCCAGCTGGAATTCCTTTTCCTTGACATCCTCGGAGAAAACGCGACCTGCCCCCTGCTTTCCGGGACGCTTTCGGAAATAAACCAGGAAAGCTATGACATAGGCACGAGGCTTTCATCATACGGCAAGGAGGGGGAAATACAGGATTACAACGAATACCTGAGCACGAAGAGGGAGTATTCGAGGCTGCTCATAGGCTACTGGCTGCTCGCAAACAAGCTCAAGAAATCGTGCAGGCTCGAGGCCAACACCGTGGTTTACTTTTATTCAAAGGAATGCGAGAAATGCGACGACCAGGGCTTCATCCTTACGTATTTCAAGAAGGACCTGGGCGAGAAGCTCATGGTTTTCACGCTTGACGGCGAACTTGACGAGCCATCCATACAGGTCTTAAAAAGGAACTACAACATAACCTCCTACCCGCACCTGATAGTCAACGGCGAAAGCTACAGCGGCTTCCTGTCAAAAAGCGAACTGGAAAATTTGTTCAACGTCAATCAAATGGCGTAAACGAACCATCCGTCTCCGGAATGGACCACGTCGAGGTCTGCCTCCTCCTTTGTTATGACGTATTTTAATCCGGCATTGCGCGCAAGGGCGGACACGTCCTCATTGTTCCTGAGTTTTTCCTTTATCATCCCGTTTATTTGCTGCTGTTCAACGTAATTTTCTGAAAATCTTTCCAGATATGAAATTTCAGGCTCGAGCGGTATTTTGTGCGAGAGCGCCCCAAACCAGGCAGGAGCGGAATCGACATAGATTCTGGCCTCTGTTTTATCGTATTCCCCAAGCCATAAAGCGGTTGCGTAAAGCGATGGTTCAGGAGAAATTCCAGGATCGGCCCAGAAATTCTTTGCATGATAAAAATGGTATATCTGGGATGATGACATGATTATGATGAAAGCTGCGACTGCCAGAAATCCGTATTTTGGGCTGCATTTTCTTAAACGCTTGGCTATTTCAAGAATTCCTATAGGGGCCAATATCAGGGAAGGCACTGCCATTACGTCGAAAACTTTCAGCTGGGTGTAAGGCAAGTGGAAAACGGAAAACAAAAATGCAGCCACGAAAAATGAACGCAGGAATTTGTCTTCTGTTTTTGCCAAGCCGACGAAACAAAGCAGCAGTACTATCGGGGTGAAATAGTTGAAGTCAAAAAGGTATTTTGCCAGCGTATCCGCAGGCCAGAACCAGAAAGCGGGCTGATATTCGTTGTAAACGGTATTCTGCCACGCACCTGAATACACGTTGAAAAATATCTGCATGTATTTCGTAATCCACGGGAGAGAGACCGCGAAAGGCAGCGGTATCAACAGGGAGTTTTTAAGTTTCCTGAATGAAATTGGCAGAACGAAATAAAGGTAAACCATGAATGAGATTACCGCAATGAACGGGTGCGAAAGGATGGCGAGGCCGACGGCTATGCCCGAATATGCATACTTCCCTTTTTTAAGGAAGTATATCTCCATGATGAGCAGCTCCATCGCCATGAGCTGCGGGAATTCCCCGAAAATGAAGACGTTGGACAGGAACGGAAGGGACAGGGACATGAAAGCGGAAAGCATCGCCGTTTTTCTCCCGTAAACCGAGCCTAAAATATAGGCTGCAACGGGCAGCAAGGCCCATAAAATTATGCCGATTACCCTCACGGAATCGATGGCTGGCACACCCAATAAATTTAACACAAGAGCGAAAAAATGGAAAAGTGGCGGATACGTGAAATCATTGGCTGCATATGGCTCCCATGTATTAGGATAGCCCTGATGCTGCATCACATTAATTATCTCGCTGTGTATTGCCGGGTCGTTTGTTATAGACACGGGGTAATGGGCATATGTCCCTGAAAGCAGCGAAATCAAAAACAAGGGGATAATAACAATAAGATCCGCTCTTCTCTTTTTTATAGAATTCTTGATCAAAGATATCATATTATTCATTTATCTTGTGCCAGTACAGTTTGGCAAGATGCAGCAGGTATTCCATGTTCTCCTTCATGCCAAGCTTGCTCTTGCCTTTCCTGCGGTCGACGAATACGTAAGGTATTTCGGTTATTTTTTTCGAGCCGCTTTTAACGAATACTTCCAGGCCTATTTTATAGCCGCTGGGATTAAGAGTTTTCCCTTCCATGACGCCTCTCTTGAAAAAAAAGAAGCCTGACATGGGATCCTTGACTCCCGTGAGCGGCTTTGCCAGAAGCCCCGCCGTTTTCGAGACCACTTTTCTTTTTACCGACCAGCCGCTTATGCTGCCGCCGGCGGCGTATCTGCTGCCTATTGTTATGTCTGCTTTGTCCTCCAGCAAAGGCCTTACAAGGTCCGGTATGGCTTCGGGCGGGTGCGACAGGTCAGCGTCCATGACGCCTATTATTTCCCCGTCTGCCGCCTTGAACCCCTCGATTACGGCGGAAGAAAGCCCGAGCTTGCCTGCCCTGCGAACTATCTTTAAAGCGTATTCCCCTTTCATCTTTTCGGCAGCTTCTGCTGTCCCGTCCGGAGAATTGTCGTCGACGATTACAACCTCACCCTTTATTTTATGGCTGTCAAGGGCACGGAAAACTCCTGCAACAAGCGCGGCTATGTTTTCGGCCTCGTTGTAAGTCGGCACTATAATCGAGACCAGAGGGTTGCTGCCTATGCCGAACGTCTTCTCCGGCCCGTCATAGCGCCATGTGAACCTGATGTTGACAAAATAGTTCCAGGAAAAAACGACAATTATCGCCAATATGTTTGAAACAAGATAATAGATGCCAAAGAACATCGTGAAACAGAAAAGGAGCGTAACATTTATCGCGAGGGCCGCCAGTGAAACTGCATTGTATTTGCCGAACCTTTTCTTCACACTGTCCTTTTTATTTCTGTCGCTGAACGTCCATCTCTCGTTAAGCAGGAAATTGGTTATTATGCTCGTTTCGACTGCGATAATGCCGGACAAGACGAAATAAAAGCCGAAAGTGTCAGTCAGCAGGAACAGCAGTATTTCGTTCACGGCAAGGCCGCTCAGGCCGACTGCAGCGAATTTGCCTATCCTCATTTCAGGACCTCGCTTATCAAAACCGTGGCATACGCGCCTTTCGGGAGCGCGAATTTCAGAGTGCACTTAAGCTTGCCTTCATTGATATCGTCGTCCGCGAATGCCCAGTCAAGGCCTTCCGCATTCGCCATCCTCTGCCTCTCAGTCCCCTCGCTGGAAAGCTCCGGCATGGATTTTATCCTGAAATCCCCGGCGCGAACGCCCTCGCCGTCCAGGATTTTTTCTATTTGTTTTGCTGTCTTATATTTCGAGACGTCGGTGTTAAAGCCTATCACAGGCAGCACGTCCTCTTTCGATGTCTTCGCAATCTCGTTCCACAGGTAAGACTGGTAAGCATGCACAAGCATCATGCGCATCTTCTTCGGCAGCCTGCGCAACGCGCCTGCGTAATCGTTCGCTTCGCGCGCGAGATGATTGAGAAGCGTTATTTCGTTTCCGAGCACACGAGGACATTCCCTGAGGCCCTGGTGCACGTCCTTCGTTTCTTTCAGGCGTTTCCTGAATTCCACTATATGCTCGTCTTTATCGCCCTCGTTGGTAAGATATAGCCACACGGCTTCGCCAAGCCTGTTCCTGATTATCTCCCTGCCGACCAGATGCGTATCTCCTCGAATGCCGAACCTCTGCTCCCCGAAGTAATTTATGAAGCCGTTTTTCCTGATTTTTTCGAGGTTGCCTTCGATTTTTTTCATCTCGTTTTTTTCGATATCCCTGACCGTTATCTCAAACTCGTTCCCGCGCAGGTCGCCCAAGTTTATGCGTTCCTGCGATTCTTCGAAGTTCGAAAGCTCGATGTCCCTGAGCCTGACTTCCTTAAGCTTCTCAATGGACACATTCCAAACCGATATCTTCTGCGTCGTTACGCCGCGCTTGTCCTTTGTGCCGGCATAGCCGAAGCGCTTTGGAGACACGCCGAGCCTGCGCGACAGGATTTTCAGGCAGCGGAAAAGGTCGTAATTGCGCTTCGTCAGGTTGAACCAGACGTAAGACCCGTTCTTCTCTTCGCCTGACTTCCACCCTTCCCTCGGCGCCTGCTTCTCGAAAATTTCGCGCACGACAAAATCCTCCGGAAGCTGCTTTATTGTTACCATGCTAAGTATATTGTATAATTAATTTTAAAGGGAAGACCAACACCAAACTGAAAATTTATAAATCCGAAACCGGTTATAGATAAACTCGGGGAAGGGAACACCATGGATTTCAGAAAAAAGCTCGATGCAGCGCTTTCGAAGCACAATGACGTCAGGAGGAACACGAGGCGCGAGGAGCTCATACAGGACGTCATAGAAAAGAAAGAAGCGATTGTTTCAGCGAACGGCGCGCTTGCCAAATGGACGCCGCCCGAGTCTACTGGCCGCAGCCCGAAAGACACGTACATCGTCAAGGACAAAGAGACGACGAAGACCGTGGACTGGGATTCGCCGAACAGCAATCCTATGACCTTCGAAACCTTTTCCATGCTTCTCGAGGACGCACTGAAAACGCTCTCGAAGAAAAAGACGCTTTACGTCAAGAACCGCACGCTTGGAGCCGACACTTCATATTCGCTGCCCGTCCGGATAGTCACGGACAGCGCGCTGACGTCGCTTTTCACCTACCACATGTTCAGGCCCGTGCAGAAGGGCATAGAAAAAAGCGTGCTCGCGGACATGGAGTTCGTCCTGCTCGCGGTGCCATATGACAAGCTCAATCCCGAAATATACAAAGGCAGGCTTCGCGTGACGGAAAACGGAGCAACGTCTAACATGGCAATCGCCATCGACTTCGCCAACAGGATAGGCGTCGTATTCGGCTCTTCATACTGCGGCAGCGTAAAGAAACTGATGTTCACAGTCATGAATTACATCCTCCCATCGAAGGGCATACTCCCTTTGCATTGCTCCGCCAACGAAGGAAAGCGAGGCGACATGGCACTCTTCCTCGGGCTTTCAGGAACGGGCAAGACCACGCTTTCAGCCGATCCCGAACGCTCGCTGCTCGGCGATGACGAGCACGGCTGGAATGAAAGAGGCATAGCGAATTTCGAGAACGGCTGCTACGCGAAGCTGATAAACCTGAACCCGAAGAAGGAGCCGGAGATATACAACGCCATAATGCACAAGGATATCCACACGCAGCACGGCGCAATCGTGGAAAACGCGATGATTTATCCTGACGGCACGTTCGATTTCTCCGACGCTCGTTTCACCGAGAATTCGAGGGGCTCGTATCCGCTCGAATACCTCTCAAACACAAAGGCGTCGTCCGTAGGCGGCCATCCGAAGACCATCATATTCCTGACGGCGGACGCGAATGGCGTGCTGCCGCCTGTTGCCAGGCTCACCGAAGCCCAGGCAATGATGTGGTTCCTGATGGGCTACACGAGCAAACTGGCAGGAACGGAGACGGGCATAATAGAACCGAAGACGACGTTCTCCCGCTTCTTCGGCGAACCGTTCATGCCGAGGAACCCGGACGTATATGCGGGCATGCTCGGGGAGAAAATGAAGAAACATAAAGCGAACGTTTATCTCGTCAACACGGGTTGGAGCGGCGGGCCATACGGTGTCGGCAAAAGAATCGATATTGACGTCACGAGAAAAATAATCACCGCTGCTCTCAACGGCGATCTTGAAAAGGCGAAATGTGAGGAAAACAAACTATTCCACGTCATGGTTCCAAGGTCATGCCCTGGCGTGCCGAGCGAAATGCTCGACCCGAGGCACACGTGGAGCGACAAAAGCGCATACGACGAGCGCGCTAAGAAGCTCGCCGGCGAGTTCTCGAAACATTTCGACAAGGCGTACGGCAAGAAGGGCTTGGACAAGGCGATCGAGAGCGAATGCCCGGGAAAATGAATTTTTAATTGGTCAAATAACCCATAATGGTAGATAATTAGAATTTAAAGTGCGAAATAATGAATTATAAAATATGGGGTATGCAATCCTCATATTTTCATTAGTAATATTAGTTGTCATTTTTAGTTCTGGATGTACAAGTCTGGATTCTTTCAGAAATAATTTAAATGAATCTGGCTTGCCAAATACCTGCGGAAACAGCGTCATAGACAACGGCGAACTTTGCGACAATCCTGATTTAAATGGAAGGAATTGCCAAAGTTTTGGCTTTTCTAATGGAACTCTTCTATGTACTAATTGTAATTTTGATACTAGCAAATGTTTCAATGATTTCTGCAATCACGATTTGTTTTGCGATATTAAAGAAGATTATCAGAATTGCCCATCAGATTGTGAAGCACCTAACAATATTTCAAATGAGACAAATGGTTCGGTTATCGTAGGCGATGGAGGGATCAGCGGAAGCGGTTCGTCTAAGGATAAAGTTGAAGAACAAACTCAAACTAGCGTAACTATTTGTCAAAATGCGCAAAATGGTGGTTTATGCAATGGATTGGATTTGACTTACGGGGATGGCTACAAGAATTTGTGTTGTGGTGAGCATGGAATTTGTTGCTAAAGTAATGTCATTAGGCATCTTTGCGCTTCTTTCAATAGTAATTACGGCTAGTGTGGTATCCGCAGTGGTTGAAGTATGTGATATTTCCGAGTTAAAACATGCATTGAAGAATGGACTTTTAGACTACTATCAAAATCCATATGGAAGCACACTAGACAATAAAGAGTTGAAGGATTTGCTCTATTTTTACCAGAACACATCTGAAAATGTGACTGCTTACTGCAACGGTGTGGGAGCATATTCCAATATGCCTTACAAAAACATTTTCGAGGAAGCAAAGGATATTGATGTAAATTTCCTTACATGTTCTGATGGAACTCCATTTGGTGAATGCTCTGCGCAAAAACCAAAATATTGCTTTATCGGAATATTGATAAACTTTTGCGGAAGATGCGGATGCCCAGAAGGGCAGGTCTGCGAAAGGGATAAAAATTGGTTCCCGAAGTTTAGCAGATGGCTTGGCGAATGCATTCCCACTGTAAATAACGTCACATGCAATGTTAATTCGGACTGCGGAGATAATGGGTTTATAGGAGACTTTTTCTGCAAAAACAACGATGTTTACAGAAATTATATATATTATAACTGCACAAGTCCTGGGGCTTCTAATTCTTCTTGTATTAATCGTACTTCATCAGTCATTATCGATGATTGCGGAAATAATGAATACTGTTTGGAAGGAAATTTTACTTGTCAAATAAACAAAACAAACATGTGTTCAGATGGCACATTAAATAATGAGTGTTCCTTGGACAAGCCATTTTATTGCCTAAATAGCAATTTAACCAAAAGATGCGATATTTGCGGCTGCTTTGGAAATTTGATTTGCCAGTCCAACGGAAGCTGTGAATCTCCCAAGTGTTCTGATGGAACTGAGTATGACCATTGTTCGATAAATAAGCCGAAATTTTGCGCGAATGGAAATCTGATTGATAACTGCACCATATGCGGATGCACTTCGGGTTACACCTGCAAGTTAAACAGAACATGCATGCAGACGTGCAATGATAGCACGCAATATGATACATGTTCCCAGACGAAACCACTATATTGCAGCAACGGCACGTTAATTAGCAAATGCGATGTTTGTGGGTGCAATTCATATGAAGAATGCAACAGCAATGGCACTTGTTCTGTATTAAGATGTTCGGACGGAACCCCATACAATCAATGCTCTGCGACAAAGCCTCTCTACTGTAAAGCAAATGCTTATGCTAGCTATTTAAAAACCAATTGTTCATTTTGTGGTTGCGAGCCAAATACAGTATGCAATCCTGAAGGTGGAAATTGTATAAGCAATTCCTTTGAAGTCAATCCTGGATGCGACTTTGATGTTATTACTAACGGTATAGATGCTATGACAGATTGCGGGTTGGATTGCTTTAGAATAACCAAAGGTACGAAACATTGGCTGAGATGGGGGAATAGTTGGGTATATTACGGAGAGGATACTGGCAGCGCCGAAGGTGATAGGGAAACCACTAAAAATGATGTTACTGCTTATTGGAGGAAGTATAACACTCCAGCGTGCAAGAATGATGGTTCTTTCGAGGTGAATCCTGGTTGTGATTCGGATGTTATAGCAAGTGGAATTGATGATATGAGCGATTGTGGTGTTGATTGTTTGAGAATAATAAAAGGTAATAAATATTGGTTGAGGTGGGGAGAAACATGGTTGTATTATGGAGAAAATCCAACAAAAGGTGAAGGGGATAGGGAAACTTCAAAACAGGATATAACTGCTTATTGGAGGAAATACAACTCTCCAGCATGTAAAAATGATGGTTCTTTCGAGGTGAATCCTGGTTGTGATTCGGATGTTATTGCGAATGGTGTTGATTCTATGACCGATTGTGGTATTGATTGCTTTGCAATTACAAAGGGTAAAAAACTATGGAGAAGATGGGGAGAGACCTGGATTTTTTACGGAGAAGATTTAGGTTATGCTGAAGGAGATAGGGAAACTACGAAGCAAGATATCACTGCATACTGGAGAAAATACAATACTCCGGCATGCAAGAATAATGGTTCATTTGAAGTAAACCCAGGATGCGATCCTGATGTCATGACAGAGGGAATTGACTCAATGACAGATTGCGGGTTGGATTGCTTTAGAATAACCAAAGGTACGAAACATTGGCTGAGATGGGGGAATAATTGGGTATATTACGGAGAGGATGCAGGCCAGGAAGATGATAGAGAAACCAGTAAAAATGATATCACTGCATACTGGAGAAAATACAATACTCCGGCATGCAGCAATGGCAATATTTCATTTGCTTCTATTGATGATGTGCAAAATATTTATGGTTCAAGAATATCATTTTCTGGTATGATAACCAATTCGATAAATTCGATTTTGAAATTTATTTATTCGTTGATGACTTAAATTTTATACAAATCCCAGACCTTCAGCTATCAGCCCCATCTCCGCCCCGCTCGTGTGGTCACCTGCAATGAAGCCATGCGAGTTCGCAATCAGGCCGGACTTGACCCACTGGTTGCCGAAATTTATGGAACCCGGAAGGACAGGGACGCCCAGTATCTTCTCGAGCAGCTTCTTCTCCTTCTCGCTCGCCTCCTTGTAAACCAGGCAGCCTTTAGAATTAGCGACGGCGAGAGAGCCGACGAGCTCCATGTCGCCGATGGTCCCGACGGCTGTTTCAACATCAAGGAAGTCACTTATGGCCTTCCTGTACTCTCCGATTTCTTTCGAGATGATGCAGCCCTTGTCGTTCGCCAAAATCAGATTGCCCATGGCAGTGTGCCTTGCTTCGAGCACGAGCACGTCGACCTGATGCCTTAGCTGGGCTATCTCATCGTCGTAAAGCTTGTCGGATACGATGATGCCGCGTGAGTTGCCTGCGCAGAAGATGCCGAGGAACCCGGTTTGCAGGACGCTCGCCTGGTGGACAGGAACCTTGAGCGTGTTTCCAAGGAGTTTCGCATCCCTGCCGCGCAGGAACCTGCTCATGAGGCAGAACTTGTCAGTCGCGAAGGCGAAAAGTCCTATGTTCGGGTTGCTCTGGAAATTGAGCGTGGAGAATTTCATAACAATCATTCCATAAGAACCAATTGTTTTTGAATTGGATTAAGCGGCTTAAACGCACGGGCGCGAAGCTCATGCCTTCTGTTTTTCTTCCGAGGCTTCGACTTTTTCGAGCGCTTTTTCCACGGCGTCTTCCGCCTTCTTGGCTTTGGCCGGCATGGCTTTATCCTGCTTCGTTTCCTCTTCCTTTATAGCCTTCTCGACGATAGCATCGACCTTTTCCTTGGTGAGCTCCTTGTCGATGCGCTCTTTGAGGGCTTTCTTTGCGTCCTCTTTCTTCGAGCCTTTCCCGGTCAGCCTGTCCCTAAGGCCCTCTATGCCTCCTCCCTTCTTCGCCTTTTTCTCGGCTATCGCCTCGCCGGGAAGCTTGACGCTGACGCCTTCGATATCTCCGCTGACCTCGACTTTTATCCTGCCTGGCGGTTTCTGGAAACCGCGCGCAAATATGAGCTCGTTTATGCCTTTCGACAGCGTTATCTTGTCCACCTTCGTGTGGCGCCTCACAAAGTCTCTCACGTCCCTCACGGCGCGGTTGCTTCTCTTCGTCCTCGGCTGGCTGACCCATCCGCTTCTGAGCGGGATCGTGTAAACCCTTTCTATCGTCTTTTCTGCCATAAGCATCAAACCCTCAGCGGGCCGCTCCTCCTGCTCCTCGTGTGGACGCGTATCCTTCTGGTCCTCGCCCTCTTGAGCCCGTATTTCTTTATGTCAGCCCATCTGGGAGCGGACCTTATCTTGCCCTTCGCAGCCAGGCGAAGCTTCTTTCCGGCCGGTTTGTTCCTGCTCATAATATCATCCAAGTTAATACTCTTTAATCTCTCATGCCTTTTTTATCCTGAAATCCTTACTGCCCGAAATCTGCCTCAGGATTTCCGTCATCTGCTCGTCCGTCACGCTGCTTTTCAGCCTTCCCGCCTGGTAAACCTGTAGCAGGTAAATTTCTGCCTGCGCGGCGAGTTCGGGGTTTGCGAAGCGCACGCGGCCGAGCCTTTCAAACGCGTCCTTCGTCAGGATGCTGCCCATTATTTTTTTCTTCATCATCTCAAGCTGTTCCATCTGCCTGAGCTGATTGTAGTCAACATAATCCATAGTGAACCCGCTGCCTATTTGCCCGGGCTTTTAGAGCCTTTGGCGGCTTCCTTAAGCAACGCTTTTCCCTTCTCGGTAAGCGTCCGCCCTTTGCGCTTCTCCGTCTTTACGAAGCCCGCCTTCTCAAGCTGCTGCAATATCTCGCGTATCACGGAACCGGAAGCGGGATACCTGTGCTCGGGCTTGTGCCCCCTTCTTTTGCGATGGCCGTAAACCCTTCTGAGCCTCGCCACGCCAGTGGGGCTTTCGAGATAAAGCTTCCTGAGTATGGAGGCCGACCTGACATACCACCAGTTCTTCTGGGTCGGCGGCCGCTCCATGCATACGCCCGTCTTCACGAATCTCGCCCACTCCGGCGGCTTCATCTCTTCAAGCTTCTCGAGCTCATGCGAAAGTTTCTCGATAAGCTCGCCTGCTTCCATTTCCTTTATCATAATGACACCTGTGGTATAATTCTAATGGGTGTATTTATATTGATTTGCCTTTTTTAAGCTTTTAGAGACAAAACAGAAATATGGAAAGGGGATGGGAAAGGGACAAAAACGTCCTCGCCGAGAGGTTCGGGAAGGACGAAATCCCCGGTTTTCTTAAGAAGGAATTCGTGGCGAAGGGCAACGAATTCGTCGTTCTCGAGAAGGACGGCGAGATATACATTGAGAGGGGAGCGGGAAAGCTGATCATAAGCAGCTTCGGCGAGGCTTTCACGGACATCATTCTTGTAGACAAGGCGGAGAAGACCATCGAAACGTGCATAAAAAACTTCTGCCTTGCCGACGGCAGGGGCGTGGGCATAAAAATCACGCTGAAATTCAGGATATTAAACTCCGACCACATGTCGAAAAACCTCATGGGAGAAAGGGGGAAGCTGTTCGCCGAGGACGTGGGCGACCAGCTCATGTCAGACGTCCTGTGCAGGGATGTCCTGCCGAAGCTGCAGAAAAAGCGGGCCAACGATTTCCTAAAGGAGGACCACAGGGAGAAAACAAAAAGCGATATAGAGGCCGCTGTGAAAAGGAAGTTCAGGGAATGGGGCCTAATCCTGACATCCGCATCGGTTGACTTCGTCATGCAGACCCTTTCCAGCGAAGCAAGCGAATGCAGCGAAACGCAGAAGACGGGAGAAGAGCTGTCCGGCCTCGAAAAGGAAAGGCTTGAGAAGGAAGTGAGGATGACGCTCGATAAGAAGCAGATGCAGAGGGACATGGAAGACGCGCTTGAGGCTATCAGACTGAAGGGCGTGAAGAAAAATGAAAGGAATCTGGACGAAGCCGAAAGTGAGAAGAAGCTGAACGAGGAGCTTGAAACGCTGAAAAAGGCGAAGGAAATAACGGAAAGGAAGTTCTACAAGAAAGAGCTCTCGGAGGAATCGTTCCAGCGCATGATGGAAGATTTCGAAAAAAGGATGATAGAAATAGAGACCAGGCTGAAACGGAAATGAAACAAAGCTGAAAAAATGGATAAAACTTTTTCTGAACTCTGACGTTTTAATCCATTGTTTCTATCATCAGGGCCATGAAGGCGAGGACGAAGCCGACGGCTATCGAAAGCATGAAGCTGAACGATGACATTTCAGGCGCGAGTATGAGATCCGACGCATTGTAGATGACGAGCGTCGCCGAAAGCCCGAAGAGCGGGACCGAAACTATCCTGGATGTCTTCTTGTCCTTCAGGCGCAGGCTCTTGCCCAGCCACGCTATCGTGCCAGCTATCCAGAAGAAGTAAATGGACGCTACGAAGAATGCGGCCGCCGCCTCGAAGATGCCGAGGCTCATGAAGTCCATCACGGAATTGTAGCCCCTGTAAACCGCTAGGCAGGCGACAGCGATGGAAACTATGTACATGAAAAAGGCGAACCTGCGACGGGCGAGCGATTCCTTCATCTCGCCGATGGCGCTGAAGAGATAGTCCTCCAGCTTGAAGCCCTTCGCGAAGAGATACGCTCCCACGACGATGACTATGACCCTCCAGCCGGTTTCGCCCAGCGCGGCGTAAAGCAGCAGCGCTATCGCTGGCAGGCCGAAGAAAAGCCTCGCGAACTTCGGGTTGTCCAGCGTCTCCTTCAGAAAGTCCTTTATCGCGTAATAGTTCGACTCGAGCTGCTCCGCCTGGCGCACGACAATCCTCTTGACAGAAAGTATGGGTATGCGCGACTGGATGATGGGAATGACGTACTCGTCATCCATGCCATCCGTGACTAGAATGACGAAATCGCTGGGCCTCTTGTCCATGACGTGTTCCAGCTGTTTCGCTATCTCGCGGTCCGCATCGATGCCCCTGTTCTTGTGGCCGGTTAGCACTACGACTTCAGGATCGTATTTCTCGCCCAGCTCCTCCATGAGCTTGACCGCGCCGAATATGGCATTACTGTCGCTGTCTTCCGGGTCTTTCAGGCTGAGCTTAGTCGCCGCTTCGAGGACCTTTTCCCTGCCGATTACAGGTCCTTCTATGCCTGTTTTTTGCCCTATGTCGTTGTCCCTGTCAACGCTCATCACCAGAATTTTTTCCTTCGTCATGGCACATCACTTTAGCAAGTTACTTAATTAATTAATGATTTTGTTTTTAAAGCATTTGCCGCTTTTACGCGTTTCGACGAACTTTCCGCGAAGGAATCGGGGAGTTCAGATAAAACAGGTGAAATATTTAAGTAAAAAAATCAATTTGGTATTATGCCATTAAGCATTGCGGACATCGGGATAATAGGCGGGACTGGCATTTATTCCGAGGACATGCTCAAATTTGTAAAAAAGCTGGACGTTTCAACGCCGTACGGAAAACCATCGAGCAGGATAACGGTCGGCTCATACAACGGGGTGAAAGTCGCCTTCCTTTTCAGGCATGGCGAAACGCATGCGCTTCCGCCGCACAAGGTCAATTACCGCGCGAACATCGCGGCGCTCGAAAAGCTCGGGGTGAAAAGGATTATAGGCATTGCTGCGGTCGGCTCGCTGAGGAAAGACATGAAGCCCGGCGACATTGTCATACCCGACCAGTTCATAGACATGACGAAGCTACGCAACGCGACTTTCTACGACGGCCCGAAAACCGTCCACGTCTCGCTGGCCGACCCGTTCTGCGAGGATATGAGGACAGCCGCCTCGAAAACCATCGAAAACCTTTTCCGCATACGCTTCCACGAAAGGGGGACGTATGTCTGCGTCGAAGGCCCGCGCTTCTCGACCAGGGCGGAATCGCACCTCTGGAGGCGCATGAAAGCCGACGTAGTCGGCATGACCCTCGTGCCGGAGGTTACGCTTGCGAGGGAGAAGGAGATGTGTTATCTCACGCTCGCGACGGTCACGGACTACGACTGCTGGAAGGCAGGAGCGGTCTCGGCCGAGGAAGTGATAAAGACGATGAAAAGGAGCACGGAGAACGTCAAGAAAATCCTGGAAAAGCTTGTCATGAAATTGCCCAGGGAAAGAAGATGCGCCTGCAGCACCGCCCTGCGCGGCGCCGAAATCTGAGCGGTGCTAGCATTTCAACTTCTCGTTTATTATCGCAGGGCAGATTTTCGTTACGCCGTCTGTTTTCTCCAGTGCTTTCACGAATTTTGCAAGCGCGCCGGAATTCTCGAACCAGCACTCTACCATGAGCATGTGGTCGCCGGACGACGAACACAATCTCATCACTTCATTCATGCCCTTCAGCCTCTCTAGAACCTGGATGTATTTCTCCGGACGCGTGTCCACGCCGATGAGCGCGTCGACTTCGAAGCCTATCTTTTTCGGGTCGACGTCAACGGTGTATTTCCTTATCACGCCTTTCGCTTCAAGGCTTTTCATGCGCTTGCGCACGGCGGTCTCGCTGACGCCGAAATGCTTCGCCAGGTCGACATAGGAAACCCTCGCATTCTCCTTCAGTTTCTTTACCAGCTCTAAGTTTGAAATCCGAACCATAATGTTTATATATTCGAACGTGTTTATATACTTATCTGAACTTATCACATTTGCGAGAGTGATTTTATGAAAGCAGAAAAAGGGAAAGTCAAGGTCTATTCAACCCCCACATGTCCGTATTGCCACATGCTGAAGGATTACCTGAGAGCGAAAGGCGTGAAATTCCAGGACATAGACGTCTCCTCTGATCATGATGCAGCGCAGGAAATGATAAGCAAGTCCGGTTTCACTGGCGTGCCGCAGACGGAAATCAACGGCAAAATGATAATCGGCTTTGACAGGGCGGCGCTGGAGAAGGAGTTAAAAAATTTATAAAGCGATTTGGCTTTGAATAATAAGGGGTGGGAGTATGGAAAACGCTATTCCGTTGCTGGGAGAAAGCGTGCCGAGTTTCGAGGCGCAGACGACGCAGGGTATGATAAATTTCCCTTCGGATTACAAGGGCAGGTGGATTGTGCTTTTTTCGCATCCTGCGGATTTCACGCCGGTATGCACGACCGAATTCTATGCGTTCCAGAAAAGATACGACGAGTTCAAGCAGTTCAACACCGAACTCGTCGGCCTGAGCATAGACCAGGTCTTCAGCCACATCAAGTGGATCGAGTGGATAAAGGAAAAGCTGGGGACTGAAATAAAGTTTCCCGTCATAGCGGACGACCAGGGAAAAATAGCGAAGATGATGGGCATGATACACCCGGGCAAGGGCACGAACACGGTGCGCGCTGTTTTCATAGTAGACCCGAAAGGGGTGCTGCGCGCCATGATATACTACCCGCAGGAGCTTGGAAGGAACATGGACGAGATACTGCGCGCCGTTAAGGGCCTGCAGACAGTCGACGAGCACAAGGTCGCCGTGCCAGCTAACTGGCCCAACAACGAGCTGATTGGTGACCACGTGATAGTCCCTCCGGCGAAGGACGAGAAGACAGCGAAAGAGCGCTTTGAGAGCGCGGCCAGGAAGGAAATCGAATGCTACGACTGGTGGCTCTGCCACAAGAAGCTCGAGCCGGCGCACCACAAGAAATGATAAATTATAAATGATATTGCAGTTTCGAGGAGGTAGAAAATATGATGTCGGACATACCGAAAAGGATAGGCAAGGAAAATATAGACGAGCAGATAACACGCGTGGGCATGATAGCCGAGCTCGACGCAGTAAACCTTTACGAGCAGATGGCGGCCATGGCGACTGACAACAAGCTCAAGGAAGTGCTTCTGGACATAGCGAAGGAAGAGAAGACCCACATGGGCGAGTTCCAGGCGATGCTTCTGAAATTCGACAAACAACTGTCAAAAGAGCTGGAAAACGGCAGGAAAGAAGTTGATAGTTGAAATTGTCTGAGATGGTGATAATATGGTAGTGCTGTGGAGATGCGAGATTTGCGGCGATCCTTACATAGGCGATGCGCCACCCAAGAACTGCCCGTTCTGCGGAGCGCACCAGAAATACATAAAGGTCGCGAAAGCTGCGAAAGCGAATTTCGACGTGAATCTCAACGCGAAAGACAAAGCGAACGCAGAGCACGCACTGAAAGTCGAAGTCGGCAACTCAACTTTTTACTTCTGCGCTGCGAACGAGACTGACGACGCGGAGGGAAAGCTGTTGTTCAAGGCGCTCGGCAAAATCGAAGCCGAGCACGCGACCATATGGAGAAAGATACTGAAGCTCGGCAAGACTCCTGAGGGGAATGAGCAGTGCCATTCAAAGAACCGGGAAAACCTTGAAGACTCGCATGCCCGCGAGACGAGGGCAATCGAGTTCTACGGCAGGGCTGCCAAGGAAGCGCAGAACAACCGCGTGAAACAGATATTCGAGGCGCTGGTCGAGGTGGAAACGGACCATCTGCAGCTTTCGGAGGAGAGATTAAAATGACGCATAAAGGCGAAACTTACAGGTGCCTGATATGCGGCAACTTCGTGCAGGTCGTCGAAGCGGGCGCAGGCACGCTGGTTTGCTGCGGCCAGCCCATGAAGCTGGAAAAGGCGAAGAAGAAGTAGCCATGATTATAGGATGAAGATGTGGAATTATGGAAAAGGGTTTTTACGCACTGCCAAAACTTAATTTCAATTATGGTGACCTCGCACCTCATATCTCAGAGGAGCAACTGAAAATCCATTACGAAAAGCATCATCAGGCATATGTTAATGGCGCAAACGCCATATTGCAAAAGCTGGACAAAACCAGAAGCGACGGAAGCGATGTAGACATGAAGGCGACCCTGAAGGAGCTGTCGTTCCAGATAGGCGGCCATCTGCTCCACTCGCTGTTCTGGGGCAATCTCTCACCAAAAGGCGGCGGCCAGCCGAAAGGCAGGATTGCGGAAGCGCTGGAAAAGGAATTCGGTAGCTTCGAGCGCTTCAAAAAGGAATTTACCCAGGCCGCGGCGAGCGTCGAAGGCTCGGGATGGGCGGCTCTCGCCTTCTGCAGGCAGACCGGACGCCCTATAATCATGCAGGTGGAAAAGCACAATACCAACGTTTACCCCATGTTCAAAATACTGATGGTCATCGACGTCTTCGAGCACGCTTACTATCTCGACTACAAGAACGACCGCGCGAAATTCGTCGAGAACTTCTGGAGCATCGTGGACTGGAACGCCGTCAACAAGCGCCTGGAAGAGCTGCTGAAAAGTTAGCAAACGAGGCACTGGTAATTTTCAATTTCTGAATCCCTGGCTTACACCAGGGTTTCCAGCAAAAACGCCAGCCCCATGCCAAAGATGATGCCGATGCTTATCGAGTGCAGATCGCATTCCTTGTTGGCAAGGGGTATGAGCTCGTCCACGACCAGGTAAACCATTACGCCGGCCGTGAACGCGAGGGCAATGGGCACTATGCCAGCCACGGTCGAGAGGAAAACCACCGCGACTAGCGCCCCGAACGGCTCCACCAGGCCTGAGGCAAGCGTTATCAAAAATGTCTTCGACTTTTTCATGCCGCTCGCCCTTAAAGGCAGGGCGATTGCAACGCCCTCCGGTATGTTGTGAATCGCTATGGCAAGGGCAAGCACGAAACCGAAAGCAGGAAGCACGGTGTAGCCGATGCCGACTATCGCTCCCTCGGGGAAATTGTGCAGCGTCATGCCGATGGCAACCATCATTCCAACTCTCAGGAATCTCACGCGGCTTTCCTTTTCGAAGCGTTCTTCCTTTATGAAATACTGGTGCGGCACGAAGAAGTCAAGGGCCATCATTATCAGCGCACCCGCCATGAATGACATGACGGCAATCTCATATGTGCCGAACTGCACCGCCTTGAAAAAGAGGCTGAGGAAAGCTATTATTATCATCACGCCGCTGGAAAATCCCAGACCGAAGCCCAGCGTGCGCTGGCCAATCTTCCTGAAATAAATGACTATAAGGCCACCAAGCGCGGTCGCGAGGCCCGCAAGGAGGCTGACTATGAAAATTTCATACATAATATTATTAATTGGGCATGGTTCATTAAATGTCTCGGCGTTGCTCGCTGAGAGAGTTTTAAATAACTAAAACCAAAATATTTTCATGGCAAAGAAAAAAAGCAGAAAAGTTTCCAGAAAGAACGATGCTTTTGAGCGAAGGATGGAAGACTTCGGCGATGAAATGGGGGAAATCGGCGAAAGGTTCGGCAGGCGGATGGAGAGGCACGGCAGAAGGTGGGAAAGGCGTGGCGAGGAATGCGACACGTGGTTCCGCAACACCTTCGGCCTCGTCGGCCCGCTCATTTCGGGCGTCCTGGGCATTATCATATTGTCGCTGGTCATATGGCTGATTAATTTTTTAAACTCGAAAATAGGAAGCTGGTTCCTGGCCGAGATAAGCCTGTTCCTGATAACCAACATCGGCCTGTTTTTCCTGATATTCCTGTTCTTCTCATATACCTCGTATTTCTCCAAGTTCCACCGCAGGACATACGTTATCTTTTCGCCCATCCCCGTTGCGGTGGGAGCGGCGGTGTGCATGTGGATAGCGGCCAGCGCAATAAACACCGTGAACATCCAGCTGGGCAATCCGCTGCTGGCAGCATTCGCCTTAAACCTGAACGAAAACCTGTTTTGGGTGTCCTGGCTTTTCCTTTGCATCGGCTATCTTGTTTTGGCAGTGATTCTTGCCACAAAGGGGCATTACAAGCCCGAGGAGGGAGCTGAAAGAATGACGAGAACAAAATCTTACCATAAAAAGGAAGAAGCAGGAATTCGCAGGCTTTACAGGTCGGGCAAAGACCGCATCCTTGGCGGGGTGTGCGGAGGGATAGCGGAGTATCTCGGCGTCGACCCCGTCATCATCAGGCTCCTGTGGGTGGTGGGCAGCCTTGCATGGGGCTTTGGCATCCTGCTTTACATAATATGCTGGATAATCATCCCAAGGAACCCGAACCACAAATGGAAGTAGGTTTTTATTGCCTCCTGCCGTTTTCTTATTATTCTGGCTGAATGCCATTGAAAATCCAAGGTGCTGCATGAAAAACGACATGGAACGCGCTTGCGACCTGATGAACAGCGATATCAGGAGGACAGTCGACGGCCGCATAGCGGAATTCGCCGAAATGGGCAGGAAAGACGAGAACGAACTGTTCAAGGAGTTGTGCTTCTGCATACTCACCGCGAACTACAGCGCTGCCGGCGGGATAAGGATACAGCAGGCGATAGGAGACGGCTTCATAACGCTCCCGGAAAACGAACTGGCGGAACGACTTAAGACGCTTGGCCACCGCTATCCCAACGCGCGGGCGCAATACATCGTCGAGGCAAGGAGACATCTCGGCTCGCTCAAAAGGATAATTGACGCATCAGCAGACAACGCGCGCCTGCGCGAGTGGCTGGTGACTAATGTCAAAGGCCTGGGTTACAAGGAGGCGAGCCATTTCCTGCGCAACATCGGCTTCAGCGACCTCGCGATTCTCGACTTCCACATAATCGATCTGCTTGAAAGATGCGGCGCTATCGTCCGGCCGAAAACGCTCACGAAAAACAAATACATGGAAATCGAGCGCGTCCTCAGGAAGTTCGCGGCAAAACGCGGCATGAACCTCGCGGAACTAGACCTCTATCTCTGGTATGTGGAAACCGGCAAGGTGCTGAAATAAAATCGCCACCCTCCGCGGCCTCTGGTTAATTAATATTTAAATATATAATAGCATAAGATTATCCTATCGATTAGGGTATTGGTGCAGGCATGAAAGTGAAGAACAAGAACGAGCCCCTGAAGGCGCTGGTGGAAAAAATCCATGCAGATGCCATGCGGAACGGCTCGGGTATCTGGGCAGCGGTAGCCGAGGAGCTGAACAGGTCCAGGAGGATAAGATTCGAGATCAACCTGGGCGAAATCGAGAAATACGCGCAGCCCAAGGAAACGCTTGTTGTCCCCGGCATAGTGCTCGGCAGCGGAGAGCTCAGTAAGCACGTAACTGTCGCCGCTGTCAGGTTTTCCGGAAGCGCGAAAGCCAAGATAGAGAAGGCCGGAGGCGCGTGCATGTCAATCGAGGAGCTCTACGGGAAAAACCCGAAAGGCAAGGGCATAAGGATTCTGGGCTGAAACCGGGGGATGCAAATGACTACTGTGATAAACGCCGAAAACTGCATTGCGGGAAGGCTGGCTTCTTTTGTGGCCAAGCGCCTGCTGAAAGGCGAAGAGATAGTCATCGTGAATGCTGAGAAGGCGATAGTCACGGGTAATCCCAAGGCGATAGAGGGGCTTTTTGACGAGAGAATAAAGAGGGGCGACCCATACCACGGGCCGTTCTACCCCAAGAAGCCGGAAAGGATCCTGAGACGGATCGTGCGCGGCATGCTGCCGTTCCACAAGCCGCGCGGCAGGGACGCATACAGGCGGCTTAAGGTTTATGTTGCTGTGCCCGAAGAATTCAGGAACGGGCAAGTGGAAAATATCAGCAAGGCGATGATAACGTCAGAAGGCAAGTTCATGTATCTCGGGGACATAACGAAAAAGTATGGTGGGTAAATGACGGAAACGAAAAGGAAAACGAAGGCTGAGATGAAGGAAATCGCGGAAAAGAAAAAGGAACGGGAAGCGAGGCTCAAGACGGGCAAACGCAGGAGAGCTGTAGCCCAGGCCACCGTAAAGGCCGGAAGCGGCAGAATAGTCATCAACGGCGAGCTGCTTGAAAACTACAAGAACGCTGTCCTGAGGCTCAGGATAATGGAGCCTTTCGTGCTCACCGACAAGAATGACTGGAAGTCTTATGATTTCATCGCTATGGCGAGAGGCGGCGGCATCATGGGCCAGGCCGACGCCGTGCGTCAGGCATTCTCAAGATGCCTTGTCGAGCTGTTCGGCGCCGAGCTGAAGCAGAAGTTCATGGAATACGACAGGAACCTGCTGGTCTACGACCCGCGAAGGACGGAACCGCACAAGCCGCCGAGAAGCTCGCAGGGTCCGAGGAGATACAAGCAGAGGTCGAAGAGGTAAGGTTTAAAAAACAAGAAGCGAATGATGCTTATGGAATACGCAAGGATTAAACTGGCTGGAAGGGACTACAGGAAGCTTGATGAAATATGCAGGCAAATCAAGGAAATCGCCGACAAGTATGGAGTTTCGACGCGCGGGCCGATACCCCTGCCCACGAAGAGGATGAAGGTCGTGACCATGAAGACGCCGTGCGGCGACGGGACGGGCCACGGCAATGCAACCTACGATCGCTGGGAAATGAGGATACACAAGAGGATCATGGACATCGGCTCTAACGAACGCGCTCTCCGCCAGGTCGTGCGCATCCAGATACCCGAGGACGTCAAGATAGACATAGAGCTAAGGTAAATTCATCTCCTGTTTTTCAGGCAAATTTTGTTCCAAAGCAGTTTAAAAGCCGCTGCTCTCAATATTTTAAAGGGGCTGCCAGAATGCTTGTCGAAAAGGTCATGAACGGGCACGTTATCACCGCGGGTCCTGAGACCACGCTCCTTGAAGCCGCACAGATAATGGCGGACAACCACATAGGCTGCATCGTGGTTACGAAGGGAAAAAAGCCCGTAGGTATGCTGACCGAAAGGGACGTTCTTATCGCGGTGGCAGCGGAAGCCAATGTCAAGAAGACCAAAATCGGCTCTGTCATGACCCACTATCTGATAACCATAGGTCCCAAGAGGCCGGTCAGCAAGGCGATAGCGCTGATGGCCGACAACAAAATAAAGAAGCTGCCCGTGGTCAACGACGAAGGCAAGCTCGTCGGCATAGTGACGGCGAGCGACATAATGTCCGTTGAGCCCGAAGCCGCAAAAAAGATAAAGCATCTGATTTCAATGAGATTCTTCAGAAAGTGACGGCTCGCTACTTTTTCTCTTCGACCAAAACGCCGTTTATCACGCCGTCACGGCCCGGCTTTGACGTTACCCTGACCGAGCCTATGTCCGTCTTGACTATCGCGCCCCTCGTGATGACGTTCATCCTGACGAAGTGCGGATTGGCCGGGTTCTTTTCCACGGTGATTATTTTGGCCTTCCTGACTTTTTTCGTCTTCGGGTCGGCCACGTTTATCTCGTTCATGGCCAGGACATTGAGCTTGATGTTGCCGCCTCTCGCGCGGTTTATCTTCACCCTTCTTTCCCCGATCTTGGTCTGGATGAACTCGTTGCCCCTGTCCATCTTCCGTTTTTTCCTCGACCTTCTGAGCATCTTGCCCGTGGGTCCCCTTCTTGAACGCAAATGCCACTTGACCATGCCAGCACCGATTCTATATATTAATCGCATGTCTATTTAAATGAATATCAGATGAGGTCAAACACGGCAAAGCGATTCTCCTGGCAACATTTATAAATAAACAAGACAAGATAATTATAACTATTTTACCCGATTTTGAATTGGGTAGAAGGAGGTTATGAAATGCAGCAAAGACCGTTGGACGTTCTGGGAAACGCGGAACACAAGAGGCTGATAATCCAGGTAAAGAACAGGGACAAGATAATCGGAACGCTGAAAGCGTTTGATTCGCACCTCAACATATGGCTTGACGATGCGGAAGTCCAGAGCGCGGACGGAGAGACTTCCGTGAAGCTCGGAACCGTCCTCGTCCGTGGAGACAACATAGTGCTTGTTTCTCCTAGCAAATAGGAGTTAAGCTTTTAAATAATTGACCCGAAGGATGATACTATGACAAAGGGAACGCCCAGCATGGGCAAGAGGAACCAGAAGACGCATGTTCTTTGCAGACGATGCGGCCGCCATTCTTACCACGCGTCGAAAGGCGTGTGCTCAGCCTGCGGCTTCGGCGCCAGCAGCAAGATTAAGAAATTCAAGTGGCAGTGGAAATCCGTTGAGCGCGACGGCAGGATGAAGTAACACCGCCTAACCCATATAAATATACCATTACTTATATGTTATTACGATGGGCCCGTAGCTCAACTGGCAGAGCACCAGACTCTTAGATGTTATGAGGCGCTTGCGCCCGTGACTGCGTGATATCTGGGGGTCGCGGGTTCGAGTAAGCTCTTTTCAGGAAAGTTCTTGAAAGAAGTTTTCGAAACCCCCGCCGGGCTCATTAAATCTTTTTAGAAAAGGGCTTTACCAAAAAAACGAACATACGCCGTGTTTTACACGTCTTCGTCGACAGAAGTGAGGATGCTCTTTATTGCCTTGTCCGCGGCCTTAAGGACGGGCTCGCCGTGGCCGGGGAGTATTTTATCCAGCTTGAGCGATGCCAGCTTTTCGAGCGATGCCGCCAGGGCGTCTTCGCTGCCGCCAGGCAGGTCCGTCCTTCCGACGCCGTCCGCGAATACCGTGTCGCCGGATATCAGGATCTTGTCCTTCGAGTCGAGCAGGCATATGGAGCCCTGCGTGTGGCCCGGGGTGTGAAGCACCTTGAAGCCGAACACCTGGTCGCCGTCCTTCAGCTTCACCGCGACCTTCACTGGTTTTATGCGGCCGCTGAAATAGGCGGAGTTGCTCATGCCGGCGTCGCCTTTCTCGAGCACGCCTGCGTCCTTCTCGTGTATGTGTATCTTCGCGTTCTTGAAGAAGCCGTTCCCTCCTATGTGATCCCAGTGCATGTGCGTGTTGATTATGTTCTTTATGTTTTCGAAATCGAGCTTCAGGACCTTGAACACGTCGTAGAGCCTGACGAAGTTCGAGCCGGTCCCGGAATCGATAAGCGTGTCGTTGCCTATGAGGTATATGTTGGAATCCAGATCGGAAAGGTGTATCAGCCTTATCCTGTCGTTTATCCTGGTTAGAATCCCCATCCCCATAATAATAATTTTTCAGCGAACAAATTTAAAGGGATAGCCAAAAGCGAAGAAAGGATAAAAGCTGATGCTGTTCCACAAAGGCGAAGATCCGCGCATAAGCCTGCGCCTGAAATCAGACCAAAAACATGAACTTGAGCGCGATTTCTATTATGATTATCGCGGCCGCTATGCCGACGATGTGCTGCGGCTTGAGCTTTATCGCTTCCTCGGACTCTTCAAAATAGCGCACGAGGCCCGCAGTCGATTGCGGCATCAGGTTTCTGTCTTTCTTGCTCATAATATCACATTATACTGGCCGGGTTTTTAAATACCTAATACTTCATCTTCTGCTGGTATTCGACCTTGACCTGGTATTCGTTTTTCGCGTCATACTCGTCGCGCAGGCCGGCTGAAACATTGATTTCGTATCTCTCCTCTTCCATCGCCTCATCATCGGGGCTATCGATTTTCAGCACGGCCTCGAACATGTCGTATGGCTCGCCTATGTCGGATTGCGTAAGCGACGAAGTCTGGAAGCGCCAGATCTCCTTGCCCGTTTCCGCGTTAAGGCAATAAACGTGGCAGTCCATCGAGCCGAAATAGACCTTACCTTTGCTGAAAAACGGACAGGTATAAATCCCTCCGGATGTGCGGAATCTCCAGGTTTCCTTGCCTGCCAGGGTCAAACAATAAAAGTTTCCATCTTCATTGCCGAAATATAATTTTTGCATGTGGATTGCAGGCTGCATGACTATGCTGCCTGTTTCAAAACGCCATATTTCCTTGCCTGTTTCTGCATCCAGGCAGTAAGCTATGCCGTCACGGCAGCCCGTATATATTCTGTTTTCATGAAAAATGGGCGAACAGGTAATCCCATATTTACCAGTCCTGAATCTCCATACTTCATGGCCTGTTTCTGTATCTATCGCATAGACGTTGTTGTCAAATGAGGCTACGTATATTTTGCCGTTGCTTATGTGATATGGATTATCGCTAAGAATCTCATCGCTCGTCCTGAAGCGCCAGATAACTTTTGTGCTGTGCTTATCGATACAATACACGTAATTATCATAGGAGCCAAAAAATAGTTTATTGCCGAGGATAGTTACCGGTGTGCACACTGTGCCGCCGGTCTTGAAGCGCCAGATCTCCTTGCCGTTAAAAAGGTCGACCGCATAGACGTAACCGTCTTTGGAACCGAAATAAATTATATCGTTATCAATACCTCCATGCGCTCCAAGCTTGTCGCCTGTTCTGAATATCCAGGCTATCTTACCTGTCTTCTTGTCAAGAGTGTATAAATTGTAGTCATGTGTTCCCATTATTACAAGCTTCTTCCAGAAAACAGGATTGTAAAAGGGTATCAGTCCGCCGAGTTTTGTTCTCCATATTTCCTTGCTTGTTTCTGGGTTGATTGCATAAATGTTTTGGTCCATAGAACCGAAGTAAAGGATGCCGTCATTTATTTTCGGAGAAGAAGCGACAGAGCCTCCGAAAGTTGCCTCCCAGCCGCGAATGAACGTCTTCGTCTTCCTGACCTCAAAGTCGGCCATCTCTATGAGAAAGTCGTCAAACTTCAAGTCGGTCATAGTAAAGATTTGAAAATAAGATTAAAAATGTGTTGTGCCGGGCATAGCCCATTTTCTGTCATCTCACGAGGTTTGATCCTCGAATGAGGCGATAGCATTTTTCTAAGTCGTGTCCAAGCAGACCGGCATGCGAAACGCATGCCTTTCGCTTTTTCACTTTCATCCGTGCGGCGCGAACTATTTCACCCTTGCGCTCCTTCCACGCTTTTCCTTGCGGAAGCATCGCTCCGAAGCGAAGGTCATTTTCTGCGTTTGCGCGCGTTCTCTCGAACGCCGTCTTGCGACAGCACACACGCCATTTATTGGCTGGATGTATGGAACTTGCCTCCCTGCTTGCGCAAGGCGAGCTATCCACCCGGCTCAACAAGATTTCTTGCGTTTTGGGGTTTAAAAAGATTAAAATCGCCTTTCGCCGGCCCTCACAACAGCTGCGTGAGCAGGATGCCGGCTATTATGAGAACGATGCCCGCGATCTTCTGCAGCGACGCTTTCGTATCGAAATCCTCTTTCAGCAGATGCGGGAAATAACGCGTAAGCAAAAAAGCGGAAATGAATATGAATATGACCATCATGTTTCCGGCCGCCTCAACGAGCGTGACCGGCCCGAGGCTTATGGCAATATAGTTGAATATGAACGCGAGAACTGATGTTATTGCATCCAGAAAGATTAGCATTTTGCCTGTCCGATCGAGCTTTTTCATGCAAGTTTTCGCATTCTTCCTCACGTCGCGCAGTAAGAGCAAAGATGATATTATCGCTATATTAAGCAGCCATAACAGAATGGAGGCTCCCCAGTATTCCGTGCCGGACAGAACGAATTTCATTATGACATAGGAAACAGCAATCAAAAAACTTGATGCCGCCACCAGCCAGAAAATCCGTTCGACCTTGAGCAGCTTTGACATGCTCTTTGATGATATTACCAGCCCGCCCAAGACAATGACCACGAATCCTACGTAGTCAAAAAAACCAAGGACTTCTCCTATGAACAAAAACGAGATGAAAAGCACGAAAACGGGAATGAACTGGTAAAGAGGCAGGACTCTCGATGCTTCGCCTGCCTGCAAGGCCCTGTAAAAAAGTATTGTGCCCGCGGTGGAAAACAGCCCGGCCACGAATATCCAGCCTGCAAACTGCGGGCCAGGCATGGAAAATCCCATGAAAAGCGCGATAAAGCATATCGGTATTATGGACGTTGCTCTCACAAAAATGGGCAGGACGATAGGCTTGTTCACTTTTTTGTCCACCAGGAACTTGTCCAGCATGTCCGTCGCTGTGTAAGCCAGCGCCGCCAGAACCACGAAATAAATCCAGTCCATCTATATAATTTCTGATAATTCGTTTAAAACCAGAATGAGGCATCCAAGGCATTTTGATCAGGGCAGCTAAATTACAACCCTGAATCACGGGGGCTGATCAGCACACCCTTCTGACCAAGCCTTGGACTCGATTGCTAACTAATTAATAATTTGTCTGGGAGTTTTTTAAACATTTCCGTTTGTGAAAATAGATTTTTGGAAATATACAAATCAAAGTATTCTTTTTTGTCTTTATTTTTGTCAATTAGAGCTTCCGCTGATAGCGGTTCAAATGAAAAAAATAGAAATTAGGCGAGTTGTCCTTTTGACAAGGATCTGTCAGGGTATTGGTTAACGTGGGCTGAATGCCTCGCCGAAGCTTGGCACTTACACCCCGTTTCCATCAACCTCGTCGTATACGAGACCTTCCAAGGCGCGCCGATACTCGCGTATCAGTTTGCCCAACGGTTACCTATTTTCAGGAGAGGCTTCAGGCTTAGATGCTTTCAGCCCTTATCCTCAGTGACGTAGCTACCCGGCAGTGCAGGCACAACCGGTACACCAGAGGTCACAACGCACTGTTCCTTTCGTACTATGTGCATTCTCCCCTCAGGTAACCAACACCTTCAGCAGATATAGACCATACTGGCTCGCACCGTATTTAACCCAGCTAGCGTGGCTCTTTAATGAGTGAACACCTCCACCCTTGGACGCTGCTGCACGTCCAGGAAGAGCCGAGCCGACGGCGGAGAAGCAACGAGCGCGGTCGATTTGACCTCTCACTTCCCGATATTTTCATCACCGCGGCTTTCGAAAAAGCCGCGGCTCAATAGCCAACAGGTTATAACCTGCTGCTGTCCTGACAAAAAATTTGATACGCACTAAGGCGTACCATCTTCTTGTCCTGACTTCGAGAACGAGAAATGAGTTATGGACTCTCACGCGCCACGACTCCATTACCCCCAAGGTAACTTTTCTGACAGAGCTGGCTCCCAGCTAATGGAGACACAGCGGATCGCTAGGCCACGCTTTCGCGTTAGGATTCCTCGCCTTGCGGAATCCTATCAGGCCGGCTTTTGCCCTTGCACTCTAAATTCCGATTTCTGACCGGAATGAGCCGACCTTAGGGCGCCTCTGATCCTTTATCAGAGGCGTACCGCCCCAGCCAAACTGCCCATCAATTGCTGTCCCCCTAAAGGTAAGCAATATGTTAACGGTGGGTTGGTGTTACATTGACGCCTTCCCCAAACCCGAAGACTTGGGTGCGATGCTCCCAACTACACTATGCGACCATCAACATACCGCAACAACAGACTGCAGTAAAGTTCTATGGGGTCTTCTCGTCCCGCTGAAGGACTCCGGGTTATTCGCCGGACAACTAAGTTCGCTAGGTGTCAGGTCAAGACAGTGGGGATGTCGTTAAGCCATTCATGCAGGTCGACAATTAATCGACAAGGGATTACGCTACCTTAAGACGGTCAGAGTTACCGCCGCCGTTTACCGGGGCTTGGCTGGTTTTGGCCAGTTTAACACACCGGCACTGGGCAGGCATCAGGAGCTATACAAAGCGTTTCCACCTAGCAGCCCCCTACGTTTTTGTTAAACAGTCGCAACCCCCTTGTTACTGAGACCTACTCGTTCTGTCTGAGACAGAGGAGTAGGCACCCCTTATACCGAAGGTACAGGGCCAATTTGCCGAATTCCTTGACCTGACTTCTCCTAATACACCTTCGCCTTTTCAGCGAGGGGCACCAGTGACGGTTCTCGGTACGGTCATGAAAGATCCATTCAGATTCCCTTTTCACCGATTCCAGGAGTCAACCGAACGGACATACGCCCGCTATTTCTGGTTTCGCCTGCTTCTCACCATTACGGTACTCCACAGGTTTCGCCAGTTAATCACCGAAGTGATCGGCATATCCCAAAATGTCAGGAATCAGACTTGTGTCGCCACACGTACTTCCATGGTGCAGGAATATTAACCTGCTTCCCTTTCGATAAGTTCCAGTTGGGGCTTGTCTTAGGACCGACTAACCCTCAGATGACGACCATTGCTGAGGAACCCTTGCCCTTTAGGTGGTGGAGTGTCTCACTCCACTATTGTTGCTACTATCAGCAAGATCCTTGTTCCTGTAAGGTCCATTCCCTCTTACGAAGAAACTTCTGCCCTACCAGGACACCTCTCTACCATAATCCTTTCGGAATCTAAGATATCGGTACCAAACTTAGTCCCGTCCATTTTCAAGGCCCTCAACCTAGATAGGTGAGCTATTACGCTTTCTTTGAAGGGTGGCTGCTTCTAAGCCGACCTCCCTATTGTCTATGGGTGAAGACGCTTTTCATCACTTAGCTTGGATTTAGGGACCTTAATCTTAGGCTGGGTTCTTGCCCTTTCGGATACTGAGCTTACCCCAGTACCCCCACTCCGGCCTTCTACGGAGGATGGTAGATTCCGAGTTTGACAGTGCAACTGAACCTTTCGGTTCTTGGTTGCCCAATCAGTATCTATACCCTGCCATCTTCCTCCGGCCAGGCTATGCTGAGGCATATTTCGAGAGGAACCAGCTATTGCTGAACGCGATTAGCATTTCACTCCTAGCCCCAGGTCACGTGAGCGATTTGAATCTCAGCATCTCTATCGGGCCTCCATCTAGCTTTCGCCAGACTTCACCCTGCCAAGGGCTAGATCGTCCAGCTTCAGGTCTTACCCCTGTGACTTTAGGCTCTTTCAAACCTGACCGCCTGACGGCACAAAGCCGATGCGCGGTTCTTGCTTTCGCTGCGGGTACTTGAATTACCCTCGCCACAGAAATAAACTCCTTGCCGCGTGTTTCCGCACGGGCGACAAAACTCCTGCAAGCAGGAGCCTTGCCTACCTATAATTACATGGTTTCAGGCTCTTTTCATCTCCGGTTAGAGATACTTTTCATTTTTCCGTCACCGTACTAGTGCGCTATCGGACTCGGGGTGTATTTAGGATTGGGAGTTACTGGCTCCCGTATTCCCAATGGATTTTCAACCAATGGTACTCTGGATACCCGCTATCAACCTTCTTCCTTGCTCATACGGGGCTATCACCCTCTACGGCAGATCTTTCCAGATCACTTTTGATTGAGAAGTTAGGCTGAGCACGGGTCCGAACCCCACATCTCTCCTGGCTTTCACCAAGAGATTCGGTTTGTCCTTTTCCCTTTTCAATCGCCTCTACTAGGGGAATCACGATTGTTTTCTTTTCCGGCCCTTACTAAGATGTTTCAATTTAGGGCGTCACCGATGACCCGAAGGTCAACGACATATGTCAGGAAGTCCCATTAGGAGATCCCGGGTTCAAAGGCTGCTTGCGCCTACCCCGGGCATATCGCAGCTTGCCACGTCCTTCTTCGGCCCCCGAACCAAACCATCCACCACGTAACGTAGCAGATCCTTTTTGTCAGGACAACTCGCCTATGTTTCATCATCAAGGAACTCAAATGGTGTTCACTTTTTCATAGAAAGCGAAAGACGCAAGCTCGCGCATGCGTCTGTCTGCCTCCTCAAGTGACTGTCTGAAGAGTCATCATTCCTCTCCAATCCACCCGCCAAAATTTATTGGCGAGCTTCATATACCGACATGCAGAATTGCATCGCCGCATACCGGTTTCTTTGTAATTTGGTTAACATGAACTAGCTACCAATAGCTTGTTCAGAATAAGACAGACATACTCGCGTACGCCACCCTCTGACTGCATGACCTCTTTCCCTGTCACGGATCAAAGGCCAAGTCTCTGAACAGCTTTGGATAGCCATTGTTAGGAAACGTATTGCATCACTGCAAGTTTCCGTAAGCGTGAGCAACTATTATATTGTCCCGGGACATTTAAATACATTTCTGGGCCAGTTTTCAGTTGCCGTTTCTTGCTTTCGTTTTCCGCTAATTCCGCTTCAGCGGAATCTTAAGCCTTTTTTTAAAAGGCTTTTATGGACCGAGTGGGAATTCCACGCCCGCCCAAGCCGACCGTTGCGGGTTCGTGTTGGGCGAGGTTTTGAACCCACGGCCTCTCGCTTGCAAAGCGAGCGATCTGTGGCGATTGAAGCAGACCTCGTCTGCTTCACCTTAATTACCGCTGATCTATCGGCCCATGCGTTTCGAAGGATGCAGAATCTCATTCTGCATCGGTTTGTTAGATGTGATTTCGCAGGAGATTGTATTGAGAAAGCGAGATATATATAAGGAGGTGATCCAGCCGCACGTTCCCGTACGGCTACCTTGTTTATCGGATAGTGAGATGATAATTTGCACTATTTTGGCAATTAGAGCTGCACATATATAGCTGTCATAAGAAACCTTTTGGGTTTCCTCAATTTGCCCATCTCACCGTCTTACGACTTAGCCCTCCTTGCAAAGCTCTGGTTCGATCTTTCCCGAAGGAAAAACCTCGCCAAAACTCCACTCGGATGGCTTGACGGGCAGTGTGTGCAAGGAGCAGGAACGTATTCGCCGCTAGATGCTAACCAGCGACTACTAGGGATTTCGGCTTCACGAGGGTGAGTTGCAACCCTCGATCTGAACTAAGAACGGGTTTGGAGATTAGCTTCACCTTTCGGTGTCGCATCTCATTGTCCCGTCCATTGTAGGCCGCGTGTAACCCAGAGGATTCAGGGCATACGGACCTGCCGTCGACCACACCTTCCTCGAGCTTATCGCTAGCGGTCCCATATGAGTGCACCAATAAAATTGGTTAGCAACATATGGCGTGGGTCTTGTTCGTTACGTCACTTAAGACGACACCTCACGGCACGAACTGACGACGGCCATGCACTACTTCTCAGCGTGTCTGGTAAGATCTTGAGTCTGACCTTCATACTGCTGTCGCCTCTGGTAAGGTTCCCCGCGTTGAGTCGAATTGAACCGCAGCCTCCACCCCTTGTGTGCTCCCCCGCCAATTCCCTTAAGTTTCAGCCTTGCGACCGTACTCCCCAGGCGGCCCACTTAACGGTTTCCCTACGACTCCGGAGACCCCCGTAGGATCTCCAATGTCTAGTGGGCATCGTTTACAGCTAGGACTACCCGGGTATCTAATCCGGTTTGCTCCCCTAGCTTTCGTCCCTCACCGTCGGATCCGTTCTAGTTAGACGCCTTCGCCACAGGTGGTCCCCCAAGGATTATAAGATTTTACCCTTACCCCTGGAGTACCTCTAACCTCTCCCGGTCCCAAGTCATGCAGTATCCCCAGCAAGCCGATTAGTTTTCTAATCGATTTCACCAGGGACTTACAAAACCGGCTACGAACGCTTTAAGCCCAATAATCGTGGTCACCACTCGGGGCGCGGGTATTACCGCGGCGGCTGGCACCTGTCTTACCCACCCCTTATTCCCCGAGCTTTCTAGACTCAAGAAAAGCCCTCTCCTAAGAGAAGGCACTCCGGATCTCTTCCTCACGCTTGCGCGCATTGGGAAAGTTTCGCGCCTGCTGCGTCCCGTAGGACCTGGATTCTTGTCTCAGAATCCATCTCCGGGCTTCCTCTCTCAAGGCCCGTACAGATTATCGCCTTGCCAGGACTTTACCCTGGCAACAAGCTAATCTGCCGCAGTCCCATCCTTAATTGAACAATAAATCATTCCAGAATCTATTGCCTATCCGGCGTTAGCCTCAGTTTCCCGAGATTATGCCAAACTTAAGGGAAGGTTAACTACGTGTTACTGAGCTTTATGCTATGGTTTAACCCATAACTTGCATGGCTTAGTCAAATCCGAATAGCAGTGACCTCCGGCAGGATCAGCCGGAATTAGAAATTGGCAGGTTGTAGCTCCTTTATAAATCTCGCTAATTTCTCACAATCTCCTACTTCAAACTTAATTGTTTTCTTGAAATTAAGCTCACATCTTCGCCATAGCTGCCGAGTCTGCGGCATCTATGAGCATATATAATATAGAGCGAGGTCTTTTTAAACGTTATTGCCTTCCTTTCGGTCAAAAGCTTTTTCTTAAAAATCGCCAGAACTATTATTTATTATAACCAACCAACAATTTAACTAATCACGTGGCTGCATGGAAAAAAAAGACGCCAAAAGGCCGGGGAAGGAGGAGCTGGAGCAGCTGAAAGTCTCGAAGGCCGGCGATTTTTCCGAGTGGTATAACCAGGTCGTCCAGAAAGCGGGCCTGGCTGACTACGCCCCGATAAGCGGCTGCATGATTATCAGGCCATACGGCTTCGCCATATGGGAGAAAATACAAAGCTGGTTCGACGAAAGGATAAAGGCAACCGGCGTAGTGAATGCGTATTTCCCGATTTTCATCCCCGAACGCTTCCTGAAGAAGGAGAGCGAGCACTTCGAGGGCTTCATGCCCGAGGTCGCGTGGGTGGAGAAGAAAGACGCAGGCGAAGAACGCTACGCCCTCCGCCCGACCTCCGAGACCATCATGTATGATTCTTACGCGAAGTGGATACGCTCGTGGCGTGACCTTCCCCTTCGCATAAACCAGTGGTGCAACATAATCCGCTGGGAAGTCAAGGCCACGAGGCTTTTCCTGAGGACCAGGGAATTCCTGTGGCAGGAAGGCCACACCGCGCACGCGACGGAAGAGGAATGCGAAAAAGAAGTCGCGTTGCGAGCGGAACAGTATAAGGAGCTCATAGAAACGCAGCTGGCCATCCCGGTCGTCATGGGCAAGAAGTCACGAAGCGAAACGTTCGCCGGCGCGGACTACACCATCGCCCTCGAAGCGCTGATGCCTGACGGACGAGGGCTGCAGATGGCGACGTCGCACAAGCTCGGCCAGCATTTCGCCAAGGTCTTCGGCATAAAGTTCATGGACAAGGAAGGCAAGGAGAAGCTTGTGTGGCAGACGTCCTGGGGTCTCACGACGAGAACGATAGGCGCAATAACCATGATGCACGGCGACGACAAAGGTCTCGTGCTTCCGCCGAAAATCGCGCCCACACAAATCGTCATAGTCCCGATTTACGACAACGAGACGAAAGCGACAGTCATCAGGGAAAGCGAAAAAATCAGGAAAAAACTGGAAACGCAATTCAGAGTGCACCTCGACGACAGGGATTCCTATTCGCCGGGGTGGAAGTTCAACGAATGGGAGCTCAAGGGCGTGCCGCTGCGCATAGAGATCGGCCCGCGCGACATAAAGAGCAGGCAGGCCGTCCTCGTGAGACGCGACACTCGGGAGAAGAAGCCGGTCAAGGAAAGCGAGCTCGAAGATGCGGCCGGAAAGACGCTCGACCTCATGCAGGAGCACCTTTACAGGAAAGCGAAGGAATTCCTGGCGGACAACATAAAGGACGCGAGGAGCTTCGACGAGCTGGAAAAGCTGATAGCGAACAAAAAGATGGTCCGCGCCCACTGGTGCGGCTATGCCGAATGCGAAGAGAAGGCGAAGGAAAAAACCACCGCCACAATAAGATGCATAGAGAACGAGCATGCGAAAGAGGGAAAATGCGCCGTCTGCGGCAAGCCGGCGAAAGCGACCGTCTATTTCGCGAAGGCGTACTGAATGGCTTCAGAACGAGGTTTCGTTTTAGGATAAAGCTTTATCCTAAAAACTTTAGCTCCAGCCTCTTCTGTTGGCGCTTGCCTTTCGGCCGAATGCGAATTTTATAAGAAGCGGCGAGACCGCGTTTATGAGGACGAAAGATGCGATGAGGCCAAGGTAGAAGACGGGACTGAGCTTCGTCACTGCAATCGCCACTATGACAGCCGTCATCTCGGAAAGCGTCACGAAGCCTGACGTGAGCTTGAGCGCATCGGCCATGCTGTAGCGGAAAACCTTGAACGCCGCCAGCGCAGTGACGACTTTTATGCCGACTATTATGCCCATTATCATCAGTATCGGTATTATCTGGTCGGCGGCGGCAAGGAGGTTTATCGAAAGCCCGACCGAGGCGAAGAATATGGGTATGAAGAAGTTCTCCCCTATCTCCTTGACCTTCCTCTTTATTACAGGATACTGGGCGCTCCTGCACAAGCAGCATCCCGGCGATGAATACCCCCAGAACCGAAGCGAGGTTAAGGCCCTGAGTTATGCTGCCCAGAGCAAACGCCAGCAGCATAGTGAAGGCGAATAAAGCGTCTTCGATTCCGTACTTCTGTATTGAGCCGGTAAGCCTCGTGACTGTCTTGAAGCCCACGCGGCTCATGAGTACGAAAAGCCCGATGACGAGAAGGATGGTCGTGAATACCGGCCACAGCGTTATTTCCGAGCCCGTCATGATGTTGGCTATGATGGCAACGCTGACTATCGCGACGACTTCGTCGACGACCTCCAGCCCTATGAGCGTCTGGCCCTCATGCGTGCTCAGCTGCTTGGTGTCGGAAAGCGTGCGCGCGACTATCGCGGTGCTGGCTATCGCTATGACCGTCCCCATCACGACCGTAGTGTATATGTCCCAGCCGAAAACCAGGCTCGCGCCGTAGACGGCCACTATGACAAAGATGACCCTGGTAAGCTCTATCCAGCTGAAGCGCTCTGCGCGTCCTTCGAGGATTTTCCAGTCTATGCTCAGGCTCACGAGAAGTATCATGAACAGGAGGCCGAGCTCAGAAATGGTCGTTATGAGGCTCGTGGGAGCCACCAGCGCCAGCAGCGAAGGTCCTAGTATGATGCCCGCCACCAGCTCGCCTATCACGCTGGGCTGCTTGAGCTTGCTGAATAAAATGCCGCATACCTTTGCCCCGAAAAGCAGCAGCGCCAAACCAAGCAGAGGGTCAAGTATCATATTTTCCATTCACCGGGCAATTTGCCGATTATTATATTACAACCCAGGCAGCCAAACAAGAACTGTTCTGGATATTTTAAGTTAACCCCGCGCCCTCTTAAATAGCTTTAAGCTTTTTTGAAAATCAGCGGAAAAACGTAAAATGTAATTTTTAATAATCTATATACTATCTAATTATTACATCCGGGAATCAAAACATGCGGAGGTAACAAATCGGCTATGTGGCCGGCTGCAGCGGCGAAGCCAGTGGCTTAAAGCACGATGGGCGCAGATGAAATCTGCGTCATTCGCAGCAGATACCGGCATAGGGGGGTTCGACTCCCTCCCTCCGCTTTTAATCTTTTAAACGTTTGATAAATTTGTGATAAGCTGTGGAAGTTGAAATATTATACGCAATCGTGGCTTCTGTGATATGGGGCGGCATGTTCGCCGTTTCAAAGAACGTCAAGACAAACCAGATATTCCAGAACGTTTACATAACAGCAGGCGGCTTCGCGACGGCTCTGATAGTTTCTGTAATGATGCGACCCATATTAACAACCGAAACTTTATTGGCCGGCCTGGCTTCCGGCGTGCTTTGGGCATGCGCCAGTTTGTCATTCCTTTATGCGATGAAATACATCGGGATAGGAAGAGCCCTTCCTATGTCGGTTTCAGGTCAGATACTGGTATCATTCTTATGGGGCGCGCTGCTTTTTGGTGAAATAATTTACTCGGGCATGCTGAACATACTGATGGCTTTGGCTGCGATATTTTTGATATGCGCCAGCGCTTTTATCGTCAGCAGAACCAAAGAAAATGTAAATGCGAAAAATTTCAAGACGGGCATTTTAGCTGCCTTTTTATCTTCTTTGTTCTGGGGAACACAGTTCGTGCCTGTCAAGCTTGTTGCAGCTGACGCAGTTGCCGTCATGGCACCCCTTGCGGCAGGCATGCTGCTGACGGCCTCAATCACCGCTTTCGTGAAATTCGGCAAACGTATCAACCTTTCATACAGCGGCAAAGAGAGAAATGTTCTAAACGGCTTACTTTGGGCGGTTGGTAATTATCTGGCCCTTTTTGCAATAGCCGCAATAGGCATGGCCAGGGGTTACGTGCTGACGCAGATAGGCGCCATAATCATACCTCCCCTGCTCGGCGTGTTCTATTTCAGGGAAATCAGGGAAAGAAGAAATTATCTGCTGCTTTTCCTGGCAACGATAATAATAATGGCAGGCACAGTGCTGATGACTTTTGCAAAATAAGCGGCTACTCGTATTTTGCCTTTATGCCTTTTCTCTCGAGGACCTCGGCTATCGCGAAGCCGACGATGATTGTGAGCGCGGAATACGCCATTACCTCGAAATTAACGTAGGCCATCAGCATCAGGCAGGATACAATCCCGAACACGGGGATCAGCGGGAAGCGTCCGAGATTCAGCGGCATCCTGAAATGGTGCTCCTCTTTCGTCACGGAAAAGCGCAGCTTTATCGCCGCGGCGTTTATGACTATGAACACGAAGAATATCAGGAAGTCTGTCATGTTCGCTACAGTCTCGATTTTGCCGAAGCCCAGCGCCATGACCGAGAAGACCATGGTTATTATGGTCGCGACCCATGGCGTGCGCGTCTTCGAATGCACGCGCGCAAATACGCTGGTGTGCGAGAACGATTTGCCAATGCCGTAAATCATGCGCGCGGTCGCCACCATCATGAAAAGGACCGTGTTCGCGGTCGCGAACAGCGCTATTATCGACAGGATTACGAAGCCGTTCGGCCCCAGGAGCGTCGAGGCGATTTCCGCCAGCGGCGCGTTCGACGCGCCGAGAATTCTCCAGTCGACGATCGATACCGCTGACAGCGCGACCAGAATGTAAAGAACAGTCGTAATCGCGATGGACAGCAGCGTCGCCCTGTGGATGTTGACTTTGGGGTTCTTCGTCTCCTCGGAAAGCCTGGATATCTGCTCGAACCCCACGTACGCGAAGAACACCAGGGCGGCCGCGGTGAAGACGCCGGCAAGGCTGGGAAATTCGAAATAATCCACCCTGCCGAGGTAAGGGACTCCGAGTATGATTACTACGATGAGGCCCGCCGTCTCGATGAGCGTCGCCACAACGCCGAACCAGACCGACTCCTTTATGCCGTAGAAGACCAGGAAGGAAAGCAGCACGATGAGTACCGCAGCCGTCAATAGGTAAGGCGCTCCAAACAGCTTTTCGAAATAGCCGGCGAAGCCGAACGCAACGGTCGCGGAGAAGACGAATCCCGAGATTATTATCAGCCAGCCGATTATGAAGGCGAACTTCCTGCCGAACGCGTGCTTGGTATAAACATACTCGGCCCCGGCCTTCGGAAATACGGAACTCAGTTCGGCGTAGCTCAGCCCCGTAAAGATCGCCACCAGCGCGGACAACGCAAAGGAAAGCCATACGCCGTTGCCAGCGATTGCCGATGCCTTTCCGATGAGCGCGTATATGCCCGCTCCGAGTATGAGGCCTATGCCAGTGAGAGTCGCCTGCCAAAGGCTTATCTCGCGCCTGAGTTTCGGCTCAGGCGCATGCGTATGCGCATGTTCGGATGGATTGGCCATTATAATATTTTGTCAAGCCTGCTAAAATATTTTTATTGTTCTGGCGCGAAATAAGTCGTATGAGCCTGGAAATATGGTTATACGCACTTGCGAGCGTTCTGGTCGTGAGCGCGATTTCGCTTATAGGCATAGTTACGATATCGGTCAAGGAAGAAAGGCTCGCGAAAATCCTGCTCTATTTGGTCGGCTTCTCTGCAGGCGGCCTGCTCGGCGGAGCTTTCATACACCTGCTGCCGGAAGCGGTCGCAGAATCCGGCTTTGGCCTGACGGTTTCCGTTTCCGTTTTGTCAGGCATGATAGTGTTTTTCATCATGGAGAAGGCCGTCCACTGGCGCCACTGCCACGTGCCGACCAGCGAAAAGCATCCGCACCCGTTCGCCTACATGAACCTTGTCGGCGACAGCGTGCACAACTTCATAGACGGCCTGATAATAGGCGCGGGCTACATGGCATCCCTGCCGATCGGGATAGTGACGACCTTCGCCGTCATACTCCACGAAATACCGCAGGAAATCGGCGACTTCGGCGTACTGCTCCATGGCGGCTTCACGCGAAGGAAAGCTCTTTATTTGAATTTCATGACTGCCCTGACCGCCGTCGCGGGAACGATAGTCGCCATAGCCGCAAGCTATTTCGTGGGGAACCTGACTGCCTTCCTGGTGCCTTTCGCGGCGGGCGGTTTCATATACATCGCCTCGTCCGACCTCATACCCGAGCTGCACAAAGATGCATACGAAACTAAGAAGTCGTTTGTCCAGCTTCTGACTATCATTCTTGGCATAGCGGTTATATTCGCGCTCAAGTTTCTTGTCGCCGAATAAACCTAAAAATTACTCGTACCTCAGCGCCTCTATCGGGTCGAGCCTCGCGGCCTGCCTCGCAGGCAGGACGCCTGAAACTATGCCTATGGAAGTAGCGAAAAGCAGGGCTTCGGCAATAAGATTCGGCGTTATCAGGGCAATTGGGGTGAACAGCACGCTGTTTATGAAAGCCACGCCTCCGTAACTGAGAATGATGCCGATGACCGCGCCCGTGACGCTTATCAGTATGGATTCCAACATGACGGAAACGAGGACCTGCCTGTTCGTCGCGCCAATCGCCTTCATCGTGCCTATGTCCCTCCTTCTTTCGCGGACGGAGATTATCATCACGTTCATTATGACTATGCCTGAAATCAGGGCGGCTATGCTGCCGAGCGCGAAGGTCATGGCATTCAGCTGGCCCAGCATTTCGTTGGCGGAATTCATCATGCTCTTGTCCGTGGAAGCGGTTATCTCGTCGAAGTTGTCGTTGACCGCCTGTTCTATGTAATCGGCGTCTTCGGGCGTGGAAGGCTGCACCATCATCAGCGTTATAATGTCCTTTTTGCCGGCCAGGTCCTGGAGATCCGGGAGGGCCATCATGACGGCATTGTCTATCTGGTCCCTACCCGTTTCCTCGAGGATGCCGACTATTTCGTAGTTCTTTTCGTCCATCGTTATGTAGTCGCCAAGAGTGTAGTCATAGCTGTCGGCAGTTTTGCTTCCGATGACGACTTCCTTCTGTCCCTCCTCGTAGTCCCTGCCGTCCTTTATCTCTATGTTGACTCCCCTGATGATGCTCTCCCCGTCGCTTGTAATGCCCATCACGCTTCCGACATTGTCAATGCTGGCGTAAAGTATGGGCGCGACCCTTTCTACGCCGGACAGGCTCTCCACCTCGGCGACCAGCGCCTGGTCTATCTCGCTCGTTTGTATGCTGAAACCGGGAATGTCGCTTTGGTGCACGGTAACCAGGCCGGACGTGATTTTTATCTGGTCGTTGACGTAGTAGATTATTCCCTCGGAGAACGACGACACGCTGACCACCAGGAATATGCCAATCGTCACGCCGAGGACTGTAAGGACTGTCCTGAGCCTGTGCCTGTTGAATTCCCTTATGATGTTTTCCCAGAGCATATTTTCACATCCGACCAGTACGCTTCGTCGCGGTATGGCCGTCATTCGCTGGCTACCCTTTTCTTATCGCCTCTATCGGGTCTATCTTGACTGCGACCCATGCCGGGTAAAGGCTTGATATTATCGTAAGCATGATGCCGTATGAAACCGCTCCCGCTGCAAGGACCGGCGTTATCACGGCGATTTTTGTGCCACCAAGTAGCACGTTGTTTATCAGGTCGACGAAAATGAACGAAATGCCGAGCGCCAGCAGGCTGCTGATCACGGATACTATGAGGGCCTCCTCGAGGATCTGCTTCATTATCGTTCTCTTCAGGGCGCCGACCGCCTTCATTATGCCGAGCTGCTTCTTGCGCTCGAGCACGGAGGTGTACATGGTTATTATTATGCCTATGGCCGCGACGAGCGAGGCGACGAAGCCTATGCCGAGCGTTATTATGTCGAGCGTCTGGGTCATCTGCTTCATCATGGAAAGGGCGTCTTCCATCGTCATGGCGCTGAGGTCGTCGAATTCGTCGCTGACGGCGTTCTTTATCTCCTCGACATACGAAACGTCCTGCGGCTCTATCATCACCTGCGTCGCCCTTCCAGAAGCATCGTAAACGTCCTCGCCGTATTTGTAGGGCATGATGACGACGAGATCGTATGACCCATAGCCTTCTTCCACGATGCCGAGAACTTCGACTTCCTTTTTGTTGAGCGTTATGTAGTCGCCGACGCCTGCGCCGAGCATGCCGGCGGCCGCGTAGCCCAGGGCGACGCCCTGGTCGTCGTTGCCCGGCATCGAGCCTTCCTTGAACGCAAGGTCATCCGCCCCGAAAAGGTCAAGGTCATCCATGTCGATGGCGTCTACTTCCATAAAGCCCCCGAAAGTCCTGGATATTACCGGAACCACCCGCTTGGCGCCGGACAAGGAACGGAGCGCATCGACATCATCTTCGGTCAGGTCCTGAATCTGCCACGCTGTCGGAGGGCCGGACATCTGCGAGAAGTCCATATTCTTCATCACGAAGATGGTGTCGGAACCTATGCTGCTGGTGCTGGATGTTACCATCTCGCCTATGCCGGCCGATATCGAGCCGAGAGAAACAATCGCCGTTATGGCTATGACTATTCCGAGTCCGGTGAGAATTGTTCTAACCCTGTGTCCCTTCAGGTCCTTTAACGCGAAGTCGAGCATAATTATTCATTCAGAATCTGTCCGTCCTTTAATCTTATCTGCCTCTTGGCGCGCTTTGCAAGGCTGGCGTCGTGCGTGACGACGATGATGGTCTTGCCCATCTTGCCGTGAAGCTCTTCAAGCAAGGCTATTATTTCGCTGCCTGACCTGGAGTCGAGGTTTCCTGTCGGCTCGTCCGCAAGGATGACCTCGGGATCATTCGCCAGCGCGCGGCAGATGGCGACCCTCTGCTGCTCACCGCCTGAAAGCTCGTTGGGCTTGTGGTCGGTCCTTTTCTCGAGCCCGACCCTTTTCAGCAGTTCTTTTGCCTTTTTTATGGATTCCGCCTTGCCGTAGCCCTTGAACCTCATGGGCATGGCGACGTTTTCAGCGGCTGTCAGGCTGCCTATGAGGTTGAACGCCTGGAAAACGAAGCCGATTTTTTCCCTTCTTATTTTCGCAAGCTCGTCGTCGTTGAGCTCGGAAATCTCCTTACCATCGACGATCACGCTGCCTTTCGTCGGCGTGTCGAGGCAGCCTATAACGTGCATGAGCGTCGACTTGCCGCAACCAGAAGGGCCGAGAATCGCCACGTATTCGCCATTCTCTATCTTGAGGCTCACGCCTCTCAGGGCGTGGGTCTCAACCTCCTTCAGGCAGTATGTTTTCCAAACGTCCTTGATTTCAAACAATACCCTTTTCATGCCAGTCGCCCAAAATCAGACTGCGCTCCCGCTTATTTCTTGGCCTTTTTGCGCAGTCTCCACACGTAGTAACTCTCCAGCACCACCACGACTATCAGAACCGGGACAAGCGGCGAGAGGCCGTTGTCCTTGTTCTCCTGCGCAGCAGAAGACTGCGTTATTGAAACAGGGATTTCCTCGCTGAAAAACATGTTGCTCTCGTCCAGGTATGAGATGTTTATCACGGCCTGGCCGTATTCGAAGCCCTTGAAGCGCAGGGTCTTGTATTTGGATGGCCTCAATTCATTCGCGATTGCCGAATCCTTTGTCTTGCCTCCCTGGACAAGCGATATCTGGAGCGCCTTGGCATTCGCCGTCCCTATGTTCTCGATGTCGACCTTGAAGTCCGAGTTCTCGACCTTGGCGCTGAGAATCTCTATCACCGGCTTGCCTCTCACGGGCATGCCGACGTAAAAGGATGCGGTCTGTGCTGTGCCGCTCTCATCCTTGTATGACAGAATCATGACGTTGGGATAGGTCTTGTATTCGGCCGAATTGTCTATGCTCATGGTGAATGTCGCCTCGCCGGTCTGGCCCGGCTTTATCTCGCCTGCATAATAAAGGCCGCCTGAAAGGACCGGCAGTATATATGTGGTGTTCGAGGCGAAATTTGCCTCCATTGATGAAGCCGATCCGGTCCCGACGTTTTTTATGAACGCCTTTATGATGACCGCATCGCCCGGCTCTATGTCGAGCGGGTCCGTCTCTATTTTCTCGAGCACCAGCTTCGGCTTGCCCTGCACCTGCACCGTAATCTTCCCCGTGCTCTGCACTTCCGAGCCGATCTGGTAATACTTGAACTCGAGCTCGTAGTCATCTGATATGGCATCCGTGTCGATGTAGAGCCTGAACGTCGCGGTTACGTGGTCGCGCGCAGGCACCCTGGCGAAATTCTTCGTCTTCTCCTGCCCCGGGACCAGCGTGAACGGGCTCTTGGGGTTTATTTCAAGCACGATGTTCTCCGCCGCGCCATAGCCCGTGTTCTGCAGCGAAACCTCTATGTCAACTACCTGCCCGGGCTCGACTGGATACGGCGTCTGCTGCGTAAGAACTATCTGCAGGTTCTCGGTTATCGCGCTCGCGGCGTAACCTGCCTGCGAAAACGTTAGCAACACAAATCCCATTACCAAAACTGCTACCATTGTTTTATGCATGCCATGCATGTGAAGCACCTCCATAAACATCAGCCAGCTTTGCAGAGCGAATTAACAGTAGAATAATACTACAAACATACTTAAAAGGTTTTAAATTGGCCACGTCTTGACGCCGAGAAAAAATACTAATTATATTTCGTTCGGAGCGCTTTAAAAGCTTTCTGAAAACCTTTATAAAATGCTCTTACAATAAAATAAAGATTCAAATGGATTTCAGAAACAGGGACGTAATATCGATAAAGGACTTCACGAAAGACGAAATCCTTCATGTTCTCAGGAACGCCAAAAAAATAGACGGCAGGCCAAACCCTTCGCTCATGAAGGGTAAGGTCATGGCCTCCCTTTTCTTCGAGCCGTCGACAAGAACGAGGCTCAGCTTCGAGAGCGCGATGACGAGGCTTGGAGGGAGCGTGATAGGCTTCGCGGAGCCCGGCAGCAGCTCGCTGAAAAAAGGCGAAACCCTCTGGGACACCATTAAAATGGCGGAGAAATACGCCGATGTGATAGTCATGCGCCATCCGGTCGAAGGCGCTGCGAGGCTCGCTGCGGAAGCATCCAGCGTACCTGTAATAAACGGAGGCGACGGCGCGAACCAGCACCCGACGCAGACGCTTCTCGACCTTTACACGATTCAGAAGACGAAAGGCAGGATTGACGGCCTGAACATCGGCTTCCTGGGCGACCTGAAATACGGACGGACGGTCCATTCACTGGCGACTGCCCTGACTCACTTCAACTCGACTCTTTACCTCATCTCGCCCGAGGCGCTGAGGATGCCGGATTCTTATCTGGAGGAGCTCAACAGGAAGAAAGTGAAATACCACGAGGAATCCGACCTCATGAAAGTCATAGGGAAACTCGACGTGCTCTACGCGACCAGGATCCAGAAAGAACGCTTCCCCGACCCGCTGGAATACAAGAAATACGCGGGCGTATACAGGCTGGACAAGGCGATCCTGCCGTACGTCAAGCCGTCGCTGAAGATAATGCACCCGCTGCCCAGAGTCGACGAGATAAACCCCGAACTGGATGCGACTCCTCATGCTCTCTACTTCGAGCAGGCAGGCAACGGCATCCCCGTCAGGCAGGCGCTGCTTTCGCTCGTCACCGGGAGGCTAAAATGACAGGCAAGACGCTCAAGATATCCGCCATAAGGGAAGGAACGGTCATAGACCACATCTCGACGTCGAACACGTTCAAGGTGGCGGACCTGCTCAACCTCAGGGTAAGCGAAAACGTCGTCACGGTCGGCATGAACTTCGAGAGCAGGAAGCTCGGCAAGAAAGGCGTCATCAAGATAGGCGACCGCTTCCTGACCAAGCAGGAAGTGGACAAGATAGCGGTAGTCGCTCCCGAAGCCAACATAAACATAATCAGGAACTTCGAGGTCGAAAAAAAATTCAGGGTCGAGATACCGGAAGTCATCCAGGACATAATAAAATGTGCCAACACGAACTGCATAACCAACATCGAGCACGCGAAAACGAAATTCCATGTTCTCAGCAAAGCCCCGCTCAGGCTTAGGTGCCACTATTGCGAAAGGGTGGTGGGAAGGGAAAACATAGAGATGTTATAAGAAGAGAGGTATGAACCTTGCAACAGACCTCTGCGGCATAAAGCTGAAAAACCCCACCGTTCTCGCTTCAGGCATCCTTGGCGTTTCGCGCCAGCTGCTTTCCGAAATCATAAAGAACGGCGCCGGCGCTGTCACGATAAAATCGGTTTCTTTCGAAGCGAGGGAAGGCCACAAGAACCCGACCGTCATCGCCTTCGAAGCGGGCATGATGAACGCGGTCGGCTATTCGAATCCCGGCGCCGGCGAAGCGAGAAAGGAATTCGCCGGCCTGAAGGCACTGGGCGCGCCCGTCTTCGCCAGCATAATCGGCCAGGAGCCGGAGGATTTCGCAAAGGTCGCTGATGAACTAAAGGGCCTGGAATTCTCCGCGCTCGAAGTCCCGCTTTCCTGCCCGCATACGCCAGGCTTCGGCACGCTCGCCGGCCAGGACGCACCCGAGAAGACGTACGAGATAACGAAGGCCGTCGTGAAGCATACCAGACTTCCGGTGTTCGTCAAGCTCTCGCCCATCACGAAGAACATAGGCGAGGTCGCGAAAGCCGCGGAGAAAGCGGGAGCCTCGGCCATAACCGCGGTGAACACCATGGGACCGGGCATGATAATAAACATCGATGCAAAGAAACCGGTGCTGGGCTTCAAAATAGGCGGGATTTCAGGGCCTGCGCTAAAACCCGTCGCGGTCCGCTGCGTCTATGACATTTACGAAAGCGTCAAAATCCCGATAATCGGGACGGGTGGCATCCTCACCGGCCGCGACGCCCTTGAGATGATGATGGCGGGCGCGGGCGCGATCGGAGTCGGCTCCGCAATCCATTACAGGGGCATGGACGTCTTCAAAAAAATCTGTTCTGAAATGAGCGAGTGGATGGACAAAAATAATTATCGGAGTTTTGACAAGATAATAGGTGCTGCGCATGGGTGAAAAGGCAGAGCTTCCGGAGATGGCAAAATTCACGAGGGTCGTGCATGAAAACCCTTATGTCAAAACTTTTTTCTTTGACAGGAAAATCGATGCCAAGCCCGGGCAGTTCGTGATGGTCTGGATACCCGGCCTTGACGAAAAGCCGTTCTCCCTTTCCTACGCCGGAAAAGAAACCGCGATAACGGTCGAGGAGAAGGGCAGGTTTACGAAAGCGCTTTTCATGATGAAGGCCGGCGACAGGATAGGCATCCGCGGCCCTTATGGGAACGGATTTTCGCTGCGTTCGAACGCGTGCGTAGTTGCCGGCGGCTGCGGGGTCGCTCCGCTTGCCATATTGATAGAGCGTCTGAAAAAGCCGTTCGTCATCCAGGGAGCACGCTCGAAGGACAGGCTGATTTTCAGCGGGCGCTTCAGAAAAGCGAGCATTGCCACGGACGACGGCTCGGCCGGAGCGAAGGGCTTCGTCACCGACGTCCTGGAAAGCGAGCTGAAGAAAAGGAAATTCGCCGTAGTGCACACGTGCGGCCCTGAAATCATGATGAAGCGCGTCTTCGAGCTCTGCGAGCGTTACGGAATCGAGGTCGAAGCCAGCCTGGAACGCTACATGAAATGCGGCTTCGGGGTGTGCGGCCAGTGCGAAGCCGGTGGCCTGCGCGTATGCAAGGACGGGCCCGTTTTCTCATCGTCACAGCTCAGAAAGCTCAAGGACTTCGGCAATTTCGCGAGGCTGAAATCCGGCCAGAAAGTCGCCGTGAGCGAATACGCAAAATGGAGATGCGCATGAACCCCAACGCCGTGAGCCTGCTCGTGAAAAACGGCATGGTTTACGTGAACGGCAGGCTGCTGAGGAAAAATATTCTTGTTGAAAACGGGAAAATAGCCAAGCTATTGCCCGCATCGAGGACGATCGCGGCTGACAAAACCATAAACGCAAAAGGCATGGTGGTGATTCCGGGAGTCATAGACCCGCACGTCCACTTCAGGGAGCCGGGCATGACGCACAAGGAGGATTTTGAAACGGGCAGCTTCGCCGCCGCTGCCGGCGGAGTGACCAGCTTCCTGGACATGCCGAACACCAAACCGCCCACGCTGACGCAGCAGCTGCTCAGCGAAAAAATCGCGGCTGCCGCGAAAAAATCCGTCGTGAACTTCGGCTTCCATTTCGGCTCTTCGCTGGAGAATCTCGAGGACATACGGAAGGCGTCAGGCTTCGCGGCCGTGGCGTCGGTAAAGATTTTCATGAACGCCTCGACGGGCAACATGCTCATAGAGGACGAAAACGCCATAAAAAACATAATGGAGTCCGCCCGCATAACCGCCATACACGCCGAAGGCGAAAGCGCGAAGAAGGCGATAGACATCGCCCATTCGCTAGGCAGGAAATTCTATATGTGCCACGTGAGCCTGCAGAGCGAGCTGGAATACATAAAGCGCAACCGCAAGGAAAACGTCTTCGCCGAGGTCACGCCGCACCATCTGTTCCTGACCGAAAATGATGAAAACAAGTTCGTGAAAATGAAGCCGTCGCTCAAAAGCGATAAGGACAGGGCATCGCTCTGGGCCGCGCTGGCTGACGGGACCATCGACGCCGTCGGCAGTGACCACGCGCCGCACACGCTCGATGAGAAAGCAGCAGGCGACGTTTACGGAGTGCCCGGAATCGAGACTCGGCTGCCGCTCATGCTGGACGCCTTCAACCGGCGGCGTATCGAATTCAGGAGGCTGGTCGAGCTCATGTGCGAAAACCCGGCAAGGATTTTCAGGCTGAAAGGGAAGGGTTTCATAAAGGAAGGCAGCGATGCCGACCTGACCATAATAGACACGAAGATGGTGAGGCGGGTGAGGAACGACGAACTGTTCACGAAATGCGGCTGGTCTCCGTTCGATGGTTACGAGCTGCGCGGATGGCCCGTCCAGACTGTTGTGAATGGAAACGTCGTGTTTGAAAATGGCGAGGTTTGCGCTTCGGTTAAGGGGAAGGTGGTGGAACATGACTGAAATTCCAAAGGATGTCGCAAAGATATTGCTTGAGATAAAGGCGGTTACGCTGAGCCCGCAGAAGCCTTACAGATACGCATCAGGCATGCTGAGCCCGATATACTGCGACAACCGCCTGCTGATGTCATATCCGGACAAGAGAGCGAAGATAACCGACTATTTCGTAAGAGTCGTGCAAGAGCGCAGGCTCGATTTCGACGTCGTGGCAGGCATCGCCTCTTCGGGCATTCCCCATGCCGCATGGCTCGCCGAGAAGCTGGGCAAGCCGATGATATACATCCGCAAGGAAGCTAAGGAGCACGGCAAGGAAAACCTTATTGAAGGGAAGCTCGAGAAAGGCGCGAAGGTCGTCATAGTGGAGGACCTCGTATCAACGGGCGGCTCAAGCATCGCAGGAGTCGAAGCCGTCCGCAGGCAGGGCGGCGTGGTCGAACAGTGTCTTGCGATTTTCACATACGAGATGCAGAAGGCAAAAGACGCCTTCAACCAGGCGGACTGCGAGCTCATACCCCTGAGCGATTTCACCACGCTGATAAAGCTCGCGGGCGCAATGGAATACATAGGCCAAGACGAAATTGAAAAGGCGCTTGAGTGGAACAAGGATCCCCCGAACTGGGGCAGGAAGATGGGCTTCGAATGAAAACGAGAGGCGATATGATGAAAATCATAAAAATGAGCAGGAGTATAATACCCGCATGCGACCTTCCCACGCTGGAAGCGCTCGACAGGCTGGTGAAGGAGACGTGCGATGTGAAGGGGGTGGGCGGTTACAAGATCGGCTTCGAACTGGTCATACCCTTCGGCATGAAAAAGGTCATCGAAACTATCAGAAAACACACCCGTCTTCCCATAATCTATGACCACCAGAAGGCCGGGACGGACATTCCCGACACCGGCGTGAAGTTCATGAAGGCTTGCGGCGGAGTCGACGCTGTCATACTGTTCCCCCAAGCCGGGCCTGAAACTGAAAGGAAATGGATAGAGGCGGCGCGCAACGAGGGCCTGGGAGTCATAATCGGCGGCGAGATGACGCACCCGCAATACCTGGAAAAGGACGGCGGCTTCATCCTGAACAGCGCGCCGAAGGCGATTTATGAAATAGCCGCTTCGCTGGGCGTGAGCGATTTTGTCGTCCCGGGAAACAAGCCGGAGCGCATCGCCGAATACAAAAAGATGCTAGAAGCGAAAGGCATAAAACCGGTTTTCTATTCGCCCGGCATGATAACCCAGGGCGGCGACCTCAGCGAGGCTGCGGCTGCGGCCGGAAGCGAATGGCACGCCATAATAGGCCGCGCGCTGTACCAGGCCGGGAACATGAGACAGAAGGCCGAAGAACTCGCGCTCAAAATCATATAACTCCGCGGCCGCAAGCGTTCTTGGGAAAGCAGCGGCGTTCTTAATATTTAAATATTCATTTATATAATTGTCTTTACATATCATAGTGTTATTGTTGCACCGGTGTAAATGATGGCAGCGGAAAAAGAGCAAAGGAAAGAGAAGACGGAGAAGAAGGGAGGGCACAGAGAGCAGAAGGAACAGACGGAAGCTGCCAGACCGCCTGAGAAGAGGTTGCTGAACGTCGTCAGGCTCGGCGAAACGAACCTCGACGGCAACAGAAAAGTGTCATCCGCGCTGCTCGGCATAGACGGCATATCATTTTCCATGTCCAGGATCATAGCGGACATTTCAAAGCTCGGTGAAAAGAAGGTTTCCGAGCTTTCTGACGAGGAAATCCACAAGCTTGAAGACATCATAAACCACCCGGACAAACACCATATCCCTTCATGGATGTACAACAGGAGAAAGGGCCCGGAAAAGGGCGAAACCGTGCATCTCACGACCTCGCAACTTGAATTCAGCCAGAAGATGGACATAGACAGGATGAAAAAAACGAGGACGTATAAGGGCGTAAGGCACATGCTGGGCCAGCCCGTCCGCGGCCAGAGGACAAGAAGCTCCTTCAGGACCGGCGGAACCGTGGGTGTGCAGAGGAAGGCCGCAAAAGCCGCGCGGGCTGCTACCAGCAAGGGCGAGAAGTGATTGCCATGAGAAGAATCAGAAAAAAGATGAAGAGGCCGCGAGCGCCGTGGGATGCGGTGAGACTCGAGGAAGAAGGCAAGATGCTGAGGGAATTCGGCCTGAGAAGGAAGAGGGAGATATGGAGCGCCGAGGCAATCGTGCGCAGCTTCAGGCGAAGGGCAAGGAATCTCATCGCCATGAAGGACGAGAAAAAAATGAAAATCCTTCTCGACAAGCTGACTGAAATCGGCCTCATCCAGAAAGGCCAGGGCCTTGACCAGGTCCTCCAGCTCAAGACGAACAACATCCTCGAGAGGAGGCTTCAGACCATTGTTTACAAAAAGGGACACGCTTCGTCCATAAAGGATGCGAGGCAGAAAATCGTCCACGGCCATGTTTATCTGGGCGGCAGGAGAACGACATTCCCGTCATTCATAGTTTCTGCGGCGCAGGAATCAGTGATAACGGTAAAGGGTGGAAATAAATGAAAGACGAAAAATGGGGCATCTGCCACATATATTCTTCGAGCAACAACACGATTATCCACATCACCGACCTTACCGGCTCGGAAACGATAGCCAGGTGTTCCGGCGGCATGATAACCAGCAGGGACAAGGACAAGGGCTCGCCGTTCCCCGCGATGAAGGCAGCGAAAAAAGTCGCGGAAGAGGCGATAAGCAAGGGTCTTGTCGGCGTCCATCTGAAGGTCCGCGCGCAGGGCGGCCACAAGAAGAAGATACCGGGCGCAGGCGCGCAGCCCGCGATTCGTGCGCTCGTAAGGGCCGGGCTCAGGATCGGAAGGATTGAAGACGCGACGCCAGTCCCGCATGACACGACGAGGAAACCCGGAGGCCGCGGAGGAAGGCGCGTCTAACGCGAATGTGATGTTCCATGGCAAGAGGTCACAAACCACGAGCGGGTTCGAGAGCATTCTGGCCGAAGAAGCGGGCGAAAAGGATATACCCGAGATTAAAGCACTCGCCGCAGCTTGACATAGTTGCGAAAAAAGTAAGCGGCACCAGGCCGATCGAATTCGCGGGCTACAAGGCGGGCATGACCCACGTCATCTTCAACGACACGCGAAAGAAAAGCGTCAGCCATGGCATGGACGTTTCTAAAGCGGTCTCCGTTATCGAATGCCCGCCGCTTTTCGTTTTCGGCATAAAGCTTTACACGAGGGATTCGAATGGCTACGCAACCATGGGCATGATATGGTCAAAGGACCTGAAAAGGGATATCGTGAGGAAGCTTGACGTGCCTAAAAAGACGAAGGCGTCGGTTCAGGATTTCGAAGGCAGGCTTGCGCAGGTCGCGGATGTCCGCGTTCTTGTCCAGACGCAACCGAGGGATACTGGCTTAGGAAAGAAAAAGCCCGAGGTCTTCGAGCTCGACCTTTCCGGTTCGACCGGGGAAAAATGGCAATACGCGAAGGAGAAGCTCGGCAAGGAAATCGACGTGCGCGACGTTTTCTCCGAAGGTGAGTATGTCGACGTCAAGGGAGTGACGAAAGGCAAAGGCTACCAGGGCCCTGTCAAGAGGTTCGGCATAAAAATCAGGTCGCGCAAAAACAAGCTCAAGATGCGCCACCTGGGAACCATGGGTCCTGTCACCCCGAGCAGGGTTCTGCCAGGCGCGGTCGCTCAGGCGGGCCAGATGGGCTTCCAGACCAGAACCGAGTTCAACAAGCGCCTGGTGAAGATAGGCAGCGACGGCGTAAAAATCGATGGTGGCTTCATCAATTACGGCGAGGTCAGGAAGAATTATGTTCTCATCGAGGGCTCTGTTCCCGGCGCAAGGAAGAGGCTGATTTTCTTCAGGAAGTCGTTCAGAAGAATGGACGAGAGAGATCCGACGGAACTGAAATCAATACACACCGGCTCGCAGCAGTAAGGCACAGCAACTGCTATTTATTTAATCAGGCTAGTTCAATTCATTCTTATGGATTTGTGGTATTGCGTAACGCTGGCCGGGCAGCCGGAGGTGTGGATGGCATCGACCCTCGTGGCTGCCTTGATATACGCCTACCTTAGAAAAGGCCTTGGCACAGAAAGCAGGAAAAGGGCCAAGGCCGTTGTTCTGATTTACATAATAGGCATATGGTTGTCGCTTTCTCTGGTATTCATACTCAAAAACGCCGTGCAGACCGAAAGGCCATGCATACCCTGCAATTCGCTTGCGGAGAACTGCAATCCCTATTGCGGCACCGACAATTCCTTCCCGTCAGGCCATGCAGCGGCGATATTCGCGGCCTTCACGGCGCTTTACGCCGGGACGCGCAAGAAATGGCTCATCCCGCTTTTCATACTGCCGGTCCTCGTTTCATATTCCAGATACGCTCTTGGCGTGCATTACGCAAGCGATATAATCGCCGGCGCATTCATAGGCATCGCCGGCCCGTGCGTGGCATTCCTGTTAGTCAGGCAATACAATCTGGACAAAAAGCCGAAATAATCAAAGAGCCTAAACCTTGTATCTCAGAATCCCGCCTATGCCGCCCATTTCTTTGAGCTGGCTGCCTTCTTTCGTGTCGGACGATATCATCTCGACGTTGGTGCTCATTTCTTCAGCCATCTTCACTATCTCGTCCGTCAGGTCTTTCTCGGCCAGGATTTCGTAAAGCTCGCTGCACTTCGGGCATTTCAGGCTCTCGAGCTTGTCCCTCGCCATCACGGCGTCGCTCTCCTCTCCGCATTTGGGGCACTTGACCCTCGCCTTCACCCAGTCGAGCTTGTCGGAAACCAGCAGGATTTCCATGGTGCCTGCCTTTAGCGCGTCGATAATCTCCTTGAGCCCGTATACCGCGAGGCCGGAATCCTTGCCGAGCTCGTTGAAAAAGCGCATGAGCAGCTTCTTCTCCTTCATCACGCTCGCTTCCTTGAGCGCTTCCTCGGACCTGTTGACCGCTTCCTCGAGGCCGTATTCCCCCATGTATGATATGTCGACGACGCCGATGACCTTTTTCTGGAAGTCGTATCTCAGAAACCCGCCTGAAGCGAATGTATCTTTCACCGGGCCCGGCCCTCCCACTATGATGCCTATCAGGTCTTTCTGCTCATCGAACTGTTTGGAAGCGATGTCGCCGACCTTCTTCATGAAGTCGTTGAGCAGGCCCTCGCGCACGCGCGCATATCTGGCTTGGGACCACCCACCTGCCTCTGTTTTTCCTGGCACAAGAGAGTCCATATGCTTCAGCGGCCTGACCTTCTTGCCGTGCAATATCCCTACGTCCGCCTCGGACTTGTCGATTATCACGATGCCGAATATCTCGCGCTCGCGTATCATCTCCTTCAGCGGGTCGAGCACGAATTTCTGGTCGCACCAGTAAAGCCGCTGTTTCATTGGTTCCGGCGGCTCAAGGGCGAATATCTCGACATCCGAAACTCCTTCGCGCTCAGAGATGTTTCCGGAAAAAACGACCAGGCCGTTCGGAGGCGTTTGCTTATACAGTTTCAGGTGCTGGGTTATGCGCTCGAGCGCGGACATGACGTTCTTGCGCACGGACTTCGACTTGATGTTTTGGGCGGTCGACTTCTCGTTGCTTATCTGCTCGACCACTTTAAAGAGGTTGAAGCCCGCAGGAATGTAAACGGAAACGAGCTCCGTATGGCGACCCTTGAACTTGTCCAGTTCTTCGACTAAGTCTTTCAATCTTCTCTTCCGTATGTCCTCATGCGTCATATTTATCACTTGTCTCGACGGGTTAAATAAAAGCTAAAATAAATTTAACGGGCCTCTGCTTAAAAAGCATTGTCAGGCCTTTCTGGCAAATGTCAAGAGCTTGTCATTAACCATATCTGGCTCGGGTATGCAGATATCTTCAAAAATAATCCATTCGGCATCATAATCTGATTTTTGTTTATACTCCGATTCCGTGTGATATTCGCTTTCAATCTGATAGTCAGAAAGCGAAAATGTTTTTTCCTTCTTTGATTTGTATTTTTCCTCGCTTATAGCATCTTTTATGTGTGTCTCTTTTTTCAGTTCAATGGAAAATTCTTCGTGTGGCGGCGGCGAATAGGATTGCTGCTGCACGGATGTTGTGAATCTCCATTTTTCTTTCCCATTTAAGGCGTTCAAACAGTAGAGATGACAGTCCCAACTACCGAAATAAATATTATCATTAAAGAAACATGGAAAATCATAAACAGATCCGCCTGCCCTGAATCTCCAGAGCTCTTTTCCGTCTAAATTTAGTGCGTAAACATTACTGTCCTCGGATGGCAGATAGATTATGCCATCTTTTATTCCTACACCGATTACGATGCCACCGGTTCTGAACCTCCACAGTTCCTTGCCGTTCAGATCCAGAGCGAACAGTATCCCGTCTCTGGAGCCTATGTAAAGAACTCCTTGGTAAACTAAAGGTGAGCTCGAAAGTCCGAGTTTGCCAAGCTTGCTTCGCCACAATTCCTTTCCCGTATCTGCCCTTAAGGCGTACAGGTAATTGTCCCAAGAAGGAATGTATACCACATCTTCATGAACGAGCAGTGTGTTATCACTTTGTACTTCCCCGCCCGTCCTGAACCTCCATATTTCCTTTCCTGTTTCTTCCTCCAGACAATAAAGATTTCCGTCGAAGCTGCCCACGTAAACTCTTCCTTTGTAAGCCACAGGAGAGAATGCCGATTCATCACCCATTCTGAATCTCCATATCTCCCTTCCATCTTTGGTATTCAAACAATACAGATTGCTGTCCCTTGAAGTGAAATATAATTTTTCACTATTAACAAATGGGAGGCAGAATATTTCTTTTGAGGCCTGGAAAGACCATATTTCTTTGCCTGTCTCGAAATCTATTGCATACATCTTTCCACCATAACCACCAACATAGATAACATCCTCGTAAACTTCAGAGACTGGTGAAAGTACCATTCCGTTGGTTTTGAACTTCCATATTTCCTCACCATTTTCTGCGTTTATGCAATAAATATAGTGATCCATGCAACCAAAATATGCTTTGTTACCATGTGCTCTGGAATAGCATATGCTACCTCCAAAACCGTGCCTCCATATCCTGTCGAATTTCTTTATCTTCTTAATTTCAAAATCCTCTAATTCCGTTTCAAAATCGGCGGATTCGAAACCTTCAAAGCCGAAATCCATAATTCTTCCTCCACTATGTTTTCAAAAGTCACTAAATTGACATCATAATCCGACTTCTGTTTGTATTCGGATGTCGTTGAGTATTCGCTTGTGACATGATAATCGGAAAGCGAAACTGTCTCGTCCTTCTTTTTCGCTTTATACCTGTCATCGGATACCGCGTCTTCGACGTGCGTTTCCTTCTTTATCTCGGCGCTGAACGAGGCGTGCGCCGGCGCTATGTATGCCTGCACCATTGTCGAGGTCGGGCATCTCCACACTTCCTTTCTTTTGTCTATGTCTATGGCGTAAAAATAACAGTCCCAGCTGCCGATGTAAACCTTGCCTTCGTGCAGGAGGAACTTGCCATACGTCCTCCCGCCGGTCCTGAACCTCCAGAGCTCTTTGCCTGCCATGTCCAGAAAATAAACATTCTCGTCCTCGCAGCCGAAAATTATCATGCCGTTGTAAAGCCTCGGCTGCTGCCCGATTATCGGCCCTCCCGCGCGGAAGCGCCAGAGCTCCCTGCCCCTGAGAGTGAGGGCGAAAAAGTCCCCGTCCCTTGTGCCGAAGTAAAGCACGTTATTATGGACGATTGGCATGCTGCCTCCGATGCCGTATTTGCCCGATTTGAATCTCCACAACTCCTTGCCGGTATTGCAGTCAACGGCGTAAAGATAATTGTCGAGGCTGCCGAAATAGAGAACTCCCCTGTGGATTATGAAGGGTATGTTGTTTATCATCTCGTCGCCCGTCCTGAACCTCCACAGCTCCTTTCCGGTTTTGGCGTCAAGGCAATACATGTTGTGGTCGTAAGACGTGATGTAAACCTTTCCGTTTTCAACCAGTGGTGATGACGCTATCTCCCCGCCCGTCCTGAACCGCCAGTTCTTCCTTGCCGGTCTCGCAGCTGACCGCATAAACGTTACCGTCCATCGAACCGAAATAGGCATTTTTACCGTAAACGAACGGCGAGCTGAATATCTTGCCCGAGGTCTTGAAAACCCAGACTGCGTCCCTTTTTTCCAAATCTATCCTGTAGAGGTTCCCGTCGTATGAACCTATGATTATCGAGTTATCGAAAAGCGCAGGCGAGGAGCCGACAATGCTGTCGTTGGTCCTGAACGTCCAGATGACTTTGCCACTTCCGGCATCAACCGCATAGACTTGGCCGTCGCATGCGCCAAAGTATATGACCCCTTCGTGCATCAGCGGGTTGTTGTCTATGCTGCCGCCAGGGCTCGTCTTCCATACCCTGTCGTACGTCTTCGTCTTCTTCACCACGATTTCCTCGACGTCTACGTCGAAAGCGGAGAAGCCGGAGTCAAGGTCCTCGAATCCGAAGTCCATCCAAGACCACCTATATTAATTAATTTATTAAAATTTAGTTGGTTTCAGGGCTTATAAACTGTTTAATCACTTAAAAGTCGTTATATACGTCTATTTTTCCATAAATATATAAAGACAGGATAAAATAAGTATTACCGAAACTCCAGCCCCGTAGTCTAGTGGCCAAGGATAACAGGCTCTGGACCTGTGGACGGCGGTTCGAATCCGCCCGGGGCTATGCTATTTTTAATTAATTTTTATGCTGCCGGAAACCATTATAGAATATGGTAAAGATAACAAACGTCAAGTTCGGCGAGGTCGAGATAGACGGGAAAACGTACTTCTCCGACATGATAGTCTGGTGGGACGGCAGGAGGGAGCTCGTGATGAAGTCCCATGAATTCGGCATGAGCGACTTCCTCATGCTGGCCGAGAAAAAGCCCGAAATAATCGTGATAGGCACGGGCATCGACGGCATATGCAGGATTTACGAAGAGGTCCTGCAGGCCGCGGATGACAAAAAAATCGAGATATACCACGAGATCTCGCCAAAAGCGGCGAAGATGTTCAACGGCTTCCTGGCGGACAAAAAGCGAGTGGTTGCAGTCATACATTCCACCTCATGAGGCGCTGGTCTTATGATAACTGGTTTTCTGATTGCCGTGTTTACAGTGGGTCTGACGGAACTGGGTGGCAGAGGCAAGCGTATTTTAAACACGGATATAATTTTTTAATATGGGCGTGAATCTTTCCGAGCTGGTTTCAGGCAGGCAGATCGAGCTCTCCGATCTGAAAGGGCGGATGATAGCGATAGATGCCTACAACACGCTATACCAGTTTCTTTCGATCATACGCGACCGCTTCACCGGCGAGCCGCTGAAGGACTCGAAGGGCCGCATAACGTCGCATCTTTCCGGGCTGTTTTATCGAACGACCAACCTCCTCGAGAACGGGATAGACCCCGTTTTCGTGTTCGACGGCAAGCCGCCCGCGTTCAAGCATAAGACCGCCGAGAAGAGGAGCGCAATAAAAAAAGAAGCGGAGGCGAAGCTCGAGAAGGCCAGGGAAGAAGGCGACGCGGAAGCGATAAGGAGATATGCGCAGGCGACGTCGAAGCTGACCGGCGAAATGATAGAGTCCTCGAAAAGGCTGCTGGAGCTCATGGGCGTCGCGGTTCTCCAGGCACCGAGCGAAGGGGAAGCGCAGGCCGCGTACATGGCGAATGCCGGCGTCGTCTGGGCGAGCGGCTCGCAGGACTGGGATTCGCTGCTTTTCGGGGCGAACAGGATGATCAAGAACCTGACCGTGAGCGGGCGAAGAAAAATCCCCAGAAAAGAAGACTATGTGGAAATAAGGCCTGAAATAATCGAGCTCGAAACGCGCGCTCGCACGGCTCGGCATAAGCAGGGAGCAGCTGGTAATGATAGGGATTCTCATAGGCACGGACTACAACCCCGGCGGGATCAAGGGAATAGGCCCGAAGACCGCGCTGAAGCTGGTCAGGGAAAAGAAGGGTTTCGATGTTTTCTCGGGAATGAAATGGGATTTCGAGCCGAGCGCAGAAGAGATATTCGAATTCTTCATGCATCCCCCCGCGGCCGACCTGGAAATAAAAAGGCCGAAACCGGACATGGAAAGGCTGAAAGCCTTCATGCTGGATTTTGATTTTTCAGAGGAGCGCATCGGCAAGACCATCGAGCGGCTTGGCGACCTCAAAGGCAGGGGCTGCAGCGGCCTGGGCAAATGGCTCGTGAAATAGCGCAAAGACGAAAGAACCCGTTTTCAGGTATTTAGTTTTTTAAAAACAAGCGGACACAATATCAATATATAGGGCTGGAAGCATATCTTTTGTATAAATCCCGGACATGGTTGGTTTGATGTTGGAAAGGGTTAAGACTGGCATAGAAGGCCTGGACGAGATAATGAACGGCGGCATTCCCAAGGGGCAACTCGTGCTCATTTCAGGCACGTGCGGCACCGGCAAAACGACCATGTGCTCCCAATACGTCTACAACGGCCTGACCAAGTTCAAGGAAAACGCCATTTATCTTTCCTTCGAGGAGATGCCCCAGAACATAAAGAACAACGTCAAACAGTTCGGCATAGACTTTGAGCCCTTCGAGAAGGCCGGCAGGTTCGCCTTCCTCAAATACGACCCATACCACGTCGAAGAGGTGTTCGACATCCTGGAAAACTCCATAAGGGACATGGGGGCGCATAGGGTCGTTATCGACTCCGTTTCCGCGCTCGGCATCCACGTCAGGGACAAGGCCGAGCTGAGGCGCATGATATTCAACCTTTCGGTCGTGCTCAGGAAACTGGGCTGCACCGCGTTCCTGGTCTCGGAAATCGTCCCCGGAAGCGAGGGCATTTCCAGATACGGCGTTGAGGAATTCGTGACGGACAGCGTGATTGTCCTTTACTACGAAAGGAGCGATTTCACGTTCAACCGCGCCATCCAGGTGTGGAAAATGAGCGGCTCCGACCACTCGAAAAAGCTGCATCCCTACAAGATAACGGAAAAAGGCGTGAGCGTGCAGCACAGGGACGAGGCCTTCTTCAGGAAAACCTGAGCGCCTTCCTGAGCTTTTCGAAATCATCCGCTTTCAGGTCCCCGGCTTTCTTCCCGAGCATCTTTTCGTGCAGCCCCATTTTTTTGCTGCGTTCCCTCGCCATGTTCTTGGTGAAACGGCCACCGAGGATTTTCGTGTTCAGGCTTATGAGAGCCTCAACGAGCGAGTTCCTGAGCTTCTTGTCCTTTTGCAGGAATATCTCCCGGAAAACGAATTTTTCAGGACTCTTTCTGTAGGCGTCCATCGAGAGCGGTTTCAGGACAACGGCGACCGATTCCGTCCTCGGCGGGGGGTCGAAATCATCCTTCTTTATTCTGAACGCGAAATCGGTTCTGAAGAAACACTGGGCCCTGAGCGAGAGCGTTGAATAATTTTTTTCGCCCGGTCCTGATGAGATTATCTTGTAAAAGCCTTCTGGCACGCTGAGAACGGCGAGATCGAAGCTTCTGCCGGAAAGTTTTCCCAGGAGCGGCTCGCAGATGGCATAAGGTATGTTTGAAACTATCTTGTTGAATCCGGTTTTGTCGATGATGTCCAGCGCGTTGGCATAAATTATCTCGACGTTCCCTGCGCCAAGCCTGCCCAGCTTTCCGGCGAACCTCCTGTCCATCTCGACGGCGATGACCCTGCCCGCCTTCCTTGCCAGTGCCTTCGTGAGTATGCCGAAACCGGCGCCTATTTCCAGCACCGTGTCCCTGCGGCCTACGCCGGCACACGAGACTAGTCTTTCGACGGTTTCCCGGCTCGTCATCATGTGCTGGTCTTTCGCCGGCTCCGTCTGGAAGGCTTCTTTCCTCATATTTTTTTCTCTCTGAAGAAATGGTCTATTTTCTGGACGAACCTGTCCCCTGAGACGTATTCGGGTATGATGACGACATCGGCGCCGGCCTTGTATATCCTCTCCGCCTCAACCCTGTCCGGTGCCCTTGCGAAAATCCTTATCTTCGGGTTCGCGCGCCTGGCCTTCTTGACCACGAACGACGTTACGTCGGGGTAGGGTATGGTCAGAATGAGCAGCTTGGCCTTGTCGAGGAAAATCTTGCCCATCATTTCCTCGTTCTCCGCGTCCCCGTACAAAACATACATGCCCCTGCCCTTCAGGTTTTTCACTATCGCCGGGTCCCTTTCCACGACGACGAATTTCTCCCTCCTGCCCTTGAGGTAGTATATTATTTTCTCGCCCATGGTGTGCGCCCCGAAAAGGACCGTGTGGTTTTTGATGGCTTCGGGCGGATTTTCCATGTCACGGATGTTTTTGGGATGGATGAGATGCGACATCGGGATTTTGAAGCGCGAAAAGAAATTATAGAATATGTTTTTCGCCGCAATCATGTAGGGCGTGGTGACGATGGAGATGACGACCAGGCTCACCAGAAGCGAGTAGAACTCCCGCGTTATGCTGCCGACTCTAATCAGTTCTGCCGCTATTATGAACACGAATTCGCTGGTCTGGCCGAGGCCGAGGCCTATGTATGCGGCCGTTCTTCCTCCGTAGCCGAGCAGGAGATACGTCGCCGCAAGTATCGCCGGCTTGAGGAACATCAGCATGAGCAGAATGGTTATGAAAAACGGGAGCGAATTGCCTATGGCAATGAAGCTGAATTGCATGCCCATGCTCGAGAAAAACAATATGGAAAAGAAGTCTCGAAGGGAATGGACTTCGCCCTCTATCTCGAGGTTATAGGGGAAATTCGCCATCGAAATGCCGGCTATGAAGCCGCCTATGGCAATCGAGAAGCCAAGCACGTAGGAAACGCCGATGAAAAAGAAGCAGTTGGCCACGGCAGTCAGGAAAAGTATCTCATGCCCCCGTGCGGCGTAGTCCATGAGCCTGGGGAACAGGAATTTGTTCACGAGTATTGCGACCGCGAAAAGACCCAGGCCCTTGAGCGCGAAGAAGGCGAACATCTCTAAGGATATCACGGGCAGGGAAAGGTAAAGGCTCAGCATGGGCAGCACGATAACGGCCACGATGTCCTGCAGGATGAGCACGCCGACCATTATCCTGCCGTGGAGCGTGCCGAGCTCGTCCTTGTCCGCGAGGACCTTGGCCACTATCATGGTGCTCGATATGGCCATCATGAGGCCGACGTAAACCCCCATCATGCCTGGCATGCCGAATGCGGTCGCGGCAAGAAAGCCTGCGGCGAATGTCAGCACCATCTGGACGGTCCCGCCGACAAGCGTAGCGAAGCCCACATCCTCGATGCGCCTGAAATCGAGCTCGAGACCGACGGAGAAAAGCAGGAATATTATGCCGAGTTCGGACAGGATGCTTATTTCCTCCGTGTTGGTTATCAAGCCCAGGCCGGCAGGGCCGACTATAAGGCCGGCGACGACATATGCAAGTATCACCGGCTGCCTGAGGAAACGAGCGGCGTATGCCAGCACGGCCGAAACGAGGATTATCACGCCGACGTCGAACAGGAGGGGCAGTGCCATATTATAATCTTAAACTGCAACATAATAAAAAACGGTATCTTATGGGAAGGGAAGAAGATATAAAGAAAATCGAAGAGGAGATACACAAGACCAAATACAACAAGGCGACGCAATACCATTTCGGCCAGCTCAAGGCGAAGCTCGCGCGGCTCAACGAGGAAGCGGAGTCCGGCGGCAAAGCCGGGGCAGGCGGCAAGGTTTTCTCGGTCAAAAAATCAGGCGACGCGACCGTTTTACTGGTCGGCTTCCCTTCCGTGGGAAAATCGACGCTTCTCAACAGGATAACTTCCGCCGAATCCAAGGTGGGCGATTACGACTTCACGACGCTCGACGTCATCCCGGGCATGATGGAATACAACTCCGCCCACATACAAGTGCTCGACATCCCGGGAATAGTCTCTGGCGCTTCCGCCGGCCGAGGCCGCGGAAAGAAGATCTTATCCGTGATCAGGAATGCGGACCTCATTGTCATCATGATAGACAAGCCGGAGCAGCTTCCGGTGATCCAGAGCGAGATGCACGACGCCGGCTTCAGACTGAACAGCAGGAAACCCGAAGTCGTGATAAGGAAGACGGAGAGGGGCGGCATAAAGGTCGCCGGCGTGAGGCTGAGGCACGTGGACGAGAAAATGGTCAAGGTGGTCATGAACGAGCGCGGCATCCACAACGCCGACGTAATCATCCGGGAAGACGTAACCCTCGACAGGCTCATAGACGCGACTTCCGGCAACCGCTCGTATGTCAAGGCGCTCGTGATTTACTCCAAGTCCGACCTGCTGAACGAAGAAAGAAGGAAGTCGCTTCCGAAAGACTTCATGAAGGTGTCCGCGCTCAGGGGCGAGGGCATAGAGGAACTGAAGAAGGCGATATGGAGCAGGCTCGACCTCATGCGCGTTTACATGAAGAGGCTCGGCAAGCCGCCTGACATGGAGAAGCCGCTGATAGTCAGGAAGCCTTCGAGCGTCTACGACGTCGCCGAAAGGATACACAAGGAATTCGCAAGGAACCTTGACCATGCCAGGATATGGGGGCCTTCGGCGAAATTCGAGGGCCAGAAGGTCGGGATAAAGCACATTCTCAAGGACTGCGACGTCGTCGAGCTGCATATGACATAAAACACGAAGCGTGAAGCCAAATTAATTTAAGTTCCAAGGTGGAATAAGAAGCATGGCCAAATTCCGCTGTCTTCAGTGCAGGTGGGAAGGCAAGCCCATCATAATGGAGCCTGTCACAAAAGTTTGTCCGAAGTGCGGTTCTGTAAGGCTGGAAAAGCTGAAAAAGGAATAATTTCTGGAAAACCGTTAACTATTTTAGTCATTAATCCAACTACATGACTAAAAACTTCCGGTCAGTTCATGGAAAGTAAAAACTGCATGGAGTGCGACAGGAGCCACAACTCTGCCGCGCTTGTTGTCTGCAAAAAAACGAAAAAGCCTGTTTGCAGGGACTGCTGCACGAGGGCGAACGGCGGCTTCAGAAACTGCGTTGACTGGAACTTCTGCTGGACCAGCTTTTACATCTGAGGGCGACGCTTTCTTTTGCCCGGCTTGTGAGTTTTATCGTGCCTTTCCTTCTCTGCCTTCTCCATGCCCCTGAGCGCGTAATTGAGCGGATTTTTCAGGCCCTTGCATTTCTCGTCCGGCTTGCATGCGCCGAAGGCCTTATACCATCCCTCGCCGCTGCAGTTCGGCGGCAGGACCTCCTTGTTTCTCGTCCTGTGCCACCTGACATGCGAACGGATGTAGCTTTCCGGCAGCGGCGGCTTGTTCTTGGCGTTCCACTCGATGATGAACTTCTCGATGTCGTCCCAGCTCCATTTGGAGGAGCGCAGGAAGTTTAGCAGGATGAAAAGCGAGCGCTTCCTGCCGTCCGAAAGGCCACCCAAGATGTTTTTCACGCACGGTGGGAAGCGTTCCAGAGGGACGGGCCTCGTTATCTGCAATCCTCTTCCGACGCGCTTCTCTTCCTTCTTCTTCATCCTCGCATGCCAGTCCAGCGCCTCGGCTATCAGCAGTTCGGCCTCGTTTTTCTCACCGTTGCCGAGGAAATGCGCATCGACCTTGACGTTTTCCGCCTTGGCCTGCATCCTTTCGAAGGCGTCGAGCCTTTCCGGCTTGAGCGGCAGGGAAACCAGAAACGTTTTTCCGTTCAGCGAGTAAGGCATGCGGAAAAGGTGCCTGGGCGATATGAGCACCGGGTCGACGTCCAGAATCTCGTATACGTTAAGCCCGTCGTCGGTGAGGATTTTGCCGAGCGGCTTGTTGACCTGGTGCGAAAGCTCCTCGGCCGAATATTTTTTGAACAGGTTTTTTTCCAGGCGCTCGAAGACGAAGTCCTTGAGATACATGACTATTTTCCTGGCGAGCTCGGGATAGAGGGAAACGGACGGCTTGTAGTCTATGGTCTTGGGTATCGCTTCCCACGGGACGCCTAGATGGAAGCCGGTCCCGCCCGTGAATTTTATGGACACCCCGCGTATGTCGTGCTTTTTCAGGCCCCAGATGAACGCTTCGCTAGCGATTTTGCCGTGCTCGAAGAGCTTGCAGTCTATGTCCATTATAATATCCCAGCCCGTCCGCAGTTGCTCGTAGTTGTCCTGGCGCAGGCTCATGGGCTGCGACCAGCGCTCCAGCGACGAATGGAACTCGACTACGCCCGTCTTGACCATCGCGCTTATGTCGTTAGGATACAGCACGATGTTCGGCCGCTGCGAGAAACTTCCGCTGCGAAAGACGCCGACTACTTCCCTGTCCTTGCCGAAGTTGAGCAGGAAGTTCTGCACGTCCTCGCGCGAGTAGTATTCGTATACTCTCCTCAGGTCCATCATAGGTATAGATTAATGGCAGGGATTAAATTATTTAACATGAAAGTCGTCTTTTCGCCCGAGTGCCTCGGCTACGACGCGCCAGGCCACCCGGAATCGAGCGAGCGCGTGCGCAGGACGCATTCGCTTCTCGCCAACTTCAGGGAGTTCGAGTTCGTCAAACCGGAGCCGTGCACGAGGCAGGACCTGCTTCTCATCCACTCTGCCAAAATGATAGACGAGATAAAGCACGACAGGTTTTTCAATCCGGAAACCCCGGCTCTCCCGGACATTTACGACTACGCGAAGCTCTCCGTTGGCGGCGCGCTGCTCGCCATAGACTTCGCGTTAAAAGGGGAGAAAGCATTCTCGTTGCTTCGGCCGCCCGGCCATCATGCAGGCAAGGCGAATTTCGAGGGCTTCTGCTACTTCAACAACGTCGCCATCGCCGTCGCGAAGGCGCTGAAAACGAAAAAAGTTAAGAGGGTCGCGATAATCGACGTCGACGTCCACCACTGCAACGGCACGCAGGCCATATTCCTCGGTAGGAAAGACGTGCTCGTCGCCTCGCTCCACCAGTTCGGGCCGTTTTTTTATCCGGGCACGGGCAAGCATTCTGAAAAGAACTGCCTGAACTTCCCGCTCGACAGCGGCACAGAGGAACCGTTATATCTCCAGAAACTCGAGGTCGCGCTCGAAGCAGTCGAGGCTTTCAAACCCGACCTCGTCGCTGTTTCAGCGGGCTTCGATACGCTCGACGGCGATCCGATAGCGAGCCTCAAGCTACAGGTCAGCACGTATTCCAAAATCTCGAAGCTGATCGTCGAACTGAAGAGACCTAGCTTCGCCGTCCTCGAGGGCGGCTACAGCCAGAAGCTGCCGGAATGCGTTTACGCCTTCCTGAAAAACTTTTAAACTTTCCGGCACAATTAACTTTCATGAACTCCGGCAAGACCAAGAACGCTGACACAACAACCACAACGACGACCACTACGACGTGTTAGTCCATGGTCCCGGCCGGACTGCTTCTTTCGGTTCTCGGCCAGCCTGGAGTTTAGGGCTTAGTTTGGATTGAAGTTAATTAATAACGGCGACAAAAAATAAAGGTAGGGTGATGGCGGATGAAGATACTGTTGCTGCACTCGGATTTCATAGAATGGGAGCCGAAGGAGAAAGCGCTTTGAAAAGCGCTGCTGACATTGAGAAAAAAGTCAGCAACGTGAAAGAGGTTCTGGTCGTGTTCTCGGCGGTCGAAAAGACGGACGAAGGCAAGGAGAAGGTGATAATCGAGAAAACGACGGACGAAATACTCAAGGTCATGAAGGACGTGAAGGCGGAGAACGTCGTGATTTATCCCTACGTCCACCTCACAAGGAACCCGTCATCGCCTTCTACTGCGATTGCAATCCTCGAAGGCGTCGAGAAGCATCTCAAAGGCAGCGGCGTGAATGTCTACCGCGCGCCTTTCGGCTATTACAAGAGGTTCACGATATCCGTGAAAGGCCATCCGCTTTCCGAGCTTTCCAGGGAAATCGTTGCGGAAGGCGAGGCGAAAACCGAAATTTCCAAGGCCGTGGAAAAGGAGAAGACGCTCGTATCCGAATGGTTCGTGATGGATCTCGAAGGGAAGCTGCACAAGCTGCATATCGAGGATGGCAATGTCCACGGCTTTGATTTTTCGAAACACAAAAACCTGGAGAAATTCGCCCATTACGAGATGGCGAAGTCGAGAATCGCTGACAAAGAGCCGCCGCATGTGAGGCTTATGCGAAAACTGGAACTGGTCGATTACGAGAGCGGCAGCGACCCGGGCAACCTGCGCTTCCTTCCCAAGGGAAGGCTGATCAAAGGCCTGCTCGAGGATTACGTGACGAGGAAAACGGTCGAATACGGTGCCATGGAAGTCGAGACTCCGATAATGTATGACTACGAGCATCCTGTGCTTAAGGACTATCTGAACCGCTTCCCGGCGAGGCAGTACACCATCGAGACGCCGAACAAACGCGTGTTCCTGCGCTTCGCCGCATGCTTCGGCCAGTTCCTCATGGCGAAGGACGCGAACATTTCCTACCGCAACCTGCCTCTGCGCATGTATGAACTCACGCGCTATTCGTTCCGCGTGGAGCAGCGGGGCGAGCTCGCAGGGCTTCGCAGGCTTCGCGCGTTCACCATGCCCGATTGCCACGCCATGTGCAAAGACATCGAACAGGCGAAGGAAGAGATGCTGACGCGCCTGGACCTGGCGAAGGACGTGTTAACCGGCGTAGGAGTGCCGCTGGACGAGAACCTGGAAGGCGCGCTCAGGGTCGTGAAGGACTTCTATGACGACAACAAGGATTTCCTGCACAGGCTCGTGAAGAAAATCGGCAAACCCGTCCTTCTCGAAATGTGGAGCAAGCAGTTCTTCTATTTCGTGCTGAAATACGACCTGAACTTCGTGGACGCGCTGGACAAGGCCGCTGCCCTTACGACTGACCAGATAGACGTTGAGAACGCGAAGCGCTATGGCATAACTTACATGGACAGCGACAACAAGAAGAAGAACCCGATCATCCTGCATCTTTCGCCTTCGGGCGCGATAGAACGCGTCATGTATGCGCTGCTCGAGAAGGCGGACATGGAGGCGAAGGCGGGCAGGAATCCCATGCTCCCGTTATGGCTCTGCCCCACGCAGGCGAGATTCATCCCGGTCTCGGACAAGTTCCTGAAGCAGACCGAGAAGCTCGCCGATGAAGTCGCCAGCGAAGGCATACGCGCCGACGTAGACGATCGCAGCGAGAGCGTGCAGAAAAAGGTCCGCGACGCAGAGGTCGAATGGGTTCCTTACTCAGTCGTTATCGGCGAAAGGGAGCTTGAGCGAAGGGAAGCTCGCGGTCAGGTCAAGGGAAACAGGCAAGGTCGAGACGATGTCTCATGAGGCGTTCGTCAAGATGCTGAAGAAGCAAACCAGCGGAATGCCCTTCAAGCAGCTGCCGCTTCCGAAACTCCTGACCAAGAGGCCGATATTCATAGGTTAGCCGCCTTCGGCTTTCGCAAAGTTTTAATAGCGAGCTGCGAACAATTATAATCCAAGCCAGATGTGATTTCATGAACATAATACTGCTCGGCCCTCCGGGCATCGGAAAAGGAACGCAGGCGGACGTGCTGGCAGCGAGGCTGCATCTCACGAAGATATGCACGGGCGACATGATGCGCGCGGAAGCGGCGAAAGGCACGCCGCTGGGCAGGAAGGTGAAGGGGTACATGGACCGCGGCGAGCTCGTGCCTGACATCATCACAATAGAAATCGTCAGGAAAAGGCTGGCCAGGCCCGACTGCAGAAAAGGCTTCATTTTCGACGGCTTCCCGAGGACGCTTGCGCAGGCAAAAGGCCTGGAAAAGGCGGCCAGGATCGACATGGTCCTGAATTTCAAGGCCCCGCGCAGGGAAATCATGGAGCGCATAACAGGACGCCTCACGTGCAGATTCTGCGGCGAGATATACCATAAAAAATTCGCCAGGCCGAAGAAGAACGGCGCCTGCGACAAATGCAGCGGCAAGCTTTACCAGCGCGAGGACCAGAAGGAAGAGGTCGTCAGGACAAGGCTTCTGGTCTACGAGAAGCAGACCAGGCCGCTCATCGCCTATTACAGAAAGAAGCGCCTTCTGTTCGACATCGACGCGAAAGGCAGGAAGGAAGATGTCGCGAAAAGGACGTGGAAGGTAATTGATGCTTTCATCAAAACCCCTGGCAGACAGGGAAAGAGGAAGTGATGCTATGGAGAGAACGCTGGTCCTGATAAAGCCTGACGGAGTCGAGCGCAACCTCATAGGCGAGATAATAAAGAGGTTCGAGGAAGGCGGCCTCAATGTCAAAAATATCAGGATGGCCACGCCAACGAAGGATTTCGTGAAAACCCATTACGCCATGCATAGGGACAAACCCTTCTTCAGCCTGCTCATAAAATACCTGGCCGGCAGACCAGTCGTCGCGATGGTTCTCGAAGGCAAGGACGCCGTTGTCAGAGTGAGGCAAATCACCGGCGCGACCGACCCCAGCAAGGCTGAGAAGGGCACGATACGCGGCGACCTGGGCAACGACTCGCGCGAGAAGGCTGACAGGGAGCACCGCTCGATCTACAACCTCATCCATGCTTCAGGAACGAAAGACGAAGCAGACGTCGAACTTAAGCTCTGGTTCGGGATGGTTTGAAGCTAATTTTTGTAAATATGTTTACAAATAAAGCTTATAAATAGACATTTGTAAATATATTTACATGAGACAGGACGAAATAATAAAGGAACTGATATCGCAGAATATAGCTTCTGGCATAGATAACGAAAAACTCAAAAGGTATAACGCAGCGGCATCTTCATTTTTCAAGGCGATAACCGGCATATGCGACATAATCATTTTCAAGAGAACTGGCCGCATTCCGGATAATCACACGGAAAGGTTTGACGCCCTCATGAAGGAATGGAAGGACATTTACGAAATCATGAGGAACTTGTTTAGGACATACAGGGACTCGTACACAAGGTTCATTTCGGCCGAAGAGGTGAAGAGGATCAAAAATGGTATCAAAAGAATTGCCAAGCTTGGCGGAGTTGAGAAAGAGTTTGCTGAAAGTGTTCAGAAACTATGAGAAGTTTCTGTGGGACATAGTTATTTTTGGCTCTTACACCAAAGATAAGGACAAGCCAAATGACATAGATGTCGCAGCAGTTTTAAAGGATGGAAACCTGGAAATAGTGGAGAAAATATCCTCAGAAATTGATAAAATAACAGACAAAATCCATTATAGCTGGATTTTTCTGAAGGAAATCGATAAAAACCCCTTATGGATGACCCTCATGGTCGAGGGCTTTTCTGTAAAAAGCGGTAAAAAAATCTCAGACATGTTCGGTTACAGGGCCGGCGTGATATTTTCATACAGCCTCGCCAAACTCGACAACAAATCCAAGTTTTCTCATGCGCTTTTCGGAAGGAACGGCAGCGAAGGCAAGATAAACGAAGTATCTGGAGAAGCGATTGCCAGAGGCGTTGTTTTTGTCCCGATTGAAAAATCGGACTCTTTCAGGGACTTCCTCAATTACTGGAAAGTGGATTACAGAATTCATAAAGTAATCGTGGTTTAGGTCCCGGGCACGCAAGACGAGGCGAAGGTGGAGTTGAGGCTGTGGTTCGGAAATTAAATATGCACTTCCCCGTTTTTTCTATGATTTTTTAACCTTCCGCCCCAATTAATTAACATAAATGAAAAGATGGGGATAGAATTGCGGAGTCCATTAAGTATTTTTAGAAAGAAAAGTGGAGAAATACCAGATACATTGGATGCGTTGAACCTAAAAGCGACTGTAGAAAAATTCAAAAAAAAACATCCAAATTATTCAAGAGATACAACAAAAAGATATCTTTTAAATTATGCTAATTCTTCGAAATTCCGTTCACGCGGTATTTTTATTCCAGACCAATATGTCGACGATGTTATAAATGCTGTTTATGAAAAAGAAATGTCAAGAGATGTAGCTCCAGGCGCAATTCCAATAAAAAAAGAGATGGGTGAAAAATTTAGACCCATTGGTTATCTCAGGCCAGAAAAGGGAAGGCAAAATTACGCTGTTGGTGGAGTAACAGGTATGGTTGTAGATCAAGAAGGAAAACCAGTACATGACGCGCATGTAATTGTCTATTCGTCTGTTGGACCGATAGGTTCAATGACAGGTGAAGATGGTGAATTTTTCATAGGCAACGTGCCTGCAAGCAAAATACCGTATCAACCTGGAACCCAGGCAGAAGCTTACAGGGTAGATGTTTACAAAGACTATAGTGATGAGCTGGGAGGAGCCCACAGGGCAGAAGCCCATGCAAAGGTTGTTGTTAGTGTCGGTGACGTAAATCCAACCAGACCTGAAAGCATAAAGCTCGATATAAAAAGCGAGACAAAGGAGGAGCAGGTAACGGCTTATTTGCACGGAAAGGGCCCAAGACCAATAGGTTATAAAGGCCCGGGCGCCGGTGTCGGCAAGGCTGCCAAGCCCCTCACCCTGATATCGGAAAAAATGGGTTCGAGCGTCAAGACCGCCGTCTTCTCGCTGATTTTGTTCGTGATAGGCATCGCCGTTTCCGCGGCGTTCGGCAGCATATGGTTCGTGCTGGGTTTCTCCTTCTGGGCGTTCCACGTCATAATACCTGACCCGGAAGCGATAAAGCTGGCGGAAAAAATCGTCAAATACAAGAAAAACCCGGAAACGGGCGAAATCGAAGAGGTGGAAAAGAAGCAGGTCATAGACAAGGATACCGGCAAGATGGCGGGGTGGGGCAGCTATATGGCAAACCAGGAAAACAGGACCAACACCGGCCTCGCCTTCATGAAGGCCGTGAGCAAGGTCGGGATGGTCGTGTGCTTCATCGGCGGCCTTTACACGACGCAACTGCCCATGGCCAACCTCGTGCTGCTGTTCCTGGCATTCGGCTTCTATTTTTCCATGCCCGTCGAGTTCGAGCCGACCAAGCCCTATGAATTCATACTTTCCGCATGCAGGTTCCTGCTGGCGCTTTTCATAGCGTTCTTCATCTTCGGCGCGCTGGGCGGCGGCATATTCCAATCCGTCGAACTCGGCTGGCTCACGCTCGCGTTCTTTGCCGTCCTGCCGGTGGCGACTGAAAAGAAAAACCTCGCAAGAGCTATGGGCATAATGGGAAGCGCCTCGGGCGCTAGCTATGATACGATAGACAAATTCGTATTCATGTTCATAATGATATTTTTCGGTGCTGCTGCCGGCTTCAACATGTTCGGTCTTTTCGGCGAAGGCGGCGCCTTTTTCACCGGAACGGCCGGCATAGTCTTCGGTGCGGTGTGGCTGCTGGGCGTGCTCACGGGCCTCACGACTCCCGCATCGACAAGGCCGTGGATGGGCATCATAATACTGATGGTGGGTTTCATGGTCTTCGGCCTCGGCGTGGGCCAGCAGGCGATGGGAACCGCCCTGTTCGGCCAGTGGTGGCCTACCGTGCACAACACGGCAAACGATTTCCTTACGCCCCTGGGCGACATGTTCAGCCAGTTCCAGAACACGTTCGGCCAGAGCTTCATGCTGCTCACCAACCCCGTCGGCTACGCGCAGCAGATAACGCAGGGAAACTATGCGCAGAATGAGCTGGGTGTGACAGGCGCATACGGTCTCGAAATACGCAAGTTCGACGTCCAATCTATCTATATCGATGAACCCTTCATGATACAGATTGAGCTGGAGAACAAGGGGATATACAAGGCCAAAATCAAAAAGGTCGAGGTTCTCACCAACATAAAAGATTTCCGGATTTCCCAGGCCCCAGACGCCCTGAATAATACGGAGTCGGATGAAACCAAAATGAAAAAGGCATACGAAGACAAATCCACTAAAAAGCAGTGGTATAGCTATACGATACCCGGCCTGGAAAATAAGAACATAGAAACTCAGGATGTCCTTCCTATTTTCATTTATGGCGAAATGACCTGCAAAGATTTCAATAATTCTGCGTGGAAGGACTTCGGCGTTCTGGGCGGCAAGACTCATACCGTAAGGGAATACTTCATACCCTTCGTTTTAAACGTGACTTATGATTACGAGGCGACTTCGAGCCTGCAGATAGATTTCATCTCGAACGACGAATGGAAGAGACTTTCTGCGGAAGACAACCTGAACAGGGGACCGAAAGCCTCCATAATATCGACGTCGCCGGCGAGCCTGAACCTCGGTGCCATGGACCAGCCGATAAAGGACAATTCGCCGTTCTACGTCGGCTTCAACCTGACGACGACGTGGCCGAAGAGCACACAGGTAACAGGAGGCATCGTATACTTCTCCCTGCCCACCGATTTCACCCCCTATCCAGGCATCGTCTGCAGCGATGCGTACAAAACAACTGAAACTGACAAACAAAGGGATTCTTACAATGTCTACAAATTCAACCTCAGCAAAGGGGAATCGAATTCGAGGATTTGCAGCTATTCAAGTTTGTCAACCACGCTAACAGCTCCTAAAAAGACCTACACTGTCTTTGCGGATGCTGCTTACACGTTCTCAAGATGGGAGAGCAAGGACACGCAGTTCAACTTCAAGGACACGTGCTGGCCCAGAGAAGATGCTGCTTCTGAATCTGGAAGCGCAGGAAGCACAGATGGGAATGAGAGCGGTAGCGGCGGGGCTGGCGCTTCAGTCCATTTTTAATAAAATTATTTCTAGACCCCAACCATCAGCCGTATCGCGTCTCTCAGGCCGGGTGCAAGGCCGAGGATGAGGATCACGATTTTCAGGAAGTTCCTGAACTCGCCTTTCTCCGAATAATGGTCGATGATGTAAAGAACTGGTATCAGAACGACGAGCTTGAGGACGAACATCGCGGCCGGGTTCGAGAGCGCGATGAGCGTGCGCGGCAGCGGGTGCTGCTCGGCGTAGCCGAAGAATGCGAGCGCAACGAATGTCGCGCTCGCGTCCAGCATGTGCGCAGAAAGTATGCAGGAATTGTCGAGCGTGAAAATCTGCTTTATGTGTTTTAGGATTTTGAGCTGCCCGAATTTTTTGAAATCCGCTTTTTCAGAGAATTTGTATAGCAGGAGAAAAAGCGCTGTCCATAGGCCCGTTATGCCCAGTATCATGAGCATGGGTATCGGATAAAACCGGGGCAGCAGTATGAAGTTGATTATATCGAGAGCTATTCCGGCTGCGAGCATGCATTTCCAGTAAGGCAGTTTTGCGAATTTCTGGATCAGGAGCGAGCCTACGAGAACGACGAGCGCGAGCGTAAACGTTATGAAATACGAGCCCGGCGTCGGGAATACGGGCAGCGAGTAGAAGGCGCCGAGCGCGCCTGTCAGGACGCCTGCGTATGCGGCGTCATGCAGAACCCGCGTGCTAGCGCCCCATAAAACGAAGGGCAGGATGGCATAAAGGAAATGGCGGTCGATGCGGATGCTCATGCGCTTGAGAAGCCTGAAGACGAGATAAACCGCCGCGGCAAGGATGATGCCGTAGACAATCGAATTGATCGGATTGAACCAGCCATTCGAAAGTATCGGGTTCAGAAAATAGTCGTTGAGGAAGTCCATATTTTTTATTGGTTTGCCCTTTTATAACTTTTCGGAATTTATCAGCAAAGCCGCCTGAGCCATGCGCCTTGCCTAAACCGGCAGAAGGCCGCTCCTTATCAGGAACATGAAGATTATGAATATCGCGGCCAGCATGATGAGCGAGTGCTTAGTGCCAGCGACGATCGAATTCTCGCCGAGCTGGCCAGCTATAAGGCCCATGAATATCGCCTGTATCAGCAGGATGGTGAAGAAGAGCGAGAAGTAATAACATCCTATGCCCGACGGGACGGAGAAGGCAGAGCACATCACGTCGAAATACGCGCATGGCAGGGGCATGTATACCTGCTCGCAGGGATTGTTGAAGGTGAATGAAAGCGGCGAAGAGATGCCGCCTGTCGCGCCCTGGCTCTGGCTCATCATTGGTATGAGGACCATTATTATGCCTATCGAAATCGCGACGAACATGAAGAATATGCCATACATTATCATGACGTGCTGGCGGACTATCGATTTCCTCTCTTCCTCTATTTCCTTCAGCGTGATCATGTCCCTTGAAAGCGATTCCAGCGTGGCGGCGATGTTGGCGCCGGAGACGTAGGACTCCTTGAGTATGGACAGGACCTCTGTTATGAGCTTCGAGGCGCGGAAGCGCTTGCCGAATATCTCCATGGCGCGCAGGAAATGCACGCCCCAGGACAGGCGGTTGGACAGCTTCTGGACCTCGGGCGTGAGCTTGCCGTAGTTGTTCTTCGTCGTCATCTTTATGGCTTCGGAAAGCGTTATGCCCGACCTCTTGAGGCCGGCGACGTCGCGTATGAAGGCCGGGAACTCCTTCTCGACCGACTTTATCCACAGGAATTCGGTGTATTTTATCAGGAAGAGCGGGGTTATGACTATGAACAGCGCTATGACTCCGACATTCACTATTATGCCGACATCCTGCGTGAGGAAGGCGAAAACGCTTATGAGCATGGCTGCCACGAGCAGCGAAATCCCGACAACTTTTCTTTCCTTTTCCATAGCATCACTTTTATCTCTTCTTCAGTCCGTCGGCGAAAGGCTCTTGAGCAGCACGAGGAATCCGGCCGATATCAGGGGTATGAAGAAGAACACCAGGAACGTCTGCACCATGAGCACGTCGCCTCCCACGAGCGGCGACATTATCGAAGACAGGACGATGAAGAACAGCGTCCCCACGATTATCAGCGTTATGTAAATCTCGGTGTAGAAGCTTATCTGCTTCGAATAGTCCTCCAGCGAGCGCCTGTAATCCGCCATGAACTCCTTTGACTTGTCCGTCATGTATTCGCCTAAATTGCCGCCTCTCCTTATTATCGAGAGCATGCCCCAGAGCAGTTCTGAGAATTTCGCGGAAGGCGTCCTGTTCGCGGCTTTCGTCAGCGCGGTCGTGGCGTCCATGCCGAGCATGTGCATGTCCCTGTATATCCTTTCGCATTCCTTTCCCACTTCTCCTCCTCTCAGCGAAACGACCTTGAACACGTCGGCAGGGTTCATCTCCGACGAGGCGACTGTCGCCATGTATATGACCGTGAACGGAAGGCTCTTGTTTATCCTGCCCTGTATGCCCTTCGCCCTCATGTTGGGATAATAATAGCCCGCGGCGAAAACCCCGGCTGCCGAAACGGATGACAAAATTATCGAAAGCGTATACGAATAGAAGGCATACGTGGTCGTGATGGTTATGTAGAACGAGCCCGCCATTATGACCGCGGCGAAGGTTATGACTGCATACAGCATTAACGTGGAGACGTATTCCGAGACCGAGCATTTCATCCCGGCCTGCTTCAGCTGCGTGCCGAGCGTGTCGAAATAATCGGCGTAGGAATCCACTACCCTGCCGAAAAGCCTGTAGGATATCCTTTCAATCATACAATTCCTTTGTTTTTTCGAAACGTAACATCCAGAACCAGCGCGTTCAGGTGCCTTCGACGAGGGCTATTATCCTCTCGGGGTTCGAGTAATAGCCGTTTATGATGCCCGCTACCTGCCTGTAGTCGAACATCCGCCTCTCGCGCATCCACTCCAGCACGTCTCTCCTGGTTCTCAGCTCCTCCCTGAGGCTCGCCTCGGTCAGGCCGAGCGATCTCGCGATGTGCTCGAGCATCTGGCTCTTTTCAGACGTTTCGAATCTGTCTTCAGATGGCTTCCACCTGAATATCTCAGACGTCACCGGCTTGTCGCCTTTCACGCCCGTGACCTCAAGAATCTGGTTAACGCGCCTCACGTAGCGGTCCCTGGATTTGACCTGCATCAGGAAGACTATGACGTCCAGGTTCTGTATCAGGCTTGCAGGAAGGCTTATGGGCGGCGTGGTAAGGCGGTCAACGAGCTGCTGCAGGTTGGCCGCATGTATGGTCGACAGGCCTGCGTGACCTGTTGCAATCTGCTGGAAGAGCACGTAGGCTTCCATGCCCCTGACCTCTCCGACTATTATGTAATCCGGTCGCTGGCGAAGCGAGGATTTCAGCAGGTCGAAAAGGCTGACTTCGCCTGCTTTCGTGCCCTCGGATATCGGGGTTCTTGCGACTTCAGGGACCCAGTGGGGATGGGGAAGGCTCAGCTCGGGCGTGTCCTCTATGGAAACGATCTTCATGCTGGGCCTTATGAAAAGCGAGAGCGCGTTGAGGAGCGACGTCTTGCCCGACGCCGTCCCTCCGGATATCAGGAGCGACTTGCGGTTCTCAATCGCCAGCCAGAGGTATGCAAGCTGGATGGCATCCATCGTCCCGTATTCCAGCATATGCACCGGCGTGAGCGGCGCCTTGGTGAACTTGCGTATGGTGAAATTCGATCCCCGCCTCGCGATATCCGTCCCCAGCGTTGCGTGGACTCTCGAACCGTCGGGCAGCGAGCCCTCTGCCATGGGCTCCGCGACAGAAATCGACTTGCCGCATTTCTGAGACAGCTTCATCACGAACGTGTCCAGGTCGTCAGTGTCCGAGAAAACGACGTTCGTCATCAGCGAGCCGAGCAGCTGGTGCCTGTGGTATATGTAAAGCGGTATCCCGTCGCCATCGCAGGATACGTCTTCTATGTCCTTGTCGTGCATGAGCGGCTCTATCTTGCCCAAGCCTATTATGTCCCTCTCTATGTAGTATTTTATGACGTCGGCCTTGGCCAGATCCATGCGCTTTATTTTTGTGATTATGTTCTTTATCTCGGCCACTAGCATTTCCTTCGCGCGGATTTCGCCGAGCCTCATGAAGTCTATGTCCAGGCGCTCCTCAAGTTCCTTTTTGACGAACTCTATGATTTCCCTGTCCTTGTCATCGATGTAGGGCTCGACGACGGAGTAAACGACCTCGTTTATGCGCGGGTCCCACTTTATCTTGGCGTAGGCATAGACTTTCTCCGCCCTGCCTGGCCTTTCCGGGATGAGCGGGTAGGTTATGTCCAGGTTCCTCAGCATGTCCTTCTCATCGCTGGATAGCGGCGTCGTGAGAGGAGTCGGTTCCTTGGAAATTTCCATCTGTATGCCCGGAGTCTCCTGGATTATTATCTTCTCGGCAATCACCGACGGGGGAATTTTCGCTTTTTCGCGGTCGGAAAAAAACCTGTCCTTCGGCGGGATGAACTGTCCATACTGACCTCTTTGCATAAGCTGTTTATGGAGCAGGTAGCCTGTCTTGAGCTTTCTTATTATTTTTTTCGCTTGCCCGCTGGGCTTCGTTTCCCTGGCTTCTGCCGCTTTTATGATTTTAAGCTTCCTGACCTTCATGAAAATCCGCCCCCAGCAGGCTTGCACCGTATAATATTTGATTCCGTTCTATTAAATAAGTTTACAAAAAGCTCTTTAGAAAAGAGCTTTAGCAGAAAACGGGAGGCTTTTTAGGAAGTGGCTTTAGCGGCGGTCGAGGGTTACGGCGTTGCCACTCTTGTAAATAACCACCTTGCCCGTGTCGCTTATCACCATGCCGCTGAAAACGAAGCTCTGGTTGAGGCCGTAAAGCGGCGAGAAATCGCTTATGCTGCCGTCGGGTTCCGAGGTTACGTTGACACCGGTGCCGGAAAGGCTTATCTTGTAGAAATGGCCGCCTATTGTCTTGGGTATGGAAAGGATGTCCGTGGCATTCGCGTCCTCCCTGCCGCACATCTCTATGACGTTGGAAAGCATGTATTCCTTTATTTCGGTTATCTGGTTCTGCGACGTGGACGCAACGTAGTAATTCTGGTACATGGTGAAGAGCGAGAGCGAGGACATGAGTATGACGATGCCTATCGCGAAAATGAGGACCTGCTCGAAAACAATCACCTGACCCTTCCGCTTCATCATAGCGCCTGCACTTCTATTTTAGAAAGGACGAGGTCGCCGTTGTTGCGCGCGGCCTCCTGCATGGTCTCGGAGCCGCCGTATGAGAATGATATCCTGCTGTTGCCGCTCGCCTTGCCCGACTTCACCAGCTGTATTTTGTAGCCCTTCCACGGTTCGTCGCTGTCCAGCTCGCGGTAGCGCAGCGTGAATATCAGTTCGTAAAGGCCGCCCTGCGTGCTGTTGCCCGTCAGGGAAAGAACGCCCGGCGTCTCTCCGTAGCGCGCGACCGTGCTATTGTCTATCGTGTTGAACAGCACTTCGCCTTTCGTGATAAGCGGCTGGTTTACCTGAAAATGATAAGTTATGGTATTGGCGGCCTCGTCGACCGTTATCAAGCCCGGGACGGGCAGGACCAGCGAATCCTCGCATGCGCCCTCGAAAGAACAGGAACCCGCCATGCCGACTATCTTCGAATCCAGGTCTTCCATGAATTTCACGGCAGAAGTGAACTGCGTCACGACAGAGCGCTTCTCTATCATGGGCCTGCCCCACATGTAGGCCACGCCGACCAGCGCTATTATGATGCCCGATATCAGAACAAGGGTGATAGCCTCCGTCTGCGCCTTTCTTGCGCTTTTTGCGGCATTCCTTCGCATGTGGCCCATGATATTATATTCTGCTCCGCATTATAAAAATTAGAAAAATCAGCCCTTCTTGACAATAATCCCCTTGTCCGTAATGTCTATCGGAAGGATATCGGTCACGTGCCTCGTCCTTCTCATCTTCCTTATGGAGATCGACCTTGATATGCCCTCGCCTATGCCGAAAAGACTGAGCACTATCACGCCGTCAGAAACGAATTCGCTTACCCCGTCGCGTGAAAGGCTGCCGCCTCCGCGCTCGCTTATCTCGTTGTCCAGGACTTCCGAGCTTATCAGCGTGGTGGCGCCGGTTTTCCTGAGCATCCTTATGATCTCGAAAAGCCGCTTCCTGAGCACGGCAGGGTCCTTCATGTACATGCCCATCAGCGAAACCGGGTCCAGCACGACCCTCTTCGCGTTCAGCGCGTTGATGGCGTTGACTATCGTCGAGGAGATGTCGGAAGCCTCGAAGGGGTTCTGGTAAAGGAATTTGAATAACCCGTCCTTTTCGAACCTGCCGAAATCAAAGCCGTAGCGGCGCACGTCTTCTTTTATGTCTTCAGGGTCTTCTTCCATGGTTATGTAAAGCCCCGCCTCACCTTTTTTCAGGCCGTCATAAATGAACTGGGCGCAGAACGTCGTTTTGCCCGTGCCCGTCCCGCCCGTCACAAGGACTGTGGCGCCTTTGACGAAGCCGCCCTCGATAAGCTCGTCGAGGCCGTGGATGCCTGTGGAAACCCTCACGGCAGAATCCGCGTATTCACCCTGTCCGAACTCGGCTTTTCTGGGCATATGATAATATTTATCGGGACTGCTTATATTTTTAAAATTTTTTCATCAGGCAGTTTTTACATGAATTGGCAAGAACCGTGCAAAAAACATGCGCTATTTTTTCCTTTCGATGAGGTATTCCGCAAAGCCGTCGAGCATGCGCCTTAGCCCTTCAGGCAGCGAAGACGTCACGTCCCTGCTTTCGGCAGCGAGTGCCTTCGCCTTCGCTTTTGCATATTCCAGCGAGCCATATCTTTCGAAAAGCCGCTTTACGTATTCGATGTCTTCCGTGCGCGTCTCGTCTCTCGGCCTGTCGAGGCTTTCGAACATGCGTTTGCGTTCGCTATCGCTGCATCTGGAAGCGCAATGAACGACCATGATGCTGCGCTTCCCCTCCTTTATGTCCGAGCCTATCTCGCCGCGACCCTTGCCTTCGGTCAGGTCGAGCATGTCGTCCGCTATCTGGAATGCCGGCCCGATTTTCATGCCGAAATCGCGGATTTTCCCGACCAAATCGCTCCTGCCGGCGACTATCGCTCCGCCGACCATCGGAAGCGTCAGATACCACGCGGTCTTCAGCTCTATCATCTTCATGTAGTCTTTCTCTTTAGGCGTCCTCTGGCCGCGCAGATTCATGTCCATGGTCTGGCCTTCCGCCGTCTTCACGCTCGTCTCGGCTATTTCGCTGACCAGCGAAAGCTTCGTCTTCTCGTCGAGATGCGAGCCGAGAACGAGCTCGTAGACCTTTTCCGACATGAAGTCGCCCACGTTTATGCCGTGGGGCATGCCGTATTTGACCCACAGCGCGGGCTTGTCCCTGCGCACGCGGTCGCCGTCCTCTATGTCGTCGTGGACGAGAAGCCAGTTGTGCAGGAGCTCGCACGCGGCTGCGAAGGGAATGACCTTGTCCGCATCGCCGCCCAGCGCCTCGCACGTAAGGATTGCCAGCACGGGTCGTATGCGCTTGCCTCCAGAGTCAAGGTGATACCAGACGGCGTCGTGGAGGTTGGGTATGCCCTTCCTGGATATCGCCTTCTCGAGCGCTTTCTCTATCACTTTCCCTTTCTTGTCCAGGGCGCGCTCGACCTCTTTCATCATGTTTTTATAATTGCCTCCGTGTATTAAAAACAAGCTGCTGCTCGTTAATTGTAGCTTATTCACTCGGTTTTGGCGCGGGAGCCGGCTTCGCTTCTTTCGCCTTTCCGCCTTTGCGCCTGAGCAGCTTGAGCGGCGAGAATATGAGTCTCACGAACTTCCAGCCCATGCGAACCGCCGAGTAGGCGATGAACAGACCTATGCCTGTCGCCGCAAACCATATCATGTTGTAAAGCGAAATCTCGATGTTCATGCCGAATACCATGCTGCCCACGACCGGGAATAACGCCGCAACAAGACCTATCATGAACGCCTTGAACAGGAACTTGACCAGCTTGTAGGCGACTATGGTGAAGATTATGAATACGACGAAGAAAATGAGCACGCTCTGGTCGCCCAGCCCCCCAAGCCCGAGGAATTCGAACATGTTTATAAATTGCTTTTCTTTCTTTAATTTGTATGGGTCTTGAAAGCGAGCTGGAAAGGGAGACGAACAAGTGGACCATAAAAATAGAGAAGGCAATGAAAAGCGTCAAGCTCAGAAATAAATACCAGAAAGACCCGTCAAAACAGCGCCTCCTTGAAAACATCCATGCCTACATAAAAGACTCGAAACACTTCGCAGAAAAAGGCGACCCAATTCGCGCGTTCGAAGCCATCATATGGGCCTGGGCGTGGCTCGAAATCCTCAAAGACCTGGGGATTCTGGAAAACTAGATTGTGAAACTGAAATCCTTTGTAGCAGTTGAAGTGCCCGCAGTGCATGTCATTTTGCATTCATATGTCCCAGCAGGCAAATCCAGAGGGGGACCTTTTGTAAGCTCTTGCGTGAAACTGGAAGCGGTGCCAGAGCTGACATCGAGGGTTTCTTGACTTTGGGGATATTTGCAGGAAAATGAACAAGTCGATTTTACGCTCGTTGTCCACGTAAACGTCAAAATGTCTCCGCTTTTCGCTGTTGTTACATCGGATATCGTCAGTTGTGTGGTCGTTGAACTTTGCGATTGCTGCGAGGTCGTGCTCCCCTTCGTATAATGCAGGACTATGCTCTTCGTCTTGGTTGCTGTCGCCGTGATGGTTATATCGCCGTCCTTGCATTTGCTGGTGGAAAATTTGAGCGTCATAAAGTTGCTTGATTGCTGGCCAAAGTTCCACGTGACCGGTGTTCCGCTGGTCGTGGTGGCTGGTGATGTGTAACTGCAGTCATCGGTATGCGTATCGCCGCCGCCATTGCACACAATGTTGATCGTCTGTTCCTTCGAGAAACCGTCGCACATGCGCGATTGGATGTCAAGTTCACCATCGCCTTCAATATTATCTCCGTTGGCCCTTTCCCTTCCGCCGTAGCTTACTCTGAAGCTTGTCTGGTAATTGCCCATGGTGCCTACATAAGTGGCTGTTGTCAGCACCTTGTTGAAGAACGTGTCGAAGGCTCCTGTGAACGTGCTGAAACACTGCATCATGCTACTCATGACGTTCTTGGAGGCTGTCAGCTCTGCCTGGGTCGCGTATGCCTCGCTGCTTGCGCTGGAAGCCATCCTGGAGCCTGCTTCAACCTCTGACTGAACCATGTCCATGCACATATCGAACTGCAGGTAGGCTATCCAGAACTGTATAAAGCTCATTATGAGGGGCATGACATTCATGACCACGTTGCAGACATGGCGCATGCCGCTTCCGATAGCCGACACCGTGTTGAAGCCCTTCTCCCATGACGAGTTCTCCTCGGCTATCCATCCGCCTATTTCGCCAACGAGCCTCGGAAGGACGCAGGTTATGAAACCCCATTTCAGGCCGCCTTCCATGGCCGTTGTAAGATCATTTTTCTCGCCTTCCACGCTGCCGCTGAAGAGCTTCATCTTGTCCAGAAGCAATACGAATGTCAGGATGCCTATGACAGCGCTCACGGCAACCGCCATCCATTCTCCTCCGCTACCGGAACTGCTACTTCCCTGCGGAAGCGAAGAACATGCATCTGAAAAAGCTGTGCAACTTATTCCTACAGGTCTATCATCAGTGACGCGGCATTTTGCATCATCGCACCAAATTTTTCCGCTTCTAATACATTTTTCACATTCGGTGAGTGTGGTGATGCATTTTCCCGTTGTCTTGTCGCAGGTCTGGTCTGCGTTGCAGATTTCTTTGCAGCTGCTGTCACCACCCACGCCTTTTATCGCTCCTTTTATGTTGTCTATCATGGCGTTACCTGCGCTGCAGACTGCACAGAATGAAAGGACTTTGATGGCGGTCTTGAATATGCCGTTGACGCTGTCAAACATGTCCTGCATCTTCTTCTTCATCTTTTCAGCGTTGACCATGGCATCGGATTTCATGGGTTTGACTGCTATCGAACCGTCGAGCTTCGATATCGTCTCCTTGGCCAGATCGCCCGCGTATTTGACATAGACGCTGATGTTCGCGCTGCCCATGGAGATGGGCTCGAACGTCTGGTCAGGGTCGTCGGTGACGTTGTATCCCGGCTCGTCCGGAAGGTTTATCAAAGGCCCTATCTGGAACGGGCACACGTATTTGTCCGAATCCGCCTCCTTCCTGCAGCCGCCGAGCGCGCGCTCGTTAGCAGCGACAGTGTCGCCTGTCATCTTGACGTCAAAGCCGTATACGCTGAGGTCTGTGAGCTCGACTTCTTCATTCGCGTTATATACCCTGAGCGTCACGTTCTGGTTCGAGCCTGAAGCAATCGAGCATGAAACGCCCTTGCCATACCGCCCCTGTATCTGGCAATCTAGTTCCTTGACGGGCGTCGTGATGATGTCCATCTCTATCTGGTAAAGCCTGTCGTCCCTTACTATCTGTGCGTCGAGCGTCGCCTCAGCCTTCTTTCCCGTGGCGGAGAGCGCGGTGAGCATGAGCTGACCTTCGCCGTCCTCGCACCTCTGGAACATCCTGTAATCAAGATAAAGTGAGCATTCGTAATCCTCTATGCGGTGGGCTCCCATCTTCTGCTGGCTCTTCAGCTTGCATATGGTCGAGTTCGCCTCGGGCGAGACTCCCATGCCCTTGGTTAGCTTGCCCTTGTCGTCCTGCGCGTCGAGCCTGAAGGACCATGTCAGGTCGTCCTTCGCTTCGGCATGGAGCAAATCCGCATACATTATTCTGACGTAACCTGAATCGCCCAGTTTCAGGGATTTCGAGCCCAGGCAGTTGATCGGGCTTTGTATGGCGCCAGCCGCGACGTCGTTGTCAACAACCTCGACGTAAGGTTCGAGCGGCCTCGCCACGACGGCTATGTCCTTCGTGCCGCCGATCGACATCTGCTGGCTGCCGGACTTTACAAGGAACGCCAGCCTGAGCGGGTAATAATGCGAGCCGCCGCCAGGCACGAGCTCACCTGAGCCGCACTTGACTTTTTCAAGGAGCTTGTCCGAGGGGATGGTGCAGGTTATGCTCTGCCCCTGCTGCGTGCAGTATTTGGCGTTCTGCGAAACAGACGCGCCGTTGAAGGTTATGGTCTCCTCGCTGAGCGTGAAGCTCTGGATGTTCTTGGCGGTCGCGGAAATCTTTACCGTGTCCTGGTTCTGCTGGGTCTGGCCTTCGCAGTAAAGCGTGTCCGGACTCGCGCTCTGGATGTCCACGCCCGCCTGCTCAGCGAGGACATAGACGTCGAGCGTCTTCGAAACATCGTAAGCTTTTTTACCGCTGATCTTGAGCGTGACACTGACGTGGTTGACACCTATCGCCGCGGCCGAAGCCGCTGTTATGGTGACGTTGCAATTGAAATAATATTCTATGTTGCTTTCAGCACACGTCCCGCTTATCCATGAATTCGACACCAGCGTCGCCTCGTGCTTGAGCTGGTTCTCGGCGGCATTGTGGACGGTCACGTAAAGCGAAGCAGATGTGTGGTTGCCCTGATATGCTTCGAGTTTGGCTGGCGTCGTGGAAACTATTTCAAGCCACGGCGCTGCCTGGCTGGAAAACGACGACACTAGAATGTTCATGGGGAATGAAAGCGTCGTTCCCTGAACGGAGAAAAGCACGGGCAGGCTGCTTTGCGCGTAACTTTCAGGAATGTCAAACTGCGTGCCTGCGCAGGTATAGAAATCGCGGTTGCTCGTAGACGACTCCTTGCTGCACGTCATCGTCTGGCCGCTCTTGCCAAGATACGTGTAAGCGAACGCGGGGTTGTCGCCGACCATCTTAGGATACTGGATGAAAAGGTTTACGGTGAGCGTGTTTTCACCGCCTGCCGTCAGCGTGTCCGGCGCAATGGAATATACCTGCATGTGCGGCTCGGGCAGCGTCACGTAAACGTTCTGCGGATTGCTTGTAATCTCCTTTGACGAATATGTGAATTTCAGCAGGAGCGTGAGCGAGCTGCTCATGAGGTCGCACAGGTCGTCTTTCGGTATCGTGCACGTGTAGGTTACGCCGGATGCGGAGCAGGCCAGCGTATTGTAGCTCTTGCCCCCGTCGACGGAGTATGTGGTGTTAGGCGTTCCCTGGATGTTGTCGGTCCTTGCGGTCACCGTGAGCGACGGACTCTGGACGCAGTCCAGCGGCGACGATGTCGAGATTATCCTGAGCGATGGCTCTGCGGCTGGCTGCAATATCTGGAAGAAGGCGTTCGCATTCAGTTGTTTCGTCGCGCCGTTCATGAAGCCGTCCAGGCGGAACGACAGCGTCTCGACGCCCTGCCTTGCCTGCGGTATTTCAAGGCTTGCCGAGCATTTGTAATATTTTATGTTGGAATACGATGTCTCCAGCGAGCAGTTCATCGTAGCGAAATCCTTGGACAGGTATTTGTAGCTGAAGCTGCTGATCGTGTAGGTGATGAAGTCGGGATAGTTTACATGTAGCAGGACATTCACGGCCGTGGTTTTGCCCGCCTCGACGGACTGCGGAGTCAGCGTGTCTATGCCCAGGCTCGGTGGCGGGAAGGTTACCAGTACGTCCGAAGGCAGCGAAAGCACCTCGGTCTCGCCGTAGACGAACTTGAAGGTTAGCTGCAGGCTCTCCTGGACGAGCTGGCATAATGCATTCTCGGAAATGGTGCAGGTGTAGCTGCTGCCGGAGCCAGTGCAGTTGAGCGCGTTGAAATTCTTGCTATCGAACGAATAGTATGTTTTAGGCGTAACGCCTGCAGGATTGGAAACCTGGAGCTTCGCCGTCAGGCCGCTGTCGATGCCGCAGTCGAATGGCGCGGGCAACAGCGAACTGAGCGTGAGCTTTGCGGCAGCCTGGCTTAGCGTGACTGGGAAGCTGCCTGATATCTGCACGCCGCCCGCGTAATTGAAAACCACCCTGATGGTCGACGTGCCGGGCGCCGTGCATGCCGGGAACTTTGAAACAGGGATGGTGCAGTGGTAGGAATATATGCTCGCGTTCGGGTTTATCACCGAGCACGCGATCGCTCCGTCGGCTGAGTGCGCGCCGTCGATGGTGTAATAATAAGACTGGAAGTAGCCAGCGCTGGTGTTGTCCGCGTGCATGTCAGCGCTTATGACGTCGCTGCTCCAGCATGGCGTTATCTGGGGCGACCAGGTGTCGATGACGAGCTTCGCGCCGCCAGCGGCTGGCGGGCCTGATGCCGTGGAGTAGAAAATCACCGGGCTGGCTATCCTGCTGTTGCCGGCCAGGACGAAGTCCCAGGCCGAGGCGCTCCTGTTGAAAATATTGCCGCCTGTCTTTGACGAATAGAAGGACGGAATGTCCGTCCCTGACGGGTCGATATTGGCGTTGCTGCCGTAAAGGTCGTAAACATTCGCTACCGCCGATCCGCCAACGGGCTGGAATACCGAGCGGTTCATGTCGTCGGAAGGGACCGCATAGTAACTCTCGATGTAGCTCTTGACGCTCTCGCCCGTTACGCCCTGCTTGAGGTAAACGTCCAGCCTCTCGGCTTCGTAGGCATCGGAGGAGTGAACGTCCTTATGCCGGTTTTCGTGACCTTGTCCCAGCTGGCGCTCCACACCTCCTTGCCCGAGATGTCGAGCTTGACCAGCATCAGGAAATTGCCGACGCTGCCGGAGCTGACCTCGTCCCACTTATATTTGTTGTTGAAAACGAGGGTGGAGCTTCCCGTATTGGCCGCTATGTCCGGCACTATGCCGTTAGTGATGCACTGGCCTGGATCGAAGCCTTTGCATCTGAAAAGGTATACTTTCTTGATGATATTGGAAGGGAGCTTGCTCGAAAGGCGGACCTGGAGGTATTGGTAGTTCTGCTCGTAAGGGTATGTAATCTCCTTCTGTATCAGGTCCGAAAACTTCGGCATGCTCGCCGAAACTTCCTGGCCGCCTGAGGTGAATATCTTCACCTCAAGCGCGGAAGTGATCACAACGCTGAGCATCAGGTAAGAGCAGAAAACTGCGACTGCCTGAACTACCAGCAACTGCCATCCTTTGAGTTTCAACATATTCAACACGAAAGCTCTGAATCGCTCACGGCCTGGCCGCCGCATTTCGCTTTCACAAGGCTCGTGAGCTTAGCTGCTTCTGCCGGGTCTATGCCCGGCGCGGGAAGATCTGAACCGTCCGCCTTAAGCACCGCCGGAAGATAGACGTAGATGTCTTTCTTGCCTTCCTTTATCTCGAATTGCGTGTCTATGTAGCCGACCGGCATGCTGTTTTCCTCGTCCGTCGTATCGGACAGGCTTGCGGTAATCCTGTATTCCACCGGCTGTATGCCTGGCGTCTGGGTCGCGGTGAGCAGCCCGCCGCTTTCATCGTAGTTGGTCAGAACTATAGCAGAATCCTCCCCGGTGAAGTAGTTCGGGTCCTCGGGAGAGAACGTAAGGAAAAGCGTCAGCTTCCTGTCGCCGAAAGCCGTCAGATCCTTTGAGGCGCTCTTTATGCTGTAGGAGCCGTATACGCCGTTGCTGCCTGTGCCGCTTGCCTCGGCCTCAAGGGCCTTGAAATGGATGGTTATCGTGTCCTCTATTTTTTCCATGGTAACCGTTTTATCCGCGACCTCGTCCGATCTGAACAGGTCGCCGAACGTCCTGTAGCCGGTGCTGTAAACGTGCAGCTCGCTTACGATGCACGGTATCTTGGCCTCGACCACACCGTTCTTGTCAGTCTTGCCCACATCGCATATGTAGAACGATACATCAGCGCCCTCTATCGGCTTTCCGGCAGTGTCCTTGACCGTGACTTTGGCGCTGCACTTCGCGTCCGTAACGCACGTCTTGGTGTATTCTGACTCCTGGCCGAATTCGGCCGTGCAGTTGCCGGGCTGCGTGTTCTGGACGTCGACCATGACTGCGAACTTGAACCACTGGCCGAGGGTCGTGTCCTCGACCATCACGACCACCGGATAGCGGAAGGAATAGGCTACTGAATACGGGCCCATGCATATCGGTATCAGCGGCATTATGGGCTTGGGTATGACCCTGAGCGGGTCAGGCGAAAACATGAAATATTTGTCGATTTCCGAGTCCCACGAATCGGGATAGGCGAAGGCGACCTGCATGTCCGGGTAGAACTTGCCTCCCACGCTGCTTATGGGGTAGAACGGGTTTTCCGCGAGCTTGAGCGGCTGCGTGTTCCATACGACGTGCGAGACCGTGTATCTTATGATGCCCTTTATGCCCGGGAGCAGCTGGCTCCTGGTCTTGGACAGTATGTTGCCGCAGCCCGCCTGCACGCCGGCGACGGGAACCCATGCCTCGCTGTCCGGGTTGGAATGGACCATCGAAGTTACGGTGACCATCTCGAAGAACCTGTTCTTGGCATTGTCGCTGACGAAGTTATTGGAGAAGTCAAGGACGTCGTAGAGCTTCGAGTTCAGGGAAATTTCGTAGGGCTGGGCGATGTCGAGATCTTCGACTTTCGTGGGCAGGTAGATGCGCACGTTGAGCCTGTCCTTAAAAATATCAACCTCGTATTTCGGCTTGCTGAAATCGAACGTGACTTTCTTGCCGTAGAACTCCATCTCATCCTCCAGGTTCTCGCGCAGGTAGGCCCATACGCCGGCGCCTATCTCCTTCGATACATCAGGCACGTTGCTCTCGCCGCAGGCCGACCAGACCTGAGTGTCGAACATGCCAAACGTCACCGTAGGCGAGCCTGGCTTCAGCACGCCTCCCTGGTTGTATATGAGAAGCAGCTTGTCCTTCGCCCCTGCCCTGATGAGGTTGACGACGGAGTCTTTTATCGTCTTCGCCTCTTCGGTAAGGCCTGGGGTTATGGAAGGCTGTATGGCCGCCTGCCTTGAGGCCAGGACAACCGCGACGATGGCAACGACAACAAGCGCGATTATGACGATGAATTCGACCTGCCCTTTCTTGCGGGAATTCATATAATAATATTTCACACTATCACTTATAACCTTTAATAGCAAACCTTTTTAACGCCATTTCTCCGGCCTAAACGTGCCAGCGCGTATCGTCTTTGCATGCTTGATGTTAGGCGCACGGATGGTTCACGTAGTTAAGCGTATAATCAATTTTTTTATCCGCATAGCGCAGGGTGAACGTGTAGGGTTCTGGCGGGTCCCTGGCCGGGTCAGTTCCCAGCAGCATGTCTGCAGCATAAGGGCCATACGTCCCCTTGAGGCCTTCGAAATGCAGGAGCTTTGCATGCGTGGCCGACTGTATGGAAAGCTCTGACTTGAAGCCTTCTATCTGGCTCAGTTTCTCGAAATTGTAGTCTATGCCAATCATGTCTCCCGAACATATGCTGTCTCCTGTCCCCAGTACACCAGTCCTGTCGGATGAAAACACGATGCTAACGGTTTCGTAGGAAGGGTATGTGATGTTCTGCAGGGCGGCGCTTGACGCCATCTCGGTTGCCAGCGTGCTCATCGTGCCCTGCAGCGCCTCCGCGTAACCTGCCAGTATGTTCGATGCCTCCAACTGGACATTAATTTTCTCCCTTGCAATGGCTATGGATTTCATCGACGTGTTGAACGTTTCCAGCATCAGGTAATATGTTATTGCCATCAGAAGCAGGTTCAGCGAGAGCTTGATGAGATTTGCTGCAGGGCTTTCCATGGCCTCGCATATGGGGCCGATCACGCCTGCAGCGGCGCCCTGAGTTACTACCAGAGCGAGGAACGACATCACGGCGCACAGCCATTTGCTCCACGAGGGCTTCACCGCGTCCCAGAAGCTCTGACCTACGCACTGCAGGGCATAATCATCTATGAGCGAGTTGATGGTGGGGACTTGGAGCTTGCTGGTTATCTCCCCCTTTTCGAACTTGTCCAAGTTCTGGGTTTCCTTCTCTATCGCCTTTATGCCCTTGTCCGCCAGGCAGTTGATGACGGACGGGCCGTATTTGGTGATGACCGCTATTATCCTGTTCCTGGTCCCCTCCGCCGGACCCCAGCCATACGTCTTCAGCAGCTGGTTGAGCGCCTCTTTCAGGTTGCCCGTGGTTAACTGGAGTAGCAGCTCTGTCAGTAAGCAGCAGCTGCTTATGAAATCGGCCAGCCACAGCGCCTTGCCTATCCATCCCTGCACGTCGTTGTCCTGTATCCACTTCAAAAGGCCCTTGTTTTTTTCAAGGACGTTCGTGGTGTTGAGGACGTCGCTAAGCAGCGTCCCTTCGAGCGTGACATCGGTCTTCGCCGACACGTTCCTGTAATAGTTCAGATACTTGACGTCGAGGAAGACCGCCAGCTCTATCGTCCTGCTGCTCTTGTCCGTCTTCTTGGCAGGCAGCGGCAGCTTCTCGAGCGGCATGAAGATGGGGCACTGGTACCTGACGCCCGTGATTTTCCTGCACGAAGTCAGGGTTATGTCGCCGGCGCCGATCCTGTATCTCGCCTCGAAAACGCTGAGCTTTTCGGGGACGTTTCCGGTAATGGTCGCTGTAACGTTCTGCTGCGGTTTGCCGGGAACGCATGTGCCGTCCTCGTCTATTATCTGGCATTCGAGCTTGCTGATTTTGGACAGCTGGAGCGAAAGGTCAAGTTCCTGCGAGACGAGCGTGGTCGCGAAGCTGTCAGAAATGTTGTAGGCCTGCGTCCTGGCCTGGACGGCGACCGTTACCTCTGTACCGTCTTCGCATGTCCCGAAAAGCGTGTTGGGCACGACAAGCGTGCACAGGTAGATATCCTCCGTCCCTTCGCCTTCCCGGCTCAGCATCTTCTCGCATTCTATGCCGCCGGTTTGTATGCCGCTCACGGAAAACGACCACAGCAGGCTGCCGAAGAGCGTTTCCGCGTGGCTTATCACGACCGGGACGTCTATCTGGCTGCCGGTCCTGCAGTTTATCTCGGGGACGCCGTAGGCGGGCTGGGAGACTGCGAAATCGACTGCCAGCGAAGGCTGCGTTCCTGACTCCGAGATGGTGAGCGTTTTTTCGTCCGCTGCCTCCGCCTTCTTGTCCAGGTAGGAAAGCTCGAGCGTCAGGTAGAACTTGTTCTGCGCGTTTTCGAGCGGGCATGACGGGAGTTTGGAAAGCAGCTCCTTGACGCTGAGCCTGCAGGTTATTTCCTGGTTGCTGATGAGGCCGGCCTTCGGATTGCACGAAATAGAAGAGGACACGTTGTAGTAAACGTCGTTAATGATGTCGTGGACCGAGGCCTCTGCGCCTGAGACGTCGAATTCCGCCACGTTCTCGACATAGGCCCTGAAGGTTATGTAGCCTGAAGACTCGCAGTTCACCGGCTCGAGCTCATCGAGTATCTTGAGCACGGGCTCGAAGGCGAGGCTCGCCTTCCTCTCTTTGAACACGCCGCCGGCCTGGTATGCCGAAACGAGCGTCAGGGAGAATATCAGATAGCAGGAAAAGACGGCGATGAAAACAATCAGCGGGCGTTTTGCTTCCATGATTAATTATTTGGCTGCGTACAATTTTAAACCAAACTTATAAATTTCCCTCGTTCAATTATAAACATGGCAAAGATAGCCAGGGAAAAGACGGAGGCGCTCGAAAACGACTCCGATGAAGGGGCGTTCGAAGAAGCCCCGAAAATCACCGAGAACGATAACGATGCTCCCGTAAAAAAGGCGGCGAAGGGCAAGAAAGGCGAGAAGGAAAAACCCTACAACAAGACGGAGGACGAGAAGAAAAGGGTACTGATCATAAAGAATTTCACCAAGGAGGTCCTCAAGAAATACGGCTCCATGGTGCGCTCTGTCGTGCTCTTCGGCTCGAGCGCGCGCGGCTCATGGCACAAGGAAAGCGACATCGACGTTTTCATAATCATAGACGACACCAAGCACAAGATTTCCCCCGCTTTTAAAGAACAGATGGAGGAGGAGCTTGACGTCATCGCGAAAAGGCTTTCGGACAAGCTCTCGGTCCAGCAGCCCTATATGCTCACGGAATTCTGGAACATGGTGAGGATAGGCCATCCCATCGTGTTCAATTTCATCCGCGAAGGCGTCCCTGTTTTCGACAAGGACATCTTCCTGCCGATAAAACGGCTTCTCCAGATGGGCGAGATAAAGCCGTCTAAAGAAGCGGTGGAAAAATACATAGACCGCGCACCCAAAAGGATAAAGAGGGTTGAGAGCGCCAAGATGTATATGGTGGCGGAGGACTGCTATTACGCCATGCTGGAGAGCCTGCAGGCGGTCCTCATGTTCCTAGGGAAGAATCCTCCCAGGCCCAGCGACGCACCCGACGCCATGAGGAAAACGCTCATCGACATGAAACTCGTGAAGCCCGAATACGCGGAGTGGATGGAGGGCATGGTGAAGCGCAGGAAGGAAATAGAGCACAAGAACCTGAAATCCATAACGGGCCAGGAGCTTGACGACTGGATAGACAAGTCGAAGAAGTTCGTGAAGGAGATGCAGAAGACGCTCGTGCGCGTCGAAGTGCTGAAGCGCGAAAACCTGATAGAGAAATCATATGCCATAATGGCCGAGACCATAATGACCATCCTGAAGTCGATGGACAAGACGCCGGAAAGGGAGGAGAAGCTGAGCGAGTATTTCGAGACCTACGTCGTGAAGCCGGGCCTCGTCGCCGATACGTATCTCGAAGTCTTCAACGAGCTGAGCAAGATGAAGAAGCTGGTCAAAGACGGCAAGATCCTCGACCTCCAGAAGAATGACATCCTCATGCACAGGGAATACGTCAGGAAGTTCATCAAGGAAGCGGGCAGAATACTCAAAGGCAAGATAAAGACGTGATTACTTCTTCAGCTTTTTTATCATTTCCAGGATTTTCTCGACGACCTGTTTCGGAGCGAGGCGGGTCGTGTCGATGACGACATCGTAATGAGATTTATCGGTGAAATCGTTTATGCCGTAGTATTTTTTGTACCTCTTGCGATCGCTTTCTGTTCTTTTCCTTATCGCTTCGAGCGCCTCGCTTAGCGTGTCCTTCTTTCTTTCGTCGGGCCGCTGGTCATTGAAAATTCTCTTGGCCCCGGTCATCGTGTCGACATCGAGAAAGATTTTAAGGGACTGCGGAATGAAGTGGAAGCCGAGCCTGCTTTCTATGACGAAATCATTCTCTTTTTCAGCCAACTTTTTCTGGTATTCGTCCGCTTCCGTGTCGGTCCAGGCCTCCTTCATGCCTATCTCGTTCAGCTGTTCCAGCGTCAATCCTCTCTCCATCGCCATCCGCCCTCTCAAATCGCCAATGGAGTAAAACTTCATGCGCAGCTTTTTGGCGAGCAGCTTCGCGACGGTCGTCTTGCCAGAGCCAGGCATCCCAGAAATCGTTATTATCATGCTTCCCCTTCCTGCACCCTGCGAAAATCATCTTACCATGTCGGCGAGCTCGTGCAGGATGTCGACGATGTCCTTCTCGCGGTTCGGCGTCTCGAAGATGAGCGTCCCCTTTATGCTCATGGCCTGTATCGATTTGACCAGGTGCTCCAGCTTCATCTCGGAGCGCGCGAGCGGCTTGTGCTGCAGCGCTCCATTACGGTCGTACGAAATGCCGGAAAAGATGAAATACGCGTCGTTCAGCCAGTGCTGGCCTACCTCGGCGCGCACCTTGTCGATTATCCTCCTGAAGTCGGTTTCGTGCGTGAGAAGGCCGCGGTCTCTCGCGTGTATGTGCGCCCAGTTGAGGACCGGCTCCGTCCTAGTCGTGCGCTTCACCATGTCCACGACGTCCTCGACGCTTCCCAGCTCGTCTATCCTGCCCGTCGTCTCTATCCCGAACCTCGAGCGTATCCTCATCTCGTTCACTATCTCGTTTATCTTGTAGACGCTCAGCTTCAGCGCCTGGTTCTGCGGCATGCGCGGATAAAAGGTCGGGTGGACGACGAGCGTTTTCGCGTCCATGACGTTCGCTATGTTGCAGTATATCTTGAGCGCGTTGTCGAGCATCGGCTCTTCCGGGAACGAGTTGTTGTGTATGGAGAGCTCGATGTTGTATTTGCTTGCTATGGTCTTTATCTTGAGCAGGTTCGTGTAGTGCTCCTTGTAAAGCGCTGAAACGTCCTTTACGTTGTCGAACAGCTGCCTCGGCAGCAGGAAGGCGCGGAAGCCCACGCGATACAGGTCCTCGAGGACGCTGAGCGCCTCGCTCGGCTTCTTCACCACCGGAATCCTTGAGCTGCCGTAGGCTATGCCTATTCTCATCCCTAAACGTTCCTGGATTTTGAGGCTCTTCTTACGGATAAGCATATCTGCCATCTTCCTATAATTAATTATTGGCCGAGCCCATAGAAATAGATAACTATGTCACAGGAAATGTTTAAACATGGCCAATTTTTAACTAAAAACCGGGGACTTCTGCAAGATTTCCTATCTTTTGATATATGCCATCCTTTCCGCCAAAGGTTTTTCTTGCCCAATTCTTCAGTGCCGTATAGTATGCCCCAGGGCCCAACAGAGAATAACCTCTGATATCCTCTGCGATGTTCTCTGTAAAGGCCTCATTCATCTCCGTGCTAATTTTTTGAGCCACCCCTATGGCCGAGAGCGCATGATGCGTTGGTTCGTGTGTTAAAACGTATCTTGCTGTCTTCCGAGGATTTTCCATCAGTCTTATCTCCTCTTTAGCGATTCTTATGTAATCATTAAGGAAGTTTCTTTCATCTGATCCTATCTTTGTTTTTTTGCGGAGAAGTCTTGCCACATAGATCGCTTCCTTGTATTCATTGAGCTTCTCCTTATTGTAGGGCCCTTCCAAAAATTTCGGCTTTATGCCTATGAATTTTTTTCTGTTTTTTGCTTCCACATAAATTCCCATTGTACCGCTTTTGAAAAGATTCGGAATTCTGTAAACCTCATTTCCACGTCCAAGCTTGAAGTATTCTTCGCTTTCTGGCTCCGGCATAAGGAAAACGCCATTTGGACCTTCGGAAAAATGATAGGGTGGTATGCCGGTGTTTCTGGATAGAGTTTCATTTACTTCAGCTGTTCCGGCTTTTACATGTTCCATTGCTTTTTTAACTGCTTCCTGCTCCATTGGGCCATAAAGCTGATTTATCCGTTCTTGCGCATCGAATGCCATATCAACCAACCATCGCCTCTTCTAATTTATCTATCTTTTTTCGCAGCTTTAAAAATCTTTAGCCACCGCCGAGTGATTATAATTTTGATTATAATTTTCAGGCGCAAAGGAAAAACGCTCTAATTTATACCAGTTCAGCCAATAGGATAAATAGATAACATGCAGGTAAAAGAGATAATGAGCAAGAACGTGATAACGGTCGACCCGGACGCAACCCTGCTCGAGGCGGCCAAGAGCATGGTGGACCACAACACGAAGTTCCTCATAGTGACGCACAAGGAAAAGCTCATCGGCATAGTCACCGAGTGGGATTTCGTAAAAAGGATAGCGACCGGCACGAAAGCCATACTGGACGCCAAGCTCGAAACCATAGTAACGAGAAAGGTCATCGTTATTTCTCCGGAAATTGAAGTTGAGGAAGCGGCGGAGATAATGGTAGCGAACAACATAAAGAGGCTGCCCGTGGTGGAGAACAGCGTGCTCATAGGCGTCGTGACGGCGACGGAGATAATGGCAGCCGAACCGAAGCTGGTCGAGCAGATAACGGAGCTTTTTGTCACGAGAAAGGGCCAGAAATCGATGGCGGGCTAGCAGCCGCTTCAAATCAGCGCCACCGTAAACATCACAAGGCCTGACGCCAGCGGGATTGTAAGATTGTCGTCGATGCGGGGCACGAGTTCGGCGGCCGCTGCCGCAAAGGCCCCGGCAAGCGCAAGATACGGGTTGACAAAAAACGCGCCTGCGGCCAGCGAACCCACGAAGCACGCCAGCGAGCCCTCGAGGCTCTTGCTGCCTATCATGTGCTTCCCGAATTTTTTGCCTGTTAAGGTCGAGAGCGCGTCGCCGACCGCGAGCATCGCGCACGCGGCCGAGGCGATGTGAAACGGGAAGAAAACAAAGGCGAGGGTGCACCCGGTGTAAAAGAAAAACGCGCCCGCGAACGGGCTCGCCTCGCTCCTCTCGAATTTCAGGGTGAACTCCCTGAACCTGGATTCGAACCGTCCCAGGAAGCTTTCGAGCTTCTTCCCCTCACTGCTGACGTACCATGCATAAAGGAAGAAGAACAGCGAGATGAGGAAGAAATAAACGATGCTCGCCACCCTTCCCACGAACTGCGCGAATATGACGAAGACGATGCCTGAGACGTGGAGCATCTGTCTTTGCAATTCGAATCTCATGCATTGGATTATGCTGAGCTGTTTTAAAAAATCAAATTAATATCCGGGCTTCAAGATTATACTGATGCGCGCCAGAATCAGGTTCGACAAGAGGCAGAAAAGGCTTTTCGAAACGCTGCTGTTCCTGCTAAAGCTCCTGGCCTTCGCCATACCGCTCTGGGCAATACTCTCCTTCCAGAACGTCCTTCTGCCGCTCCAGGAGATGGTAAGCCAGAACGCGCAGGCGCTCCTTCAGGCGCTTGGCTTTGCGGTGTCGAAGGACGGCTTCCTGATAAGGGCCGACGGGATACTCTTCTTCATCTCCGAAGACTGCACGGGCTGGAAAAGCATGCTGCTGCTGACGGCGCTGATTTGCGCAGTGCCGCGGGTTGGGGTGAAAAAACGGTTCTGGGGCCTGGCCGCCGGCATCCCTGCGCTCTACGCCGGCAACCTTGCAAGAATCCTGCTCATGATACTCGTCTGGAACGCGTATGGCTTCGAACTCGCCATGACGCTGCACAATTACCTGTGGCAGGCGGGCCTTATCGCGCTTGTCCTGGCCCTATGGATTGCCTGGCTCTACTGGGCCGGAAAGCTTGAAAAAACGCTTTTAAAACGCCCCCACAAATTAATAAAACCGAAAGGGCGAAAGAAGAAAGCAAAGGAAATAAAGCATGTAAAAAGGTGACCTCATGGAAGAAATCGTCGGTCTGATACCTGCAGCGGGCATAGGAACACGGCTATACCCCTTTTCCCGCGCAGTGCCCAAGGAAATGTACCCCATATTCGGCAAGGCCGTGATAGAGCACACCATAGAGAACCTGAAGATCGGCGGCGTCAAAAAGATTTACGTGGTCGTAGGCTACCAGAAGGGCGCGCTCATGGACTACATAGGCGACGGCTCGTTCTTCGGGGTCAACGTCGTCTATCTTTACCAGATGATGCGACGTGGGCTTGGCCACAGCATACTCCAGGGCAAGAAATGGATAGACAGGACGTTCGTCACGCTGCTCGGCGACTCCTTCATAGAGCCCAAAAAGGAAATAAACGAGCTAATAGAATACCACAGGAAAGAGAAACCGCTCGCGACGGTCATGCTCTTCGAGGTCGGCGACGTCGCTGGCTACGGCATCGCGAAGTTCGCAAGCCTTGAAAAAGGCAAAGGCAGGATAGCAAGGATGGTCGAAAAGCCGTCAAAGGGCGATGCAAAACGTCTGAAGACCGGGGGGAAGTTCTACGCGCTCTGCGGAGCATACGTGTTCGAACCCAGGATTTTCGACTACATTGAGAAGACGCCGGCTGGCATAAAAAACGAGGTGCAGCTTACCGATGCGATGGCCCTTGCGCTAAGGAAAGGCGAGAGGATAAACGGCTTCATTCTCAAGGGCAAATACCTCGACATCGGCAAATGGCATACTGTCAGGGAAACGGAAAAATTCATGGGCAGCATCATGGATATGGAAAAGCATTACGAAGAGCGTGAAAGGATGATGGAGTTCGTCAAGAAGAGCGAGGAAGAGAATGGCAGGTAAGACCATCATCGTCACGGGAGGAGCGGGCTTCATCGGCTCCCACCTATGCGAGAAGCTGCTGGAAGGCGGGAACGACAAAGTCATTTGCGTGGATAACCTGATAACGGGCAAGGCCGAGAACGTGAAGCATCTCACGAAAAATCACAATTTCACTTTTCTGAAGCACGACGTCTCAAGGCCGCTTAAAATAAGCGGCAAGATCGACCAGCTTTATCACCTTGCATCGCCTGCCTCGCCGGTCGATTACCAGAAGCTTCCGATCGAGACCATGCTTGCGAATTCTTTCGGTACGAAAAACATGCTCGACCTGGCGAATGAAAAGAAAGCGAGAATCCTGCTCGCTTCCACGTCGGAAGTCTACGGCGACCCGGAGAAACATCCGCAAAACGAGGACTACTGGGGACACGTCAACCCCGTCGGCCCGCGCTCGTGCTACGACGAGTCCAAGCGCTTCGCAGAGGCGCTGGCCATGGCTTACCACAGAATCCACGGCATCGATGTCAGGATAGCGAGAATTTTCAATACCTACGGCCCGAGGATGCGGACCAACGATGGAAGGGTTATACCCAATTTCATAACGCAGGCGCTGAAAAACGAACCGATAACCGTTTACGACGGGAAGCAGACCAGGAGCTTCTGCTACGTCTCTGACATGGTCGACGGCCTAGTCAGGCTTATGGAATCCGGCTTCGCCGCAGAGCCGTTCAATCTGGGCAACCCCGATGAAAGGAAGATAATAGACGTGGCGAAAAACATCAAACAGATAACAGGATCAAAATCCGAGATAGTTTTCAGGCCTTTGCCGCAGGATGACCCTGCACGCAGGCGACCTGACATAAGCAAAAGCAGAAAGAAGCTGGAGTGGGAGCCGAGAATCGGGTTCGATGAAGGCCTGAAAAAGACTATCGAATGGTTTAGCGGAAATTGCTGATTCTGTTGCAAATATTTATTCAGAGAATCTCAATTCTATTGCATGAGCAAGGACGATGCCTCCAAGGACGCGCTCAAAACCGTCGTGAAGGGCGCGGGCATAAGCCTTGCCGCGCTCATATTTTCCAACCTGGCGCTCTACCTGATGAGGCTGGTTCTTGCGCGGGCTTTGACACCCGAGGAATATGGACTCCTTTTCCTGGCGATTTCCATAGTGTCGATAATAATGGGCGTGATAACCCTGAGCCTCGAGGGCGGCGTGCAGAGGTACGTGCCGTATTATCTGGCCAAAAACGACATGCGCAAGGTCAGGGGCTCTGTGATTTCATCGCTTAAAATCTCGCTGCCCTTCTCGATAATCGTGTTCCTGGCGCTCTTCATCTTTGCCGACCAGATATCGGTTCTGGTTTTCCACGACCCTTCGCTTTCGGTGGTCATAAGAATACTTTCGCTGACTCTGCCGTTTTATGTGATTTATAAAATGTTTTCCTCGCTGATGATCGGCTTCAAAATGATAAAATACGACGCTTATTCATGGTCGGTGGGAAGGCCCCTGTTCACTCTCATATTCCTTTCCCTGTCAATGCTGCTGGGCTTCGGCCTCGCGGGAGCCACAGCCGGCTACATGATGGGTTACGTGATGGCCGGCGTCCTAGCCTTTGTTTTTGCTGAAAAAATGGTGTATCCGGTCATAAGCAGCAGGATAAAGGCAGAAAACATGAACAGGAAGCTGCTTGCATTCTCGCTTCCCCTGGTGGTCTTCGGCGTCATGTGGAACGTGATGACAAAGGTGGACACCATCATGCTTGGCTCACTGAAGTCCTCTTTCGATGTGGGCCTTTACCAGACATCGGTGCCGACTGCGCAGTTCCTCTTCATGATACCCAGCGCCCTCGGAGCGCTTTTCCTTCCGGTGATATCCGAGCTCCTGTCGAAGGATAAAGGCGAAAACATAGGGACTGTCTACAGCACCGTCTCCAAATGGGTCTTCTACATAAACCTTCCGCTGCTGCTGCTGTTCGTGATGTATCCCAACGCCGTCATAAACACGCTTTTCGGGGCGGAATACATCGTCGCCGGCAACAGCCTCAGAATCCTCTCAATCGCATGCTTCATATTCGCCATGGGCATGCTCTCCGGCAACATAATAAGCCTTTACGAGAAGACGAAATACTTCATCCTGAATTCGGGGGTTTGCCTGGCGATAGGCATCGCCATGAACTACATCCTCATCCCAATATATGGCATCGACGGCGCGGCCACGGCCAACCTGATAACCCTCGCAGTGTACACCGCCATGGTAATCTACGAGGCGCGCCTTTTCTCCGGCCACCTGCCTTTCAACAGACACACATTAAATTCGCTGGCCGCGGGCGTCATATCAATACTGGCCGTGTATTTCTCAACAAAGGTCATGTTTGCGGAGCTTACCATATGGGTGCTGGCGCCGATGTTCATTGTTTTCGTGGCTCTTTACGCGCTCCTGCTGCTCGTCTTCAGGGGCCTCGGCAAGGAGGACATAATGATCCTCAAGGCAATAGAAGACAAGAGCGGCCTGAAGATAAAGTTCCTGCGCGACCTGATAAAGAAGTTCACTTGACTCTGAGTTCCGCAAGGACGGCTTTCTCCAATGAAACCTCGCCGGAAAATGCGGTAGCGTTCGTTTCGGTCGTAAGGCTGTCCTGACTCTCTGCCTTGTCGCTCAGAATTAGATATTTTATCACAAGCACGTCTTCTTTACCAATATCCCTTCCGAAATTGGTTCTGGAAAAATCTTCGGTTTTTATGAAAACCCTGCCATCGATAATGCTTGCGTTGTAATATTCCCTTTTAAGCATTCTGAGTTTTTTGCCGAACAAGCCGTGTCCCTTTCCTTTCTCGGAAGCGAGGAAAACGAAGACAGGGATTCTTTCATCGGTTTCAAAAGTCTCCCCTTCTGTTTCAATTCTTCTGAACGAATTGTAACCGGGCACGCGGAAGCCAGCGGGCATTGCATCGCTGATTTCGATTGAGGTGATGTTCATAACATCCGTGCTTCTTATCCTGATCTCGGGGAAGTTAATAGGCGGGAAATATTTTTTCCTGAACAGCCTTACCTCCTGCGGCACGAATTTCTTGCCTAATTCGAAATCCAGGCCGCCGACCTTGAAGTAGGAGTTCCTTGGTCCTATCGTTATGCTTTCAGAAACGAAAAGTACTTTGACCGAATACGTGCCTTTATAGCTTGGCTTGAATGAAAATTCTCTTGCTACTGAGGAATTGAAAGGTATTGTCACGTTTTCCTTGAAATCCCAGGAATCGTTGTTTCCGTCTGCCCATATGAATAGTTCGCCTGAAACCTCCTCTCCCTGGTTGAATAAAATTACCTGCAGGTTTTCATCCTGGTCGAGGCCTATATCATTCGTTTCTACGTCCATTTCCAGTTGCGCATCGTATTCCACGGTTATCTCTGCTTCTTCCAAGACGCGTGATACGAACCTGTTATCATGAATAATCGCAGGCAAGTAAACATAAACGATCTGCCTGTCGTCGAGCAGTTCCTGGGTTGTGAACCAGTATGTTTCGTTTGGGTAAGGATATGCGATGACCGGCTCTGCTTTTTCCTTTATGCACGCGACCAGTTTCGCTTCGTCATGCTCGCTCGGTTCCTCGTTCCCGAGGCCGAGCTCTGACATGCAATCTATCAGAAGCACGGTGTAATTGGTATAATATGAATCGTTATAAATTATGTTCTTTTCGAGGCCGCGCTCACGCAAATACGCCGGTTTGACTTTTACTGATTCCAAGATGGAATTCGTCGGCAAGACGAACTCCCTGACGAAAACTGGTATCACCGGCCTTTCCTGCTCCGTCAGATATGAATCCGCATTGAAAACGGTCAGGCTCCTGTTTTGTATGGTGTAATTGCTTTTCACATCCGCGGTTATTGAAAAAGAGCCTGACGGTGTCACGGAAAAGCTCTGTTCCGTGGCGACGGTCTTGGCCCGAATGCTCACTGGCTTGTATGCAGGATCGGCGAAAAGTATTCGTTCAATCAGATCCTTGACGCAAAGATATGCGTTTGATTTGGTTAACGGATGTGAAGGATACAATACGGCTGCGATCGAACGGTCAGCGGGATTGACGTTCATCACATCACTGAAGGCTTCGCCCAAAGATTTTCCGGACTCCAAGCCGTTGAAAAATGACGCCGATGTGATGGTCGTGTAAGGGTCGTGTATCACGCCTGAGGAGCCCAGCACCTCGCCGCCCTGCGCCTGGACCTGCCTCTTTATTTCCGACTCCGCCGAAATGTCATGGTCATCATAAAGGAAACCTGAAAAGTTTATTTCAGTAAAATTGGTTGAGCGGCCATATGTATTTAAATATAATTCAAGCCAGTTTCTGTCTTCTGGTGGTATTGTCCAGTATTTGTCGCCCAGCCCGAAATAGCCGACGACATCCGCATCGTGGAAATGCTCGTTAAGATTTCCGTCAATGACGGGCAGATGATCCGGGAAACCGCCAGGATGCGAAAGCCAGGGGTCCCAGTCAAACTCGAAAAGTGAATACATCACAGTGATGCCCAAATCTGCAAAGGACGGCAGCTTCCAGAACCAGCCAAATATCCGGCCGAGCCTTTCGCTTACGGCTATTTTGGCGACGTCCTTGAGCAGGTCGTCCATGTCGCCGTTTATTCTTGGCGCATCGATTCTCTTCTCAACTATCCTTTCCGTTTCCATGCTTTTCAGAATCATTTTGTCCAAGATTAAGACCTGCGACATTCCTCCGAAGGCAAAAAGCATGTCTGCAAACTTCCCATGCCTGTATTCTCCTATGAGGACTGCTTTGTTCCCGACCGGGAGTCTCTGCCTAGCGAGATTAAGCGTCGTTTTGCTGGTCAGCCCGTCCAGCCTGCCTGTCGCCAGTTCAAACCTGCCGTCCCTGTTGACGTCGCCGTACATGATATCCGAGTATATGAAATCGCCGTCCTTGTCATCGAATATCTCAGAGCCGATGTCAGGAATCTTCCAGAAGGAAACCGAACTTCCGTTACCCAGAATCGCAAGATACAATGGTCCGCCTTTCTTGTAGTCCAGTGATTCAGAAAACATCCCGTTGCTTCCCAGATATGCGATGCTCTCCTTTATCTGTTCGAGTGCATGCCATGAACTGCTGTTGAAGATGGGTATGATGAACCCTCTTCTAATCCCAGCCAGATAACCAGCTATTTCGCTCTCTGCGCTGTCGAAATTCGCGAGCACGAGGTAATCCGTGTTGTCCCCGTTTTCCTTCAGTTTCTGGACGTAAAGGTCCTGGATGTCTTCGATGGTTTTGCTTTCAATATCAATAATTTCATAGTGCAGGTCCTGCTCAAAAATGATTGGTAAGCCGAGGTAATATGCTAGATTAGATCCTAGTATTGCCTTTGTTTTATCCGCAGCATAAACCGCTTGGGTCACATCAGGGAAGAAGAGTTCCGGTATCTGGGTATACTGGATTTCATATGAATTATTCAAGTCCAAGGAAAAGCCGAGGGTGTAGATGTAATCCGGTCCGTATTCATTTATGAATTTTTCAACTTCAGCGGTCAGCGAATCCGATACTATGACCGGAAGCCTTGTCGGCGTCGCTGAAATTATGTTTTTCCAGTCGGAGTTCGCAAGAATCAAGGAGCGATCCGTTGGCTCTGGAACTTGAGGTTCAGGTGGCTCGGGTGGCGGTAAATCTGTTATGATATACGTCGGCTCGCTTGGCGTGAATTTCCTTACTTTGTATGTGTCCCAGTAGAAGGTTGATTTCTGTGGACCCCACCAATCTCCAAACACACTTCTTAATGGATGTAACAATCCATATTCCCAAGCATCTGGGGATTTTGAAACTAATTTATTATCTATGTAAATGAAATAATTCGTGCCATTCCAGTATATCCCGAATAAGTGCCAGCCTAATGTTGATGGAAATTTTGTATCATAATTATTTAGAATGAGACCATATCTTGCTGTGTAATTTTTGACATTGCTACTTTCAAAATAACCGACACCTACGTTTTTAAATTGTCCTCCTGGTTCATCCGCATCTGTCTCAAATGTCTGTATCTGGTCTTCTGGTAAATTTTCTTTTGTGTCGTAGAAATAGATTTCATAAATATATGAAGGATGTGGTATATCTGTTCTTTTTAAAACGGCCTTCCCATCGGAATTCCCAAATATCTTAACACACGTCTCACCAGTTTTATTATAAATATTAGAAATTGATATTTCAGAGCCCGGAGATTTTTCAACTATGGTCCATTGATTGAGGTCGTTGAAATCATCAAACAAGGGAAATACACTGCTCCCGTTGCTCTTGCTCTCGGCGTTTTCGTTGCCATAATATATTATCACTGTTGCATTCGAATTCGAAGGGACGAATGGCACTTTGATCCAAACGTCTGCATAATTTCCGTCGATTTTTTCCTGTATCCAATAGGGAATTTCGAACTCCTGAATAGAGCTTGCATTGTAGTAAGTGAATCTCAAGTCATCAAAATCCGGTTGCATTGAATCGTTATAGTCTATTTCCAGCAAAATCTGGTAATCTGTCAGATCATTGCCTGAATTTTCATAGACACTTATCATCTTTGCGTATTGCCAATCGGAATTCGGCCAATCACCCGGATACGCATAAACGCTTCCCGCTATTAAGAAGAACGCCAAAACCGAAAAAATAAAAAATATTTTCATTATTTTTTAATTGCAGAGGTTATTTATAAACTTTTCTATAAAATGTTTAAACATTTACGTAAAATATATAAACATATGGGCTTTGAACCCTAAAACGAATGTGGCGAGAAAAATGAAATATGATAAATCAATTTAAAAAAAGACTTCATTAAAAGGAACTATGCAATACGTAAAGAGAATAAGAATATTCACGGGGATGACGTGTAACGTAAGCTGCAGATTTTGCTATTATATAGGCCTTCACAAGGACAGGACAACCGAAAACATAAAGAAGCAGATGGATTTTGCAAAGAAATACAGCATGGAGCATATCGATTTCTCCGGCGGTGAGCCGACGATGAGGAAGGATTTTGTGGAACTAGTAAAATATGCCAAAAAAAGCGGCTTCAGAACGATATGCACCCTCACGAACGGCCAGAAGTTCGTTGACATGGATTTTTTAAAGGAATGTGTAGACGCGGGATTGAATGAAATATTGTTTTCAGTTCATGGGTACGACGAAAAGAATCACGACTGGCTGACCCAGGTTCAGGGTTCGTTTCAAAAGCTGATGAAATCAGTGGAAAACGCAAAGGAACTCGGTATAAGGTTCAGAACCAACACGACTGTCACCAAGGCAAACTATAAAAACCTCGCTGACCATGCAAAAATTTTCATAAAGATGAAACCATTGCAGTCAAACTTCATTTTATTCAACGACTGGGACTGCGCGGAAAAAGTGGCCAAGGACTTCTCTGTCAAATATTCGATTGCTTCACCGTACCTGAAAAAGGCAATAGACATGATGAAGAGTCATGTCAAATACATAAATGTAAGATACATACCATTCTGCTTCATGCTCGGATATGAAAAATATGTCTGTGATTATCCGCAAAAAATATATGATTCTTTTGAATGGTCCCAGCGCCTGCTGAGCAGGTTCGGCGATCCGCTGGATTTCAAAAACACGCTGAAGCATTATGGTTTTATCGTCTCAGGTACCTTCAAATTCAGGCCATCACCCAAATTAAACTGGAAGGATTACATTGAGGACGTTTTCCTCGCCTACAGGAGAAACACATATGTAAAACCGAAGGATATATGCGGCAAGTGCAAGTTCTACAACATCTGTGACGGCCTTGAACGCTCCTATGCGAAAATAATAGGAACAGGTGAACTCAAGCCGCAGCCCGGTAAAAAAATAACTGACCCCGTTTACTTCAGGCGCGAATTTTATGGTGATTAAATTGGAAAGAGTTTCTATTATCGTTCCAGTCTTCAATAGCGAAAAAACCGTGAAAAGATGCATCGAATCGCTTCTTGACTTAGATTATCCAAAAAACAAACTCGAGATAATTTTCGTTGATGACGGCTCCAAGGATATGACCAAGGAAATAATAAAATCATATAGACAAATAAGGTTAGTAGAACAGGAACATCGTGGCCCTGCAGCGACGCGCAATAATGGCTTCCGCAATTCTTCAGGCAATTTCATATTTTTCACCGATTCCGACTGCATCGTCCCGAAAAACTGGATAAAAGAAATGCTTGGAAGGTTCGGAAAGGACATAGCGATGGTTGGAGGCGGGCTAGTGCCTTTTTCCCTTGAAACGCTGAGCGAAAAATTTGAGCAAAATCGGAGAGACAGGTTATATGGCGACAAAAAGCGCTTAATAGAAGCGCTTCCGTCGTGCAACATGGCAATCAGAAGAGACGTGTTCGAAAAGGTGAAAGGCTTCGACGAGCAGTTCAGATATCCGTCATTCGAGGACTATGACCTTTGTTATCGCATACGTGATTTGGGCTACAACATCTTATACGACCCTAAAATTGGCGTAGTGCACCTGCATTCTTCGACATGGAAAGGTGTTTTCAGAAGGGCTTTTATGCACGGTAGAGAAGGTGTAAAATTTAGAAAAAAAATAAAATTTTTATCAAGTAAGGAAATTTTATTTTTTTTTAAATTATTTTTATTACCATTAATGACACTCAAATATTCTAAGAAATTCATATTGGTATCAATGCTATACAATTTCATAACTCTTGTTGGTGAAATATTTGGTATTATTAAATATGGAATGAAACGTGAATTTGAGTGATATAAATGAAATCTAGAAATCCTGAAGTCTCCATAATAATAGCTTGCATGAAGAATTCTAAACATCTAGAACGCATAAAACAACAATTGAAAAACCAAACCTATAAAAATTTTGAAACAATAGTGATTGATAACGATGATCCAGTCGCGAAAAAACGCAATGATGGATTTAAGAAAGCGAGGGGAGAATGGATAATCTTCATAGATGATGATATCACAATTCCCTCGAATTGGCTGAAAGAATTTATGGACAATAGAATGAAGAATGCTATAATAGGTGGTCCTCAGTCTAGATTTGAATTCGGTGAAAGCCACATAGTTTCAACCTGTAATGTTTTAGTGCATAGAGATGTGATGAAAAAGATAAATTTTGATGAGAATTTCAAAAGAGCTGCCCATGAGGATCTAGATTGGTGCATACAAGCAAAAAAGAAGGGGATTAAAGTGATTAACATATCTAATGCGTGTGTTTATCATATGGGTGGTGGCGGAACACGACTTAATCGTTTAAAGAAAGAATTTTATTTCGGATCTGAACGTCTAAAAGTTGAAAGAAAATGGGGCAATGTCATATATCCATGGAAAAAACAACTAACCAATAAATTATATATTATAATCGGAAATATTTTTCACATAATAGGAATATTCTATGGTTTATTGAAATATAAGATATTGAGAAGATGAAAATTAAAAATGCTTTCGGATATGCAAAAGATTATATTAGAATAAAATGTGGTTTGGAAACACCACTTTCATTGGTTGTGTTCATTTCTGATAGATGTAATTTGAAATGTAGGTTTTGTTTTTGGTGGAAAGCGGATCGGAAACCACAGGAAATGAGTTTGGAAAAGTATGAAAAGATTGCTAAATCTTTGGTATATCCTCTAAAAAATTTACACATAACGGGCGGTGAACCATTTTTCCGCGATGATATAGTTGATATTGTTAAAACATTTGTATTGAATAATAAAACTGAAAGTGTAACAATTTCAACTAATGGTACCTTGACTGATATAATATTAAAAAGATGTCTAGAGATGAAAAAGTTTGTTCCCAAACTTGATATTTTTCTTTCGCTTGATGGATTCGAAAAAACGCATGATTGGATAAGGGGTGTGAAAGGCACTTTTAAGAAGGCATATAAAACTGTGGAATTGTTGACAAAAAATGGAATAAATGTTCATATTTGTGCTACTCTAACAAATGAAACCGACGAAGATGAACTTTTAAAATTATCAGAGCATACGGTTAAAAAACTAAATTTGCCTTTTTACGGCGATATTGTAAGAGGTAATCCGAGAATTCCTTATATTAAACCTCCAATATTCAACAAAAAATTTTTGAAATTACATGATGAAAAGAAATATGCTTTCGGAAATTACATGATGAAAAGAAAGTTTGATATCATTGATAGAAAATTTAAATTTAATTGTGTTGCGGGTAATTTTGCAGGTGTAATTTATTCTAATGGTGATATATCGATATGTGAACTTGTCAAACCGTTTGGTAATCTTAAAGAAACAAATTTCAATTTTAGAAAGTTGTGGAAAAAACGTCCTAAAGTTCCTAAAGGATGTGCATGCACAGAGGGTTGTTTCATGAGTCCTTCGTTGTATTATAGTTTGCATTATATCAAAAATAGAAAGTTTAGAGCCAGATGAAAAAAATTATAGTTTAAATTTGTCATTTTAAAACCAGTGAAGTGTGATTATGAAAAATCCAAAAGTCTCGATTATAATAATAAATTATAATGGTAAGGAATATCTGAAAAACTGTCTGGAATCGATCAAAAAAAATACAAAATATCCGAATTATGAAGTTGTGGTAGTTGATAATCACTCAAACGATAAAAGTGTAGAAATGATTAAAGAAAAATTTCCAAATGTGAAAGTTATCGAAAATAAAAAAAATTATGCTTTCGCCGGTGCATCTAACATAGGAATCAAAAAAACCAATGGTAAATATGTTGTTTTATTGGATAATGATACAATTGTTTATCTATCTTGGCTTTCTAAACTCGTTGAAACTGCAGAAAATAATGAAAAAATTGGTATAGTATCTTCCTTTATTATACGCAAAGGTTTGTATGATTATTACAAAGGAAAGGTTTCATGGAATGACGATAAAATAACAAAAGTTATAATGAACGATTTTCGTAAAAAATATCCTGCATTAAAACGAATTGGTAAATTTTCACATGTCTCGGTCACGGCCACTCTTTTAAGGCGTAGTCTATTTGATAAGATAGGCCCTTTCAGTGACTATACGTTTCTATTTTGGGAAGACACCGAACTCTGTTGGAGAGCTGTTCTGTGCGGATATACCGTTCTTTGCGATTTTAATTCATTAGTATTTCATTACGGTGGAGGTACGCATAAAAATAATCCTATTTGGACTTATGAAAAAACCAAAAATAGAATCTATACTTATTTAAAGTTACTTGATTGGTATCATTCCTTGCTATATACTTTCATGGTTTTAATACAAAATTTTGGCGGGATGATAACTGATATAAAAACAGTCAAACCGCGTTTAAGAGCTTTCGTGCAGATTTTGAAAGATATCAAATTAATCCTGAATGAAAGAAAAAAATTTGAAAGGATAAAAACTGTGGATACCAAAAAATTAATTAATTTGATGAAAAAAAGCTACAAATTTGAAGAAATAAGAGTAGCGTATGAAAAAAGTTATTATGGAATTCGTGATGAATTGAATTATTAGATTTATGTATGTTAATAATCATCGATATAAATTCATAGAAAACAATTATGTATTTCTAACATCATTTATTTTTAATCAGTGGAAAATGGCGATAAATATCGCAATTCATGCCTAATTTTAAGATATGGGATATTATTGCTCCGTACTTTTAAATCTCTTCATAATATACATAGAACATGGCGGGAATAGTTGGTATAATCCATAAAGAAGGGGTTATAAATAAATCTCAAAAAAATCTGTTTAACCGCATGTATAATTCAATCAGGCATGAAAAATGGTACAAAATTGATAAATATGTTGATGGGAAATTTGCAATCGCAAGAGTGCACTTAGGTATAATAAATTCAGAGACACAACCCATTTTCAATGAGAATAAAAATTTATGCATATTTATGGATGGTGAAATTTTTGATTATGAAAGAGAAATGCAAAAACTGATTCTGAATGGTCATAAGTTTAAAATTAAAAATGATGCTGAGTTTTGTTTACATTTTTATGAGGAATTTGGTGAAAAATCCTTTTACAAATTGAATGGCTCTTATGTTATAATTATAGTGGATATAAAGAATAAAATGGTTTTAATTGTCAATGATCGTTATGGTCTAAGACCAATATATTATGCTAAAAGAAATGGTAAATTAATCTTTGCTTCTGAGGTTAAGGCCTTTTTGGAGGATGCGTCATTTAAAAGAGATTTAAACGAAGATTCTATAGCAGAATTTCTGAACTTCGGACAGTTACTTGGAAATAAAACATTTTTCAGGGAAATTGTATTGCTGCCACCAGCATCAGTTTTAGAGTGGAAGCATGGAAAAGTTTTCGTAAAAAAATATTATGAGTTTGGAAATTTTAAAACTACCAATCTTTCTGATGAAAAATACTCTGAGATTGCTCTTTCCTTATTTAAAGACGCCACCAAAAGAATGTCTAATAAAAATGATAATCTTGCAGTTGCTTTAACCGGTGGTTTAGATTCGCGTTTGGTTTTGGGCTCATTTGAAAATGATATTGTAAATCAAGTTGAAACCTTTACCTTTGTTTTTGATGGAATGGATGCAACACCTAAAATTGCAAAAAAAATAGCAAAGATATGCAATGTAGAAAATGTTCAATTAAAATTAACTCCAGAGATATTTTTGAAATATCTAAAGAGAGGTATTTTTCTAACTGATGGGATGAATCCTATTTATGATAATATAAATATGCTACCACTAATCGATAAACTTGAGGGCAAAATACTAATCAATGGTTTTTTGATGGATGCTATATTTGGCGGAGGTTATATAAAGAAGAATTATTTTGAAACAAATAATATAGAATCATTTAAAAAAATGATGTACAAAGAAGTTTCTCTTCCAAGCGAACAACTGGTTAAACTATTAAATAGAGACATAATTGATAAAGCGCATAAAAGTTTCAATTCTGAGTTTGAAAAATATATCAAAAATTTCCAATCACGTGCATCATCAGCACTTTATTTCAAAATTGAAAACAGAGGCAGAAGGAGAATTGGCAGCATTTTAATAGCAATTAGATGGAGAGCAGAGTTTAGAAATCCTTCATATGACTACAATTTTATGGATTTTGTAATGTCTATACCTAAAGAAAAATTAATGGATCGAAAAATACAGATAAAATCGATTAAAAAGTTAAATCCTGACTTAGCAAAAATAAAAAATAATCACACGAACATGAGTGCCGATGCTTCTAACTTCACGAAATTTGTTGCAAGTATGATAACAAATAAATATGCTAAATTTAAAAAATTTTTAGAATTTAACACACATGGAAAAATATCCATACCTGGTGGGTCCGATTATCCCGATTATGGTAAATGGTTCAGAGAAACTAAAGAGTTGAAAAATTTTGTCATGAAGATTCTTTTGGATGAAAAAACAATAAAGAGAAAATATTTTAATGGAAAGTTTATTGTGAAAATGATAAACGATCATATGAATTATAAAAAGGATTATACACAGCTCATATGCATACTTTTAACTTTTGAATTGTGGTATAGAATTTTTATAGAGGGTGAGAGTATACGTGACTGAAATCACAATTTCCGCGGTTGGTGACGTGTTTACTGGTGGTTTGTTATCAGAAGAAATTGAGAAGTATAAAAATATTTTTTTATCGGAAGAAATAAATAAAATTTTCAAATCTTCTGACATTTGTTTTTGTAATTTAGAGTCTCCTCTTTGCAAATTGGAAGATCCACCAGAACCAAATAAAACTCTTTTATATGCGAAGGGAGAATCCATAGAATATTTAAAAAAATCCGGTTTTAATGTTGTTTCGCTGGCAAATAATCATACGATGGATTTTGGTTGGAAATCACTGCAAAAAACCATAAAAATTCTTGAAAAAAATAAAATTGGACATGTTGGTGCAGGAAAAAATATAAACGAAGCGAGAAAACCTGTTATTTTAGAGATTAATAAAATTAAAGTTGCTTTTCTTGGCTATTCGTGGGCACTTCCAATGGTTGAAGAAGGATCGATAGCCGCAACGAAAAATTCACCCGGTATATCTCCTTATAATTTAAAATTTATTAATGAGGACATCAAAAAAATAAGAAAAGGTGTTGATTATATATTTTTATCTATTCATTGGCAATATGAGTTTTCTCACTATCCTCCACCGCAAATCATATCCGAAGCTCACCAAATTATTGACGCAGGAGCCGACGTAATCCTCGCCCACCATCCGCATGTCCTGCAGGGCTTTGAAAAATACAAGAATGGCCTTATTTTTTACAGCCTGTCCAACTTCCTGTTCTCACCGTGGTTCGCAACCAATAGTGGTAGGTGGATAAATTATGAAAATAATGGGAAGTTGAGAATCTGGTATAAAGATAGAAGGAAGGGTTTGATATTGAAATTCGTTCTGTCTAAAAATAAGAACCTTAATTATAAGATGATACCAACGTTGCAGGAAAGAGAACCTGTTGTGAAAATTCAATCTGAGAAAAATGCTAAAAAAACCGTCAGGAGAATGAATAAATGGTCGCTTGAATACGGGAAAAAATATTATGAAAAAAATTATGAAAAATTGATTGAAAATGAAAATAAGTTGAAATATATAAAAGCCATTAGAAACGAAATTGAAACCTATGGGTTTGTAGCTACTTTCAAGAAGGCTAAAAACAAATTTAAAAAGATAATATACAAGAATACTCCGCTAATGGGTTGAGCTGAATATGAAATATTCAAAAGTATCCATAATAATAGATTTTAAGGTTGGGACGTAGATTTTTATGAAACTGCTGATAACGGGCGGCGCCGGCTTCATAGGTAGCAATTTTGTAAAACATATTATCAGAGAGTATCCTGCTTATGAAATAACAGTTTTGGACAAGCTCACCTACGCAGGCAACAAGAACAATCTGAAAGAGGATCTGAAAAAGATAAAATTCATAAAGGGAGATGTCTGCGATAAGAAAATCGTGGAAAAACTTGTTAAAAAATCCGATGTTATCGTTCACTTCGCAGCAGAAACGCATGTCGACAGGTCGATAATCGATGCCGGCTCATTCGTCCTGACCGACGTTTTCGGCACATACCAGCTGATGGAGGCCTGTAAAAAATTCGGCATAGAAAAATTTGTTCACATATCAACAGATGAGATTTACGGACAAATAATAAGAGGATCTTTCAGAGAAACCGATAAATTAGAACCACGAAATCCTTATTCGGCTAGCAAGGCCGGAGCAGAGCTGCTGGCCCGTTCCTTTTTCATAACGCACAATGTTCCCGTGGTGATAACGAGGAGCTCCAACAATTTTGGGCCGTACCAGCATCCTGAGAAAATGATACCACTCTTCATAACAAATGCGATGCAAAACAAAAAACTTCCTCTTTATGGAGATGGTAAAAACATCAGAGACTGGCTTCATGTAGCAGATAACTGCAAGGCCATAGACCTTGTCATGCATGAGGGAAAAACTGGTGAGATATATAATATCGGCGGCGATAACGAGAGAATGAACATCGATATCACCAGATTGATACTCAAATTCTTGGGTAAACCGGAAAGCCTCATAGAATTTGTCAGAGACAGGCCCGGTCATGACATTAGATATTCCCTAGACAGCACCAAAATCAAAAAACTCGGCTGGAGAACTGAATTTAAATTTGAGGAAGCGCTCAGGCAGACTGTGGAATGGTACAAGAAAAACAGTTGGTGGTGGAAGCCTTTGAAGCTTTAATTTTATGTAAAATGTGGTGTCGTAATGGAATCCAAGAAAATGACCAAAAAACTGTATGAGGAAACATATGGAGAGTTTGGTACAAGTAAACAGGATGACCTGAGCGGCAAAAAAATATTCGAGATGGTAAGCAGGCTGGTAGAAGCTGACAAATGCTCATCGGTTATCGATTTCGGGAGCGGAAGCTGCTCCCTAATAAGAAGGTTGCATGAAAAATACAAAATAAAAGTGACCGGCGTCGACTTCGTGAAGCACAAGGATTCGTTCAACACCATACTGCATGACTTGGACGACTTCCCTTATCCTTTCGAAAACGAATCCTATGACGTGGCTTTTTCGATAGGCGTTTTGCATGCCATGCATTTTCCCAAAGAATTTGTGAAGGAATGTCACAGGATTTTAAAGCCTAACGGGATGTTTTTCCTTACTGTCGTTAATTCCATTCCGGTAAAAAGCAGGCCTGGATATCTTTTTGGGAAATTATACAAAGTACACTCATACCCGTTCCACATCTCGTTTTTTAACAAGGCAACTCTTGAAAAATATTTCAAGGAAGCAGGTTTTTCGGATATTAAATTTTACAACGTAGGCAAAATATCATGCAAATTAAAGGTCCTGCCGCCGTCGTGGTTTTCCCTGCTTTTTCTGAGCGCGAAAAAGAAGGCCTAAATTCTGCATTTAATGGATTGTAAGTTACATAGAATACTTTACATTTCAAAATAGAATGAAAAATAATATCAACTGCATTCCATTTCTCGTATTTTCTCAAGCGTTTCCCGACCTTTTTCTGTCAAAACGTATATCCTCCCCTTCAAACTTTCTTCATTTATGCATTTCACGAGTCCTGTATCCCGCATATCCTTGAGTTTGAGGGAAATATTTGGTAGGCTTGAACCCATAGCTTTGGATAACTGTGTAGGCGTTTTTGGCTTTTCTAGAAGAAACAAGAGTCTTTTTCGTTTCTCGCTTTTGAGAACAAACGCCACGTTATCCCATTCCATTTGATTAGTTTGGTTAAATGTTGATAGGACATTTACTATAGAATGATTAAGTTTTGGTTAAAACTTATAAATTCTGACACGAATAAAATACAGAATGAAACAAAATTTTCCAAAAATATTAAACAAAAACAAACTTCATTTGGGTTGCGGAAAAATATATCTGGATGGATTTGTGAATGCAGACATTGGAAGGGGTATTAAGGTTGATATTTCTTTTGATGCTGACAAAAAATTTCCATTTCCAGATAATCGTTTTGAATTTATCTTATGTAACTACATGCTTCAGGATGTCAAAGACCTAGTGTTCACGTTCAACGAGATGCTTAGGGTATCCAAGAATGACGCGATAATAGAAATCAAAGTTCCATTCAATAATTACGAAACATGGTCCGACCCGATGGCAAAACGTGAATTCAGTGAGCATACTTTTGATTCATGGGATCTAAAGACAAATCTTGGAAAGGATGTTGCCCATGAAACTGGTAATTCTAATAAAATAAATATCATTAAGGTTAAAAAGAAAAGGGGTAAGTATAATTGGTTTCGTGTGCATGGTTTACATTTTATATTTCAGGTTAAAAAATCCATTCATCACTAAATTCTGATATTCAAATTTTAAGTAAATTTATAAAACAAAACTATAATTAATTGACATGAAAGGGATTTTGCTTGCTGGCGGAACGGGCAGCAGGTTATACCCTCTCACCAAAGTCACGAACAAACATCTGCTGCCGGTATACAACAAGCCGATGATATACTATCCGCTCAAGACGCTTATAGATGCCGGCATAAAGGACATACTGATAGTCACCGGCCCAGAGCATGCCGGCGATTTCTTGAAGTTGCTCGGAAGCGGGAGGGAATGGGGAGTAAGACTGACCTATGAGCTTCAGGATGAGTCGGGCGGGATAGCACAGGCCCTGTCTCTTGCCGAGACGTTTGTCGGGGATGATAAATGCATTGTGATACTGGGAGATAACATATTCGAGGACAACATAAGAAAACATGTCGAAGCGTTCGAAAAACAGAAAGGCGGAGCGAGGATATTCCTGAAGCGGGTTTCGGACCCGAGGAGATTCGGCGTGGTTGAAATTAAGGATGGCAAAATAGTCCGCATGGAAGAAAAACCGAAGCATCCCAAGACCAACATTTCCGCGGTCGGGCTCTACATGTATGACAACACGGTCTTCGGTAAGATAAAAAAGCTGAAGCCGTCCGGTAGAGGCGAGCTTGAAATAAACGATGTCAACCTGATGTACATGAACGAAGGCAGGCTTTACTACAATTTCTTAAAGGGTTTCTGGACCGATGCGGGAACATTTAATTCTTTATTCGTGGCTTCAAAACTGATAAAGGACCGCGAAAAGAAGGCTAAGAAATAAATTTAAAAACGGCCGCGGTATTTTGAATACGGGATGCGGATGAAAGGCTATAAAATCAGGGGCATGCGCGGACAGAAGGTCCTTATAACAGGTGGGCTTGGATTCCTGGGAAGCAATCTGGCGATAGGATTGCAGGACCTCGGCGCAGAAATAATGCTGTTCTCAAAATCGAACAAAAACATCCGTAACATAAGGGAGATAAAAAACGACGTCAAACTGGTTTTTGGCGACATAACAGACAGGAAAATGCTGGACAGAATAGTGAAAGATAAGGATGTAATATTCCATTTCGCGGGCCAGACGAGCCACATAAACTCTATGGAAAATCCCCTGAATGACATAAAGATGAACTGTCTGGGGGTGATGAACGTCCTCGAGGCGTGCAGGAAGGTAAACGACAGGGCAAAAATAGTTTTTCCGGGAACGACGGGGCAAGTGGGTAAAGTTGAAAGGGGAAATCTTCCAATATCCGAAAATCTGAGGGATGCGCCCATAACCGTATACGATGCCGACAAGCTGGCGGCTGAAAAATACCTGATGATTTATAACAAGGTCTACGGCATGCGGACGGTTTCGCTGAGGCTTGCCACCATATACGGTGAAAGGCAGGACGTAAAAAGCAGCAGGTACGGCATAACTAACATGTTCATCAAAAAGGCAATGTGCGGGGAGACGATAGCGGTTTATGGCGACGGCTCCTTTGTAAGAGATTACAACTACGTCGGCAACGTGGTTGACGCGTTCATTCTCGCCGCGCAGACGAAGCGGACCAGCGGCAATTATTTCAACCTCGGCTCCAACAGGCCCACAAAATTCATTGACATGGTGAAAATAGTAATGGAAAGGGTCAAGGAAGTGACAGGCAGGCAGGGCAAATTTGAATTTGTTCCCTGGCCCGAGAAGGCGAGGGCGATAGATGTGGGCGACATGATTGTCGACTACAAAAAACTCAGGGACTTCACCGGCTGGTATCCGAAAATCAGCTTCGAGGACGGCATCAGAAGAACTGTTGAATTTTACAGGGAAAGGTTGGATGAATATTTATGAGCGGTTATGAAGGCAGGGAAATCCTGATAACAGGCGGTCTGGGAGCGATAGGCAGCAACATAGCGGTCACGCTCGCCGGCATGGGGGCAAAGGTGACGATAATTGACAACATGCTCAGCGGCTCCGGCGCGAACATTAACAACATAAGCGAAATCAGGAGTAAGGTCAAACTGATAGTGGGTGACATAAGAAATGAAGAAGATGTCAGGAATGCGGTGAAAAACAAGGACATCATATTCAATTGCGCCGCGCAGATAAGCCACGTGGCATCGATGGAGAATCCATACCTCGACATAGACATAAACCTCAACGGCAACATCACGCTTCTTGAGGCATGCAGGAAATTCAATGACAAATTAAAAATTGTTTACACCGGAACCAGAGGTCAGATAGGACCTCTTAAAACCCTGCCCGCAGACGAAAGTCATCAGGACAACCCCACGGACATATACGGAGTCGACAAGCTTACGGCCGAGCACTACCACCTCATTTATTACAACACATACGGGCTGCGCACGACGTCGCTAAGGCTCGTCAATACATATGGTCCTAGGGCACAGATAGACGACCCGAAGCACAGCATCGTCAACTGGCTGATAGGAAGAGCCATAAAAAACGAGACCATAACCGTGTACAGGCCAGGCACGCAGAAAAGGGACTGCAACTACGTAACGGACGCCGTTGACGCCCTCCTCCTGGCAGGCGCAAGCGAGAAATCGAACGGCAATGCCTATAATCTGGGCTCCGGAAGGCCAGTGGAATTCATAAATATCGTAAAGAAAATAATAGAAATATCTGGCTCTGGAAAATGGAAGCTTGTGCCATGGCCCAAGGAAAGGAAATACATAGAAGTCGGCGATTCGTTCCTGTCGTATGAAAAGATAAAGCACGATATGGGATGGGAACCGAAAACCAGTCTTGAAGATGGAATACGGGAAACTATAAGCTTCTACAGGAGGAAGATGAATGCTTAAAAAGAACGTGCTTGTTACTGGAGGCCTCGGTCACATAGGCTCCAAACTGATAACCAATCTTGCCGGAAGGAAGGACGTCGGCAAAATAGTCATACTGGACAATCTGCATACCGAAAGGTATTGCAGCCTGATGAACCTCCCGAAAAACACAAGATATAATTTCATAGAAGGCGACATAAGGAACGCAACTGACGTCGGAAAGGCGATGGACGGGATTGACACGGTGATCCATCTTGCCGCCATAACAAACGCGCCTGAAACCATAAAATTCCCGGAACTCACCAGGGAAGTTAATTATGATGCGACAAAAATGATGCTCAAAATCGCTAAAGAGATGAATGTTGAAAAATTCTTTTTCCCATCGACCACGAGCGTTTACGGGCCCGCAACAGGTTTTATTGATGAAAACTACAAAAAATGCAAGCCGCTCACGCCATATGCAGAATACAAGCTCAAGGCCGAAAACGAAGTCTTGAAGGAAAATGGGAAAATGAAAACGTGCGTTGCAAGATTCGGAACAATATACGGCTACAGCATAGGCATGAGATTCCACACCGCAGTGAACAAGTTCGTGTTCCAGGCCGTGAACAGGCAACCGATAACTGTCTGGGAGGACGCACTGGACCAGAAAAGGCCGTATCTCGATTTGAACGACGCCATAAACTTCATAAACTTCTTCATGAACCAGAAAAATGTCAGGTTCTTCGGCGAAGTTTACAACGTGCTGACTGAGAATGCGACTGTCAGAAACGTCATAGACATAATCAGGAAATATGCCGGCAACGTCGAGATAAAAATGACCAAAAGCCCGATAATAAACCAGGAGTCGTATGAAGTGAGCAGGAAAAAGCTAGAGAAGCGTGGCTTCAAATTCAGCGGCAATATGGAAAAGAGCGTGAAGGAAACGATAAACTCGTTCAAAGCCCTGCTTTAGCTTTTCTGCTTTTGGAAGCCCAGACGTTGCCGAATGATTTCGGGTCTTTTCTTTCCGTGTCTTCTGGGTCGAATGTCGTATCCATCACATGGACAAGAATTGCTTCTTTGCCGACGGCCATGTAGCCGTGCCACACGCCTGGTGAGACTTTTATCATGACCGGGTTTTTATCTCCTATTGTGAAGGTTTCCGCCTTCTTGCCGTTGCATACGCCGTATATTATGTTGCCTTTAGCGCACAGCGTGTAATCCGTCTGTTTTTTGTGTTTATGCCAGCCCTTCACAATACCAGGGTAAACCACTGATATGAGCGTTTGGCCGAATCTGCCGCCGAAAATGGCATCGTCTTTTCTCAGGCCCTCGAAAAGGTAGCCTCTCTCGTCTGAATGTATTTTTATTTTCTTGAACTGAACTCCTTTCATCAAATCACTCTTGCATAAGGTATATGCACTATGAACCTGACACCGGTGTTTTTTTCCTTTTTCTTTATCTCGTTCGCATAATTCCATGCCAGCAGCAATGCGTAGTCGGGCGGGCTTTTATGGAACACGTCCTCTGAAACGATGGGTATGTGGGTCCCGGGGCTGTAAAGGCCGATTTTAGTCGGCGTGTTGTCGGAAATGTAATCTATTTCGCTGCTGGTTATGCCGCAGTAGTTCAAAACCACCGTGCCTTTCGACGAAGCTGCATAGCCCGTTATTCTCTTGTTCTGGGATTTTATCTTTTTTATCAGCTCAACCAGCATTTCCCTTGACCTGTTGACGTTATCCGCGAATTTCCGGTACGTTGCAATTTCCTCAAGGCCGCGCTCCTGCTCCTCTTTGATCGCCTTCGTGACGCTCGCGTCCACCGCGTAGTCGCCTTTGCTGCAGACGTAATATCTCATCGAGCCGCCATGCGTCGTTTGCCTCTGACAATCAAAAATTTCCATGCCATACTGTCTGAACAAATTACTGAGCGACAGGACCGAAAAATAGAAAACATGCTCGTCATAAATCTGGTCATACGCGTTTTTTTCTATTATGTCTACTATGTATGGGTCCTCGAACACCAGAACGCCTTTTCTGTCCAGAAGGATTTTTGCCCCCTTAACGACCTCGTGGAAAGCCTCTATGTGGCACATGACGTTCGCCGCGCATATCACCTTGGCCTTGCCTCTTTTCTTAAGGATGTTCTTCGCGAACTTCTCGTCGAAGAATTCGCTTACCACGTCCAAGCCTCTTTTTCTCGCGGCATCGGCAACGTTGTTCGACGGCTCGACGCCGAGAACCTTGTATTTGCCTCTGTCGAAATTCTTGAGCATTATGCCGTCATTGCAGCCCACCTCGATGATTATGTCATTGTTTTTCAGGAACCGTTTAGTCAACTCATCCGCAAATCTTTTGAAATGCTCTTCCATCGTCTTAGACACAGAAGAGAAATATGCATAATTGCTGTTGAAAAGCACTTTTTTGTCAATCGTGCTGATAAGCTGGACCATTTTGCATTTTTCGCAGAAGCCGACCGCCAGCTCGAACTTGAATTCCTTTTTATTGAGGTCATTCTTGGCGAGGAAGGCGTTGGCTATCGGCATCATGCCCAGGGACAAAAACTGCTCCAGCGACTGGCTGCCGCATGCGCGGCATTCGTATTTTTTCATAATAACAACCTTGTCTCTTAAAATTTATAAGTATTGCTTATATGTGTTAACTATGCCAATACCCTGTTTCGATTTGTCAAGGCAGTACAATAAAATCAAGAGAGAAGTGGACTCGGCCGTGGGCAATGTTTTCGCGAGCAGCAACTTCATTCTCGGTAAACAGGTAGAACTTTTTGAGAAAAAGTTCGCGCAATATATTGGAACGAAACATGCGGTCGGGGTCGGGAACGGAACCGATGCCCTGACCCTGAGCCTGGTCGCCTGCGGCGTAAAGGGCGGCGACGAGGTGATAGTGCCGTCATTCACCGCAAGTCCGACCGTATTGGCTGTATCGGATGCGGGCGCGAACCCGGTTTTCGTTGACATAGACCCCGAGACGTATTGCATGAACCCGTCGCTGATAAAAAAGCAGATAACTAAAAAGACCAAGGCGATAATACCGGTACATCTTTACGGACATCCTGTTGACATGAAACCGGTCATGGAGATAGCCGACAAGCATGGTATAAAAATCATTGAGGATGCCTGCCAGGCGCATGGCTCAGAATATCGGGGCAGAAAGACTGGCTCGCTCGGCGATATCGGTTGCTTTAGTTTCTACCCCACAAAAAATCTCGGCTGTTTCGGAGATGGCGGAATGGTTGTTACCAGAGACGGCGAGCTAGCAGAAAAAATCAGGATGCTCAGATGCATGGGTCAGAAAGGTAGGGTCTACCACAGCCTGATAAAAGGCTACAACAGCCGGCTTGATGAGCTGCAGGCCGCGGTTTTGAACGTGAAACTGCCGTATCTTGATGTATGGAACGCGGCCAGAAGGAAGCACGCAAAAACCTACGGCAGACTTTTGGGCGGGACCGTGGTTACTCCTGATGAAGGCAAATACGCAAAACACATATATCATTTGTACGTTATCAGGACGCAGAGAAGGGACTGGCTAAGAGACGTGCTGGCCAGAAATGCCATAACGACCAGCATACATTATCCCATACCCGTCCATTTGCAGAAAGCTTACCTTGGCTGCTGTAAAGGCAGAGATGGCCTGCCATTCACTGAAAAATTTGCAGGTGAAATAATAACCCTGCCGATGTTTCCTGAAATGGAAACCGACGAGATTGAAAAGGTCGCCGAAGTGATAACGAACGCTATGAAGAAATGACTTTTTTATAAACCTCAATAGTCTTGGCCGCTATTCCTCTCCACTCATATTCTCTTGCCGTTTTCTTCCCATTCTCGCCAAGTTTTTTGCGCAGCTCCCTGCTCTCTATCAGCTTTTCTATGTTCTTAGTAAACTGGTCCAGATTGCCTGCTCCGGCAAGGAGGGCCGAATCTCCGGTTATTTTCTCGATCTCTGCAAAATCATAGGAAACTATCGGCTTTCCGGATGCCATGTATTCGAAAAGTTTTACAGGACACCAGTAAAATCCGTATTTTTCCAGGGACCTGAACCTCTCGACACTGAACGGGGCTATCAGTATATCTGACTGGAAAAGAACGGACGGTATGTCCGCATAAGCCAGCGGCCCGGTAAAAATCATGCCTTCCCTTTTCCTGCTTCTGATTTCATTGAAAAGCGGCCCGCCGCCAGCCAGAAGGAAAATCGTATTCTTGTATTTTTTACCGATTTTTTCCGAGATTGCGGGTATGTCCTGAACCCCATGCCACTCGCGGAAAGCGCCTACAAAGGTTATTATGATTTTTCCCGGCGGTATGTTGTATTTCTCTCTTATGTCAAAATTGCCTTTGTTTTTTTCGAAAAAATCTATGTCAACCCCGTTTGGTATTACAAATATCTTTCCATGGTAAAATTTTGACAATATTTTTTTCATCGTATCGGTCTGCGTTATGATTGCATCCGCGCGGCCAAACTTTCTTTTAATAATTTTCGAATATATCTTTTTTTTCAGGCCGGAGTGGATGATTGGAGCGGGGTCATTCACCTCCAGCACGTATTTTCTTTTTCCCACGAAAAGCAGGTCCATCGGGTTGATGTGAAACCTTTCGTGTATTATGTCGAACTTGCCAGTCTCTTTCTTCATCTGTCTGTAGCTTTTGACGTTTTTTATTGGGTTCTTCATGCCAGAAGGTGGTAGGGAAACGAACGTGGCTGGTATGTCTGGCTTTGCATTGCTGCCTCTTATGAAAAGCCTTATCTCCGTCAACCTGGAAAGGGCCTTCACGATGTTGTATGTGTGGACGAAGCCGGCATGGTTCGAGCCATATGTTTCGCCAAGAGCAAAATAAGCGATTTTCATTGCCGCCACACCTTCCAGGGGGTGTTTCCTCTTTCCCACATGTCGTTCAGCTCCTTCACTTCCTTGAGCGTGTTCATCGACTTCCAGAATCCCCTGTGCTTGAAGGCGCATATCTGCCTCTTCTTGGCGAGCTCCCTGAAAACGTCATCCTCCAGCTCCATTCCCTTCTTCATGTAAGAAAATATTTTTTTATTCACGACGAAAAAGCCGCCGTTTATCCAGTGCCTCAGCACGGGCTTCTCCTTGAAATCGACTATCTCGCTCTTCTCATTGAGTTTAAGTATGCCATATTGGGACACAGGATTTATGCTCGTCATGGTTGCTATTTTTTTATTTTTCGTGTGAAAATTCAGTATTTTGTTTATGTCGACATCCGACAAATCGTCGCCGTAAGCAAGAAAGAAATCCTCGCCATCAATGAGCTTTTCAATCCTGCGCAATCTCTCGGCTTTGCTGCTTTTCAGGCCGGTGTCTACAAACGTTATGTTTCCTAAGCCGCGGCCGTTCTTCCTGAAATATGCCTTTATTTTGTCACCCTTATAGCCAAGGCAGAGGATAAAATCGTTGTAACCGTAATGGGAATAAATTTTCATGATGTGCCACAATATCGGCTTCCCGCCGACTTCAATCAGCGGCTTTGGTATCTTTTCCGTATACTCCCTCAGCCTCAGACCTTCTCCGCCGCACAGTATTACTACCTTCATGTCCCTCGCCTTTATATTTATATAAATCGGTGCGAGTTTTAAAACATTTCACTTCAGCAACAGTTTTATGAAATGAAAAATCTCCAGAAATCTGCGCATGCCCCACAGAAATGGCGAGCATACGCCTACAAGAACATCGCCGGTTCTCCGCATCATCGCAGAAAATAATGCCAGGTACATTACCGGCAATGAAAACGAAAACATCAACATCTGTATGAAAACGCCTATCGCTTTGAAGGGGTATATGAAAAAGCCCTTCGCCATGTTGCTGCACTGCCTCTTGTAATCTTTAAAATGGGTCCCCATGTCGGTGTAATAAACAATATCGCCTGAATCCAGTTTCGGTATTTTCAGCTTCTCCAGTTTCATGGCAAAGGCGATATCCTCCCTGTAGTAGGCTTTTTCATCGAAACGGCCGGCCCTGAAAAACTCCTTTGTTCTTATTATATACGGGCAGAACGGGCCTGTGTACAAAATTTTATTGGGTCTCCTGCGGAATTTTTTCCTAGTCATCCAGCGATACAAAAAAATCCTTCTCCAGTTTTGTGGTATGGCGGTTCTCCTGTCTCCGCACACAAAGTCTATGTCCCTATATTTCTGGAACGTTTTCGCTATGCTTTCGAGCGTATCCTCTCCTGCCCAGTCATCCGAGTCCAGAAAGAACAAAATGTTCCCTTTGGCTGTCTCAGCTCCTCTGTTCCTTGAAAAGGCCACGCCCCTTTTTTTTATGAATTCCTTGCTGGGGTCGGGATCATAATTGAGCAGTTTTATTTTTTGGGGATGCTTTTTTACAAGACCCTTTGCTATCTCCCCTGTCATGTCGGTCGAGCCGTTGTTGACGACGATTATCTCATAATTATTATAAGTGGATTTGAGCACGGAATTTATCGCTTTTGCTATGACATCCTCTTCGTTGTGAGCTGGGATTATAACTGATATGAAATTTTTAAACATGTCATCATTTTTGTATATTTTTAATTTTAGTGGCTTTAAAAAAGCCAAATCCACAAAGGGATTTTCTTATGATTTTAAGCTTACCAACTACAGTGCAATTTTCAAGTATAAATCCATTTTCTTCCAAATTTCTTTTTATTGAAGCTATCGTTAACAATCTGCAGTGATGATCATCAAAAATATCTTTTCCTAATAATAATTGAATTCTGTATCTCCACCAACTTAATAGTGGACATGTAATTATTAGCGTTCCTTGTGTTTTCATGACCCTATTTATTTCATAAAAAAAATTTCCAATGAGGCCGAGATGTTCAATTACTTCACCGGCATAAACTACATCGAAAAAATTGTTTTTAAATGGAATTTTTGTTCTGACATCACCGATCTTAACTTCTATTCCTTTTCTTTTTGCAAGTTTAATTGCATTTTCTGATATGTCTATTCCATAAATTAGAAGCTTTTTCTCTCTAAAAATTTTGGTTTCGTGTAGCGCACCACAACCTACGCTCAAAAGCCTTCCATTGTTTGGTAACCAATTAAAAATAAATTTTTTAATTATTTCATTATGTTTCTTGGTACCTTTCTCATCATCATTCCTTTCTATAATAACTTTGTAAATATCGTCATAAAATTTTTTTTCTACTCTCATAATTTATCTTATCTAACCGAATTCATAATATACTCAATACTGTTCAAATAGAACTCATTTTTAAATCTATAAAATATTAGGTTAATATTAATTTATTTCAAACAAAAATTAATTGATTGTGTTGAATATGGAAAAGGTATTAATAACCGGTATAACTGGATTTGTTGGATCGCATCTATCTGAATTTTTACTTGCTAAAAAACTAGAAATTTATGGTATAGAAAGATGGAGGAGTAGAACTGAAAATATAAACCATATAACGGATAAATTAAAACTGATAAAAGCTGATATGAGAGATGCTCACTCGATAGAACAGGTCATAAGCAAAATAGAGCCGGATTATATTTTTCATCTAGCGGCACAGAGTTACGTACCAATGTCTTGGAATGCACCAGCAGATACACTCGAAACAAATGTTATAGGAACTGTAAACCTTTTCGAGGCGATTCGAAAGTCAAAAATAAATCCTAAAATTCATGTTGCTGGATCCAGTGAAGAGTATGGTATGGTTTACAAAAATGAATTGCCAATAAAGGAAACCAATCCTTTAAGACCACTGAGCCCATATGGTGTTTCTAAGGTTTCGCAGGATGTTCTTTCATATCAGTATAACAAATCATACGGCCTCAAAATAGTCGTTACCCGAGCCTTCAACCACACTGGCCCCAGAAGGGGTGACGTGTTTGTTACATCGAATTTTGCAAAGCAGGTTGTGGAAATAGAGAAGGGAAAGAAAAAACCGATTATAGAAGTGGGTAATCTCGAGGCGAAAAGAGACTTCTCGGATGTAAGGGATGTTGTAAGGGCCTACTGGCTCGCCATCAACAAATGCGACTTCGGCGAAGCTTACAATATATGTTCAGGCAAGGCCATAAGCATGAAAGAACTTCTCGATTTGATACTAAGCATGAGCAAGGTTAAGGGCATTAAAATTGTAAAGGATCCTGCAAGGATGAGACCTTCGGACGTTCCAGTTCTTCTTGGCGACTGTAGCAAATTCAAGAAAAAGACAGGCTGGAAACCAGAAATACCGTTTGAAAAAACAATGGAAGACTTAATGAATTACTGGAGAGACATTATAGTATAAGCTAATTTCTTATGCTACACGTGTACAAAGTTTCGATTTTCTTTGCCACGTCGTTTTTTCTAAATTCTCTGACTCTTTGCATCGCTTTTTTAGATATATTTGAAAGCGGCGTTTTGTTCAATCTAAACAATAAATCGGCAACCTCTTCCGGTTTTGAATAGTCAACTATATAACCGTTTTCGCCGTTTTTAACAAAATATCTGAACGAATCCAAGTCATTCAAAACGACAATCAATCCGGATGCCATGGCCTCGACGGCGGAAATGCCGAAGCTCTCGTATTCCGAAGCGGAAAGGGAAAATGTCGCCTCGCGCATGTGTTTCAACATCTCTGTGTTGCTGGCTTCGCCGAAGAATTCGATATTTTTGCTAATTCCTTCTGAAATAATCCGTTTCTCGAGCGAAGCCGTTAGGCCTTCCCAGTCCTTGCCTATTATGTATAGCTTTGTCCTTGGCTCACGTCTGGCGAGTATTTTCACCACGTCAATAAGCCTGTCTACGCGCTTGTTTTTTGATATGCGACCTACATAGATCATTTTGAAGTTACTCCTTTTTCTTTCTTCTGACTTGAATTTTTCTGTTGCGATGGGCACAGGTATAAGTTCTACCTTATGTGAAATTTCTGAAAACAACTTTTGGTCATGATAGCTTATGGCTATTATTTTTTCTGCGTTGCTGAGCACAAACCTGCACCATAGATTGAAATAAATCTTTTTTATCGTGCTGAGATTTCTGGTGTGAAAAACCCCGCCAACGCCTGAAACAAAGATCGGTTTTCTGTGGAAAATTTTCGTGAGGCAGAGGAAATCGGAGAAAAAGCCTGTGCCGTAGATATGAACAATATCGTATTTCTTGGCTATTTTCAGAACCCTTGGAGCGATTTTGTAGTATTTAGTATTCATGAATGGTATTCTGTGTATGGTTATACCCCTATATTTCTCTTTTGAAGGCAACTTTTCTTTTGTTTTGGGCAGTCTGTTAAGACAGCACACATCACTGACGTGACCCGCCTTAATCAACTCCGAACATAAGTCTTCAATATAACTTTCTACGCCACCTCTGAAGGGGTAAAAATTGTTATAAACATGAAGTATTTTCATATTCTGATCGCCCCCGAAATAAGGCCGAGCGCGAAAACTGCTGTTCTTAGCAACGAAATCAGCGGAGTCCAAATGCCGACGCTTATGTCATTTTTCGCGTTTTTGAACGTCAAAGGAAACGTTGACAATATCAATAAAACGGCGAAAAAGGCTGCAAAATACGCAAAATAACTGGTGAGAGGGTAGAGAAGAAGCGTGAGTATTGATAAACACAATGCAGCTATCTGAAATTTAAGGGTATGAGGCGTATATGATTCGTTGGCCATTTTTTCCGGATGTTTTTTGTATAGCAGCACTCTCCAATGAGCGCGCCAGAACTTTTGCCTCAAATACATCAAAAGCGAGTCTACATGTTTGTGGTAAACGATCGCATTATTGTTGAAAACCATCTTATGACCGGCCTTTGCAAGTTTGAATGAAAGCTCTGGGTCCTCACCTGAAGCTGCTGAAAAGGATTCGTCGAAACCTCCAAATTGCATGAATTCGCGTTTTCTGTAGCCGGCAGAGTACGAACCGATGAAGTCGATGAAGCGTCTTTTTCTCATCCTATCGTACCTGTCTTCAATCTCAAGCTGAACAAACCTCGCTATAACATCTTTCTGAAGCGTTTTATATCTACCCTGAACACCGATTACCTCTTTGTTTTCAAATGGTTTTGTCATCTCTGAAACCCAGTTTTCGTCCACGGTGCAATCTGAGTCTGTGAAAATGAACACATCGCATTTTGCACTCTTGGCTCCAAAATTCCTCGCGGCAGCCGGGCCTTTGTGCTTTTGTTCAAGGAGCTTTATAATCCTGAATTTTTTGATGATTTCCTTTGTTTTGTCGGTCGAGCCGTCATCAACTACGATTATTTCATTGGGTTTTTTATTTTGTCTGAGGAGCGATTCTATACATTTGCCTATCGTTTTTTCGCCGTTGTAGACCGGTATAATAACGGACACTTTATCATTCATGTCAGCACTACTCCTGATTTTTGAAAACATGCTTTGAAAATGTTCTCAGTGATTTGAGTGTCCTGGTGAATTCCCCAGGATGCGAGATAACCTGTGCCATTTTTGAGGTTATGTACTTGCCTCTCAGATAATACTCTTTTCTCATATGATTACAAAGCTTCAGCAACTCTTCTGAAGGCATATCGGGTCTTGAAACCGTTGTATTGTGAAGTCCTTCTTTGGTGACCCATTTGGAATAATCCTCTGTTGAAATGTAGCCGCTGCGTTTAGCCCAATCATATGCTTCAGTTCCCGGATAAACCATGAGCGGGTAGAACTGCGCCGTATCGGGATTAAGCTCCTTGGCAAATTCAAGCGTCTCTCGCATGGTTTCCTTGTTATCGCCAGGGAGGCCTAGTATAAAACAGCCATTCACCAGAAGTCCTGCTTTTCTCGTGTTTTTCATGAATTCTACCTGAAGCTGACGTGTAGTATTTTTATGAATGTTATCTAGCACATTCTGGCTTGGCGTCTCGAAGCCGACGCACAGCAGTCTGCAGTTGGCTTTTTTCATCAGCTTGAGCGTTTCTAGGTCGGTATTTACCCTAGCGTTGCATGACCATTTCAGCTTTATTTTTCTCTCGACCAGAAGATTGCATATTTTTTCCGTCCTTTCCTTCAGGACAGGGAATGTGTCATCTTCTATCATAATCTCGCGGACGTATGGAAGCTCGTTTTGTATATATTCGAATTCGCTGGCAACATTCTCTGGCGAACGGTAACGATATGATGCTTTGAAAGGAATATTGCAGAAAGAGCAGTTATAAGGGCATCCCCTTGCTGTAAGAATCGTCACTTGTGGCCAGCGTAAAGAGGCGTAGAAGTATTTTTTGATATCCAAGTGTTTTTTGTAAACCTCTGAAACGAATGGTAAATCGTCGAGGTTTTTGATTGGCGGCCTGTCTGGGTTGTGAATTATTTTTTTGCCGTCCCTGAACGACAGGCCTTTGACGCCTTTCATGTTTTTGCCTTTTTGAAGCGCTTCTGCGAGGGCGACGACTGTTTCATCATATTCGCCTCTGCACACGGAATCGACGTTTTTGGATAAATTAAGCGTTTGTTCCAGAAGGCGTGTCGGATGCGTTCCGACAAGAGAAACATGCAAGACGCCGGCTTCCTTTATTTTGGAAGCGATGTCGACATCGTTGTATATGCTGGGGGTGCTGGTGTCCAATATCGCCAGATCCGGTTTGAACTGCCTGACAAATTCAAGCGTTTCATTTTCATTCCAAGCGTTTGCTATGGCATCCACGAGCTTTACCTGAAAGCCGTGCTTTTCAAGGTTTCCAGTCGCATACGAGAGAAAATATGGAACGTAGAGCGTCCCTCCCTTGGTCACGCAGGGCGAGCGCGACTGCCTCGAATAGCGGCTAAGGAACGGCGGATTGAGCATCAGGATTTTCATGAAATCACATATTAATAGCAGCATAAAAATATATAAAAAACAAATAGATGTGGGTTTTGTGATGAAAACTGAATTTTGGTTGCATGATCAAAAATTAAAAACTAGGCAATGGTGGTATTTTGGAGTCGTTTCTGACATAAACCCATAAATACCAGTTTTCATAACCTTTGCCGACTATTCCTTTTAATATATATTTTGAAAATTTTTCATGTGTCATGTATATTGAAAAGGATTTGGAAACTTCTGTCTTGTTTCCTGATAGTATGATTAATTCCGGATTGAAGGAAAAAATGTAATCTGGGGCTGGAGCCTCTACACCGGGATAATAATGAGCTATATATTCGTCATTCAAACCAAGATAATCTATTGTATTGATATCCGAATAAAATGGAATAGCACCGCATTCTCCTGTTACCATAATGGTGTTTTTATCGACATTTTCACCCAGCCATTTACCGAATGGTACATAAGACTGGCTAACCTTGTTATTGTGTTCATGAACCCATTTGTTTTCGCTAAAATAATCATCCATGAAACGTAGTGTTGGACTGGGACCAACACCGTCAAGAAGTACGATATTATATGGGGGGTCTGTATTAATTCCAAATGGATTAGTCATAACAATAAGGAACAAAACCAACACGGCAAATTTTATTTTTATGTTGTTTATTTTAAACACCTCATGCAATCCCTTAGCTGACAAAATTCCTAATAGAGGTAGCATTGGGATAAAAAATCTCAATGGGTACATCATCATCGTACCAACTATCATGGAAACGAAAATCCAAGCTATAACCATAAGCAATAGTGTTCTGCCATTCCTTTTCAGGTGTGGAATAGAAAAGAGCATTAAAAAATATAAAGGAAGTGTGTAAACTATTGTTAAACCGTGTTTCACAACAATGCCGTTGATTTTAACGTATGCCGGATTTGGCATTGGATACCCGTAAAAACTCCATTTCCATATAAAAAATGGTGCATATATCAATGAAAAAAAAGCCAATATGATCAATGGATTTTTCAGGTTGATTTTTTTTGTTTCAAAATAATCTGCAAAAAAATCAATTCCCAGCAAGACTAAAAAGAATATGACTCCTTCAGGCCTCGTCATTGCAAAAAGAGCAAAAAGGATGGATGATAATATACGTTTTCTGATACTTTCAGAGAAGAAAAAAAACAAACCTGCTAAAAACAGAGATGCCGCCATGGCTGTCTCCATTCCTGAGACTGACCAAAGAGGAAAAACGGGCATCAGAGCTATAAACAGGGTGCTTATGCCGGCAATTTTTTTGTTGTCAAATATCCTCCGGGCCAGCAGATACGTCAGAAAGATTATAGAAATTCCGAATATGGTGCCGCATATCTTTGAGAAAATTAAGGTATCGATTCCCATGGGGAAGGAAATTGACATCAAAATTGCCCATAGAAAACTACTGTAGCCTTCTACCGGTTTAAATGGTGGATAATTCCATACCAAATTATAGCCTTCGGCGAGATGTCTAGAATATCTGAACGTGATAAAACTATCATCAATAATGAAATCCCTCATAATCCATAAAATCACTAAAAAGATGATTATTGATAGAAAGACAAATTTGTAATCATTTACTGTTTTTTTGACTTTTTTATTCATTTTGATAATAGGCAGGATTTTATTTAAATGTTATGGTTTTGGGATATGGAAATGGGTTAATTAATATTCAATAGCATATAAAACATATTTGGGTTTTGCTATGAAATACAATTATTTTAATCTAAAATTTTTCATAGGTGTTTTTATTATAATCGCTTTGTTTGTATATTTTTATGAATCTATTTCTGAACACATTTACTCAGTTGACCTGATTTATCTGGTCTCAGGAATCTTGACGCTTATTTTTATATTAACGATAAAACAGCTCAAGTGGCGCTTGCTTATGGGCCGAATTGGCGGCTGGAAGCTCGCCGTCAAGTCGTATTTTACAGGCCAGTTCGTAAACGAAATCGCTCCGATGGGCGCAGGCGACCTGACCAAGGCCTACATGATAAGAAGATACTCCAAGAAGTCGTTCGGCCATGCGCTTTCCATCCCCTACATGGAACGCATAATGGATATCATGGTCCTGAGCGCCTTCGCCATCCTTTCTTCGATGTTCCTCTTCTTCGCGACCATATCTTCTTATCTTAGCCTCGTTTTCGTGCTGGTTTTGGCGCTTGCAGCCGGCTTTTTTCTTTTGGCGGCATTTCCGGTAAGGATAGCAGGCATAGCGAAGGGTGGCATGGAGTTTTTAAGGAAAATAATCAGGGCAGGTTTTGTCGATAAAATAATTTCGAAACTGGAGACCTTCATTCTCAGGGTTTCAAAGGACTTTCAGGATGCGCTCGGGACTTTTGGCAGCAGAAAGATGTTCATTGCAGCAATGCTGTTCATGGCTGTTGCGGACTGGACACTGGAAGGCGTTTGCCAGTTTTTCCTGCTTAAATCGCTGGGATATTCGATCCCGATTCTGATTTCAGTCGGCATCGTCTCGATTTCGTGGCTGGTGAGCATACCTTCCATGATTCCTGGCGGTCTCGGGGTGAGGGAAACCGTTCTCAGCCTGCTTTTTGTCTCTTGGGGCGTGCCTTTTTCAGCGGCGCTTGCAAGCGTGCTCATATACAGGGGTTTGGTTATTTTAATTTTCGGCTCTGGGGCGCTGATTTCGCTTAGAATCAAACCTGAATAGTTCAACACCTTGCAATCAATAAGACTCGAAAATCTTGCCCCACTCGGTTTTATTGATCCTGTTTATGTGGGTTTTTCCCCTTGTCTTGAGCCAGAGGTCGCGATACTTGTCGCTTATTAAAACCATCAGGCGGAAAACAGATGTCCTGAAGAAAAGCGGCTCAAGCGGCGATCCCCTGAAAAACCTGTCAAAATATATGACCGGGTCTTTCTTGGTTTTGAAGCCGAAGTTGACTCCTTTTATTCCATCACCTGCTAGCTCTATCTGGTCTATGTCGCCCATGCCAAGGCCTTCATCGTGCGCCAGCTTTATGAAACCTATTTTCATCGGGTCAAAACCCATCATTTTCGCGACCACTGCATCGACAGCCACCATGTCCGAGCCCGCCACTATGTAATCCTTGACATGCGGGATGCCTGTTCTTGGTCCGGCGCCGTCCATCGCTATCGTGCCGTCAACCACCGAAAATGTCGCCTTGCAGAATTCCTTCTGTATGCGCAAGAGGTCGACCAAGATTTCATGTATGTTGAGATGGTAATGATGCCTGACCTTTCTCAGGAAGCCGAACGCGTTCTTAAGCGAGGCCGTCATCTGGGAATGGCCGTGGCACTTCATGGTCGGAAAGTGCACTATCTGGGCATCTCTTATCATCTGCGGAAGGAGCATGTCCTCCTTGCCGAAAACGAGGATTTTTGAAGGCCTCATCTCCTCCCATGCATTGTCCAGAAGGCACTCGAAGCTGAGGCCGTATTTGGAAAGGACGTTGTTGAGTTTGTTTTCATCCATGCCTTTGTAGCAGTCGGTAACGACGGTCATGTTTTCGACAGCGCGCACTTTCCGGAAATTCATCTTGTTCATCACGTTCAGCACGCCGTCCAGCTGCCATGGCGCGGTCGAGCAGGAAGGGAAATATTCCTGCCAGCTTATGTTGATTTTCAGGATTGTCTCTATATTCGGGTCCATTATCTTGCCGAATTTTGCAAGCGACAGTAGCCGCTCGTAGTCTTTCATGTAGGTCTGCGGGCTCGTTTTCAGAACAGCAACCGGCATATTTTTGTTTTCCTTTGTGCTCATGCAAAAAACCTCTTCCTTATTATCAAGGACAGCATTTTTAAGCCCGTTCTGAAGCTTTTGAGCTTGCTCTTCGAATGCTTAGATTCCCCGCCGCCGCGCCTGTAATAACTGACCGGTATTTCAACAATCCTTTTCTTGACGCGCAGGACTTCCACTATCATTTCAGGCGAGAACTCCGGGCCCTTTGCACTGAGGTTGTCCTTTATCTGTTCGAACACGTCCTTCCATATGCCGCGGTACGTGCATCCCACGTCGGTGAACCTCGGTTCCTGTTTCCACCAAAGAACCTCGGCGACCTTGCCGAGGAAAACGTTACCCCATCTAAGGAACCAGTCCATGTTTGCGCCTTGCTCTATCATCTGCCTTGTCGTACGCGTGCCTAAGACCATGTCAGCGTCTTTCATATATTCCAAGATTTTGGGTATATCCTTCGCGCGGAATGAGCCGTCAGCTTCCGTAAGAATCATGATGTCATTTTTGGTCTGCTCCATTGCATATCTCAGTTTCTCGCCATAGCCGGAAAGCGGACCGCTTTTGGTTATGACTTTGGCGCCGTGCTCCCTTGCTATCTTATCCGTGTTGTCCGTGGAATTGGTGTCGACAACAAGCACCTCATCCGCGTATCTGCTTGCTTTATAGTCCTCGACCACTTCGGCTATGGTCTTTTCCTCGTTGTAGGCAGGAATTATGACTGTCACCTTGTATTTGTCGAAATTCAGATGCTTCCACATGTAATTCGCGTAATTCAAATCTTCCGATGTGTTGACATTTACGTAATCTCCTCCGATAAAAAACGGCAGGACAACGCCTTCTTTGGCCATCTTGTCTATGACATCAGTGAGCTCGACTATGCCGGACCTTTTTGATTTGGGTGTATTCTCTATATACTCGAAAATTTTAGGGGAAAAAAGGTATGTGCCGCAGCCGACGTAATCATTGATTATGGTTTCAGGCTTTTCCACAAGGGCCTTTACCTTGCCGTTGCCGATTTCCACTGAATAATTCTTCTTTATTTCGAGGGCACTTTTGGCCCTTTTGATGCCAATAACCGCATCAAAATTCCGCGGTTTTGGTTTCAAGAGTTTGTCATGGCTTGAATCGATGTATATTTCATCTCCCAGTATGACTAAGAAATCCGTTTTAACGTGCTCCTTCATGACGTAGATTGAATTGACAAGGCCCTTGCTCATATCGTCGTTTACGACGTATGTTATTTTAACGCCGAATCTTGAGCCGTCACCGAAATAGTTTTTTATCACGTGGTCAAGATAGTTCACGGCTATGTAAATCTCCTTTATGCCGAGCTTGTCCCTCATCAACTCTATGTTCCTCTGCAGTATCGGCTTCCCGCCTATGTTGAGCATAACCTTTGGGACGGTCCTGGTTTTTGGATATATCCTTACGCCCCTTCCCGCGGCCGGTATGACTCCGACTCTTTTCATTACATCACTTTATCAAATTATTTAAATATCGCTTCAAATACTTTAAAATGGGTGTTCTCGGATTTTTGAATAAAAAAAGAGCAGAAGCCATATTGCTGATTATATTCGCCTTCTTCGTGATGTTCCTTAAAATAGGGCAGCCGTGGGGCTATTCAATATCTCACACCTACCCGCAGTTTTTCAATGCGAATGACAATTTCCTCCATTCCGCGCTATCCGAATACGTCAAGAACGTAGGAAATTATGCATTCGCCCCGCCGTATTTTTCAGGCGGTTATGACGATGTGGTGGGTTATATTCCTCCGCTCATCCACCATCTCAGCGCTATGACTTCATATCTTACGGGACTTGAAACATACGACACGACTTATCTGGTAACCGCCTTTCTGATGGTTTCCGGGTTCCTGCTGGTTTATTTCGCGATAAAAAAAGTCAATGGGACGCTCGCTTTACTGAGCCTGCCGTTCATGCTTGGCGTTTATTCGTTCACCTTCGAAATAGCAAGGGCCTGGGGCCTGTGGATATTCATCACAGGAAGCTTCTTCCTTTTCGCCTTCATATGGTGCATGGAAAACTTTGAGAAAAAATACATGTTTGTCCTGCTCGCGTTGTTTCTTTCCGGGATGGCGATAGGGCATACGACTGAAATGTTATTCGGCCTGGGTTTTCTGGTGTTTTACTGCGTGGTTAAATTGATGCGGAAAGGTTTCAACAGGACAGAGCTCATAAATCTTGCGCTGGGGCTTTTCATCTTCCTGATCGTATCGGCGTATTTCCTTGCCATATTCTATTTCACGTGGATGAAGATACAGCCCTTCGAATTCTCGGTCATGGAAAAGCCGGTATTCGCGCCCAATTTCCCTGTAAACCTGTGGGATTTCGGGGCGACCCAGTTTCTTTTATACGCGGGATTGCTGTTCTTCATATTCCTCGTCATAATAAAGGATGATTCAGAAAAGCTGAAAGTGGACCCGTTCTCTTCGACGATACTTGCAGGCATATTTTTGCTCATAATGGGCTTCACGAATTACGTCGGCTTTGGCGTGAGGGCATTCCAGACGAGGATATTCTGGCCGGTGTATCTGGCCGTGCTCATGGGCCTGGCATTGTATTTCATACCTGCGCATTTCAAAAAATGGAGATTCCGCTACGCCGCAGCCATCGCTGGAGTGTTGCTGCTTGTGTTTTTCTTCAACAATTACGGCGGCCTGCAGGGACCAGGCATCATAGACCAGCAGGTGTGGAACGGCTTCAAGTGGCTTTCGGAAAACACGCCTGAAAACGCGACGGTGTATCATTTCTACAGCAAGCCTGCCACGCAGTTCGATTCGCTCTTCAGCACGAAAAGGGTTTCGTATACGGTGAACATGGACGATTACATAAACTCGCTAAAGGCCGGGATAATAAAGAGCGAATACAATAGCGACAAAACCGCCCTGACTGACACCCATCTGCCATACAGGAGTTCGCTTTTCTCTTATGGCTATCACGCGACGGAGGATGAATTCAAAAAAACGATAAGCATGTGGGACATGGATTATTATTTTTTCGTCACGTATGACCCGTCAGATCCAAGCAATACGCTTATGCTTTACAACAGATATGTGGGCGATTACATGCTTAACCGGACATGGGTGGAGGTTGCATATTCAAACGACGAGGTTCTGATACTCAAAAACAATGAACCGGGGAGGAAAACATGAAATTCGATATAAAAAACATGACCGATGCGCATAAACTCATATTTTCATGCATCATAACATTCGCCGTCCTGCAGGCAGTATTCTTCGCGGAAAACGTTTTCACGACGTTAAAAACAGTTTCCGTGCTCTTCTGGCTTTTTGTCCTGCCGGGCATCGGCATAACCTATCTGTGGGACCTTGATTTCATTGAAAGATTGCCGCTTTCAGTCGCAATAAGTGCGGCTGTCGTGGGCATCACGTCATACTACCTGGGGCTTGCAGGTATCGATGTCAAGGCAAGCTCGGTGATTCTGCCGGCAGTCTGTATCACAATCGGGCTGCTTGTGATTTTCAGAAATAAAATTAAGGTTTTCAAACCATCCAAAAAATGAACTACCTGTCATCTTTTATCTTCGTCCTGAGATAATCCGTTATTAAATGCTCGATTATTAGGTGAACGTCCTCTATCCTACCGTAATGGTTTGAGGGGACGAGTACGTATTTATCGAGGAGCTTTCTGACCTTGCCGCCGTCAAAGCCTAGCATTCCCACCGTGACAGCGCCGCAGTCTCTGGCATATTTCATGGCCTTTATGACGTTTTTCGAGTTGCCGCTGCCTGTTATGGCTATGACCACGTCTCCTTTGTGGACGAGGTTGCGCAACTGCTGCACAAAGATATCGTCAAAGGAAAGGTCGTTTGCATACGCGCTTATCGTGGCGACATTGTCGGTAAGTGACACGACCTTGAACCTCTTTTCATTTTGGTCGTAGACCCTGCTCAGCGTTCCCTTGCCAAGATCGCATGCGAAATGCGACGCCGTCGTCGCGCTGCCGCCGTTGCCGAGTATGAATATCGTGCGCTCGTTGGCATAGGCCTTGTGTATGATGTCCGTTATTGCCGTTATATCCTTGGCGCTTATCCTGCCGAAAATATGCGTGAGTTCCCTGAAATACGCCGCAACGAATTTGTCCATCTCAATCATCCCTGTATACTATCCTTGTCCCGTGGTTTTCAAATTTGAAAGGTACGTGTCTCAGTGCCTTCAGATTCCTTATGACAGTATTCTGCCTGTTCTGCTCGCAGTAAAGCAGCAGGAAGCCTCCTCCGCCTGCCCCGAGTATTTTGCCTCCGAGTGCACCAGACTCCAAGGCCATCCTGTAATATCTATCTATAATGGGACTTGATATCCTTGACGCGAGTTTTTTCTTGTATTCCCAGTTCTTGTGCAGCAGCTCGCCGAACCTTGTTGTATCCTTCTTCACGAGCGAATCCTTGAGCTCCAGGGAAAGCTCCATCATCCTGTCGAGGGACTCCATTTTTTTCCTCGTGTTTTTTTTCTGCTCGGAGAGTATGTCTTTCGCCTTCCTTGTTATGCCCGTGTAGAAAAGCAGAAGGTTGTTCTCAAGCTCTTCCTTCGTCTTCCTGGACAGCACGATTATTTCGGACGAAACGCTGTCATCGTGGTTGAACAGGATGTGCCTCAGCCCGCCATACGCGGCAATATACTGGTCCTGCTTGCCTATGGGCTCTTTCAGCAGCTCTATCTCTATTCTGCAGGCCTCCTTTGCGAGCTCTTCGGGCGATTTGTGCTCGCCGAGATATGCATACAGGGCGTTAAGCAGGCCAACGGCGAAGGCGCTCGATGAGCCGAGGCCGCTTGCGCTCGGTATGTCCGCCATGGACGCTATTTCAACGCCTCTCAGTATCCCGGTAAGCTTAAGCGCTTCCCGTATTATGGGGTGCTTTATTTTGTCCACATTGCCAACAAGCTCTGTCCTCGAATACTTGAGGAAGGTTTTGTCCTTGTCGAAAAAGTCCTTGACGCTGACATACATGAACTTGTCTATTGACGTTGAAACGACGGAACCCTGCCTCTTCGAATAATATTCCCTCAGATCTGTTCCGCCGCCGCAGAAGCTTATCCTGAACGGAGTTTTGGAAATTATCATATTCTCATCTTGGCTTTGCGGTTTTTAATATTATTTTGACTGCCTCAAAAAGGTTCTCGCAGACGTAATCCGGCCTGACATCGAATTTGCCGTCCTTTCCGGCAAAGCCGGTCTTTACGAGTATCGTCCTGCAGCCGGCGTTTTCCCCCAGTTTTATGTCGCTTGTCTTGTCGCCAACGATTATGCACTTGTTGGGGTCCAGGGCAAAATCCGCCGCTGCCTTGTTCAGCATTCCAGGCTTGGGTTTTCTGCATTCGCAGTCTATTTTATATTTCGGGTTTTCCCCGGGATAGCCCTTGTCCGGGTGATGGGGGCAATAATATATGGCGTCGAGCCGCGCGCCTTTCCTGGCAAGAAGCTGCTTGAGCCTTGCGTGTATTTTGGTGAGGTCGCCTTCTGTGCACATGTTCCTGGCGACGACCGGCTGGTTTGTTAGCACTATCGCCAGAAAGCCGTTTTCGTTGAGCGTTTTTATGGCTCCTGCAGACCCTTTGATGAGTCTAATTTGTGATGGCCTAGAAATAAGGTCGACTTCCCTGTTTATCACGCCGTCCCTGTCAAGGAAGACGGCCATCTTGCGAACGATTTTTCCTTCAGCATAGTCCCTGCGCACATTCTCAAGTCTATCGTGCGTCCCTATGTCCTTCACGTATTCTTCAGTAACATAACCGAAAATCGGTATCCCGTTTTTTATGAGCTTCGGGAAAACGTCCCTGCCGAAGTCGCAAAAAACGCCTTTTGGTATATGACTGAGAATGGATCTGTCCATGACGTGGACTGCTGCATTCGTGAGGTTCCTGAATTTCTGGTCGTGTTTTGGCCGCCAGAATTTACTCACGCGGCCGCCATAACCCATGTCAACTATGTCGCTGTCATGCGGATGGTCGGATTTGTGGACAACCAAAGTCACCATGCCATTTTTTCTTTTATGGTATGCCGCAAGCTTTGACAAATCCATGTTGAACATAACATCACTGAAAAGCAGGATGAAATCGCCCTTTATTTTTTTCCCGGCTAGCTTGACCGCGCCCGCTGTGCCGAGAAAGTCCTTCTCCTCCGAATAGGTTATGCGGACGCCGAATGCCTTGCCATTGCCGAAATATTCCCTTATCTTTCCGGAAAGGTGCTTCACACAGATTATTATGTCTGTTATGCCGTGTTTTCTGAGCAGCCCTATCTGGTGTTGCAGGACAGGAACGCCGCCAACCTTTACCATGGCCTTCGGGATATCCATGCCGAGCCTCGTTCCCCTGCCTCCCGCGAGTATGACTGCCTGCATATGATCACTATTTTTAATTGCTTGGCCTTTTTAAATAAAAACGACGGCGGCTACGGGTGGCTTAGCTGCAAAATTTAAATAGGGACTATCAATTAGAATCATGAAAATACTGATAACGGGAGGAGCGGGCTTCATCGGCTCGCATCTGGCGGATTTCCTTGTCGACCGCGGCGAAAGGGACGTTTACGTCGAGCACTGGAAAAACGAAAGCCTCGAGAACGTCAAACATCTTGAAGGCAAGGTCAAGTTCGTCGAGCTAGACATAAGAGACACTGATAATGTAAGGGACGCTATAGCGAAAATAAGGCCTGGGCTGATTTTTCACCTTGCCGCGCAGAGTTTCGTGACCGAGTCTTGGAAGCATCCGAAAGAAACGTTGGAAACCAACATAATCGGGACGTTCAACATATTTGATGCCGTGATAAAGGAGGGGCTTAAGCCTGTCATAATAAGCGTGTGCTCTTCTGCGGAATACGGCATGACCGACAGGAACGAAATACCGATAAACGAAAAAAAGGAGTTCAGGCCGATAAGCCCCTATGCCGTCAGCAAAATAGCGCAGGACATGCTTTCGCTCCAGTATCACCAGAGCCACGGCCTGAAAATAATAAGGGTGCGCTTCTTCAACATAACCGGGCCGAGGAAGAAATACGACGCATGCTCTGATTTCGCGAGGGGCGTGGCTGAAGTGGAAAGCGGCCTTTCCAAGGAGCTCAAAGTCGGGAATCTCGAGGCGATACGCGATTTCACTGACGTGAAAGACGCGGTAAATGCGCTTTGGCTCTTGTCCAGAAAGGGCAAGCCGGGCGAGGTATACAACGTGTGTTCCGGCAAAGGCATAAAGGTCGGCGATGTCGTTGAAATTCTCGCCGGAATTTCCAAAAAAAAGGTGAAAGTGAAGGTCGATAAAAACAGGCTGAGAATAATAGACGACCCCCTGTACGTTGGTGACAATGCCAAAATACGCTCCCTAGGCTGGAAGCCGGAAGTGCCTATTGATAAAACTATGGCCGACCTTCTTGATTACTGGAGGGGCATGCTGAATGAAAAGGGATAAGTTGTCTGTTGTCATTCTCACGCTGAATGAAGAAAAAAATCTCGCTGCGTGCCTTAAGAGCGTAAGATGGGCGGACGATATGGTAATCGTCGACAGCTTCAGCACGGACAAAACCACGCAGGTTGCGAAGAAATTCGGCTGCAGGGTCTTCCAGAAAAAATTCGAGGGCTTCGGCAGGCTTAAGAATTACGCGATATCAAAGGCGAAAAACGAGTGGATTCTGAACCTTGACGCAGATGAAAGAGTTTCTGTGGAGCTCGGGAAGGAAATTGGAAGGGTGTTGAAAAAACCCGAATTCGACGGCTATTATTTTCCCAGGAAAAGCTATGTCGGCAGAAAGTGGCTGAAGCATGGCGGGCAATACCCTTCGTACCAGCTGCGCCTTTTCAGGAAGAAAAGCGGACGTTTCGAGGACGCGATGATACATGAAAGGATGAGGGTGATTGGTAAAACCGGATACATGAAAAACGATATCATTCATTACAATTTCAGGTCGTGGAGCGATTACATACTGGACATGAACAGGACAACGTCACTCGAAGCTAAGATGATGTTAGGCAAAAAGTTCGTGTGGCTTTATCCCCTCGGAAAAATAAGGGAGTTCTTCCGAGAATATTCGCACCTGAGAAAAAACGGCAACAGGAGGGCGACCAGCTACGTTCTGGCGAGAAGTGTGCTGATGAATTACGAGATAAAATGGCTCCTGCCGTTCAGGTTCATAACCACATTCATAAGGCTTTACATCATGCAGCAGGGCTTCAGGGACGGCTTTTACGGCTTCGTGTGGGCGCATTTCATCTCCATGCATACCCTGATAAAATGCTACAAATATTACGAACTGAAGCACGACCTGGCAACTTAACACAACGGGCGGGCGCACCTGCCTGATTCCTGCAACAGCTTATTAAACTTGGCAATTTTATAAGAATTATGAAAATCCTCATATTGTCTTCTGTCGGCCTCGATTCCGGCACGGGTCTTAGGATTTCAGGCATCGCTGAAGCGCTCGCAAAACTTGGGCACGAAGTTTACCTTACCGGATCCGGCCTTACGGAGAGGCTGCCTCACGTAAGATATCTTGAAATAAAAAAACGCCGCATTTGTAAATACGTATTTTCAACGCTTTCCAACATCAGGTTTTCAAAAATGATTAAAGCCGATGTGATTATATCATCCAAAGCGCATCCTGTGTCGTGCCTGCCCGCGATGCTGACTAAGGGAAAGGCGAAGCTCATACTCGACTTCGATGATCTGGAGCACGCTTACTGGAAAAATCCGTTCAAAATCGCTTTCTTCAGGGCAGCGGAAAAATTCTTCGCCAAAAACTTCGATTATGTGGCTACGCATAACGAAAACTTGAAAAAATATATTTCCAGAAAGCTAGGTTTGAAAGAAAGTAAAATTATATTTCTTGAGCAAGGCGTTAGGACAGGCATGTTCCTGAGGCAAAAAACAAATCTTGCTGAAAGGCTGGGGTTGAAAAATAATAAAGTGGTCATGTATGCCGCCCATCTTGGGGTTGCGGCCTCTGATCTGGATTTCGTTTTTGAGGCTTTGAAAAATTTGGAGCGAAGTGATGTAAGGCTGCTCATAATAGGCGACGGGGAAAGGTTCGGTTATTACAAAAAAATGGCAGAGAAAATGGGCATCAAAGATCGCGTTGTGTTTGCAGGCTACGTGAAGCATGAGCTTATGCCGGAATATATGTCAGTCGCGGATGCAGCAGTGAATTTCATGAGGGATTCTCCTGCGAACAGGTGCAGGGCATCCATAAAAATAAGGGAATATCTGGCCTTCGGCCTGCCGACAGCATGCAATATATTTGGACCCGATCTTGAAAATTTCAGGGATTATGTTTACGAATTCAGGGCAGGTGATGCAAAGGGCTTTGGAAATGCGATTGCATTTGCCATCGATGACAGGAGTCATAAAGCGGGCAAAGCAAAAAAACAAATGCAGAAATGGGACTGGGATATAATAGCGAAGGGCTTTGAAAACGAGCTTGAAAGGCTTGCCAAATAATTGAAACTTAGAAGTTCGGGTCGCCTGCCTTCCTGTGTTTATGCCAGTTCATGGAAACTCTCATCATTAAATTGAAGAATGCCTTATCGCGCATCATGCGTTTGCCGACGAGATAAAACCACTGGGGCCTGAAATAGTATTTTTTCCTGACGTCGCTGAAAAGGCGGTCGAGCCATTCATTGGAAAAATTCGGGTTCGTTATGCTGGAGCTCTGGAAGCTGTCCCTCTCCCAGTCCTCGCCCATTATCCTGCCTTCCTTCTTCATCATCTCGTAATACGGCGTTCCTGGAAGCGGCGTCGTTATAGAGAATTGGGTGAATTCCGCATTGAGCTTGCAGGCGAACCTGAACGTCTTCTCAATCGTTTCTTTCGTGTCCCACGGGAAGCCGAACATTATGCAGTTGTGTATGATTATGCCAGCTTCCCTTGCGTTCATTATGCCTTTCCATATCTGCTGCGTCGTCTCGCCCTTGTTCATCCTTCGCAGTATCTCGTCGTCGCCTGATTCCACGCCGAACATTATCCTTATGCACCCGGCGGATGCCATCGCTTTCGTGAGGTCGCACGTCATGTGGTTCGCCCTGCTCTGCGGGTTCCATTTCATGTCGATTTTTTCTTTTCTGAAAAGTTCGCATATATCGAAAACCCGTTTTTTGTCGACTTCGAACGTGTCATCATCGTAGCGTATTTCCCTCACGCCGAAATCATCAGCCAGATATCTGGCCTCAGCAAGGACTCTTTCAGGCGACTGGGCGCGGAACTGGTGCGAATACAGAACGCGCGGGAACGTGCAAAAAAAGCATTGGTAAGGGCAGCCGCGCGACGTTATTGTGGTCGCCGCCGGGAAATGCATGAATATCGACTCGTAGAATTTCCTAAGGTCGATCAGGTCGAATGCGGGGAACGGCAGCTCGTCCAGATTTTTTACCAGCGGCCTTTCCGGAGTTTCTTTTATGGAGGCACTTTTTCTGTATTTTATGCCTCTTACGGATGAAATATTCTTTTTCTTTTCCAGCGCATTGGCTATGTCAAGAATGGTGTAGTCATATTCCTTGAGCGTTATCATGTCAACGCCACGACATTTTGCGAAGATTTTATCGGCCACCGGAGTGACGAAAGGCCCGGTGAAAACGACGGGTATTCCCAGGCCTTTGGCGTAGTCAGCGACCGCGAAATCGACCAGCGCGCTCACGTGCTCTACGTAAAAAACCAGCATATCAGGGCTCATGCCAGAAATTATTTTCTTGAGCTTCTCGAAAGTCACGCCTTCTGTCTGGCAATGGATGTATCTGACATCGTGCCCACCGTCTCTTGCGACTGCCGCTGCGCTGAGGCTCAGGTACGAATACGTGGTCTCGCCTGCAAACGCGAGCGATGGATGCCTTCTTCCGCCTGTCGTTATCCCGCTTTCAGGAATCCAGCCGACCGAAGGCGGCGACTCTATGAAAAGTATCTTCATACACACCTATAGAAGAATTTCATTAATTGATTTTAAATGGATATCCACATCCAGAACGGATTCGGATATCTGAAAATCAGTATTCTCTCCAGGAGTGCCTGCATTTCGTGCAGCGGAAGAACAGCGTTGGCGGCTCGTCTGTGGAGCGCGTCTGCTGCATCCACCAGACTGCCTCCTTGTTGCTGCATTTGGGGCATATCAAACGTATCTTTGGGAGCGCTTCCTTCTTCTCTTCTATTATAACTATATCGTCCAGCGGGTCTTTCTTGACCTCTTCCTTTATTTCGATGGGCTTGTAATCCTTTATTTTGTAGCCGCATTTCCTGCATACGAGAATCGTTTTGCTCTTTTCTTTTTTCGATACGCAGACCAGGCCGCACTTTGGACAGAAATGCATGAACTCACCTTGAATTTACCTATATTCTTTGACCATTAAATATAAAAACATAACTGTTGCGCATATTATAAAAACCAGAATTATGTTTTTGGCCAAAACCGGAATGAGATACTCCGTCACTCCGATTTTAACCCACCCAAGATACGGCACAATGGCTATCACTTTGCCGTGTATCTGCGACGGAAATACCTGCTTTTCGAACGGGTGCTGCGCAGTGTTTGCATCGCCCTGGGTCTGGAATGAGCCGTCGGCATTTATTAACTTTATCCTGTGGACTATCGGGACATCCCTGCCCCCGACCGAAAAAACTATTATGTCGCCGATGTCGAGGAAAGAGGCGTAATTTTCCGGGCTGCTTACGCCCTGTATTATGAGTATGTCTCCCTGGTAGAATGTTGGAACCATGCTGTTTGATTCGACCGCGACCACGGGCATGTCGGTTGAAAGTGCCTGGCCGAGGACGATGTTTATGCCGAAGGCAAGGAAGACGCCAATAAAAATGTAAATGAGGGTGCCTGTCGTCCCATCCATGTCTATCCATTTCTGCTTCCTGACACCCTTGGCCAATTTCACGGTTTTCCGCTTTTTATGCCGCTGCATATTATATGCGCCACCCTTACCGGTTCAGGCACTGCTGAATTTACTGTCGTGAGATTTATAATCCTTTTGATGTCGCTGTCCTCTATGCCAGCAGCCTGATAATATATCGCCCTGCTTCCCTTAATAACCTTGTTTTTGACTTCCATTTTTCGTATTTTTCCGGCTTCTTTGAGCAGGCGCCAGCGGTATTCCGCGTCGCTGAATTTCAGCAGGGCCTTCCTTATGCCGTCAAGATTGGGTTTTTCCCTTATCAGAACTATGACCGGCAGGCCCGTTTTTTTATGGAGTTTGTTTATGTCCACTATGTTGAAGCCGCCGAACGTTATGCCGTCAAGCATTATGACCCTGAGCTGCTCCTTGTGGCTGCTGTCATTTATGGCCTTCGCGATTTTAGCGGTGGCGTCCCTGCCGTCTATTGCTATTTTGCTGGTTATTACGCCATCTATCTGCGTCCCGCCCCTGCATATGACGCCGGCAACCAGGGTATGCCTGTCCGTGAATGTGAAGGGAGCGTCGTCCCAGCCGATAATGCGGATTTCAGGTTTTATTGTCCTGAACATACAAAAAATGCCTACTTTTTAGCAGAAACCCTTCTGAATTCCTTTTCGAAATCCTTTGCCTGTTCTATTATCATCTGTGCCGCACTGTCCAGAACCTTTTTCGGGTTGTCGGCCCTTATTATCAGTTTGGGCTCGGAAAGATAGGGATGCTCTATCATGTACGATGCCTGCTTGCTGCCTGCGTCCCAGGCGTTTTCCCTGAGAAGGTTGAGGAACGTATGCGTTTCCCCTCTTATTTCAAGGACCATCTTCTTGTCCGTGTTTTCCAATAGCACCAATTTCATAAAGTTAATATTAGGGCAAGGTATTTAAATGGTTTGCGCGGCATTTGCGCCTTTATTGCATGTTTTTAAACATATAGCCCAGAATAATTATTATCTTCGGTGGACGTATGTCGATATTCAGGGCTTATGATATAAGAGGGATTTACCCCAGCCAGCTCAACGGGAAAATTGCCTACAAGGTAGGGCTGGCATTCGGCAGATTCCTTGGCAGTGGGACAATAGCGCTGGGCGCAGATATCAGGAAAAGCAGCCCGGACCTGAGCAGAAACCTGGTAAGGGGCCTGACCGAAGCCGGCTTGAACGTGATAGACGTGGGCTTCGTTCCTACACCCGCTCTCTATTTCACCGTTGCGCACAACAGGCTCGATGGCGGAACGATGATAACCGGTTCGCATAATTCCAAGGAATACAACGGCATAAAGCTCTGCGGCAAGAATGGCGTATGCCTATCTTATGAAACAGGCATAAACGAGGTGGAAAGGCTGGCAAAAACTGACATCATGCCGCAAAAAAATACTGGTAGGGTAACGAAAAAATCCGCTGATGAAGAGTATATCAATTTCGTAGTCAAAAAGGTGAAATTCAGGAAGAAGCTACACGTTGTTATAGATGCCGGGAACGGCGTGGCGGGAAAAATTTCATGCGAGATATTCCGCAGGCTCGGCTGCGAAGTTGTTGAGCTGCACTGCGTGCCTGACGGCGATTTCCCCAATCACCATCCTGACCCGCTTGTTAGGGAAAATCTCAGGGACCTGCAGGCAAAGGTCAAAAAGACAAACGCCGATCTGGGGATAGCCTACGACGGCGACGGCGACCGAGTCGGCTTCGTGGACGAGAAAGGCGAAGTGTTCACAAACAACAAGGCCTTCGCCCTGCTCATAGAAAATATTCTCGGAAAAAACCCCGGCGCGAAAATCGTGCACGAAGTCCTTTCATCGAAACTGGTCGAGGATGTGATACGCAAAAACGGCGGCATTCCGGTTCTTTCGAGGGTCGGCCATTCCTACATACAGAACAAGATGGCAGACGAAAAATGCGCGCTCGGCGGGGAGACGTCTGGCCACTATTATTTCAGCGAGAGTTATAATTACGATGACGGCATTTTTGCATCGGTGAAGCTCGCGGAGCTTCTTTCAAATTCCGGCCAAAAACTCTCTGGGCTTGGCGCCTCGCTTCCCGAATACATAACATCCGATGATACAAGAATTCATTGCCCTGATGAAAAAAAATTCGAAGTTGTCGAAAAACTGGTAAAAAAATTCAGAGGCATGGGCAAGCTCATAACTCTGGATGGCGTGAAGGTCGTGAGCAAGGACTCATGGTTCATAGTGCGCGCTTCCAATACGCAGCCCGCGCTTGTCCTGAGATGGGAAGCGAACAATAAAAAGGAGTTTGAAAGGGTCGGGACCTTTCTTTTGAATGAAGTTGAGAAGGAGGTTAAGTCAGTTTCCTGATTCTGTCATGCTCTGCAGTATCCGGTAGGCTCTCACCGAATCCTTTTTGCTGATCACAAGCGTGAATTCGGTGTGGGTCGATATCGCTTCGTATATGTTTATTTTCTCCCACGCAAGGTTCCTGACTATCTGAAAAATGACTCCCGGCGTCTCAAAAAATTCCTCAGGGTACCTAAGAGAAAGCGATACCAGGCCATCTCTGATATCAATTATTTTTTCCCCTCTCAAATGCTGCAGCAGTCTTTGCTTGTATTTTTCGTTCGTGACCATCGATATTTCGTAGTTACATTGGCTGACGTTAAACGTATCTCCTCGCCCGAAATCAACCATGCCGTAGAGGTTCTTCAGCTCCGCCATTAGCCTCGGGGATTTCATCACACATATGTCGCACAGGTTAGTTTTCATCGTGACCTCGGAATGGAAATCGAACTTTATTTTCTCGTTTTCGGTTCTTATTTTATCGGCATGTCTCCTGAGTGCCATTATTACGGCAAAGAGCTTAATTTTCTTGCCAAGCTCTTGCTCGATTTCCTTCTGCAGCTGCGTTGCGAGAGAAGCGTAAGACACAATCCCTCTGGAGAGCGCCTCCTGGAGGAATGGCCGCTCGTTAATTATTTTCTGCACAATGTGGCTGATGGTCACCATAACAATTTTCGCCCCAATTTGTTATAATAATAACATTATGTTTTTATTGTATTTAAGCGTTATTATAGTTCAAGGTGAAAAATGTGAATAGCGTTTTAAATGAATTGCAAAATTTCAGGAAGCAGTTGTATATCTCTGATTGTATAGATGAAGCCGGCGGGCCAGTACATGATGGCAGATTAGGAGTATACAAAAGGCTGCAAGCTTACGTGAATGGTGGTGTGGATTTGGGCGGCATCAACGGAGTTTTCAAGGCCTTGTTTGGTTTCGATGTAGAAAATCTGCCAAAAGTTATATCTAATTATCCAGAATCTTAGCAAATTACCGGTCTGTCATTTTTGTAAAATTTCCTTGGCGCGGGAGACACTGATGTTCCTTTCTGCGACCATTTCAGCCGCGACTTTTTCAATGGCGTCGCCCTTCGCCCCCGCTGTGACGGCGATATTCTTCGCGTGCAGGCGCATGTGGCCCCTTTGGATGCCTTCGGTCGCGAGCGCGCGTAGCGCGGCGAAATTCTGCGCTAGGCCGACCGCAGCTATGACCTCCGCAAGCTCCCTGGCGGATTTCACGCCAAGGATTTTAAGCGCGATTTTTGCCTCGGGCTTTGTCCTTGTTGCGCCGCCGACCGTGCCTATCGCAATCGGGAGTTCTATCTCGCCAACCAGGTCTCCGTCTTTGTTTTTGTGGTATTTGGTGAGCGGCCTGTATCTGCCAGAAACGGAGGCATAGGCATGCGCACCGGCTTCGACGGCTCGAAAGTCGTTGCCTGTTGCTATCACGACCGCGTCGATGCCGTTCATTATCCCTTTATTGTGAGTCGCACATCTGTAAGGATCGTTCGCTGCCAGATGGTATGCCTCGAGTATCGCATCAACGACGTCGTTACCTTTCATGGCACCTTTCGTGGATTTTTCGAGGTCCTCTTTTTTCCAGACTGCCTTAGCCCTCGCGAGCCGCCTGTCAGCCAGGTTGGATATTATCTTGAGCCTTACATAGCCGCCGGTAAGCTCTTCGAGCATGGGAGAGATGGCCTCGCACATCGTGTTCACCGCATTCGCTCCCATGGCATCGCGCACGTCCACGAAAAGGTGGATAACGAGCATCTTGCCGATTTCCGATACGATTTCCCTCACTTCCAGGTCCTTTGCTCCTCCGCCGAAGCTGACGAGAACCGAGTCCCTTTCATTGGCCCGTGCGATTATTTTTTTCTTGCTCCTGATTATCGCATCCTTTGCCGCCTTTGCATTTTTTAAGCCAAGCAGCTGCACCTGGCCTATCATTATAGGCTCATCGCTCGATGTCCTGAAACCCCCAGAAGGCCTAGCGAGTTTCGCGGCGAATGACGCTGCCGCCACGACCGACGGCTCCTCGAGGCACATCGGCACGATGACATCCCTGCCGTTTACCATGAAGTTCAGGCCAAGGCCCATTGGAAACTCGCACGTGCCTATGACATTCTCTGTCATGCGGTCGGCCACGTCCATGCCGATTGCGCTGGCTTTCAGCACGTTTACTTCCTCGTCCGTAAGGCCTGCCGCGCGCTTCAGTATCCTGAGCCTCTCCTCGATGGGCTTCTTGTAAAATTCATGGAACTCGTCATTCATCATAACTACCATATTCTAACTTAAGCCGCTCCTTTTTTAAACGTTCCGGCCGACTTACGTCGATTGTTCAACGTTTTAAAATACGCGGCTGAAATTAACATTATGTTTGACTCCAGGAGGAATTCGGAAATTTTGAAGATGTTAAGAGGCGGAAGTGTTAAAAGGGTCCTTGTGCAGGTGCCAGAAGGCCTGAAGAATGGTGTGCAGAAGCTGGCCGATTTTCTTGAAGCGAACGCCATCGAAACACTCATTTCGGTAGAGCCGTGCTTCGGCGCATGCGACCTGCGTGACATAGAAGCGAAGGCGCTCGGCTGCGACGCGCTGCTGCATGTGGGGCATGCCGGCATGGAAATCAAAGCCGCTGTCCCGGTGTTTTATTACGAATATTATATCGATTACGATTTCGTGCCGCTTTTGAAAATGCTCATGAAGCAGGTGAGATTCCGTAAAATATGCCTCGTCAGCACCGTGCAGTTTCTGAAGAGCCTTGAAAGCGCCGGGAAGTTCCTGAAAAAAAACGGCTTCACGGTTTACATTGGCAGGAGTGTTTTGGGCTGCGATGTTTCCGGAGCCATGAGATTTGAGCGAATGGTCGAATGCTACCTTTTCATCGGTTCCGGAAGATTCCACCCGCTTAGCCTCCAGGAAAAAACCGGAAAGCCAGTCCTCTTCCTCGACATCGAGAAGCGCACGCTGGAAGACCTTTCGGAAGAGAATGATGGGATGAAAATCAGAAGGGGGTTGAGAATCGAAAAGGCGGCCGGCATGAAGGTTTTCGGCATCCTTGTATCCACAAAACCCGGCCAGATCAGACTTAAAAAGGCGCTTGAACTAAAAAAGAAACTGCTGAATGCTGGCAAAATCGCTTACATCCTTGCCGGCGATTGTTTTACGGCCGAAAAGCTCCTTGGCATAAAAACGGACGTGCTTGTCAATACGGCATGCCCTAGGCTTAGGGAGGACTATGAACATTTCAATAAAGTCATATTGAGCATGGAAGAAGTTGATGCCTTGATTGAAATTATAAAGAGATAAAATCTGGCAGCTATTTTTTCTTCTTTTCAGCCATCTTCTTGTGGTAATCGTCTACCCATTTTTCAGTCGCTTTCGCCGCCTTCGCATCGTTGCCTACGCCGGATGTGTTGCCCACGCCGACGATGATGATCTTCTCGCCTTTTTTTGTCCTTCTTATCGCTTCGTTGACTCTTTCTACAACCTTCGGTACAGCGTCTTTTACGTCCTTCATCATCGGCATTATCGCCTCTTCCGACCTCATCTTCACAATCACAGAATCAAGCGGTACATTGGCCCTGACCGCGACATCCTCTATGTATGAGCGCTCGACTCCTGGCCCGCCCATCGCAACTCCGACGCCTTCCGCTATCGAGCCTGTCTTCTCGCCTTCGAGTTTCGCTGCCGCGTCGATGGTTATGATTTTTGCAACCTTATGCGTCTTCATGATTTTTTCGACAGCCCTGCCCGGTCGCCCAAGGCGCCCGCCTGGGCCTCTCGCCTTCATGACGAAACAATGCCTTCCTTCGATTACGACCTCCGACATCAGGATGTCTTCCTCGATTTCCTTCGCCTTTTTGCCTCCCATCATGGTCGCTATGACAAGTGGTCCAAGCCCATCGCCGACCGGCTCGCCTCTCGCCAGCGCTTTCGTTCCCTCGTAAATCGATTTTGCTATGCGCTCGACGAGAGGGAGCTGCATCTGGATAATGAGAGCGATCTGGTAGGATTTCGTCTGTTTTATGAGCTCCACATAATGCCTTATTATTTTTGCTATGGTGTACATCTCTATACCGCCGGCGAGACCCATTTCTGTGTTGGCCTTCTGCTCCTCGTCCATGTGCGGAGCGACCTGATTGACGAAGTAATGGAAGCGCTCTTTTTCGTTCTGCACGATCAGGTCAAATTTCTTTACAATCCCATATGGGTCGAGCGAAACGGGCGATATCACGAAAAACTCGAAGAAGTTTGAAACCGAATCCTTAAGCTTCCTGTCCGGCTTCTTCGATATCTGGCCGAGCATGAATTTTTTGGTATCCGCCGCCATCTCCTCTAGCTCTTCTGCCGTGCTCTCCAGCTTCATTAATATCTGCTGGAGCATCAGCCTCGGATAAAAAAAGAAGAATACCCCGAATAATACTAATGAAAAAATCAGCGAGAGCCAGTTATCGCCTGCACCTATGAGCTGGGAGAAAATATCCATACCCTATCTTTTAGCTAGTATATATTTATAGTTTTTTCTCTGGTTGACAATTTAAATATTCTGGCCGAATAGTTAAATATGGTGATGCGATGAAAAGGGTGGTTGCTGTATTGATTGTGGCGCTTCTGCTGTCAATAACCATGGCGCAGGGCGTCAGGGCAGAAGGGCTGCTGTCTGATTTTTTTGGCATGATAAAAAGCTGGTTCGAGTCCTCGCCGCTGGGCAACATCTTCAATGCGCCAGTGAAAAGGACTGAAACCATAAAGCTCGGCTTTTACCCCGAGAGCTTCGAGTTCAATGCCGCCGAGCCGGTTAACATGAGCACCAACTCAAGCGAAATATCCAACTTCAAGGGTAGTGTCAGCGTAGACATGAAAAACAAGGTCGTTGTCATGCAGGAAACCGGAACTAGCCTCTTGATAAAGGAATCGCTTGGAACTATAAGCGTGAATGGGCTGAAACTCACTTCGCTGGAACTCAAGGACATGAAGCTCGTCCTGACAACCGGCAACTGGAACGAGACCACAGAAAAGGGCTCTGTTTCGCTGAATGATTTCCTTGGAACCGGAACCATAAAAGACGGGCTCATAGAAATCGAGGGCAATGTTTCAAGGGTAGTCAAGGGCTGAATGCAAAACGTGCTTTTTGGCTTTCTTTTATTGCTTTTCTTTGGCGTGCTTTTCTCTGCTGACAAGAAATTCGACAACCTCGGCATACGCCGGCCTCGTGACCAGGATGCCGACAAGAACGCCCACTATGGTCGTTATGGCGAAACCGCGGACGAAGCCTATGCCTACCGCCACGAGCGGGACCATGGCCGCTATTATGGTTGACGCCGAGCCGAAAATTATGAAGAATGCGCGCTTTATCTTGTCTTTCGTGGTGTAAAGTATCTTCTTTTCGTCACGCCTGCCGTAAAGCGTTTCATCGGCTATGACTATCATGCTGTCGACTCCTATGCCAAGCGTCGCTATTATGCCCGTGATGACCGGGAGATCGATGGTCCACGTGAGCAGGCCGAGCAGCGGTATGAGTATTGCCCCTATCCACGCGGTCGGGTCTATCTCATATTTTTTCCACCATGCCATGCCAACAACTATCACGTTGAGCAAAAGCACGGGGCCCCATATAAACCAGTCATTGTTTGCCGCTATGCCGAGGATTATGACGACCTCAGAAAAGCCGATCATGGCTATCGGAAGCGAAACCTTGAGCTTCCTGTATCTCACGAATATGACTCCCATCACCACAACCGCGGCCAAGGCGCCTGCAATTGCTATCGAGCTGATGAAGCCGCTTCCCAGCGTCGGTGAAATTATGCCGACTGAAACCGTTTCCAGGCTGACCGGCAGCGCGCCTGACCGCAATATGGTCTGCAGCTTGAGCTTTTCTTCCAGGGCGGTTTCTCTTGTCTCGCGCGAACCGGTTATCTGCGGCGTCGTGTAGGCCTGACCGCCGAGGCTCGAAGCTATCCTCAGGTCCGAGACCAGCTGGTTGTCAAGGTAAAGTAAAATGCGCGAATCCTTCAGGTAATAGTCGCCGGAGTTCAGGTCTAGCTGCGACGGTATGCCCGAGGTTATCTTGGCGAACCTTGCGGCGCCTTTTTCCGAAACCGAGATGCCGAAATAGAACTCGAAGTAGTTGCTCGCCGGTATTATGCCGGAATGCTGCGCATCCGTGTAAACGAGCTCTATGTCATCGCCCTTGTAGGACGTGCCTAGGAAGACGAGCACGTCGCCCTGCGTGGCGTTGACGAACTCGAAGTCCACGTCGTCAAGCCTGAACGTCCCATTCACTGAAACGGTAAGGTTCGATATTTTTGCGGTTCCGTTGCCGAGGTATTCCACCTCGTATTTGTTCTCGCCTAGGTCGAACGTACCCTTGCCGCCTTTCAGGTAAACGGGCTTGCTTATTTTCGCCTCGAAGCTGCCCTGTTTGGAAAGCAGCGTATCGACAATCTCCCTTCCCACGCCGGCTGCCTCTATCTGCACGTAGTAGTCGCCGCCAAGACCCCTGACTGAGGTGAAGCGTATTTCCCGCAGGCCGTATATGTTGGCCCTTGTCTGAAGCGTTCCTATAATCTGTTCGAGCATCTGGGCGGAGGCGTTTTCCGTTGGCCTGAGTATTATCCTGGTTCCGCCTTTCATGTCAAGGCCGAAATCGAGGTTCATCTTGTCGATGTCATTTACCTCTATGCCTATCCCGCTTTCATTAACGGAGAATTTGTAATAGGCATTGTTCACCTTGAGCTTCATGTCGCCTTTGTAATCCATGACAAGACTGTTCCATTCTTCCGAGCTGTATATGGCCTTGCCGTTCGCTTCGGAAATTATCATGCCGTTCTGCAGCTGACCCTTCGCTGGCGAATTGTCATAGATGTATACTATCTGGACACCGGTATACTGCGGCTTGAGGCCTATGGCTAAAAGGCTCGCGCAGACCATTATCACCAGCAGCAGCAGTCTCCAGTATTTCAGCATTATTTCATCCCTTTCTTTTCGCAATACCATCTCAGTATTATCACGTTCGTTATCCACGTGTTCATTATGTCGAAGAACAGGCCTATCATCAGCACGGTCGCTATCTGCGTTATGACCGGCGAAAGGCCCAGCAGCAAAAGCGGTGTCAGCGCGCCTATGGATGTCAGCGTCATTGTCAGGCCCGTTTTCATGGCATGCTTTATCTTCTCGTTGAGCGTGTGATCTTCGGTTTCCTTGAGCATCCTTGACGTGAGCAGGATGTCCGTGTCGACGGAATAACCTATGAGCATGAGTATCGCAGCAAGGCCGGCCAGCGAAAGCTCTATGCCGAACAGCTGCATGAAGGCGAGCGTCATCAGGATGTCCCCGACGGCTGATATTATGATCGCCATTGACGGAACGACTGTCCGGAATATCACGAAAACGACTATCCCCATGAATATGAACGCCAGTAGCATCGCCAGCTGGGCCTGTGACCAGAAAGCCGCGCCGAGCGACGGGCCTATTGACTCGACGTCATTGCTGGCCGTGTTTATTCCCATGGCCTTTATTTCCGCGATGATGTCTTCGGCTTTCATGTCAGCCGACGTTTCTATCACCGTTCCGTATCCCTTGAAACTCCGTATCTCCCTCACGTTTATCGGGCTGAATTTGCTGCGCAGGTCGCTCTCTATTTTCGTTATGTCAAGCCTCTCCGGGGTGTTTATCGTTATTACCATTCCGCCCTTCATCTCTATCGAACGCTTGAACATTTCACCCGTCTGCGCATACTGGCTGGCCAATATAGCTACGGATAACAAAAACATTGCGAGAGGAATGACGACCAAAATTCTGTAGTTGAAATTGAAGCTCATCTTCATAATATCTTAACTATTTGAATCATGCTTTTATAAACAATTACGTGAAGCGCGTGAAAACGGACATGTTTGATGTCGTGGTAATCGGGGCAGGGCCGGTCGGTTTGTATACGGCGCACCTTCTTGAAAAAATGGGTTACAGAATCCTCGTGGTAGAGGAGGACTGGGAAATAGGAAAGCCGCTGAGATGCTCCGGCCTTATTTCCAGGAACGTGAAAAAATTCTTCCCGGACATAGAAAACTGGAGTGTCATCGAAAACAGAATCGATGCCGCAGTCTTCCACTCCAGAAGAAGCGAGCTCATCCTGAAGAAGGCTAAAGCTGCCTACGTGATAAACCGTGCGCTTTTCGACAAGAAAATATCGGAGCTGGTTAAGTCTGAAATACGGCTCGGCTGCAAGGCGAGAAAAATCCATGTCACTGATGGGCATGTGGAAATCGAGACAGATGAGGGCATTGTGAAATGCGATATGGTTGTGGCGTGCGACGGCCCAGGCTCACTGCTAAGGAAAGGCAGGACCATGAAGGGCCTTATAGCCATAACTAACAGGCGAGACGATGCCTCGCATGTCGACCTTTATTTCAACAAGAGGTCACTTGGCGACGGCTTTTTCTGGAGAATCCCGAGAGGCAGGACGACTGAATACGGCGTATGGGGCAGGCACGTGAAATTCTCCGACATTGAAAAATTCTTCGGGATAAAATCATATGAAAAATTCGCGGGTCTGATACCGATCGGCCCGGTGAAAAAAACCTATTCTGAAAGGGTTTTGATGATAGGCAGCTCGGCGGGACAAGTGAAACCATGGTCGGGCGGAGGCGTCATTTACGGCCTGACATGCGCTCAGCTTGCTGCGAAAACGATTGAGAAGGCATTCAGATCCAATGATTTCAGCGAGACCTTGCTCAGCGAATACGAAAGGCAGTGGAAGAAAAAAATAGGCAGGCAGATAAAGCTCGGCATGGTTTTCAGGAAGTTCCTGGAGGCGTCAAATGACTTCCAGCTCGATGCGGCATTCAGAACCGGGAAGATATTTAATTACAGCTGGATGGACATGGATTTCATAACCTAGTTATAGCCTTGGGTTCGCTTTTTTGAAAGCGCTTATTATCTCACAAATTATATCGCTTATCCTTTTCATGTTCTCAAAGGTTTGCGCCCCCAGATGGGGCGTGAGCAGCACATTCTCCAAGGAAAGCAGCGGTGAGCCTGCCGGCGGCTCCTGCTGATAGACGTCGAGACCAGCATATCTTACCTTTCCGGATTTGAGCGCCTCGGCAAGGTCGTTTTCATTCACCAGTTTCCCTCTTGCGGTGTTAATCAGGACGACCCCGTCCTTCATTTTCTTTATGGTCTTCCTGTTTATCATTTCCTGCGTCTCGTCCGTGAGCGGGACGTGGAGCGATATGAAATCCGACCGCTTCAAAACCTCGTCAAGCGACACGATCTCAGCGTATTCGCATGGCCTGCTGCTTTTTTCACAGCCTATGACATTCATGCCGAACGCCTTCGCGCGCTTCGCGACCTCGGTTCCTATCCTGCCGAGCCCGATTATCCCCAGCGTCTTGCCGCAGAGCTCGCTGCCTTTCATGCCCTTCTCCCACTGGCCGCTTTTCATGGAATTGTGCGCTTTCACGATGTTCCTAGCTATGCTAAGCATGAAGGCGAACGCCAGCTCGGCGACTGCGGTGGTTGAGGCCTCTGGCGTGCCCTTGACTATTATGCCTTTTTTATCGCAGTAATCAACGTCTATGTTGTCGAGGCCGACGCCGCCGCGTATCACCATCTTCAATTTTTTTGCGCTGTCAATGAAAGCCCTGTCGGCCTTTGTCGCGCTCCTAACCAGAACTACATCGGCATCCGGGATTTCTTTTTTGTCTTCCGTCACATTACCGAACTCCCTGAGTCTTTGCGGAAGGTCCTTTGAAAATGGATCGGATATTAATATTTTCATTCAGCCGCCTCCGAGTATTTCGTCTATCATTCCAAGGAGCTCCTTTATCTCGCCGGGCTGCGTGTCGCCCATGTGCGCGATGCGGAATGTCTTCTCCTTCAGTTTACCATAACCATCGCTGATGGTCACTCCCCGTTCCACGAGCTTCTTGTTGAGGTCAGACACGTTTATGCCTTTGCTATTGGTGACCGCGGTGAGCGTGTCCGATTCGTAGCCTTTCTCCGCGAAGAGTTCGAAACTCCTCGCGAGCGCCCATTTCCTAACGTAGTCTGCCATTCTTCTGTGGCGCTCGAAGCGGTTTTCCATGCCCTCTTTGAGCATCTTGTCCAACTGCAGGTTGAGCCCGTATATCTGCGGTATCGCGGGCGTCGACGGCGTCTGGTTCTTTTCGGCAAATTTTTTGAACGTGAAAAAGTCGAAGTAATAGCCGCGATTTTTTATTTTTTCGGCGCGCTCATACGCCTTCTTGCTGACCGTGAAAATCGCCAGCCCTGGCGGGAGCGCGAAGGCCTTCTGCACGCTCGCGAGGCAGACATCGATGCCGAGCCTGTCGACTTCTAATTTCATGCCCGTGAGCGAACTCACGGCATCAACCATGAAAATCACGTCGGGATATTTTTTCATGACTTTCGCGACGTCGTAAAGCGGATTCGCCACTCCAGTGCTTGTCTCGTTGTGCACGAAAAGCAGCGAGTCGTACTCGCCTGTCGCGAGCTTTTCGTCAATCATCTCAGGCTTTATGGCCCTGCCCCACTGGACCTCGATTTTGTCAGCCTGCTTGCCGTTGGCGAGCGCCACCGTGTGCCAGCTTTCGGAGAAGGCGCCGTTCACGCAGGCCAGCGCTTTTTTTGCGACGCAGTTCCTTACGCAGCCTTCCCACACGCCCGTCGCCGACGATGTCGAAAGGAACGAGTCATTTGCCGTGTAAAGGACTTTCTTGAGCTTCGCTGTCGTGTCGACAAAAAGGTCCTGGAACGCGCTGCTGCGGTGGCCTATGACCGGCCTTGCCATTTCCTTCAGAACATCCGGATATACTTCGACGGGGCCAGGTATGAACAGCTTTACGTGTTTTTCCCAGCTTTTCATGGCATCACCCTTTGGCGCGGATAAAGGTCTTTCCCCAGACTTATATTCGGCCGTGTTCTTAAAAATTCCGTTCTCCGTTCTCAAACTTGTACATGACAAGGCCGTTGTAGACCTTGGGATAATAGCAGGTTGATTTCGGAGGCACCATCTCTCCTTTTTCCGCTATGACCTTTATGGTCTCAGTGGAAACCGGGTTGACAAAAATGGCTGCCTGGCATTCCCCACTTTTAACTTTATGCAGGCAGTCAAGCACGTGTTGCCCTATGTCCTTCACGTATTCCACGTGGCACTGCTCGCGTTCATCCGTGGTGTCAACGCCGACGATTTCCTTCAGTATTATGGAGTGCAGGATGTTCATGTCGAAGCTTTTCCACTCGTCGGATTTCCCTGCAGCATCCATGTATTTCTCGCTCTTGATTTTGAGAACATGCAGTTTTCCGCCGCCCACGTAAAGGCCGAATTTGTGCTCGTGTTTTTTCTCTGCGAGTTTGGCCAGCAGCTTTCTCATTTCTTCGATCCCGCAACAGTCGTTGAATTCGATTGTTTCTATGTCAAACTTTGCCTTCAGTTTTTCTAATATCTTTTCGCTGTCGAAATCCTTCACGCCTTTGATGAGCCTGTGCGTGGGGAGAACGAGTAGGCCTTTGTTGCTGGCGTTCACCATCAGCATTGAATTGTATTTCGCGCCTTCGTCATCCGGATGGCTTCTGCTGTATTCAAGATGTATCTTGTATCTGTGATGGCCGTCGGCAATCAGGAGTTTTTTATCCTTCATGAGCTCTGTTATTGCGTTTATGGTTCTTTCGTCCGTTATGGCCCAGAGCATATGCCTGACGCCTTCATATGCCGTGAAAAAATCCATGACAGGCCCGCTTTTTTTCGCGGCCTCCAAAATGGCCTCGATTTTTTTCTGCGGGTCGGAATAGAGCGAAAATATGAGGCCGAAGTTCGCTCTTGTCTTTTCCAGCAGGACTTTCCTGTTGATCAAGGCCTCGTACAGGGTGAGCTCGTGCGGGAATATGTTCTTGCCGAAGGCCTCGAGCTCGATTAATGATATGAAGCCCGTTCTTTCCATTGGTTTGCCGTTTATCTCGAATTGCTGCGAATAAACGTAAATGGAAGGCTTCTCGTCTTTTTTTATGTAGCGTTTTTTTATCCAGGCCTCGAAAAGCCTTGCTGAATACTCATATCTTTCGCCGTTGTTCTTGCCGATGCCGCCAAGCACCACGCGGATTATGTTGTAGTCTGAAATGTTGATGAAAATGTCCCTGAATTCCTTGTTATTAAGCTCATATGGCGGAAAAACGGCCCTGCTTACGTCGACCCTGTCCGGGTCGTAATGGTATGCTTTGAAGGGCCGGATTTTTACCATAGTAATCCATGTTTGTTTTACTTAAATATTTTGTGCGCAGCGGCGCACAAAACACAAAAATGTCCTAAACGGGCTTGAACTTGAAGCCGTAAAGAACGAGGCCTGTCGCATTCTCGCTTCTTATGCGGCGGAAACATGATTTGACCTGCATCCCGATTTTCACGTCATTCGGGTCGCAGTCAACCACCTGCGACAAAACCTTTGCGCCCTCCTCAAGCTCGACTATGGCTATTATGTAAGGCGCAAATTCCTTGAAGCCCTCCGGAGGCGCGCGGACTATGGTGTAGGAATAAACTTTACCCTTCCCGGAAAAGGTGATGTCCTTCACGTGCCCTGCCCTTCTGCAGTGCGGGCAGATGACCCTTATCGGGTAAAATGATTTTTTACAGTGGTTGCATCTCGAGCCGATAAGCCGGTATCTCTCCCTGAACCTTCTCCAGTGGAACGGGACTGCGAATTCTTTTGTCATATATTCTCAACCTAATTTTGCCGAAATAATTGATTATTTCAGCTTTATTTTTTGTTTGACAGGATGTGGACCGTTACTGTCGCGCCTGAGCCGCCGACATTGTGGGCCAGGCCCGTCTCGGCATTTTTGACTTGGCGCTTGCCTGCATCGCCTCTCAACTGCATTACTATTTCCGCTATCTGCGCCACGCCGGTCGCTCCCACAGGATGGCCTTTCGCCTTCAGCCCGCCGGAAGTGTTGACCGGTATTTTGCCTCCCATTGCCGTCTGGCCGCTTTCTACCAGTTTTCCTCCATTGCCTTTCTCCGTGAAGCCGAGATCTTCGTAAGCGCATATTTCGGCAATGGTAAAGCAGTCATGGACCTCCGCGAGGTCTATGTTTTTATGCGTAATCTTCGCCCGGCGGTAAGCCTCTCTTGCCGCGTGGACGGTTGCATCAAGTGTCGTTATGCTGCGCCTTGAAAATAAGCTGAGGGTGTCAGATGCCTGCGCCGATGCCTTTATGTAAATCGGCGTGTCCGTGTATTTTTTCGCGATATCCGCCGGCGCGAGTATTATGGTTGCTGCGCCGTCCGTCAGCGGAGAGCAGTCGAGAAGGCGTAACGGATCCGCGACCATGGCCGACTTTTCGACGTCCTCAACGGTTATTTTGTTCCTGTATTGGGCAAAGGGGTTGTGCATCGCATGGGCGTGGTTTTTTACCGCGACCATGGAAAGCTGCCTCCTCGTCGTGCCGAAATCATGCATGTGTCTCCTGGCTATCAGCGCATATATGGCCGGGAAAGTCGCACCGAAATACGCCTCGGTTTCGTAGTCCATCGCGCCGGAAAGCGCGGTCGTTGCCTGTGGACCGTAAACGTCGGTCATCTTCTCGACCCCGCCGACTGCAACAACGTCATACATGCCGGAAGCGACCGCGAGATATCCGACCCTTACTGCGAGCCCGCCTGAGCTGCACGCGCCTTCAGTCCTTATAGCTGGTATGGGATTAAGACCGAGATAATCAGCAAGAAGGCCTGCCCCGTGCTCCTGTCCGGCGAACAGGCCGCCCGACATGTTGCCTCCAACGACGAGCTGTATGTTTTCGCCGCTTATGCCTGCATCCTCGACTGCCTTTATGCCCGCTTCGACCGCGAGCTCCTTGAGGCCCATGTGCCAGTGTTCGCCGAATTTTGTCAGGCCGATGCCTATGATGGCGACATTTCTCACAGGCTTAAGATGGTTCAAGTTCATGCATTCACACCCTTTATCTTTCTCCTGAACTTAATGTATTCGGCATAGTCAAGATATCTCCTGTTCTTGAGCGTCTCGTCGACTGATATCGCCTTTTTTCTCGCCCTGAGAATTTTATTTGTCACGAGTATGGAGAATGAGTCAGAGCCAGCGCCGGAACCGAACGATGTCACCATTATCCTGTCGCCTGGCTTCGCTATGTCAAGAACCCTTGCAAGGCCTATCAGCGTTGCAGCAGAATAGGTATTGCCTATCATGGGGACAAGCAAGCCCGGCATGACCTTTTCGGCCGGCACCCCGAGCATTCTCGCGGCTGCAAGCGGGAACTTTGAATTGGGCTGGTGAAAGACAAAATAATCGAAATCGCCGACTTTCCTGCCGGTTTTTTTGAGCAGGCCGTTCGTAGCCGAAAGAACGTGCTTGAAATAAGCCGGCTCTCCGGTGAAGCGGCCGCCATGGCGCGGGAAGTCTTCGCCTTCGCGCCTCCAGAAATCGGGCGTGTCCGTCGTGAATGAATAGGTTTCCTCTATTTCCGCTATGACGTTTTCCATGCCGATTATGTAGGCCCCGGCGCCGGCCGCGGCCGTGTATTCAAGCTCGTCACCTGGACGCCCCTGCGCCGTGTCTGAACCTATGGCAAGGCCGTATTTTATCCTGCGCGACTCGGCGAGGCCCATGCACATCTGGATGCCTGCGGTCCCGGCCTTGCATGCAAATTCCAGGTCGGCGGCAGTCATCTCCGGTGTGGCGCCGATGGCTTCGGCGACGATGGACGCCGTCGGCTTTACAACATACGGGTGGCTTTCGCTTCCGACGTAAACCGCGCCTATCAGCAGCGGATTTATGCCTGCGACCGCTAGGGCGCGCAGGCTGGCTTCGACCGCCATGGTAGCGGCATCCTCGTCAGGACCAGGCACGCTTTTTTCCTCGAGGAGGCCCTTGAGCCGTTCGGGATCGGAGCCCCATATCCTTGCTATGTTTGCTGATTTTATTCTCCAATGGGGGACATACGCCCCATATCCAATGATGCCGACTTTCATAAAAACTCCGTATTAAACCCCGTATTAAATAAAAGGTTAGTGACGGCTTTTAAACCTTTCAATGCTCCTTCGGCAATAGACGTTTAATGCGGCAGAATATGGGATAATTTTAAATAAACCCCCGACATTAACCATGTATGGACGCTAGGGACAGCCTTAAAAAAAATTACTGGGTACTTGCCCTTCTTGTAATTTTTCTGATGGCATGGTATATACGCTGCATACCTGGCACGAAGCTTGTGTATCCGCAGCTGCTTGAAATCGACACGCATTATTTCCTCAGGCTCGGCGAATACATCATAGAAAACGGGACGCTGCCGCAGGGCGATGCCATAGCCGGATGGGGCACGATTTCAGGCGGCCCCGACAGGAACCAGGCCGAACTCGTTGCGCTGTGGACGTATCCGCTTTTTTATTTCATGCTGCATCCTCTCCTGCCTAGTATAACGCTCTACTGGATAGGCGTATGGGTCCCCGCATTCCTCGGGGCGCTGCAGGTTTTGTTCATGTTTTTCCTGGGCAAGGAGCTTTTCAACAGCAGGAAGATAGGCCTTCTCTCGGCGGCGTTTCTCGCCTTCGCTCCCGGTATACTTTACAGGTCGTCCGCTGGCTGGATGGAGAAGGAGGCAATAGCCGGCATTTTCATAGTGCTCGGCTTTTACTTCTTCGTCAAAAGCTTCAAGGAGAAGGACATCCGGAAGGATGCCAGCTGGCAATACATATTATCGCATCCTTTCTCGGCCTTCGACAAAATAAAACTTGATGATGAAAAAATCAAGACCATAAAAACAGCGGCATACGGATTCGTGTCCGGGTTTTTCTTCACGTTGCTTGCCGGGACGTCGGGTCAGGTCAGGATTTCGCTGCTGCTGCTTGCAGGCGCCGTGATGCTTTCGCTTATACTCAATAAATATTCCAAAACGCTGCTTTATGCGCACTTCTCCACTTTCATTTCGTATTACATCATGTCCAGGGCCTTTGCGGTTTCACCGGGCTTAACGGACGTTGATACGATTATGAATATCGCAGTGATGGCATTCCTGCTGATAAGATACGGCGTTGAAAGGTTCAAAGTCGTGGAGGAAAAATACCTGCCGCTTGTCGTGCCAGCCCTGGTTGTCGCTGGCATTTTTGCGACAGGAATTATCTCTTACGTATATACGGATGTGGGCCATTGGGTCGGCGATATTCTGGAGAGGGTAACCAATCCGATGACGCTTGGCGTGATACCATCGACCGTTGCCGAATCCCAGAGCGTGGGGCATTTCTTCGAGGACTCGCTTTCAAACTTCGGAACGGGCTATGCAGTGAGCGCCCTCCAGTGGCCGCAGTTCATGCTGTATTTTTCGGGCATATACCTGGCGATTCTTGGCGTCATGCTCATGTGCTATGAATTCGCATTCAAGAAAAGGAATGTTGAAAACATTCTGGTTGCAGTGATGTTCATTATCACCCTCATTCTTGCAATAGGCGCCGCCAGGCTCGCGTTCCAGTTCGTGTTCCCTTTCGCGATTGCTGCGGGCTACTTCCTTGTAAGAGGCGGGAGCTACGTTCTGGAAGGCAGCAAGAAGGTTGTGAAAAGCGACAAGGGACAGCAGTATGTAAAAATCACCGGCGGCGTCCTGATAGGCGTCATCATGGTGACGAGCTTCGCATCGGCATGGGTGATGGCCAACAATATAGTGACCCCGCTGACCGACGACTTCTACCAGGCCATGGTCTGGCTGAAAGACAATACACCAAACAGGGCTGTCCTTCTCGAGTGGTGGGATTACGGCTGGTGGTACCAATACATAGCCCAGAAAACGACCCTTGTGGACGGCGGTTATCACGATCAGGTGCCAACACAGGACATTGCCCAATTTTATACCAACCCGTTGTCCGACAGAAGTCTCAGCTTCCTGAAGAATTATACCGTTGATTACGTCATGGTTTCATCGGATCTTATACCCAAATTCGGCGCGATGTCGAAGATAGCCAATTGGGGCGCGAAAGTGGACGTGCTTCCGACGTTCAGCCTGGTGCAGAATTACCAAGAAGGCGACAAGATCCTTCTTGAGTATGGCGGCGACGGCCAGACCATCCTTGTCGCATACTCCGTTGAGCAGAACGGGAACGAGAGCACACTCAAAAACATAACCGCCTTGGTAAAGATGACGCAGGGACAGGCATATGTGAGAGACGTAGGCATAGGCAACCAGATAATAAGGAGCGACAAGCCGAACACGATACCCGGCATGGTATACTTTGCCGGGAATGCCGTGGTATTCATACCCGATGCGGTCGAGGACTGCACCTTCGTGAGGCTTTTCCTTTTCAACGGCGCCGGCATGGAGAATTATTTTGAAAAGGTTTATGACAACCTTGGCATAAAGATTTACAAGGTCGAGTATGAAAATTTCCCGGCAAATGTAACAAGCCAGTATGTAAACACTGCTTTTCTGACTGACTGACAACAAGCGCAAAAACTATACGAAAAGGAACGCAAGAGCGCATATTATGACCTCTGCGCATATCAGCAGCGTTGTGATTTCCCGCTCCTTCATGGGTTTTATTTTCATAAGCAGGTGCGTGAGCGAATAGGTTTTTTCATAAGGCGATGCAAGCGTCCCGTCCTTCCGCAGGTCGCCGAGGCTCCTTGCCCTGAAGCCCGAGCGCAGCTTCAGGAACGCCTCGATTATCCATGGCGTGAAAATGATTATGCCGAATTTTTCAACGTTGCCTATTATCACGATCGACGCGAAAGCCGCGCCTATGAGATACGTTAGCGAGTCGCCGGGGAGGAATTTCGCGGGATACCAGTTCCATTTGAGGAAGGCCAGCAGCGAGAAGCAGATCACGAAGGCCAGCAGGCTCGCCTCGAGCCTTCCCAGCATGAACGTGTATGCACCCAGCGAGAACATTGACACTATGCCTAGCCCCGTTTCGAGGCCGTTCATGCCGGCCAGCATATTGGTGGCGTTGCTTACTGTGACGACTGCAAACGGTATGAGAATGAGCGGATAAAGCACGCCAAAATTCACGCTTCCCAGGAATGGCAGGTCCATCGTGTTCGTCCCTGCCATTATGGCCATAAGGGGTATCGCGGCCGGCAGCGTGAGCAGCGGCTTCTGCCACTGCTTCAGGCCTATCCTTATGTCCGCGAGGCCCTTGCTCCTTCTGGGGCTTTTCGAAACATTCAGGTCGTCGAGAAAGCCGATGAAAGTGACTATTATTATTGAACAGTAAGCTGCAAGTATGTATGTAAGGTTCATGGCCAGGTGTATCAGAAACGTGTGGATGCCGATGAAGAAAAACCCCCCGAGCAAAACGCCTGTCATTACAAGTATGCCTGCCGAAGCCGCCATTTTTGGCTTTTCTTTCTTCTGCTGGTCCACTCCAACGACGCCTGCTCTCTCGAGGAATTTTTTGAGCGCCGGCGCCAGAAAAGCGACTGTGAAAAAGGAGATTAGTGCCGCGAAAACCAACGTAAGCATTCACATCACGTTATTTTGTTTTTTGGTTCGGTGCTTATTAAATCATGCGTGCTTGGACATCAGGCTGAAAACCTGGCAGGCTATTCAAGGGACGCGTGTATTATTCTTCCGTAGACCAGCATCGCCACGTAGACGCCGCAAGAGGCGCCTATTATTTCAATCCATTCCACTGGGCCGAGGGCTGTTGTGCCAAACACGGGCTGCAGGAACGGCGTATAAACCACTACCAGCTGCAGGATGATTGACGAGGCGATTGCCAGCAGCAGCTTCCTGTTGGAGAAGAATCCGATTTTATATTTCATCCTGACAGACTCGGTCCTCACCATCTCGAACATGACCACTGCCGTGAACGCGACTGTTATCGCCTTCGCGGCTCCCTGTGGCAGGTTGTAATCGAACAGGAACAGCGTGCCTGCGCACATTACCGTGCCGAAGACGAGGATTTCTATCAGCATGCTCTTTGTCAGTATGTTTTCCTTCGGGTCCCTTGGCGGCCTTTCCATTATTCTTGGCGATGCGGGGTCGACGCCTATTGCCAGGGCTGGCAGGCCGTCGGTAAGCAGATTTATCCACAGAAGCTGTATGGCCGTCAGCGGCAGTATTATTTCAGCCGTGGCCGGGTTCTGGAAGCCGATGAGCAGCGCGAAGAAGACAACCATGACTTCCCCCACGTTGCACGACAGGAGATACTGTATGAATTTCTTTATGTTGTCGTATATGCCCCTGCCCTCGCGCACAGCGCTGACAATCGAAACGAAGTTATCATCCTTCAGTATCATCTTGGACGCTTCTTTCGCGACATCCGTCCCTTTTATGCCCATGGCTATGCCTATGTCCGCCTTCTTGAGCGCGGGCGCGTCGTTCACTCCATCGCCCGTCATGGCGACTATTTCGCCGCGTCTCTGCAGTGCGTCGACTATCATGACCTTCTGCAAAGGATTGACCCTTGCATAAACGGAAACCTCGCCGACTATTTTTTCCAGGGCCCCTTCCTGCATTTTCTCCAGATCCTCGCCGGTCAGCACCCTGCCGTCTTCGAGGAGGCCGAGCTGCTTCGCAACCGCGGCAGCGGTGTTCCTGTGGTCGCCCGTTATCATCACGACGCGTATGCCGGCCTTCTTGCATTCCTTAACGCTTTCTATTGCATCCTCGCGCGGCGGGTCTATCATGCCGACGAGGCCGAGGAACGTGAGTTCCCTTTCAGCTGACTTCGCGTCAGCTGCAGGCATCTCCTTGTATGCGATTGCAAGCACGCGCAGCGCTCTGCTGGTCATGTCCGCGTTCTTGGCGCTTATTTTTTCCTTCCACTCCCTGCTCAGCTTGGCAGGCTTGCCGTCGACGAGAAGCGTTTCGCACAGCTCAACTATGGTCTCAGGCGCTCCCTTTACGCAGGCCATGTACCTTCTCTCGTGGACCATGTTTATGGTGCTCATCATCTTCCTTTCGGACGAGAAGGGCATCTCGTGCACCCTCCTGAATTCGGCCTCCATCTGCGCCTTGTCAAGGCCGGCCTTCTTCGCGGTGACGATTATCGAGCCCTCGGTCGGGTCGCCGATTATCATATATTCCTCGCCCTTCTTTGTCAGGCTCGCATTGGTGCACAGCGTCCCGGCCCTGAGCATCAGGGAAACACCTTCCATCGTCTTCGCGTCGATTTCCTTTTTGTCGATGAGGAACCTGCCTTCTGGTTTGTAGCCTTCGCCCGTGACCTCGATCGTCTTGTCAGAACACCACAGCTCGCTTATGGTCATCTCGTTTTTCGTCAGCGTGCCCGTCTTGTCCGAGCAGATGACGGTCGTCGAGCCCAGCGCCTCGACTGCGGGAAGCTTGCGCATTAGTGCGTTGCGCTTCGCGAGCCTTTGCAGGCCTATGGCGAGCGTTATGGTCATTACCGCCGGCAGGCCTTCCGGTATCGCCGCGACCGCGAGGGCGATGCCCGTTATCACCATCGTGACGAGAAGCGTTTCTGTCAGCGGTTTTCCCGCGAGCGGGCCTTCCCTTGCAATGCCCATGACCACCACGAGGGCGCATATCACCATGATTATTATGCCGAGCACCTTGCCGAAGGCGGCGATTTTTTTCTGCAGCGGCGTCGCCTGCTCTTCCTCTTCCTGGACGACCTGTGCTATCTTGCCCATCTCGGTGTTCATGCCAGTTGCTATCACCACGCCCGTGCCGTGCCCGTATGTCACCAGCGTTCCCATGTAAGCCAGGTCTTTCCTGTCGGCAACCGAGGCGCTTTTAAGCGGCTCTGTCTGCTTGTTGGCAGGAACGGATTCTCCGGTAAGGATTGCTTCATCTATCTTGAGTTCGGCCTCGCTTATCAGCCGCATGTCTGCCGGCACCCTCGTGCCTTCCTCCAGAATGACGATGTCGCCGGGGACCAGCATGCGACTTTCGATTTTCATTTCCTTGTCGCCGCGGATTACGATGGCTTCTGGCGACGTCAGCTTCTTCAGCGCTTCTATTGTCTTTTCTGCCTTGAACTCCTGGATGAAACCGAAGATTGCGTTTAATATCACGATGGCTATTATCGCAGCCGCGTCGACCATCTCCCCGACAAGCGCGGAAAAAATGGTTGCCGCTATCAGGATGATTATGAGCAGGTTCTTGAACTGCTCGATGAAAATCTGCAGCTTGCTTATGCCTTTCCGTTTCTGCAGCTCGTTATAGCCGAACCTGGCTAGCCGGGCCTCTGCTTCGCTTTCCGAAAGGCCTTTTTCAGAAGTGCCCAGTTTTTTGAGCGCGTCCTTTGCATCGAGCTCGTGCCAGTTGACGCCGGAGGACTCCATAAATTAGAATTGCTGTTTCTTCCTTAAATTCCAGAATGGTTTTATTTGGTTTTGTTCGGTTCTGTCTGCAGAATCAGCCTTTCTTGAGCCGCATTATCGCCTCTGCGATGTCGCCAGTCTCGCGCAACATGGCCCTCGCCTCTTCCTTCGAGACGCCCGCCTGCTCTGATACCATGTCGACGTCGTCGTCGCCCACGTCCTCGCGCTCGCGCTCGGTCACCTGGCCGCCTGTTATCTGGAACGTTTCCTGGCCCATGACCCTTATCTTGGAAACCTGCGGCTCCACGATGACTATGTCCTTCTCAGGCGTGCGAATCACGACTTCCTCGGCGTCGATATTCGTGACGTTCATGCCCATCTGCTTCATCATCTTATCCATCTGTTTGGGGTCCATTTTCATGCCCATAGCGGTCAATAAGGATATTGTGCGGCTGTTCTTAAATTCCTTTTGCAGCCCACAACCTGTTCGTGCGAAATCCATTTTTCAAAGTATACTTTTGGATAACGAAATGATTTTATAATTTGATAGCCAATTTCTCATTATGCTTTTTCAGATACTCGATGCAGACTACACGCTGGTCAACGAGAAGCCGATAATACGCATCTTCGGCAAGGACGAGCGCGGCGAGACGGTCTGCGGCTTCTACGAGGGTTTCGAGCCCTATTTCTATGTCCTCGGCAGCAACGCTGAGGAAAGCCTGAAGAACGAGGCGAACGTCGTCCGCGTCGAGAAGGTGAAGAAATTCATGCCGCTCGGCTACCAGGCAGAAATGGCCGAGGTATGGAAGGTGACCATAAGGAATCCCGCCAGGACTCCGGAGCTGAGGGAGAAGCTGTTTGCCAGGGGCTTCCGCGTCTTCGAAGCAGACATCCCCTTCAAATACAGGTTCATGGCCGACCTCGGGCTGTGCGGCATGGAATGGGTGGAAACCGACGACGCCGGTAGCGTCAATACGAGCACGGTCAGGGCCCAGAAGATGATGAAGGTAAAAGGTTTCAAAAAGGCAGCCAAAGACGGCATCGTCACGCTGAGGTCGCTTGCGCTTGACATAGAATGCGTCTCGCTCAAGGAGGGTGAGATGCCGGAGAGCAGGAAAGATCCCATAATAATGATTTCCATGGTCTTCAGCGAGCCGTTCAAGGGACGCAGGGACATGGTACTGAGCACGAGAGCGGACAGGGACGTCACGTATTTCGAAACTGAAAGAGAAATGCTCGCCGGCATGAATGACTTGATAAACGAATACGACCCGGATATCATAACAGGCTTCAATATAAACAACTTCGACATGCCTTACATCCTCGAAAGGATGAAGGCAAACGAGGTCTTCGCCGGCTTCGGCAGGTGCACCAAGCCCGTGACCACAAACCAGGTAATGGGCAGGCACAAGGTTAACATAGCCGGCAGGATAATGGTCGATTCTTTCGAAATCGTGAAAAGGGGTTTCTCGCTGAAAAGGTACGACCTCAACACGGTCTGCCTTGAGCTGCTCGGCGAAGAGAAGGAAGCGGTCAAGAAATCGGAGATAGAGAAGTTCTGGAACGGCAACCAGGAAAAATTCAGGATGCTTGTCAACTATTCCAGGAAGGACTCCCAGCTGGCCATGAACCTCCTGCTCAGGCTGAACCTCCTTGACAAATACATAGCTTTGTCCAAGGTTTCGGGAATCCTGCTGCAGGACATACTCGATTCCGGCGAGACCACAAGAATCGAAAACCTGATACTGCGCGAGTTCAACAAGGAAGGTTTCATCGTCCCGTGCAGGCCCGCCAACCTGGAAGTCGGCAGGAGGGAGAACGCCAGGAAAATCGAGCTCAAGGGCGGCTTTGTGATAGAACCGGACAAGGGCCTGCATTCGAGCGTACTCGTTCTCGACTTCAAGTCGATGTATCCTTCGCTGATAAGGACCTACAACATATGCCCGACCACGCTCCTGCTGTCGGGCAATGTCGAAGGCGCGGTGGAAGCGCCGTCGGGGGCGAAATTCGTTCCCGAGAGCATGCGCAAAGGCATCATACCAAGAATACTGGAGCAGCTCATGAAGGAGCGGCAGGCCGTGAAGAAGGAGATGAGGAAAGAAACGAAGGCCGAGCGCGTCCGCGAGCTGAAGGCGAAACAGCAGGCGCTGAAGATAATGTCCAACGCGTTCTACGGCTATTTCGGCTATCCCAGGTCCAAAATATACTGTCTGGAAATTGCCAATTCTATAACGGCCTTCGGAAGGGAGACCATAAAGAAGACGAAGGACTACATAGAAGAGAAATTCAAATACAGGGTTGTTTATGGCGACACGGATTCCGTCATGGTCAAGGTCCCTTTCGAAGACCTGGAGGAAATGAGCAAGGCGGGCGAGGATGTGGCAAAGAACGTGACCTCTGTCCTGAAAGGAGTGATGGAGCTGGAGTTTGAAAAGGTCTTCAAGAGGTTCCTGCCGCTCACTAAAAAAAGATACGCGGCATGGCGTTTTGAGAAGGTGAACGGCAATTGGATTGAAAGCATCGAAACGAAGGGCATAGAAACCGTCAGAAGGGACTGGTGCGACCTGACGTCGGAAACGATACAGAAGGTGCTGGAGACCATCCTGAAGGAAAATGACATCAAACAGGCAGTCAGGTATTTCAAGAAAGTCGTCGATGAGATGGTAACCGGAAAGATCGCCATGCAGAAGCTTATCATAACCAAGACCATGACCAAGAAAGCGGACGGTTATAACGGCATCCAGCCCCATGCGGAACTCGTTAAAAAAATAACGAAACGCAGCCCCGCAGAGGCGCCGGGCATCGGCGACAGGATTGGCTATGTCATAATAAAAGGGCTTGACCTGCTTTCGAGAAGGGCGGAAGACCCGATATATGTCATGGAAAGGGGCCTGGAAATAGACCCAAAATATTACATAGAAAACCAGCTGCTTCCGCCCCTGGAAAGGATATTCGACGCGCTGAATATATCCAAGACAGAGCTGCTTGGCAAGGGCAAGCAGATAGACCTCTTCAGGATAATGAACGGCGTGAACGGTGCTGAAACCAAAACGGATGCAGCCGATGTCCCCATAGGCGATGTCAACGGCTTCATATGCAAAAAATGCTCCAAGACTTACGCGCTTCCGCCTTTGTCAGGCGTATGCGACTGCGGAAGCTGCCTGCTGTTCTCGTCTCCGCAGGGCCCTGCAAAAAGCATTATTGTCTGAATGCCGCTGTATGAATTTTGTATCCTTCATCGTGATTCACCGTGAAGTTGGACCCCCCTGTTTCCTGTGGAGATTTCCGTGAAGTTCAGGAACGAAACCTTCACTTTTCCTTAACGTGATTCACTGTGAACGTGAAAAATACCTTCATTTCATGTGGAGTTTTGAAATTTCATATAGTTCTACGTATGCTTGTTTTTACTTCATTTCACAGGAAATGAAGGGGTTGCTATGCTCATGTATGACAGTTTGTTACCATAACAGGTTGAAGAGCGCCGGGTTCAGTCCGGAGAAATACGTGATGGTGGGCAGGACGAGAAATCCCATCATATGGCTCCTTTTTATGTTTAATGAGATCGCCAGCAGGCCGAGGAACATGCCTGTTGCAGAAACCAGGATTCCGAGCGGGCCTGACAACACTGCAACGAGCACTACCAATATGATGAGCGTAAAGAGCATGACATTCGTGTAATTCACGTCTTTCATTTTTTTCAGCATCAGTTTTGCCGCCTTGACTGTTATCAAAGCCGACAGCAGCGACGTGATTATGCCAACTATTATGATCAAAGCCATATCAGAGAGGCGCATGTTATCTATGACCTGCGAAAGCATCCAGACCGCGCCTGACCTTGTTTTCCCTATTGCATAAAAAACGACGAACGTGAAAAACATGTTCGACGTGTTTATCCCGCCAAGGGCTATCAGGAACTCCTTCACTTTTGCCCTGAATATCTGGGCTGATATTATGCCTGTCTGGGAAGAACCAAGGCCGGGCAGCAGGCCCGCCAGCAGGCCGGCAAGCCATCCGGTCAGGCTTCCTTTCAGCCAGTCGCCGCTAATTTCGCTCTGGATTTTCTGCGGTGGTATTTTCGTTTTGGCCACTATGCTGGTGAGTATGGTGCTCAGACCGAACAGGCCAGTGAGCGCGGGGAACATGGCGCCGTCGGATGGAAAGGAATTGAGCGTCACGAAGCCGAAGATGCCTGAAAACATGAAAACAAAAGCTGCCGCAAGCCTGTTCTTGTCGCTCCATACCATCCACAGGACAACCGAAAGCAGGATTAAGTGGATAACCGGCCTTATCGCGGCATGCAATATGGGCAGCAGGAAAACGAGCGCGGGAAGGCTTATGATTGTAAGAAAAACTACTCCAAGCCCTCCCATGACCGTGAGGAAGATTGCCTCATACCCCCGCCCGTCCAGCAGCATCTTGTGCCCTGGGAGGACTGAGAGCGCGGAATCCTCGTCCGGCGCGCCGAATATGACCGAAGGTATGAAATCGAAAAACGTGTTGGATATCGCCAGCGAGACGACGAACGCCATGATGGCCTCTGTTGGCAGGCCGGCCATGAGGAAGACCAAAGAGAATGTCAGGGCGAACACGGTATTTGGATGGATGCCCGGCGCGAGGCCGGTGATGAAGCCCAGCGCCACGCCAAGGAGCGTGAAGAACACGATCTCCATGAACATGAGCACATTTTTGCTTCACGCCTTAAAAAATTAAGTTTAAACATGCGTTTAAACATAGCCTGCTGATGGCGGTTAATTCCGTGAAATTGCGTGAATTTCATGCCATTCTGGGCGCGCATGTGAAGTTTTGTGAATTTGATTGCAAAATGAGGGTCAATGAAAGAAACGGAACGGATTTAAGTAATTGACGTAAATTAATTACATGGTTGACGAAATAACTCTGGTCAACGGAAAGTTGGCAAAGGATATAATAGGCGAGATCATACTCTCCGACAGGCCCGAAGAGGTCCTGAAGAAGTGGAGGGTCATTTTCGGGCTTTCCCAGAAGGCGCTCGCCAGCCACATGGGCATAACGTCATCTGTCATATCGGACTACGAATCCGGACGTAGGAAGTCGCCTGGCATAAACGTCATAAAGAGGTATGTGAACGCTTTGCTGGCGATGGATATGAAAAGGGGCGGGATTGTCGTTAAAACGTTCACCCCGCCCGTCGGCCCCTCGAACCTGTCCAAGGCGATAATAGACATAAAGGAATTCTCGAAAGGCGTCCCAATTGAAGAGTTCTGCATGAAGATAAGCGCTCCCATAATAACCAAAAGGGCGCCCCTCGACAGGGAAGTTTACGGCTACACCGTTGTCGATTCCGTCAAGGCAATACTCGAGGTGCCGCACACGCAGCTCGTACAGCTCTACGGAGCGACCACGCAGCGCGCCCTCATCTTCACCGGCGTGACGACGGGCAAAACGCCTCTGGTCGCCATCAAGCTCACGGGCCTGCAGCCAGGGCTTGTCGTGCTTCACGGCCTGGAAAAGGTGAATGAAGTTGCCATGAACATCGCTGAAGTGGAGGGCATACCGGTCGCTCTATGCAGGATAGACTCGATACAGGAAATAGTCAACAAGCTGAAGGAGCTTGGCTGAACAGGAAATTTCGTTTTTATATCTTCTTTATTTCACATTTCACTTCCTTGTCTATCTCGACAAGGCCGTAATACCCTTCATAAGACGCACCCGGATAAAACAGGGTGGTGGTCCCCAGCTTGTCTACGCCGCCTGCCTCATGGATGTGCGCCGATATCGCCAGCAGGGGCTTCTCTTTCTCTATGAACTGCCTCACTGCCTTCGAACCAACGTGCTCCCCCGCCTCCACTTTGTCAAGGTTCGTTTCGAACGGCGGGTTATGGACGACCAGAATGAACTTTCCCTTCACGCCCTTCATGCTCTTCGTGAGCGCGGCGTCTATTTCCTCATCAGTCGGCTCGAACTTCGTGTTGAATGGCGTTGCGGCCCCGCCGAAACCTATGAACTCCGTCCCCATGAAAGCCCTCGTCTTCTCGTGCAGGTTGGTGCCGTACTCGTCGAACAGCTCGATTATATCATATGGCTCGTGGTTGCCCGGGATGCAGAAAACGGGTTTTCCGAGCGAAAGCAGCTTCTGTATTATCAGCTCGGCTATGTCAAGCTGGGAATAACCCTCGGGGATGTTATACATGTCGGTAAAGTCGCCGGGGCATATGACAAGGTCGAATTCGTGGCTTCTTATTTTATCAACAAGCTTCGAAAACTTTTCAAATTCCCCGTGCACGTCCGCGATCACAAGGATTTTTAGCATATTAATCCTTTGTTGAACGGTTATTAAATTTGCTGCTGTCGCATCCAACGGGTTCGGGAGTCATAGATTTCCGAAAACGACCTCGTCGCCGTCGTATTCGGCAAAGCTGTCGGCGTCCGTGGATATGATGACGACGCCCCTGTAGTTCCTAGTCCAGTTCTTGCCGTTGCCGAAGAGCCAGAAAATGCCCGGCACGTCTTCTATTACATTATCCGTGGCGCCTTCATTTGGCAGTGTCCTTTTTTTCAATATCCTGATGGCCTCTTCTTCGGGTGTTTCTTTGATGGGCGCATAGGCAAGCACAAAAAGTTCCCTGCCATGCCTTGATATCTTTATCGTGCCGATTCTGCTGAAGCCGGTTATTATGTTGTCCGCTTTCATCGCGCCAGGGCATATTATCGTGCCTGGCATGCCTTCCTTCATCTTGGACGTGAGCGTTATTTTCATATGAACCGGCTTCGGGCTGCTTTCAAGCGGGATGTCGGGCCATATTGTCTGGTTCGGGAAGAAGCTGTTGTCCCTGAAGAAGCCGCGGAAACCCATCACATCGCCCGTTTTTATGTCCATGCTGTCGCTCATGACTTCGGTTTCCCCTGTTATGTCTTCAAGGACGAAGCCGCGTGATGTGGAGCTTTTTATCCTTCCGATTATCGTCGCCTCTGAAAAGACCTTCTTGCCTTTGTTGATGGAAACGGCGTCCGTTTTTTTCAGGAGCAGGCCCCTGAGGAACTCGAACCTTCTCCCGCAGCCCTTTATGAAATCTTCGCAGGAAACCCTGCCAGTTTTCGGCGTGCCGACCTCGAAACCGTCCTTTTTGTTTTCCGATAGCTTTTTCTCGAGGACTTGCATGTAGTTTTTTTCGTCAAGCGCCCCGGCTTCCTCGGGTGTGAGCATTATGCCGTTCTTGAGAAAGAGGCCTATGATGTCTTTCTTGCCTTCAAGCCTGTCCATGAGCCATTATTCAGAAAACGGACATTTAAATTTGCTCGGGCGTGTTGCTCGGTGGGTCACAGGGCGCATGCGAACAAACCCAGGAAAGGGCTCAGATGAACTCGCCGCTGAACAGTTTCTCGATTTTTTCAACCATGTCGGAAGAAAGGTCCGTCTTTATCTCCCTAGTCCTGCCGTAACGACCTTTCGATATGACCTTGGCGTTCACTATGCCGAACATGTCGAGCTCGGATATGAGATCCGAGACGCGCCTCTGCGTGAGCGGCTTGAGGTTGTTCTTCCTGCACGTGCTGGCATAAACGTCGTATATGTCGCCCGTCTGTATTTTCTGCCTGCCTTCCTTCGAAAGCTTGAGTATCGCGATTAGCACGCACTGCGACTGTTTCGGCTGGTTGCGGATTATTTCGGTCGTCTTGTCCGTGTCCAGCCTCTTTTCCGCAAGGTCGACGTGCTCCTCTGAAACCGTGCTGCTGTTCACGCGCTCTGCGGTCTCGCCGGCGACTCGCAGCAGGTCGAGCGCCTTCCTGGCGTCTCCGTGCTCCTGGGCGGCGAGCGCAGAGCATTTGGCAACCGTCGAAGGCAAAACCACGCCGTCGTTGAAGGCCTGGCCGACCCTTTCGGCAAGGATGTCCCTCAGTTCGTTGGCGTTGTACGGCGGGAAAACTATCTCCTCCTCCGAAAGCGACGACTTGACACGCGGGTCAAGGTCGTTTATGAAGGATATGTTGTTGGATATCCCCACCAGGGTAAGCTTGGATTTCCTGAGGTCCTGGTTTACTCTCGTGAGGTTGTAGAGCACGCCGTCGCCTATCTTGCTGACGAGGGCGTCAATTTCGTCCAGGACTAGTATGACATTCTGTTCCTCGGAATCGAGCAGCTCAAAAAACCTCCGGTAGAGCTGGTTCGTCGGGAGACCCGTAAAGGGAACCGTGATACCGAAGTTTAAAATGAGCTGGGAAAGCATGCGGTATTCGGTATCGGACACCTTGCTCATCTTGCAGTTTATGTAAATTACCTTTATCTTACCGTTGCCGTTTTTCCTGGCCGCCTCCTTGAGTTTTGCCGTGGTGTGCTGGACGCACAGGGATTTGCCCGTTCCTGTCTTGCCATAGATGAATATGTTCGACGGTTTTTCCCCCCTCAAAACAGGAGCCAGTATCATGCCGATCTGGTTGATTTGTTTTTCCCTATGCGGTATGTTGTCCGGTGTGAATTGTATGGATAATCTGTTCTTGTCCCTGAAAACCGCCCTTTTTTCCACGCAGTTCTGGAATATTTCGCCTAAGGAAAGCTGGGCCATATTCTCCATATGAAACTGGGGTTTAAATGCTTTTCAAAAACACCGAGACACCTTCGTTTCCCATGGAACTTTGTTTTTTTATTTCATATGGAACTTTATAACATTGTTATAATATCATTACTCTTACTTGATTCTTAAACAAAACAAAACAATTAAATCTCCAGTGGAAATTAGGGTCAGTGGGCCACAAACGACGAGAAATTATTTATTTTTTAACTTCCTGGTTGACCTTTCTATCCTCTCCAAAGCCAACCCAATCTTTTCATAAGACGTCGCGAAAGAGCATCTGATATAACCTTCCCCGCACCTGCCGAACTCCGTGCCCGGCGTGACAGCAACATTCGCCTTTTTCAGCAGCCACCTGGAAAAGCCAAGGGAACTCATGCCAAAGGCCTTTATGTTCGGGAAAGCGTAGAAAGCGCCACCAGGCTCGATGCAGGATACGCCGGGTATCTCGTTCAGGCGTCTTGTGATAAGCTGCCTTCTGCGGTCGTATTCCTTTACCATCTTCGCCACCGCCTTCTGTGGTCCGCCGAGCGCGGCAAGGGCGGCCTCCTGTGATATGGTCGGCGCGCAGACGCTGGTGTACAGGTGAATTTTTTTCATGGCATTTATTATGTTTTCCGGGCCGGCTGCATAACCCAGCCTGAAACCGGGCATGGCATACGTTTTCGAGAAAGATTGCAGCGTAAGCACGCGGTTTCCCATGCCGTTCAGCGAGCCGATTGATATGTGCTTCTCGCCGCCATAGACGAGCTTTTCATACGCCTCGTCAGAAAGGATCAGCAGATCATACTCGCACGCGAAATCGGCTATTTCCTCAAGCGTTTTCCTTCTTGAAAACTACGCCCGTCGGGTTGGATGGGGTGTTGACTATCATCACATTGGTTTTTTCAGGCAGTATAATCTTCCGCGCCTCTTCGGCCATGAACCGGAAGCCGTGCTCCTCATAATGCGGCACGCACAGCGGCATGCCGTCAAGCATTTCAACCGTGGGCCTATATGCAAGGAAGCCCGGGTCAGGCACGAGCACGCCCTCGCCCGGGTCGGTCGTGCACATGAGCGCCATCATTATCGCCTCGGTCGAGCCCACGGTAACAATGACCTGGTCCGGCGAAACGTCTATTTTGTTTTCCCTCTTAAGTTTTTTGGATATCGCCTCCCTGAGATTCCTCCGCCCTTCTGGCGGAGCGTAATGTGTATAGCCTTCGCGCAGCTTCCTGCACGCAAAGTCAATGATGTGTTTTGGGGTGTCAAAGTCCGGCTCTCCCGGACCTAGGGAAATTATGCCCTTATTCTCTTCTGCGATTTTTATAAGGTAGCCCATCGTGGACAGCGGCAGCTCCTCCTCCCTTTCAGCGATTATGTGGCGTGACACCAATTTGCGCATCTTATGTTTCGTTGGACGTTTTTCGGACCGCATAATAATATATTCTCCTTGGCAATAATATTCCTGAGGGCATCATGAACAAACTAGACAGCTTCTTCAACCCGAAGACAATCGCCATCATAGGCGCCTCGAGGGACCAGAGCAAGATAGGCCACGTCGTCATGCGCAACCTGGTGGAAGGCGAGTTCAAAGGCAAGGTCTTCCCGGTCAATCCTAACACCAGCAGGATACTCGGCATAAAATGCTACCCGAGCGTTACCAAGATAAAGGAGCGGCTCGAACTCGCCGTCATTTCAATACCCGCGGAATTCGTGCCCAAGGCGCTGGAGGAATGCGGAAAAAAGCGAATCCACAGCGTGATTATAATAAGCGGAGGCTTCAAGGAAACAGGCAACGTCGAGCTTGAAAAAAGGCTGGTCGAAATCGCCAGAAAATACAAGATAAAGGTGATTGGCCCAAACTGCCTCGGCATCTTCGATCCGAACAGCGGTGTCGACACGGTCTTCCTCCCGCGCTACAAACTGGGCAGGCCCAAAGCCGGCGATATCGCATTCATAACCCAGTCCGGAGCAGTCGGCTCGGTGGTGATAGACTGGATGGCGCGCAAAGGCTACAAGATGTCGAAGTTTGTTTCTTACGGCAACGCCATGGACGTCGACGAGGCCGATTTGATTGAATACCTGATAAACGACAGGAAGACGAAGGTCATATGCGCGTATTTCGAGGGCGTTAAAGAAGGAAGGAAGTTCTTCGAGATAACGAAGAAGTTCACCGGCAAAAAGCCCATCATAGTTCTCAAGGGCGGAACCACGTCCGCCGGGACGAAAGCCGTTTCGTCTCACACGGGTTCGCTCGCCGGAGCTTTCGAAATTTATTCAGCGGCGTTCAAACAGGCAGGCGTGATAAAAGCGGATGACATGGAGGAGCTTTTCGACTTCGCGCGCACGCTGTCTGCGCTGCCCAAGCCGAAATGCAACAGGGTGCAGATCATAACGGACGGCGGCGGCTTCGGCGTGCTGCTCACTGATAATATCATAAAAGAAGGCCTGCAGCTCGCCGAGATGAGCAGCAAGAAGGTCGAGGAAATCCGCAGCAAGATGCCGTCTTATGTCATAATTAAAAATCCCATCGACCTGACAGGAGATACGGACGCGGAGCGGTATCAGATCGCGCTCGCGGCCGCGATAGAGGACCCGAACGTCGACATAATCGGGCTTATCGTCCTGCTGCAGGTCCCGCGCCTCGGCGGCGAGATAGTGGACACCATAATAAACGCCTTCAAGACTAGCGAGAAGCCGATATTCGTAATATCCGCCGGAGGCGAATACACCGAGGTTCTCAAGAAGACTATGGAGGACATCGGCATCCCGACGTTCTCGTATCCGCAGGACGCGGCGATGGCCATGAGGGTTTTGTATGAGTTCGGTCAGGAAAGGAAAAAGAACAAGGAATGCGAAAAGGCCAGGCAGAAGTAAAGTGATAATCATCGGCGCGGCCGGACGCGATTTCCACAACTTCAACGTTTTCTTCCGCGACAACAGCGCTTACGAAATCGTATGCTTCACCGCCGCGCAGATCCCTGACATCGCCGGCAGGACGTATCCGAAAGAGCTCGCGGGAAAGCTCTATCCGAAAGGCATACCGATTTTCGAAGAGAAAGAGCTCGCTGGCCTGATCAAAAAATACAAGGCCGATGCGGCAGTGCTTTCATATTCAGACCTTTCATTCGCCGAAGTAATGCACAAGGCGAGCATAACGAATGCGAACGGCGCGGACTTCATGTTGCTTGGAAATGAAAAGACCATGCTGAAATCCAGCAAACCGATTATTTCCATCTGCGCTGTCCGAACTGGCTGCGGCAAGTCGCAGACCACCCGCAAGATTTCAAGCCTGTTGAGGGACATGGGCTACGACGTCGTCGTGGTCCGCCACCCCATGCCTTACGGCGACCTGCGCAGGCAGGCATGCCAGCGCTTCGCCACGTATGACGACCTGAAAAAGAACGAGTGCACGATCGAGGAGCGCGAGGAATACGAGCAGCACATCAAGAACGGCTTCGTCGTTTATGCGGGCGTGGATTATGAAAAAATCCTGCGCGCCGCGGAGAAGGAAGCCGACGTCATTCTCTGGGACGGCGGCAACAACGACACGCCATTCTACAGGCCGGACATGCACATAGTGGTCGCCGACCCGCACAGGGCTGGCCACGAGCTCGCATACTATCCCGGGGAAACGAACCTGCTCATGGCGGACGTGGTCATCATAAACAAGGAGAACACGGCAAAAAAGGAAAACATACAAAAGGTTTTTGGCGACATAAAAAAAGCAAACCCAAGAGCGAAAATCATACATGCGGATTCCGAGGTCGCTGTCGAAGACCCTTCGAAAATAAGGGGCAAAAGCGTCCTCGTCGTCGAGGACGGTCCGACGCTGACGCACGGCGGGATGGCGTATGGCGCGGGCTGGGTTGCTGCGAAGAAGTTCGGCGCGAGGGTGATAGTCAAGCCAAAGCGTTACGCAGTCGGCTCGATAAGGCAGGCTTATGAAAAATATGCCCAGATAACCGATGTGCTGCCGGCGCTGGGCTACAGCGACGCGCAGATAAGCGAGCTCGAAAAGACCATAAACAGGACGCCATGCGACCTCGTCGTCATCGGCACGCCCATGGACCTCACCAGAATAATAAAAATAAACAAGCCTTCAATCCACGTCACCTATTACCTCAAGGAAAAAGGCAGGCCGGATTTGCAAGCCATTCTTAAGGAATTTGCTAAGAAATTCATCCAACATTAGCATGTGTTATAAAAACGGTTAAAATAAAAATGGTTTAAAGCATCGCTTCTATTTTCTTCGCTTCCTCTAGCGGGGCGCAGACGGTCAGGATGTCGCCTTCCCTGATTTTGGTTTCGGGCTTTGGGATGACGAGCTTGTCTTCGCGGTAGATACAGGCAATTGAAAAATCCTTGGAGAAATCCGATACGGGCTTGCCAGCGAACTTCGATTCCTTGCGAACGTTGACCTCGAATATCTCGCCCTTGCCGCCAGCGACGAAGCTGACGAGCTGCTTGCCCGGCTTCTCCACAAGCTTCTTGAAGGCAAGTGCCGCCGTCGCCGTCGCGTCGATCACGCTGGTGACGCCGATTTTCGAGAACTCAACCTCGCTGCCCGGGTTGTTCAGCCTTGAGATTATGTTTTTCACTTTCGCCTCTTTCGCGAATTCGCAGACCGCGACGTTGGCCTTGTCGTCATTCGTAGCCGCAATGATGGCATCGGCGTTTTCGATGTTCGCGTCTTTCAGGATGTCCTTATCCGAGCCGTCTCCGCTAAGGACGAGCGCGTCAAGCCGCTCTGCAAGCTCTTCCGCCAGGGAATCCTTTCTCTCAATCAGGACGACGTCGTGCCTTTCCTTTGACAAAAGCCTTGAAAGCGTTTCGCCGAGCTTCCCGCCGCCCACAACTATGACTTTCATGATAAATATATGGCTGGCCTATTAAAAACCGTAGCTAGCCACGGTCAAAATCACACGAAAAAGGCAGCAAACAAATCACCAGACAATGAGCCTGAGCGTCGCCATTTCGCCCTGCAGGAGGCCAAGCCTTCCCATCTCGGCCCTCGTCACGTTTCTTGGGGTAACGAGGCCGCATTCGAGAAGCACGCTGCCCTGGCTGGACAATTCGATTTTGACGTTGCCCGGCATGATGCCAAACGAGCTTTTTTCATAAAGGTGCAGGTCCCTTACAAGCTGCTGGTAACCTGTTATGTTTTTGCAATAAGTTTCATTGAACGCGTCGATTTTGGTGATGTTGAAGACGTTGCCGTCAGCCACGCTCATGGGACCGGAACCCATCATAACCTCGGATATCTGCACGGCCTTGCTCTGCAGGCGGTTCTGGTAGGACTTGAGCCGGAAATCCGAGACGTTGACGTTCATGTAGTTGATGGTATAGACGACTATCCCGAAGAAAATCATGCCTGCCACCAGGAACTCGAAAACAAGCTGGCCCTTCATAATTTATACTTTCCGCGCTGTCAATAAAAATAAATGCTCACGCATCGAATAATATAGTGTTATGAAATGGATTTTCGTCATCGCCGCGCTTTCCCTGGTCATTTTCAGTTCAGGCTGCACCGTCCCGGGGCTCAACATAGAGATTCCCTTCCTTCCCGACATATTCGGTGGCATGAACGTCCAGGAGCAGCGACATGACGTCATTTCCATAGAAAGCCTCGACGCGATTCCGTCGTCGACGGTCCGCTCGGGCCAGTCCATACGCCTGCGCGCCGTCGTTAAAAACCTGCAGCAGCCCGAATACAACCCGGTGGACAACGTCGAGATAACGCTTTACAATGACTGCGGCCTGTTCGAGGTCACTGGCGATTTCTGCGCAAACAGTTTTGAAAGCGATAAAATCACATGCAAGGTGAAAATGTATCCGCAGTCGACGTCGCTGGTCCAGTGGAAACTCGATGCCAAAGAAATAAAAGTGGAGACGCCGTGCAACATAGGCATAATGGCCAGATACAGTTACACGACCTATTCGACGGCTTCGGTGACGTTCGTCAACAAGGCGGAGCTGGAAAGGCTCGTGACCGAAGGCAAGAGCTTCTCCGAGACAGGGACGCTTTCGATAGGCGAAGGCCCGGTAAAGCCATACATAGAGGTCCTGAACCAGCCAATAGTCATTGATGTAGTAGGAACAACTGTAAAGAACAGGGGCAGCGGCATCATGAGCTTCTGGCTTGAAAATAAGGGCAGCGGGATTATTGGTCTGAAGCCGGCAACTGAAGGCAACGTATACTTCGATGACTGCACCAAGATGTCAGACGACAAAAGCGACAAGGGCACCAAAATATGCCTCAGCATAAGCGGCGCGCAGACGGGCGGAAATGAAGCCAACGGCGTAAGGGCTATAATTAAAGACCAACAAAATAAAGACCAGACGACGGACTTGGTAAATTGTATAAAGGAGCGCATGAACATTAAAGGCGCAAATGGTGCACCTACTGACAAATATGGCACCAACTTCATAGGCAAAAAGACGCCTGAGTATCCCTGCTCGATAACCGTCGAAAAGTCGGAGACAATAAAGCAGGAGTCCACGTATCAGATAACGGCGGATGTCAGCTATTTCTACAAGTTCACGAAGGAGATAGCGATTACGGTTCAGCCGCAAATAAAGCTGTGAAAGATATAAAAGCTTGATTATGTATTAAATAAATATGGCCGACATATTCAGGAAAACGAATTTCCTTTTGCTGTTATTCGTGCTAGCAGTGCTTACAACTTCTGGTTGCATAGGTGGAACTACCAGCGGCAGCGCAGGAGGACAGGGACTGGTCATAGAGACGTTCAAGACGACGAGCGACAGCATAGAGTCTGGGGAGTCGGTTGGCCTTCAGCTCGAGGTCAGGAACATGGGCGGTTACAACGGCCAGACGGGAATAGGCGTGCCGGCAATCGCCGAAATCATGTCAATAGACCCGAACGAGTGGATGGTAACGCCAGCCACAATCGTTGACCTCGGAACACTGCTCATACCGGACACGGAGTCGCAGACGCCCGGCGGCCTGGCAAAGGCCACCTGGGAACTCGTAGCTCCGAGACTGGAAAGGGGCATAACCAAGCCGTATGCTTTGAGAGCTAGGGTATACTACCCCTATGAGACCACCGTCGTCAGGCCAGTGTGGTTCGTGACGTCGGAGGAGCTCAGAAGGATAGTCCAGCTCGGCAACGCCCTTGAGAGCCAATCGCAGACGCAGACGTCAGGACCGCTCACAGTGACAATCAATGCAGGCAATTTCGTGAAGGCGCAGGATTTCAGGACTTCCAAATTTCAGCTGCAGATAAGGATAGACAACACGGGCAGCGGAGAGATAAGAGGCAAGGACTACCCGGTGGCTATATCAGTGGAATGGCCGCAGTGGGTCTCGCCGATCGGAGGCTATTGCCCGCAGCAGACGCAGTGGACAGTGCCGCTATACACCGATATTCCGGCAGGCCTTCCTCAGCCGGCAGGGACTTTCATAAAGATGTGGAACGGCAAGACGACGGACATGACATGCGAATTCCAGATAGTTCAGCCGCCTTCAAGCAGGACAGCCGGAGACTTCAAGGTAAAGCTCGGATACATCTACTCAACAGACTCATCGACGCAGGTAACAGTCAAGGGAATGGAAGAATTCTAATTTGCATTGCTTTTTATTTGTTTTTTCAAATTATATAGTGTGGACAACATGAAGTTTATAGCCTTACTGCCGGTTTTTATTCTGGTCATGGTCTCAGGCTGCGTCATGCCATTCAACACGGATCCGTTCCAGTCCGAAACGCCAAGCGGGACAGGCGTCATAATAGAAGCCTTTGCACCGGATTTCCAGACCGTTTATTCAGGAGAGGACGTCACCTTCAGGCTTAAGGTAAAAAACACAGGCTCGATAACGGCGGAACGCGGCTTCGCCGAACTCCTCGGTATCGACCAGATATGGCTCGGGGAACAGTCACAAACCAGCGAAGGCGGGGAGATTTTTCCGAAAGAAACGCAGTGCAGATATGACACCAAGGGCATAACCCTTCTGCCAGAGCAGACGGATGCCGGCATAACCGGCGGCGAGACGACATGCACATGGGTATACAAGGCCCCGCCCATTTCAACAGGCCTTAGCGTAAATTCGAAGCCGCGGGCAAGGTTTTACTATACTTACAAAACGTCAACCATAAAGACGATAACGCTCGTCCCGAAGTATGAGATGAAGGCCCTTCAGGACCAGGGCAAGACGCTGCCGATCGAGGCCTACAGCACAACCAAATCGCCGATATCCATTGACATTGAGACGGCAAGCCCCATCAGAACATATGGCGATGAAATCGGATTCCCCATAGTCATTACCGTGAAAAACGTCGGGGGCGGAACAGTCTGCCTGGACAAGAGCGACAACTGCAAAAAACCCGGAGGGGTGCAATCAAACTCAGAATGGAACAGACTGAAGATTAACATAGTGTTGGCCAGCGACTTGGAGCTTGCGACAGGCTCCTGCAAAAAAGACGGAGAAGAAATAGTTTTCACTGACAAAGACCCGCAGACAATCTCCTGCGTTATAATTGCCAAAAACATAGACACACAAATAGGCGTCATCCAGAAGAACATAGAGGTCGACGCGGACTATGGTTATTTCATAGACAAAACGACGGATGTGACGGTTTATCCTTCGGCCGCGCCCTGATAAGAAATAAAAGTGTTGCAATGCATCTTATAAATATGCATGGCAAAAAAGCATTTTCTGTTTTTGCAATCCTGTGCCTTTTTTCTGTTTTAACAACATCCGGATGCATCAGCCAAAGCGCGGCTTCAGGCAGCGGCGTTGTGATAGAAAATTTCGAGGTGGATTTCCAGAAGGTATACGCCAGCGAAAATTTCAAGCTGCAGGCCAAGATAAAGAACGTCGGCTCTGTGGACGCGCTTAACGTGTTCCCTGAACTTTACAACCTGCAGAGCAGCAGCCAGGAAGGCCAGCTGGAAATTTCATGCGACGGGACATGCCCAAGCGAGATCACGCTTCTCGCCCCCGATGCCGAAAGAGGAACTACCGGCGAAACCAAGACCTGTGTATGGAATTGCGTTGCGCCCGCCATACCCAAGGGCCTTTCGGTTGCGTTCAATCCGAGCGTCAGGCTTTATTACGGGTATGCCACCCACACCGTGAAATCAGTAACAATAGCCTCGCAGGACGAGCTGAGGTCAATACAGAACCAGGGCGGTGCGCTGCCGAGTGAAACCGTAAGCACGACCACGAGTCCAGTTCAACTCTCAGTGACAGTGAACGGCCCGATAAGATACCAGGAGGATGACAACAGCGTCACGTTCCCGATAAACATAGGCATACAAAACACCGGCGGCGGCACGGCCTGCGCCGGGAACGGCTGCATGGACACCAAAAACTGGAACAAGGTCAACATATTATTCGACCGCGGGGACGATACTTCAATCGGGCTGAAATCATGCAGCATGGATTCTGAAGAGGAAGTGCCAATAGATTTATGGAAAGGCCAGTCAGCGACGCTCACGTGCGAGATTGAGATAAACGTCCAGGAAGCTGCAAGCCTTGTGCAGAAAAACCTGAAATTCAGCATATATTATGATTATTTCACCGATACCTCGACGAGCATAGAAGTCTCAGGCAGATAAACCATCCAAATGCGGCATGTCCTAGAAATCGCCCAATGTCTTCTGCGGTTTTTTATCAAGTCTATGCCTTGCTGCGCTTCCCTTGCCTGAGTCAAGCTCGCCATAAACGCCGTCATAGCCTGGCTTTATCTTTATCCTGCCGTTCCTGACCATGATTATCATCTCTGCGATTTTTTCCTTCGTGATTTTTTTAAGCCCTTCTTCGCTCGCTTCCGCCAGCACGTTGAGCTCGGAGCCGAAGGCATTAACGAGCTTGCTGTATTCCTCCCACACCCTGGCCGAGGCCGCATGCGTTCCGCTGACAGCTGCTATTATTTCAGAGAGTGGAAGAAGGGAACGGAACGGCTTCGCCCCCATTGGCACGAAACCCGCAGGGCGTTCAGCATCAGCAAGTTCCTCGACCCTGTGCAGCACGCCTATCGTCAGCGGCTTCCTGCACACGGGGCAGATGTTGCGCAGCTTTATGCTCTCTCCCGGTTCCAGCGATACGTTGCAGTCGCGATGGCCGTCGTAATGGTATTTGCCATAGGATGGGTTAACCTCAAGCGTTTCAACCAGGCCATCCTTCGTCCTCAGCGCCTTGATCATGTTGTCGTATGTAAGCTCTTTCAGTTCGAAAACAGTAGCCTCTCTTCCTATGCGCCATGGCCAGAATGAATGAGAGTCTGAGAATGAAACCAGCGCGAATCTGTCGAGCTGCGAAAGCCTCCAGTTCATCGCGGGGTCGGATGACAATCCCGTTTCGAGTGCATGGATGTTTTTGGTCTGGTCTTTGAAACAGTCCTCGATGCGGTCGAAGCCCGATTTCGAGCCGAACAGCGAAAACCACGGGGTCCAGATGTGGGCTGGTATGATTTCATTTCTGGGGCTTATCTCCTTGAGCATTTCAACCAGTTCATGAGCCGGAATGCCGCATATGGGCCTGCCGTCCGATGCGATATTTACCTTCTTTCTCATTAGAGCTGAATTTATCTGCTCGGCAGTCTCAAGGTCTGGCGAAAGAATTATGTTGTGGATTCTCCTCAGTGCCTTGTCCTGCATGTAGATGCTGGATATCTCACCTGAGAGAATGAACGGGAAACCTTCACGCGTTCTGAGGATGCCGCTTCCGTCTTCATGCAGTTCTCCCCTTATTTCATCCAGCCATGAAGGATGCGTGAAGTCGCCGGTTCCCAGGAGGCCTATGCCCTTCATTTTCGCGTATTTCACAAGATTATCTATGCTAAGCTCGCTGCTGGTTGCCCTTGAAAAGCGTGAATGAATGTGAAGGTCGGCTGCGAATTTCATAGTGACCATGAAAATAAGTGTAAACAATCGTTAAAAATATGAATGGGCTCGCGGGGAGTCGAACCCCGGGCCTCCGGCTTTCCTAGTTAATAGGTCAAAGCATATCAGGCTAACGCCTGAAGGTCTTATAAGACCGGCGCTCTAACCAGCTGAGCTACGAGCCCACCCATCGAAAGACAGCCTGAATCATAAACCCAAGTTGTCAATCGCTATTCACGAAGGACAGCTTCTTTAAGAATGCCAAGCCGTCGTTATATTCAACTATATTGAGATAGCCGTTTAAATTGCTTGCATGCCCAATATAGCTGCAGAATGTTGAGAATAAAATTTATAAATAACCCATATATAATCTCTATATCTCTGGTTTCATTATAAACCGATATACGTAATGATTAAAGGAGAATAAAAAAGAGGTGATGATATGAATGGAGCACAGTCGGTTCAGCCGATTTTTATACTACCCGAAGGAACAATGAGGACGAAGGGCAGGGAGGCGCACAAGAACAACATCACAGCGGCAAAGCTCGTTGCGGATGCCGTGCGCACCACGCTTGGCCCCAAGGGAATGGACAAGATGCTTGTCGATTCGCTGGGAGACATTACGATAACGAATGACGGAGCGACTATCCTGAAGGAGATGCAGATAGAGCATCCAGCGGCGAAAATGATGGTCGAGGTCGCCAAGACGCAGGACGAGGCGGTCGGCGACGGCACGACAACGGCGGTCATAATTGCGGGTGAGCTTCTTGCGGAGGCCGAAAAGCTTCTGGAGCAGCAGATACATCCGACGGTCGTCACCAAAGGCTTCAGGCTTGCAAAAATAAAAGCGCTGGAAGTGGTGGAAAAGCTGGCGAAGAAGGTCACGATAGAGAACGAGGATACGCTCAAGAAACTGGCGAACACCGCCATGACAGGCAAGTCTGCTGAAAGGGCGTCGGAAAGGCTTTCAGACCTTGCTGTCAAAGCTGTCAAAAGGATAGCAGAGGTCAAGGAAGGAAAAGTCTACATCGACACGGACAATATTAAAATAGAGAAGAAGCAGGGCGGCTCTATGGCAGACACGGAACTCATAGACGGCATAGTCCTGGACAAGGAGATTGTCCATTCGGCCATGCCGAAGAGGCTCGAAAAGGCCAAGATAGCGCTTCTGGATTCCGCGCTCGAAATCAAGGAGCTTGAAGGCGACGCCAAGATAAGCATAGATTCGCCCGAGAAGCTCCAGGCATTCCTGGACGACGAGGAGCGGATGCTGAAGTCCATGGCCGACATAGTGATCAGATCAGGCGCCAATGTAGTTTTCTGTCAGAAAGGCATAGACGACATGGCGCAGCACTACCTCGCGAAGGCAGGCATAATGGCTGCAAGAAGGGTCAAAAAATCAGACATGGACAAGCTGGCAAGAGCGACTGGCGCGAAGGTCGTTACGAGCATAAAGGACCTGGGCAAGAGCGACCTTGGCTACGCCGGCTTGGTGGAAGAAAAGAAAATCGCCGGAGAAGAGATGACTTTCGTCGAGAAATGCAAGGAGCCGAAGGCTGTGACCATCCTCATCCGCGGCGGCAGCGAGCACGTGATTGACGAGGTTGAGCGCGCCGTGGAAGACGCCGTCAAAGGCGTCGCATCGGCGCTTGAACTTGGGAAAATAGTTGCCGGCGGCGGAGCAGTCGAGATCGAGCTCGCGAGGCAGCTGAGAAAATACGCGGATACTTTCAAGGGCAGGGAGCAGCTCGCCATAAACGCCTTTGCCAATGCACTGGAGGTTGTCCCGAAAAGCCTAGCCGAAAACGCAGGCCTTGACCCGATAGACAAGCTTGCGTTGCTGAGATCCGAGCACGACAAAAACAGGTTGTCAGCAGGCCTTGACGTCTTCACGGGCAACGTGCAGGACATGGCCGCGCTTGGCGTGATAGAACCGCTTAAAATAAAGGTACAGGCCATAAAGAGCGCCAGCGAGGTAGCGGAGATGATACTCAGGATTGACGACATAATCACCTCGAGCGGCCATGGCGACAGGAAAATGCCGCAGATGCCGGGCGCTGGCGAGATGGGCGGGGAATACTAAAAAGACTGCCGGGTGCAGTCTGCCCCTTTATTTTTTAAGATATTTATATTAGGATAGAGCCAAATATTTACTATGACACCAGATATCGCCAGTTCGGATGAGGAATTTGAGATAATACCGACATCGCCTATCAGAAGGCTTGAAAAAAGAATGGAGAAGGTTGAGGGCGGAACGTATTCTTCAGAGGTCCGCAGGCTCGTGGAACAGGTTGTAGACCTCATAAAGGCGAACCAGAAAATCATCGACAGCACTATAAGGGCGAACAACGACCTCATAACAGAGGTATCCAAGCTTCCGAAGAAGATGGACGACCTTATTCTGGAGATGAGGGAGTTCATGAAGCTCCTTAAGGTATCCGCCGAGGAAGAGGAAGTATCGAACGTTTCGAAGGAGGTCATGACGCCGCTTGTCGACAAGCTCTCTGAACTCATAGATCAGAACAAGAAAAATTTCGAGACAAACCAGGCCGTTTTGACGACGCTGGGCATCATAGAAAAAAGACTGAAAAGATTCTATGCCCCGGCAGGACCACCGCCAATGGCACCGGTAAGGCCGTCAACCGACTACAGGTCAGAGCTAAGATAAGGCGCCTAAACACATCACGTTCATCATAAAATTGGGAGGTTAAAAAATGAAGGGAATAACGCCAATAATATCGGTAATAATCCTTTTGCTGATAACAATAGGCCTTGCGTCAGCAGCATGGACATACATGAGCGGCTACATGAACAGCCTTACTTCAAGGGTTCTGGAGATATCGCCGGCAAGCTGCATAGGCGGAACGCAGGTCACGTTCCTTGTAAGAAATGCAGGCACCAACAACATAGGCGGCGACAGCATAAAAGCCATGAACCTCAACAGCGGCGCGGCAGAAGCTCTCACATGGCAATACCTGAATGGCACCGATGTCACGTCGCCCATAATCGAATCAGGTTCAACTATCAGGGCAAAAATAACCAACCCATGCACAACCGCTGGCGTAGCCAAAACATGCGAATATGAATTAACGCTTATCGGTTCGACATGGAAACAGGAGATACCGGTAGCCTGCACGGGTTAATTTTTTCCGCTTATTTTATCTTATTTTTCACTTTTAAACTTATCTATATCGAGCTTACCCTGAGCTAGCCTTCCCCTTCCGCCGCCCGAGCCGCAGCACTTTTTGCAGAGGGTTTTCACTTTTTCGGATATGTCTGTGCGTTCGCTCATGCCGACCACGTCGCCGTTTTTATTTATCAGGATTACTGTCAGCTCAGGGTGCCCAGAAACAATGGAATCGGAAAGCTTTATCATCTCATTCCTGTCCATGTCGACAATTTCGAATATCTCGTTATTTCTCGCCCTTTTCAAGAAATTTTCCAATTCAGAGCCAGCCTTCTCACTTGACAATTTTTCCAACTCCTTTTTCAGGTTTTTCCACAGCTCAAAGACAACATTGCATGCTTCCTTCATGCTTTTGGCGCTTCTTTTTTTTGGTACCATTCTCAATTTTTTATTGCAGGCATCTATTTCACCCGTGAATTTTTTCACGGTTTTGCCGACCTGTTCCACCGGCACAGAGAAGCACTCCGCACATTCCCTCAGCTGCCTGGACGTATTGTTGTCCGGCCTGAAGGCAGCAAACCTTCCCAACTCTCTGGCAATATCATCAAGCATGACACTTTCCTTGTCTGATATCTTGTTGGCTTCCTCGCCGGCAGTGAATTCTATCCTGTCGATGCCGTCCTGGATTCTGGTCGTTTTCAGTATCTTTATCCTTCCGACTTCTCTGGTGCTGTTCAGATGCGTTCCGCCGCATGCTTCGACATCAATGCCATGGATATTGACTATCCTCAGAAGCCTGCCCGGGACCGCCCCGCCCTGATAAATTCTCATGCCGAACCTTTTTTCAGCCTCGTTTCTCGGAATAAGAAGCTTTTCGACTTTAATGCCGCTTTCGACCATTTTGTTGGCCGTCTCCTCTATCTTCTTTACGTCCTCGGCTGTCAGGGGCTGATAGTGAGTTATGTCAAGGTGCGACTTCTCCTCGGTTTTCTTGGCCCCGGCCTGGTTTATGTGGTTGCCGAGGATTTTTTTCGCGGCTGCGTTCAGTATGTGTGTTGCCGTGTGCTGCTGGGAGAGCTTGAATCTTCTTGCCTGGTTTATTTTGCACGCCACTTCGTCACCTGCTTTAAGGCCGTGTTTTTTGTCAAGTTTGTGCACGATTATGCCTCCCTGTTTCAGGACTGCCGTAACGTCATGGCCATTTATAGTGCCAATGTCATGCAGCTGCCCCCCAGATGTGGGGTAGAATGCTGTCCGGTCAAGAATGGCATACTCGCCCAGCACCCTGAGGATTTTCGCGTGGAAATCGGCAACCCTGTAGTCATCGTAATACAGAATCTCCGTATCTGGAACTCCGTCAAGCGGCAGTCTTTTGCCAGCGCCGGTTTCGGCAACCTGCGTCGTTTTTTCATGCAGCTCCGATACCCTGGAGTAAAAATCATCAGGTATCTTTATTTTCTTGCCGCGCCTTTGGAGTTCGTCCCTTATCATTTCCGGAGGGATGCCGTGGCTGTCATAAAGTTTAAGGAGTCTTTTTTCATCGATGCCTTCCTTCATCAGCTTGCCCACAATCCTTGCCGAATTCGTCCGCGTGGTTTCATATTTCCTTTCCTCAACGCCGATTATTTTCATGACGTCTTCAAGATTTTCTGTCAGTTCCGGGAAAATGGGCCTGAGATGGGCGGCATGCAGTTCACATATCTTCGGCAGTTCTATGCTCCATCCGTATTTGTCTTTGAACATCATGGCCCTTCTTGCCAGCATCCTGAGGTTGTAGCCGCCGCCCACGTTGCTCGGCAGGCCGCCGTCGGCCAAAGCAAAAAGCAGGCTCCTCATGTGCTCCGCTATCGAATAAATGCCGGAAAGCGGCATTATGAAATTTTTGAGTTCGTTAACGTCGGTGCCAACCCTTGCCGCGACAAGCCTCCAGGCTTTCTCCACGTTTTCAATCTCATCCAAATTCAGCAGCCCGGCATGGGGTATGTATTTTTTCATCAGCTGCCGGTCTATCTTGATGCCGGTTTTCGACAGGAGTTTTTCGATTACGGCCGGGAAGGTCGCATCGTAGATGGTTTCGCATCCCTGGGAGAACCACGCATTTCTTTCCTGCCCCATGCCCATGTCGAGCACCTTTATGTCAAGTTCCTTGTTGCCGGAAGGCGTTTGCTCATAAAGCATGTAAACCTGGTTTCCGAGCTCGCAGCCGCGCGAAAAGAATTCCATACACGGCCCGAAATTCCCTCCGCCTGCCCAGGCATCCTCGTGGAATATTATGTCATCCCTCGCAAGGCCAAGGCCCTTGCTGAGCCAAACGTAAATATCCCTGAATATCCTGTTCTGGTCCCAGGCTTCAGGCTTTACGAACATGTGCTGGCCTATCATGACGAAACCCGTGTTGTGCGACTGCGTGATGCCAACGTTGTCTATGTCATTGAACCTCAGGCAAAACTGCGGGATGACTAGGGGATTTGCGGGCGGTTCGACCTCGCCTGATATCACATATGGCTGGAATGCCGCTATTGACGCATTTGTATATTCCACCGTTGGATTCCACCTCGCGACTACAGGATAGCGTTTTATCGGTGTGTAACCAAGGCCTTTGAACATCCTAGAAAATTCCTGCCATACCTCGACATAACCAAGTTTTCTTTTGGCAGGAGTGTTGCCGATGAATGAGAAGCCTTCACCGCTGCATATGGGATCGCCGCATACCTTTCTTTCGGCGTCCGTTGACCAGAAGGGTTTTTTGCATCTGGCGCATATCTTTCTGGCAAAACCCTCTTCTATAAGAACTGAGGTTGCATAATATTTTTCAGGCTTCGACCAGAACTTCGGCTTGAACTCCTTTTTGATTTCCTTATCCGGCTTCATAATTTATTATTTCTCTGTTAACTGCTTTAAATTAGGAATGGCCAGTCACGCTGAATCGAAAACTCATATATTTTCTCCCAGAATTAGGCATTTCATAAAGGCCGCCGCTCACAACGGCATTAAAACCTTTGATGGAGAGATTATAATTAAAGTCCAGCTCTGCCGGATCTGAAAGATCGCGCAAATTAACTGCCAGTTTTTTATATATTATCGTTGCTGATGAGTTTGCCTTTATCTTGCCGAAATCATATGCTGGACGTATCCCGATAGCCGCTTCTCCCAGCTTGATTTCCGGCACATAGCCGTTGAACCTGCTGCTCATTGTAAAATCGCTGTCTATGAAACAGCGCAGCAAATTTTCATAATTATGTCCGATTGCATCATGCAATAATTCACCGGTATATTTGGGCGCCAGGACTTTTTTAAGAATATCGCCTGCAACAGCTTTCGGGCTGTTTAATTTCATGTTGCCATGGCCGTCTATAACCACGCCGATTTCAAGAAGGCGCTTCAGCAAACCCTCCGCAATGCCGCTCTTGCCTATCTTTATTTTTTCGCCGGCTATCATCTTTGCATGCACAAACGTTTTTTGGCGTTCTTCAGCGGCAGCAGCCCTTGTTTCATGTCTGTTTACCTGCCTGTATGGAAATTCACCGGAACCGTGCAGGTTTGGGACAAGGGTTGTAAAAAGCAGAACAAACGGCATCCATTTCCGTTTCATTATTAATTATTTATGGATTTACAATTTTAAAGATGCATGAATTTTCAAAACTAGAAAAGTGGCCCGCGGCTTTTCGGAAATAAAATAAAGTTTAACCGAAAAGCGCGCTAAGACCCGCTGCTGCCTCTTCTGCCTTTTCCTCAGTTTTCTCTTCTTTCTTGGCTTCTGCCTTCTCTTCCTTCGGTTTCTCTGAAGGGGCCGCCTGGGCAAACGATGCGCCCTTTATGGCTTCGTTTATATTGACTTTCTTCAGGTTCGCTACAAGGGCCTTTATCTGTGCATGCTCTGCATGAGCGCCTGCAGCTTCCATGATTTTTTTTATGTGTTCTTCGTCAACGTCCTTTCCCAGAGAGTGTAGGAGCAAGGCTGCGTATATCATTTCCATTTTATCCCTCCTCTTTTTTATCAGCATTTTCGGCGCCTGGTATATTCATGCTATCCAAATCAGTTTTGACCGCTTCCATCTGGGCCCGCGCCTCGGCCAGAAGGGTTCCTATAGTATCCTTCGTCGGTATCTTGGCTTCGATCGCCAGACTGACCGCTTCCTTGTATGCCTTCACGCATAGCAGCGGAAGCGTTTGCGGAGTCGCGTGGCCTATGTTAAGTGCAAGACTGAACGCGCATCTGTAAGCATTGATGATGTCGCTTTCGTATTTTTCGGTTGGTATGAACAGCAAAGCCTTTCCGTATATTTCGCCTTTGTCATAGGCCGCTATAAGGTTGAGCGATATTTCAACGGGTTCTATGCCGAGTTTCATCAGAATATCGGCAAGCGGTTTTGTTATAGGTTCGCCACTCTTTACGACCACGGTATCTTTTTTCACGACTATCTTATCCCCCTCGACGCCGGCGGGTATCTTGACCCTCTGCAGTTCTCCTATCACGGGACCGGGCTTAAGGCTTGTCGGTCCCTCCTTGATGACGATTTCCTTGGCTGCGATATCGCCCGCTTTGGCGGCTGCGGATGACTTGGATGCCTCTATTATTTTTGCCAGTTCGAAGGGGTTTACGTCGCTCAGCAACAGTGCAGGCTGGTTTTTTATCAACGCCTCGAGTTTTTCAAGGCCGCTCACGCCCGCCTTTTCTATGGCCAACTTTATGACGTTTTTCTTAGTCATTTTTATTGTGGCCTTGCCCCTGAGCCCGTCCCTTATTTCCTGCAGCTGTTTTGCCGGGAGCTTATGCATGTCAAGCAGCCCTATCACTGAATATTTTTTCAGTTCCTTGCTCAGTTGCTCGACTTCCAGTTTTTTCCTTTCTGATACCATCTTTACACCTTGAGTTTGATGGGCGGACCCATCGTAAGTTTGACATATGCGTCTTTTATGTTCATCTTGCCTTTCGGCAGCTTTTCCTTCACGAAGTTCATCACGGCAATCACGTTTTTCATTATTTGTTCTTCCTTCATGTCTTCCTTGCCAACAGCCAGATGTATGACAGGCGAATCCTTCAGTCTTATCTTGACCATCCTTTTAGACATCTCGACGAATGGCAGAATGCTTCCCTTTGGCGGTATCGGCCTTGGCATCTTGCCCCTCGGGCCAAGGACAGTTCCAAGGGTTTTACCCACAAGAGGCATGAGCGGCGCTTCGCAGAACCACCATTCATATTCCTCGGCATATTTCTTGAGCTTCTTTTTGTCTTTGCCAAGGGCTTCCAGATCGCCCCTGACGATAACCAAACCATCCGTTTTTTTGGCTTCCGGGAGAAGCATGTCAACAATAAAAATGTATTTGCTTTCCCTGCCCCTGCCTTCCGGCAGGGCCAATTCGAGGTTAAGCTTGTTTTCCGGTTTCTTGAGGTCAAGGTTCTTGAGATTGATTAACAGATCCCAGGTTTGCAGAAATTTCCTTTGCTTGGCCTTTTCCTTCGCTTCCCTTATTTCCTTCAAAAACTCTTCTTCCATCGTCTTAACCTCCTGCTTACGCAGTAAACGGCTAGGATTCTTTATTCTTGTCAATGTGGGTATTTAAATATTATGCCATACCCATGGCCATTAGAATCATGTAAAAAACCAGAAAAACGTGCCTGAGCGGCAGTATCAGATGCCTTCTGCGCGCGACGGACCACAGCGACAAAAGGCAGTTAAGCGTGAAAAGGCAGAACCACGGGAAGAATACCACAAACACGATGCCTTCCGAAAGCCTGTCGCTTGCAATGTCCACAAGATGACCTTCCTCGGACGTCCTGCTGAATTTTCTGGCCACGATGCCGTCAAACCAGTCAAGCAGCAGCGTGCAAAAAAGCAGCGTCAGCGCCAGGGGCATGGAATATTTAACAGACAGAAGAAAGAGCATGGATGTTATTATGGACATGCCTGAAAGTGCATTGGGATTAATGTCAGGCAGCGGCAGCCTCATGCCTATTGCATCCATTCCATTCCTCAGTTTTTTCACAAAAGCAGGCTTGCTGTATCCAACCAGAATAACACCCCCGTCAAAAGAGTCAATACAATTTCGAATAAAATTTTGTTCCTGTAGCCGTAAGGGAATATGTGCAGAAAAACCTCGGTTTTAGAATATGGATAAAAAGGCATGGACTTGCCGGCAAGGAAATCAAGCGCAAAATGGAGGACCATGCAAAGCGCCGCTATCATGGTCGCGTGGGGAAAAAACAGGTAACAGATGCAAACAAGGGCGGACAGCAGCGTCAGGCCGTATATTTCATGAAATCTAGTTCTGGATGCCGAGCCGAACCTTCTTTTGATGACTCCGCTTCCCGTCTTCAACAGATAAGGGACATGCGTCAGGTCGATAGCAACCGAAAAAATAAGAATGAATATAACATAACTCCACGCATTGCCTATCACGAAATCAACAAAAAGGTAATTGAATAAAAAATGAAAAGCCACATTCATATTTTCCTCTCGAAATATTTTCTGAGAAAGACGGAAAATCCCATGTTTTTTTCAACAAGCTTCCCGGCGTCCTTTGATTTTAAAAGCATGAAGCCTCTCGAAATGCCTTTCGCTATATGCGACCTTATCCCATCGCGAGTCAGCTGCCTCTCTGATTTTCTAAGGAAGCCTTTCAGGAGAAGTTCAAGCTTTCTGCATTTCCTTTTAGCCTCGACACAAAGCTTGCCATTTTCAACATAAACGTTGTATTTGCCGTATTTTTTCCTGAATTCAGCGGCATGCCTTTCGGAACTGGCAGGGGGACCAGATACCTTGGTCATTTCAGACAGAAGCCAAGTCTTCATTTCAAATATCATGTAGGCTTTCTTTTCATCACCCCATACATCCTGATGAAAAACATCAAAGTCATTTTCCTCCATTAGATGCGCAAGCCTCAAAGACGTTTTTCTCATCTGGGACCAGAGTATGTCATCCACAACTTTGGGCCTGTTAAATTTCAGAACGAAAAGTTCCGTGCCTCTTTTTTTAAGGTGATTTTTGACGTCATTTTTTTTCAGATAACCTTTATCTATCTCGAAAAACCTCAAAGAAGGTTTTCTGGAGAATTTCTTGCACACATCAACGAATTTCACGAAGTTTTCCTTCGACAGCGACGCTGCAACATTCCTTTTCGGATCAGTCGGGTCTATAACTATCAATGGTTGGTCCCTGAAATTTTCAGTAGGGTATTCAAACTTGCAATGATTTTTAAGGTCAATGAATACGCCGAATTTCCATTTTTTCGCGGCATTCAGAAGCCTCCTGAAATCTTTGTATTTTATTATCAGAAGCTCGCACAGATAACCGGAAAAACCCAGCGTGCGTATATCGGAGCCGTATATATCAATCGCTTTGCAGAACTGCTTCAAAAGCCTGACGTCATTCGCCATTTTAGGCCTCAGGTTTTCAAGTATATACTTGTTGTGGAAGGGCGTGCGGTCAACTGCTGACATTATTTTGGCTGCCGATGCAACCTTATAGCAAGGCACGATATCCACAGAAAACTCGCCAATTTTTCCCTTCACATAGGGGTGCTCAGCATACGCTATTTCGTATTTGCCTTTCATTTTTTTCACGATTTGTCTGCCGATTTCGAGGCCGGTTTTTTCAAGCCTTTCTCTCGTGTATGTGACCGGGAACAGTATGAAAAGGTCCAGCTCCCTTTTATCAGCGAGCCACGTGTCGCGTATAAACGAACCGGCTATCGTTTTTTCAAGTTTGAGCGGCCTTATGACGCTGTCGGTGGCAGCCAAAACTTTTTGCAGGACCTCGGAAAATTCCCTCATTTCGCTTTCCTTCGGCACTATTTTTTCCAGCGCCCTTTTCAGAACGGCATCCATAGTTATTCTATTTGCTCGGTATTTTATTAAACATCATCAGCGCACGTCAAACCTGATGTTGCCAGTGTTGCCCAATACGTGCCACCAGCTCAGATAAGGCTGCATGGCAAGCATAAACAATATTATCAATAAAAGGAGGCCGAATTTCTTCCCGTGCGCAGATGACATCCTGAACAAAAACCCGGAAGAAATCATGCACATGGGAACAACAGCATATGTGCAGAATCTGTCCGGATAAAAAGGTATCAGGACAAGCAAAACAAAAAACCATAAAAACAGCATCACATTAAACCTGTCCAGGTCCCTTCTTTTTAAAAAAATACAGATGGACGACACTGAAAACAATGAAACCGGAACCCATCCAAGATACTCAAAAAAATACAGCGGGTTCTGCCAAACCAAATTCTCCTGCGGGTTTTGTATTCTCATTGCAGCCGAGCCGAAATATGAAGGCAAAAAAACCAGAGTCAGCATGATCAGTGGGATTGAAGCAACCAGAACCTGAATGATAAATTTCGAGCCGGTTTTGAATCTCCATGAATAAATCACCAATGATCCCAGAATAAGCAAGCCGAAAACGCCATGTGAATATATCGTGATAAGCATCGAAATGATGAATGGCACACGTCTTTTCTGCATGAAAAAATAGATTGCCAGCGGAAAAAATATCATATCCAGTGCCTGTGGTGTTACCTGCACAGACCTGTCGAAAAAGGCAATAGATGATAGAAGCATGACCGAGACGAAAGCCGCCGGGGCAATGCCAGCCTTTTTGTATACAATAAAAACTGAGGCAAATAATGCCAGTGGATAGAATATCATCTGCAGAAGAAGAGCGAACTGAGCAGCGATGCCTAATCTGATGAACGGCACAAAAATAAGATGAAACAGCGGGGGATACGGACCCATGTTGGGGTTCATAAATTCCTCCTTGAACATGGCATTTTCTCCCCGTGCATAAGACTCTGCAATTTCAATATGATACCAAAAATCCCCGCCTATCGGTTTCCCGATCGTCATGGATATTGCTGTAGAAAGGAGAAATGACAGGAAGATTGCCACGATTGCAAAAAGCAGATAAATTTTATTCTCCGTTCCCTTTGGCAGGATTTTTGCCAGCATGGTATTTTTCATAGAGATCTTCAATTAAGTTTTTATTGCGTTTAAATTAAAATAAAGCGTCAGGCAGGTGATTCTTGTGGCATTTATAAAAGTAAGCCTTGGCTCCTTTGTCGACACGCAACGACAGGTAACCGACATATCATCAAAGAGGCTCGTTACCATTGAAGAAAATTCAAGGCTTCTGGATGTTTTAAGCCTCCTTTTTTCAGAAGGGGTCAGAAAAATCCCGATAATTGATAAGGCGGGCAACCTTAAAGGCATCGTGTCATCCATAGACATACTCAGCCTGCTTGGCGGCGGCGACAAACATGAAATTTTCAGGAAAAACATGGGGAGCATGGAACTAAAGACGGACAAATTCGCCACAAGACAAGTAAAGACGATACATTTCAGAACGAGCATAAAGAAGGCGCTGGAAACATTCAAGACGGAAAGGAGCGGCATGTATCCCTTGACTGATTCGAGGAAGCTGATATCCGTAGTCTCTGAATGGGATTTCGTAAAACTGATCGACAGGCCGGTGGGGATAAAGATAGGTGAAATCATGGTCGAACGGCCGCTTTTCGTTCAAAAGAAGCACACTACGTATGAAGCTGCAAAAATGATGTGCAGGGGCGGCTTCAGGCGCCTGCCTGTAGTGGAGGAGAACATACTGCTGGGAGTGATAACACCTACCGACATACTTTCCCACGTCAAAAACAGCAGAATCTGGGGCAGCCTTGTTGCGGACAAAACGCGCGTGGAGCATGTTATGAAAAAGGAAGTGGTCACAGTCAGCGCGGATGATGATTTGTTTACTGCGGCCAGCATCATGAAAGGCAGGCACATTGGCGGCTTGCCCGTGGTGGATGATGAAGAGCTTGTCGGCATAGTGACCGAAAGGGATATAGTGGATGTATTAGCATGAAAAACAGCAGAATAGATGAAGAGCAGCTCCAGAACATCATAAAAGAGCTGGCCGAGGCCCTGGTCATAGTCGAAGGCAAAAACGACGAAAAAGCTTTAAAAAGCCTCGGCCTGAAAGATATTATTGCGATCAAGGGGACGCCGCTCTATAAGGTGGCCGAGGTCGCATTGAGAACAAAAAAAGAAGTCGTGATATTGACTGATTTCGATAAAAAAGGCAGGGAGATGGAAAAAAAGCTGAGAACCCTGCTTCAAAGGCACGGGAAAATCCCGAATTCGAAATTAAGGTGTAAGGTAATGTCACTGGAAAAAAACAGGATAGAGGATCTGTGGGGCATTGATACCCACGGGACCATTTCATTCAGGGAGGATGATTTTTATGTCAAAACTAGCACCGACTTCGATAAAATACGTGGTAAAAGCAGAGATAGATGCCCAAGGGGTAATAGAAAAACCTGATGTCATAGGCGCAATATTCGGACAGACAGAAGGCTTGCTTGGTTCTGATCTTGACCTGAGAGAGCTTCAGAGAACAGGTAGAATAGGCAGGATAGAAGTCAACATAAATTCTGAAAGGGGCAAATCGCACGGAGAGGTTATAATACCATCGTCGCTTGATTCCGCCGAGACTGCCCTAATAGCAGCTACGCTGGAGACGATAGAGAGAGTAGGACCATGCATAGCAAAAATAATCCTCAAGTCCGTCGAGGACACGCGTGAACTGAAGAGAAAGTTCGTCATAGACAAGGCCAAAATCATCCTGAGAGAACTTCTTGAAAAAGGCATACCGGACACGTCAAAAATAGCAGAGGAAATAAAACAAGAAATAAAGACCTACGAAATAACCACATATCAAGGCCTCCCATGCGGTCCGGGCATACTGGAATCCGAAGAAACAATCATAGTGGAGGGAAGGGCAGATGTCATAAACCTCGTGAGATACGGCATAAAGAATGTCATTGCCATTGAAGGCAGTTCCATACCGCAGCAGATAATAAACCTGTCAAGGCAGAAAACAACGACCGCCTTCTTTGACGGCGACAGGGGAGGAACCCTCAACCTGAAAAGCCTCATGGAAACAACGGACCTGGATTTCGTCGCGATCGCGCCCGAAGGCAAAGAAGTCGAGGAGCTTTCGAAAAAAGAAGTGTTCAAGGCGCTCAGGGACAAGGTAGCAGCTTCCCAGTTCAGGACGGAAGCCAGGGGAGACAGGCAGAATAACAATGACAGAAGGGAAAGGCCGGTCGAAAGGCCAGTAGAAAGGCCCGTCGAAAAGCTAAATGAGAGACCCCCGGAAAGGCTAGGCGCCGAACAGCCTAGAGATGTCGAATTCAGACAGCAGCAGCAAATGCCGCCCAGAAAAATACCAATAACAGATGAGCAGAAAAGGATATTCAAAAAAACACTGGAAGAACTGATAGGCACAAGGGCGGCATGCATATTCGATTCGTCTTTCAACATACTGGGCAAAGTCCCGACCAAGGAGCTGCATAACACTCTCAAAACTCTGGATAACCCGTATGCAGTCATCTTTGACGGGCGGGTTGACTACAAACTGGACATAATAGCGAGAAGAAAATCGGTCAAATTTTTGATAGGCATGGAGAAAGATAACATAAAGTCACCCGTCAACATCCTGTCAAAAGAGGACATAGAATAAATTTATAGGCCGAAAGCCCAATATTCTATATATTCGGTTTAAAAATTCAGGTGAGAGAATGGAAGATTTATTGAAAAAGCTCGTAATGTCTCCTTCAATTTCAGGCTATGAAAAAAACATAAGAGACACCATGGCTAAGGAATTGAAGCCGTATGTTGATGAAATAAGAATCGACAAAATAGGCAACCTTATATGCAGGAAGGGTTCCGGTTCCCCTAAAATAATGCTTACCGCACATATGGATGAGCTTGGCCTGATGGTAAAATACATAGATGACAGCGGTTTCATAAGATTCGAGACCATAGGAGGCTGGGATCCGAAAATTTTGCTCGCGCAAAAATTCAAAATACATGGCTCAAGCGGCCCTGTCGTAGGAGTGGTCGGCGCCAAGCCGATCCACCTTCAGGAAAAGGAAGATGTTAAGAATCCCGTTAAGCTGACGGAGATGTTCATTGACATAGGGGCGAAAGACAGAAAAGAAGCTGAGAAGATGGGAATAAGGATAGGAGATTATATAACAAATTACGGCGAATTCGACAAACTGGGGCCATCGAAGGTAACAGCTTACGGCTTTGACGACAGAATAGGATGCCTGGTGATGATAGAAGCCATGAAAAACCTCAAGAAGGTCAAGGGAACTGTATATGCCATCGGGACCGTGAAGGAGGAAATAGGCCTAATAGGAATACGGGGGCCGGTTTTCAGCATAAACCCGGACATTGTAATATCACTTGATGTCACAACGTCTGGTGATACCCCTGAACTGAAACCGTATGATGCCACTTCAAAATTAGGCGGAGGACCAGTTCTTATGATAAAGGATGCAATAAGTATAATACAAACTGAAATGAAGGACTGGGTCGAGGATGTTTCCAGAAAAAACAAGATAAAATTACAGTTTGACGTAGTTTCCGGTGGCGCTACGGATGCATCGGTGACACCCATGATAAGGGAAGGAGTGCCGTCAATCTCGATATTGACACCTTCACGTTATCTACACACGCCGGTTGAAGTTGCGGATATGAATGACGTGAAAGAGTCCGTGAAGCTTATAATAGAACTTATTAAGTCGGCGCATGAACGTTTCTGATAGTATTCATGAATTTTCTATCAGTCTAACATTTCCACGCATAGGTATAACTTCCAGTTCACCCATATATATCTGCACATCTCCAACCACATTAATTGATTCTCCTATTTTTATAGCATTTGCATCAATATTTTTTGTTTCCAGCAGCCTTATGGTGTCTTCCCATAAAACAATTTTTATCTCTCCCGTGGCATCTTGAAGATTCATGAAAATATTACCATCATTTTCACGGATACTCTTCACGAACCCAGTTATATTCACGACCTTTCCAGCGAACGATTTGTCAATTTCACCTATGTTCACGTGAAGTGAAGATAGGTTGTATGTGACCAAATACAGCAGTATGAAACATACAAAAATACCCGCTACTGATAGTCTGGCCAGCTTTTTCTCATTCATATTATCGCCCCATTTTCCAAACTGCTATATCGCTGTGAATCGGACCTCCGGGTGTCAGGATGCTTGATTTCAGTTTCACCTCGTTCACGTTCATTTCACCAAAGTTCACGTTTTCGCGATTCTTTATCAGCATTGACAGTGAATCCAGATTCTTTCCTGATTTAACCCTCGCTATGGTCATGTGGGATGATGTGCTATTTTCGCCAAACTTCACGTTTTCATTCACTTTATTCATGAGAATCTTCATTTTGGCTTCACCGTCTTTGATGCCAACCCAAAGCGTCCTTATAAAATGAGATTTACCGAAATAGCCGATACCGTACATGGCTATGTTAAAGGGACATTCATTTTCAATGAATGCAAGCGATTTTTTAATAATCTCCACTTCACATTCCTTCACTTCGCCGATGAATTTAAGTGTGAAGTGCATTTGTGCCGGTTCCACCAGTTTTAAATCCGACTCTGTCGATACAAGTTCTCTCTGTAACCTGACAATGGCATCTTTAAGGCCTTCGTCAACATCTACGCATATGAAACATCTCATATGAAATATAAACAATTTCTATATAAATTGATTTCACACCACTCATTTGAATCATATTCTTTCACATAACTTCACGAAAAGCATTTAAATATAATTATGAATTATATGAAAATATGAACAAGAATATGAACTTTGGTGAAGGATACATGAAGTTGTTTAACTGGAAGGACAATCCCTTCAACTTCAAGATAATGCCGAACCTTTTCGTCGGTTACCCCAGAGAGACAGAAAAACTGGCAAACAGCATACACAGCAACCACAAAATCTCCATCCTCATAGGCCCCACCGGCTCGGGAAAAACAACCTTTCTCAGATTCCTTGCAAAAACATTTGAAAAAAACAGGAAAATTTTTTACCTATCCAAGCCACCGAACAACCCGGATGACTGGGTAAAAATATTCACGAACTTCATAGGCCCCGGAACGATTGGAAGATTGTTTTCACGCACGAAAAACGTGAACATATACAATCTGAGCGAATGGACAAACAGCAGGATGAAAAACAAAAAAATGATATTATTTGTCGATGAAAGCCATGAAGCAAGCACGGAAACGTTGGAATGGCTGAGAACTCTCGCAGACCAGATAGATAATCTTTCGGTGGTAATTGCGGGCCTGCCTGTTCTGGAGACAATGCTCGTGGACAAGCTTGAAACCTTCATGAGAAGATCGAACCTGAAAATCGAGCTCACAAGCCTGACAAAATCGGAGACAAGAGAACTTATCAAAAAGAGGATAGAATGGGCAGGCGGCGAGGACATAAAACCCTTCACTTCGGAAACCGTGGAGCGCATATATGAAAAAACAGGCGGCTTCCCCAGGGAAGTCATAAGAATGTGCAACGACCTTGTGCAAAAGGCCATAGAAGAAAACATAACATCGATAGACATGGATTTCCTCGGCGATTCTGATTTTCTCATGCATGCTGCGCACAGGCACCACCACAGGATCCCGCTCAGTTCGCTGGACTCCATGCCGTCGAAACAAAAAAATATTATTGAGATATTGTGGAAATACGGAGAACTTACTCCGGCCGAGATAGTCGATAAAATGGACATGGATGATTACAAAAACAAGGATAATGCCATACGCTCCATAAATAACATCGTTAAAAGACTCGTTAAAGACGGCACCATCATAAGAAAGCGCAGAGGGAAAAGCTATCAGTATCTGCTTTCTGACAAAATGAGAACTTTAATGGTGCACGCATAAATTTAAATAAGCTGCCCATATTATAAATATCATTATCGGGGGAGGGTTTTTTATGGCGGAAGAAAGAGTGCGAAGCAGGGACCTTGTAGGCAAGATTCTGATTTCAGAGGAAAGCGGGAAGAAATTCGGCGTTGTTGGCGACCTTGATTACATAGTTGAATCCGGCGAGCTGATAAACCTGGTTCTCGTTCAGCCGACGAAACACGCAAGCGAACTTAACCTGCAGGAAGATGACAAAGGCAGGACGCTTGTCCCGTTCTCTGCAGTCAAGTCGGTCGGGGATTTCGTCATCGTATCCGAAAAGGATATAATCTAAAATACGCCCTTCCGATATTTTCTATATTTTTAGATATAGATTTAAATTTTGACCCAGTCAAATATATAATCATGGCCGGCAAAGACTACTATAAGAAAACCATAAAAAACGTTATGCAGATATTCAGTCTGCTCAAAGAAGCCAATGCAAGAAACGAGCTTCTTACCGTATCAAAAATTTCAAAGCTTACGGGTCTGCACAAATGGACCGTATCCCGGACTTTGGATTTGTATATGTCGCCTTATGTCGAAATAACAATTCCAGAAGGCTTCGATGACGTAGGACTCAGGATTAAATTCGTGCGCCTGAAAAACAAAAACATGACAAGGGAGCAAGTGCTGAGGTTTCTGAATATCAGAAGTCTCACTTTTTAGAGCCTTCTTCTACATCCCTCACGCCCTCGCCTAGGACCCTGAAAACTATTTCGCCCTCAGGCAGGTTTGGCGAGTCTATGAGCTTCGCTATCCTTTTGTCTTCCTTGGATTTCCTCAGATAAACTCTGTAGGTAGCTTGGTGGCCGACTATATGACCTCCTATGGGAGTGGTCGGGTCGCCGAATAGGACGTCGGGCCTTGACATGACCTGATTGGTCACGTAGATGGCAAGATTGTAGACGTCAGCAAGCCTCTGCAGCTTGTGCATGTGCCTGTTAAGCTTCTGCTGGCGGTCAGCAAGCGTTCCACGACCGGTGTAATCGGACCTGAAGGCCGATGTGAGCGAATCGACCACTATAAGCTTGACGTTTTCCTTCTTGATGAGCTCTTCGGCCTTCTCGATGAGAATCACCTGATGGTCAGAGTTGTAAGCCCTCCCCACGAATATGTTTTCCATCACTTTATCCGGGTCAAGATCAAGACCTTCTGCCATCTGCTTTATCCTTTCAGGCCTGAATGTCTGCTCGGTATCTATGAATATGACCTTTCCGTCCAGCCCGCCCCTTTCCCGTGGAAGCTGCACGGTGACCGAAAGCTGGTGGGCAAGCTGGGACTTGCCCGAGCCGTATGCGCCATGCATTTCTGTTATTGCCTGAGTCTCGACGCCACCGCCAAGCAGTTTGTCCAGCTCTTTTGAGCACGTGGTTATTTTTCCCAGGCTTTCTCTTTTGATCATGACGTCCTTCGCTGTTTCGAAACCCATCTTGAGCTTCTGTCTAGCTCCGGCTATTATTTTGTTTGCAGTATCAACGCCTATGCCCGTTGCCGCGACAAGCTCGCCGGCCGAAGCGGCAGCTATACCCATTAGATTATCATAACCGGCTTCTATGAATTTTTCAAGGGTTTTTTCACCGACTCCGGGAAGACTCTCTATATCCTTATTGACGTCCGTTTCTTTTGCCATACCAACACCTCACACCAGGGGTTTATATTTCATTTGGGTATTTTAATTTTCAATGCGTCTATTTTTGCGAGCAGGCTCTCGGATTCCTCCCTCGGTTTTATCTCTTCAGCGTCGTTTGCAACAATTTCCAGTTTTTCCGAGAACTGGTTTTTCTTCACTCTGCCTTTTATCATGAATTCCCTGCCAAGTTGTATATTTTCATAAATTTCCGTAAGCTTTCCGGTCTTGGCATTTTTCAGGTCCTTTGCGGCATCGCCGACAATCTTTTCGGCCAGCTCCCTGAAGAAAACGACGCGTATATTGCCGGTTCCGTCATCAAGAACACCGGAAACAACAAGATTGCGCTTCGGCTCGACCTGGCCGTGCTCCTTGCATTTCCATACATTCCCATCATTCTCCAGCCGCGCCTCGCATTTGGGACACACGTCGTAGAAGGGAGTCCTTTCAAACACCTGAACAAGCGAGGCCCTGACCTCGCAGTATTCCTCCTCTTTCAGTTCGGAGATGTTTTTTGTCTTGAGTGAATCGAAACTGTCCTCCATCTCGCTTATTGCCGGCATTTCCTCATCCGATTTAGCCATCCTGCCGAACCTGCCAAGGTGTATTTCGATCTCGCCTCTCCCGTTCTCCTTGATATAGCCGTTCCTTATGCTTATCACGTCGCCGCTGTTTACATCCAGCTTGCTGATCCAGTCTATTTCGCTGTCCCAGAGCGGAAGCCTTAGCATCCCCGTTTCGTCGCCAAGCATGACATTAACAACACCTCTCGTTTTACCGTCCCTTTCGAAATCCCTCCGGTTCGATATCCTGACAACCCTTCCCATGACATCAACCGATCGCATGCCTACGGTGACGTTTTTTATTTTCAGCCGGCGGTTGGGCACGTCTTTCACGAGGTTCACTCCGAGTTCCTTGCCGACAATGTAGGCAGCCCCTTCGGGCGAAACAAGGCCAGAGAGTTCCAGCAGCTTATCCTCTATTTTTTCATTTACTTCATGCTCGGCCAGGCCGGATGCCCTTGATATTTCCTTTACCATATCCTTGAATGAGAACATACTAAACCCTGAGTAAAGATTGAGAATTAAGTATAAAAGTTTATGTTTAAACGCCATTCTGCAGGTTTCTCGGATTTCAGTCAATGACCCTGAGACCAGTGTAGGATTGCAGGATTTTGGTCGCTTCCTTCGCCCTGGTCTTGAAAGGCGGGACGTCTTTCGTCACCCATTCGGTGATTATGGAAGGTTCCTTGTAGTAAAGGTTGATCAGCTTTGCAACATCCTCGAAATTCGTCACCCCGAATTTCCTCATCCACTCGAGGATTTTCTCTCTGCTTCTCAGCTCCCTGAGCATTTCCTCATGCGTGACGCCCTTTTCAAAGGCCATTTTTTTCAGGACATATGACTCTTCTATGTTGGCCGAATAAGTGTCCGTCGAGGGGTTCCATGTAAAAACCTTTATGATATGCGCCGTCCCGGTCTTCGGATCCAGCGATTCTACCTCATCCAGTTCCTTTAGCCTCCTCGCAGACTTGCCCCTTTCCTTGGCGTGTATCATGACCACCACAAGGTCAAGCGTTTCAATAAGGGTCGGTGACAGTTCAATCGGCGGCATTTCCAGGCGCTTTATCACGTCCTCAACAGAGCCGGCGTGTATCGTCCCCATGGACGAGTGGCCGCTCGCCATGCCCTGGAACATAACATACGCTTCCTTCCCCCTCACCTCGCCGACTATGACGTAATCGGGATTCTGCCTGAATGACTCCTTCAGCAGCTCGAAGAGTGTGACCTCGCCATAGCGTCTCCCCCCGATTTCAGGCACGCCAAAGCCAACCCTCGAAACGCTCGGTATCCAGTTCTCATGCTGCAGGTTCAGCTCACGGGTGTCCTCTATGGAGACGATTTTGTCCTCCGGAGGGATGAACATGCTCATGACATTGAGGAATGTCGTCTTGCCGGTTGAAACGCCACCGCATATGAGCGTCGATGCGCGCGATTCTACCATCAGCCAGAGGTATGCCATGATTTCGGACGATGCGGTGTTGAAGTTTATCACGTCTATCGGAGAAAACGGCTCGACCCTGAACTTGCGTATCGAGAAGGTCGGGCCTTTCGTCGTCACGTCCTTTGCGAGCGTGGCCTGCACCCTCGAGCCGTCCGGCAGCGAGCCGTCGAGCAGGGGTTTCGCATAGGATATGTATCTGCCGCAGCGTTCAGACAGCTTTATCACGAAATTGTTAAGGTAGTCGCTGTCCTTGAATGATATGTTCGTTTCGATGGAGCCGAATTTCCTGTGAACCACGAAAACCGGTATATCAAGGCCCGTGCAACCTATATCCTCGATATACGGGTCGTGCAGAAGGCCTTCTATATCGTTGAAGCCGACAAAATCCCTGTATATGAAATAGATCACCTTGATATACGTTTCATTCGGCAGCTTCATGTTTTCTTCCTCCAGGATTTTTTTGAGCTTCGCTTCAACGTATTCCATGACCCTGCCGCCGGCCTTTATCACAGAAAGCTCCACGTCAATCGTCTCAAGCAGGTCTTTCTTTATCACTTCAAGTATTTCATTTTCGCTTCTGGAAAGCACGGGCTCTATGACATCGTAAACGAGACCTTTCTTTTGCTGGTCCCATCTTATGTGTGCATAAACAAACGGCTCGATAAGAGGGTATTTTATGTCCGTTTCAGTGGTTCTCTGAGATGAAGGGAAAACAACAAGGTTTTTGGGCTCTTTAATTTCGACATGGGGGTATTCCGTCTTCTTCCCCGCATTTTCTATTCTTTTCCTCAAGGCTCCCCTAAAACCCATCAAAACACCGCTATCGCCTTTTCTTTATTATCCTTCTGTGCCTTGCGCATGATGGACATGCATAAATCTTGGTGGAGAACAGCGAAAGGTTTCTCCCGCCCAGATCCTTTCTGAGCGATGGATCGGTGATTGAAAACCCCCTGTAAACAGGGAAGGTCTTGTATTTAGGGACCATCCTACCGCAAAAACCACACGTGACGTTGGTTTCCTGTCCCCTGTTTTTGGTGTGGTGCCACCCTCTTTTGTAAAACTGCTTTCTCGACATTAGTTTCACCTGCCGAATATTTTGCTATCCCGCCGAATAATAATATATTAATTGTTCCTATATAAGAAAAATTTAAATATAAAACATCATAGTTTCCTGGAGGGGTTTAATGAAGCAAAAGATGAAGCAGCTTTCTGCTTACGAGTGGGAGCTTGACAAAAGCGTCAGGCCAAGGATGAACGTGAAGGCCAAGATAATAGGCAACAGGAAGGTCATAGACGGCCTCGAGGCGGCTGCCATAGAGCAGCTGACGAACGTTGCCTGCCTGCCGGGCGTGATAGAGCCGGTCATAGGCCTTCCCGACATGCACTGGGGCTACGGCCTGCCCATGGGCGCGGTAAGCGCGTTTGATTTCGAGAACGGCATAATCTCTGCCGGCCTGTGCGGCTTCGACATAAACTGCGGCGTGAATTCGATAAGAACGAACCTGACTTATGAGGAGGTCAAGCCAAGGCTGAGCGAGCTCATAGCCTCGCTTTTCAAGACGATTCCCTGCGGCGTTGGAGCTAAAGGCAAATTGAAACTGACGCACGCTCAGCTTGAGCAAGTTCTTACCAGAGGAATAGACTGGGCGATAGAAAACGGCTATGGCGTAGCGCAGGACAAGGAACACATGGAAGAAAAGGGATGCATGGAAGGCGGAGACCCGGGGAAGGTTTCGGACCTCGCGAGGCGACGTGGTCTCGAGCAACTGGGAACGCTGGGCGCAGGCAATCATTTTTTGGAAATACAGAAGGTTTCTGACATATATGACAGTCACGTCGCCGGCAAGTGGGGCATTGAAAAACCGGACCAGGTTCTGATAATGCTGCACTGCGGCTCCCGCGGCTTGGGCCACCAGGTTGCGACCGATTACCTCAAGATACAGGAAAAAGCCGCCGATAAATACAAGATATGGCTTCCGGACAGGCAGCTGGCATGCGCTCCGGCGAAGACGCCTGAGGCGCAGGACTATTTTGCCGCCATGAAATGCGCCGTGAATTATTCGTTCACGAACCGCCTCGTCATGACGCAGTGGATACGCGAGACTTTCGAAAAGGTCTTCGCCCGCGATTGGGAAGCCATGGGCATGCACACGGTTTACGGCCTCTGCCACAACGTCGTGAAAATAGAGGAGCATACAATAGAAGGAAAAAAACGGAAAGTTTATGTGCACAGGAAGGGCTCGACGAGGAGCTTCCCCGGCGATCCGGTTCTCATTGCAGGCACGATGGGCACATCGAGCTACATCCTGAAAGGAACGGAAAAGGCGATGGAAAAGACGTTCGGCTCGACCGTCCACGGCGCAGGCAGGGCGATGTCGAGGAACGATGCGATAAGAAAATTCTGGGGCGGCAAGGTGAAGGAAGACCTCGCGAAAAGAGGCATCATCGCGCAGGCGACGCATCCGACCGTCCTTTCCGAAGAGGCGCCGGATGCATACAAGAACGTCGATGACGTGATAGAGAGTGTGCACGGCATCGGCATCTCGCTAAAGGTCGCGAAGGCGCTCCCGATCGGCGTGTGCAAGGGATAGAAAACACGTAAAAACGCGGATTAAATATCAAGACTCACAGTCGCCTTTAAGCCGTCTTTCGTCTTTTCGATGTTGAACTTGTAATAGGTCACGGCCTTGACCAGCGTGCCCCCTTTTCGCGGATCGGAAGCCTCGCCGTAGCATTTCGCTATCAGACGCTTGCCATCGATTTTATTGATTTCGAACTTGGAAAAGAACAGGTTCTCGATGTCAACCATTTCTATGATTTTCTGCAGCCAGTTGAACAGCAGGTCCCTTTCGTCCTCGCCGCTGACCTCGACGCTCTTGGACAGCAGCGGCGCCACCGTGTCCATCTGGCATATGACGCTCATGAGGGCGAGACCCGCGTTTTCGAACAGCTCTTTTTTGCCTTCGCCGTATGCTTCAAACACGACGTCCGAAGTCATATCCTTGAGAAACCTGAATTTCATAAAGACAATTACAGTTAAGGTAAATAAAAACAAGGCAGGCGATGAACAGCTGTTCTAACCCGGCCTGAAGCCAATACCCTGTATGTCGTATTTGCCTACCTGGTCCTGTGCGCCTTTGCATTCCATAGACTGGACCAAGACCTGCTTCAGGGTATCGTCTGAAAGGACTGATATGGTTTTTATGTCCTGATACGAGATGTTCAGCGTCTCGAACTTTTCAGCGGTCACGGTCTCATTGTTGTATATCAGTCTCACTGAAAAGCCATGCAGAGGCACGTCGCCGGTATTGAACATGGCAAGTGCAAGGGTCTGCGTAGCGTTGTCGTAATACGCCCGTTGTATCAGCAGCTGCGCCCTCGAGCAGAACTGCAGCTCCGAGCGGCTCTGCGTGACAAACTGGGTCGCCCATCCGGCGAGAATCCCAGCGACTATCATCGTGAACGCTATCAGCATTATAACCGATATCAATGGCGAAATACCCTTTTTCATCTTCATCACTCCCTTGTTATAGTCGAAGTTTCGGCCGGAAATGCCGGACATGCCGCATTAAGGACCTTTATCCTGTCGGCCGTTCGTCCAAGATTCGAGCCGTAATCCCCGCTCATGCTTATTATTACCACGGCGGAACGCTGTTGTTTCAACGGGTTGGACTGCGTTATGTTCGGACTTATCCTGTATCTGGCGTCGCTGTAATTGTAAACCACCACGTCGGTCAGGTTCATTATCTGGACGCTGAGGCCGTATATTTCCACGGTTCCGTAGTTCGTCAGTATTATAGTCATGTTGCTGCTGGCCGACGAAAACGTCGCCGAATCGATTTTGTAATTGGTGCTGGTCGCGCAGGCGCTGCTTACTTCCTGCGTTCTCGTTCCTATGAAGTGCGTTATCCACGAGGACAGCATCACCCCAATCGCAACGGTTATCCCTATCAGCAGGACGCTCGCTATTATCGGGGATACACCTTTCATGCCCATATATATAAGTTTGAGACGGCTTTAATATATATTTTAAATAAAAAGCCATAAAGATTAATCCTTATTGGCAACGGCAGGGTGTTGGCATGAAAAAGATGATTTATTTTTTCGGAGGCGGAAAAGCCGACGGGAACGAGAAGATGAAGGAGCTTCTTGGAGGCAAGGGAGCGAATCTCGCCGAGATGGCCGGCCACAGAGATTTGCGCCTTCCAGTACCGCCGGGCTTCACCATCACGACAGAGGTCTGCACCTATTATTACAGAAGTAAGGGGAAATATCCCGCTGGCCTGAAAGAAGACGTCGAAAAGTCGATCAGGAGAATCGAGGGGCTAATGGGCAAGAAGTTCGGCGATGCTCATAATCCGCTGCTCGTTTCAGTCCGTTCCGGCGCACGCAGATCAATGCCGGGCATGATGGAAACCGTGCTTAACGTCGGCCTTACCGAGAAAACCATTCCCGGCCTGATAAGACAGAGCGGAGGCAACGAGCGCTTCGTTTACGATGCGTATCGCAGGCTCATAATGATGTATTCCGACGTCGTCATGGAGAAGGCGGCAGGCGTTGAGACAGCCGACGATAATGGCATACGCAAGCAACTGGACAGGCTTATGGACAGGATGAAAAAAGAGAAAGGCTATAGCAGCGACACGGACATGACGGCAGATGATCTCAAGAGGCTCTGTGCGGTGTTCAAGGCAAAGGTCAGGGAGGTCCTCAAAAAGACATTCCCTGACGACCCGAAGGAGCAGCTGTGGGGCGGCATAGGAGCAGTCTTCGCATCCTGGAACGGCAAGCGCGCCGTAAGCTACCGCCGCATAGAGAACATACCGGACGACTGGGGAACCGCTGTCAATGTGCAGGCAATGGTCTTCGGCAACATGGGCAATGATTCCGCGACCGGCGTGGCTTTCACGCGCAACCCCGGCAACGGCGAAAATGGTTTCTATGGCGAATACCTCGCCAACGCGCAGGGTGAGGACGTCGTCGCAGGCATTCGCACGCCCGCGCCCATAAACGGCTACTCGAAGTCGGAACACAACAGAACGCTGGTCACGCTTGAAAAATACATGCCGAAACTTTACAGGGAACTTTTTGATTATCAAAAGAGGCTTGAGAAGCATTACCGCGACATGCAGGACATAGAGTTCACGATAGAGCGCGGCAAGCTGTACATGCTCCAGTGCCGCATCGGCAAGCGCAACGGCACGGCAGCGGTGCGCATGGCGCTTGAAATGCACAGGGAAAAGCTCATAACAAAGGAGGAGGCCATAATGCGCGTGACACCTTCGCAGCTTGACGAGCTGCTGCACCCGGTTATAGACCCGAAGGTGGAGGCATCATCAAAGCCAATTGCCAAAGGCCTTCCTGCCGGCCCTGGCAGCGCGAGCGGGCAGGTCGTATTTTCTGCGAAAGATGCCGTGGCATGGGCGGGCCTGGGCAAGAAAGTCATACTTGTGCGCGAAGAGACTAACCCGGAAGACGTCGAAGGCATGCGCGCTGCGCAGGCGATACTCACAGCACGCGGCGGCATGACATCGCATGCCGCGCTAGTGGCGAGAGGCTGGGGCAAGTGCTGCATAGTCGGGGCAGGCAGCCTGCACGTCAGCGCCAGCAAAAGGGAAATCAGTGTCGATGGAAAAACAATAAAAGAGGGCGCGTGGATAACGCTCAACGGCACAAAGGGCGTGTTTTACGAGGGCAGGCTTCCCATGATGGAAGCGCTTGAAGCGAATAAAAACCTCACCGACTTTTTGAAGCTTTGCGATTCTGTCAGGCGACTCGGCGTCCGCACAAATGCAGATACGCCCGAAGACGCGGCGAAAGCAAGGCAGTTCGGCGCAGAGGGTATAGGCCTGTTCAGAACAGAGCACATGTTTTACGGCAAGGGTTCTGACAAGCCGCTTTTCATGCTGAGAAAGATGATAGTGTCCAAAACCGAAGAGGAAAGGCGCAAGGCGCTGAATGAGCTTTTCCCGTATATCAAGAAAGATATCAAGGGCGCGCTTGCGGCCATGGACGGCTTCCCGGTTGTTATACGCCTACTGGACCCGCCGCTGCACGAATTCGTGCCGCGCGACGAGGCAAAGCTGGCGCAGCTGGCAAAGGAACTCGGCATAACCATTCAGGAGCTGAAAGGCAGGGCCGAAGATCTCCACGAATCGAATCCCATGATGGGCCACCGCGGCGTGCGCCTGGGAATAACGTACCCCGAAGTTTCCGAAACCCAGATACGAGCCATATTCGAGGCAGCCGCGGAACTTATAATGGAAGGCAGGAAGCCGCATCCGGAAATAATGATACCTGTCGTTTCCGACGTCAGGGAGCTCAGCAACCAGATGGCCATCTGTAAAAAAGTCTACCACGAAGTTCTGGCTAAATACAGGCTTAAAGGCATAACGCACGCGTTCGGCACGATGATTGAAATCCCGCGCGCATGCATAGTTGCCGACAAAATTGCCGAAGCAGCGGAATTTTTTTCGTTCGGGACCAACGACCTGACGCAGATGGGCTTCGGCTTCTCGCGCGACGACATAGGCAGCTTCCTGCCGGATTACATCAGGAAGGAAATCCTGAAGGAAGACCCGTTCCAGAGCATCGACCAGCAGGGCATCGGCGACCTTATAAAGATTGGCATCGAGCGCGGGCGCAAGACGCGGAGGAATCTCGAGATCGGCATATGCGGCGAGCACGGAGGAGAGCCGCGCTCGATCGAATTCTGCCACGCCGTCGGGATGGACTACGTCAGCTGCTCACCATTCAGGGTGCCTATCGCTAGGCTTGCGGCAGCGCAGGCGAAAATAAAAGAAAAACAAAAATAGCTTCAGCTCAGGATAAGACTTAAAAAACCCCTTGCGAATTATAATTGGGCGTTTGCATGATAAGAGTAAAAGATGTGATGAAGAAGCACGTCGTAACAGTAGAGCCAAAGATGACAATGTCGGTGACTGCAAAAATACTGACCAACAACAAGATAGGATGCGTTGTCATAGTCAGCAGCAATAAACCCGTTGGCATAATCACAACGAACGACATAGTGACGCTGGTTGCCAAGGAAAAGAACCTCAAGAAAGTCAGGGTCGGCGATTTCTGGAGCAGCATGAAAAGACCTTTCATCACGGTTTCCCCGGACGAGAGCATGATGAAGGTGGCGAAAAAAATGCTCAAGACGGGCTACAAGAGATTCCCCGTGATGGAAAACAACGAGCTGAAAGGCATAGTCTCCACGAAGGAAGTCCTGACGGTTTCACCGGAGCTGATAGAGATTCTTTCCGAAAGGCTGAAGGCGAAAGTCGAGGCGGTCGCAAGGCCCGACCAGACCATTTCCGGTCTGTGCGAGAGATGCGGGGAATATTCAGACGACCTGAGAAACGCCAACGGCAGATGGGTTTGCACCGACTGCAGGGATTCCTGAAGCGAAAATGTTTAAACGTAAGTTTAAACATAGCTATTTTAATATATATTTCAAATTAGTTTCATGAAATTTTGCGTATTTTTCATGCTTGTGCTCTTAGTCTCCGTTTCACGGACAGTTTCTGCCATGCAGATAAATGAATTTATGCCAGCTCCAAACGATACCTGCGCCCAATGTTCAGAATGGATAGAGATAACAAGCGACCAAAACGAATCCCTTGAAAATATCACGATAGACACGGGGGAATCGATGCTCACGAAGCTGAATGGCACGATTTTTTGCGGTGACTTCATTATAGTCACCAAAAACGCGAGTGTTTTTTCCGAGATATGGAATCCTAAAGATGTTATAATTTTTGAGAACAGCAAAATGAGGCTCACCGATAGCAGAGATAATATTACAATTTATAATGGTTCTCATCCACTGCAGCGGATTGAGTATTTCAACGCCTCTAAAAATGTTTCATACGGCTTGTGCGGCAATGTGACTGTCCAGCAAAACGTATCGACGCCAGGCCTGCCGAACATATGCGCTTCCCAGGCCGAGAATGAAAGCAATGCAACAGCCGGTAATTGCAACGTTTCGATATTCATATCATCAGGTGATATTTTTATTTCAGGGGGAAAACAAAGCTACTATTTGATCATCGACGACAGTAACTGTTCGGAAAAAGAAGTGAGAATAGAATACTGGATAGAGGACCTTTTCGGAAACATAATCAAACCTAAATACAATACGACGCAGAGCGTATCGTGTTCAAAGACTGTGTCAAGAGAGTGGACGCCAGACGAAATCAAAAGTTCAGAGGCCTATTACATAAAAGCGGCAATAGCAGATGCTTCCTGCAACGATTCCGACTTCTCCAACAATTACGATGAAAAACTGATAGTGGTCAAAGGCACAGAACCTCCGCATGAATCCGGCATTAAAATAGAAGAAATCAGTTTGGGCTCGGACGGCAAGGCAAAATTCGGCGATGCCGTCGAGGTAAAGCTGAATGTTTACAGGGGAGACACGTCCAAAAGCGCCGTTGATGTCTGGCTGGAGAATGCGCAGGGCGACAAGGCAGGCAAAGCCAGTTTCAACGCCTACGGCAAGTTGATCAATTACAGCCTTTCCATACCGGTCAATATACATCCGAACTGTGACGGCAAACTGCCGAACGGCACTTATTTTCTGAAAGCCGAGGGCATAGATTGCTACGACGAAGCGGCGGTTACCATAGAGGGTTCGGCTTCTGTATGCAAAACAAAGGCATGCGATGCGTCGAAAGCCTGTTCATGCCCTTCATGCAGCTCGGAAAAAAAGAACTGCACGTGCAATAGTTCTGTGACAAAAATATCCGGGAAAACAGAAAATGCAGCAAAAAACACCACCAATAAAACAAGCGAAAAGGCCGGTGAAAAGCTTGGTGAAAACCAGACAAGCAATGAAACGAGAAAGGAAATCAAAATACCGACAGGGCGAATTACCGCAGGCGAAGACAACTGGTTCTCAGCTGCGCTGAAAAACGTCGCAGATTTCTTTAAAAACCTGTTCAAGCTATAAGATTAAACAGCCAGACAGCTCGGAATTGCGCTGCAAGTTGCCTTTCGAACGAAGCGTATGACGCATACGCAGTATGCGTCTTTCGTGAATAGCGATTGACAGCTTGGGTTTATAATTCAGGCTGTCCTTCGATGTATGGGCCTGTAGCTCAGTTGGACAGAGCAGTAGCCTCCTAAGCTAAAGGTCGGGGGTTCGAATCCCCCCAGGTCCGTCCGGCGCAGGATGCAGGCGTTGCCCGCGTCTTTCACCGGTGTTTTTCTGGTGAAGTAATAGATTTATAACTTTTCAAAGACAAAATTATAAACATGACCAGGATAATTGCGATTTCTTCGGGCAAGGGGGGCGTCGGCAAAACAACCCTCGTTTCTAACCTCGCCGCGGCGCTCGCCCAATACGGCAAGTCGGTGGTCGCAGTCGACGCGAACCTTACGACATCGAATCTCGCGCTCCATCTCGGCATGCATCTTTACCCCAAAACGATACATGACGTTTTCGAGGGCAGGGCGAAAATAAAGGATGTCATGTATGCCCACAAGTCCGGCTTCAAGGTAATTCCAGCGGACATTTCGCTGAGGCGGAACAGGAACCTGAAATCGCACGATTACATAGACGTCCTTTACAGATTGTTGGAAGGCCATGATTTCATCCTTATAGATTCGCCGGCCGGCCTTGGCAGGGATTCGCTCGCCGCGCTAGAGGCCGCCGACGAGCTGATAACGATAACAAACCCCGAGCTGCCCGCAGTCACGGATGCGCTGAAGCTCACGCTGCTTGCGAAAAAATACTCCACGCACAACCTTGGCGTGGTCATCAACCGGATAAAGAGGGAAACGCATGAGATGCCAAGCGATCACATAGCGAGTATGCTTGGCCTTCCGGTCATAGGCAAGATACCAGAGGACAGGGAAGTGAGGAAAGCGATAGCGCTCAAGGAGCCTGTTGTAATTTACAACCCGAGATCGCCTGCCGCGCAGCACATAAGAGCGATAGCAGCAGGCCTCATAGGAGAAACATTCGAGCCGAAAATGCCGTGGAGCTACCGCCTTTCCAACTGGCTGGCTTCAAGATAGCAATCGGCTCAACTTTTTATCAGGCGTGATATGGCGTCCAGGTCAACCTCGAAGGCGCAAACAGGCTGTTCCACACCGAAGTTTTCGAGAACCTTTGGATGCACCTCACCGACGAGTGCTATGTCACTGCCGTCTGAAGCCACTATTTTCCCGACCCGCCCTTCAATGAAAGAGCTGTGCTCCATTTCAACGATCCCGTAATTTATGCCAAGGCCGTTCATCAGCGAGTCGAGGCCCTGCTTCGCTTTCGTGAAGTTCGCATCCGCGCCGGCGTATGCCCATGCCATCTTTGCAGGGCTTCTCGTCCGCGTTTCAGCCTTTGCGTCGAACAGCACGACTTCTCCTATTTCAAATATGTTCTGCGGATATTCATTGCTCGTGTTGCTGGAAAGGAATTCCATGAGTGACGGCAGCAGCCATGTCCTGAAGACGCTCCAGGTCTTCGATACAGGTTTGTCTATTTCTATGAACTTTGTGCTTTCCGCGCCCATCTTTTCTATGAGGTTGCTTCTGTTCGTCAATATGTAAGAAAGGATTTCCTGTGAGCCAAGGCCGATCATTATGTCGGCAGCCACCCTTGACAGCACGTTTATCGGAGTCAGCTCCCCATTGCTTGCAAGCCTCGGTTTTATCGGCCCGATTCTGTTGTAGCCGTAAGAAATTAATATGTCTTCTATCACGTCGACGTCGTGCATTATGTCCTGCCTGTATGCCGGGCAGGCAACAATGAACTCCCTGCCCCCGGTCTCAATGCCATACCTTGATGCAAGGAGCAGCCTTTTTACGTCCGCCGTTTTCAGGTCCAGGCCGGAAAGGCTCTTTATGCGGTCAAGCCCGACCGCTATTTTTTTCGGCCTGAAATCCGGGGTTTCAATTTTGCCTTCGGGAAAAATCACGTCGACAGTTTCGATGCTCCCGCCCCTTTCCGCGAGGGCCGCAACCATGACGTTCAGCGCGGGCATGAGGAATTTCATATCGAAGCCGGAGCATTCGATGAACACGTCCTTTGTGTTTTCCGTAACCTTCCCGCTGTAGTCTGAATTTATTATCGGTGGCATGGAAAGCACGCTGCCCTTTGAATCCACGAACACCGGATACATGCGCAGGCCCGCCAGCAGGTGGCCGTATTCCCTGCCTTTCGGGTGCTGAGAGAGCACCTCATCGAGTTTCAGCTCCCTGTCAAAGTCGAGCGGAATGAAGCTTATTGCATCAGGCCTATAGGCTCGGAAATGTACCGGAGGAGCTATGCTGCTGTAGTCATAAATGCCGAGCGCAACCTCCCTTCGGCCCCGTCCGAAATTTTCACATATCTTTTCCTGCAGCTGTATGATCTGGAAAAGGCTTTCATCGTCAATATTGAGGCCCTTTACTACGGCGCAGGCGGTTTTTGGCCTTATGCCTTTCAGGTTCCTGTCCACTATCACCTTAAGCCCGGATTTTTTAGTCCTGAATTTGACCAGCCCCGTGTCTTTGGTGAACCTTGCCCGCAGTTCGCGTGCGATGCCTTCTGTCGACCACAGGTCAGGCCTGTTGGTGTCGGCTATCTCTATTTTTATGCGGTCGCCGTCAAGGCTTTCAATTTCGCCTTTTACATATCCAAGCGCTTCTTCCAGGCCCTTGGCTGTGAATTTCTTTCCAGTAAGCCTGTTCAGATCCTCAAGCGATATGTCAAGCGTCGGCATCAAAGCACCTTCCTCGCCTTTCTGAGAAAATCGATATCATTTGAAAAAAGATCCCTTATATCGTTTACCCCGAGCTTAATCATGGCAAGCCTGTCAAGGCCGAAACCCCAGGCAATCACAGGCTCCTTCACTCCTAACGGAAGGGTCAGCTCCGGCCTGAAGATGCCTGCGCCGGCAAGTTCCATCCAGCCGAATTCAGGATGTTTTGCGGACACCTGCACCGATGGCTCCGTGAACGGAAAGTAATCCGGAAGAAATTTGACCTCGCTGATCCCGGTTATTTCGAATATGAACTGCTCAAGGAGGCCGAGAAGGTGCCTGAATGACAAATCCTTGCCGATGACAAAGCCGCCGAGCTGGTTGAATTCGACGCCGTGCTTTGCGTCTATCACATCCGGCCTGAAGCAGCGGACCAGGCTGAAATATTTGCCGGGGATTTCAACTCCCCTTGCCAGAAAGCGCGGCGATATCGCGGTGTCATGCGCCCTGGGCACGAGCTGCGACGCAGTTTTTTCATCCCACGCGTATCTCCAGCCAAGCGAACCACCGATGCCTCGTTCATGCGCTTTTTTCACGGCAGACACCAGTTTTTTGTCCGGAAGCGTTCCGTATTTCGGCTCCTTTATCCTGTAGGTCGCGCTCCAGCTCCTGGCCGGATGGTTTTGCGGCTGGAAAAGCGCATCAAAGTTGAAGAATTCCGTTTCTATTATGGGCCCGTTCATTTCCCTGAAGCCGAGCGAAACCAGCTTCTCCCTGACGTTCTGCAGGAACTCGCTGTAGGGCTGCCTCTTGCCGTAGTTTATCCTGGGCACACCAGTCCTTATGTCATACCTTCTGAACCGTTTGCCTTTCCACGACTTTTCCCTGAGCATGCCGGGCGTCAGGTTTTCCAGGAGGTTCATGTGTGCGGCTTTCGGCATCCTCGCCAGCTTCCTCCCCACGTCTGTCAGTTCAACATATTTCAGCCTTACGACGTCCTTCCTTATTATGTCCCTTCTCCTGAGGAGCCTGCTGACCACGCTCTTTTCGTTTTCGTCCATTTCCTCGAAAACCTTCGGCAGCTTTTTGAGCAGTTCATCCTCCGGGAAGCCCTCCCTGACAAGCCTTTCCCTTTCGCTCGTGGGCTCTATTGCATCCCCCGCGATTGTTATTGCGTATTTCGCTTTGAGAAGGCCCAGGCATATCCTTATTTCATCATCATCGAGCTTTGTAACTTTCTTCAGCTCTCCCACAGTCATTTTATTTTTTAGCGCATCGAGAAATCTTTTTTCGGGAAGGCCGTGCTTCAGGTAAGCCCTGCCGTTCTCTCCCAGTTCCACGATTTCCTTCGGTGTTGTACTTACCTTGACCGCTCCCTTGTTTTCCAGCCACTGGAGGGCGCGCATGACCTCTATTTCCATCAGGCCGGAAGTTTTCGAAATATCACGCAGCTCGGCGCCGTCCCTGATGAAGGGCAGTACGCCCCTTTCCACCGGGCTGAGCGTTTCGAGAATTTTCTGCAAATCCATAGATTAATAATGATATTCCTTTTTTATAATTGTTAGACCACAAATCTTTACATGGACACGAACGAATACAACAGGAATTTCTATTCAGACCTGTTCGAAAAGGAGCCGGAAAGGTATTACAGAATACAGCAAAAGAAGATGAAAATAGTGGCCTCTTTGTTTGAAAAGCATGCTGAAGGCCGCATCCTGGACGTCGGCTGTGGCGACGGCCTGATAGCAACTTTCATCGCGGACAAGACCGGGGCCACGCTTTTCGGGGTTGACATAAGCCACAGCTCCGTATCCAAGGCCGCGAAAAAGAGGAATAGTGGCAAAGGTAATCAACATCGATACCGACGAATTCCCGTTCGAGAAGGAGAGCTTTGACGCCGTTTTCTGCGGCGACGTGCTGGAGCACATTTATGATACTGAGAACCTTCTCATGAAGATAAATGCCTTGCTGAAAAACGGCGGCTATCTGATAATATCGGTCCCGAACATAGCTTCATGGTATAACCGGGGTTTTCTCCTGCTTGGCTTCATGCCTACGTGGATCGAGTCATCAGTAAGGACATATACGGGAAACCCGTTCATAAAGGAGGGCGTTGGCCACATACACGCGTTCACCAGGCGCTCGCTTTCCGAGCTTCTCGACATAAACGGTTTTGCCGTGGAAAAGGCGGCGGGAAGCCCGGTGCTTGCGGACGGGACGCGCAAGAAATGGAAGGAAAAAATATGGGATGGCGTCGACTCGGTATTTGCCAGAAAGGTCACGCTTGCGTCAACGATAATTATAAAGGCAAGAAAATGCAAACATCTTGAAAAGAGGGATTAGGCATGCTCAGCGCAAAAAAAATTCTGTTCAACAGCGTGACGATAAGTCTACCGAAGAATATAGTCCAGTTCTCCCTGGGCATCATTTTGTACATATTCGTCATAGGCATGCCCGATGCATACATTGTGCTGCTTTCGCTGGCAGGCTTCCTTATCGCCTACTCGTCAGTTTATCTCTACAACGACCTCGTGGACTTTGAGGAGGATAAAAAGGACACGGAGAAGATGAAATGGAAGCTGGTGGCAGGAGGCATGATAAGCGCGGGGGTCGCCAAGATGCTGACCATCCTTTTTGTGGCCGCAGGTCTGGGAATATCGTTCGCCGTTAACAGATGGTTTTTCCTGATGGTTCTCGCCATGCTTTTCCTGAATTTTTTGCACTCCTCTCCGTATACGAGGTTCAAAAAAGGCCTTTACAGAACATCAGTGAACATGAGCGCCATAGAGCTTTTGAAATTTTCATGCGGCTGGTTCGCGCTCACCTCCGACATAGTCAAGTTCCCCTTCTGGCTCATGCTGGCCTTCTCGGTGGTTTATACCACCAGTTACATAGTCTACAAATTCAAGTTCAGGGGCAGCACTATCAAAAACAGGAAAGAACTTTTCATCGCACTCGGTGCCGTCGGATTTTTATCATACGGCATGTCCTTCATCCAATACGGGTTCCCCGTGAGCATGACGCTGCTTGTGATAATACCCATGTTCATCATTCTGCTGTTCAAAAAAATGGACATCGATTTCCACAGGATAAGCAACATGATAGTCATAGAATACCTCCTGTTGCCGATAGTCATAATATCATTCGCCGTGCTTATGATACCTTTTGTCAGCCAGGCGAACCAGCATATTGCAAGCACGCTCGACACATACAAGGAAAACGTGATGAAAGACGTCCCCGACAACATAATGAAGCCGGTCGACAACCTGACCGATGAGCTTAAAAAATACCAGACGCTCGAGGACCTGGAAAAGGAAGTCAAAACCAACATCGAGAACATGACCCAGAACATTACCGGCGGATAAAATCAGATTTTCCTGCCAATCTTAGCTACAAAAGTCTTCCAGTGCGGCCCGATTCCGGTCTTTGAGCCGGCGGTTTCAATCCTGCCCCTTTTTATCGCTTCCAATATTCCCTGCTTCGTTCTGCCGGCTTCCACTATCGCATAAGCAGAGCCTATCTCTGCCGTGAAATGCGCGTCCGAGCCGCAGGTTGCCGCCAGCTTATGTTTCGCCGCGAATTCGAGCGCCTGCCTGTTGAACCTGCTGACGAGCGTCCTGGCATTGAATACCTCGACGGCGTCTATATAGCCTATTATTTTTTTCATCTCGTTGCCGACGCCTTCCCTGAACCTGTCGAAAGGATGGGGTATTATTATGAAGCCGCCCTGCTCCTTCACCAGTTTGCATGTTCGCAGCAGCGAAAGCCCGGGAGGGACGTCCTTTTTCAGGTTAAGGCCTATGATTTCACCGCTGCCGGTTTTTATTTCCGAACCTACGAAAACCAGCATGCCGCCGGCGATTTTCTCCGTTTCAAAACCACCTTTCACGCTGTTGTGGTCGGTTACGGCTACGGCATCGAGACCAGCGCTCTTAGCTGCTTTTATTATTTCAAGCGGGGACATGTCGCCATCCGCTGAGAAATGCGAATGGACGTGAAAATCGACTTTCAGGCTGCGCTTCGTCGGCATAGTATCTTATTAAAACGGACACAATAAATTTATATGTGATTGCGATGGACAAGGCACTCCACATACAGCAGGTTGCCGATCAACGGGGCATATACTTCCCTTCAGCAGAAATACATTCGCCCTTGGCCGGTTTCCTGGATTTCGGCCACATCGGGACTGTGCTCAGGAGAAAGCTGATAGAGCTGTGGCGGATGGAAGTCGTCAGGAAAACGGATTCGCTTGAAATCGACGGCTGCGTCATACTGCCAAAAAAGAACTTCGAGGCCTCTGGCCATCTCAAGAATTTTGTCGACCCCCTGGTGCAGTGCAAAAAATGCCACAAGATATTCCGAGCCGACAAGCTGATAGAAGAGGCGACTGGGAAAGCGGTCCCGGAGGCGATGGCATCCGAGGAGTTCAACGGCCTCATAGAAAAGCATGCGGTGAAATGCCCCGAATGCAAGGGTGCGCTGGCGAAAGTCCAGAAATTCAACATGATGATAGGCGTTTCGATAGGGCCGCTCACGGACGAGAAAAACGCGTATCTCAGGCCTGAAACGTGCCAGAACATATTCACGGACTTCCTGAAGCTGTACAAGACTGCGAGGGTCTCGCTTCCCCTGGGCATATCCCAGGTCGGCAGGTCCTTCAGGAACGAGATTTCGCCTCGTCAAGGCCCGATGAGGACAAGGGAGTTCACGCAGATGGAAACCGAGGTCTTCTTCAACCCGAAAAAAATAAACGAGTTTCCCGGGTTCGATAAATACAGGCATTACGAGCTACGCCTCAGACTCGCCGGCAAGGAGACGCAGGCCATCACGCTCGAAAAGGCCGTGGAGAAAAAAATCATATCGGGCAAGCTTATCGGCTATTATCTTGCTATAACCCAGCAGTTTTTCGAGAAGTGCGGCTTCGCCGCCAAAGACATGCGCTTCCGCGAACTCGAAGAGAACGCTAGGGCATTCTATTCAAAAGAGACATGGGACTTCGAGATAAAGACGGATATCGGATGGATAGAGATGGTCGCGTGCAATTACAGGACGGATTTCGACCTTTCCTCGCACACGAAAGTTTCGGGTGCGGACCTTTCCGTTGTCGAGGACGAGGAGAAATTCGTGCCGCACGTTTTCGAGCTTTCCATGGGCCTGGACAGGATATTCTACGCGGTCCTCGAGAATTCGCTCGTTGAGAGAGCGGGTAAACCGGTCCTGCAGTTCCCGCGTTCGCTGACGCCCCTCGATGCGGTAATACTGCCCCTCGTCAAGAAGGATGGCATCGATGCGAAAGCGAAGGCGATACACGATGCGCTCAAAACGAGATTCGAGACCAAATACGACGAGAAGCAGTCGATAGGCAAGCGCTATGTCATATACGACCAGCTCGGCGTTCCGCTGGCAATAACAGTCGACTATGATTCGCTGAAAAACGACGACGTCACGCTCCGCGACCGCGACTCCATGAAGCAGATACGCATTAAGATAAAAGACCTGCCGCAAAAACTCGGGGAATTTTTCGAAGGCAGGAATATTTTTCAGTAGCCCCTGTTTTTGTCTTTCTGCTTGTATATCTCGCCTTCCATCCTTTCCAGGAAGATTTTCATGGCCTTTATGGGCTCCCATTCATAATCGTTTGCGTAGAAATTGCCCCCGTCCGTCACGAACCTGCCCTGGACAGAGTATTTCATCCTCTCGTTCCTGTTCTCCTTCCTCTTGTGAACGCTGACGTGTATCACGACGTAGGACAGCTTCACGACCTTGAGGACCTTCTGGACGGCCTTTTCTATCATCTCGTCTATCCTTTTCCTGACGAACTCGTCCTCGTCATGCAGGCCGCTCACCCTTATGTAAACCGTTTCAAGCGACTTGCCTATCATCTTGAATATGTCCTTTATCGTTATGATGCCCATGAACTTGCCGTCGTCCTCGACGATGGCCGTGCAGGTCTCTTCCTTGGATATTTTTTTCACCACCTGCTCCATCCCTTCCTCCGGGCCGATTCTCATCACCGCCGCATTCAGAAACCTGCTTATTGTTATGTCGCCTATTCTCGCCTTTTCGCCAACCCTTTCACCGAAGCTGGACCTCTCCCTGTCGGTAAGCATCTTTGCAAGGCTCATGCTGTCGGCAAGGCCTGCGAACTTTCCCCTACCATCGATTATGGGTATTCTGCTGGCGCCGGTGTCCCTCATGACGGACGTGATCGTCAGGAGCGTGTCATTGATGCTGGCGCAATAAGGCATCTGCATGATGTCCTTCGCTTTTTTGCCTGCAAAAACCTCTTTCTTGACGAAGCCGAGCAGCTTGGGTTTCGTGATGACGTATATTTTGCCCTCCTTTTCGACAGGCACGGACCTGAACTCGCTGACCAGCATGTAATTCATTATGTCCTCGACTGGCGTTTCAACGGAAAACATGCTCACGGGCTTCATGAAGTATGCTATCTTCATTTTCTGCGGCTCGCTCACCCTCCTTTTGAGCATGTCGTCCAGCGTTACTATACCCTTCAGCTCGCCGTCGAAAATGAAGGCTTCATATTTTTTGTCCTCGGTCATCCGTGACGTGACGTGAGAAAGGGTGTCATCTGGCTTGACTAAGAACGCGCTTTCAAGAACGTCTTCGAGTTTCATGAGATCACAAGCCGCTTTTGCCGATCCTTTGCATTTCCTTCGTTATGTAGCCAGCGACTATGTTCCTTATTTTCTTCGATTTTATGTCCTTCAGCTTTCCCAGAGCTTCCTTGTTCTTCTCGAAATCAGTCGTGAACTTGTCGCTGTGGTCGCGTATCAGCTGGTCTCCGAGCGCCTTGACGGGGATGTTTTTTATCCTTCCCATATTTCCACCTTCGCAATATTACTTATTCCCACCAATGTATATTTAAAACATTGTTAACTGGAACTGGCCCAGGACAGAGAATATGGTGTAGCCTATAACTATCAACACTATGCTGTGCTTGAAGCCGGCAATAAGCGAGCCTTCTGCCATTTTCCCCGTGGCCAGGCCGGCAAAAAGGCCCTGGACGAGGATGAAGTTCACGAAGGTCTGGTTGTATATCTCGACCGGAGCCGTCTGGGTTACGGCCTCCTCCATGAGGCTGGGCGACATCTGCATGCTGCCAAGCGTCGGGATAAGGAAGGATTTCAGGATAAGCAGGATGAAGATGAAAACGAAGAATATCATGTATGACGTGACAAGCTGGGACTGGACCGACGCCGAGCGCTCCTGCCGTATTTTGTTTATCTCCACAAGCGACTGGCCTATGGCCTTGAGCGTTTCCGATATCTTGCCACCGACCTTGTAGGTTTCTATTATCGTGCTCACGGACCTTTTTATCGGCGTGGACCTTACCTTATCCGAAAATATGTTCAGCGCCTTCTCGAAGGGTATGCCCCACTCCACCTTGCTTTCCAGCTCCCTTATGTATCCGGACATGGACCTGTAATCCCTCCTGGAAACGTGTTTCAGCGCGATGGGCAGGGTCATGCCTGAGTCGATCGCCTCTGTCAAGTCGGTTATGAATATGATGAACTGCTCTTCTACTTCCTTGCTTACCCTGTATTTGCCGTAAAAAAGCAGGAACGGCGGGACAATCGCTATCATCGCACCGAGCACGTTCAGCAGCGGCACCACAAAAGGCAAGAAGGCCGAAACCACGAAGAAGTTGATGAGCAGTATCACTATCCCTATAAACACGAAAAATATTTCGAATAACAGGACCTTGTTTATTTCCATTCTACACACCGGGATACGTCACGTGGATGAACACCAGGAAGGCGGTGTTCATGAAGGGCAGCATGACCCATGTTATCAGCAGTATGACCTCGTCTATCGTAAGGCCCATCACGCTGCCGCCTATTATGCTCATCGTCGCCAGCATCGACAGCATCATCAGCGGCGCTGCGACGAGCAGCGCCGTGTAAATGTCGGCGTATGTTGAAAGCGTCTTGAGGTATTTCTCCCTTTTTATTTTGTAATCGAAGAGCGCCCTTTCCGACATCTCGTGGAGGTATGCCGTCATGTCGCCTCCGGATTCTACGGCCGAGACCATGCCAAGCAGGAGCTCCCTGAAGCCTTTCGATGGCGTGCGCTCCGCGATGTCCCTTAACGCGTCGACAGAGCTCATGCCGAAGGTCTTTATGTTTCTCATTATGAGCCTGGAGTCCTCGGATATTTCGCCGTATTCCTTGAAGCCCGTGAGCAGCTCGAACATGTATTCCGTCGGTATGCCCGACGAGGCGATGGCCGACATGTGGGTTATCGCGAAAGGAAGGTTGTTTTCTATCGAGTTCTCCCTGGAGCGCTCCTTCTCGACCGGGTACAGGTAAAAAAATATGAAGACTATGGACGAGACGAAGACTGGAAAAAATATTATGCTGAATATGTAGATGTAGAACTCGACTTTTATGAAATAGCTGAGCAGCACGTATGTGGCTGCGAACGCGGCTGCGAACGCGACGGCCGTCGAGAAAAAGAGCATGCTGACCCATGTCTTGAGCAGGATTTTCATGTTGGCGTTCTTGATGTGCGGCTCGAGCGGCCTGAAGGAACCGATATACTTCTCCACCAAACCCCCGAACAGAACCAGTGAAATTTTCCTGTAAAAGGACGGCATATTAAAATATTGGCCTCGCATATAAAAAGCGACCGCCGCTTGAACAAAGAGCAGGGAGCACGCTTGCGGTAGACCTTGCAAAAAACCGAAAGTTATCCGTTCTGCCTTCTCCACCCTGCTACCCTGCAAGCACTATCATCATAGCTTAGGGCTGCTGTCTTCCGACCCTGACCCGGTTCACCCTGAGGACAATCCTGCAGGACAAGGCTTCGCAGTTGGCAGAAAGGGCTTTGCGGCATCTTGCCGGGCCATCCGCAAACTACAACCGGCCATGAAGACCGTCTGCCACCCGAAGGTACGGTAGGCCTAGCCCCGTGGTTGGAGGCCCCCTGCATTATTAATCCGAATGCGTGTATTTAAATATATAACAGCTTGACGGTGACCCTATGCATCATTATAGGAAGCGTGCATTCCGACCTGCGAAGGGCAGGAACACGAAGACGATGTTTTTAGGGCTTGCCGTGCTGCTTGCATGTCTGGCTGGCTACATGCTTGGCAGCATGAACGAGAAGGTCATAATATACTATAATGAAACCATAACAGAAGGCGCGGTAAATTACGTTCCCTACAACCCGGTGAACGTTTCCTATTCTAACGTCTCATACGTTTCCGTAATCATACCTGCGGTCGACGAGGAAGGCAACGGCCTGACCACCGTGCTGACGGTCCAGATAATCCCCGGCGAAGGCCGCGTCCTCGCGAACATAGACAAGATGCTTTTCTGGACGGACACGCAGAACTCCATCCGCACTTCCAGCAGGGTCGCGTCCAACATAACCGGCATCAACCTGTCGCAATACGACATAATATACACCATCGCGACCAACGCGACCTCTGTCGAAGGCCCTTCCGCTGGGACTGCGCTGACAATCGCCACCATCGCCGCCATACAGAAAAGGGGCATTGACACGAAGGTCATGATAACTGGCGCCATAAACCCCGATGGCACCATAGGCCCGGTTGGCCAGATACTCACCAAGGCAAAGGTGGCGAAGGACGTCGGAGCAAGGCTGCTTCTTGTGCCCCCGATGCAGTCGCAGGCAATCACCTACGAGACCAGAAGATATTGCGAACAGATGGGCCCCTCGCAGGTATGCACGACCGAGAAGGTTCCCAAAACCGTGAACGTTTCGGAGGAGGCCGGGATAGAGGTCAGGGAAGTCGGCGACGTGCGGGAAGCCCTGGAGTATTTCTTTGTTGAGGAGCAGCCATGATAGACATCCACGCGCACCTGTGCTTCGGCGACTATGACAGGGACATGGACCAGGTCATAGCAAAATGCAGGGAGGAGCTTGCTGCGGTCGTGGTGAGCTCTGCCAGATATGACGAGGGCCTGAAGGCGCTGGCCCTTGCAAAAAAGCATCCGCATTTCATTTTTCCCACGCTCGGCTGCCACCCGACCGAAGGCGGCGACCCGGAAAAAATAATGCAGCTGATAAAGGCCAGCGCGGAAAAGATAGTCGGCATCGGAGAAGCAGGCCTCGACCACCACTGGGAAAAGGACAATGAAAAACAAAAGCGTCAGAAGGAGGTTTTCTCGCAGTTCATAGAGCTTGCCGGAAAGCTGAAGAAGCCGCTTGTGATACATTCGTGGGACGCGGAAAGCGAATGCTTCGAAATGGTGAAAGACGCTGGCATCGAAGCGATATTCCATTGTTTTTCAGGCCAGAGGGAGCTGGTGCAGGCAATCGCCGCGCGCGGGTTTTACATTTCCATATCGACCATGGTGCTTTTCTCGAAGAACGTAAGGAAAATCGCGAAGGACACGCCGCTCGACAGGCTGCTTCTCGAAACCGACTCGCCCTTCCTCTCGCCCAACAAGGAGCAGGACCCGAGGAACTATCCCTGGAACATAAAGATAGCCGCAGGCAAGATAGCGGAGCTCAAGGGCACGAACGCGCAGGAGATTCTCGGAAGGGCAAAGGAAAACGCCGTCCGCGTTTTCGGCCTCAAAATAACTTAAAAGCACGCGCTCTTAATTGGTATTATGAAATTGAATCCGGGTGCGAAGACCATAGCGGCAAAAATAACCGGTTCCGGCCAGATATGCGACGCATGCCTTGGCCGCCAGTTCGCCAGGCTCAGGGCGCTCAAAAACAGGACTAACCGCGAGCGCGGCAGCATAATCCGCAGCCTTGCCGCAAACGAATCCGGAATCGTTGCTGAAGGGGAATGCCGTGTATGCGGCGGTTTCTTTGACAGGCTTCCCGGCCTGGCGGATGACGTCCTGAAAAAGCTGAAGGGAACGGATTTCGCGACGTTCATGGTTGGTATAAGGATGAGCGACGCGCTGGTCATGAGCGAGGAAGCTTTGTGGGAAAAGGCCGGCGTGAAATACAGCGAGCCTATAAAGGCCCAGATAAGCAGGGAGCTGATGGGGGCGGTATCAAGACGCACACGCCGTAAGCCCGACCCGGACAGGCCAGACGTGCTGATAACGCTAGACCTCCAGAGAAACACGGTCGAGATTTTCGCAAGCCCGCTGCTGTTCTACGGGGAATACAAGAAGTTTATGCGGGGTTTGCCGCAGACAAGCTCTCCCCGATACAAGCAGAGCGTCGAGGACATAATAGCGAAGCCCTTCATGAAGCTTTCGAAGGGCAGGTCACACGTGCTCCACGCGCTCGGCAGGGAGGATAAGGAAGCGAGATGCCTTGCATGGAGGCCCTTCGTCCTGGAAATCAAGCAGCCGAAAAAACGGAGGCTGCGCCTGAAAAAGATAGCAGCCGAGATAAACAAGAGCGCGAAGGTGAAGGTGGCGAGGCTCAGGCCCTCGAAAAGGAAGGAAGTGGCGGTACTCAAGGCCAGAAACCCCTACAAAGTTTACAGGGTAATCATCGACTTTGAAAACCCGGTTGGCAACATCGGCGATGCAAAAAAAATCGCCGGCGGCATAAAGCAGCGCACGCCGGGCAGGCTTCTCGGCCGCAAAGAGGACAGGACAAAGCATAAAAAGGTTAAAAGTATTAAATGGAAAAGGATTAATAGTAAAAGATACCAATTTGATATAACCGCGGAGTCGGGTTTATACCTCAACGAACTCGTGACCGGCGATGGCGGAAGGACAAAACCGTCGCTTTCGCAGGTGCTGGGCAACAGCGCGAAAATAAGGGAATTCGACCTCATAGGCCTAAAGGCATGAAAGAGGGAATGTCATGGTAAGAGCGACACTGGGTTTCAGGAGATCGACAAGAAGGAAGCTTAGGAAGAAGCACGGTGTGAAATTCACGGTTACCCCGTATCTGATGGAATTCAAGCCGAAGGACAAAGTAGTCATAAAACTAGACCCGTCATCCCAGAAGGGGATGCCCTTTCCCAAGTTCAAGGGCAAGGTGGGCGAAATCAAGGCAAGGAGAGGCGACGCTTACATCGTCACGATAAGGATAGGCAACTCGGTAAAGGAAGTCATATCCAGGCCTGAGCACCTGGTGTTGCTGAAGAAGTAAAAGGTGGTTTCATGAATATCAAGGATGAGAAGGTAGTTAGCTGGGCAGAATCGAAGAAGATACTGTCCGAAAAGGAGAAGAGCAGGGAGCTTGCTTATGAGCAGAAAAACGCGCTGGATCACCTGAGAAAATTCTGCAAACTGCCGGAGAAAAAGCAGGACAAAGTGATGGAAGAACTGAGAGGCATCGAGAAACTCAAGGAAAGGCACATAGTCAGCATCATGAACTTCCTGCCGGAAAATCAAAACGAGCTGAGGACGCTTTTTGCGAACGACAGACTGGTTCTGACAGAGGACGACAAGAAGAAAATACTCAAGATAGTGAAGGACAACAAATAGCATTATAAATACGTATTCTAATCTTAAACAAGGCGAGGCTGGTCAGAATGCAAAGGGAAATCAAAAAGGACGAATGGGCAATAGTGCTGGATTACCTGCCCCATGGCTATTACGGCATGCGCGTTTCGCAGCCGGTTTCGCAGGTCGTGGGCGAGGAGTATTTTTCCCTGCTCGAAGTCATAGTCAGGGAAGGCGTTTATCTCAAGGTCGGCACGCGCGTATACATAGGCGACGGGAAAAGGGACGAGGTCAAGTTCATAAAGAGGAGAATCGAGTTCAAGGACCTCACGACGGCTGCGAAGGAAGAGGTTTCTGATATTGTCGAAGACGTGGTCAAGGCCAGCCCCAAGAAGTTCCTGGAGTTTTTCAACCGCGCGGGCCCCATAACCACGCGCCTGCACCAGCTCGAGTTACTGCCGGGCGTAGGCAAGAAGCATCTCTGGGAAATCCTTTCCGCGAGGAAAGAGAAGCCCTTCGAAAGCTTCGAGGAGCTGAAAAAGCGCGTGAGCATGCTGCCCGATCCCGAGAAGATGATAATCAAGAGGGTCCTCGAGGAAATGGAGGACAAGGACAAATACAGGATATTCGTGCCCAAGTTCGAAAAAATGCAGATGCAGCGATGACGACCGCAAGGTTATTTCTGGCTGATCATTTTCAGAACGCTTTCCGGATTCTTGTAATAATCCGATATTATCTTGCCCACCTTCTCTATCGTGTTCATCTTGTTTTTGACCATCCAGAGCAGGATGTTCTTTTTCTCCTCGAGGTTCCTTTTTATTTCGTTGTCGTCCATGCCGGAGAAAAGCTTTATGTCGTTCCAGACCCTGTTCGATTTGCCCCATTCGACTATCTGGTCCTTCGATGGTACCCATCTGAATATGTCGTTCATCTCGATTTTCATTTCGTCAAGCCCGCCCGATGGAATGAGCTCGGATACCTCGAGCACCCTTCTTATGCGCTTCCTTCTGTCCCTGTGCATGACCGCTATCAGCTGGAGCGAGGTCAGCAGCGAAATGGGAATGTTGATGGGCGGGTTTATCAGGCGTTTCAGCGTTTCTTCTGCGGTGTTGGCGTGAAGCGTCGAGTAAACCGAATGGCCGGTGTTTATCGCCTCGAACAGGACTTCCGCCTCCTTAGACCTGCGTATCTCGCCGACTATCATCCTGTCCGGTCGCATCCTGAGCGCGTTTATCATGAGCTGGAGCATCGTGACTTCCCCCTTCCCCTCGATGTTCGGCGGCCTGGTGGTGAGCGGGACCCAGTGGAGAAACGGGGGGAGCTGTATCTCTCTCGTGTCCTCGATGGAAAGGATTCTCTCTGTTGGCGGGATAAACATGCACAGGACATTAAGGAACGACGTCTTGCCCGATGCCGTTCCGCCAGTGCAGACGATGTTCATTTCGAACTGTATTGCCAGCCAGAGGAACGCCGCGACCTCAGGCGATATGGTCTTCGTTTCTATGAAATCGGTTATGGTCCACGGCCTCCTGGCGAATTTCCTTATCGTCAGCGTGTTGCCCTTTGAGGATATCGGGAAGAGCGTGGAGTTCGCCCTGTCGCCCGTCGTCAGATACGCGTCCATGAGTGGATTGAGATTTGTTATCTGGGTGCCGACCTTCCTGCCTATCTGCGCGGCATAGTTGTAGACTTTCGTTTCATCGCCCAGCACAACGTTGGTTTTGAGCCAGCCATAGGTCCTGTGATAGACCCATATGGGCTCCTTGGCGTTGTTGATTACGATTTCCTCAAGGCCGTTGTCTTTCAGCATGAATTCAATCGGCCCGAGGCCCAGCGATTCCTGCGACAGGATTCCGACCAGTATGTCCACGTCCTTCCTGCTCAGGTTAGGCAGCTCGGCCCCGATAAGGTTAGTCGCCTTCTGCACGAATTTCATCTTGACTTCGCTCGTATCTTCTGTGCTGAGAATGTCGTCCGTTACGAAGGCGAGCTCGGTGACTATCTTTTCCCTTATGGAGTCAAGGATGGCCCACGTCGCTTCCTCTATCTTCGGGTATTTTATGTTGTAAACGGGGACGTATTCCTTCTCGTCATGGTAGATGCTCACGGAAGCGGTCACGTTCTGGTATTCTATGTTATAACTTTCCATCACCTTCATGGTGGGAGCGGGTTTTTCAGTTTTTGGGATCAATTTCGCCCTTTTCGGCTTTTTTGCCAGCATCCTTTCTCCTCTTGACAAACTTCAAAACTAAAACAATGCCTATGATTATTATTGCCGCGACCGCTAAAAAAGCTTGGAAATATGAAATGCGGATTGCCGGAAGCCTTACCGTGTATATGGCTATGAATATGGCGAAACAGATGATGATGGCAAGGTTTATGATGAATACCTTCCTTGCCGGCTTCGCCTTGCGGCGGCCTTTCAGTTTCCCTATCTTTTCCTCGTCCGTCGTGAATCGTCTTAGAACGAGCACGGGCTCGCCCACCGGAGGATAGCGCAGGCGCACCAGCTTATGCTCCTCCAGGATCCTGCCCCATTCCTCCACCTGTTCGGTGTCGATGCCCAGCAGCTTGGCCGCTTCCTTCACCTTTATTATGCCCTTCTCCCTTACGATTTCGTAGAGCTTGTCGACATCGGTTTCGACGTGTTCCCTGGCCTTTTCAACATTTTTCCGGGGCTTCGCTTTGTCATCATCGTCCACCCCGGCCTTTTCCGGCTTCGCTTCTTCAGGCGTTTCCTTTGCCGGTTCCTTGGCAGCTGCCTTCCCGGCTTCGGGTTTGGTAGGCGCCTCTTTTGGCGCGGCAGCCTTAGTCTCCTGCCCTTTCAGGGCTGCAGCCTTCCGGGGTTTCTTCCCGTCGCCCTTTCCGCCGTTCACTTCCAGATAATCATCTTCTTCGTACATATCAACAACTGCCGCATAATTCAGTGATGCCGTATCTGTCGGCAAAGGTCCTGTTTAACCTGAACCAGCCCTGCAAACCCCTCACCGGATATCCAATATAGTCTTGGTCCCTGAAATATATATAATCTACAGAGACGACGTTTTCCTTTAGCGGTAATTGGTAGCTCTGCAGTTCCGGAAGATTGGTTATGGACTCCATGCCTTCGGAAGTCGCGTTCAAATCGCCTTCCAGCCTTTTAAGGAAAGGTGGGCCGCTGCCGGCGAAATAATATTTGTTGTCTATCTCATCGCGCAGCGGCAAATGCCATACAGCCTTCGTGACGCTGTCTATGTAAACAGTCAGATAGCCGGTCTCTGACACGGCCTGCGAAACGGCTTCGAAAGCGCTGCCGTTGCCCGTGACGTAGCAGTCCGAGCTCGCGCTGAGGTTGACCGATTCCTCTATGACAAAGCCCGAAAAGCAGCCAAGCGACACGCCGGATATGTTCTCCGCGACGAGTATCCTGGAGGCGCATTCTGTTTTGTTGAAGGTCACGTTGCCGCTGCAGTTGCCTGTGGAATTCGCGCCGCCGGTCACGAGCTTCTTCCCGCGGTATGGATACGGCGAGAGCTTCACGCTCCTGGTTATCACGCCGTTCGTCTTGAGCGTGAAGAGCGGGTCCTCCGCGCCATCGACCGGTACCATGGCGTCGAACTGCATGTTTTTCTTCGTTATGTTCGCGATGCCCAGTTCGTCGGCGACCGAGACGTTCAGCCTCCCGGAGGCGTTTATCTCAAAGGCGCCGTGACTGGAAATCTGCAGGCCCGAGAAGCTTATGTTGATGCGGAAGTTGACCGGCACGCTCAGGATTTTGGAGGTCCAGTTGGCCAGCGTGTTGTTGAACATGAGGATGCTCTCGTTGCCTTCAATCGACCCGTTCTCCATGAGCTCCTTTATGCCGGCCGGCGCGTCGCTCATGGCCCTGCCGCTCATGACGACGTAATCGTCGCCTGCCAGCATGGCCCTCTTGCCCGACGTCACGATAGCCTTGGCGAAGTCGTTTTCGATGCTCTTCTCGGCTTGGTGTATCTGGTCGGCGACTATGGTCTCGTATCTGCCGGTCTCGCCGCCCTGGGCCTCGATGTAGAGCGTTATAAACACGACTATAGTAATCGTGATGAATATCGCTATCACAGAATAAAACTGCCCCCTCATATAAATAATAAGGGGGCTTTAATTAAATTGAGATACTATCATTCACTTACAATTTCCTATAATGCCCGAGACAGTTAATTGTCCCTGATATTAGCAGGTATCGCTGGTACTTTATCTCGATATTATAGAGACTAATTCCGTATTTTGGATAAACCATGCACATTTCAGCTACAAGTTTAGTGCGAACCCTGTTATTTACAAAAATATCTTTGCTTCATTTTTATATCTAAAGTTTCGAACTTCACTCAATAGAAAATCTCGCACCTGTCATTGACTTTATCGCATACCGTTGCAAAGATTTAAAGCTAATTCGTTCTTTGTTTTCAAATCATCTTTGGTTGTGGCGCATACAAATTTACGACACTTGCACCAATTTTTGCATATTCACATCACCTTTAATTATTCAATAGTGACTATTTGGACATAAAATTTATAAATGGTTACTGAACCAAGCGATTGCCGCCTTCATGGCTGGCTGGAAATTTTAAATTATTAAATTAAAGCCATGGATGCAATATTTTATCGTGATGCGATGAAATACTCCGAGCTTGTCGAGCTCTACGAATATCTCGAGCAGACGCCATCCCGCCTGAGCAAAACAGAGAAGATTGCCTCCTTCTTGAGGGAAGCGGATGCCAAGATACTTGACAAGGTCGTGCTGCTGATTCAGGGAAAAGTCTTCCCTGCTTATTCCGAAAAGGAAATGGGCGTCGCCGACAAGGTGATGGCAAAGGCCATAGCGTCGGCGACGGGTTTCTCGGAGAGCGACGTGAGCGGCGAGTTCAGGGATACCGGCGACCTCGGCCTCGCGGTCGAGAAACTGATGAGGACCAGGAAGCAGAAGAACCTCGTGAGCCGCGAGCTGGAAGTGGACAAGGTCTTCGAGAACCTGCAGAAGCTCGCTTCTATCGAAGGTACGGGGCTCGCAGGACACGAAGATATCGCTCATCAAGGAACTGATATCGAGCTGCGAAGCCGAAGGAGGCGAAATACATCGTGCGCACGGTCCTTGAGCAGATGCGCATGGGCGTCGCTGAGGGCGTGCTGCGCGATTCGATTGCGGCTGCGTTTTTCGAGGCGAAGGATGCGGAAGACAAGAAGAAGATTGTCAGCGCCATCGAATGGGCATGGTTCCTGCGGCCAGATTACGCTGAGATAGCAAAAATCGCGAAAGAGCGCGGGTTACGCGGGCTCGAAAAGGTAACCGTCGAAGTCGGCAAGCCCTACCAAGTCCTGCTCGCTGAGAAAGCGAAGGACCTGAAAGAGGCGCTGGAAACCTTCGAGAGGCCCATTGTCGAATTCAAATACGACGGCGCGCGCGTGTGCATACACAAAAAAGGCGATAAATTATGGTTTTACACGAGGCGGCTCGAGGACGTGACGAAACAATTCCCGGACCTCGCAGAGCTCGTCATCAAGGGCGTAAAAGCGGACGCGTGCATAATAGAAGGCGAGATGCTTGGCATAGACAGGAAAAGCGGCTCGCCGCTGCCGTTCCAGCTGCTTTCCCAGAGGATAAAAAGGAAATACGACATCGCGCAGATGGCCAAAGAGATTCCCATCCAGGTCAACCTTTTCGACATCGTTTACCTTGACGGGAAGGACCTGTTTTCCGAGCCGCTCGAAAGGCGCAAGAAAGCGCTCGAGAGCGTGGTGAAGGCCACGCCGGGCAAGTTCCAGCTCGCCGAGAGGCTCGTGACCAGAGACCTGAAAGAGGCCGAAAGGTTCTATGAGCGCGCCCTGAAAGCGAAGCAGGAGGGCGTTATAGTCAAGAACCTCGACGCGACCTACCAGCCGGGCCGCAGGGTCGGCTACTGGCTCAAGGTCAAGCCGATAATGGAGACGCTGGACCTTGTGATTACAGGCGCGGAATGGGGCACGGGCAAGCGCACGAGCTGGCTTGGGACTTTCATACTCTCATGCAGGAAAGACGATGGATTCGCGGAATGCGGCATGATGGGCACGGGCATAAAGGAGAAGAAGGCAGTCGAAGAAGACGTTACATTCGAAGAGCTCACAAAACAGCTCAGGCCGCATATAATATCCGAGAAGGGCAATGAGGTCAGGATAGGGCCGAAAATCGTCGTGGAAGTCGCTTACGAAGAGATACAGAAGTCGCCAACCTATGCCTCTGGCTTTGCGCTGCGCTTCCCGCGGCTTGTGCGAATCAGGGTGGACAAGGCGGCTGAAGATGCGGATGACCTGGCAAGAATAGAGGAGCTTTACGCGGGCCAGAAAGGCAAGAAGACATAAAAAACGCGCTTTTGCGCCGTTCTGGAACAAATGCCCTTTAAATATATTCACTGAGAAGTAATAAACATATATAAAGCTTTCGTTACCAATAAAAGTATAATAAAATGTTTATATAACCGAAGCTTATATTAACTATCAAGAAGGTAAAAAAGCAAGGTGAAATGATGGTGGCGACGACAAAAACTTTGGATGCTCTGAAGAGCATAGGGCTGAACCTCTACGAGAGGAAAATCTTCGTGGCTTTGTTAGCGAGAGGCGTAGCGACAGCGGGGGAGCTTTCGCAGATAGCGAACGTCCCGAGATCTAGATCGTATGACATTCTTGAATCGCTCGCGGAGAAAGGATTCGTCGTCGTCCAGCCCTCGAAGCCGATAAGATACGTCGCTCTTGCACCGAAGGACGCGCTCGAAAGGACCAAGGACAACATGAAGAAAAGGCATGACGAAATGACCGAAAGGCTTGAAGACATGAAAGGTTCGCCAGTCATTACGGAGCTTGAGACGATATACAAAGATGGGCTCAACCTGGTGCAGCCGTTCGAGATGACGGGAACGCTCAAGGGAAGGCATTCTATAAACCAGCACCTGAGCATGCTCATCAGGAAGGCAACCAAGGAGATAAGGATAATAACCACGGAAAGCGGCCTCAATGAGCTTTATTCGAACCACTACAACGCGCTCAAGAAGGTTTCGAAGAGAGGCGTCAAGGTCAGGATACTTGCACCAACCAGCGACACGGTGCCGGTCAAGGCCTTCGCGGAAATAGCAGAGATAAGGAACATCAAGAAGCCTCTCAACAGGGTCTTCACGTTCGACGACAAGCACGTGCTTTTCGCGCTCACGGACGACAAGAAAGTCCACCAGACACAGGACGTCGCGTTCTGGGCGCAGTCATCGCACGCGGTGAAGAGCTTCGCGGAGCCGTTCTTCAACAACGCATGGGTAGAATGCGATTAAACAAGAAATTAACCTTAACTTTTTTGTTTTAGCCATTATTATTTCTAAGTGTTTATCTCAGTTCCGCCTTCTTGAACTCCTTGGTCTTGCCTTTCCTCGTCGCCGCGCTTGAAAGCAGGCCCCATTCCTCTTCCGGCATTTCCATGAGGTCCTTGAGCGGCTCGAACCTGTGGTCCCTCATTATCGCTTCCTGGCGCCAGAAGTCCAGGCCGGTGAGCTTCAGGCCGAAATACTCTTCGGGCAGGTTCTCCGGAGGGACGTTCATTTCGAGGAATTTAGCGCACAGCTTTAGCGCGTCGACCGACTGGCGGAACGGGTCGTCGCCGCCTCCGCGCTCGAACCACAGGTAAACGTCGTAGCCCGGCTGCTTCCCGAAGCCCGTCGATCTGAGGAAATAGTTCAGCTTGTATATCTCCATGTCGCCCAGCTCTATGGGATAATGGGCATGCAGCGGATTCGGCGCATTGGAGTGGACGGAAAGCACGAACCTGCCGAAGTCGGGGGCGAGTTTCCCGAGCGTTTCTATCATTATTATGGGGTCGACGCCCTGGCCGGCGATGTGCTCCCAGTCTATGGTCATGAATATCCTGTCAGTCCTGATGGTTTTCCTGATGGTCTTTATCGCGGCGTATATCTGCTTCGGATGCCACAGGATGTACTGGCCCGCGTATTTCGGATCTCTGGCATCGGGCATCTCTATGGTTATTTTCAGGTTCCTGGCGTTTTCCAGAAGCGTCCTCTTTTCCTCTTCCGAGCCCACTGGCAGCTGCCTGATTTCCTCGACCAGTTTACCGTTTATGAATTGCAGCGCGGCCTTCATGTGGCCCTCGAGGAACTTCGCTCCGACTACGGCGTACCAGAATTCCTTGAACTGCCTGTCGTTCAGATCCTGCGCCTTTCTCCATGCCTCATCGAGCCACCTGTCATCAGCATAGTTCATCTTGTATGGTGCAAGCACGTCCTTGTAGACCTCGCACATCGCAACCCATATCGGGTCCTTTGCATAAAACATGTGATGGGCCACTATGTCATACGCGTCAACATACTTGCCGTACGTGTCTATTTTCCATCTCCTGTCGTCTTGGTTGTCCTTGCCCATCTTTTCCTCGGCTGCCTTGCTAAGATATTCCCTATACAATCTTCCTTGGTCAGTTGCCACCTTGTAAGCAACTTCCTTTATTATTTGTTCTTCAACAGCCTTTGCCTTCTTTTCATTTTCCTTAAGACGCAGTTCAGGGTTTTTTTGGAGAGCTTCGTTCCATTTTTTGTCCTTCTCCCTGACTTCCATGAGGCGCACCTCGCTCATGGCCCTGCCCTCCGCCTCCTGTATTTCCTCCGCCCTCAGGATCTGGCCCACGTATTGCCTCTCGTATTCCCACATCTTCCACGCGAACCATTTTCTCAGCCTCGGATTATCATGAAGAACCTCGGAGACGAACCTGCCGTCGAAGTCGCACATGATGATTTCGAGCTTCGACGAGGTGTATGTTATCATCTCCAGCCAGAAGTGCAGGCACGCGTGGAACAGGACGTATTTGCAGCCCGAGAAAACCGCGGAGCGTATCGACTTCAGGACGTGCTCATGCGCATCTCGCCAGTCAGAGCGCTCGGGAATCTCGAAGGGCGTGGTCAGCGAGCCGTGGAAGCAGAGGTCGATGCCCTGCTTTTCCGCGAGGTCGCGTATCTCCTTGCCGATGGTGTAGTCGATTTCATGCGGCGTGTCGCCGGATATCTCAATGGAATTAGCACCTTTGGAAAGGGCATAGCCTATCTTCTTGAGCGACGTCGCCAGCTCCTCTGCCCTGGCAATATAATACAGACCTGTGGTTACGCCAACTCTTATCATAAGTATATACCGCTTGACTTTTCACGGCCTCTGTCCGCTTATCCTGTAGGCGGTCTCCTTTATCAGCTCCCTGAGCTCCTCGATCTGGGCCCCGGAGTAGAGGCCGTATGTCTTCGAAATCCTTTCAGCAGAATTCAGCTCGTAAGGCCCTTCCTTCACGAAGAATCTGAGAAGCGGCTTCAGCACCTTCTTGAGACGCCTTCGCCTTTTCGTCCATCTGCCCTTCGACTCCTTCCAGGATTTTTTCCATCTCTCGGCAGCCTTTTTCTTCTCCGCCTTTTCATCATGCTTCCAGGGATAGCGCTCCTTCACCTTTTCCATCCACTTCTCTTCTTCCTTGCTCACGCCTATCAGCTTCTCGATCTCTTCCCTCATCTTTATTCTCTTGCACTCGAGCTCAAGCAGTACGAAAAGCATGAAATTTTTAGAAACAAGGAACGGATGGAAGTGCCAGTACTGGTCCTCGACGACCATGGGGCCGGTCGAGCCCTTCTTGTATTGGCACACGTAGTCGAGGTCGATGAAAAAATAATGCAGGAACCTTTCGTCGAGCTTCGGCGCGGGATACACCATCATGATTTCGCTGCGTTTGCCGTAAAGGCGGCCGCCTTTCATGGAGCTTTCCATCACGCCTTTCACTTCCCTTTCCGTGAGTTCTATGTCGTATTTCGCCTCTAGCGCCACGATGTGCTCCTTCACCCAGTCGTCGAAGGTGGGTATCTCGCCCCAGCCCTGGAGTATGAGCGGCTTGCCCACTTCCTCCGGCCTTATGGGCTTCCAGAACCACAGCTTGGCGTTGACTTCCCCCTCGGGCGTGAACGACATTTTCAGGATGTCGGTCAGGTCGGAAGCGGCATCCTTTATTTCCGCCTCCTCCTTTATGCGCTTGAGCTTGTTGAGGTATGGCTTCAGCCATTCCCTGTATTCGTCGACCGACCTCCTCCTCGACTCGAGCAGGTTCTTTATCCTCGCATAGCGCTCCCTCACGTCGGGGAAGAACAGCCTTTCCCATTCCTTGAACAGCTCGTTCTTCGTCTTCAGCACGTTCGCCTCGACGTTCGTGACACTCAGCTTTTCCCTTATGACCTTCGTGTCCGTCCATTCAGGCCTCATCTTAAGGAAATCGCCGATTATGGTGGGCCAGCGCTTCGTCATCGTGACCATCGAATAGCCCTCGCCCATGTACGCATCGACGCGGTCAATGAAAAGCGCGCGCAGGACGTGCTCGTCCTTCTTGCCCATCTCGAAATAATCAAGAATTTCGCGGTATTTCCTCTCGTCGTGCTTGAGCAGCTCGTAGTCCGCGACGGCCTGCGCCGCGGACGCGAGGCCCGCCTTCACGTGGCCTTCCAGGCGCTCTTTCTGAGCCAGCATGGGAGCCAATGCAGGAGGAGCCACCGGCGTGACCAAGATGATCTCGTCCGCCTTCTCGACGTTATAATGCCATTTGGCCGTCCTGTATATGAAAACGTTGTATATTATTTCGGCCTGGCCTTCCAGAGCGACGTTGTTGAGGGAGACTGTCTGGTCTATGAGCGCGGGGTTGACGCAGACCTCGCCGTAAAGGCCTCCATCCTTCCTCCCCTTATCCAGGAAATAGTCCACGACCGTGTCGTAGCCTTCGAGCTCCTTTTTCCAGCGGGCAAGCTCCCCTTTCCGTTTCTCCTCCGCTGCCATAGCCTTCGCCGCTTCCTTCTCTTCCCTTTCCATTTTTCTGAGCGGCTTTTCGAGTTCTGCTTCTGCCATACTATAATTATTTTGAACAGGAAAAGATAAAAGTATTTTTCACGGGCTGAACAGCAAAAAGAAGCCCACTATGGCCGACACCAGCCCTATTACGATGCCGGCCAGGCCGAAGCTCGTCTTGGGCGCGCTCCTGTCTCCCGCCTCCTGGTGGCCAATTATGCCCGGGAAAAAAATGACCAGAAAAACGCCGGCGGCAATCAGCAGGCCACCGAAAATTTTGGAAACAAGCCACCATATCATGCAGAACACCGCCAAATGACAGGCATATCAATTTATAATTTTGTTCGCTGAAAATATAAATAGGAAGGTGCTTTATGCCGCAGTTCGCTAGGACCAAGCTGCTCATACAGGAGGATTGCTACAGGGAGCGGCCGGAAAGGATAACCATAAACTACGTGGGACCGAACCCCATAAAATTATATTACAAATTATACGAGCTGATGAAGGCTATTTTCAGGGCCGCGGACTCCGACATACAGGAGGAAAAATACAGCTGGGGAAAAGGAGAAAAGGAGAGATTCAAGGTGCGCTGGTACGTGCACAAGGACCTCGATGCTTACACGTATCTTTACATAAGGGTCGACGTAACCGGCTACGGCGACGAGAAGGCCGGCAATGCCGAAATCAGGGTAAAGCCCGTCATGAGGACCGAGTATCCGCAGGACACCATATGGCAGCGCTCGCTTTTCTACGAGATGCTCCGCGTTTTCTGGCACAGGTCTTTCTACTACAGAAAGAGAGAGGATTACGCCGAAGACTGCAGGAACATGGTTTCTATATTCAACAGGAACGTGCACGAATTTCTGAGGCAGCTCAGGGAAGAGAGCGGGTAGCCCGGTGGTGTGATGGGAAAGTTTGCAGTTGAGGACGATTGTTTTGCCCCAAGGCGCAACAGGTGGATAGACTACAGTGGATCCGATCCCCTGGCATGGACCAGGGAGGCGACGGCGATATTGCGCTCCGTATGGGAGGTCACGACCACAGGCACAGGAGAACCGCGCTGGATGTGGGACTGGACGGGCGACCCGATACAGATGTATTACAACAGGATTGCGGTCCACAACAGGACCACGGGAAGATTTTCGAAAATAATCCTCAGCGTGAAGATGGTCGGCTTCAAGGCCAAGGCGAAGAACGAGGGGACGTTCAAGATGGAGATAGAGCCGGTCGTCAGGCACGAGTTCAGGGGCAACAAGTTCGTGATGTTCATGTGGTGGATTTACTGGCACGCTTTCTACAACACGATCAGACAGGGCATGATAGAGAGATGCAGGGCCATGGCAGAGAAGTTCATGGCCGTCATAAAGAACATATACAGCCTGGGATCGATAGAGGAAGAATAGAATACCCATTTATGATAAGCATAACATTTTTAAGTAACGGTAAGAATAAGCTTACATGAAGGTCGCCTGGCTCGACGTGATGACGGAACTCGCCAGGCGCAGGACCCGCGTCACGACGCTTGAGCTTGCCAAAAGGCTCGACTCCTCCCAGCAGACTATTTCAAGGAAAATCAGGGAGCTCGAGAAGGCAGGCCTGATCGAGAGGACGCTTTCGAAGGGCCAGTTCATAACGTTCACGGACGAGGGAAGACAATTCATGAGAAAAAAATATCTCGAGCTCAAAGCCATAATGGAGCGGCCTGAAAGCGAGGCCGTCGCGTTCGCCGGCGCAGTCGTTTCCGGCTCAGGCGAAGGGAAATACTATATCGGCCAGGACGAATATTTTCTGCAGTTCCACGAGAGGCTCGGCTTCCGCCCGTTTCTGGGCACGCTCAACGTCCGCCTCAAGAGCGTGCATGACATCAGGGCAAAGAGCGAGATGGAGAAGATGAAACATATCATTGTCCACGGTTTCAGAAGGGAAAGCAGGGCTTTCGGGGACATACGATGCTATCCGTGCGTTGTAAACAGAAAGGTAAAGGGGGCCATAATAATACCGGTGAGGACGCACCACCCTTCGGACGTCGTCGAAGTCATAGCGCCCGTTGACCTGAGAAAGGCCCTGGCCCTCAGGGACAACGATCACGTTCACCTGGAGATAAGGGTTTGAAGCTTATCGGGATTTTTATGTTCAAGCCAGACAAGAAAACATTTTCCATGCCCGTGCTCGGAGCGATAGCCATAGCCTTTGCGGCCGCGCTCTGGGGAGTTGACGGCGTGCTGCTGAGGCCGACGCTTTACCATCTCGACGTCGCGGTGGTCGTGTTCCTCGAGCATGCCATAGCGTTCTGCTACATGGCATTCCTGCTGGTCATTGAAAGAGATGAGCTCAGGAAGCTGAAGCCCAGGGACTGGGGCTCTTTCGCGTGGGTGGGCCTTTTCGGCGGCGCGATAGGGACGATGGCAATAACCTCGGCGCTCTTCTTCGTCGACTTCATCCAGCTCTCGGCCGTCATCATACTGCAGAAGATGCAGCCCGTTTTCGCGATAGCGCTTGCCGCGCTCGTGCTCAGGGAAAAGCCGAAAAAGAACTTTTTCCTATGGGCTGCCGTCGCGCTCATGGGCAGCTATTTCGTGACCTTCGGCTTTGAGCAGCCGGTTTTCAGCGCCGAGAACAAGATGCTCGTGGCAGCCGCGCTTTCGTTGCTGGCGGCGTTCGCCTTCGGCTCCTCGACGACCTTCAGCAAGAGAGCGATACAGAAGGTCAATTTCCGCGTGGGGACGTATCTCAGGTTCGGCATCACCACGCTGATAATGTTCCTGATAATAATTTCAACCGGCAGAATATCGAACATCACCGCCGTCGCGCCGGCCAATTATCTGACGCTCCTGCTCATCGCTTTCTCGACGGGCGGCGTCGCAATATTCATTTATTATTACGGCCTGAAGCGCGTGAGCGCCTCGAAATCGACGATATACGAGTTGACGTTCCCGGCGACCGCGATAGTCCTTGAATTTATCATCCGCGGCAAAACGCTCTCCATTGGGCAGTGGCTGGGAACAGCGATATTGCTTCTGGCAATCTACAGGATAGTCTCTGCCAAGGTCGAAAGCCAGCCCACCCAGTTCGAGTAACGAGGCAGCAGGACCGGTCAGAATGAAAACTTAATTCGAGTAGTAATACTGACCAGCATCCTTTTGTTCGCTGTCCTTCTGCGAATCCGGCTTGTTCGCCCTGGCGCGGCCGGTCTGCGGGTCGCGGCGGAAGGTCACGTCAAGCGTTTTAAGAAAAGCGTTCATGCCGTCCTTCAGCGACGACGGCGCTTTACCTGTGCCGCACACGCCGCGCTCGCCATCGAAAACCATTATTCTGTCTGCTACGGAGTCGATGAGCTGGAGGTCATGGTCGACGACGAACGCCGACGTTTCGCGACCTTCAACGTGCGCCCTTATGAGCTTCGCCACGCGCAGGCGCTGCTCGACGTCGAGGAAGGCGGACGGCTCGTCCAGAAGCAGGATGTCGTGCTCCCGTCCCAGCGCACAGATGATGAACACCGCCTGCAATTCGCCGCCGGAAAGCATTTTCATGTTTTTCTCAAGGTTTTTTTCAAGCCCGAGCAGGCTTATGATTTTTTTGAATTCGCTGTCCTCGAGCTTCCCGCCGATCTCGGCTTTGATGTATGCGCGGACTTCGCTGTCGCTTCCGATCACGAGCCTTTGCGGCTTGTAGGAAAGCGCCATTTTCGCGGCCTCACCCCTGTCCGGCTTAAGCTCGCCGGCGAGCATGCGTATGAACGTCGTCTTGCCGATGCCGTTCGGCCCGAGGATGCCTATGACCTCGCCTTTGTTTATTTCGCCTGGCTCTGTTTCAAGCCTGAAATTTTCGAAGGCCTTCCTGAAGCCGCCGAATTTGAGGAACAGGCGGTCCTTGCTCGCCTGGCGCGCTGTCCTGGGGAAGATGAGCGGCTTGTCGCGGAAGCGGACGTTCTCCTCCCTTATGAAACCATCCAGATACGTGTTTATGCCCACGCGGACGCCGTAAGGATTGGAAACGACGCCAAACACCCCTGGTCTGCCGTATAGTATGTGCACGTGGTCGCTCAGGTAATCGAGTATCGCCAGGTCGTGCTCGACGACCATGACTTCGCGCGTCTTGGACAGCTCGCGTATTGCCTTCGCGACCAGCAGGCGCTGCTTCACGTCGAGATAGCTGGACGGCTCGTCGAAAAAATAGAAGTCATGCTCCTTTGAGAGCACCGCAGCGACTGCAAGCAGCTGGAGTTCTCCGCCTGAAAGCGTTTTCACTTCCTTGTCAAGCATTTCCCGCATACCCAGCCTTTCGACGGTTTTTTCATAACCTCCATGTTTTTTCAGCAGATTCTTAACGTCGCCTTTCCACTTCTCCGGAATCAGGTCGACATGCTGCGGCTTGTAGCCGATGGACATCCCCCCTTTTGACAGGCGCTCAAGGTAAGCCTGCAGCTCGGTCCCCTTGAATTTTTCTATTATATTTTCCCATGAGACACTCCCTCTGAAAATGCCGGTGTTGGGTCTTATGTTTCCTGAAAGGATGTTAAGCACGGTAGTCTTGCCCACGCCGTTCGGGCCGATAAGGCCGACGACCATGTTCCTTCGCGGTATCGGAAGCTTGTAGAGGGCGAACTGGTTTTTGCCGTAGCGGTGGATTGGGTCTTCCTCCAGTTCCTTGGGCAGGTTGACGACAGAAATCGCGTTGAACCCGGCCTTTTCGCAGGCCTTCACGCAGAGGCCGCAGCCGATGCAGAGCTCCTCGTTGAAGACCGGAAAGCCGCTCTCGTCCCTGACTATGCACTCCTCGCCTGACCTGTTTATGGGACACATCTTCATGCACTTGTAGCCGCAGTTCTGGAACCTGCACAGCTCCCTGTCATGCACGACTATCCTTTTTTTGCCCATCAGAACACCATGTTTATTCTCTGGTCAGGACAGATGCCTTGCCGAACATCAGCCTTACGATTTCCGCGAAAGACGCCTCGGGAATCGGGGCGGCTCTGCCTGCGGGTATTATGACTTTCAGGACCTCTTCGCCTTCCCTGTAGAGCACGTTGATGCCGATTACGGGAACTGGTTGCAGCAGGTTCTGCATGAATTCCTTCACATCGCCGGATTCCTCAATTATCCTCACGTTCTTGCCGGTGAGCTTCGAAAGCTTTCTGGCGAGCATGCCTTCCCTGCCCATGAGCTTTGCGACGTCGCCTTTGCCGCATACGACCACTATCAGGGTTTTCCCTTCCACGACCCTCTTTATCGCGACGTCGTTGAGCGGCCCGAAGTCCCTGGCAGCCTCGCTTATGAGTCGCGATATTTTCACGTCGTTTTCGCTGATTTTGCCTTCGTCCAGCTTCCTCATGCATGCTATGCAGAGCATGTCGGAATTCAGGCAGATGCCGCAGATAGGAGCTTTCATCACATCACCATAAAACGTATTGAAGCAGATTCGCTTTGAGTTTATATTTTATTAAAGGGCTTTAAATTTCGAAGCCAGCTTTGTCCCCAGGGCCGCCCCGCAAAAAGCGCCCAGCGCATCCATCGCCCAGTCGAGCGCATCCGCGGTCCGCGTCGGCACGAAAAGCTGTATGGTTTCGCATGTCAAGCCCACAAGCGACCCGACCGCGAGGGGCAAAATTAACGTGAATAAAAATTTCCTTCTCCCGGCGAAATGCCCGAAGAGCCGGCTGAGCAAAAAGCCGTAGACTCCATAAGCCACGAAATGCTCAAGGTCCCCGGGCCGCAGCGGCGCGCCCGTCCTCGCGAATTCCATCGACGGCAGGAATGAGAACCAGACGAGGGCGATGGTTTCGGCTGCTGCCAGCAAAAGATAAAAATAAAATTTCCTGCCGTAAGACATAGTTTCGTAATTGATTTTGCAATTTATAAAAATATAAAAGTTTACATGTCCGAAACGGGTTCGTATGCTTTAGCCATTATTTAGTTATTCAGCTTTGATTTCCTCCGCCCTGACCCAGAGGAAGAAAATGAAAATGCCTATCGCCACCATGGCAGCGAGTATGATGACCAGCGAGATGACGCTTTCGGTCTCGGCTTCGCCGAGGAGCACGAATGGGAATGGCGTCTCGCCATTGCCGCCGCTCACGTTGGCCTGCGGTTTTTGTCCGTTTCCATCGCCCTGCGAGGCATTGGCAGGCCCGCCCTGCCGTACATCCGGCTGGCCCGGCATGCTTGACGGTGTGAGGCGGCCCGGAGGCACGTAGCCGACCTCGAGCGGGCAATTCGTCCCGTTCATCCTCATGTAACCCAGTATTTTCATCTCCGTGTTTTCATAAATGTCATCCCTGCCCTGCAGGTAGTCGTCCTTCCCGAAGAGCACGATCGGCACGTCTTGCGGCAGGTTGTAAGCCGTCCTGTATGCCTCGAAAACGTCCCTGCTTTCCTGGCTGACGTCGGTGTGGTATTTGATGGATGTGAGGTTCTCCGTGTATTCGTTCAGCAGGCCGTCCATGAAAACATCGGTGAGGCCGCAGTCATCCCCGCATTCATGGCTCGTGAAATAAACAAGGCACACGCCCCCGTTCTCCTGCGCCGTCGCAGGCGAGGCTAACAGCGCAAGGGCGAGCATGACAAAAACAGCAGGCACGACAAATATTTTTTTCATGGCGATTACCCCCATATCATCACTTCCATTATGGCAGGCCCCCACATCGACGGGATCTGCGACACGAAGTCCGAATTGAATTTCACGTCCTCTGTGATTTCGAGGTCGACTGGATTGCTGCTGGAGCCGTCGCCTGTCCCGCTCGGACCTGAAGTGGTATGGTTTATATCCGCAACCCCCGAATTGAGGTCGTTTATGAAATTCATGGTGTCCATGAGCTTCATGAAGGCGTTGTCCACGGAATCGTTCTGCGGGTCGAAAATATCATCCGGGTCGCTGCCCACCTCAACGACCTTTGAGCTTTCAGGGATGTTGTCGCCGTTCGAGTCATAATATATCGTCGGTCGCGAGCCCCTTGCCTTCGGGAAGACGTCGCTGTACTGGGAAAGGCCGATGCCCCTTACGCCCAGCGTGTAAATGATCCTGTCGTCGGGCGAAGCGCCTTTGCCGTCGCTCAGCGGCGACGGGTGCGTGGCCGTCCCTATTTTGAACGAGTTGTTGCCGTTCGTTTTCAGCAGGCCGGGTGGTATTTGTATTATATAAGGGTCTCCAAGCTTCTCGTAGTCGCTGGAATAGTTTGCCAGCCAGTATACCATGGTCCAGTTCTGGTTTGGTGTGTTTGATGAATTTACCCACAGGCGGTCGGTCCAGTAGTAAGATGAATAAGACGTTATTTTGGAATCCAGTATCTGGGTCGCGATTTCCGTGTCGCCCGGGATTATGAACCATCCCTGCTTCGTGCCGGTTTCATTGTCGGTTATCATGGCTTCGCCAGTCGAGTCCCTCAGCCTCGGCGACTCGAAAGATATAACTATCTCCCCGTATTCAGCGCTCCTGTAGAGCGGCGTGTAATTGAAGGTTATATACGAATCCCCGTAAAGCGCGTTGTCCAGCGAGATGTTGCCGGTGTAGTTGAAGGCCTGCGCGGCGTAGGAGGCGTTGGCTATGTCCTTGGCTATGTCCCTGTATATCTGCTCGAGATCGTCCGCGTTCGAGCTGTTGTAATACCTGCTGCAGCCGGCAATCCAGCCGTTTGCAGTGCAGTTCCAGCAGGCAACCCTGCTGAGGGTGTTCATATCCGCTCCCGATCCGAAGCCGACAGCATAAACGTTTATGCTGTAATTGTCCCTAGCCTCGCATGCCTTCCTGATGGCCTGGGCCTTTGCCACATCCAGGCAGTAGTCTCCGCCAGGGAGGCATGTGTTCGCGATGCCGTCGCTCATCACCAGCATCGCCTGGTATCTTTTCATGGTCGCGTTCAGCTCCAGGTCGAACTTCGCTGCCAGACTGTCGCTGTTCTTTAGCCTGACGGCTATGACATTGTCGCCGCTCACGAAATAAGAGCCGTTCACCACTATTTTTTCCCTGAAAGCCACGTCGTCGACGTAGAACCTTTCGTTGTCTTCGCTTGACCTAAGGCCGAATCTTACGGTAAAATTATTAACCATGCTGTAGCCGGACAGGTCTATCTCGTCGTAATGGTATTCGCCGTAGCTGTCATTGGTGGAATATCGCCTGAGCTGATGCCAGCTGCCGTCCCACACCTGCACGTCGGCGTATTCGCTGCCGCTCACGGGAGTGCTGCCCGTCCTCCACCAGTAGGATAAGACCATGTTTGTCCGCCCTGTGAGATTGATGCGCTTTTCCGCGTATCCGTAGGCATCCATGTCCCTGAATACGAGGACGTCAGTCCCGCTGTGAGCAGGATAGCCGGCATAGTTTGCCATTATATAAATTTCCTTGTCAGCGGTAGGCGTTCCGTTTACGACCCAGTATCCTGGTGTGATGTTTATCTCGGTGTATGTCAGCTGGTTGGCACCGCTCGCATAGTAGCTTTCGAAGTCCTCGCTGAAAGTCACGTTCCCGCGGTTCCAGTAGGTCGCGTTGTGCCTGCCAGCGTCGTTGTCTATCAGATGGCCGTTCAGGTATATTTCTGCGCCGTCGTCCGACAGGACGTAAAGCTCGGCGAAGTCAACGACATCCATGTCGCTGAGGTTGAAATGCTTCCTGAAATAATAGTCGCCGCCGTTGTTGCCTATATTCGTGTTAATGTTTGGTGAGTACGCAGCGCTCTCGAAACCAAGTATTGCCTGCCCTGAGTTCCAGCCGGAATCAGTATAGTTAATCCACGTCCACTGGCTTCCGTTTATCGCCGGCGGCTCGCTTGCCGGGAAGCTCGTGTTGTAAAGCCACGAGGCTTTCGAAGGGATAAACGTCCTTACGGTTTTTGAAAGGACGAACATGTTCGTCGCGTTGGCTATGCCGCAGGCCATGCACGTGGTGGCGCCTGACACAGAAACATAGCTGTTTACATGCGAGGTCAGGGAGGCGCTGCTGTTGCCGAGACCATGCGACAGTGCGGTGCTGGTATTATAGGCGACCAGGCCCAGCCTGTTGCCTGTGTAGTTCAGGATTGAGGCAACGAAATCCTTGTCCACGTCCTTCGCCACGTCTATTCTGCGGTTCTGGCAGCCGCTGACAGCCGCGTTGCAGTCGGCGTGCAGGCACGATGACGTCTGGACGTCGCACGAAGCCGAGTCGCTCATGCTCCCCGAGAGGTCGGTTATGAGGACGGAATCGCTCGTGCCCTCGCCGCTAGTGAAGGCAAACGTGTCCGTCCCGAACCTTATGGGCACGGTGAAGTTGCTCAACGCGAGCGTGAGATTCATCTTTCCGCCAAAGGCGTCGCTTATGTTCTGCTCGGGGATGTCAACCGTGATTTCACCGGTCTGGTTGCTCCGGTATATCTCTTCCGCCCCTATGACGCAATAGACGGGTATGCCCTGGCCGTTGAAACTGAGGTTGTTCCTGTAATGCAGCTGCGCGCTGATGTTTTCGAGCGTGCCCGGCACGTAGAATGACGAGTAAAGGTTCACGATGCCCGTTATGCCAGGGAAGGCATACGAGTCGACGGCAGTCCCGCTGTAAACATAATCGTTTCCCGTAAGCTCGGATGTTTTGTATGTGACTTTGAAATAACCGCCGCCTATGTAGCTGCTCTGGTTCGAGGTGAAGTTCAGCTGTAGCGTGTTTTCTCCCGGGATGAAATAGGCGCAGTAAGCCGGCGCCGCTTCCGAACAGATGGTCCAGTTGTCGGCGGAAAAGTTCGATGCGGCCTTGTAGAACATGCCCGCTGACTGGCCGTTGATGTAAAGCGTGAAATTGCCGCCGGTGTTGAGCTCCATGTAGGCCCTGGTGACGTTCGCGTCCGACGGCAGCGTTATAATCTTGGTCAGGTTGCCGTCGCCCTCGTAGCCGCCGAAGTAGACGAATTCCGAGCTGGTCTTGGCCACCTTTGTCACGTAGACCTTCGCCAGGTAACCGTTAACCGGCTTCGTTTTTTCGTAGCCTGAAACCACGGTCGCGAGCCTCGCGACGTAATCCGAATATTCCTGCTGGCTGGCATATATGGTCTCTCCGTTGAAGGCAACCTCGTAGTTCAGGCCCGTGTTGCTAAGCGTCTTGCTGAATATTTCCTGCGTCAGGTTCTCCGCCTTGCTCCTGTTGCCTTCCGCCCAGAAAGAGCCGATGACGTCCAGTATCGTCCTGTTCATGTCATCCTGCCCGAGGCCGTAGGCGCTGAGATTCACCATGTCTGCGACTGCCTGCAGCCTAGCCTCCTCGATGACGGAAGCCATGTCCTTGCCCGCATAATAATAGCGCTGGTAGCGCAGCTCCGGCGAGGAATACGTGAAGGCCATGCCCGCAAGGAAAAGCGACACGCTCAGAAGCAGCGTTATCGCTGCTATCGCGTCAAGTGAAAGCAGAAAGCCCTTCATACTTTTATATTTAAATCTCGTCAAAATAAATATCAAGGGACAGGTGGGAACGATGGATTTCAAGAAATTCATCAAATCGAGATTCGGCAAGGACATTTTTTCAATAAAAGAGAACGAACTTCTGAAGGAGCGCATCAAAATCGAGAAGGAAATAGAGCGCGTTTCCGACGACCTGAAGGGCATAGCGGAAAAGATACAGAAGCTCATGCTGGGTGCGAAGGGCCAGCCCACGCCGCTCAAGATGCTCAACGTCCAGAAAATCAAGGCGTTGACGCTCGAATCGCGCACGAAACAGATGGAGGCATCGCGCTACATACGCGAGATGCAGCTCATACTGCTGGTCCAGGCCATGAGGCAGCGCGAAAAGAGCGACAGGCTTTCCGACGTAACCAAGGAGATAATGAACACGGACACGGACAAGCTCAGCATGGTTCTGATGGACGAGGACGTGAGGGAGGCGCTCGAGGAAGGGCGCCTGGACAAGATCAAGGAAAAGCTTGAAAGGGTTTTCGGAAGGGAGGAGATGCTCGTCGACGCGGAATCGCAGGACCTCATGCAGGCCATAAACGATCTTGAAAAAGTCGATGAAGAAACCGCCCTGCGCATGGCAGGGGAAAAGGCGAAGGAGATAACCGAGCAGCCTTCCAAGAAAGAGGAAGAAAAGGAAACCGAATGATTTTTTCTTCCGGAGGTTCCGCATGGGAGAACTGAGGGAATCGCTTCTCAAGCAGCAGCTCCAGCACGAGATAGACCTCGCGAGGAAGCTTGAGGCCGAAGGCAGGCCGAAGCAGGCGACTGTTCATTACAAGACCGCCGCTTCCATATACAGGCGGCTCGCCTACATAGCGCCGCGTGAACATGCCGAATCATTTTTTTCCTCTGCCGCGCAATACGAGGAAATAGGCGGCGACAAGCCACAAAAAGAAAAGTCCGAAACGCTGGAAACGATAAACAGCATGCTCGTCTGCGAGAAACCGACGCTGAAATGGGAGGACATAGGCGGGCTGAGGGACGTCAAGCGCGAGGTGAGGGAGGCGATAATCCTGCCCATGGTCAAGGGGAAGCCGGACTTCGTCGAGGCGCCGAGGACGCTTCTGCTTTACGGTCCGCCGGGGACGGGCAAGACGCTTATTGCGAAGGCCGCTAGCAGCACGCTGAAAGCTAATTTTTTCGAAGCGCGCACGTCAGCGTTGCTTTCGAAGTTCTACGGCGAATCGGAAAAAATAATAAGCATGCTTTTTGAAAAGGCTAGGAAGAACTCGCCTTCGATAATATTCATGGACGAGTTCGATGCCATAATGGTGACCAGGGACGCTGATGTTCACGAGGCGACGCGAAGGGTCATCTCCCAGTTTCTCGTGGAGATAGAAGGCTTCTCGACGGAGAAGGATGAGAAGGTCATCCTGATAGCCGCGACCAACAGGCCCTGGGACCTTGACGACGCGATGATATCGAGGTTCCACAGGAAGATTTACGTCCCCCTGCCCGACGCCGAGGCGAGGAAGCACATATTCGAGATTCATCTCAAGGGTCTCGACCTCTCCGGCATAACCATCGGCCAGCTCGCCGGCATGAGCGAGGCGTATTCGGGGAGAGACATCGCCAGCGTCTGCCGCGAGGCGATAATGTTCATGATAAGGCAGCAGAACCCCATGCTCGAAGAGCTGACAGCTACGCAGATTGAAAAATATTCCATGTGTCACAGGCCGCTGACGCGCGCGGATTTCGAGCATGCCTTCTCGAAGGTCAAAAGGACTGTGGACGACAAGGCCGTAGGCAGATACGAGGCATGGAAGGCAAAAATGGGCGAGTAGGCCACGGCAGGCCCGCATAAGTTATTTGAATTTAACATCCAAGATTCTATTGTCACTATGACGGATGCGCATCCAAAGACGGGAAAGGAAAAGGCGACGGCGAAAGAAATAGAAAGGCTCCTGAAAAAGGCCGAGCATTACGCGAAGAAGAACGAATGCGAGAAAGCGACGAAGCTTTACCAGGAGCTCGCCAGGCTCGCCGAAACCATAGGCGACAAGAGGGCGGTCGATTTCTGCATCGAGGAAGCGAAGTGCAACCTCAAGCTCGGCAGGGATTTCAACGTCGGATGGGCCTACAAATGCGCGGCCGTTTATGCGCTCGCGTTTAACGATTTCAGCAACGCCGTCAACTTCGCCTCGAAGGCGACTGAGTTTTTTACCAGGGCCAATTCCATGTATGCCGTCCAGTGGTGCTACAACATAATGGGCGAGGCGGGCGAGAGGATGGGCAATTACGAGCTTGCCCTGAAAAACTACAGGAAGTCGCTCGACATCGAATACAGCGAGGAGATAGACAGGAAGATAGAGAAGCTTTCAAAAACCCTGCCGCATCTTACGGTCTGGCAGGAGTGCGCCAAGAGCGCGGCGAAAGAGGGGGAGAAAGTCGAGGTCGTGCTGAAGATAAGCAACGATACCAAAGGCGAGATGCGCGACATAAGGCTCCTTGGAGAAAAGGCGAACGTGCTCGAGACCGTGGCCATCCTGAAACCAGGGGATTCGAAGGCGTTCAGATATGCTATGCATGCCTGGGAGGACGCGAAGCCGCTTTTCAGGAAGCTGGAGTGGACGAACGCGAAAGGCGAGAAGAACGCGAAGGCAATAGAACCGCCAAGGCTCTGCATCGTGCCCAACATAGAGATAAGGCCTTATCTGAAAAACAGACTAGAGATAGGCAGAGAGTCTTATTTTGTCATATCCCTGGGCAACAATTCCAGGGAGCCGATAGAGGACGTCGACCTCGCCGTTTCGTTCCCGGTCGAGCTTAAGGTGCAGCCGGTGACCGGTTATTCGATAGGCAGGATAAGCCCGAAGGAGGAGAAGGGCTTCGTGTTCAGGCTACTGCCGACGAGCGTGGGCAGAACGCTGCTTTCGCCGGTCATAAGCTTCAGAGACGCCCGCGGACGCTGCTACAGAAAAAAACTGAAGCCGTTCGTTATCGAGGAGACGCTTGCGTCAGCCGATGATATTGTTCCGGGGCCAAGGCAGGAGCAGCCGAAAAGCATAGGCAGCGAAAACCTGAGCAGGCTGAAATACACCGAAAAGTTCAAGAGATACGTCGAGGCCTTCATGCAGCCGAAGGAGATGGACGAGGCTGAATACGTGCGGCTTTCGCGCGGCATGCATTCCGTCATAAGGGGCTATACCCTCAAGGACGTCGACCTTGAAACCGCGTCTTGCCATTTACTCGAGGAATGCAGGGTCATGCACATGGTCAGCGAGCATGCCGCTGAAGGCGAGAGGCTGTATATGCTTGCGGGCCAGTCGAAAGCCAAAGCCGTGTATCTGCTGACGGCCGCGATGAAGGACGACGAAGGCCTTTTGCACATCGCGCTCAGGCTTTATTCGGACAGGGAGGACGAGCTCGAGGACGTCCTGGAAAAGATATCGGACATAGTCAAGTATACCATTATCGCCATGAACTTCGCGACCGAGATACAGAAAATAGAGGTAAAGGAAACGATAAACATAATCGACTCCGTGGTGCAGAGGTCAAAAATAGGCGAAAAGATAAGTAAAAAAGACAAAAATCTGGATATAAAAGATTCGGTCGTCCAGAGAACCGAGATCTGATTTCTTGCCGGAATCTACTTCTTTTTCTTCTTGGTCTCTTTCTTCTCCTCTTCTTCCGGTGCCTCGAATTCCTTGGACGTCTTCAGCTCATCAGCCTCGAGCCACACTATGAAAAGGCCCATGAGTATCAGAAGGATGGGTATGGTTCCGGTCAGCACTATTATGAAGTTGTTCAGCCAGTCAATGCCGAACGTCCCTTTGACGCCAATTATGGGGTACACCGAATCAACGAAGAGTCCCAGGCCGATAAGCACCAAGACAAGCCCTATTATGATTTTTACTGCAGCATGCATGTTTTTACACCCCTAACTTTAATTGAACTCATAAGTTTTTATATCTTTAATGCCAAAAATGTTTAAATATCCAGCCAGTCTAATCATTTAAACCGCTCATGCGGTTTCAAGGTTATGCAAAGTGGTTTCATGATGAAAAGCGCGCGTCAGATATGGAAGAGCCCGAAGAAGAATCTCGGAAGACTCTGGAGCGAAAGGCTCATAGAATGGAGGCAGGACGATGTAGTCAAAAGAGTGGACAGGCCGACCAGGCCGGAAAGGGCCAGGTCGCTCGGCTACAAGGCAAAGCAGGGCTTCGTCGTGGCGAGGGTGCGCGTCTTGAAAGGCAAGAGGAAGAGGCCGAAGTTCGCGGGCGGCCGCGTGCCCAAAAAAAGGGGAAGGTTCTTTCCTGCGGGCAAGTCCAACCAGATCCTGGGCGAGGAGCGCGCCGCCAGGAAATTCCGCAACCTCGAAATACTCAATTCATATTATGTCGGCGAGGACGGCCAATACGCGTGGTTCGAGGTCATAATGGCCGACCCGTCCAGCGCCAGCGTAGCGAAGGACAGGGAGCGCGGATGGCTCGCGCAGAAGCAGCACCGCGGCAGGGTTTTCAGGGCGCTTACGTCGTCTGGCAGGAAGATGCGCGGCCTCAGAAAAGCGTAGAACGGTTCTTACTTGTATTCCGATTTTCTGCTGTATTCGGACTTGAAGGCGTATTCGCTTTTGATGGCATATTCCCCCTCAATGCCATCGGTTCTTGACATGTCCACGGCATACCCTTCGCTCTTCGCATAATCCTTTTCAAGCGGTTTTTTGATCTCCGCCTCCCAGCTTTCGAAGGCGCTCGGCCACTTGGACTGCGTGGTTGTGGACGTGGCGAACCTCCAGATCTCGTTGCCTTCAAGGTCAAGGCAGTAAAGGTGGCAGTCCCACGAAGTGAAATACACGCGCTCTTTCCATACGGCAGGCCACCAGAAGACGTCGCCGCCAGTCTTGAAGCGCCATTTTTCCTTGCCTTTCAGATCAAGGCAGTAAAGGTTCCCGTCTCCTGAGCCGACATACATCCTGTCTTTGTATATAAATGGAAGCGCCACAACCTCCCCTGTCTTGAATCTCCACACTTCTTCACCTTCAGGGTTGAGGGCGAAAAGTATGCCCTCTCTGGAATGCTGATAAAGAACATCGTTGTATATGTAAGGGCCTGCAGCTATGCCGTATTTACCGGCTTTGAACCTCCAGAGCTCCTTCCCCGTCTTGCAATTGACGGCATAAACAAAACTATCGATGGAAGGGATGAATATGATGCCTTTGTAAACAGTTCCCGGATAAACATTGTATACCTCTCCGCCAGTCCTGAAGCGCCAGAGTTCTTTTCCGGTTTTCGCATCCAAACAATAGTAGTTGCCGTCAAATGAGCCTATGTATACCCTTCCTTCGTGGACAAGCGGCGTCGAGGCGACCCAGTCGCCAGTCCTGAGCCTCCAGAGAACGGAAGCGTCTTTCTTTCTCAGGCAGTAAACAACGCAATCCTTCGAGCCAAAATAAACTGAGTCGCCATCCACGGTCGCGCATCCGAGTATCTCACCGCCGCTCCTGAACTTCCATATCTCTTCGCCGTTGCGTATGTCTATCGCATAGAGGTTGTGGTCAAAGGAGCCTATATACATCACGGTTCCGTCTATGGTCGGCGACGACTCCATTATGGGGCCGTTTGCCTTGAACCTCCAGACCTCCCTGCCCGTCGCGGCGTCGACTGCGTACACGTGATGGTCAACCGCACCGAAATAAACTATGCCGCCGACTATCTCGAGTTTCTGGTCTATGCTGCCGCCGAAGCCTATGCGGAAGACGCGGTCGAATTTCTTGGCCTTTTTCACTTCTATGTCTTCAAGCTCCATGCTGAAGTCGTCAAAGCCGAAACTCATGATATATAATGAGAAAAATAAATACTAAAAGAGCATATTATTAGCGGGGTGCTGGCATGCGCATAGTTTTCAAGATAGGCGGTTCGATAATCTGCCCGAAAGGCGTTCCTGATCTGGCTTATATCAAAAGGCTTTCCAGGTTCCTGCTGGAGCTGAAAAGGAAAAACAGGATAATAATCGTCGTGGGCGGCGGCAAGATGGCAAAGGACTACATAAGGTCAGCCAGGACGCTGAAGCCTTCTGAAAACCTCCTAGACAGCATGGGCATACTCGGCTCAAGGATGAACGCCATGGTCATCATGGCATCGCTTGGCAGGCAGGCGTATCCGAAGGTCGTCAAAAACAGGGAAGAGCTTGAACACGGGATTTCAACGGGCAAGATAGTCGTTCTAGGCGGCACGGTGCCCGGCCAGACGACCAGCGCCGTCGCAGTCGCTGCAGCGCAATTTTTCAGGTCCGACATGCTCGTCATAGGCACGAACGTGAAAGGCATATTCACAAAAGACCCGAAAACGCATCGCAACGCCAGAATGCTGCCCAGGATAAAATCCAAGGATCTTTACAACATGGTCATGGTCAGGAAGCACATGGCAGGTCCTATGACTGTTATGGACCCGGTCGCGGCGAGGCTTCTGGAGCGCTCAAAAATAAAGGCGGTCCTGCTCGACGGCCGCAACCTGGCGAACATGAAAAAGGCGATAATGCGCAGGAATTTTGTGGGAACCATCATAGAGTAGATGTTTTGAAGGAAGAACGGCCGATTCAACATGTATGTCGTTGTTATGATAACTTGCCCTGGCGCGGAAGAAGGCAATAAGATAGCGGATATTTTGCTTAAGGAGCGCCTGGCCGCCTGCGTCAACATAATCCCCGGCATGAAATCGAAGTTCTGGTGGAGCGGCAAAATACATGCCGCCGATGAGGCGCTGCTGGTCGTGAAGACGAAGAAAAGCGTCCTGGGCAGGCTGATAAAAAGGGTCAAGACCGTCCACCAATATACGAACCCCGAGATAATCGCGCTCCCCATCATAGGCGGCTCGAAAGAATTTACGGAGTGGATAGAAGATGAGACGAGATGAGACTTCCGGGTTCCTGGAATTCGCAAAAGGAACGGCAAACAACGCCGGCAAAATCCTTATGGCGCATTTTGCGAAGGGCATCAGGTTCAAAAAGAAAAGCGACGGCTCTCTGGTCACGCCCGCCGACATGGCATCTGACAGCTACATAAGAGCAGCGCTAAGCAAAAAATATCCGGGCCACGCGGTGCTGGCTGAAGAGTCCGGCCTTTCCGGAGGCGGGTCGGAATACATGTGGCTTGTCGATCCCCTTGACGGAACGCATGACTACGTTTTCGGCATCCCTCTTTTCGGAGTTTCTATCGCCCTTTACAGAAATGAAAAGCCGCTGGTAGGCGTCATTTACCTCCCCTTTTACAAGCGCATGTATTATGCCGCCAGGGGCGGCGGCGCGTTCATGAACGGCAATAAAATCAGGGTTTCAAAAGAGCGCGAAGAGCAGCTCCTGCTTTACGATTCCTATTTCAAGGGCAAGAAGGCGACGCAGCTATCCAGCATAGGAAAACTGGCGGATGCAACAAGCCACATACGCATTATAGGCTCCTCCGTTGTGAATTTTGCATGGGTCGCTTCGGGCGTCGCTGACGCGTATGTCGAGAGGACAATCTACCCCTATGACATAGCAGCCGGATGCCTTATCGTGGAGGAGGCGGGCGGGAAGGTGACCGAAATAAGCGGCGCGCCGTGGCATCTCAGGTCGGACAACCTCATAGCGTCAAACGGCAGGGTGCACGGCAGGCTTGTCGAGCTTCTCAGATAGCCCTTTCGCTCTCGAGATATTTCTGGTACATGCCGTCGACCGTCCTCCGGTTGACGTATTGCCTGTGGTGGCGGAAGCCGCCGCCGAACGCCTCGGGAATGTGCATGAGCTCGTGGATGATCGTCTTTGTCCGCTCCTCCTCGGGCAGCCTGTCGAATTGCTCGGTTATCACTTCTATGACATACTGCGTCGGTATGCCCAGCGCGCTCTGCATGATGCGAGGAAGGACGTGAATCCTGGCCAGCGTGCGCCTGCTCTGCGAGCCGGAGGAGCGCATGAACCATACCCTTGACAAATCCACGTGGCTCATCTTCAGCTTTCCAACGATTTCCCTCGCCCTCTTGTCTATGTCAGGCGCGCGTTCGTATGTTATCATAATTTAAAATAGGGAACAGAAATTAAGAATATGAGCTTCAGCGAATTCAGGCAGGAAGTCATCGGCTCGCTGGCGAAGGAAACCGGCCTCAAGGCAGAAGACATCGCTCTGGAGAAGCCGCCTGAAGACATGGGCGACCTCGCCTTTCCGTGCTTCACGCTATCCAAAAAGTTCAGGAAGGCGCCAGATGCGATAGCGAAGGAGATAGCCGGGAAAATAAAACCGCACGGCCTGATAGCGAAAATAGAGCAGAAAGGCGGCTACCTCAACTTCTTCGCCAACTGGGACAGGCTTGGCCAGGAGATTGTCGAAACCGCGCTGAAGGAAAAGGACAGCTTCGGACGCGGGAATGCGACAGAGAAGGTCATGGTCGAATACTGCCATTTCAACACGCATAAAGCCGTCCACATAGGCCACATACGCACCGCATGTCTCGGCGAGTCGCTTTCCAGGCTACTCGAGTTTTCCGGTTATAAAGTCATGCGCGTTAACTACCAGGGAGACATAGGCCCGCATGTCGCGAGATGCGTGTGGGGTTTCCTCAAGCTGCATAACGGCAAGGCGCCCAAAGAGGGAAGAGGCAAATGGCTCGGCACGGTTTACGCGGAGGCGAGCAAAAAGATAAAGGACAATGATGAGCTGGAGCAGGAAGCGGACGCGATAAACAGGAAGATATACGCCGGCGACCACGAGCTGGCGAAGACATGGAAGGAGACGAGGCAGTGGAGCCTTGATTATTTTGACACGGTTTACAGGAGCTTCGGCATAAAGTTCGACCGCTTCTATTTCGAGAGCGAGGCCGAGAAGCCTGGGACGGAAATCGCGAAAAGGCTGCTCAAAAACGGCGTCGCGAAGGAGAGCGAAGGCGCGGTTCTCATCGACCTGGAGCAATACGGCCTCGGCATTTACATCCTGCTCAAGTCCGACGGCACGCCGCTCTACTCGGCTAAGGACCTCGGCCTCGCGGAGCTCAAGCTCAAGGAATACAGGATAGACAGGTCCATCCACGTCGTCGGCTCAGAGCAGAAGATGTATTTCCAGCAGCTGTTCAAGACGTTCGAGCTGATGGGCTCACCGCTTTCGGGCAAGAGCCATCATCTGTGTTATGAACTCGTCAACCTCCCGACAGGCAAGATGGCTTCGAGGGAAGGCTTGGTGATACTTTACGAAGATGTCCTCGACGAACTCGAAAAGCATGCGCAAGAGGAGACGCATAAAAGGAACGAGAAAATGGACGCAGAAAAGATAGAGAATATAGCGAAGACCATAGCCCTCGCCTCGCTGAAATACGACATGCTCAAGACTTCGCCCAGCAAGACCATAATCTTCGATTGGAAGAGCGCTCTGGATTTCGAGGGCAATGCGGCGCCGTATCTTCTATACACGTATGCCCGCGCATGCTCCATACTGAGAAACGCGGAGACGAAAGCGACGGCGTATGACATGTCTCTTCTGAAAGAACCGCACGAGAGGGAGCTTATGAGAATGATATCCGAATTCCCCGGGGCCGTGAGGAAGGCGGCGGAAGACATGAGGCCCCACTACATTGCGAATTTCTGCTACGGGATTGCGACGAAGTTCAACGAGTTCTACCAGTTCGTTCCCGTGCTGAAGGCCGAGGAGGCGATGCGCTCGGCCAGGCTCGCGCTCGTGGAGGCGGTCGCCGCGGTTTTGAAGAACGCGCTCAGGCTGCTAGGCATGGAGGCGCTGGACAGGATGTAAAATTTTTTTATTAACGGGCAAGGATAATTAATTATCATGAGGCATCTGATTCCAATCATGCTGGTATTTTCCCTGATATTTATTTCAGGCTGCGTCTCCATAGGTGACCAGCCTGCCGTCGGGTGCACCAGCCCGGAAAAGGCGATAAACGGCACATGCTGCTTCGACAACGACGACAACGGCATATGCGACATAAACGAGAGGTCATGCCCCGCCTCGTGCGACGATGCGAAAGTGTGCACAAGGGATCACTGCTCGCTCCAGACGAACTTTGAATGCGCGCACGACATCATAAGGCCTTGCTGCGGCAACGGCGAATGCGATACCGTCGAGGACAACGCGAATGAATGCCCGCAGGACTGCACGGTCATAACCATGACGGATTTCCTACACTTTTACAGCGGGCCCGATTACATGGATAATGACACCTTCGTTTTCATCCACACCGGCAGCAACGAGACGGACAAGAAGCCGGACTTCTATCTCAACATAACCGCGACCAAGGTTCCGCTGCGCAATATACGCGCGACTTACAACTGCACGGACTCCGCGACCGGCCACAAACAGGACAGCATAACCGTCGACCGCGTCGAGGTAGTCGAGGGCTTCCCGGAGTTCGGCTACGAGAATATGTTCAACAGCGTGGATTACACGATTTACTCGTCATTCTATTCCAAGGAACTCAGGACGAAGATAGACGTAAGCCTGCTGGAGATAGGCAAGACGGTCGAGTTCCGCATGAGGATATTCAACAAGAACTACAAGGTGAGGACCAAGCTGACCTGCGACTTCGACTTCTACTTCCTCGAGCCGCTCAAGCACGTCAAGAAGAAGCTGAAGATTTCTTACATCTAGCCAATAATAAATTTTTTTAAAGGCGAAAACAATTAGGAATCATGCTCAGAAGGGCGATAGTCGCCGGGATGTTTTATCCGCTCGCGAGAGAAGAGCTGGAGCGCATGCTTTCGAGGCTTTTTGACGGCGCCAGAAGCAACAGGTTCACCTGCGTCGTTTCGCCACATGCAGGTTACGAGTATTCGGGCAGGACGGCGGCTTGCGCGATTGCCTCGCTCAAACCAGCGAAAACGTTCGTCATACTAGGGCCGAACCACAACGCCCTCGGCCCGGAATTTTCGATAATGGGCTCCGGCAGATGGGAAACGCCGCTTGGAGCGGTCGAAATCGATTCCGCTCTGGCGAAGGAGATTAAAAAATGCGCAGTCGTCGAGGAAGATGACCTCGCCCACATGCACGAGCATTCCATCGAGGTCCAGCTGCCATTCCTCCAGTACCGCTTCAAGGAATTCAGGTTCGTCCCCATAAGCATAGCCAATGCCGACTACTTCGAAGCTTTCATGGAGAAATGCATGGAGCTTGGTCAGCACATAGCCAGAACGATAAAGAACAGGGACGCGTGCGTCATCGCGTCGTCGGATTTCTCGCATTACCTGCCGGCGGAGGTCGCGGCCTCGAAGGATGCGAAGGCAGTGGACAAAATAGAAAAGCTCGACGTCGCCGGTTTCTTCAGGACGCTCGAAAGGAACGACGCGTCAGTATGCGGCTACGGCCCGATTGCCGTCGCGATGAGCGTGGCGAAAGCGCTTGGCCTGAAGAAAGCGAAGGTCATAAATCACACGAATTCAGGGGACGCAACGGGCGATTTTTCTTCCGTGGTTGCATATTACGCGATAGGCTTCGAATGAGAAACAAGCGCTAGGTCTTTCTCAGCGGCGTATGCGGGGACTCGTCCGAAAGGAAAAGTTTTTTGGGATTGGGATGATTTCTGACCTCGACGCCCAGCATCTCCGAGAGTTCGCGCTCGAACAGGTTCGCTCCGGGATATATTTTGGTTATGCTCTCGACGACGGGGTTCTTCCTGTCCAGCGAGATGCGTATGTTCAGCGTTTTTTTATTGTGGATGAAGTGGTATATGACCTCTATGTTTTTTCCCGTGTCGACGCCGGTTATCGATGATATGCGGTCGAGGCCGATCGCTTTCAGATGCCTCAGCTCCGAGAGAAGCTCCGCCTTTCCCATCTCCATCCAGACATTTTCGCCCTCGATTTTCAGCCTGAATTTTTTGATATAATTTTCAACGTGCATTGGCATTCTCCCTAGTCGCATTTATTCCTTGACTTCGCAGTCCCTTGATTTTACATCTTCTCCATTACCTTTACAATCCCTTCTATCAGCGCCTCCGGCTTTGGCGGGCAGCCGGGCACGTAAACGTCGACAGGTATGATTTTATCGAGCGGGCCTGCAAGATTATAGCTGTCGTAAAAGACGCCGTTCGATATCGGGCATGCACCGAAGGCGATGACGTATTTCGGCTCCGGCATCTGCTGGTATATCGCAAGCAGCCGCTCCTTCATCTTCGCGTTCACCGGCCCTTCCACGACCAGAATGTCGGCATGGCGCGGCGAGCCCTTCGCGACTATGCCGAAGCGCTCGACGTCGTGTTTCGGAGTCAGCGCAGCGAGTATCTCGATGGCGCAGCCGTTGCAGCCCGAGCAGCCGAGATGCAGGATCCAGGGCGACTTTTTCCTGAAATAGCCTGCTATTTTATTGCTTAAAGATTTTTTTATCTTCGCCCTTTTTGCGATTATATCAGGTTCGATTTTCAGCATTTCTTCCTTCACAGCATCATCACCATAAGCAAGACGAAAATGAAACCCGCCATCATCCACAGCAGGTAATCAGAAAGCTTTCCAGTATGTATTTTCTGGATATCCTCGATGCCGAGGTTCTTCCTTATTGCCTGGTATAGGTTGTCCGGCCCCACGCTGACCTTGGGGAACGGCTCGCCGCAGGTATACGTGTCATATTTCCTATTCCTCGGGCCTGGCCTTCCTGCTGCCCAGTGAATATATGAGCAGCCCCAGGCCGATGAAGCCGGCGAAAGTCAAAATGAAGAGCGACCAGTATTCGAACATGCCATCCCCTTAGCCGCCTCCCAGGACGGCAGTTATATATTGATTCTGATTTAATAAAGCGTCTACCGCTGGCTTGACGATAGCCATTCCCAGTTGCGGGAAAACGCCTATCACCACGCACAATACCGTCAGGATTATCACGGGCAATAGCATGGTCGCGGGGATTTTTCCCTCGGTCTTTTTCTGTGCAAGGAACACGGACGAGAATATTTTCAGGCCATACGCCAGCGTTATCGCGGACGCCGTTATGGCCAGGATGGTGAGCAGGGGGTTTACCTCCCACGTGGCCATGAAGATGAGCCATTTCGAGACGAAGCCGTTCAAAGGAGGGACGCCTGCCATCGACAGCACGCCCACGCCTGTGCACACCAGCAGCGTGCGATTGCGCACTCCCATTTCATCGAGGTTTTCCTTTCCCGTTATGTAGATTACGCATCCGATCGCCATGAACAGCAGGCCTTTTATCAGCGCGTTGTTGAGGATGTGGTAAAGCCCTGCCTCGTAACCAGCGTATGTTCCGAGGCCTATCGCCATCACGATATAGCCTACCTGCGATATGCCTGAATACGCGAGCATGCGCTTGACGTTGACCTGAACGAGCGCCAGCAATGCGCCGGCGAGCATAGTTATGACGCCTAGGATTATCAGCATGATATTCAGCTGGAGCATGCCGAACACGAAGAGCAGCCTCAGGATGCCGTAAACACCGATCGCCGCCGTCACGGTCGAAAAGAGCGCTCCCATGGGTATTGGCGTCCCTTCTATCGCATCGGGCTTCCACATGTGGAACGGCATTATTGCAGCCTTCAGGCTGAAGCCGCCTATTATCAGGCCCAGCGCTATCATGAATTCGCGCGAGTGCGAAACGCGAAGCGCGAGGTCGGCGAAGTTCAGCGTCCCCGTGAGGCCGTAAAGTATGGCTATCCCCAGCAGGAGCAGCGAGCTGCCTAGCGAGCCCATGACGAGATATTTGAACGCGCCTTCTATCGCGTTCTTATCAAGGAAAAAGGCCACGAGCCCGTAAGATGATATCGAGAGGATTTCGAAGAAGACATACATGTTGAAGATGTCGCCCGTCAGGCACACGCCGAGCAATCCCGCCGTCATCAGACAGAGCAGCGTGTAGAACCTGTGCCTCCTGTCCTTTATGCATTTTATCGAATATATCGCGACCAGCGACGCCATGCCCGTTATTATGAGGCCGATGAAGGCGTTGAGCCTGTCGACCTCCCAAACGATGCCGAAGGGCGGCATCCATCCCCCGTACCTGACCACCGCTATGCCGCTCTGGAAGAACAGCGTGGTGAGCAAAAAGAAGGAAAGCAGTATCGCCGCTACCGCTATGAAATCCCTCCTGATGGTCAGCATCAGGAAGGCCGAAACTATCAGTATCGTTATAAGATATTCAAGCATTTCTAACCCCTCAGCCTGCTCATCTTTTCCGTGTCCAGCGTCCTGAAGTGGCGGAAGGCGAGTATGGCTATGCTCAGGCCCAGCGCGGTGACGCTAAGCTGGATGACTATCGACGTGAGGACCAGCGCCTGCGGCAGCGGGTCGACTGCGGCGGCTGCGAAGAAGCCGACGTTTTCCGGGATTATTATAGGCGCGATGCCGCCTTCCTTGAAGCCGATGGATATCAGCATCAGGTGGATGAAATTCGTGAATATGCCCAGGCCTATCAGCTTCTTGACAAGGTTCCTTTTGGCAGTCACGCAGTATATGCCCATGACGGCGAGGACAGCACCGGTTACGAAGGTTTCCAGCATCATTATCACTTATTCCCTGATCACCAGGAACACGACGAGTATGAGCGCCGACATCACCATGAGGCCCCCGGCGACGTTGAGCGACAGCACGGTCGGCGAGCTCCAGAGGTTGAAAAACTGGCCGGTAAGGCCGACGTATTTCCTTATGAAGGATTCGTAAAGTATAAGCCCCGCGAGCATGAGCGCCACCAGGCCTTCTATTATGTGCGTAGTCTCCTCGCTTATCAGCTTCTCGGCGGTTTTCAGGCCGAAGGCGACCGCGACCAGGGCGAAGCCCGAGGCGACCACCGCCCCACCGGGGAACGAGCCGCCGGGTGTGAGATGGCCGTGGAAGATGATGGAAAAGCCCAGCAGCAGGATGAAGGGGAAGATGCCCTTTATAACGGTCCTTATTATGACGTCCATTCACTTCCTCCTCCTGAAGCCGACGGCCATCAGGGTCAGGATGCCGGCCGTCGCGGTGAACAAAACGGTTTCCTCGCCCATGGTGTCGAAACCCCTGAAGTCCCAGACTATCGCCGAGACGACGCTGGACGAGCCCGTCTTTTCCAGGCTGTTGTCCATGTAATACCTGGCGACATCCTTGTTTCTCCACGCGCTGAATGACGGCAGGGCAAAAACGCCGATTATGAGAATGAAAAACATCAGAAGCATCAGCAGGAGCGCGGCGTTTTTCCCGTTCATGCCTCATGCCTCCTCGTCTTCTTTACGGCTATGACGTAAATCAGGGTCCCGAGGCCCGCGTTCACCGACGCCTCCGTTATGGCTATGTCCGGCGCCTGCAGGACGAGAAAAATGACGGCAAGGCACATGGACACGACGCCCATGAATATCACGGATAAAAGAAGGTCCTTCGAGCGGACGGCCATCAGGCTGAAAAGTACGACGGGTATTGAAAGAAGCGCAAGTATCATATTATAAAATATGCCCGCGCCGTTAAATTAAGGTTTGCCGCCCTCTTTCCTGGCGGCTTCCTCTATAACCATGGCGATTTCGTTCATCTGGGCTATTATTTTTTCTGCCTGCTGCTGAATCTCCGCTCCTGCCCTTTCGACTTCCGCCGTCCTCTGCTCGAGCAGCGCTTTCGCCGAGCCTATCTCCTCGTTTATGAAGATGCCCGCGCCCGCGTTTACAAGGATGCGTCCGCGGTCCGTTATGCTGCCGCTCCCGTAACACCCGCTTCCCAGCGGGAGCAGGATTTCGTTTTTTTCGCCCATTTTTTTGACGTCATCGATGGACATCAGCGTCGACCTCAGCTCCAGCATCTGCTGCTCGACGAACTGCAGCTGCTGCTTCAGCGTTTCGAGGTTCTGCGCGAGTATCTGGTAGAGTACGTATTGCTCGCTGAGTTTTTCGTCAGTCATGGATTTCACGTAATAAATAAATTTATGGGCTGCCTTATAAATGCAGCCGCATGACCTGAAAAATTAAAAAAATCAGGTTGGCTGGTCTTCGTTCTGCCCGGCGCATGCCAGCGCAACCGCATACGACCTTGAGTAGCAATCGTCGTTCTTCGGTATGTCTATCTGGAAAGTCCCTTCGGCGACTGCCGACGCCGGTCCAGTATTTAACACCGTTGTCCTGCGGGAACTTGGGATGATACATCTTCACACTACAGGGACCGCACGCAAGGGTGCGCGTCGGGTTGCTGGCGCCTGCCGCATCGGAGGTGCAGAGCCTGTCGTATTTCGGCGTCCATGTGCTCCTGTTGGTTTCTATGGCTATCTGCTGCGGATCGTTAGACGGGCAGGAACACCACCAGTATGTTATGTCCACCATCATGCCGTTGCATGCGCCGCCGCTCACGTCGGTTGCCATTATCCATATGTCATCAGTCGCCGTGTAGACATAGCCCCATTTAGGACTCATGTCGTGGCCCGTGTTCACTTGGATTTCGCAGCTGCTCATGCATCTGGCATCGCACTTGGTTATCACGGGCGTGCAGACGCCGCATGCGCAGTCGCTGCACGTTCCGTAGTCAGGGTAATCATACCAGTCCGCTCCTACGCATCCGTCCTGCTGGCATGTGCAGTCGGCGTTCGAGCCGCATCCAGCTCCGCACACGTCCTTGACGCAATAGCTGTTCGTGCCGGGCGGAGAGCAGCTGGGCGTGCATGATGTGCAGGCGCAGTTGGCATTGCACGTATTGGCGCAGGAGTTCGTCACTGTAGTCGAATCCATTATCTTGTCGCTGTCATACTCCACGAGGATATTCCCGCTGCAGTAATCGTTATACGTCTGCGAACAAGTCGATGCACTGCAATCCCCATTGACCGCGCATGTCGCACCGCACTGAACCCTTAACGCACGCATACGTGAACGGGTCATAGCCGCATCCGCACGAAGCACCGCAGTCACCGTAAGCGTCCCTCGTGCCAAGTTTGTAGCCTGAGCACTGGGACGTCGTCTGTGAACAGAATATGTTATTGAACGTATTCGGCAGCTCGCACTGCTCTCCGGTGCTGGCGTTGACGTTACCATCACCACAATATGGCAAAAACTGATGTTTGCAGGAGCAGTTGCTCACGTCACACGTATCAAGCGTATGCACGTTACCATCATCACAATCGCTGTTCACTGCGCAACTCGCATTGCACACTCCCTTCACACAATACGTATTCGTCGAAGGCGGATTGCACGTAACAGGGTTTTGTGTGCAATCACAGCCCCCCAGGCACGTGTTCGCAGTCGAATTCGTAACATTGGTCGAATCCTTTATCTTATCGCTGTCATATTCCGTGAGCTTGTTTCCGGCGCAATAATCGTTGTATGTCTGCGAGCAGGTCGATGCGTTACAATCACCGTTAATCGCGCATGTCGCGCCGCACTGACCTTTGATGCAACTGTAACTGAACGGGTCGTTCAAACAACCGCACGAGTTAGTGCAGTTGCCAAAGCCATCTCTCGTCCCCAGCTTGGTGCCGTTGCACTGGGACGTCGTCTGTGAACAGAATATGTTATTGAACGTATTCGGCAGCTCGCACTGCTCGGAGCCGTCGACTATGCCGTTGCCGCAGAACTGGCAGTCCTGCCACGTCGAACACTGGTCTGTCCCGCTGCCTTCAATGACGGCGCAGGTCAGGTTTGCGTAATTGCAAACCTTGTGCGAGCATCTCGGGTCATTATAATTTATCGATGGCGTGCATGAACCCTGATCGCATGCGCATCCCTCGCTGCAAGCGCCCTGTACTGGATAATCGTAATAATCCTTTCCTACGCATCCGTCATGCTGGCATGTGCAATCATCATTCGAATCGCATTGCGCATCGCAGATGCCCTTGACGCAATACGTGTTTGTTTCCGGAGGCGAACAGTCCGCATCGCAATCAGTGCACGCGCATCCTTCGGTGCAGGAATTGGCGCAGGAATCCGAAACATTTGTCGAATCCATAACCTTGTCGCTGTCGTATTCCGTGAGCTTCATGCCCGTACAGTAATCATCATACGTTTCACAACACGTCGAGTTTGTGCACCCGTGGATGGAATCGCACTCGGCGCCGCAGCTGACATTGCACGTGTGCGTAAGCGACTGCGAGCCCGTAGTGCAGCTGTCCGTTTCATCGTTGCATATGCTTATGAAACCCGCGCCATAATCCCATGTGAAATTTATGCTGTCGGGGTTGTTGAAGCATGTCGCGACCTCGTCTATGTCGTATTGGCTGCAGTCAACAAGCGTTCCGCCGACGCAACCAAGCTCCACATCGCAGGTCTCCTGGCCGTTGCACCAAAGTCCATCGTCGCATTCTAAGTCGTCGGGAGTGTGGCTGCACATGTCATTTATCTCGTCGCACGAGTCATGGGTGCATGCCGTTTCATCAGAGCAGTCCCTTTCGCTTCCGCCGCAGGTACCAGCAGTGCAGACATCGTTATCAGTGCACCACAGACCATCGTTACAGCTAGTTCCATTTTCTTTGTTCCTCGTAGCGCCGGTATTAATCCATTTCGTATTGGTCACGCTGTAATAGCAGTCAACCGCAGGCGAAGTCCCGCAATTGTAATCCCTGTATTCCTGCTTCTTCTGTTCCTTCTCCTTGCACACGCCGTTATCCACCCACTGCGTTTCGCTGGTGTTATACCAGCCGTCAAGAGAGTTGCAGTTTACGGTTGTTCCGGCGCTGCACATACAAGTCGAGCACCAGCCGCAGGTTCTCCCCGTGTGTTTGATGCTGCCGTCGCAATAATCGGCGCAGTCGCCGTTCTTGTCGCACTCAGCGCCGCACACGTCTTTCACGCAATACATGTTCGTCGAAGGCGGGTTGCACGTGACAGAATTCTCCGTGCAGTCACATCCCTCCAGGCACGTGTTCGCAGTCGAATTAGTAACATTGGTCGAGTCCATTATCTTGTCCGAGTCGTACTCGGTCAGCTTCTTTCCGGTGCAATAATCATTGTAAGTATGCGAGCAGGTCGATGCGTTACAATCACCGTTAATCGCGCATGTCGCACCGCACTGACCGTTAACACACGCATACGTGAACGGGTCATACTCGCAGCCGCAGCCTTCGTCGCAGTCGCCTAAGGCGTCCCTGGTTCCAAGTTTGGTGCCGCTGCACTCGGTTGTCTGTTGCAAACAATAAGAGTTGTCAAAGGTGTTCGGCAGCTCGCAATCCTCGGAGCCGTCGACTATCCCGTTGCCGCAGAACTGGCAGTCATTCCATGTCGAACACTCATCTTCATCTTCGCCTGCAATGGGTGTACATGCCAGCTGGCCGTAATTGCATGTCATGTGGTAACAGTCGCTGCTGGTTTCGCACGCATCTCCCTGAAGATACTCTGGGACATTGTCGCATGTGAGCGCATTATAATTGCATATGTCGTGCCTGCAGTCCGTATCATTCCAGTCTATGAGTCCGTCGCAGTCGTTGTCATACGTGTCGTTGCATATTTCCTCGGAGCCGTTGAAGCCGTGAACCGTCACATGAGTTTCCGGGAACGGCATGAACTGGCTCGAGCCGTTATAGTCTTTATATGAAACGCCGGAGCTGGGATAGACGTTCGTAAGATTGTAGCCAAGCTGATTGACATAAACATCGAATTGCAAATTGGCAGTCTCATTTATGTTTATTATGCCAAGGTCGCATGTCACCAATCTCGTGACAGCGTCGTAAGAGCATTCTGGCGGCAGCGTGGACTCGTTGAGCACGACATACGCCGGCAGGTAGTCGTAAACAAAAACATTGCTGGCGGCGATGGTCGTGACATGTTGTGCTATGTCCTCGTAAATCGCCTCGAGATCGCTGCTGTCCGGCGCGTAATAATAGTCGCCGCCGGTTATGTTCGCCACGTACTCCATAAGCGTCTGGTTGGCGGTTTCGCCTAGAGCGATGGTATAAATTGTTATGCCCGCGTCCTTCGCCTCGTTCGCCCTTGCAAACACCTTGTTGTGGCAATCGCTTGGCGGGTTGCTCATGCCGCAGTTGTTGTTGCCGTCTGAAAGCAGGACTTCTATCCACTTGACCTCAGGCCTGCCATCGGTGACAAGCTCTTTGTTCGCAAGCTCAAGCGCATGGCTCATGTTCGTCCATCCGCCCGCGGACATGGCGCTTATCTTGTCCTTAACGGCCTGCTTGTCAAACGTGAGTGTCTGGTCCAGGGTTGCGACAGTTGAAAATGAAACCAGTCCGGCCTTGTCATTCGTTTTAAGAAGGCCAGCGAATGTCTTGGCAGCATTCTTGGCGTCGCCTATCGGCTGGTAATCGCTTATCGTTCCGTCCCAGCCGTCGTCGTCCATGCTGCCGGACTTGTCGAAAACAATAATAACGTCTATCGGGTAATACTGGCCGCACGCGTCGCCTTTGCCTTCAACCTTAAGGTTTATCGCGGTTTTTTGGCATGTGGCCTCGCCGGGCAGCGCGCTCTTGCTTATCTGGAGATATGGAGGGATGCAGTCTTCCCTGCAGTCCTGATCAGTGGCACAGGTGTTATTCCCCTTGCCGTCTATTATGACGCATGACCAGTCACGGCATTCGGAATGGATGCACTGGTTAAAATTGGAGCATTCATCGGCCTGGTTTCCGGCCGCCGGAGTGCATGCCTGCTGGCCGTAATCGCAGCGCATGTAATAACAATCGGTATTTGATGCGCAAGTGTTTGGGCCTTCGCCGGAGACCTGTACGCATGCCATATTCAAGCATGCCATATGATATTTTGGAACGCACTGGGCGATAGTCCCGCCGCCCCCTCCACCACCTGAAGAGAAGCCAGAAGCAAGGCCAGAGCTGCCCGAGCCTGAACTGCTGCTGGAGCTGCCGCCTGTCTGCTGAGTAGTCGTTGTCTTGGGGGGAGGAGCTAACGTCCCTTCAGAGTCGCCGCCGTTTCCTGTCTCCTGAAAATTCAGAATTTCGACATTATTGCCGCCTCCCGTATCGAGAACGGCATCCGTTGCTTTTCCAGAACTTGGCTTCAAAATAGCGACTGAAGCAGCGCATAAAACGAGCACTAAAATTACCAGACTATATTTGACAAAACCCTTGCTCAAAATACCCTTGAACATAGCATCAGCTCCTCACTTCTATCTAGTGTAAATATAAAATTTAAATAAGGTATGTTTTCCAAGATTTACATCGCCTCCGGCTTTTTGCACCAGCCGCAGACGACGTTTTCCGGTTTGAAGTGGAAGCCGCCCCTCTTTTTGGTGAGCTGCCCCTTGACGTCCATGAAATGCTTGCAGTTCTGGCAGGATGTCGTGAACATCACGCCGCGCTCGTCCTTCGGGCACGTTATCATCCATCCGGAAGCTCCTATTTTGTCAATTTCGTCAAGCAAATCCTCGTGCCCGTTGTTGACCATGACCTCGGGTTCGCGGAACAGCTTGTAGTTCATCCTGACCATTTTTTTTCGTTCCAGGATGCCAAGCATCCTTTCAGTGTATTTCTGGTTGAAATCAAGTATCCTCGCTATCGTGCTCACAGGCATCCTCTTGTTCAGCAGCACGAGCTTGAAGGCGAGGTCGACGCCCGTTTTGACCGTATGGTCCTCATCCATAACATCACCACTTATCCCGTTTAAAGCGATTTGAGAGCAGTTTGGTTATAATCTTCTTGGTAGAAAGCTTTAAATACCTATATTTTTTTAGTCCTCATAAGTAGTGATAAAATTAACGTTTACGTCATTTTCAGAGCAGTTTGAGCCTGCCTGTTATGCGGTCAAGCCTTCCCTCTTCAGCAGGCCCTATGCCCATCGCCGTCACGGTGCCCGGCTCCAGCTGGGTTTTGCCCGCGTCGCGGATGACGGCGTATGGCAGTTTCGCCTCTTTTGCCAGCTCCTTTATTGCCATCAGTTCCTTTACGTCGCTTGCGGCGACAACGACCTTCTTCATGCCTTCCGCCTCCCATGCCGAGACGTCGTCCGCATCCGCTTTCTTGTAGGCCTCCAGCGACGCGTGCGCCGCCTGCGCAGCGAGCTTGCCCTTGTCCATCTTCAGGTCCTTGCGGACGACGATGACTTGCTTGTACATGTTATTTTAGAATTGGCGTAAGGCAGATATAAATTGAAATGAATATATAATTTAGATATTCAAAATAATGTGTATAATCTGCAATATCTGTAATAGCACAAATTGGGCATGGAGTAAAAACAACACAGAGGTGATGCGATGGGCATTTTGGAAGACATGGTCAAGGACAAGGAAGAATTCCTGGCGAAGCTGCTCGAAATCCTCGAGGGCAAGGAGACGAAGACAAAGGTAAACCTCAACGGCGTCGAGTTCAAGATAGGCAGCTCCAAGGTCAAGGTCAGCGGCAACGTGGAGTTCGTCATTGTCCCATTCGAGAAGAAAAAGTAAGCCAGTAATGCGGGTTGATGAACATGGACATTCTTGGTGATATTTTCAGGACTATCGTCGGCAGGGCGCATTTCATGATTTACATGAGGAATGTGCCAGCCGCAGAGATAGAGCTCAATGACAAGGAAATTACGGTCAGCATCGTGAACCCTATTGCGGCCGTCGAACTCGGCCTGGAGGAATTTCTTTCTAAAAAAGGGGCGCAGGACATAGAGGCGATAAAGAAGATAAAGGAGGCGGGCTACAGGATAAAAGTGAAATACAAGATGCTGGAAATGGAGCTTTAGCTTCGAAAGCGGAAAGCGATTTCTAATAGACAAGCGAGAATTCCAGTTTTGCAATCCTGTCATTGTACAAGCAATACCTTTCAAGCGGGACAACCATCCTGTTTTCCGCCTTGGAGCCTATGGTGCCGTAAGACGTCCCGTTGAGGTCGGTGAGGTTGAAAAAGAAGTCATACCCGCCAGTCAGAATGTTTCTCGTCATGTTGTAGTCCGCGCTCCCCATGGCCAGCAGGTAGGAGACTTTCGTCGCATTCAGCACGTTCTCTTCGGAAGCGAGACCTATGACGCTGACATCCGATGGATTCCAGTCCTCGGGAAGCCCCTTTGTCCGGACGAGGGCGTCCGAAACCGAGAGCGCCGTGTTTTCAAGGTCATCGAAAATGAGCTGCTGCTGGTTCTGGGTGTTGACGTAGCTCCATATGAAAAAAAGCGGTATGAGGACGAGCATGAAGATGACGAACGACGTGGCAAAATCCAGCGACCACACCTGCGCCTTCCTGCGTTTTACGCATGCTCCATTCATGATATCACGACCACGCCGTTGACGTTCGAGAGCGTGTTTTCGCCCTTCGCCAGGCTTCCCGTTATGTTCGGAGTGAGCAGCCTGTCCGAATAGGAATTTTCGCTCACGGTGAGCCACAGCATGCTGCCTTCTATCTGGATGGTGTAGTTTTGCGTGCCTATCTTCCCAGGCACCGCGAAACCTATGTAAAAGCCGTCGCCTTCCAGGTAGGCGGTGTTTATCATGTCCGACGCGAGGTTCAGTATCCTTCTCGCCTCGAAATCGACAGATGCTTTTTCGGCATTCGCGACGCCGTTCCATGCGGAAAGCGCGACCACCGTAACTCCCATGAGGAAGACCCCGAATATGAACATGAATTCCAGAGCGACCTGCGCCTTCATGTCATTTCCCCCTCTGGAGCTTCTGGTGTTCAAGATACGAGTAAACCACGGCGTAGGCCATGAATACGATCATCGGGGCAAGGACCAGCACTATCGCGTAATCCGGCGCCAATATGCCGAGGCATGCGATTATGCCGGCGGCCCTGAACAGCCTGCCGCCCAGGCGGTGGGTCTTGTCCCACACTTTCTCGCTGCTCATGGTCCATGGAGTTCGTATGCCGATGAACCAGTTCTGCTTCGCATTTGCCACGAGAATGCCGCAGTAGTAGAAAAGGATGCCGAAAGCCGGAGACATGGCCTGCATGATATTGAATGACGTCCCTGTACTCCATATTATGGTTAGAAGGTGGATGTAGAGCATGAACGCAAGCAGCATCACGATGAACCTGTCGTAGTGCTTCCTGAACTTGGCGACATTCGCCTTAAGCGGGTCTATTTTCGGTATGGCTACCAGAAGCAGGAGCATGGCCGCTGACATCACCGGGACTAGGAACAGCGCCCAGAATTTAGGCATGTAACCATCGACTTCGCCGCGTTCGTTCCAGTGCGACGCCATTACGTCCGGCATCTGGCCGTAGAAATACACGCTTGCAGCAAAGGTGAGCAGCACTACGCAGACCGCGGCGATTTCAATTATTTTCATAATTTCACACATTTTCTGTTTTGCTGTGATATCAGGCGAGCGTTACGTTAACGTAGCTGCCTTCCGCCTTTATCAAAACCCAGTAGAGGCCTTCGCTGGCCGGAATGTCTCCCTGCAGTGGCGCTATCGACGTCGCGAAAACGTCAACCGGGCCGGAATTCGACGTCACGCGCATGTTTATCTCGTTCCCGGAGATGTTTATGTATTCGACGCCTCTGGGTATGTACACCTCTATTTTGACCCGCGCATCCATCCTCTGGGAATACACGAGGTCCGCCTTCTTGGCGATCTGGGTCACCGCGTTTTTTGCGTAAGAAAGCACGAACTGGTCGTTTGTCTGGTTCTGAACCTGGAACAGGTATACCCAGATTGGCGTGATGAAAGCGAGAATGAAAATGACCATCACCATGAATTCGAAGGCCGTCTGTCCCCTCATGCTTAATCTTTGTTCTGCCCAGAATAAAAAAGCTGTCGTGAAAAAAATACATGGGGCCGCTGGGATTCGAACCCAGGTATGCGGGTATCTCTCTTTCACAGGATATTCCTCAAAATACCCTCATCGCTCCAATAATGCACAATTGTGCATTTTCAACTGGAGCCCGCCAGGATGCCGGACTACCTCACAGCCCCATGCGTATTTAATTGATGCGTAAATGCTTTATATTTTTGTTCAACTCTTTGACCTGGCTTCACGAGCCCGGCGCGATTCGAACGCGCGGCCTCCAGCTCCGCAAGCTGACGCTCTAGTGCCAGACGAAAGGACGAAGGCGAAGTCTGCGTCGTCTGACTTCCGGCTGAGCTACGGGCCCGTCCAGCGTAAGACACAGGCAAGCCTGTGTCAGTTCACTGGCTTATTAATTAATTCAAATGGGAAATAAAAACAGCTTATTTCTCGAGTCTGACCGTTTTCGAGCAGTTTCCGATTAACTCGCCGCTCTTCCAGAGCTTCCATGACGATGTCGTAATCACCGGGCGCAACGCCCGCGCAGCCGTAGCAGCTCGGCATGCGGAAGACGAAGGTTTCGTTCGTTCCCAGCATCCCAACGCTCACGTTCCTTTCCTCGTTTACCCTGTAATTTCCCCTGCTGTCAGGGATGCCGTAAAGTTTCAGCGTCACGACATCATCCTCCGGGAGAGTCACGCTTACGTTTATTTCCATTTCCTCCGCGGAGCGGTAGACTTCCTTGTCAGCAGACATGCTCATTTCAGGCTTGTTTATTGCTGTCATGCCGGTGTCATTCGCCTTCGTAACAAGCACCGAAAAAATTATGGCCGTGGAAAGTAAAACCAGCATCGCCGCGATGGCAAATTTTCCCAGACGTTTAAACATGTTTTTACCTTTATTATCCACCAATTTTATTTAATATATTATGGTTAAAAAGGCACTTCTAGCCCTGCTTATGCTTATCGTTTTTCTGGCGTTCCTGCAGCAGTATGCCTTTGCCGCATCCCCCAGTGTGACGCTCGTCTCGCCAGGCGATGGCAACGTTTCATCCGCAAGCAACATGACATTCGTTTGCAACGCCAGCGACGACGGCAACGTCTACAACGTCTCCCTTTTCACCGACATAAACGGTTCCTTCGCCGTTTACAACACCAAAAAAATAATGGAAACCGAAAGCGATGCCAGCACGACGCTGCTTTGCCGCTTCGACGGCACTTACACATGCGATGGCGGAGAAAGCGGAACGGCGTCAGAGACGGATTTCGCCACCACCAAATTCATGCAGGGCGTCAGAATCAACGAAACCGACACGCTCACTTACCCGACAGCCGGCAACCTCAACTATGACAAGGGCTCGCTGGAATTCTGGATAATGCCGGATACCAGCGGAGATAATCTTTACCTTTTTTCCACTGACTCGTATGGCGGCATCGGGAATCGCATCAAACTTTATACGGAAAGCGGGTCGCTCAAATTCGAATTTATCGACAATGCCAATCCCGAAAACATTTTATCCGCGGAATATCCAATTGCCTGGGGCTCAGAATGGCATCATGTAGTTTTATTGTGGGATCTTTACAATAACGCAGGCACTTGCGAAACTGATCTTTTCGTGGATGGTTCAAATAGTTCCACTTCTTGTATAGGAAGTTATACTGAACATGGCTCGTCATTCGGAACCAATATGTATTTGGGCAGCAACAAGGCAGGCGGTTCTCAGCAGACGGGCGTCTACGACGAGTTCATCGCCTTCAACCGCGTTCTGAGCGCGGATGAGATTTACTCCTCTTACATAAAAGGCGCCGCGGATCATTACAACGAATCCGTAAACTGGACCATCAGCAACATATCAGACGGAGCCCACAAGTGGGCATGCCTGGCGTCACGACAACGCAACGGAAAGCGCATGGTCTTCCAACCGCACCTTTTACGTCGACGCCGTCAGTCCGCCGGTAGTAAACAGCATAACGCTTTCGCCATCGCAAGGATGACATAAAGACCCCGGAGTCATGAAATCAATGTCACTGCTAACATGACGGACACAGCAATGTGAGCCATGGCGTTTTCCAGTTAGAGAGCGCACTGGACCAGACTTTGGATGAACATAATAGGATGACAAGATAACAGGCTTACGGAATGGGAGGTATCCATCAACATAAACATTGAAGGTGAGGAGTTTACGATTACATGATATGGTCCAACGATACACTCTTGGTCACGGCGGCAATTCATCTATTTATAACGTTACTGTGGCAGTTGGATTTTACATGGATTATCAATGCACATCCCAGATTTGGGCAACAGTCGGAAATATTAAATGCAACAGGATTGCTAAGTCGGGAATATTGGTTGTAAATAACACGGGAGACAAAATGCTTTTTTTCATTTAGTTGATGACTGGAACAATATCGGAAGTTGTGGCGTGGGCACTGACTGACGAAATTTATTATAATGGAAGTACAAGTTATCAATTTTCACTTTCGAACAAAAGCACAATAGAAATAAACATTACTGGTTTGTTCGAATATCGTGACAGCGAAAAGAATTTTACAATAAACATATCCGCCGAACCATACGAACCAGAAAAAACGGCAACGCCACCGAGACGGATGACAATAAACGTTACCATGAATTCGTATACAGGTGGTCCCTACTTCATATTTTTACATCATTTCTCCTTATGACTTCCGTCAATCAAAGCCAGACCTTCAATCTGACAGGCGTGATAAAAAACATAGGAAATGAAACTGCCAACAACACGATTCTATGAGTGGAATTTGCCGAACGGCTGGGGCATAGTCTCAGGCAACTATAGCGTTAATTTAGGGAACATAAACGTCCGGTGACAACATCCTTTAATAACATGACCATTACTATTAATCCCGCTACGGTTGCGCCTGGAACATATGCCATATGCGCCAATGCGACATGCAACCAGAGTATTAACGGGTCTGCATCAGTTTCGATAGGCGTTTTGTGCAGCAATGACGACGGCGTTTGCGGCAACGGCTGTTCATATGTAACGGACGACGACTGCTCGCTTCCCGGCGGCGGCACGAGCGGAGGCACGACTCTGACCTCAATTGCCGGCGTCGGGAGGGAATACAAAATCGGGCTTGCTTTACCTTCGAGGCTTGACGTCAACAGAGGCGAAAGTCAGGCCATCAGAATCGGAGTCACCAACAACATTTCGGGCGCAAAGCTCACCGGCGTCCGCCTGTCGCTTTCCGGCTATCCCCAGACCTTCATCAGTTTCTCACCTTCGCGCATCGATGAAATAGCGCACAAGGAAACCAGGTATTTCGACGTCGAGATAAGGGCGCCAGTTTACGCCGTTTACGGCGAATATTACCTGAATGTCAGCGTGAAAGGCGAGTTCACCGAAGGCAGCGACAAAAGGAGCGCTGAAAACAGCGTAAAAGTCATGCTGGTCACCCACAAGTTCATAGGCAACGAAACCGCGGGCTACCTTGAAAAGGCGGAAGCGGCCATGAACGAGATGGCGGAAGCCGGCTTCGACACCAAAGAAATAGGCGCGCTGGTCGATGAAATCGGGAAGGCGCTGGACGATGGCAATTATGACAGGGCGAAGGAGCTGTCCGAAGAGGCGACGGGCATCAGGGATTCCGCCTTCAAGCTTAGCGGGCAGATAAGCATGACAGAGAAAAACCTGGAAGGCATGAAAAGCCAGGGCATCAGCCTCGCCGAGAGCGAAAAGATGCTTTTCCTGGCGAAAGCGGCTTTCCAGCGCGGCGATTACAGGATGGCGGAGGGAAGGATAAGCGGGGCCATGCTTGTATATGCAGTCGAAACCGGGAATTCGGCAATCCTCATATTCGTGAACAAATACTGGTGGTTCCTGGCCGCGGCCTCGTTAATCTGCGCATCGGTGATTGTTTTCGGCAGGAGAAAAATACAGCGCCTGTCCCTCACCAAGGATCTGTACTATCTCGCCGGAGATGAGAAAAAGACATACGAGCTCATGGAAGCCCTGCAGAAGGAGCATTTCATCGAGAGAAAGATGGGTACAGAAAGCTACCTGCGAGATGTTGAAAATTACGAAAGGATACTCGCCGGCATAAGGAAGAGAAGGACGGAGATCCTTTCAAAAAGCGTCAGGATGCTCAAGGCCAAAGATGCGCTGAAAAGGCTGAAGGCCGAGGAAGAGCGCGCCATCTGCATGATAACTGAGGCGCAGGAGAGCTATTTCAGGCACGGCAAAATAGGCAAGACGCGGTATGAAAAAACGGTCGGCGACCTCAGGGCAGAAATGGTAGAGATAGAAAGGCTTGCTGAAATCACAAGGAGCGACAAACATGCTTAGAAGGCTTTTATTACTGGGCTTGATTATCCTCCTTTTGTCAGCCGCGCCTGCAAGCAGCGAAGTGACCAGGGACTCTGCCCTGCTGGCGATAAGCGAAGCAGATAGCGTGATTGGACAGATGCAGGAGGACGGTTTTAGCGTAACCTACGCCAATGACACGCTGAACGAAGCAAGGCTGCTGCTGGAGCAAAAATATTATGAGGCATCGGAGGCGCTCGCCAGAAAAGTCCTCGATATACGGGATAGCGCGCTCAGGGTCAGCGGCCTCATGGATACGGTGGAGGCGAGGCTATACGAGCTGACTGCGAAGGGCTATGAAGTTTCTGATGCAAAGGCCCTGTTCGCATCAGGCCTTTCTGAGTTCAAGCTGGGCAATTTCGATGATGCCGAAAAAATACTGGACAATGCGGTCAGCAGGCTCGACGAGATAGAGAGCGAGGAAGCGCTGAAGAGGGCGGGTGCGGCAGGAGGCGTTGATGTCGTAGCTTTGCTACTCGATTACCTGTGGCTTATTGTAATCGTCTTCCTGGCCGCGTTCATAACAGGGATGAAGCTCAGGAGCGCGTCCGCCGCGAGAAAACGCAAAAGCAGGATAACGTTCCTGGAAAGGGAGAAGGCGGCGACGGAGAACAAATTGAAGGAGGCGCAGAAAAAATATTTCGAGAAGGGCGCAATCTCCAAAATGGAATACGACATCACGCTGGACAGGCACAGCAGGAAGCTCGCCGAAATAAAAAAGGAGCTGTCTATACTGAAGGCGAAGGCTCGCTGACCTTGTTCAGCTCGTAGAATTTCTGCCTGGATATGACTACACCTTTCGTCACGCCGTCCTTTTCCAGCTCCGTCAGGTATTCGCTGCATCTCGTTCTCGACAGATTCAGCTTGACGCTGAGGTCGGACGCTGTCAGCCGCTTGTGCTTGCTGAGCGTCTCTATCACAATCCTTTTCATCTTCAGTTTCCTTATACTGTCGGATTTCGACCGACTCAACGGGACTAGCGATGACTTCAGGTCATCGACGTTTTTTTCAAGATTTCTTGTGAACTTGCAAATATCGTCAAGACGTTCAGTGATGCCCGAGTTCTTCAGCTCTTCGGCAATCATCTCCCTTATTTTTCCCTTCAGGTATTTTTCGCGCTCCTCTTGAGCGATTTTTGATATGTCTGAGATGTAATTTTTCTTCCCCTTCCCGACCTTCCTGTCCTGCAGAAACCCGAACATGCTATTGTATTGTCGATCGACAATTTAAACCTTAGTATAACTGTTAATTTTTTATCCTATATATAATCCGACAGTTACGTATACTATTAGTGTTGTACACTAATGGCCATTAGCGTATGACTAACTTGGGTTGGGTTCAGTTTCTATGAACGGCGCGCCTCCGCGGGAACAGATAATAGAGCTCCTTAAGAAGCATCCGGAAGGCCTGACTATCACGACTATTTCTGAGTTGACCAGGCTCCACAGGCACACGGTGACCAAATACGTCTACGAGCTGAGGGGCGCGGACATCATCCACGAGAGGGAGATAGGCCCCGCGAAGCTGTGCTACATGAAGGACGGCCTCACCAAAAAACAGGAAAAGCAGACCATGAGCAGGCTCAACAACCACAACATGAAATCGAGCCTGGGCAGCGTGGGCCAGATACAACTTGTCGCCGTGTTCATGTTCCTTGTGCTGGCGCCGGCGGCAGTAATAACCGCCTACAACCTTACGAACACGAGCGAAAACACGTCTTTCTCCATGGAGGGATACATCACAGCGAACAACGAGGTCACGTCAGACGTTAGCGACGGTATGCTGAATGAATTCTGGATGAACATCACCAACGGGACCTTTGGGGAGAATGCAACCAACGAAACCCTGCCTCCGGGGGAAGGAAGCCCGCTCCCGCCGCAGGACGCAGCAGAGCAGACGAATGAAACAGGCGGAAACGCAACTGTCGATGTCGACGAAACGTTAAACGCAACAAATATCACGCAGCCTGAGAATGAGGCGAATGAAACCCTTAATATAACCGAGCCATTGAACGAAACCAATGTCACAGTTTCCAATTCGACAATAATAATTTCGGACCTCACCAGCCCGTTCGAAGTTAACGTCACCGAGGAGTTCAGCATCAAAGCCGTGATAATGTCCCTTTACGGAAGATCGGAAAACATAAGGGTGAATTTATCCGCGCCCGCATCTTTTGAGGTCGCCAATCAAAATCAGACAATACCATTTTTAGACGAGAACACATCCGCGGAGTTCGCATGGAACGCCACCGCGAGTGAATGCGGCAATTACACGCTTGGCGTGCTCGCCGAAAGCGACACTTCTTCCGCTTATAAAAATGTTGACGTGTTTGTCGTGTGCCCCGTGGAAAACGTCACGCTGGAAACAGAGACAATCCAGGGCGACGCCGAAGTGGGCAAGCCTGTCGTATGGAAGAAGATAATCACGGTCAGGAACCCCAACAGGATAAAAGTAGACAACGTCCAGCTCGAGACGGAAATCCCGGCGAAGGCCTTCAACGCGGAGCTGAAAAAACTAAGACATGTTTTCGGGAATACCGTGACTTGACATCCCGGAAAGGGAAAGCAGGGTTTTCGCGGGCTTCACCGAAAGGTTTAACAAAAAAGTAAGCAGATGGAAAGAGGGGACGATGGAGGCGGGCGAGGAGGTCGCCTATGAACTCGGGTATGAAACACCTGCCCCGCAAAAGGAGGAAATCGAAGAGTACGCGGAAGACGGATGGAAGAAGGAAGTCAGAATAAGCAGCGATTTCGAAGAGGAACATTACAGGAACGTCAGCGTCACGGTCACGCTGCCCGAGGATATCGATGCTGAGGCCACGATAACCGAGGTCTCGGGCAAAAAAGCATTCGCTGCATGGTGAAGAGCCGAGTTTTCGAGATGAAGGGTTTCAGGCGGCATGGGCGTTTACTGGAAAGAGCGGGAGCGAAAACAGCCCTTCAGAAGGGATTGACGTGACGCAGGACCCCGTGCATGAAGTGGAGTTCGCGGATTCTGACGGCGACGGCCAGGCCGACGCCGTTTCATGGAAAGTGCCCCAGCTCTCGGAGCAGACTTACGTGGTGAAGGAGAACGAAAACAAGATAACTGAAGTTTACGTCGAAGCGCAGAACGGACAGAGAGCCGACATCACGCCCGAGATTATCGAAAAAGCCGACGGCCTTTACGGCATAAAGCTCGGCGCGAAGAAAAACTTCAGGGCAGGCGCATACAAGCTGGTGATAGTGTCCGGCGACAAGAAAGAGGAGATATGGTTCAACTGGGGTCTGATTTCCATAAACACAAGGAGGAGCATCTACCATCCAGGCGAAACCGCGGAGATAATAATGGTCGTCCTTGACAAGTACGGCTATCTTGTCAAGGAGGCGGACGTCACGCTTGAAATCACCAGCCCGTCCGGAGACAAGACAACCCTGACCACTGCAGCAGGCGAAATCATAGAAAACGGGCCGGGCGTTTACACCGCGGCTTACGATGTCAAAGAGGAGGGCGAATACGCGCTCTTCGCCAAAAGGAACGACATGGCGAACGTCGAGATAGCGTCCTATTTCGATGCGGCCGCCTTTTACGAGTTCGACATAATCCGCAATACACCGGTGACGATTGATCCGACTTCAGGGCCCTTCGAGTCCAACATAACCGTCAAGGCTTACGTTCCGGCTCTCATGTTCACATTCAAGGAATATCTTCCGAGGGAATTCGAGGTTTTCGACACAGATGCCATAGTCACGGATGAAGGCGAATACAAAGTGCTCACATGGAAAAACGTGACGGACGGCTCAACCGTCTCGTATGAATTCAACGTCCCGCCCATCTGGCCTTACCTTTACGCCATGGGCCCGGCGAAGGTGATATATAGCGGGCTTTTCGGTGAAATGGAATTCACAGAAGCAAGACCATGGATGCTTGCGATCGACCCGACTTATGCATCATATTATCCTTCCGGTTATTCGCTCGTCGGCGACACAGACTACATTTCCGGCACCATCACTAACCTCAATGCCAACGACGGCAGCTACATGACCTTCCGGCCGTATTACACATTCGATGAAACCACGAACACCAGGGAAGCGATGATTACCTACAGGTCCAATACACTGGGAGACAACGACCAGCTGCACTATAAATTGTGGAACGGCAGCATCCAGTCATGGGGAAGCGAGCAGCAGATGAACGACGTCGGCGGAACGATAACCGGTAGCAAGGTTGTCTATTGCCCGAGAAGCTCCAGGTACTACGAAAAGATTGCGGTGGCCTACGATGCGCAGGCAAATCCCGGGTCGCTGGACGCATTCGTATGGAACGGTACCGGATGGACCGATTACGACAACATATTCACGAACATGTCGTTGAATCAAGACGATGCTGTCGCATGGGACATAGCCTACGAATCGCTGAGCGGCGATGCCATGTTCATCTACGGCAGGAACTTCACGACATCGTATCTGCCGCGCTCGCAGATTGGCTACAAGACGTGGAATGGCAGCGCGTGGTCGAGCGAGATGAAGTTCAACCTTTCTACCGATCTCAATGCCTTTTCATGGATAGACATGGTCCCGGACCCTAATTCGGATTACATCGCAGTCGTCATGTTTCAGAACAGCGTCTGGGACAGGTACGCCCTGATATGGAACGGCACGAATTTCATATCCAACACGACCCTGACCACGACCGGCGGCGCGCAGAACGAGTCCGCCCAGGCGATAGCGTGGGAAGAGACCACAGGCGACGCGATGTTCGTCTGGGGCATTAACACAGCGTCCATCATAAACTATACTAAATACTCGAAAACGACCGGCTGGGGTGAGATGCTAACTGCCACCAAGACCGAATGGGGCTCAGACCTCAATTTCATAAAAATGAAAACGCGGCCCGGAACAGACTATATGATGCTTGCCGGCGTCTCGGACAACTACGATCTGGATACCATGTACTGGGACGGCACCTCATGGGACACGACGCATCTGGAGCATGACAGCGGTGTCGGCGACAACTCGGATTCATCCTACAATTTCGATTTTGCCTGGCATCCGGACGGCTCGAACTACGGCGTTCTTGTCTGGTCGAGCAACGTTACAAATTCCTTGAACTACAGCGTCTGGGACACTGGAGCTTGGATGCCAAGTAACGCCTCATACAGTGGGGTATCTAGGGCGATGCAATTCATTAAAAATCCGAGATACACGGAAGGCGATGTGCTCATGCTCGGCTGGGCGGTCAATATAACTTCGTATACCGGAAGGGAGATGAGATACGACGGCGACCTGCAATTCACCGCAAACGGGACTGTATTTTCCAACAACACCAATTCCTCTGAGTTCGACAGGCATTTCCTCGCTTTCAGCAATTTCGGCGACCCGAACAGCGCGCAGGCGGTCGTCGAATTCGTCGGGACCGGCGAGAACAAGCCGTGGGACGCGGTCAACGTTTCTGTCGACGCGAGAAGCACGATTGCCGGCAACGTGACGATACAGGTTTTCAATTTCCTCACGGGAGCGTATCCTTCATCCGGAAATGGTTATACAACGCAGGCGATATCATCAGGCACGGACACAATGGTAAACAGATACATAAGCACCAATGCGAACGACTACAAGAACGATACCTACAACTGGAAGGTGAAAGTCACCTTCACCAACACGACGTATTACGACCCGTTCAATTTCAGCATCGATTACATTGTTTTCAACGCGACCATCCCAGACCTCTACCCGACGAACGTTACGGTGCACAACAACGTCACTGCAGTTTATTCAACGCTTTTCGGGACCGGCGACCCGCTCGATATAAGAGTGAACATAACCAACTCGAAGCCGGCAACGCCGCTGACAGGCAACCTCACCATCAACATAACCAATTCCACAGGCTACTCATTCAACGTCTCCAGGAAGGAGGTGACATGGGCCGCTGCCGGTTCGACGCTGACGAACATGACCAACATCTCCACTGCCGGATGGAACACCGGCAGCTACAATGTCAACGTAAGCATTTCGTGGTATGACGGGGCGCCATATTCCACTTCGGTCATGTACTATGAGCTTTTTAATCTGACCAACTTGACGGCAAGAATTTATCCCAGCCCCGGCCTATGCCTTGGAGAAATCGATAATTTTAACGTGACCATTGTGAGCAACTGGACATCCACCATCACGTTCAACATAAGCCGGGTCACACCCTCCAATTTCACGGTGAGTCCTGTGTCGAAACTGATGAACGCCTCTTTCGAAGCGTCGAACACGACCAATTTCACCGTCACCGTCCCGGCAACCGCAGGAAGATACACGATATACTTCAACGTCTCTTACAGAGACCCCAACAATTACAACAAGTCCTTCATCATCAGCAAGGACGTGTACGTGCCGTCGCCGCGCATAACAGTTTACAGGGAAACGCCGCCGAAAATCGCGAACGCGACCAATTTCAATTCCAGCTTCGTCATCCACAACCTCGAGTGCGGTCCGGCACAGGACGTCTATTTTGTGGAGCACATCCCAAGCGGATGGTCCGTAATTTCCGCGCCGGGCAATTACAGCATAAATACGAGAAGCGACGGCATCACCGACATAACTTGGTACGTTCCATATCTCGGCGTGAACGAGTTCCAGATGGTAAACTACACAACCCTTTCGCCTTCGTCCATAACCACGGCGACTTTCGGCAAATGGAACACTTCATATCACGACATCGATGGCATAGAATATAATAGCAGCGAGGCATCGACGTATGTCGTGACGAGTGATACCTACGATTACGCCCATTTCTATTTCACGCTGACCATGAACGAGACCAACGAAACGAGGGTCCTGCCGACGAACGTGAGCCAATGGTTCATAGTCACGGGCACCAACGTAGGAAGGGCGACTGCGGCGACTGGAGAATGGAACTTTACGGTGAAAATACCGACCGGCTGCAACGTGACCAACAACGGGACGGCGACATCATGGGACGCGGGAGGAAGAACGCTGAACTGGACGCTGAATGAAGACGTGCCTGTCGGCGGCGTAAAGAATTTCACTTTCAAACTCAACTGCACGCAGGACGCGAACGAATACGACCTGCTCCCGACGACGTATTCGATACAGACAGGCGAGCTCGAGTATACCGATTCGGTCTCCTATACCGATTACGGAGGCAGCACGACGCGCTCGAACTTCTATCACCCCTTCACACCGGCTCCGACCGATTCAGCGAGGATAACGAGGTTCGTCTGGTACCTGACGAACGTTGCGCTGGACGCTGGCGAGTATTGCCGTTTCTGGCTGTTCAATGACTCCGGCACGGGCAACCTGACGATAAAAGACAACTGGGTCGGCACCGGCGGAACGCAGTACTCCCAAATGGTCGACGAGGACCCGGCCGACTATAACAAGGAGCAGTTCACCACATTGCCGAACCACGAGCTTCATATACAGATATACGCCCAGGCTAGCTCGGCTACGGCCGAGTACTGCAGGATGACGAGCATAATGTACAGGTGGAACTGGGGCGGCTACACCACGGAGCAGCAAGGTATGTTCTTCAAGGTCAGGCGCAACACCGAGCCCAAGATATCCGCCTGGAACGTCACACCGGCGCAGGGCCAGTGGGGTCAGCCCTTCAACTTCACCATAAAGGTTTACGACCAGAGGAATGACACCATAAACGTTTCCCTGTGGTCAAGGCAGGCCGGTACGAGCACGTGGAGCATGATAAACTTCACCCAGACAACGAACAGCATCTCGAATCAGTCCATAAATTTCACGCAGCGCTTCTCCTGTGCCGATGCCGACAAGCAATACGAATACAAGATTCGCGCAGAGGACCCCTACTATTTCAGGAAGGAAACGCCCGTCGGCTATTACAACGTGACCAGAGACAACGTAATCTTTGACATAATTTCAGGCCACGGCTCCGGCGCGATCGCCAATCGCAGCTCAGAAAGAACGAATCTCACGCTCCGCCTGAGGATAAGGGACGAGAACGGCTCTTACCTCCAGGGGCTTAACACCACGCTTTACATATCCCAGCTGGGAACACTTGGCGGCACAATCCTCTGGGACGGCGGCCAGGTCTTCCAGACCAACGCCGCCGGCAACATCACATACAATTTCACGGCCGCCGACCACTGCGACAACGAGTCGACGCCATACACCGAAGAAGAATACGAGGTCGGGCCGCACTGGTGGTACGTGAAGATAAATTCGAACGAAGTCTGCTACAAGCAGACCAACTCGACAGTCGAGGCGGGCGAATACGGCTATTACAATTTCACGACAATAGGCGAGCTGATAAACACGATAGTAGCGCCGACAGGCGGAACGATAATACAGCAGGGCAGGGCGAACGTTTCGATAATGACATACATATACAACTTCTGCGAAGAGGCGATGAAAATAAACACGACCCATGTCACATTCAATCTTTCCACCGTTGGCGCCAGCTACCTCTGTTCCAGCATCCAGAGGATAGGCGAGAACGTCTACACGTGCACTTGGCAGACTCTCAACAGGACGAACGGCATGTACAACTTCACCATGAAATCCTACGAGGACAACTATTACAACGACACGGTGACTGAAGTTAACGCCGTCGAGATAAGAACTGTCCCGATGCTCAGGGCCGCGAATGCCACCTACAGGACCGAATCTTGGTCGAGGATGAGAAACTATTCGGTGAACGTGACCGACAACCTCGACGACACGGTGAACGTTACCCTTTGGCTCGCAGTCGGCGCCATCGAAGAATCATACGGAAGCCGCTGCTGCGGTCCGAACTGCCCTTCCAACCCAGTGAACTGCACTAATGTTGTTCTGAACTGGACCAACATAGAGCTCAACACCAGCAAGCCATGCGAGACCTATGCGGACAAAACCGTGAGATTCTACTTCTCGGCAGAGGATACTGAAACTTACACTTATGACACATCAGTCGCCGCTGGCGACTACATAGGCAACAGCGACACGATCAACATGGAAAAGGCCAACACCACCATCGAATACGTGGAAGGCAACAACAGCTTCACCGGCGGGGCGCCGGTCTGGTTCAAGCTGAGGGTCAACGACACCGACAACGGGAGTTCCGTTTATATCAGGCCGTCTTCCGAGCATCCGCTGATATATTTCAACGTAACTACAGACGAGAACGAGAAAGAGAGCTTCGTCTACGTCAACGACACGCGCACGGATTCGGCTGGCTACGCGAACGTCACCTTCACTCCCGACGGGAGGTTCAGCCTGGGCAACATGACATGGCGCGGCTACGTGCACCCGGGCGACCTCTGCTACAAATACAACATTTCGAACAACTTTACCGTGGAGATATTCCTGAACTGGCCACCGATGTTCGCCAACATGAGCGTGAACAACAAGACCACGGACAGCAAGGGATGGGGAGGCGGCTGGAACTTCTCAGTCGAGGTGAAGGACCACGGCTCGGAGGGAGGAAGCCTGAACGTGACCCTGCAGCTCGACACGAAAGACGGCTGGCGCAACATAGAGACGAAAAACTGCACGTCCTGCCTTTTGTGGACAAATATAAACTTCACGGATGTCCGGCTCAACTGCTCGGACCTGAACTCTTCGGCGCGTTTCAGGTTCAACGTCACGGACAACGCCAACAACGAGAACGGGACAGGCGTCTACGGCACGTTCGGCGTGCTTCCCGATTCCGTCGCTTTCGAACACGTGCGCGGCAACAACACCATAGCCAACAGGAGCGGCTCGCAGAGTGACCTTCTCGTGCTCAGGCTTTACGACCAGAATAACAACACGTACCTTCCGGCAGGAGCGAACGCGACGTTATGGGTGAGCTGGAACTATTTCGCTTATGACGACGGCTTGGCCGTAAAAACGAATGCGACAGGCCACATAAACAGAAGCTTCGACCCCACGTGCGACAGCGAAAGCGACTACGAATACGAGGCAAGAAACCAGATATGGCGTGCACAGGTTAATTCGTCGGATACCTGCTACTACCCGAACATAAGCAGCACGTATTATCTCAACGTCATGGGCGACCTTAATCTCACGATAATCAAGCCCGACGGCTCGAACAACTACACGTGGGGCGACAATGTTTTCGTCCAGGGCCAGCTCAAGGACGACTGCGGCAACACGCTGGACTATGCGAACGTCGAGTTTAACATGAGCGTAGGAAGTCACAGGTACAATTACTCCAACGTCCCCAACCTCGGAGGCGGCTTCTACCAGGGCGACTGGAATTCCGCCGGAGCGGCGGAAGGCTGGTACAACGTGACCATGTGGGCCAACAAGACTTACCAGCCGAATCCCAACTACAGCTATTACTACGTTAACCAGACCACGATAGTCCCGCCGTACACGTTCTACCTCAAGACGATACCGATACTGAAATACGCGAATGTCACGCCCAGGCTTGACGGCTGGGGTGCCGTATATAATTTCAGCGTCAACGTGACCGACGAAGCCGGGGATAACGTAACCGTGATATTCGAGAGGAAGAAATACGGCGTAGACTATTCCCAGGTCGGGTCTTCGCAGAGCTGCATTTCATGCACGAATTACACGATGCACTGGAACGAGACCTACATGTGTGCCAACCTGAGCGGCAACCCGACGTTCTATTTCCAGTTCACGGGAACGGACGAGATCGGAAACGAGCGGAAAACACAAACGGCGACTGGCGATTACGTCAACAACGACAACACCTACGTCTTGGATAAGGACGACGTGCAGATACTTTATTTCGCTGGCAACGAGAGCAAGGTCAACAGGTCAGGAGGCAACTTCACGTTATCCCTGATAATCAACGACACTGACAGGAGGGCGTACGTCAGCGATTCCGAGGCGACCGCATACCTCAACATAAGCACGAACTCTAGCAACCCCAATTCGCAGAACCTGACCGAGGCGGTCAACATCACCGACGGGACGGGCCATGTCAATTTCGACTTCTCGCTCAAGGGAAACTGCAATTACCAGGTCGGAAAGCAGCAATGGTACGGCTATGTGGGGAGCGCAGACACATGTTACAAGACCGCCATATCGCCTTCGTTCAACATAACGGTCTTCGGCGACCTGAACGCCAGCATAAGACCGGACAACTACACCAAACACCAGGAGGAAAACGTTTACATTTACGTAAACATCACGGACGAATGCGGCCATCTTCTATCAGGCCTGAACATATCCGTCCTGATGGTCAAGAATTCCACCCTGAATTACACGTGCGGCGACATAGTGGACTACAACAACGGCACCTACCGCTGCAACTGGACGACCACCCAGGCCATGCCAGTTTACAAATACGGCGTCTGGATACAGATGAACTCGACCGGCTACTACAACAACGACACGGAATTGCACAATGACGTGGTTTGGCTGCAGAGCTACATAAACAACGCACCCGTTTTCTCAAGCCCGTCATTCATGCGCGAGGGATGGGGCGCTGCCACGAACTTCAGCGTGCACGTCGACGATCCGGACTACAACAACGTCACCGTCTGGTTCTGGACCTCGGATACGGGCTCGGAGCCATGGACCCTGAGAAACTACACCAACTGCACGCTTTGCGCCAACACGTACGTGAACTTCTCGCTGTTCCACAACTGCTCCTTCCTCGGCAACACGTATTATTTCAAGTTCAACGGCACCGACATGAACTACAGCGGCCAGTACGACCTCTCCGGCACGTCGAGCTCGCAGACCTACGATGTCGAAAAGGATAACGTGAGCGTTTCATTCGTCGCAGGAAGCAACAACGTAGTCAACCGTTCCGGGACGCAGTTCACCAACGAGACCATGATAACCAGGGTCTACGACACCGACAACAAGACGTACGTGGGTTCCGGGGTTTACGGTAAGCTGTGGATCAGATATAATGTAAGCGCTGGTTACGACGGAGGCCTTGAAAACACGACTGACGGCAGCGGTTATCTGCGCTTCAACTTCAATCCCGGCTGCGGCTATACAGTCGGCTTCCATAACTGGACTTCGGGCACGACAGTAAACACGTGCTACGACGAAGAGAACATGACAACCCCCTCGAATCTCACGATAATCGGCGAACTCATACACACGTTCGACAACGCCAGCTGCGGCGGCAAGGATTACTGCCTGGACGGCGAGAACGTCACAATATACATAAACATTAGCGACGACTGCAACGTCTCCGTCTCCGACGCCAGCATGAACATATCCGTTTCGCACGATGTATTTTCGGCGAATTGCAGCAGCGTCCAGGCGCTCGGCAGCGGGCGCTACAACTGCACCCTTAACATGACCAGCCTGCCCGGAGGCTACTACAACGTCACCGCCGCCAGCGCAAGGACCTATTTCAACGCGAATTCGACGAAGTTCGTCAACGCGTTCTTCAGGCAGGTCGCGCCATCCCTGAACAACGAGAACGTCGACCCCTCCTCCACCTACTGGGCCAGGACCGTTGCAGGCGGACCCAACTTCGCATTCCACGTCAACGTGAGCGACGATGACGACACGCTCACGCTTGAGCTCTGGGAATACAAGAATTCCACCAGCGGCCCGTGGCAGCTCGCCAACTCGACAGTGCTTTCCGACAGCGTGGGCTATAACGCAACGCGTATCAGGACGTATTATTCCTCTGACATAGGTATCTGGTACTGGAAGTTCAACGTCACTGACCAGAGAGGCCTCACATACGAGACCGCGAACCACACACTCGAGGTCACGAAGAGGGCGCTCAACATAAGCCTTCTGGCGGGCAACGAATCGAACGTGACGAGCGTGGGCACCAACAGCACGGAACTGGCCGTAAGCGTGAAGGACGCCGTTGACGGCCAGAACGTCACGCTTCCCACGTACAAGAAATTCTGGGTCACCACCAACGGCGTCAGCTGGGGTCCGGCGCAGGACATCTCGATTCCGGGTTTCGGCTACATGAACAGGATATTCGAGCCCGACTGCCCGACCTATTACACCGGAAGGCAGCTGTGGAAGGCGGGCGTAGCCGGCCATACGCAATATTATGATGCCAATTCGAGCAGCTACGTGCTGTATATATATTCGCAGATGTACCTCAACGTGACGTATCCCAATAACGTGTCCTTTGTCAAGGACAGCTGGGTTCTGATAAACGGGACCATCATCGACGAGTGCAGGAACGTTTCCGCCGCGACTGTCAAATTCATATCAGTTAACCAGTATGGCACGGATATTTCGCCGCCATGCACGGCAAACAACTACACCGGAGGCATATACAACTGCACGCAGGACATGACCGGAGAGGATTTCGGCCTGAACGCATGGTACAACATCACCATGAACGCTTCGCTGGCGTATTACAACACGACGAGCATGACCTTCCCGCACAGGTACAGGCTTGCTTCTTACCCGGACCTCACCTCGCCCGAAGTCGATCCGCCCGGCGAGGGATGGGGCTACAACTATTCCTTCAACGTGACGGTCAACGACCAGGATTCCGGCGACGTCGTGAACGTCAGCTTCTGGTCCGCTTCAGCCTCATCAGGCCCGTGGACTTTCCGCGGCTCGCAGAATTGGACCAGCGACCAGAACGACCACAAATTCGAGTATCGCCAGGCGTTTACCTGCAGCGATTACACGGCGGACTCGAATCACAGGCTCTACTACAAATACAACGTCACCGACACCATAAACTTCACCGACGAGACGAGCCCGACGAATTTCATAGAACTTCAAAAAGACGACGTGTGGTTCGCCAACGTGACTGGCAGCGGCATAACCATAAACAGGGAGGGAACGGACACGGGCAGGATAGGCGTGCAGGTTTATGATGACGACTCTTACAGCAAAAACAAGCTCGGCTCCGGCATAATGGTTTCGTTCTGGCTCACCAACGACTCCGCTAATTACGCTTTCAATCTCACGAACACGACCAACGCGAGCGGCTACGTGTTCTATGATTTCGAGCCGACCTGCAGCTACGCCGCCGGTTCGCAGCTGTGGTTCGGGGGGACGGAAAATTCGACCTGCTACAAAATGACAAACCAGAGCCAAGGTTCGCAGAGTCTCGTGGTCCGCGGTCAGTTCAAGAACAATCTCCAGACGCCGGCCAATGGGACGCGCTTCAACGTGACCAACGGCATAACAGTAAGGTTCAACATCTCCACGGACTGTAGCAACGAGGGCATAGTCAGCGGAGCGACGACGAAAAGCGTGACGCTCATCCATAACCAGACCGGCGCTACATCATCCTGCGTGACGGTCAACGACGAAGGCAACGGCTGGTACAACTGCACCTGGTCCTCGACAGGTCAGCCCGAGGGCAACTGGAGCATCAACGTCACGACGGGCAAGAACGACTACAACCCGAACACGACGGTATGGCTCAACAGGTTCTTCCTCGACAACCGCGGCCAGGCCGCCGAAAACCAGACCTTCGCCCCGTCGCAGGGCGGCTGGGGCACGACTTATACTTACAATATCTCCATAGCAGATCCTGAAGGCGACACGGTGACATGCGTCCTGTGGACCAACACCACGGGCTCCGGATGGATAAACAGGGGCAGCAGCGCCGTCGCCGGTTCGGGCAACTGCTCGGTGCAGGTGAGCAACTTCAACTACACGGACGTCGGCGCCTCCCAATACAGATTCGCAATCAATGACACTTACAACGCGCTTGAGACCGCGAATTTCAGCGGGCCCGTGATAAACAATGACAGCGTTACCGTAATCCACAGCGCGGGCAACAACACGAACGTCAACAGGAGCATGGACCAGACCACGCTGCTCGGGGTGAGGGTCAACGACACGGACAATGGCCAGCCTACATCCGGCATAGACACGACTTTCTGGGTATCATATACCAACAATTCCGTGGATTACGACACCGGTTTCCTCAACCAGACCTCTTCGGACGGCTACTCTTATTACAGTTTCAACGCGACATGCGGCTACACGGTCGGCGTCCACAACTGGAAGGCCGGCGTGACGGATGGCATGATACAACAAGACTAATTCCTCGACCTTCACCGTCAACATAACCGGAGACCTCATACCGACTATCATCAGCCCGCTCGGAGGCGTTGCAGGCGTATACCCGCGCGGCCAGAACATAACCCTGCGCGGCTATCTCGCATCGGACTGCCCCTCCGAAACCATGACTGGCACGCCGTCGACTATGAGATATTCCAACAGCTCGGGCAGCTATTATTGCTCCAATGTCATCGACGACGGCGGAGGCTACTACAACTGCACCTTCAACACGTCCTCGCTGGCGGTGGGCTGGTATAACCTGACCATGAACTATTCCAGGCAGCATTACAACGCGAATTCGACCACGAAGACCAGCGCCTTCTTCATAGAGACCGCGCCAAGGCTCGCCGTCCCGAACATAAGCAAGACACTGGGCGGCTGGGGGGAGACTTACATATTCTCCGTAAACGTGAGCGATGAGGACAGCGATAATGTAAGAGTATATGCATGGTACAGGAAGCTTCCAAGCGGTGCATGGACCCAGATAGGCTCCTACAACCAGACCAGCGGCATGAACAAAACCGTTACCTTCACCACCTCCTTCCAGTTCACGGACATGGGCAACCTGACGTTCAAGTTCAACGTCACGGACGACGCGGACACCCCCGTTTCTGGCGGCACGCAGTACACCGACGAAATCCAGGCGGGCTTCAATTTCACGCTCGAAGCCGACGACGTGACTTTCATTTATGTTGCCGGCAACGAGACCACGATCAACAGGGTCGGAGCTAACACCGCCACATTCACACTCTCGCTTTATGATACCGACGTGGGCGCTGCTGTCACGATGAACGAGAACGGCACGTTCTGGGTCACGACGAACGAGAGCGACCCAAATTCATGGAGGAGCGCCACACAGAAATTCTTCGTCACAACGCTTAGCTACGACTTCAATCCCGACTGCAATTACCAGACTGGCAAGCAGAAATGGAAAGGAGGTCTGATAAGCGGCGGCTCGGGCTACTACAAGAACACCAACTCGTCCATCTACAACGTCACCATAACATCCGAATACACTCCATACATATACTACCCGAAGGGCAGGAGCTTCGACAGGGATAATCTGTCGATGACAATAACCCTGAGCATGAACCTCACGGACAACGAAGCCGCCTGCGGCCTGGTCAGCGGCGCCACCGTAATGTTCAACGTCACCAACACCAGCTACGTCCGCCAGGCGACCGACTACGGCACCGGCTGGTACAATTACACCATACCGCAGACAGACTTCGCGGGCTGGAGCTACGGTTGGTACACTCTTCAGGCAAACGCGACGAGGCAATATTACCCGACCAACGTAAGCACGACTTACCCGGTTCGTTCTATCTTGCATCGAGGCCATCTCTCGGTTCGGCAACCTCTGCCAGAGGGTGTCCGTACTGGGGCTGCCCCGCGAACTTCTCCATCGAGGTCACGGACAACGACGGCGGCAACGTGACGGTCTTCCTGTGGAAGAAGATAGACACGGGCGGCCAGTGGGAATACCTGGGCAACGCGTCCTGCGGTCCGTGCTCAAGCACGCCGCTGCAGATAAATTCGTCTTTCGACTGCGGCGACATAGGAACCAACTACTTCAAGTTCAACGCCACGGACAACTGGAACTACACCGCCACAACCGGCGAAAACAGCAACCCCTTCAGCGTGAACCCGAATCTCGCTACAGTCTCTTACGTCACGGACGACAGCATCAGCATGACTAGGGAGGGCACATCCGCCTACAATCTTACGGTATTCTTCAACGACATAACCAGAAGCCAGCCGGTGCTTACCGGAACGAACGGCACATTCTACGTGACCATGGACGGCACCAGCTTCGGCTTCGATAATGAACACCACGACCAACTCCAGCGGCCACCTGAATTACCAGCTCGGGCCCAACTGCTCGTATTCGGTCGGCCTGCAGAGGTGGCACGCTGTCCTTGATAATGATAATTGCTATTACGACGCTTCGCCTTCACCCGAAAACTTCACCTTCACCATAGCCGGCCAGCTCAAGAGCAAAATCGACACGCCGGCGCAGGGCTCCCAGTACCTTGCGACGAGCCTGATTCCCATAAGATTCAACGTCACTTCCGACTGCATCTCTGAAGAAGGAAGGATATCGAATTCCAGCACGTCGCTCGAGCTTTATTCGCCCACCGCCGAGTACCAGCAATGCACGCCACTTTACAACGAGAGCGGCTCCAACGCAGGCTACTACAACTGCACGTGGGACTCGGCAGGCGACCTGGTTGGCATGTGGGGCATAAGGATTAACGCCAGCAAGACAGGCTATAACATCAATTCTACCCTCTACACGAACTGGATAAACCTCACCAACTCCGCGCCAGAGGGCAGCAACATGGACGTAACGCCAGACCAGGGAGGATGGGGGAGCATTTTCAACTATTCGATAAACGTTTCTGACGCCGACAATGACAACGTCAACTGCACGCTCTTCGTATCAACTGACGCGGGCCTTTCATGGACCCAGAAGGGCTCGATGGTAGTCTACGGCGGGCATGACCTCTGCTGGGTCGAGGTCAGCGATTTCAGCTGCCTGGATGACATGGGAACCGACAACTACTTCAAGTTCACGCTTTACGACACGAAGGTGCAGATTGAGACAAGCAACATGTCCGGACCCAACATAACCGTCGATTCCGTCAGCATAACGCATCTGCAGGGCAACAACCAGAACGTGAACAGGACTGCTCAGCAGATAACGCTCAAGGTCAGCGTCAACGATACAACCAAGGGCCAGGGTATCTCATCCGTGCCCGCCTATTTCAACATAACGCGCGATGGCCAGAATTACACCTATCTTTACGAGGCGACTACCGCCTCGGGTAATGCCACTCATACCTTCACGCCAGGCTGCGACTTCAACGCGACGCTGCAGAAATGGCACGTCTTCATAAACGACACGTGCTATGCCAACACGAGCAGCTCGGCCTTCAACATGACCGTATACGGCAGGCTAAACAACAGCATATTGCAGCCGACGGGCGGGGAATACCTGCGCGGCAGCAACGTGACCATACGACTCAACGTTTCGGATTATTATTGCGGCCAGCTGGCCGCGTCGGTGCTGCCGACAACGATAAACATATCCTCCGTAAGCCAGCTTACTTCCGTCACCTATCCGTGCACGCCCATAGTCAATGACGGCGGCGGCTACTACAACTGCACCTTCAACACGTCCTTGATGAACCCGAGGGGCTACAACATAAACGCTTACACCTCAAGGACCTACTTCAACGCACACAACTACACGATCACTTATACCGCCGGCCAGCCCAAGGGCTTCTTCGTCGACACGGCGCCTCTCCTCACCTATCCGAAGCTCAACACGACAGGCTACGACGGCGACGCGGGCGAGAACGGCTCCTGGTCCGAGCCGAGAAAATTCACGGTAAACGTCACCGACGAGGACGGCGACGTATATGTCGCCGTAAGGCTGTGGAAAAGAGATTACACTGTCGGCTCGGGCTGGGGCAGCTGGCAGCAGGTCGGCTCGGCAAAGAGTTTGAACACTGAAGCCAATAACACACTCGTCGAATTTAACGAGGCCGGCAACCTGACGTCTCCTTACAATCCCGATGGCGACCTTGGAATATGGGAGTACAAGTTCAACGTCACCGACAACCCGACCATGCCAAAAACCGGCGGAACGACCTACAGTTACCAAATCAACGGGAGCAACTACACGGTCGAGAAGGACGACATGGAGATACATTACTACAGCGGCGGGGAAGGAAATATCGTATGGAGGAACGGCTCAGATTCAATCATACTCTCCGTGCAGGCATGGTCAGTCGACCAGCAGAAATATATCGACTCCGGCGAGGCGGACGCCATGGTGTGGATAACAAAGGACCATTCCACTTTCGAGAACGTGACGGCTCCGGGATACCTATCTAACCTCGGCAACGGCACCATCAATCACACGTTCTTCCCCAACACAGGAGACTGCGCCTACGACGTCGGCGTCCAGTACTGGATAATAGGCGTGGAAAACAACGCCAGATTCAAGGACACGAACTCGAGCGGCAACGAGAACGTCAGCATATGGACTTTCCTGAATGGGTCCATAAACTCTCCTGACGGCGAAGTCTATCTGAAGGACCCGAACATCAACGTTACCTTCAACATGAGCGTCTGGGACGAGTGTAACGAAGGCGTAACGAGTCCCGACGACGTGAGCATAACGCTTACAGAAATCGAAGGCACACAGAAATACGCCGGCATAACTTCCATACAGGACCTCGGAGGAGGGGAATATTTCTACAACTGGAGCACGGAAAACATCGAAACGCTCGGCATGTACAACATGACATTTGCCATGAGCAAAAATTATTATACCGACCTTTCGCTTTTCCGCAATCCCGCATTCCAGCTGACATCAGCGCCTCAACTATCGTTTAACGTAGACCCTCCGCTTGAAACGTCAGGCGAAGGCGGCTGGGGAGAGGACTACGACTTCAGGATAGCGGTGATGAAATCTGACGGCCTTCCGTTCAACGTCAGCCTCTGGTACAAGCACAACCAGTCATCGGAATGGACGCTGCTGAAGATGGTGGAATTGATCAGCGAAGGCTGGAGCAATCCGAGCGACTTCTACAACATGCAGTTCAACTGCACCGACATAACGCCGGCGAATGACAACGCCTCCTACAAGTTCAACGCGAGCGACCAGTTCGGCTACACCGCCGAGCTGCCGGCAATAAACTTTACCATATTCAAGGACGACGCCGCCGTTTATTACGACGACGCGGGCTCCAACATAATCATAAACAGGGAAGGCTCCTCCACCGGCCTGTTCAGGGTCAGGATAAACGATACCGACAGGTCACTTGTCGGCGTAGGAAACAACATATCGGGCGTATTTTACGTAACCACAGACAACGTAAACTATCTCACAACCTACCTCAACAGCACTAATGCGGATTCGAGACTCGTACTGAACTTCGACCCGAACTGCTCGCACGGCTACGGGCCGCAGAAATGGAAAGGCGGAACGTTCGGCGACACATGTTACAAAGACGTGAACGTGTCAGAGAGATCATTAACAGTCAACGGCACGCTGAAGAACAACATCCAGCAGCCCAACTGGACCATCGGCCAGCCGTCGTTCAACGTCACGGACCAGATCCTGCTCAGGCTTAATACGACCTCCGACTGTTCCGGCGAGGGAATGATATCAGGCAGTTCGGTTAGCTTGTATCTCAAAGCCCCGAATGGAAGCGTATACTCATGCACGCCGGTCAACAGCGAAACAGGCGCTGATGCCGGGCGTTATAACTGCACTTGGAATTCGAATGACAAGCCGGAGGGCAACTGGACCGTCAACATGACGTCCACGAGGCAATACTTCCTGCCGAACACGACGACTCTTACCAACTGGTTCTGGCTCGAGAACAAGAACGCGACCGAAACCGACCTCAAGGTCACGCCGCCACAGGACGGCTGGACCAGGCTCTACAACTACACCGTCCTGGTCAACGACGCCGACTCCGACGTGGTCAACTGCTCACTATATATCAACAAGTCCGACGGCCAGGGCTGGCTATACAAGGGCTCCAACATCCTCTACAACGCAAGCGGCATAGTGAACAGGAACTGTTCCGTCACCGTCCATGACTTCACGGGCGACGACATCGGCAACAACTCCTTCCGCTTCCTCATCAACGACAGCGAACCCGCGAACGTCCACTACACCTCAACAGCGTATGGCCCGTATCTCGAGGAGGCGAACACGACAGTGGGTCACCACGCTGGCAATGGCTCGACCGTGAACATATCCGACTATTCCGAGGATTACACCACGCTTCTTTCAGTGCAGGCCAACGACACTGACAATGAATCCTTCGCCCCGAATGCCAACGTGACATTCTGGATGTACTATAATCTGACAGCGATGGCACCGGGATATGTCACGCCGACGAACTCGACGGGCCATGCCAACTACGATTTCAACCCGGACTGCAACTACTCGGCCGGCAACTGGGAATGGTTCGCTGGCGTGACCGACGCGTATTACGAGGACAAGAACACGACGAGGTTTAACGTAACACTTTTAGAAGACATAAACGTGAACCTGATTTCACCGCTTGGGCTGGAGGATGTCAGGGGTAACAACATAACCATAAGGTTCGGGCTTTATGACTCGTGCAATAGGAACATAACAGGCGTGTCTGGCATCAACATAACGATGTCAAATGATATCACGGGCCAGATATTCAACTGCACCAATATCATTGGGGAAGGAAACGGCGTATACAACTGCACGTTCAACACTTCGGCCAACCCGGGCATCATGCCAGCGGGGAGTTATGGCATAGAAATAAATTCATGGAAGCAGTATTACAACCGCGACAATACCAGCCTGCCTTTTATAGGTGATTCCCAGTCTTTCTACATAGAAACTCCGCCATCGCTTTTCAGCGCGAAGGTGAATGCGAGCCAGTTGGGAGGAAGCGTAGGCTCGTGGTCCGAGGACTGGAACTTCAGCGTAAACGTCACGGACGAGGACGGCGATGAGGTCACGGTCGTTTTGTGGGAAAGGAAGTACACGTCAGGCTCGGGATGGAGCAGCTGGCAGCCGGTCGGGAGCACAAGCTGCGGGGAGGGAACGGAAATTTGCAACAACAATGTCGTTTCCATACCTGTTGATGGTTATACCCACTATAACGGACAGCAACCGACGACGGCGAATGACACTTGGTCATTCAAATTCAACTGCACGGATGAAGCCGGAAAACCAACTGAGGGCGGAAATCAGTACAGCTACGAAATATCGGGCTATAACTACACGATAGAAAGGGACGACATAAACATAACACTCTACGCCGGTTATAATACCACTCTGGACAGGAACGGCACGGCGAACTTGACGCTGTCGGTAATGGTCTATGATATAGACCTTGGAAGAAACCTGACCGGAGGCGAGGCCAAGGGCAATGTGTGGATAAGCAAGAACGGGACCAATCTGGAATACGTGACCCAGGTCAACGTTATCAACGGCTTATTCAGCTACACTTTCCAGCCCGAAGACTGCAATTACAAGGTGGGAGTGCAGCACTGGATAATAGGGCTAATCAATTACAACAACTGGTTCAAGGTCACCAACGCGACAATGGCCAACATAACGCTTTACGCCCCCCTAAACGGAACCATAAACACGCCGAATGGTGAGACATATCCCGGAGGGACCTATCCCGGGGAATATATGATCCCAATATGGTTCAGCGTCTTCGAGATGGATTGCCCTGCGAACTACGTCGGGAATTTGGATAATAAATCTCTGAAAATAAACCCCTCTGACGGAGATCCAAGTTATCCGACTATCCTTGGTAGCAGCATATATGATTGGAGCAATGGAAGCTACAATTATTCGTGGGATTCAAATAAGGTAAAGGAATGGTATAACATAACGGCAATTCTTGGGGAGCAATATTATTACCCGATTAATGTAACCAAACCGAATGCATTTGCACTTTCAAGTGCGCCACAACTTTCCTCGCCCTCGCACAGCATCAGCTATCCGGTTGGCGGTGACGGCGGCTGGGGGGAAACGCATAGGTTTACCGTCTATCAACAGGACGCGGACGGGAACAATCTAACTCTATATTTATGGTACAGGTTCACGCCATCGGATACTTGGATTTTGCTTAACCAGACCGTTGTCCAGGGGGATCCTGGGCAGGCCACGCCGTATTTCTATGATTACAGCGGTTTCGACTGCTCGAACATAACGCCCCCCGGTGACAACAGCCAGTTCAAATGGAACGTCACGGATACGGCCAACTTCCACGACGAAACAGACGTGATTAACTTCACCGTCCTGAAGGACGACGTGTCAGTGGATTATGTTTCGGGATTCGACCTGAACATAAACAGGGACGGAACCAACAGCGGGCTTTTCGTGGTCCAGATAAACGACACTGACAGGAACAATGTCGGCGTTGGAGAGGGAGTGCCCGGCATCTTCTACGTGACTACGGACGGAACGAATTTCCTCACCACTTATCAGAACGACAGCACGTCCGATTCGATGCTGTCGCTTAACTTCGACCCGAACTGCTCGCACAGCCCTGGCATCCAAAAATGGACCGGAGGCGTCTGGAACGACACGTGCTACAAGGACAGGAACATGACGGGTTCGCCGAGGGAGTTCACCGTATACGGCCAGCTCAAGAACAACATCCAGCAGCCCAACTGGACGAGCGGCCAGCCGTCGTTCAACGTCACGAACCAGATATTGTTCAGGTTCAATACCACTTCGGACTGTTTGGTCGATGGGCTGGTAAACAACACAGGGACGTCCATATATCTGCATGCGCCCAACGGAAGCAACTACACCTGCTCGCCCATGAAAAACGAGACCGGCGTGAACGCCGGCTACTACAACTGCACGTGGGACTCCAGCGACAAGCCCGAGGGAAATTGGACGCTCAACACGACCTCGGTTAAAACCTACTATTATCAGAACCAAACCATACTTACCAACTGGTTCTGGCTCGAGAACAAGAACGCTACCGAGACCGACCTCAAGGTCACGCCGCCACAGGACGGCTGGACCAGGCTCTACAACTACACCGTGCTGATCAACGACGCCGACTCCGACACCGTCAACTGCTCCTTGTACATCAACAAGTCCGACGGCCAGGGCTGGCTATACAAGGGCTCCAACTTCCTCTACAATGCAAGCGGCATAGTGAACAGGAACTGTTCCGTCACCGTCCATGACTTCACGGGCGACGACATCGGCAACAACTCCTTCCGCTTCCTCATCAACGACAGCGAACCAGCGAACGTCCACTACACGTCCGTCGCGTATGGCCCGTATCTCGAGGAGGCGAACACATCAGTATTCCATGGTTACGGCAACATGAGCACCATAAACATATCCGATGCCCTCGCCAACTACACGGGCCTGCTTTCGGTCAGGGTAAACGATACCGATAACGTAAGCGCGGCGCCAAACGTGAATGTCACGTTCTGGGTTTATTATAACTCGACCACAATCGCTTCAGGCGTGGTTAACAAGACGAACTCGACGGGACACGCAAATTATTATTTCAACCCCGACTGCAACTATTCCGCCGGCAACTGGCAGTGGTCTGCAGGGGTCACGGATAATTATTACGAGGACAAGAACACGACGACGTTCAACGTCACCCTCAAGGAATATATGAATATAAACATACTTTCGCCCCTCGGAAGCGAGCACATCAAGGGCAGCAACATAACCATACGCTTCCTTCTGAACGACTCATGCGGCAGGAACATAACCGGAGTGTCCGACATAAACATAACGATGAGGAGCGTGCTCACCGGCATTGTTTTCAACTGCACCAATCCTGTCGCGGAAGGCAACGGCTATTACAACTGCACCTTCAACACTTCGCAGAACCCGAGCCCGATGTCCGTGAGGGGATATGACATGGAGATAGTTTCCGCCAAGCAGTATTACCATCGCCAGAACAATAGCATAAGCTATGCGGCAGGCTCTTCCGGCTTCTTCATAGAAACGGCCCCCCTGCTCGAGCAGCCCAAACTCAACACCAGCGGCTACGACGGCAACACGGGCGAGAACGGCTCCTGGTCGGAGGAAAGGAACTTCACGGTAAACGTCACCGACGAGGATGGGGATCAGGTCACAGTAAACCTGTTCAAGAGCCAGTATAACAACGTTTCCGGCTGGGGAGCATGGGAACTGGTGGACACGAAGTTCTTCTCCGATACAAATAAGACAAGGGTAACCTTCACGGAAGGGACCTCGGTGTACAACGCACTCGTCCATCTCGGGGTGTGGAAATACAAGTTCAACGCGACCGATGAGGCCACGAACCCGAACCCGCTGGGAGGAAACACATACTCTCATGAAATAAGCGGCTCAAATTACACGGTGGAAAAGGACGACATGAGCATAACGTACGTTTCAGGCAGCGGAGGAAGCACATGGAGGAACGGGACAGACAGCAGGATACTTTCAGTGCAGGTAACATCGATCGACCAGAACAGGAACCTTTCGCAGGAAGAGGCCATTGCAGTGGTCTGGATTACAAAGAACGGGACAAACTACCAGAATGTCACATCTTTCGAGAGCCAGGACGCCTACAAGACGATGGAGGGCGGCTTCGTGAACTACACCCTTGAGCCCGACTGCACTTACAACGTGGGCGTCCAGTACTGGAAGATAGGCATAGTAAACAACCCCAAGTTCAAGGACACCAACGTCACAGGGGTTTACAACGCTACCATAAACGCCTACCTCAACGGCACAATCATAACGCCTGACGCAGGGGTTTACAGGAGGGCATCTGACGTGAACGTGCCTTTCAACTTATCGGTTTTCGATGACTGCAACCGCGGCGTCGACGGCCTTGACAGCACCAACATAACGGTGAAGACCTCAGGAGATCCCCCGAAGTCCAACCTCACTATAACCGCTTACGGGAATGGCTCTTATTTCAACAACTGGAGCACGATGACCATATTTACCCTTGGCCTTTACAACATGACTTTCAGGGCAACCGAGCAGTATTACACGAGCCTGTATCTCTTCAGGGAGAACGCCTTCAGGCTGGCGACGGCGCCGGAAGTGGAGAACTATGCCCCCTTCATAGATGTTGACAATGACTACGGCTGGGGGGAGAATTTCAATTTCATAATGAGGTGCAGGAAAGCGGACAGCTTCCCCTTCAACGTGAGCCTGTGGTTCAGGAAAAACCAGACAGCTGACTGGCAGCTGCTGGAGACGAATGAATGCACTTCGTCAGGAACGACGTGGAATACCTCCGTGTCGCAGGAGCACTTCTCGGACACGTATTTCTCATGCCAGGACATAACGCCGTCCCTGGGTAACGCGTCATACAAGTTCAACGCCACCGATGCGTTCGGCTTCACGGCGGAGGCGCCGGCGCTCAACTTCACCATCATCAGGGACGACGTCAACGTCTATTACGACAATCAGGGCTCAGGCATAACCATAAACAGGGAGGGCTCCGAGACCGGCCTGCTGCGCGTCAAGGTCAACGATTCCGACAGGGGCAACGTTGGAGTCGGAGAGAATGTTTCAGGAGCATTTTTCGTCACCCTTGACGGTTCTTCTTACGGAACCGTTCATCCAAACACCACAACCTCCGATTCCAAGCTGGGCATTGATTTTGAACCCAACTGCAGCCACGGCTACGGAACGCAGAAATGGAGGGGCGGGACATGGAACGACGCCTGCTACAAGGACAAGAACACCAGCCAGGAATATTCCATGACGGTGAGAGGCCAGCTCAAGAACAACATCCAGCGGCCCAACTGGACCAGCGGCCAGCCGTCGTTCAACGTCACAGACCAGATATTGCTGAGGCTCAACGCCACGTCCGACTGTCCATCGGAAGGGGCGATAGCATCAACGGACGTTGACCTCTACCTCAACGCCCCGAACGGAAGCGTATACTCCTACACCCAGATGAACAACGAAACGTCCGTGCCCGGATGGTACAACTACACCTGGGACTCCAGCGACATGCCCGAGGGAAATTGGACGCTCGTGCTTAATTCATCGAGGCAGTATTTCCTGCCTAACACGACGACTCTTACCAACTGGTTCTGGCTCGAGAACAAGAACGCGACCGAAGCCGACCTCAAGGTCACGCCAGCCCAGGACGGCTGGACCAGGCTCTACAACTACACCGTCCTGGTCAACGACGCCGACTCCGACGTAGTCAACTGCTCACTTTACATCAACAAGTCCGACGGCCAGGGATGGATATACAAGGGCTCCAACATCCTCTACAACTCAACAGGCATAGTGAACAGGAACTGTTCGGTGGCGGTACACGACTTCACGGGCGACGACATCGGCAACAACTCCTTCCGCTTCCTCATCAACGACAGCGAACCCGCGAACGTCCACTACACCTCAACAGCGTATGGCCCGTATCTTGAAGAAGCGAACGTCACGATACTTTACATCGCAGGCAACAACTCATACGTAAACATAAGCAATTCGAATCCAGACAACGCCATTTCACTCGTGCTGAGAGTCAACGACACGGATAATTCGTCATACCCTTCGGGCGTCAACGCTACCATATGGGTCATGTTCAACGAGAGCGCATGGGACAGCGGCAACTTTTCCCAGACGGCGAACGGCTACATAAACTACACCTTCGACCCTAACTGCAGCTATAAGCCGGGCACAAGGCCATGGAATGGCGGGACGACAGACAATTATTATGACGACAGGAATTACACCGGCAACCTGACCATACGCGTCATAGGCGACCTGAACAACACCTTAATCTCACCGCTCAGTTCCATGGGCGCTTCCTCACAATACCTGCCGCGGCTCGAACGTGACAATAAGGGTGCGGCTGAGGGATTTGTGCGGCAACAACATCACGGGCGCCGCCTCCAACATAACTCTCAGGATGATGCATAACGACACGGGCCAGCAGTTCAACTGCACCGGCATACTCGAGGAAGGCAACGGCACCTACAACTGCACCTTCAACACGTCCGGCATGCCCGCGAAATTCTACCACATAAACATGTTCTCCAACAGGAGCTATTACAATCCCGACAACGACACTGCGAACCTCGCCTTCTTCATAGACACAGCGCCCGTGCTTTCCGGCTGGTCGCTCATGCCTTCGGGGGACGGCGGCTGGGGCGAAGAATACACGTTCATGGTCAACGTGAGCGACGAGGACGGCGACATCATGGAGGTCTGCGCCTACGCCAACAAGAGCAACACGTGGGGCAGTGCCGGCTGCAACCTGACGGTCGCTGGCATTAACCAGACGGTCATATTCATAAAGGCCAGCGACACGTATTTCCACAGCGGCGACATAGGTCCTGCGGAATACAAGTTCAACGTCACGGACAGCGGGAACAACCCCTACGTCGGCGGCTCGCAATACTCGGACCAGACACCTGTCACGCCTTTCACGGTAGCAGGAGACGACGTGTTCATCAATGTCACGCTGGGCAACAACAGCGTTGTCAACAGGACCAGTCCCGACTTCCTCTGGGAAGTCAAGATGTACGACACGGACCTGGAACCCGACGAGGAAGTATACGCCGGGACCGAAGGCATGTTCTATTACACGAAGAACATATCGAGCGGCTTGTGGTACCAGTCGGAGGTAAAAACCACAAGCGGCGGCGCCAGCGCCGGCATAATCAGGTTCAGGGACGAGGATCCTGAGGCGGAATTCTACGACTGCTCCTTCGTGATAGGCCCGCAAATGTGGAAGGCCGGCTTAATAACGAGCGACATATACAAGCCGATAAATTCATCGGTAGCCAACTGGAGCATGATCACCACCAACATAACCGCCGTGCAGCTAGACCCGGACGGCATATCGAGGGTCAGGGGCGTCGACAGCATAGTGTTCCGCGCGAACGTGACGGACGACTGCGGCGCGCTGGCCGGAGCGACTGTCACTTTCAACGTGCTTCAGCAGGGAAGCGAGGCCGTGAAGGAAGCGTGCTCAGGCACGCTTTACCAGGGGAACGGGATATACAACTGCACGATGACGGCCGGGACGCATTCGTCATGGAACACCGGCTGGTATAACGCGACGACCGTTGCCGGCAAAACTTACTATAACGGGACCACCTACAAGAAAAACAGCTCCTTCTACTTGGCCACGGTGCCGGTCATAGGGAGCACGGCTGCCCAGGCGGCTTCGGGCTCGTCCGGCGGATGGGGCGAGTCATGGAGCTTCCTTGTCAACAACCTCCAGGACCTGGACGGGGGCTGGATGAACGTATCGCTGTGGGCGAATCTCACGGGAAGCTGGGAATATCTTAACAGCACCAACACGACCGCGACGTCGTTCCTGAGCTTTACCGGCCATTCAGTTTAACTGCTCGGATTTGCTCGGCCAGACCTCCAGCCAGAAGCAGTACAACATAACCGCGATAGACGAATGGAACTACAGGGACGAGGACGTGCAGGCCTTCACGCTTGCTCAGGGACGACACCCAGACATATTACATAGAAGGCTCCAGCACGACGGTCCCAATATACAGGGAAGGCGCGAACACAAGGCTGCTCAAGGCCAGGATAAACGACAGCGACAGGAACGACCTCGGCCTTGGCGGCGGCGTGAAAGGCGCTTTCAGGATGATGACCAACTTTACAAACGACACCTATCCCGGTGCTTTCATATTCATAAACATGACAACGACCGATGCCGACGGGAACCTTTCATACACTTTCGATCCCAACTGCACTTTCAGCGTTGGTCTTCTCAAGATGGTATGCGGGTTCTTACAATGACACTTGTTATGACGATGATTTATTCTACATGGGGCAGCAGGGTACTGGTATACGGCCAGCTCAAGAACAACATTCAGCAGCCCAACTGGACCAGCGGCCAGCCCGTCGTCGCCGTAGGCAACAACGTAACCATAAGGTTCAACGTCTCGACCGACTGCGGCAACGAGGGCCTCCAGACCGGCCTTTCGAACGCCACCATACGACTCAGGTCGCCGACGGGTGTATGGGAACACTGCAACTCGACGCAATACGTCTTCGACGAGGGCAACGGCTATTATAACTGCACCTGGGACACGTTCCTACACCAGGGAGGCAACTGGTCCATAGAGATAAACACGTCCAAAGGCAATTATTCATCCAACAGCACGCTGCTAGTGAACTACATCTACCTGAACAACACGCCGCCCGCCTATGGCAATCTTTCAGTGACGCCGGGCGAGGATGGCTGGGGCGTGGTCTTCAATTACAGCGTCGACGTATGGGACCCACAGACGGACAACGTCACATGCAAGCTTTTCGTCAGGACCAATAATTACGACAAGACATGGGTGCTCAAGAACTCGACTCTTATCATAGGCGGCAGGGGTAAGTGCTCGCTCACGGTAAGCGATTTCGACTGCCTCGACATCGGCAACGACAGCGTCAACAGGTTCATGTTCGAGCTCTACGACGGCACCAACATCCTCCCCACGTCCAACGTTTCCGCGCCCAACATCACGGCCAACAGCGTCAGTATATCATATTATTACGGCAATATGTCCCTGCTCAACAGGTCCAACGCAGAACCGGAGCATTCAGCGTTTCTCGCGGTATTCGTGAACGATACGGACAGGAACGAGTCTGCTCCGGCAAACGTGGACGTGACTTTCTGGATAACGCTTAACGCATCGAACCCGTCCAGCTGGGATGACGGCAACCTCACGGAGACCAACTCATCCGGCTTTGCCAACGTGACCTTCAACCCGGAGTGCAGCCCTTTCTACACGGTCGGCAACCATTCGTGGAAGGCAGGGACGACTGACGGATGCTACCAGAAACTGAATACAAGCGAGGAGCTCAACCTCACGATACGCGGGACCCTTGTGCCGCAGATAATATACATGCTTCCGCCTTCTCCGGGCCTGGGGGATGAAATCCTGAGAGGCGAGAACATCACGCAGCAGGTCTACGTGGACAGCGACTGCGAGGGCGATGCCGTCAATGACGCCAATGTCAGCATGGGTTTCACCAACGAGAACGGGGATTTCTACGGCTGCGCTCCCCGTTTACAGGATAGTCTCTCCCGGCGTCTACGAATGCGAGAGGAACACGACAGACATGCGCGCCAGATGGTACAACACGAGCACGAATTCCACCAGGGAGCTTTACAACATGAACGCCACGATGCTCGCCGACCACTTCTTCATAAAGACCATGCCGGTGCTGTCGTCGCCCAACATAACCAAAGACCCGGCCGGCTGGGGCGAGGCCAGAAACTTCACAGTGAACGTCACGGACGAGGACCTCGACAACGTCTCGATCCAGCTTTACGCGAGATGCGTATCGACCGTATTCGGAAGCTGCCCCGGCATATATAGCGACAGTGACTGGCATTTCGAAAACGAGCAGACGCTCACGTCCCCAATAAATGCGACAGCGTACATCAGCCTCGGCAGCAATTTCTACGGCGTAGGCTGCCCGACCAGGGGCAACTGGAGCTACAGGTTCAATGCAACGGACATCCCCCATGACTACAAGGACGCGACCCAGCCTGCGAATTTCAGCGTCGAGAGGGACGACGTGATATTCGAGCCATTCGCCGGCTACAACAACCCGATGGCATGGAGGAACGGGACGAATTCGACGCTCCTCAGCGTGAGGGTATATGACAACGACAGCGGAGAGTATGCAGGTTCCGGCAACGCGACCGTGTGGGTGACCAAAAACGCGTCCAATCCCGTGTCATGGGACGTGGGCAAATTCATAGGCATAAACGGCAGCGGCTACATAAACTACAACTTCCTTGACGAAGGGGAGATGCCGATGCACGAATGCAATTACACGGTCGGCAGGCACAACTGGACCGCGGGCGTCGGCGGCATAAGCGAGGACATCTGCTACAAGACGGCCAACTCTTCAATATATAATCTAACCATGTGGGGCGAGCTGAGGCCGAGGGTCACTTACCCGACAGGCCTCAAGGGCTTCCTCGTCGGCGACCAGATAAACATAACCGGCTACGTCGAGGACGACTGCTCATACAGGACAGGCCTCGGCATCGAGGGCGTGGACCTGGACCCGGCTTCGCCGTCGCAGAGATACATGATAAGGGGCGAGTCGGGAACGCCAACGCGTTACTGCACCGCCAATTGGCAGGAGGGGAGCGGATACTACAACTGCACGTGGGATTCCACAAGCCAACTGAGGATTAACTGGAACATAACGATGAGCGTGAACAAGACGTATTACGCCCCCAACTCGACGATGGAAGGCAGGGCATTCCACCTGGGAACCGCCCCGCTCGTATCAACCCCCACGGTCCAGCCTGCATCAGAAGGATGGGGCTACAGGTTCACCTTCAACGTCTATTTCACCGACTCGGATAACGATGTGAACAATGTGTCGTTATGGAAGAGCTTCAACAACGCCACATGGGATTTCGTCAATTCGACGCAGATAGCATCTTCCGGGATAACCCTTACGTTCTACCAGAGATTCACCTGCAGCGATTCGCAGCAGACGCCCGGCAGGCTGAACTACTTCAAGTTCAACACGACCGACCCGTTCAACTACACGTCCGAGACGACGTCTTCGACGTTCAACGTCACGGAGGACAGCGTCACTCTCACGCTTAACAACTCTGCGAGCACCGACACGGTAAGGAGGATGGGCAGCAACAATGCACTGCTCAAGTACAGGATAAAGGATGACGATTACAGCCAGTCCGGCAACGCGACATACCCGAGCGGCGTGGCGGCTCTGGTATGGATAACCAGCAACGGCACCGCATATTCCAATGTTAAAACCTGCACGTCAAGCAGCGGCCACTGCGAAGTAAATTACGATCCTAACTGTTCGACCTCGCTTGCAGGCGTGCAGCGCTGGAAAGGAGGAACCAACGACACTTGTTACGAATATGAAAACTCCACCAACAGGTCACTCGAGGTCATAGGGCAGCTCAACGTTTCCATCGTGAACCCCGTGGCGAACATCATACTCAACAGAAACACGACCGTCGCGTTCAACGCGTCCGTATACGACGAATGCAACCTCGGCATAAACGATTCCAACGTTTACTGGTTCAACGAAAGCATGAGCCTGCTTGCGACGGGCCACAACGCGACGTGGCTGGTGCCCTACAACTACCCGCTCGGCTCCGGCAAAACCATAAACGCAAGCACCAACAGGACATCCTACGACGGCAAGAGCAACGCCACGACAATTTACATATATGGCTGGGCGGAGCCCGACGCGATGAGCCCTGCAGAAGCGACCGTGTACATCGCAGGAGGCAGCAAGACGATAAAATGCCACGTGAGGGACACGAACACGCACGAGAACCTCGTCGGCTATAACGTAAGCTTATACGTCAACGGCGCCTATCAGGGGTCGGAGCTGACGGTCGGCGATTCCGGCAATGAAGGCAACGCCTCCTTCATGTTCAGCACCAACAGGCCTGCCGGCTATTACAACATCACGTGCTCGATAGGCAGCGATAACGTCATGTATTACAACGTCTCGACTGCCAACATAACCCACGAAATCCGCGTGTCCAGGCCGCTCATAATAGACCAGATAGTCAGGGTTCCATCCAACGGCATCATATACAGGAACGATTCCTTCTCTCCTTACCACGTCAACGTCACCGTGCACATCAAGGACGCCGAGCTAAGCGGGGAGGGAGCAGACAACGCTACGGTGCTCTTCTATAACCACTCGCAGGAATACATCGGCAACTGCACGACGAACGTATCAGGCTGGTGCAACGAGAGCGTGGCATGGAATCCCGAAGACACCATAGCGCCTAACTATTACAACATCTACATGAATGCCACGAAGCCGTACACCAACGAGAATTCGACGACCAATTCAACAAGCATAGACGTGTGGGGCAGATACCTGGCCAACATAAGCAAGCCAGATGAGGGCTCGCTTTACGGCAAGGGCGCGCTCATACCATTCAACGCCAGCATAAGGGACGAAGACTGGAACTGGTTCATGGGGACGATGAACGTTTACTGGTACAACGATACGAACGATTACATCTACATGACCGTTTCAGGCGAGCTTAGCACCTTTGATTCCAGTTCGCAGGACCCCGGCTTCAGGAATTTCACCGCCAGGACCCAGCTGGGCCTTGCCCACTATTACTCCGAGAATGACAGTGTCACGGTGCAGATGACCGGCTGGTCGATCGCTTCATGGGAATACCCCCCGCACCTCTCTGCTGTAAGGTATCCCTATGAGTTCCAGAGGGTCTGCAGGGTCATCGATTACATTTCGATGACGGGCGTGCCCAACTATCCCGTCAACATGTCTTACTGGAACGCGACGTCAGGCCAGTGGGTTTACAACGGCACATACGTCACGAACGCCAGCGGCCACGTAAACGCAAGCTGGACGCCGTGGGACAAGGGCAACGTGACCTTCAACTGCACGATAGGCAACAACGCCACGCTGCAATACACGGCAAAGGAAGGCAACGAGAGCGCGGCCGCAATAATCTGGGTCAGGGACGAGGTCCCGCCAAACATAACAGGCGTCACCATCCTCCCGAACGCCAGCATAGAGGCCTATCTCAACACGACGAACATCTCGGCAAACGTGACGGATGACTATATGGTATGGGACGTATGGGCGCGCCTTGGCCTGCCCAACGGCAGCTATGAAAACAAGAGCATGAGCAACATAACGCTTACGACCTACAGGGTGGTTTACCCGCCCAAACTGAACGGCACATACAACGTGACGATATATGCAAAAGACAAGGGACCCGAATACAACATAAACAGTTCCGGCCCGTATTATTTCACGGTCTGGGGCAAGGCGAATGGAAGGGTAGGCCAGAACGCGACCGTTTACGCCGGCGGCATAACCCAGATTAATCCGTTCGTCTTCAACCTCACAATCAACTTCACCAACAACGGGCCGCCGCATGCATACGAGGCGAACGTCAGCATATATGATCGTTCATCGCCGACGTCGAATGTTTCAACAGGCTACGTGACATACAACGAAACCTCGCATTACTGCGGCAACATGACCAACGGCTCGCTGTGCCAGTGGACCGTGCTCATCACGGTGCTTGCCGCTACTCCGCCGACTGGCATATACGTCTATGGCAACGCGACCTGGATGGAGCCCGACAGGACGAACGCTTCATACGCCAATTACACCTACGTCATAGTCGCTTCCAACCCGGTCATAGAAATCCTCGAGAGCGGCATCAACAGGACGACCCCGCACGACAAGGTCACATACGTCGACAACCTGACCGTGTATTCAGGCGGCAACGACAGGATAACCAACATACAGCTCGGCAATCTCGGAGGCAACTTCGACCTTAACTGCTACGACTGCGGCCTGACCATCGTTCCGAACTCCCAGGGAGACCTTGCAGCGGGCTATAATTTCACTTCGGACATCTGGGTCACCATTCCCAAGGGCAAGCCGCCCGGCAACTACTGGACCTACATAACGGTCAACTCCACGAACGCCGGCTCGGACATATACCTCATGAACCTCACCGTCCCGCTGAATTCTTCATGGCTGAGAACGCCGTCGTCCTTCCCGGTCATAATCGCGCAGCCCAACGCCAACGGCCTGGTGGGCAGGTTCAACGTCACGAACGACGGCAACGTCAAGATAGATTTCATGAGCGTTAAAAGGGAAGCCGCAGGTCCTCTCGTGGCGGTCAACCCGGAAGGCTTCTCCGTCGACACGATGTCGACCAGGGAAATAAATATCACGTACACGATACCCATAGGCTATCCGAACGGCCTGTATTACGGCGTGATTGCGATAAGGAACGACACGCTGCCAGCGGACCCGGTCGAGCAGACGATTTCATTCTGGCTTAACGTCACAGACCTCGCCCCGAACATAAGCAGCTACAGCGTGGAACCAAGGAATTTCGAGGCGGGCTTCGAAACCGTCATCATAAACGCCACAATCACCGATAACATCGCGGTCGACAAGGGATGGACTGAAATAGAGAGGCCCGGGGAATACGTGAGCTATTCCAGCAGCCAGACGATGATGCACAACGCGACCGCGCCCGATGACGGTTTCAATTACACCGAAGGCATAAACTCGACCGGCACCATGCAGCAGTTCAACGTGACCGTTTACAACTGGAATGCTGACACCTTCATCTACGTCAACATAACTGTCAACGGCCTGCTGATAACGGGCAATCATTCCATCGAGAACGGCACGAACTTCACCATCGACGCAGTCGCCGCCGGCGCGAACCTTTCGCTTCCGGCCAACCACGACATAAACATAACCATCTATAATTCCGCAGGCGACCAGCTGGAAGCCAGTTACACGTCATGGCTTTCCTACAGGATATTGCACGGCCAGCTGATAAAAACCATGATGGACAGGAACGTTTCGTTCTTCAACACGACATACTGGACCAACGTGACTGGCTACCACAAGCTGAGAATATGCGCGAATGACACGTCGGCCAGGACAGCGTGCACCGCTGACATAAGCCTGCTGGCCGCGGGCAACACCAGCATCATAGTAACACCGAATGCCACCGTGATAAACGTCACCAACATAACCACCATCGCGGGCCAGAGTTTCGGAGTGGCTTTCAACGTCTCCAACGCCGGTTATGCCAGGGCATACAATGTGATCGCCAACGTGTCTTACCTGGCGGGCTGGTCTGCCGTACCGGAGGGCTTCTACTTCGGCACGCTTTACAGGACTAACGTCTCGTCCAACCTTACTGTCATAACCGTGCCGCCGTCCACGGTCCCGGGAGAATACAATGCATACATAACCGCCAACTGGACTAATCTCAACGCATCCAATCTTGGTACGAATTTGACGGCCATAATATTCAACGTGAGCGCCAACCCGATGATAGACCTCCAGGACAGGATACCGCCTTCAGGCGAAGAGGTGATAAGCGCCGGCAGCGAAAGGAATATCACCTTCAACATCACGTCGATAGGCAACGTCAACGCGACCAACATCACGTTCAGCTGCAGTTCCGGAATCGTTTGTATGAACTTCTCCCCCGTGTTCAGCACAGCTCTAATTCCGGTTATGGAAAGCAACGCGACGCAGCTCGTTAACGTGAGCGTCTCCATCGCCTGGAACTTCCCCGCAGGCCCATACAACGGCACCATAACCGCAACGGGCGACGGGACCTCGGATTCCTCGCCCATTTACGTAACCATCCCCGCGAACGTTTCATGGAGCATGGAGCCGAACAACATAACCAGGGAAGTGTTACAGGGAACGAGCGGATTTTCGGCTTAATAGCAGTCAGGAACATGGGCAACGTCTACGCAGGCCTTACCGTCGATCCAGATAGGACTGGAACGTACCGCCCGGCTACATCATCCTACACGCCTGCAGCATTTCACCTGGACATAGGGGAAATAGAATATATTGTATGTCAATTACAGCGCTGCCCGTGACTTACATCACATCCACATACACGGGCAAAATATGGACCTCAACGTAACATCCTACGATGAAGAGAATTCCAGAAAATATCCTCATAAACATAACCATACATCCCTACTCCGTCAACATCATCTCGCCGACAGAGGCGAGCCCGAAGCTCAACGTCTCTCCCGGCGACATCGGTGCAGGCCAGGATAAACATCACCTACGGCACGTCGCCCGTCACGCAGAACATGACCTTCAACCTTTCGCTTTACAACAGCACCATGCGCTCGTACGTCACGCTCACGTCGCAGAGCTACAACTCGACCAACGGGCTGTGGTACGTGAACTTCACCGCGCCGAACGCTCGCGCTGCAGAAGGGCTACGACCTCAACGTCACCGCGACCTACAACAGGTATGGCAATGCAGAACGTCACTTATTATGACACCGAGGCCAAGGCCGTCGTATACAAGGACGAGGTGCCGCCAGAGATTGTGATATCCGTGCCAGCGAGGGTGCCGGCCAACAACACCGCGACAGTTTATGCGAACATAACCGACCAGGGCGGCGTGCAGAACGCGAGCATAATCGTCTATAACCCGAACGGCACCGCGCAATACGGCAACATGACCTTCATTTCGAAGAGCATCGACACGTATGTCTACAGATATGATTACATCAACACGACCTCGACCGGAATCTACACGATCAACGTGACCAGCTGCGACATGTCAGGCAACTGCAACTCGACCAACAAGACCTTCGAAATATTCCTGGGCATCTGGTTCTCAGGTTACGCCATAGACATCTTCAACTCCAGCCACCCGGTCATACGCCAGGAATTCAGGTTCTACGACGACTACGGCCAGCTGCTCATGAACTTCACCGGCAACTCCCTGACCGGCTTGTATAACGAGAGCATAGACTCGAGGATATATGACATCGCGGTCAGGTTCTGGAACGACAGCATCTCGCTCCTGACCGTGCCGATGTTCGTGAACATACACAACCCCATACAGTTCGGCAGCGTCCCGAACACCAGGGTGTCCCTGCTGGGCGCCGGGGTCTACAGGAGCGTGTGGGTCAACAACTCGATGAACTATTCGATGGGGAACATCTCGCTCAATTACTCCAGGTATGAAGAGCAGATCAACCCCGTCAACATCAGCCTTTACCATTGCAGTTCATTCAATTCCATTTCGTTCTGCCAGTCCGGATGGAGCAGGATGACCGTGGCGGTCAACACCACGACCACCACCATAACCGCCAACTCGACCGACCTTAACGGCGTTTTTGTGATAGCCGACTTCATCTGCGGCGACGGCAGCTGCTCGTCAGCTTCCGGAGAATCGATGGCCAACTGCCCGCTCGACTGCGTCATAATAACCCCGCCTGTTACTCCTCCGGGGGGCGGAGGCGCGGCTGGCGGAGCGGGAGCCGGGGCCGCGGCAGGCGCCGGAGCCGCCGCAGGCGCAGCGGGAGCGGCGCAGGTCCCGGTCGAGATAAAGTCGACGCTGATATTCGTCACGCTAAGACCCGGCGAGCACGAAATACACTCGATAGACATAACCAACAACCTTGGCAATGCCGTCGAGGTCGAGAATAGCGTGATCGGCAACGCCTGGGAGCTTGTCCAGATTGAAAAGCCGACGATGACGGTTCCCGGGAAGTCGACGGGCGTGATGAAGGTCAAGCTTTACGCGCTGCCGACCACGCAGGCCGGCATATACACGGGCGACATCATATCCAAGGTGAGGGGCACCAACATCTCCCACGTAACGCCGGTGACGATAAAGGTCGAGCTGCCGCCCGAGCCGCTGCTTGACGTCACGGTCAAGGCGCTCACCAAGACGGTCGAGCCCGGCGGGAACCTGAAATTCGAAATCACGCTGCTCAACATGGGCCAGACCGCCAAGATAGAGGACATAGTCGTTAGTTATGTTGTGAAGGGGTTGGACACGGAGAGGGTGATAACGAAGAACAGCGAGACGCTCGCAGTCGAGAACGTCAAGAGCTTCACCAAGACCATCGCCATCCCCGATGACACGCCGCAGGACAGGTACGTCGTGGAAGTCAACGTGACCTACTGGTACGGCAAGAAGTCAGCGTATGCGGTAGACTCGTTCGACGTGTTCGTGCTTCCAGCTCCGTTAGCGCTGCTGCGCGCGGTGTTCATGCACTGGATAACCTATGCTATCGCTTTCGCCGCGATACCTGGCATATACTTCGGCAGGCGCCTGTTCGCGACATGGCGCGGCAAGAAGAAAAAAGGCAAGAGATACATCTTCCCGCTCGACTTCAACAAGCTGCCGAAGCCGGGGCCTGACACCATCCCGGTCGGCAAGATCGCGGAGACGGACGTGAAAGCGTACATAGACACGAAAGCGCTGATGATGCACTCGCTGGCCGCAGGAGCGACGGGCTCGGGCAAGTCCGTATCCGCGATGATATGCGCGGAGGAGCTGCTGAAACGCGGCATGCCGATAATAGTGTTCGACCCGACTGCGCAGTGGACCGGCTTCATGAAGGCCTGCAAGGACAAGAGGATGTTCGACCTTTACCCGCAGTTCGGCATGAAGCCTGACGAGGCGATGGCGTTCAAGGTGAACATCATCCTGGTCACTGACCCGAACATGGAAGTCGACATACAGAAATACAGGAGGCCGGGCGAGATGACGGTCTTCGTGATGAACAAGCTGGAGCCAGAGCACCTGGACAACTTCGTGAGGAAAACGGTGACGTCGGTATTCAAGGCCGCGCTCGGGGAAGAGAAGGAGCTGAGGCTGCTGCTCATATACGACGAGGTCCATCGCCTCCTGCCGAAATACGGCGGCAAGGGCGGTTACATAGCGATCGAGAGGGCATGCAGAGAATTCCGTAAGTGGGGCATCGGCGTGTTCATGATATCTCAGGTGCTTATGGACTTCAGGGGCGCGATTCGCGCCAACATAGCCACAGAGCTCCAGCTCAGGACTAAATACGAGGGCGACATCGGCAGGGTGAAGACCAAGTACGGCATGGACTTCGCGTCGAGGGTCGTGAAGCTGACGACAGGCACGGCGCTGGTCCAGAACCCGGCCTACAACGACGGCAAGCCGTATTTCATCGCCTTCCGCCCGCTGCTGCACGACACGGGAAGGCTCACTGACGAGGAGATAGAGAAATACGTGAAGGTCCAGCAGGAGATAGAGAAGATAGAGAAGCAGATTGAAGCGATGAAGGCTAGGAAGGTCGACACGACCGACATAGAAATCGAGCTGAACCTCGCGAAGGACAAGATGAAGGCCGGCCAGTTCTCGATGGCCGAGAGCTACATAGAGTCGCTCAAGGCCAGGCTGAAGGCGTGATGAAAAATGCGCGGCAAAACACAAGATTGATTAATTTTCTTTTTTCCGGTTTCCACTACTATTTATTTTATAGTAATTAATTAATTATTATGGCGGGGAAAAGGGTGAAAACCACTAGTGTAAAGAAGGCCGCGCCAAAGATCGCGGCAAAAGCGAAGGACAAGGCTTCTTCTAAAGCTTCCAAGATCGTAACAAAAACCCAGGCAAAAAGCGCGCTTCCTTCTGAGAGCCTTGAGCAGCTGATGCACGAGAAAGAGGAGATACAGGCTCTGCTGTCGTCGCTTGAGGATGCTTACACTGAGGCGGCGATACTCGAGGACGACTACAACGACATAAAGGCCAAGAACGAGAAGAAGCTCGAGGACATAAGCAGGAAGATAGACATCCTCGCGAAAAGCCAGCCTGCCGCTGAAATGCCTGCAGTTGATCTGGCGGAGATGGCGAAACCCGCCGCAGCTTTCAGGATGCCGAAGATTCCGGTTTACGAGGAAGCCCCTCCTGAAGAGGAAGAACCAAAAGTCAAGGAAAAGTCTAAAAAAGAAAAGGCCGCAACCGAGGCGTTAGGCGCAGAGGACCTGAAGAAGCTCGAGGTCGACCTGGCGGAGAAGATAAGGCAGATGGTCGAGGACATAGGCGCGAAGGTTAGCGAGAAGGACCTGCTGGAGATGAAGAACAGCTTCGCCAAATTCGAGGCCGAGATAGACAAGATGAAGGCGCAGGTCGAGGCGGTCAAAGAAGGCAGGAAGGTCGACGACGACAAAATACAGCGGGTCATTGAAGGCCTGGCCGAGGTAAGGACGATGGTCTACGGCAGGGAGGCGTCGACCAAGGAGCAGGAGATAAAGTTCGAGAAGGCGATGGACATCATGGGCAGGATAGAGCCGGAGAAGATAATAATGGAAATCGGCAGGAGGGACAAGGAGATAAGCAATACCGGCCTCCGCATGAGCAAGCTCGAGGAAACGTCAAAGGAGTTCGGCGAGATGCTGAAGAGGATCGAGACGCTGCTGCGCAACGTCGGAAGCCTCGAGCACGTCATCACCATAAGCAATGAGGCATCCGAGAAGCTCATGATCATGGAAAACATCCAGAGGAGCAACCAGAAGATGATGGACAAGATACAGGGCATCTACGCCGAGCTTAGCAAGAGGATGGAGGAATTCATGCTTTACCGCGCGAAACAGGACAGGATAGACGACCTGATGAACGACGTCATGAAGAACATGGACGACCTGACGACGAGGTCCGCGTATTTCGTGACCAAGGACGATCTCGAGTCGCTCAAGGCGAGCATACAGACCACAATCGCCTCAGCGCCGGCTGCGCCGTCGGAGGCTTCGGGCCTGCAGGCGCAGAAGGAAGAGATAGAGATGCTGATGAAGTCCATGGAAGACGAATTCAAGAGCAGGACCATATCCAAGGAAGAATACGAGAAGATGAAGAAGGCGAACACGGCAAAGCTCATGGAGCTTGAAAGCAAGATAAGGAGCGGAACGGCGGCTCCGCTGCAGCCTCGCGTCTTCGAGAAACCGAAGCCCGCGAAGTCCGCTCCGAACAAGCCGAAGGAAACCCGGGAGGCAAAGCCGTCGAAAGAGATGAAAAGCAAGAATGACATGATGCTCAGGGACCTGGAGGACACTTACAGGAAGGGCTTCATCAGCAAGGAAGCTTACGATAAGACGAAGAAGATGATTTTGGGAAAAAGGTGAGGTAAATCCGCCATGCGAAGTTGTTTTTGGCGTTTGCAATATTGTCCGTCATGGTGCTGGCGAGCATGTCCGGCATCTTTTCTCAGCAATACGAGGACAAGTGGTGGGACGCCAACTGGCATTTCAGGGTCGGCATAGAGATAAACAACACGGGCTACAACAGGACTAACTGGACCGTCGAATACGCCATCAATTTCACCCAGGTCCTCCACAACATGAGCCTCTACGAAACGTTCGACGAGAACTCGACGCGCGTGGTGGAGTATAATTCCAGCGGCTCCATACTGCATGAAATCCCGTCGCAGTTCGACAAAGGCGACGGTTACGCTGCGGGTACGAACGCGGCCGGAACCGTCGTATTCACCATGAACGGCACCACCGTCGCGAACCAGAAGCGCTACTTTTACGTCTACTTCGACACGCTTGAGCACGGCAGCAAGGCCGTGGCAAATTACGCCACCGACCTTGTCTACAACTATACCGGCGGCATGGGGGAATTCAACATAAACAACTCGCTCTTCCGCTGGTGGATGGACACGGAGCGTGGAGAGAACACCTCGGGCATTTACTACGTGAGGAATGTCCGCGAGAATACGGATGACGAAAACGAGATACTGAGGGTCAACGATTCCAACAACATGACGGTCGAGTATTCGCAGCTTTCGAACGCGACGGACAGGTTCGGCTTCGACTTCAGGAACAACGCGACCTTCAAATACGCGGGCCCGGTCAGGATAGTGGTGGAGCAGCGCGGGGACGAGGTATACTGGAACCAGCCCGACAACAAGACCAACGAAGGCTACATGATAAAACGCTATACCTTTTACCGCTACAGCGACTGGATTAAAATAGAGCAAATTTACGTCAACAACGCGAGCTACAACATCACGAGGAACTCGACGGTCGCCGGCGCGCTCGCGCTTGACATTTATTATTCCTTCATGACCTCCGGCTACAGCACCTATTCCAACATGTCGAACACCATCGACCCAGGCTCCTACGGCTGGGCTTCGGAGGCCACCGGAACATGGTGGATAGGCATACTGAACCTTTACGAGAACGGCACCAGCAACTTCTTCGGCCTCGAGGACAGCACGGCAGGAAGGCTGGGCATACAGCTCAACCTGACCAACATAAGCGCCGGCAGCTCAATAAGGCATGTCGCCGCCATCCAGTTCAACGGAAGCGGCCAGGCAGGCCAGGAAGAATATTTCAGGAACTTCGTTAACCAGAGCATCACTTCGCTTGATATAACAACCCTTGGCGGCGAGGCATGGACGGTCGTTACCGGCAAAAAATTCTACATGAACGCCACAAACGAGGCAAGCATATTCAACAGGAACGAGAGCATCAGGATATGGGCGAACATCACCGATCACTACAACCTGTCGAAGTTCGTCAATGCCAGCCTAAACCTCGGAGGCGCGGGCGAACTCAACCTGACGCTTTACGACGACGGCGCGCATGGCGACGGCGGGGCGAACGACAGCATATATGCATACACCTACAACCTGTCCGATGCCGCCGCAGTGGGCGTGTGGAACGCGACGTTCAGGGTTTACAACGTGAGCGGCTACCTGCTCAACACGAGCTCATTAACGTTCAACGTCACCAACGTCTACAACGTCACGGTCAACATCTCGAACCCGACCGGCTTCACAGAAAGGCTCATAAACACGACGGTTTACGTGAAAAACTTCAGGGGCGACTCGTGGATTACGGGCGCAAGCCTGAACTGCGCTTTCGATTCCACCCCGGTGCCGTCACAGAACATAACTGACAAGGGGAACGGCACGTACAACGTCCTGTTCACCGCACCGTCTTACGCAGGGCTGTTCACGCTCGCGTGCAACGCGACGAGGAACAACAACACCGGCTACGCCACGGAAGAGTTCACGTGCGAGACCTACACCACCAACATAACCATAATGCCCACGCCCCAGAATTTCACGGCGGCGAATGTCACGTCCTATTCGAACCAGACCTTCAACCTGAGCGTCTTCGCCTTGAACACCGCGAACGGAACGGCGTATGACATGAACCTATCGCTGGTCTTCTCCACACCGAACATAACCGCCAATGTGACGCAGCAGGGATGCGGCAACGTGTTCATCTCCAAGAACTGCACCAAAACCTTCCAGGTCATAATCACGAGCCTGACGCCCCAAGGCAACTACACGGCAAACATAAGCGCCTCCTGGAGGAACTCCAACGCGTCTGTCGCAGGCCATAACAGCACCATCATGAACATCACAGTCATGCCGAATCCCATCCTCAACGTTTCAGACACTTACATGATCGCCCTGATAGCGGCAGGCAAGGTACTCAGGAACATAAAGAACGTCACCGTTTATTCCCTGGGCAACGAGCCCCTCTCCAACGTCAGTTTCAATGTTTTCAATTTCGGCAACAACTTCACCTTCGGTTTCGTCCCCGCGAATCTCACCTTGCTCGGAGCCGGGACGTCGCAAAGCGTGGAGATATGGCTCAACGCCACCGCGGACACGCCGCCCGGCGAATACAACGGCACCATAAACGTGACGACTTCGAACGACGGCTCAAAGGCCATGAACCTCACCATCGCCGTCTCCGGAACCAACATGTCGCTGGTGCTTGACAAATACAATTTCACCGCAGAGAACGTGACATGGTACCAGAACCAGAGCTTCCCGCTTTACATCAACACCAGCAACATGGGCAACTCGACAGCATACAACGTCAGCATGATGCTCAATTTCTCCGACACCAACATAACTTCCAGCGCAAATACTTATGCCTGCGGCAACGTCCCCAAAGGCGCGCTTTGCAACGCGTCCTTCGCCATAAACATCCTCAACCGCACCCATTCGGGCAACTACACCATCAACGTCAGCATCCAGTGGGAAGACCCTGACCAGGGGACTAGCTCCAACACGACTCTCTTCAACATAACAGTCACGTCGCACATAAACCTTTCCATACCGCAGAATTCCATCTCGAACAACGTCACCCACGGGACCGAGAAGGAGATAGGCATCCTCATACTGAACTCGACGGGCAACGACCCCGTGGAGAACATAAACTTTACCGTCTACAACTTCAGCTCTGATTTCACCTTCGAGTTCATCCCCTCCAGCATCTCCTGGCTCGGAGGCGAATACCCCCAGGGCCTCAAGATAAATGCGACCGTGAGGTATGGCCAGCCGCCCGGGACATACGCAGGGATACTCAACGTCACCAGCTCCAACAGCGGCAACAAGGCAATAAACCTCACGCTGGAGGTGCCGACTTCGATGACTTGGAACATGAGCGCTACCTACTGCGAGAAGGTCGAGTCGCCCGAAGAGGGGACGGCCTGCGAAATCGTGGTCAACAACACGGGCAACGTCATCGTAAACTACAGCATAACGCCCGTCGCCAATGCGACGAACATGTTCAACTACACGTGGACGAACAAGACCAGCTTCGTCGTCCCCAACGGGACTTTCGTGACCTTCGCCGTCCTTTACAACATAACCAACCAGACCATAAAATTCTACTATGCCAATTACACTGTCGACGCCCTGCAGGGCGGCTCAAGCCCGGACAGCCTGCTGCTGCAGATAATCCTCAACCCCTTCATAAAGCCGAACGTCGAGGTTTTCGTCTACCCCAACATGACCGAGCAGACTGATGGGGTGTGGATATACGCCAACGTCACCGACCAGTCGGGCGCTGGCATAGCCGACGGCAACGTGACCGCGACGGTAAGAAAACCGGACGGCACGAATTCGACGGTGGCCATGCTTTTCTACAGCGGCGTGCACACGGGCGGCGTTTCAAGATGGAAAATACAATACCCGAGCAACTTCAGCGGCGGCGCGAACACGACGCTCAAGGGCTACTATAACATAAGCATTTTCGCAATCGATGGCCAGGGCAAGAACACCACACACAATACGACTGCCTTTTTAATATACTATAAGCTCTTTGTCGAACTCAACGCCAGCCAGCACGCATACAGGGGCGATTCGCTGGAGATAAGGCTCAGGTCTCATGACGCTCTGGGAGCGCCGCTGCCGGGAGCCAGCGTGAATCTCACGCTCACGGACCCCAACGGCGGCAACAAGGACTACTACATGTGGGGCGGCAAGTATTTCGTAACGGATTCAAACGGAGACGCGGGAGGCTTTTATCTCATACCGTCGAATGCGATACTCGGCAACTACACCTTCGCTTCCAATGCCTCATACAACGAGACCACTGTCAGCAGGACGATACAAAACACATCTTCGCTGCAGTTTGACGTGAGGGACGTGAGCGAAGTGTCGGCGATGGCTGACATTCCCGACCCCGTTTACAGGGACAAGGTGATGCCGATCAGCATCTTCATCCTCGACCACGGCGAATGCGTCCAGACAGAGCCCGACACCATAGAGCTCACGATATATTATACCGAGGGCTATTCGCTCCAGCAGTGGAGGAGGCTTACGAAGCTGAACCTTACCCAGAACTCGACATGCTTCTACACGTACGGTGAACTCATCGGCAGCAACGTCCTGACAGGCAGTTATCTGGCCGTCCTGAGGGTCGGCTATGGCGACAAGGAGGCATGGGACCTGAAGGCTTTCAGGATAACTACCGGCGGCCCATACGACGTCGCTGTGAACATGCTGGAGACGTCCGTCCCGAAGGCCGACTACGTCGACTTCGAGCTGCTGCTCACGAACATGGGCGGCACGACGCCGGACGTCCTTGTCGAATACTGGGTCTCGGGGGCGAATCAGACATGGGATTACAGGTCCGAATCCATCATGGTCAACGCCTATGCGAACAGAACGCTGTTGAGGAGCCTCTACATCCGGTCTGACCAGTCGGTCGGCCAGTATTACGTGAACGCGAAGGTCACGTACGACCCGATAAACAACCTTTACGCGATTGCAAACTCAAGTTTCACCGTCACTGAGGCCGCTGCAGAACAGCCTCCAGGCGGGGCGCCGGGAGGCGGCGCAGAAGAGGGCGGAGGAGCTGCGATTTCTTCCGCGCCGCCCAAGATAGAAATCATACGATACCCGCAGGAGCTCGGCATGGAGCTGGATACGGTAAAATATCCCGTCGTCGAGGTGAAGAACTCAGGCGGCTCCAAGCTGTATAACGTGACGCTCAGGCTGAGCGGGATTCCCTCGCCGTGGGTACAGGAAATAACGCCGAAGGTCATACCGGAAATCCCGGTGGGCAACATCTCCATCTTCACCATAACGCTAAAGATTCCGCCAACCGCGGAAGCGAAGGAATACGCGGGCCAGATAATCGCCGACGCGAACATCACGAAAGACGAGAAGACGTTCTCGCTCACGCTTTTCACGACCCGCGCGCAGCTCATCAGCTGGGAGATAGACAGGCTGAAGAAGGCGCTGCAGCAATTCGAGGTCGACGTCGAAAGCGCGAAGAAGGCCGGCAAGAACGTTAAGGACGTCACCCCATACATCGACCAGATAAAGGAGCAGATAAGGCTCGCCGAGGACTACCTGGGAAAGAAGATGTATGACGAGTCGCTCAGCGCGGTCCAGAGCGGCTGGAGCATGCTCGAAAAGGCGAGATACCTTCTGGCTCAGGCGCCGTTCACCGAGATACTTATAGAGACGATATTCCCGCCGTGGCTCATCGCCCTGCTGGTCGTGCTCGTGGTCGCGATAGCCATACTGCTGTTCTTCGTGAGGAGGATGAAGGGCGTTTTCGACAGGATATTCAGGATGCAGGCGCCCGGAGGCGGCGGGGCGGCGAAGCCTTCGGTCATGGTCGAGAAGATGAAGGAGCGGGAGAACCTGGGAAAGGAAGAGATGAACATCAGAAAGGTCATGGGCCTGCTGGAGAGGCAGTACAAGGAAGGCCTCATAACCGAAAACGCCTACATGAGCCTCAAGGCAAGGAACGAGGAGAAGCTTGCGAAAATCGAGCAGATGAAAGCGGCGATGAAGTGACGCCGCAACACTAAATACCCATAATAAATAGGACATCCGTGCAAAAAAGCAGCTGATTTTTAGGCCGTTCCAACAAACGGTTAATGTTCCAGGAAGGGGGGTGGGTATTTAATAACCCCCCGGGAATAGTATATTTATATAAGTAATGGCCCTTTCATACAGGAAAGTAATGGCGTGGTCGCATGAGAACCAAGCAGAAGATAACGGACTACAAGAATTTCTGGCTCATATGGATAAACTGCGCCGGCGGCGAAAAAGGGATATCGCTTTTTGAGATACAGACCAGCTGGGACGTGAAGACGAACTACCTCTACCACAACGAGGTCGGCCTTAAAAGCCCGCTCTTCCGCAGCATGACGAGGGAGAATTACATAACCAAGGAAGGCAAGCGGCTGAAGGCAAAGTTCGAGTGGATTCCCGCGTATGTCAGGGAGAAATACCCCGCGAAGGAAACGAACGAAAGCTGGCTGCCCGATTTCCTGATAAGAACCAGGTGGCCGGCCGTCCAGAAATTCATGGAGAAATACCATGCCGTCCTTTTCGACGTGAAAAACCTGAAGATTCTATACAGGAACGACAAGGAGCTCGTGGGGCGGTATGGCCCGCAGATATTCGCGGACGTTCTCCTTTACGTGCTCTTCTCGAACCTCAGGGTCTTCTGCAAGAAATACGAAGCCGACGTCGTGCTCCGCATGATTACGACGTCCATATCAATCGCCTGCGAGAGGGACATAATGAATTACATGCGCGTGATCGACTCGAAACTCGGGAAGGTGGTCGACTTCCCCGTGCTCGTTCGCGACGAAAACGAGCTCTCGAGGATGCTGTGCGCACTCAAGTGGTGAAGCAACGGCCAACGAAGCAAAGATTTAAGAAATAAAAACAAGGTATACGCAGAGGGTAATATGAGCAGGGTAATAGGCATAATTTCCGGCAAGGGTGGGGTTGGCAAGACGACCGTAGTGGCGAATCTCGGCTCCATCCTCGCGCAGAAGTTCAAGAAAGACGTCATCGTCATCGACTGCAACGTCTCGACGTCGCATCTCGGGCTCTACCTGGGCATGTATTACACGCCCGTCACTTTGAACCAGGCCCTTACAGGCGAGGCGAAAATAGAGGATGCCATTTACAATTATCACATAAGCGGCTTGCGCGTCATACCAGCGTCGCTTTCGTTCAGCGACCTGAAGGGCGTGGACATCGCGCGCCTGAGGAACACGATAAAGAAACTCTTTGGCAAGGCGGACATCATACTACTCGACGCCGCTCCCGGCCTCGGCAGGGAGGCGATGGCGACGGTCCGCGCGTCGGACGAGGTCATATTCGTGAACACGCCGTTCGTGCCGTCGACGATGGACATCATAAAATGCCATCAGGTGGCGAATGAGATGGGCGTCAAGCCGCTGGGAGTGATACTCAACATGGTGGGCAGGGAGAAATACGAGCTCACGCCCAAGGAGGTCGAGGAGCTCATAGAGCTGCCCGTCATATCCAGCATACCCGTGGACAAGAACGTGTTGCGCAGCCTCGCGCTCAAGATGCCAGTCGTCCTTTTCTCGCCGGGTTCGCCTTCGAGCAAGGAATTCGTCCGCCTGGCCGCGCACCTGCTCGGCGAGAAGTACGAGCCCGAGGGGCTTTTCACAAACTTCTTCAGGATGTTCTCCAGAAAGAAGTAATTTATAGAAACCTCGCGAAATTATCTATATGATGTATGAGATTGCTGTCATAGCTCTGCTCGCGGTAATCTGCTTTTTATTATACAAGTTATATAGAATAAAATATACGGTTGGGGCAGGCAGAACGGGGTTTATACCCGAGAATCTGAAGAAGGACCTCGATGACATCGTTCCGGAGAGAAAAAGGGAAACGGAGATGAGGTTCAGCGACATTAATGCTAGAATTTCCGGGCTCGAACGAAGGCTCGAAAAGAGTGAAAGGTTTGTCGAAAAGCTTATCGAAGAGCTTGGTTAATCGGGGTGTCTTGCATGGCTAAAAAAACGAAGGGTGAATTCGAAAAAATGGGCGATCTGGGCAAGGGTGTCGACGAATCCGAGGGCGACGCCGAAAAAAACATAGAAGAGATAGAAAATTTCGACGCAACCAAGCCGCAGGGAAAGGCTTCCGAAGAGGCCGGCGAGGAAACCGGAGGGAAGAAAAAGAAGAAGCGGGCGACCGAGGACGTCGATGCTCTAAGGGAAGAGCTTGAGCAGGAGAAGGAAAAATCAAAGGGCCTCGCTGCGATAATAGAGAAAGTCTCAGCCGCTTCAGGCGACGAAGAGCCGGAGGAAGAAAGAAGCTCCAGTAATAATAGTGATAATTCTGCCGAAGTCGATTCAAAAATAAGGTCAATCGAAGGCAAGATAAACGACCAGGTCCAGACGCAGATTAAGGACGTGCGCACTGCCATAACCGCGATGGCCTCGAAGATAGACGAGGTTTCCAAGGCGGAAAAATCCGAGAAGGCGGGCAGCAAGGTCAAGGACATGGTGGACAAGCTCGAGGCGGACACGTCCAAGAGGATATCCGACCTTCAGGAAGAGATAAGGAAGATGGTCGAGCGGATAGAGCAGCCGAGGAAGGAGGAAGAGGTGTCCAAAGGACTGGCGGTCTTCGGCGGGCGCGTCGACCTGAAGAACGACATACTCGAGATAAAAAGCTCCATAAAGGAACTCGAAAAAAGCATCCGCGAGGTGAAGGAAGAAGCCGACACAAGGATAACGAGGGTGAGGGAGCAGATAAAAGTCCTTGAGCGCATGCCCATGCTGGAGGAAAAAATCGAGGGCCTCACGGAGCGCATGAGCCCCGCCAACATCGAGAAGCTGAAAAAATTCGTATTTTCCGCCGACGAGATAACGGGCGAGATCATACCCAACGAGGTCGAGAAGAAGCTTTCCAAGGACCTGACGCCCGTGTTCAACGACATGCGCGGCATCAGGAGCGACATAGAGAAGCTCAGCGAGAACATAAAGACGCTCTTCAACGAGACAAACTACTTCAAGGGAGAGATAAAGACGCTCTACAAGATGGGCGATTATATTTCCGAGCTGCAGGCCGAGAAGGAGAAGACGCACAGCAAGATAAACGAGAAGGAAGCGAATCTAATCTCGATGATGAACAAGCTCGAGGCGGTCTTGCAGAAGAAGGCGGACCTCATGAACGAGCGGCTTGAGAAATTCGACAGGATGTTCACGGGCAAGCTTGAGGACAAGGCCAAGGAGTTCTTCGACGAGTTGACAGAATCGAAGTTCCTCGAGCTCGAGGACAGGACGGAGAAGAACCTCGCGGTCTCGCGGGCGAAGGTCAACGACATGTTTTCGAAGTTCGTCCAGTTCCAGAACGTCGTCAACCCGACGCTTTCCCTGATAAAGGAGGAGATAGAAAAGACGAACACCCGCCTGGATAAGCTGAAGGTGAAGCACGACGAGTTCGAGAAGGACATAGAGGAGAACGCGAAGGACATGTTCAACGACATAGTGGGGCCCCAGATAAAGGCCATAAGCAACGAAACTGCGAAGTTCACCAAGGACGTCAGCGGCCGCCTCGAGGACTTCGAGGCGGAGTTCGTCCAGTTCCAGAACGTCGTCAACCCTACCCTCACCCTCTTCAAGAACGACATCTCGAAGCTCGACACGAAAATCGAGAAGCAGAAGACGCGCCAGGACTCGTTCAAGGAGGACGTCAAGGAAATCGCTGACGTCAGGAAGGAAATCGAGGGCATGAGGGAATGGGTGAAGTATTTCGAGGCGAAGCAGAAGGAGAACGAGAAGCACATGCTCGTCCTCGGCAGCAAGCTTGACGAGACCGTCGCCGAATTCAACGCCATCGTCAAGGAAACCATTGCGGAGAAGAAGAAGTTCGAGGACGAAAACCGCAAGCAGAGGGAAAAGATAAATATACTTCTTAAAGAGCTGAAAAGCGGATGAGCGAACTGACAGAACTCGAGGAAGCGATGAGGAGCCTCAAGAAGGACAATCTTGAGAAGAAGAGGCTGGTCGCGGAACTCGAGGACGAGAAGAAATACATCGAGGAGCGGAACCGCTACCTCATCGAAAAGCTCAAGCAGGCCGGCGTGCTTTACGAGGAGTCGGGAAAGCGGCTCATGGATTTCGTTAACGAGAACGTTAAGCCGCTCAAGGCTAAGCTTTCCGAGTTCGAAGCTATGGCGCAGAAAACCAAGGAATACGAAAAATCCATAGCCGTCGCGCTGAAGCGAATCACTGAATTCGAAGCCATTATCGGCGACTTCAAGAACGAGGTCATCAAGGGCGATGAGAAGGAGGCCGGCCTTTCCGGAGAGCTAGGCGAGATGAAGAAGGCGCTTGCCGAGATGGCGAAAAGGATAGCCAGAGTGCAGACCTTCGGCTCCGAGGAGCTTGGCGAGAAGGTCGAGGAGATTAAAGCGAAGTTCGGCGAGGACACGAGGAAGATAGAGGACGAGTTCAGCGTGCTCAAGCTGGGCGTGGGCAGCGCGATAGACAACTTCAAGAAGGAGTTCGAACGCCAGGCGAACGCCCTCCGCAACGAGATGGAGAAGGTCGACATAAAGAAGGCCAAAGAGCTGGGCGACGCGCTCGCGCAAGTGGCAGAGGAGCTGAACAAAACCAAGACCGATTTCTCGAAATCGATGGTTATGCTTGAAAAGTCAGTCGAGAAGCTCGACATGAAGAAGACGAAGGAAATGGACACGACTCTCACGACCCTTTCATCCAGCCTCGACGAACGCTTCGGCAACCTGGCGGCGGACGTCGAGAAGCGCGTCGAGCAGGCGGAGAGCGAGCTCAAGGGGTTCAGGGTCGACCTCGAAAAGACGCTGGGGAAAACCAAGCTCGAGGCGCGGGACTTCATGGACGTGAAGGCGAAGGAGTTCGACTCGCTTCTGCAGGAACTCAAGGCGAAAATGAACGAGCAGCTCAAGGTTTCTTCCGAGCAGTGGAGCAAGAACCTCGGCACCCTCAGGACGGATCTCATAGTCACCAAGAAGGAAGTTGAAAAGCTCATAGCCACGATAAACAGGAAAGTCGAGCTGGGCGAGGAGAGAAGGGAGAAGAAGCTCGAAGCCGGCTTCGCGCACATGAACGCCTCTGTCGCCAAAAGGCTCGACGACGAGACGGAGCAGATTTACGGCCAGCTGGGCGACATAACCGGCAGCATCGAGGACCTGAAGGCGAACCTCGACAAGAAGGTCATGGACACGGAAAAGGAGATGGCGAGGTTCAAGGTGGAACTCGAGAAAACGCTGGGAAAAGCGAAGGTCGATACGCGCGACTTCGTCGCGTCCAAGGCGAAGGAGTTCGATGCCGTCCTGGCGGGGATGAAGGCCAAGGTCGACGATCAGGTGGCGGCCTCGGCATCTGTCTGGGACAAGAACCTCGGCGCGCTGAGGTCGGATCTGGTGAGCACGCAAGAGGAAGTCGAGAAGCTCATCGGCTCGATAAACAGGAAAGTCGAGCTCGGCGAGGAGCGGAGGGAGAAGAAGCTCGACGCCGCAACCTTAGCGATACAGACCTCACTTTCCAAAAAAATCGACGCGGCCGCCGACGAAATTTACGCCAAGGTCGACGACATAGACGGGAACGTCGATGCCTTTAAGGAAGGCACGACCAAAACGATAGACTCTCTGAGGAAGGCAATCGATCTCGGAGAGGTGAAGAGAAAAGAGGACATAGACAAGATAATAAAGAACTTCATGGTTGTCAAGGGCGAGGTGGACGAGAAGATACGCGAGGTTTCAGCCGGGCTTGATAAATTTTCAAAGACTTCCGAGGTTCTCCGCCGCCAGATAACTAAGGAAAGCCTAGCCGGCGTGCAGGAAAGGGTCAAGGCGATAATCGCCGAGCTCGAGAAGAAGTTCGAGGTAGTCGAGGACGGGATCATTGACAAGATAGCGACCCTCGAAAGCGACGTGGACGAGCTTAATGCCGGCTTCCAGGGCATCGCCAACTCCGTCAAGACGGAAACTGAAAGGAAGCTGGATTTTCTCAGGAAGGAGTTCGAGAAGCGCGACATAGCGAGGGATAAAGGCGTCGACTCGTTCGCCAAGACGCTCCAGAAGACGGTCGACGCGAAATTCGACTCGCTCATCACGAAAATGGACGCGAGGCTCAAGGAGACGGAGGACGAAACGAATTCCGTCAGGAAAGACGTCGACAGCTTCACAGTCGACCTCAGCGAGAAGTTCGACTCCATCATAAGCAGCAAATCGAAAAATTTCGAGAAGATGATGGAAGCGCTTGTCACCCAGACGAAAGCCATACAGAAGGACGTCAACCTTACCATAAACGATTTCAAGAAAGAAGTCGAAAGAAGCGATATCCACAAGAAGGCCGAGATAGAGAGGTTCCTCAAGGAATTCGTCGTCGAGAGGGGCAGGATAGAGGAGAAGATAAAGCAGGTCGATGCGAAGCTTTCCGAGTTCTCGGCGATGAGAAAAGAGTTGAAGAAGGAGATATACAACGAGAGCCTTGCCGGCGTAAACCAGCGGGTAAAGGACATAATAGAAGGCATAGAGGAGAGGTTCGGGAACTCGCGCAATGAAATGGAAAACAGGGTCTCGGAGCTGATGAAGAGCGTCGACATGAGGGTCAGGGAGACCGAGGCCAGCCTTAACGGCATAAAGGCCGAAATGGGCAGGACGACCGGAAAGCTGCGCGACGACGTGGACAAGATTACGGGCAAGAAGGCCGGCGAGGTCGACAGGGTCGCGGCAAAGCTGAGGACTGACGTGGACGTAAGGGTAAAGGCAACGACGTCCGAGCTTTACGAAAGCATGGACGCGGTAAAGAATGACATAGTCATGCTGAAAGGCGGCCTGGAGAAACAGGTCGCATCACTCAGGAAGGAGATAGAGCTGGGCGAGGCCAAGAGGAGCGACAAGGTCGAGAAAACGAAAGCCGCCGCTGACAGGGAGGTAAAGGTCAGGCTCGACGAATTCTCTGCCAGAACCGAGGCCAGGATAAGGGCCTCCGAAGCCGAGCTCAAAGCCCTCAGGGCAGAGCTGGCCGGCGTTGTGGAAAAGCTGAGGGACAGGTTCGATGAAATAATAGAGGAGAAGTCAGAGACGTTCGAGACGACCATGGATGGCGTGGTCCAGAAATCCGAGAAGGCGAAAAAGGACGCGGAAGCGCTGGTGGAAAACCTGAAGGCGAAATTCCAGGTCAGGAGAGAAGGAAAGATGGAGGGAGATAGACAAGTCACTCAAAGAGCTCATGTTTGCCAAGGGAGAGATGGAGAGAAGGCTCAAGGAAATCGACGCTGAAATGCTCAAATTCTCAGAAACCAGGGCGTCTCTCAAGGCCGATGTCATGAAAGACACCTCGTCCCTGATGGACAACAGGCTCTCCTCGTTCTCCGATTACAAAAAGACCGAGATAACCGATGCGAAGAAGGCGCTCAAGGGAGATATGCTTGAAATGCGCGATACCGTGACGAAGCTCCTGGACAAGCTGGAAAGGCTTAACGAGAAAACGAACGCGACAAGGGAAGATCTGGTCACAGTCAAGAGAGCAAGGGTGCTGGTCATAGAGAACGTGAAATCCATAAGCAAGACCGTCGAAGAGAATGTCGACGTCCGCCTCAGGGATTTCATGAAGGACATGGAGAAGCGCATGCGCACGCAGGAGGCGGCGCTCAACTCGAAGATGGAGACGGTGGAAAAGAAAGTGGCTTCTGTTTCTGAAAGCGTTTCAAAAGCCAACAAGGAGAAGGAAGAGCAGCTTGAAGAACTTCTCAGGCATGTGGAATCATGAACGGCAAGGTAGACAAGATAAAGGCAAGGATAAACGAGATAAAACGCGAGAAGGAAGAGCTTAGGCAGAAGCATGATTACATAATCGAGCAGGTGAAGAAGGCGTCTGATGCGAACGCGAAGGATGTGCAGTTCCTTAAAAACGAAGTCACGGGCATCCAGAACAGGCTGGAAAGGAAGGACGAGAGCATGACTGGCATGCGCTCGTTCATGAACTCGCTCGATAAAAAGCTTTCCGTCCTCGAGAGCAGGCACGCCGCCATGAAAGAGCGGATGGAAGAGGAGATGAAAATCGCCGAAAGGGAGTTGGGTTCCGAGCTCAACGAAAAGGCCAAGGCGATAAACTTGAACATGTCCGCCCAGCTCAGGGAATCGCTTTCGAAGTCTCTCAGGGATGTCCAGGCCGTCAAGGACGCGCTAAAGAAGGCCGAAGAAAGGAACGGCGAACACGACACGGACATCTCCAGGCTGATAGCGGAAAGGAACAACATAAGCAAGGCGCTCTCCGAACTTGAGGGCAGGAACGATGCCATAAAAAATACCATCAGTGAGAAAATAAGCGCCATAGAAAAGGCGATGATGACGGAAATAGCCAATGCCAAGGCGCTTGAAGCCCGCCTGGACAAGGACGTGAAGGATTTCGAGAAGTTCGCGAGCGGCCAGAAATCGAGGATGGCGGAATTCGAGGCGAGCGTGCTCGGCAAGATAGACATGTTCGCCCTGAACAGGGAAAACCTCAAAAGAGATTTCGCCTCGCTGTCGACGGACTTCAAGAACCTGCTGGCTCACATAGATTCCATAAAGGAAAAATACGCCTTTGTCGAGAACCGTCTAAAAAATGCGGAGCTGGGCCTCGAGAATTTCAAGAAGAGCAGCGACGAGCTTTTTGCGGAGCTGCGCTCGGAGCAGAAGGGCTTCAGGGAGGATATTGTAGCGAAGCTCAACGAGGCGAACGAAAAAATCGTCGGCCGCCTGGCTCAGGACGAAAGCAAGAGCGCGTCCGAAATCGCGAAGCAGGCCGATGAAATAAAGGTCTTCCGGGCGCACATGACCCAGTTCATAAACGATTTCGTGAACAACTACGAGAAGCGCTTCGAGAAGATGAAGAGCGACATGGACCAGGCCCTCGGGACAATGGAGCAGCACGCGAAGGAGCAGGCACGCCAGCCCAGAGCGGTGATATTCGAATAAAATCAGTTTAGGCCTGACTTTTTTATGCTTATTCAACGCCCTTGTTTTTGAAAAGGTATACCGCGCCTATCGCGACTATGACTATGAATATCGCGGCGAGCACGACGTCGAATGACTGCGAGAAAAGGCCGATGCTCGCGGTCGCCTTGTTTATGCTCTCAACGGCCCTGCCTTCAAGGCCTCTCTGGAACTGGCCGAAGGCGAGGAGGCTGACCGAGACCGCAAAGACTATGACAATCCCGTAGATGAACATGAGATAACTTGCCTTGGCTCGCTTCGTTTCTTTCACTCCCATGATAATTAATTCTCCTGCAAATTTTAAATAGAATACGCACCTTTCTATTCCAGTATCTCCGCCTTGTCTATGATGCCGTCGCCGTCCATGTCATACCCTCTCACGACGCGCGAGATTTTGGAATGGTCGAAGCGGTTGCCTTTAAGGATTCTTTCTGGGTCGCTCATGAAGGCGAGTATTGCCGCCCTCGTCCCCGGGAAGCGCTTGCCTGCGAATACGAGTATCTTTTTCGTCCGGTTCCACGGATTCTCGACAAGATTTATCGAGCCGAACTGGTCGTCCCTGTAGACGTTGTTCGAAATGCGCGATATGATGTCCCTTTTGTTAAGGTCGAAATTCACGGGCAGCATTTTGTTGAGCCGCCTGGTTATCATGTTGACCACGGGCCCGCCGACGAGTATGAGATTCCCTTTCATGTCCTTTTCCCGCATCTCGATGTCGAGCTTGTAGTTGGGCGTTACGCGTTCACTCGCTAAAGAACCGAGGAACAACGCCAAGTCTATCGCCGTCGGCGAATCCAACGCGCGTTCTTTCCATGGCCCGTGCGGGTCAGGCGAGCCGATGACGATGGTGAAGTCGATTTTGCCGTGGCGTATGAAGGGCTCCAGCGATTTTTTATGAGCAGGCGCGGCCGCTTCCAGTTTCTCCCATTTCGCCTCGCCGAGCTTGAACGCAAATGCCTTCTCCTTCGCCTGATAGAATTTCGCCAGCGTCCCCTTCCTTTTCTCGCTTCTTACCTCCTCCACGAGGCCGTGCTCCTTGAACTTGTTTATGTAATAGTAAACCTTCTGCTCGTGCTCCCCCATCTTCCTTGCTATGTCTATCGGGCATCGCGGCGAGGCGAGCGCCTGAAAAATTTTGAAGCCGAGCGGGTTTGACAGCACTTTAAGCGCGTCTGGCCTCTCGAATAGCCTCGCGGGCATTATTTCATTGGCTTTCCCAGTTCGCATGATGTAGTGTCTTTCACCCATGGCATCACATATACTATGGTTTTTTTTGTAATATTTAAACTTTTGTTTTAATAAAGCATTTAAATAACCCGGCGTGCAAGATGAATGTTATGAAAATTTCTTTAATAAAGCGTTTATATGGGCGGGGAGAATGAATTTTCATGTGCGGCATAATCGGCTACGTGGGAGCGAAGGAAGCGACCAAGATACTTTTTGATGCTCTGAGGCGCCTGGAATATCGCGGATACGACTCATACGGCTTCGCCACGCTGGACAAAGGAAAGCTGTGGATAAGGAAAAGCAAGGGCAAGATAAGCGAGGCCGGCTTCGAGAAACTGCCCGGATCGGTCGGAATCGCGCACACGAGATGGGCGACCCACGGAAAAGTTTCGAAAGCAAATGCCCACCCCCATGTCGACTGCGAGAAGCGCATCGCGATCATACACAACGGCATAATAGAGAATTTCGAGGCCCTGAAAAAGGACCTTGTGAAAAAAGGCCACATTTTCAAGTCCGATACGGACAGCGAAATAATATCGCACCTCATAGAGGACAACCTGGACCTCGGCTTTCCCGGGGCCGTGAGAAGGACCATGCGGCTCCTGAAAGGACGGTCATCCATTCTTGCCATCAAGGACGATTTCGACGGCATAGTGGCAGCGAGGAACGGCTCTCCGCTCATCCTGGGCGCGGGCAAGGGCGAGTATTTCATCGCTTCCGACGTTCCCGCTTTCCTGAACAGGACGAAAGACGTCATGTATCTGGACGACGGCGAGATGGTCCTGATGGAGCGCGGCAGGAAGCCGCAGTTCATCAGCATGGAGAGCGGCAGGACCGTAAAAAAGAGGATAATAAGAATAGACTGGGCCGCGAAGCAGGCGGAGAAAGGCGACTACGAGCATTTCATGATAAAGGAGATAATGGAGCAGAAGGAAACTATAATACGCGCCATAAACCAGAACGACGCCGAGATAAAGAGGGTGGCGAAGGAGATAAACAGGGCGTATGGCGTGTTCCTCACGGGTTGCGGGACGGCGGGGAACGTATGCCACACGGGTGAATACATTTTTTCCAAGATTGCCGGGAAGCACGTCAATTTCATCGTGTCCTCGGAGTTCCCCAATTACAAGGATTTCCTCACTAGGAAAACGCTTCTCATAACGGTCTCGCAAAGCGGCGAGACCGCCGACGTCCTAGAGGCGGTGAAGGCGGCTAAGGAGAAGGGAGTGAGGGTCATATCCCTCGTGAACGTGCGCGGCTCTTCGCTGGACCGCATGTCCGACTTCACGTTCCACATACATGCAGGGCCCGAGAAGGCGGTGGCCTCGACCAAGGCGACGACCGCGCAGCTCGCCATACTTTACCTTCTCGCGTATGCGTGCGCTGGCAGGGTGGCCGAGGGCAAGATGCTCCTGCTTGACACCGCCTCGAAGATAAACGACATGCTCAACCCCAGGTATGAGGACAGGATAAAGAAACTTGCAAGAATGATGCACAGGAAGAGAGACATATACATCATAGCGCGCTCGCTAAACTATCCCATGGCAATGGAAGCCGCCATAAAGGTCATGGAAGTCAGCTACATCCACGCGCACGGCTTTGCCGGCGGCGAGCTCAAGCACGGCCCGATCGCGCTGATAAAAAAAGGGACGCCCTGCATAGTCCTGACCGGAGGCAGTTCAGACCACGCGGAGCACGACATAATAAACAACGCCATGGAAGTCAAGGCCAGGGGCGGCTTCATGATAGGCGTCGGGCCGAAAAAATACGACGTCTTCGATTTCTGGATAAGGACGCCCGACGTCGGCTTGGCCTCGCCGATGGTCAACATCATCCCCATACAGCTTCTCGCATACCACCTGGGCAGGCACAGGGGCTGCGAAATTGATACCCCGCGCAACCTCGCCAAATCCGTAACGGTCAAGTAGGTTTAAAAGCCGCTGCGGACAAATTATTATTATGGCAGCAGACGCAATCACCAATCTGGTTTCAAGCCTGGGTGTCGATTTCACCCATCCGATAACACTGGCCATAAACCTGATATTGTCCACCATAATCGGGGGCATCGTGCTGCTGATACTGGTGGAGATATTCGGCAAGAAATTCAAGGAAAGCGTCCATCCTGTAAATGCGTTCGTGGTGGTCCTGATAATAAACATCATCAACCTGCTCGGGGTCACGGCTTTTATAATGCCCTACATATCATCCGTTCCGCTCGTCGGCGTTATTCTCCCGGCCGTGATATGGGTAGTGCTCATAAAGCTGTTCTTCAAGGAAATGAAAATCACGCACGCTTTGCTGGTGGGCATAATAGGATACGCGCTCAGCATATACGTCATACCGTATCTTGTCGCACTGGCCAGCGGTTTCGTGCCTAGCTTCGGTTGAGCTTCGCGGCCAGGAAAGTCTGACCGCATTTTGTAATTTTTACACTCAGGAATTTCCCCATAAGGTCCTTTTCGCTTTCCACTATCACGGGCCTGTAGGCTTCGTTCCTGCCCATAAATTGACCCTTCCCTTTGCCCCGTTCGGTGACCAGGATTTCGCATCTCCTGCCGGCCCATGCCCCGCTCTTCTCAAGTGCGATTTCCTTCACGAGGGCCGCCATCCTTTTCGAGCGTTCCTTGACAACCTTGTTGTCAAGCTGTTTCATATGAGCAGCTTCCGTGCCCGGTCTGGCGCCGAACTTCGAGACGTTCACGATGTCCGGCTTTATCCTCTCGATTAGTTCCAGCGTCTTCTCGAAATCGCCTTCGCTTTCTCCCGGGAAGCCGACTATCACGTCCGTGGAAAGCGTTATGTCGGGGAAGGCGCGTCTGAACTCGCTGACTAGCGTCTCGAAATCCCTGACAGCGTAATCCCTTTTCATCAGCTTCAGGACCCTGTCCGAGCCTGACTGGACAGGGATGTGGACGAACTTGTAGACCTTCGGGTCTTTGTAGGCGGCAAGCAAGGCCTTCATAAGCGGCCTGAGATGCGAAGGGTTCATCATGCCTATGCGGATTCTGAAATCACCTCTTATTTCTGTTATCCGTCCGATGAGTTTTGCGAGGTCAGTCCCTGTATCCAGACCGTAGCATGAGTTGTCCTGGCTCGTGAGCCATATCTCCCTGCACCCGCCCTTTACCGCATCATTCACGTCTTTCGCTATATCATCAATAATTCTCGATTTCAGCTCTCCTCTGGCCAGTTTGACTATGCAGTAAGCGCAATTTCCCAGGCAGCCGCTCGATATCTCCGTTATGCCGACGAGCGGGTTTTTCCTGATTTTGCGCGGGCTTGCCTTCGCTTCCTTTGCCTCTTTTGACAGAAGCTTTGCTATCTCATCCGGCCTGTGCGAAGATAGGAACAGCGCCTGCGGAGCGATGGCCCTGAACATCCCTACGTCAGCAGCGCAGCCTGCTATGACGAGCGTCTTGCCGGGATAATTTTTCACGATAAGCTTTATCCTGTCCCTCAGCCTGTTTTCAGTCGGCGTTTTTACTATGCACGTGTTCAGCAGGATAGCATCGGCTTTCGCGATGGCCTTCGTCACCTTCATCCCGTTCGCGGCCAGCGCGCCCTCCATGGTCTCGGAGCGCGCCTGGTTAGCCGAGCAGCCGTAGGTCTCGACGTAAACTCGTTTCATGATGAGAAATGACAGCTTTGGTTTAAAAATCACTGGTCAAGCAGCAAGTTTAAAACATGCTGCAACTCGGGAAAATCCAATTTTTCTGCCCTACTCCGGATTATCTGCTCTATGAGATGCTTGTCAGCCATGGTTATCCTAAGATTTCTGGTTTTAAGTTTTTTTGATACGGTTCTTTTGAAAAGATTTGTTGCGTAATTTCCTAGTTTGTCGTCTGTTAGATTCTGGTTTTTATAATCAGTCAGCATTCTGTTCAAAATGCTTGGAGGTATTCCAACGCCATATTTTATTGAAAAATCAGTTACAAATACATTGAAAGTCCTTTGATTCATTGTAGTAACATCCACTTTCTCTCTTTTGCATATTTTTTCAAATTTCTGGAGCACGGCATACATCTGATCTCTTATGATTTCCCGCCCCTTCTCCATCCATATTTTCTCATTATAACCGGTTTCCATCACACCTTCTCTTTCAAGCATCGAAGGGTCGACGTATTTTGATATGATGCTAGGTTTGAGCTTGATCTTCGTTGACCAGCCATAAGAAATGCCTTTTACAATTTTATCCCCAGTGTATATCTCATTTTTACCCAATATCCCTTCTACTATCTTTCTATGAGGTTCGGAAAGTTCACCTATTCTGTCGCCCAAAGCACGCCATGCCTCATAGATTAATGAACTTCTATCCAGTTGATATTTATCAGAAGGGTCAAGATTTTCAGGTCCAAGTGTCGTCATTCTCGCTCGTCTTTCGGCTTCGCCCTTTTCAATTTTTGCTTGTATCACATCGACTCTGAAATATGCGAACTCCCTCCCCCTCCTATAGGGTTTTCCATCCCGCATTACCGGTCTTAGATATTTGTCTACCTGCTCTTTTGAAACATCCAAATATTCAGCTGCTTCAGAGCGGCTGACTAGGTCTGGTACATATTTTTTCATGTTAACAAATAGAGATTATTCAAAAGTTTTTTATTTGTGTATTGAGCCTAATCGGCATCATTTCAACTTTCCGTTACAATCATCTTGATGTTCAGGTTCGCCTCGTATTGCAGGATTTTCTCGTTCGCCGTCCAGGCGCCCGTTTTATGCGTAACCACGTCGCACCTCGGGCCGTAGGCCAGGCTTTCGATGTAGCCGCTCTCGTTCTCCGGCTCGACTATGATGCAGTAGTCGAGGCTCGGCTTTATCACGCTTCCGACGAGCTGCGGGACCAGCTCGAAGGAAAGGTTCCTGCATTCCACGCCCCCGCAGTTCCTGTACGGCGTCATGTAGGCGCACGACATGGTCGAGGAGATGGTGTCGCAGTAGCCGCCGTAGCCCGTGTTGCGCCTGAGGACGGAAATCAGAAGGTTGTGGGCGTAGAGATTGTAATACTCGTTCTGCACGGGCTTCAGCGACGATATGACCAGGAATATGCCAAGCCCCATGAATATGACTATTACTAGGACTATCAGTATCATGCTAGTCTGCCCTTTCATATCGGAATGGCCGCAATCCTTTCCCATTTTCAACCCCATCAGCTGTTATACAGTCCCACGGTCAGCCTGCCTATGTCTATCTCCCCGCTCGTCTTCCTGTAGATGTTAACGGGGATGTCGAAGGCAATAGCCTCGCCTTCGTGCTTGCAGTAGCTCCACTTGCCGCACAGCGGGTAGTTTTCAAGGCTGCATTCCTCTGGGACATCGGAGGATGCAAGCGTCTCGACTTCCGCATACCACCCCGTGCCGTAGAGCTTCTCCAGCTCCGCGCACGTTATCGCGGTGAGCTTCGAGTCCTCGAGCATGGAGCCTTCCTCGAACGTGTTCTTGTTTATGTAAGGCGAGTTGGTGAACGCGCGTAGCAGGAACTCCGCTTTCGCATACGTGACCCTTCTCTGCTCCGAGCCTATGGTGCTCATCTGCCACCCGGTCAGGAACAGCGTTATCAGGACTATCACCAGCAGGACGAAAAAGCTGAGCAGGACGTATTCCATCAGGTGCGCTTGGCCTTTGCTGCTTCTTTTCATGTTCATGCCAGTCATTCCATTCATTACCATCATGCGCACCCCATGCTGTCCAGCTCCCTGTATTTGGCCGCGGAAGCCCTTACGTATCCGGCGAATTCGTGCACGTCGTTCTCGTTTGGCGAGGCTGGCGAGGCCTTGAGCTTCGGTATGACATCCTTCAGCGAGTTGAGGATGCCGGTGAACTCGGCAAGCGAGGTCCCGCACCTGCGGTTCATTTCGGCGTCGGTAGTCAGGATGGCGGCCTCATTGACGGAGATGTCAGCCGCTACTTCCATCTCGCCCAGGAGCTTCTGGTTCACGTATTCGTAAAATTCTTTGCCACCTAGCAGCAGCGCCGCGACGTCGAGGCCGTTCTTGTAAATGTATTTGTCATACCCGTCGTCGCTCCTTATGTAAACATAGCCCAGGTCGTCGTCCGCGGGCTGGACCAGGAAATCCACGTCCTTCATCTCCTCGGACACGGTGACTATGGTGAAGTTCCTGCTCCTGAAATACTCCGCGTTTTCGCAGGTGGCGAGTTCGGTATCGTCAGTGAGCATCCTGGGCATTATCGCCTCCGTGAACCTGTATTTTTCCCAGCCGAACCAGAACTCGCTGCCGCTGCACCCGAAGCCGAACTTGACCTTCGCCGCCGCGCTTTCCGAGGACGGCAGGAAGCGCGTTATGTTGCCGACCACGGTCATGGCCCTCGCCCTGTCGCCTAGCGGGACGAAAATGACGCTGTAGTCCGGCATGGCCTCTATGAAGTAGAATTTCCACCAGCCGAGGTCGTATTCGTTGCGGTGGAGCGAAAGCTTCCTGGCCGGCAGCAGCAGTAGTGGGACAGGCTCCATGTTGACCATCGCTATCGAGGTCTCTATGAAGGGCGGCCTGTAGCCCAGCATGACCTCCGCGTCGCCAGTCTCGAAATCGCCCGATATGCCCGTGGTGTAGGCGTTTTCTGCGGCCTTCCTGAAGTTGACCATCATGGAGGCCTGCCTGCTCGACTCGCCCAGCTGCATGTAAGAACCGGCGAACCGCAGCAGCAGGATGAGGATGAAAACCGCGATGATGATGCCGAGGATTATCTTGAAGACGTCAAACACGTTCAGCATACCAACCACCGCTTCAGAACCCCGGAAGCGTTATCTCGACCAGTGCACCAGCGTTGCGGATTATGACGTCCGTTGACGACGCGATGCAGAAATTAACATAAGGCTTGAGTTTGCTTATTTTCTTCCCCTCGACAACGCCGTCGGGATGGTAGATGATGACGTTGTCGCCTTCTCCCACGACCATGCGCGTCGCGACCGTGTCGGGCTCCCAGCCCTCCTGCGTGTTCTCTTCCGGATGGTCGGGGTCGACGAAGCATATCTTCTTGAAGCACTGCGGGATGAGCAGCCTCAGCTCCTGGGACGCACCCCTCGAAAGGGACAGCGTCGCTTTCACCGTGTTCTCCAGGGTGGTTATCTGCTGCCCCATCTGCGATTTGCATGCCATTTCCGACATGTCGCCGATGTATCTGATGCCGAAAAACAGCAGCAGGCCTATGACTATTGACGCGAATATTATGCCAAAAACGAGGCTGGTGTCCATAATAGAATAATGTAAAAACAGGCATAAATAGCATTTGTCCGGTCCCTGCGCTTTTGCGAGCGTGCCAGTGAGCTGCCTTGGAATCGGCGGTTGCGAGGCAGCGTTTGCTTCTGCAGCCTTACTTTATGACTACCTGGAGCGTCAGCGGTGCGCCGCCGAACTTTTCCATGCCCGAGCAGCCGCCGCTTATGGCCTGGGTTGACGTGCATCCCTCGAACATGTAGGAATACGTTCCCATGTCTGCGCTGGCCGCGGCCGTGAAGGAGCACACTATCCTGCCTATCACGTCGCCTTTCTGGACCCAGATGGTCTTCGGCTTGCAGTCTATCCATTTCTGGTATTCCTCGAGCTTCGCCTCGTCGCCTGGCCCGCCTATCGCCGTCACGTCGACCGCGAAATACGCGTTGCCCTGCGAGTCGAGCTTGCTCGTGTCAAGGTTGTTCTTGAAGCCGACTGAAATCGGATAGGCCTTGCCCCTGGTTGCGGGCGGGTTGTTTATTATCGATTTCGAAAGCGCAAAGACGGTCAGCTGGCGCTGGAAGACTTCGTCGAGTTCTGCGTTGGCGCTCGCTATCTGGCTTTCAGTGAGGCCGCTCACGCTTTCCATCATGCCCCTGAGCCACACGATGGCCAGGCTGAGCAGGACCACCGCGAAGACGATCATCACTATGAACCCAAGGCTCAGCTCTATCGCTCCCTTCCTCTTCGTATTTCTATTCCTAGTTCCACTTCCAATTCTAGTTTCTGCGTTTGCGTTTTTGACCCTCATAATATATACTTCCAGCGCGGACGTATAAAAAGTTTATAAAAATCCGCATGCTTATGGCATGCCCATGCCATGTGCCTATGATATGTTCATGATGTGACAAGTACCAATATCGACCAATAAGCACATAAAACCATTCAACCAATAAATTAACAGACTTAAAAAATATCTGAAAATGTTTGAAATAATTTGAAAGGGAGGTTTCATATGATAGGAAAAAGCGAACAATTAAGCCCTCAATTACTCCTATTCGGCATAGTGGCGATAGTGGCCATAGTGGGACTTGTGACCTTGCTCATACCCGGCGTTCAGAAATCTTTCTGTGAGAACCAGCTATCCGCCTACAGTGATGCAGCCTACGACGCACAGGATAGCTCATTCTACAGCGGCAGTAACATGGCAGGAGAAGCAGCAGCTGTGGAATACCGATGCGTGGGAGGAGGTGGTGAAGCGGAAACTTGTGGTACCTACACTAAGAGCAAGGCAGCAGCTGATTGCAGAAAAGGTGGCGGAACATGTCACCATCCAAATGAGTTAGCATAAAATCACATTGATGAGATAAACTAGCGTTTCCAAGTTTGGCCAGCTAAAAATCGTCAAAGGTTGATATAACCATATAAAAAAATATCAACCTGTTTTATTTTTTACACTATTTTTATTTCTTATCTCTTTTTACAAATAGCTCATCGCTATTATTTCCCTGTAGAGGCCCGAATTGCTCAGGACGAAGGCCTCTATCAGGCCCGCCGCGATGAGGACGTTAATCGCGATGAACAGCAGGAAGATGTTGTAGTAAAGCAGCGTCCGGAATTTCTTCGAACCGAAGCCTTCCTTCCTGAAGCCCTTGGTTATCATGCCGCCGGAGATGGAGCCGAGGATGTATGAGAAGATTTCGAGGATTGCATGCGGGGCGACGATTGCCATTATCACCATGAAAAGGAAAAGCGGGTTCGAGCCCATGGCGAAGGCCGCGTTCCTCGCGGTCACGCCGAATATGGTTCCCCACACTGACAGGTTCCATGTTATCATGAAGATGCCGCCTTCTTCAGTGAAGAGCGATATGAGAAAGCAGGCGAGCAGGACGAGCCAGTTGTTGGCGAAGATGGACCAGAACAGCAGGATGGGGAAATCGGCCGCGTTGGCAGTGCCCACTGCGGAGCCTGATGTTCCCGCGGCCCCGCCGCTTATGCCCCTGACCGCGAGCTGCGTCTCGAACAGGCTGTTCACCTGGAACGAGGGTAGGACAATCGCCGCCGTAGAATAGACGAGGAATATGCCGAGCGACAGGAAAAAATATATCTTCAGGAAATTCTTGTTCTGTCTGTAAAGCCTGCGGACGGAAAACCTCTTCTCGACTGCGAGTTCCCCTTCCTTCAGCTCGAACAGTTTCCTCAGCTCGGGCAGCAGTAGGATGGACGTGAAGGCTATCGCGACCAGCGACGGGTCCTTGGGGAAGACGAGCGCGGCTATTATTATCGAGATTATGGAATAACTCCAGCCCAGGCAGAAGGCGTATTCCGCCCGTTTATTCAGCCACTTTTCCGGGAGTATTTTTGAGAGAAGCATGTATATTATTTAAAACTTGGCGGTTAAAAATTATATATGAGGCAGAAGAGGCAGAAACCCAGAAATAAAATAAATATTTCCCTTCCACTTTTTGTTGCGATAATAGTCTGCATTTCTGCCGGCTTTTTCGCCGGACTTTTTGCATCAGACACCTTCCAGGAAGCCCAGCCGTCAGTTATTGCAATATCCGATGGTGAGAACACCACTTATTTGGAATTGCATGAAGGGTGGAAAACTACACTGACGTTTCTGAACGGGGAAAACATGTCAATCAATAACATAGGAAAGGACATTTTCATTGAATCATTGGACAAAGGTATAGCCTCCGTGACGCAGGATAAAACAAGCGATGAACAATACAACCTTATGGGCGAAGCGGCGAAAAAAACCACCACGCCCACTACACCAACATCAACATGCACGGATTCTGATGCAAACAAAAATTATCCAGGCGGGAAAAATTATTACGAGAAAGGCACCATGAAAGTTGGCACTTCCAAATTTACGGATCTCTGCTTCGGCGGCAATAATCAAAAACTCATGGAATATTTCTGCAGCGGTAATGTTGGAAAATCCATACAATATTCTTGCCTGAGCGAACATAAGTTATGCCAAGGCGGGGCATGCAAAGGCGCTGCGGAAAAGACATGCCTGGGAGAGGGCGAAAGCAAGCCTGTCATCGCTAATCCGCTTCCTTGCTGCGAAGGCCTGAAGCTGATACCTCCGAAGACGAAGAACGTCGCCGGCATATACGGCTACTGCACCGCTAAATGCGGCAACGGTGTATGTGAAGGAAACGAGACCGAATACAACTGCCTCGTCGACTGCGGCAACATCAGAACTAATAGTACAAAATGCACCGATTCCGACGGCGGCATAAACTATTTTGTGCAAGGAACATGCTATGTTATTGGATTTGGTGATAAAGTAACAGACAAGTGCCCAAAAGGTGGTGGTTATGACAATTGGGTGGAAGAATACTATTGCGATTATAAATACGATTTCGGCTGGTGGTTTTGTACGAACACATATGAAAAATGCGATATTGGGTGCAAGGACGGGGCATGCATAAAAACCGAATGTGACATTAGAGGCGGATATTGCACCCGTCCTTCACTGAATATTTCAGAAAGCGATTGCAAAGACGGGTTTGGACGCAGCGCGGAAAAACTGGGTTGTGGAACAACAGATGATCCAAATGAGTGGTTCAAGAAAATTTGCTGCTTGCCAAACATAATTTAAATTTCAGCCCCATTATACAAGCATGGCAGAAATGGCAGAGGCAGCCAAATCTTCTGACGCGGGCAGAATAAGAAGAATAAGGATATTCGTGGACCATCGCGAGGCGAGAAACCACGTCTTCATGCATCTGAAAGACACAGACGCCGAGCTCGCCTGCGAGCAGCTGAAGACGGGCGACTACATCTGCTCGGACAGGGTCGTGGTGGAGAGGAAAACTGTCGCGGACTTTGTCCAGTCGTTGCTCGACCAGAGGATTTTCAGGCAGGTTTCTGAAATGAAGGAGTGCTTCGAGAAACCCGTCCTCATCATCGAGGGCGACCCTGACCAGATAATTTCCGGCAGGGACGTCCATCCCAACGCCATACGCGGCGCGCTGGCTTCGTTAGCGCTGGACCACCGCATTCCCATGGTATGGACGAGAAACCCGAAGGAAACCGCTGAGCAGATTTACTGGTTCGCGCGCAGGGAGCAGACCGACGCGAGGAGAAGCGTCGCCGTCCGCTCGCCTTCTGGGAAGGACAACATTGCGGACATGCAGGAGTTTCTGGTCGCAGGGCTGCCGAACATAAACACGAAGCTGAGCAGGAGCCTGCTCAAAAAATTCAGGACGCCCAGGCGCATTTTCTCCGCTAGGCCGGAAAGGCTCATGAAGGCCGAGGGCATAGGCGAACTCAAGGCGAGGAAGATATGGGAACTGCTCAACCTGGAATACATGCCCGATGAAGAAAAAGGCGCGGAAGAAAAGGCATAATAAAGTTTGAGATCAAAATCAGCATTTCATGTGCTCCATCTCGTAATACCTCTTGTGCGTGAGCGACTTCTGCGTTTTCATTTTGTCAGCCATCCTCTGCGCCATGCACGTCGGATACTCGCCAGTGAGGCAGGCCTTGCAGATGTTTTCGCCCAGGCCTATCGCCTTCACGAGGCCGCCGAGGTTCTGGTAGCAGAGCTTGTCGACCTTCAGCATCTTCTCGATTTCCGGGACGGTATGGCTTGACGCTATCAGCTCGTTGTGGGTCGCTATGTCTATGCCGTAGAAGCACGGCGAAATGACGGGAGGGCAGGTTATCCAAAGGTCGATTTTTTTCGCCCCGGCCCGCCTGACCATATCCACGATTTTCGTCATGGTAGTTCCCCTGACTATGGAGTCGTCGACGAGGATTATGTGCTTGTCCTTTAGTATCGACTTTACGGGATTGAGCTTCATCTCGACCGAAAGCGAGCGCGCCTGCTGCTCGGGCATTATGAACGTGCGGTGGACGTAGCGGTTCTTCATCAGGCCTTCTGCGACGTGAAGCCCCGTTTCTCTTGATATTCCCTCCGCCGCAGACCTCGACGTATCGGGCACGGGGATTATCACGTCCGCATCGGCAGCGTAAGTCTTCGCGAGGTTCCTGCCAAGCTCTATCCTCACGTCGTAGACGCTCCTGCCCTCTATCACGCTGTCGGGCCGTGAGAAGTAGACGTATTCGAACATGCAGTGCCTGCGCTCAGCCTTCGCGAGGACCTTCCTTTCCACCTTGCCCTCGTCATGGAATATTATCATCTCGCCAGGCCTGACGTCCTGCGCCTCGTCCATGCCGTTTATGTTGAGCGCCACGCTTTCGGAAGCGAACATCGCTTTCCTCCCGTCGACGCCGAAGCTGAACGGCCGTATGCCGTGCGGGTCGCGGAATGCGATGAGTTCGTGCTCGCCGGTGAACATCGCCGTGGAGTACGAGCCCTCCGCCGCCTCCATGTAATTGGCCACCGCCTTTTCGATGTCCCTCGTCTTTATCAGCTCTTCGGCGACCTTGTGCGCGATTATCTCCGCGTCGCAGGTCGAGTCGAAATTCCTGCCGCTCTTGAGAAGGCGGTTCCTCAGCTCGACGTAGTTGACGAGGTTGCCGTTGTGGGCGAGGACTATCCCCTTTCTGGGATGGCCTATCTTGAAAGGCTGGGCGTCGGTGATGGTCGAGGTGCCGACGGTCGAATACCGCACGTGGCCTATGCCCATCCTGCCGGCAAGGGACGAGAGCGTCATTTCAGAATACGAGGACGAGACCAGGCCCATCGCCTTCCTCAGATGTATCTGGCTCTCGTTAAGCGTGGCTATGCCGGACGCCTCCTGCCCCCTGTGCTGCAGCGTGAGCAGGCCTTTGTATATCATCTTCGATACGTTTTCGCCATCGAATGAGCGGATACCGAATACGCCGCAGGCTTCCTTTTTCATACCAGCCACCAAACCATGTTCTTATTGAATCAACACAACATCAGCGGCTTTTCGACGCCGCCTTCATGAAATTGAGGAACAGCGGGTTCGGCTTGAGAACGCGCGTGGTGAATTCCGGATGGAACTGGGACGCCATGAAGAACGGGTGGCCTTTCAGCTCGAGAATCTGCATTATGTCACCGGATTTGTCATGGCCTGAAAACACGAGGCCTTTGCATTCTATCTTCTTCCTGTAAATAGGAACGAATTCCCAGCGGTGGCGGAAGCGCTCTCTCGTCTTTAACGAACCGTAAATCTTGTTGGCCATGGTCCCTTTCCTGATTATGACGTCGTGTCCGCCCAGGCGCATGGTCCCGCCTTTCTTGTATATCCTCCGCTGCTCAGGCAGCAGGTCTATGACTGGATGCGGGGTCTTCGGGTCGATTTCGGTCGAGTTCGCCTTTTCGAGGCCGCACTTGTGCCTCGCGAACTCTACGGCAGCCATCTGGAAACCATAGCAGAGCCCGAGGAACGGTATCTTCTTCTCCCTTGCGTAGCGTATGCATGCTATCTTGCCTTCCGTCCCCCTCGGGCCGAAGCCGCCGGGCACGATGATGCCGTCCATCCCTCTCAAAACGTCGGAAACCTTCGCTTTCCCGTTCTCTATGTCGGTCGTCTCTATCCATTTTACGTTCAGTTTCACGCCCAGCTTTCCGCAGGACGCCTTCAGCGACTCCATTATTGAAACGTAGGAATCATGCAGCTCCGTGTATTTCCCGGTTATGGCGATGTTCACGGTCTTTCTGGCCTTTTCAATGCGTCTTATCGTCGCCTCCCATTCCTTCATGTCCTTTTGTCTCGGCTGGAGCCCGAGCTTCTCAAGGACCTTTTGCGTGACTCCCTGCTCCTCCAGTATGAGAGGCACCTTGTATATGTTGTCAACATCAGGGCCGGATATCACGTTGTCCTGCGGGATGCCGCAGAACATCGAGACCTTCTCCTTTATCTTCGGCTTCAGAGGCTCGGATGACCTGCAGTAAAGGAAATGCGGCAGTATGCCTATTTCCCTCAGCTTCTGCACGCTCTGCTGGGTCGGCTTCGTCTTCTGCTCGCCCACGACGCTCATCACCGGAACGAGCGTGCAGTGGACGAATACGACGTCATGATTGATTGAAAGCTGCCTGCACGCCTCGAGGAAGACGAGGTTCTCTATGTCGCCTACCGTCCCGCCTATCTCTACGAGGACTATGTCGGCATTGTATTTCTCGGCCACGTTGCCGAGCCACTGCTGGACCTCACCCGTGATGTGGGGGATCAGCTGCACGGTTTTGCCCAGATACCTGCCTTCTCGCTCGCGCTCGATGACCTTCTGGTATATCTTGCCCGTCGTTATGTTGTTGTCGCTGCTGAGGTTTATGTCGAGGAAGCGTTCGTATGTTCCGAGGTCCATGTCCACCTCGCTGCCGTCGTCAAGGACGAAGACCTCGCCGTGCTCTATGGGGTTCATGGTGCCCGCGTCGACGTTGACGTAAGGGTCGATCTTGACAGGCACGACTTTGAAACCCCTCGATTGCAACAGTTTGCCCAGAGAAGCAGTCAGTATGCCCTTGCCGAGACCAGAAAGAACCCCGCCCGTTATTACGATGAACTTCGTTTTCTTTGGCATATTAATTTATCAAGCACATGCTTTAAAAATCTATACGTCCCGTATCCGCCGATAGCGGAATTTTTTTCAAAGGCGTTTGCGTTGCGTTTCCTGAATGCTTTTTATTTACCAAAAGCGTATCTGAAACATGAAAATCCTCGTCGTCGACAACGGCGGCCAGTGGACGCACAGGGAATGGCGCGTGCTGCGCGACCTCGGCGTCGAAACCAGGATAATACCCAACGACACGCCCTTCGATGACATCAGGAACGCCGACGGCCTCGTCCTTTCCGGAGGCGCGGCAAGAATAGCATGGGAATCAAGCAAGCTCGGCAACGTAGGAGAATACCTGGAGAAGGCGGAATTCCCGATTCTCGGCATATGCGTCGGCCACCAGTTCATGGCCCTGCATTTCGGCGGTTCCGCCGGGCCAGCGAAAACGCCTGAATTCGGCAAGATGGAGGTCGATATCAGCAAGGCCTCGCCGCTTTTCAAAGGCCTGCCGAAAAAATTCATCGCATGGGAGTCGCACAACGACGAGATTAAAAGCCTTCCGAAGGAATTCGAAATCCTTGCATCATTCACCGAGCTGCAAAATACAGGCCATTCGCCACAGAACAAACCCCATGTTTGGCCTGCAGTTCCATCCGGAAGTGGAGGACTGCCAGTTCGGCGAAGATATATTCAAGAACTTCATAGAAATATGCAGGCAGCACAGAGGGAAGATAAAAAAGTGATGACATGTTCAACGCCGAGAAATTCGTCAGGGAAGAGACCGAGCGGCTCAGAGCAGCGGATGAAAGGGGAAGGCGCATAATCGCCTGCTCAGGCGGCGTCGACTCGACGGTCGCGGCCTCCATGGCCAAGGAAGCGGTAGGAAAAAATCTCATAGCCGTTTTTGTCGACACGGGCTTCATGCGCAAGGGCGAGCCTGAAAGCGTGAAGCGCATGCTGGAAAAAATCGGCCTGAACCTGCGCTTCGTGAAGGCTGAGGACGAGTTCTTCTCCGCGCTCAAAGGGGTGACAGAACCCGAGCAAAAGCGCAAGATAATCGGCGAGAAGTTCATACGCGTTTTCGAGCGCGTCGCCAGGAAAGAAAAGGCCAGGTATCTGATCCAGGGAACGATAGCGCCGGACTGGATAGAGTCTGGCGGAGGAGCGAGGGACAGGATAAAGTCGCACCATAACGTAGGGGGATTGCCTGAAAACGTCGGACTGGAGATAGTCGAGCCGCTGCGCGACCTTTACAAGGACGAGGTCAGGAAGGTCGCCAGATTTCTGAATATAGAAGTCAAGGAGCGCCAGCCGTTCCCCGGTCCCGGCCTCGCAGTCCGGGTGATAGGCGAGCTCACGAAGGAGAGCGTCGCGATTGCGAGGGAGGCGAACGCGATAATGGAGGAGGAGCTGCAGAAGGCGTTCGCCGAGAAGAAGATTGCGAAGCCGTGGCAGTATTTCGCCGCGCTCCTGCCAGTGAAGAGCGTCGGCGTGCACGGCGACGTGAGGAACTACGGTTACATGATTGCCCTGCGCTCCGTGGACAGCATAGACGGCATGAGCGCTGCCTATTCGAAAATCCCGCACGACGTCCTGGACAGGATATCGGTCAGGATAACGAACGTCATGGGCAAGAAAGTCAACCGCGTCGTCTACGACATCACCAACAAGCCGCCGGGAACCATAGAATTCGAGTAGGAAAAACCGTCTTATGTGGTCTCGAGGTATCTTTCCACTTCCCACTCGGTAACGTGCGTCCTGAACTCGTCCCACTCGTTCGTTTTCGCCTCGAGATATCTTTCGAACAGCTGCTGGCCGAGTGCTTCCCGTACGACCGCGTCTTTCTTCATCTCGCTTATCGCTTCCCACAGCGAATGCGGAAGCACGTCGATGCCGAGCTCGCTCAGTTTTTTGTCGTCGAAATCGTAGACGTTTTCCTCGACAGGCTTCGGCACATTCAGCTTTCTTTTTATGCCGTCCAGCCCCGCTTTCAGCATGACGGCAAAGGCGAGATACGGGTTGCAGCTCGGGTCAGGGCAGCGCAGCTCGCATCTCACCGACTGCTCGCGGCCTTTCGAATATCTCGGAATCCTGATGAGCGCCGAGCGGTTTATCTGCGCCCAGCATATGTATACGGGCGCTTCGTAGCCGGGCACGAGCCTCTTGTATGAGTTGACGGTCGGCGCCAGTATGGCCGACATGCCCTTCACATGCGAAAGCTGGCCCGCTATGAAATGATACGCGTTTCTGGAAAGCCTGTATTTTTCCTTCGGGTCGTAGAACATGTTTCTTCCCGTTTTTATATCAAACAGGCTCTGGTGGACGTGCATGCCGGAGCCGTTTATGCCGAATATCGGCTTGGGCATGAACGTCGCGTGGAGGCCGTGCTTCTGCGCTATCGCCTTAAGCGTGAATTTCAGCGTTATCGAGTTGTCCGCGGTTCTCAGGGCGTCGCCGTATTTGAAATCCACCTCGTGCTGCGCGTACGCGCACTCGTGATGAGACGCTTCGACCTCTATGCCCATCTTCTCGAGCGCGATGGTCATGTCCCTCCGGACGCCGAAGGCGTAGTCCATGTTCAGGTCGAAATAGCCGCCTTTGTCATGCGGCAGCGGCCTTATCGTGCCGTTGTCCTTTTTGAAAAGGAAAAATTCGAACTCCGGCCCGGTGTTGTAAACGAAGCCCATCCGCCTCGCTTCGTCCATCGCTTTCTTCAGGATGTATCTCGGGTCGCCTTCGAACGGCTTCCCGTCGGGCATGAAAACGTCGCATATGAACCTCGCCGTCCGCTCTTCCGCGTTCTCGCCGTCGTGCCACGGGATGACCGAATACGTCGTTACGTCAGGTTTCAGGAACATGTCGCTTTCGTGTATGCGCGCGAAACCCTCGACGGACGAACCGTCGAACCACACGCCCTTCTCGAGCGCGCCTTTCAGAAAGCCGATGGGTATCGTCACGCTCTTGACGCTGCCCATGATGTCGGTGAACTGGAGGTTGATGAATTTCACGCCGTCCCTTTTCGTGGTTTCGAAAATTCTCCTGTCATGCGCCTGCATGGATTGCTTTGATAATGGAGTAATATAAAATTAGCAGCGGTTTTTCTGGACAAATGAATAAATATTTTTAAATATAATGGACAAATATATTAAAAATGACGCTTTCAGGCTAAATTGGTGAAAAAATGCACACTATGGATGAGCTTGACAGGAAGGTAATAAAGGAACTGGAACACGACGCGAGGCGCTCCCTGCGCAAAATATCCAAAAGGCTCGGCATCTCCATAACGACGCTTTCCGGGCGCATCTCCAATCTGGAAAAGGCGGGCGTGATAAAGGGCTATACGGCGATGGTTGACCCGGAAGCCGCGGGCTTTGACCTGACCGCGGTGATAGAAATCGTCGTCTCCAAGGGAAGGCTGCTGGAGGTCGAAAAGGAGATAGCGAAAATGAGGCACGTTTTCGCCGTATACGACATAACGGGCTCTACAGATTCCCTGATACTGGCGAGGTTCAGGAAAAGGAGCGAGATGAGCGCCTTCATCAAGACGCTGCTTGCCATGAATTACGTGGAGAGGACCAACACGCACGTTGCCCTGAACGTGATAAAAGAGGACATGAGAGTAGAGTTATGACGTGAGCGGCCTTGGTCATATCACGCCTTCGCTGTCGTCGTAATCGTAGTTTATCCTTTCCCTGCCCCTCTTCTGCGGCGAAGTCCCGTGATAGCCGGGCGGGGGGCTGTATGGCTGTTGCTGCGGTGGCGGCTGTTGCGGCTGCGTCGCCGCGGGCGGCTGCGGCTCCTGCGCAGGCTGCGCTGCCGGAGTCTTTATGTTTTCTATGAGCTTGTAAATCTCCCTTTCTATCCTTGACGGGTTCGGAACCGACTCGAGCAGGATCTCGCTCCTCTGGAAGGTGGTTATGTCCACCGTTCCTATGCGCAGCAGCCTTTGCGGGAGCGTCTGTATAAGCTTAACGTTCACCATCTTGTCATACGTGCAGGAATCGATGTTCCTTTTGAACACGCCTTTCCTGCTTATCACCCGGTAGTTCGTTATGAAGTAGTTGCTCCTGCGGACTGCCATTTCCATGATCGCTACGATGAGGATGGCGAGCGCAACCGGGACTGCAATAACGTATATGCCAGCAACGGGCAGCGTGAATTTCAGAAAGTTATAGACGAACGGGACGCATATGAGGAGGAAGGCCATCAGGTAATACCTGAAATATACTATCCTAGAAGAATGCGTGTTAAGCACAATCTGTTCGCCTTCTATGAGAAATCCCATCCGACCCCTCCGCATCCAGAACTGATTAATAATTGGTCATTTCGCTTAATATCCTACCGCCATTTCCGCAGAAGTTCCATAGAAGTATCCCGTGCAAGTAAAGACAACGTGTGAGCACAAATTTTAAGGCGGCTTGCCTTATTTTAAACATGGGTTGGGGAAAGTGGAATTCCTTTATTGTTATCTCTCTTTTACTGGCAGGTTCATTGATCTTACTTAACCTTGTTTTCGCAGCGGGGATAAATGAAGTCCTGCTGCTTTCTCCCGGCAACAACACGTGGACCAGCGGCACGAATGGCACCATCGCCTTCGTGTTCAACTACAGCGGGGAAAACGAGAGCGCCGTATGCACGCTGTTCGTCATGAACTCCAGCTCGGAATTCGCGGGCGCGAATGCTTCCTCCGCCTCCAACACCACGAGCACGACACTCTATTCGAACCTCACCATCGAAGAAGGCGCAAGGCGGTGGTATGTCAACTGCACCAACGAGACCGAAACCAAACAATCACTCATTTTCAATCTTACTGTTGATTGGACCAAGCCCTATGCAAAGATAAACCGTCCCCTCAATTCGACTGTCAACTCCGACAGCTTCAATTTCACCTATAATGAAACCAATCTGAACTGCTCTTGGTATTCGATTGACGACGGCTCGAACACGACCAGCTGCTCGATAACAGGCTCCGAATGGTCGGGGACGCTTTCCATCGCCTCCGACGGCCAGCACAACATTACAGTCTGGGCCAACGACTCCGCGGGCAACGAGAACTCGACCATTCTATTATGGATGCGCGACACGGCAAAGCCGCCTGTCTTCGTCGTTTTCCCGCAGAATAATTCCATCTATAATTACAGCACATTGAACCTCAACGTTTCCTCGAACGGAACAGAAGACGGCTGGAGATACAATCTGAACGGAACAGGCAACACCAGTTTCGAGCCAAACACGACGATAACCGCCGCCGAGAACGTGAACAACATCACCGTCTACGTCAATGATACCGCAAATAACATCAATTCAACCATTGTTTACTTCACGGTCGACCTCACGGACCCGGCCGTCACAATAGTCATGCCAGGCAACACGACATATCCGTCCAACCCTGAACTGAATTTCTCCTATGTCGAAACGCGGCCCGACGCATGCTGGTATTCGGTCAAGGGCGGCAGCAACAGCACGCCTGCCTCCTGCGACGCTAACATCACCGTGCTAACATCGGACGAAGGCAGCAATGACGTCCGACTATGTATGAACGATACGTCAGGCAGACAAGGCTGTCATCAGGTTTATTACACGAAGGACACGACGAAGCCGATAATCACCGTCCAGACGCCCCTGAACCAGTCGTACAATTTCTCGTCGATATGGTTTAATGTCACCCTGAACGAAAACGGCGACAGTTGCTTCGTGGATTACGGATACGGCAACAGGTCGATGGCAAATTCCAGCACAATGGACTGGAGCTATAACAACGCATCCATGAATGACGGTTCTTACCATGCCATTTTCTACTGCAACGACACGGTCGGGAATCTTAACACAACAGACATAAACTTCACGGTTGACACTACAAAACCCATTATATACATCCAGTCGCCCATCAACCAGACGTATGACATTTCTTCGGTGTGGTTTAACGTGACTCTCAGCGAAAATGGCAGCGCGTGCCTTGTCAATTACGGATACAGTAATATCACCATGGCTAATTCCAGCGGGAACTGGAATTATAACAACGCTTCCATGGACGAGGGATTTTACCAGGCGATATTTTTCTGCAACGACACCGTGGGGAACGGCAACACAACCAGCGTAAGCTTCACGATAGATACCGTTCACCCCTACTTCACCGCATATGCGCGCAATCCCGACCCTCCAAACGAAGACCAGGCCGTCCAGGTTAACGTCACGCTTTCCGAGACCCCGAATACGGTAATCCTTGAGGTAAACAACGGCACAAAAACCAATTACACCATAACCACCAGCAGCGGCCTTGAATATTATTTCACCATCAGCAACACCGCAAATGGCAACTATACTGCGCACGACCAGGTGAATTACACGTGGTTCGCCAATGACAGCGCGGGCAACGGCAACTGGTCCGCGCAGCAGACGTTCATCGTGGCGAACCAGATTCCTTCCGTTTCCCAGCCATCCGTCAACAACACGGCGCCTCAGACAAACGATAACATTTCGTGTACCGGTGGCGTAATCAACGACAATGATGCAGAAGACGTTGAACAAAACAGGGAATACAGGTGGTATGACGGCGCGAATCTCATAAACGGCCAGACCTTCCAAAACCTTTCGTTTGCGATTTCCGGCCTTGACAAGGGAGACCTGATAAACTGCTCGATAAGGGTCTACGACGGCTATGGCTGGTCAGCCTGGGTCAATTCAAGCAATACCGCAACCATCCAGAACACGCCGCCGACCGCACCGAATCTCGGCCTTCCCGCCAACGGGACGAGGACAAACGACAACACGCCTTTCCTTAACTGGACATCATCAACAGACGCGGATAATGACGCCATCACCTACGCCGTCGAGATTTCGACAAGCATCACATTCGCCTCAATTTCCCAAGCCAATTACGTTTTAACCGCAAACAATTACACTGCCTCAACACTCACGGATGGACTATATTATTGGAGGGTTTGGGCCGTGACTATCGATGCCAACTCCACTGTAAGCGGCGTCCTCAATATCACCATCGATACGACCCCGCCCCTCATTTTTGTGATATCTCCCGCGAACATCACATATAACACGTCCACAATAAACCTGAACGTCTCTTCGAATGAAGCCCAGGCCGGCTGGAAATACAAACTGAACGCGGCAGGAAACGTTTCCTTTGACCCCAACACCACGATAACGGCCGCAGAAGGAACGAATAACATAACGGTTTACGTCAACGATTCTCTCGGAAACGAAAACACGACGATAAGATACTTCACCGTAGACCTCACCAATCCCGCCATCACCATAGTCGTTCCAGCCAACATATCATACCCCTCGAATCCGCAACTCAACTTCTCCTATAGCGAAATCAGGCCTGATGCATGCTGGTATTCCCTGAACGGCAGCAGCAACATCACCCTTGCTTCATGCAACACCAATGGTACAGTCCTTGTTTCAGGCGAGGGCTCAAACAATGTTCGTCTCTGCATGAACGACACGTCGGGGAGGCAAGGTTGTCATCAGGTCTATTATACGAAAGACACGATAAAGCCAACGATAACAATCCAGTCGCCCCTGAACATGAGCTATAACCTGTCTTCGCTGTGGTTCAACGTGACGCTGAACGAGAACGCTGACGCGTGCATTCTCTATCTCTGGTGGGGAGGGAACCGCTCGATGACGAATTCGACCGGCAACTGGAACTATCTAAATGCCAGTATTATCGAAAGCGAATTCGAGGCGAAGTTCTACTGCAACGACACGACCGGCAACATGAACACGACCAGCGTCAATTTCACGGTTGACAGGACCGCGCCTAACATAATTACCATAGTAACTCCTGCCAACGCGAGCTACAATTACAATCCGCAGTTGAACTTCACTTTTTATGAAATGTATCCGTATGCCTGCTGGTATTCGCTGAACCAGAGCGCCAACATCACGCTCGCCTCATGCGCCACCAACGGCACTGTCTTAGCAACGGGCGAAGGGAGCCAGAACGTGCGGCTATGCGTCAACGACACGGCCGGGAACACGGGATGCAGCAGCACAAGGTATTACACGAAAGACACCATCAAGCCGACAATAACCATAACCAATCCGCCCAACTCCACGACGACTTCGGACAGCTTCAGCTTCGCCTACGACCACGTCAATTGCTCTGTTTATCGGATGGACGGAGGTTCAAACGTGACCAACTGCTCTATCGCAGCGCTGGAGTGGAATGGGACTTTGTCGCTTTCAGACGGACCGCACAACGTAACTGTATGGGCGAATGACAACGCAGGCAACACAAATTCGACCACGCGCTACTGGAGAAGGGACGTGGACTTGCCAGTCATCACGATAGTCTCCCCGCTCGAGACGTACTACTCGACCGACCCGCAGCTGAACTTCTCATACGTGGAGGCGAACCCGGATTCGTGCTGGTATTCGCTTAACGGTACGGCGAACGTCACGCTCGCCTCATGCGAGACGAATGGGACAATCATGGTTTCAGGCGAAGGGCAGAACAACGTCACGCTCTGCATGAACGACACCAGCGGCAAGTTCGGTTATGATTTCGTGAATTACACCAAGGACTCGTCAACGCCTATCATCACGATAATCCTGCCCCAGAACGCGAGCTATAACGTGTCAAGCAGGTCCTTCAACGTAACAATCAGCAAGGTCGGCGACACGTGCCTGGTCGATTATGGCTACGGCAACAATTCGATGGCTACGTCCAATGGCCTCAGCTGGAGCCACACCAACAGCTCGATGAACGAGGGTTCGTATCAGGCGAAGTTCTTCTGCAACGATTCGCTTGAGAACTCGGACACGGACAACGTGAACTTCACAATCGACCTGACCAAGCCCGTGATAACCATCCAATCGCCACTCAACCAGACGTACAACGTCTCTTCGACATGGTTCAACATAACGCTCAGCGAACCCGGCAGCTTATGCCGAGTGAATTACGGCTCGGGCAACCAGAGCATGACCAATTCGTCGGGCAACTGGCACTACAACGCCTCGCTCTCCGACGGGCAATACAATGCGACGTTCTACTGCAACGATACTGCAGGGAACTGGAACTCCACGAATCCGGTTTTCTTCAAAATGGAACTTGGTATATTTCGGCGTTGATACAATTCCCCCGACGATAACGATAAACAATCCCATAAATTCCACCATCAATTCCGATAGTTTAAACGTCTCTTACAGCGGATCGGCTAACTGCTCATGGTACTCGGTGGATGGCGGAGCCAACACGACAAACTGCACAATTTCAACCCGTTGGATAGGAACTCTCTCAATCCCTTCAGACGGCCAGCATAACATCACGGTTTGGGCCAATGATTCCACAGGCAATACAAACTCAACCACAAGACACTGGATAAGGGATGCGACTCCGCCGCTATATGTCATAGTCCTGCCGCAGAACATAACATATAATACCTCCACCATAAAACTCAACGTATCCTCGGACGGCAGCCAGTATGGGTGGGCGTATAACCTGAACGGCGCGGGCAACCAGAGCTTCGGCCCGAACACGACGATAACCGCTCAATACGGCTCCAATACCATATGGGTTTATGTGAACGACACGCAGGGAATGTCAATGCGTCCTCGGTCACGTTCTATCTTAACTATACTGCGCCGAGACTCGAGGCTTCAGGCCATTACGCGACCAGCGACGGCGGCTGGGGTGAGAATCACACGTTCTACGTCAACTGTTCGGATGCGGATGGCCAGAACGTCTCGCTGAAGCTGTGGTACAGAAAAACGCCTTCGATTGCGTGGTCCATGCTCAGCCAGCAGAACTGCTCCGGCCTCACGCCGCAAACATACACTTTCAACATAAACACGTTCGACTGCTCCAACGTGACGCCATCTAACCAGAATTCGTCATACATGTTCAATGCGAGCGACCAGAGCTCGCTGACGAACGAAACGTCCCCGCAGAACTTCACCATGGCGAAGGACGACGTCTCGTTCTCGCTGCATCCCTATATGGAACGCCGCCTGGAGAAATGGGACCGATTCCATGTTCGATACAGTCTTTCTTGGCGTCATAGTCACGGACACGGACAAGGGCGGAAACGCAGCTACTAATACCAATGCCACGCTCTGGATCACGAAGAACGCATCAGACCTGAATTCATGGGACACTGGCAAGGCGCTCACGGTGAACGCAAGCGGCTACATAATTTATTATTTTTTAAACGATAGCCAAATGCCCATGCACGAATGCAACTACACGGTCGGCATGCACAACTGGACCGCGGGCGTGGGCGGCATAAACGAGGATTCGTGCTACAAGACGACCAATTCTTCCATGTACAATGTGACATCCGGGGAAGCCTCAGGCCGAGGATAACATACCCGACTGGCCTCATGGGCTTCCTCGTCGGCGACCAGATAAACATAACAGGCTACGTCGAGGACGACTGTTCATATATGACAGGCCTGGGCATGGAGGGCGTGGACCTGGACCCGAGTTCTCCTTCGCAGAGATACATCATAATAGGAGAATCAGGAACGCCCACGCGCTACTGCACACGAAAGCTGGCAGGAAGATAACGGCTGGTACAACTGCACCTGGGATTCTTCAGGGCAGCTGAGAATAAACTGGAACATAACCATGAACGTGAACAAGAGCTACTATGCAATCAACTCAACGATGGAGGGTCTTGCCTTCCACCTAGGAACTGCGCCTTTTGTGTCCACACCAACGGCGACACCAAACATGAGCGGCTGGGGAACGCAGTTCACCTTTACAGTCTATTTCGCGGACGCGGACATGGATACAAACAACATATTGATGTGGAGGAGTTATGATAATACGACGTGGCAGTTTGTCAATTCGACCACTGCGAGTTCGTCAGGAACGACGCTCACATTACATCAAAACTTCACATGTGGCGAGGCGCTTGCCTACCCGGGCAGGCAGATTTATTTCAAGTTCAACACGACCGACCCCTTCAATTACACCGCCGAAACGACGTCTGTGACGTCCAACCTGACATTCGACAACGTCACCGTCTCGCTGAACTCCTCGAGCAGCGCGAACGTCTCGATGCTCAACGCGACGGCGACGCTTATCTTCAGGATTTACGATTCAAGCAACAGTACCTATCCTAACGGCATCGGAGGGCTGGCTTGGGTCGCGGAGAATGGTGTCTCTTATAGGACGCTCAATTGCACCACGAGCAGCGGCTACTGCACGGTCTCATACAAACCCAATTCATCAACATCGATTATAGGCACGCAATACTGGTGGGGAGTGAGCAACGAGAGCTGCTACGAATACCAGAACTCGATGGCGCAGGCGCTCGAAGTAACCAACCCGATAAACGCCACCGGCATATATCCATATGCCGTCGTCAACGGCTCGCCTGCGAACATATCCGTTTACGTTTCAGGCGGCTATGCCTCGGTCTGGGCCAACGTCACCCTGCCGGACGCGAACGTCAGCAAGCTGATGCTCACCAACAATGCTAACACGAGCTTCAGCCAGACCAGCCTGACCGGAAGATATAATGTGACGTTCTACGCGAACGATTCCAGCGGCAATCTCGTGAACAGGACCGGCTATTATTTCGAGGCCTTCGCGCCCGTCACGCTCAACCTGAGCGTCATAAGCTCCAACTCGAGCGGCGTCAACTCGAGCGTCACGTTCTACTACAGGAACGAGAGCTGTTCGTCGAACGCGTCCGCGAACGGCAGCTTCACCGGCCAGGTCGCGTCCTCGATACTCGACATACTCATACGCGGCTATGCTGACAGAGCCGAGGTCGTGCTCAGGAACGTGAACATATCATACCAGGGCAGCAGAATATTCGGCCTGGACAAGCACACTTCGACCAGCGGCTATCTGATAACGTATGGCATCAACAACACCTACAACTTCAGCGGCGCGACCGTCACGCTATACTACGACGACGCCGGCTACTCGAATGAAAGCGGGCTGAAGCTCCACAAATGCGACAGCTATGATTTCGTTGCGAGAAGCTGCTCGGGCTCGTGGAGCGACGTCACCTCGAACGCGACGCAAAATACGACAGGCCATTATTTCACGCTCAACGTCACGTCTTTCTCAGGCTTCAGCGTGGATGAATACACCGAAACTTCGCCTCCGACAACGCCGACAGGCAGTTATGTTACAACAGGAACAGGATGCACCATAAACTGGAGCTGCGGCAGCTGGAGCGGCTGCCTTCCAAACGGCACGCAGGCTAGAGTGTGTAAAGACTTGGGAACATGCAAAAGGAGCGACAAGACAGAGACGATGAACTGCACCTACATTTCTCCTGCGTCATGCTTTGACAGGACGCTGAACGAGAATGAAAGCGACGTGGACTGCGGAGGGCCATGCCCGATGCCGTGCGAAATCGGGAAGCACTGCGCCGCCGCCTCCGACTGCTTTAGCGGCTTCTGCGACGACGGCGTGTGCAAGGCGAAGCCGCAGGCCGCACCGCAAGGTTGGCAGGAACCGGTTCAAACTGGTGTCAGCTACGCGCTATACACCTATGTCCTGTGGTGCGCGGATTTCGCCATGCTGGTGCTCGCATTCGTCCTGCTGCTGATAGTCATAAGAAAGATGAGAAAACACAGGATACAAAAGGACGAAGCGCCCTCCTAAAATTTATTTATTTTGTCCAGCGCAAGATGCGTTCCGTATCCAGCAACGGTGAACAAGACGAGCGTGATATTGATGTTCGCCACGACGAAGACGAAGGCGAAGACGGTCGGTAAAACGAAGGCGTATCTCCACAGATGAAGCGATTTCTTGCCCCGGTGCTTCACCGGGAGATGCTTGTACGCATAACGGGTCAGCACCAGCATTATGGTTATCACGACGAACTTCAGCCACAGTTCCGCGGCCATTTCCGCTGTCACGGCGAAGACCATGAGGTAGAAGATTATTATGAACGTCGCCTTCCTCACCAGCGCTTTCGGATGGTCGAGGTCAGGCAGGAAGGACGCGAAGAGTATGAGCGTGAGCGCCTGGACCGCGTAGAGCACGGGCATCTGGAAAACGAGCATGGCAAAGATGTAGACGAAGAGCGGCGCAATCATGTGCATTTTCCAGTCCATATCAGAAACCTCCTGCGGGTTTCGATGCATCCAGCAACCCGCCCACATCTCCGTTCCGCTACCTCCAAACGCTAAAAATATTACGAGTCAGGCGTTCATGATGATGCGCGCGTCCGCCGCCTTCACGCCTTTCTCGCTCACAAAAAGCGGATTTATGTCGAGTTCCTCGATTTTTTTCTCCTTCCATACCAGGTTCGAAACCTTCAGCAGCGTATCCTCCAGCGCCTTGAAATTCACGGGCTTCTGCCCCCTCACGCCCTTGAGAATAACGTAGCCCTTTATCTCGGCAATCATTGCCTTCGCATCCTTCCTCTCGAAAGGTATAATCCTGAAGGCAACGTCCTTTATCACTTCGACGAATATGCCGCCGAGGCCGAACATGAGGACAGGCCCGAACTGCGGGTCGTTTTTCGAGCCGACGATGCACTGGTGGCCTTCCGTCACCATTTCCTGGACGAGCACGCCCAGTATCTTCGCATCCTTCTTGTAGGCCTTCGCGTTCTTTATTATTTTTTCAAAACCCTTCGCGACGTCTTCGCCGCTTTTCAGGTCAAGCAGGACGCCGCCAGCGTCGGTCTTGTGCAGTATGTCCGGCGACTGGACTTTAAGTGCGACAGGGAAGCCTATCATTTTTGCGGACGCGGCTGCCTGCTGCGGGTTTTTTGCAAGAAGTTCCTTTGTCACGGGAATGCCGTATTTCGCCAGCAGCTTCTTTGCCTCGAATTCCGCCAGCTTCTTCTGCCCGGCGTTTTTCACGTCCTTGTGATTTCCCCGATTACCCCTTTTCATAATATTATTTACTAATCACCCATATTTAATATATGAGCCTTGATGCTTTGTTTTCGCCGAAGTCCGTGCTTCTCGTAGGCTCCTCGAAAATAAGCGAGAAGTTCATAATGGTCAAGCCGGAGATTTTTGACAGGGTTGGCATCAACCTTAACAGGTTCTCTGTCTCGGGAAAAATAGCGATCGCGAGCGTCGAGGAGAGGCTCGACCTGAAGGCATGCGACCTCGCCGTCATAACCCTTCCGCCTGAAAAAACCCTTGAAATAATGCCGTCGCTGAAGGCGAAGGCTGCCATTATCCTTTCCGGCGGCTTTGATGCTGATCAGAGGAAAAAATTGAAGGCAATCGCCGCGTCAAAGCGCATGCGCGTGCTAGGGCCGAACTCCGTTTGCGGGGTGATAAACCCATACGTATCGCTCAACACGACCTTCGAGCCTGAGATGAAAATAAGGCCTGGCAGGATAGCGGTCATCTCGCAGTCAGGCGGCGTGGGAGTCACGCTGCTCGATTACATGGTTTCCAACGACATCGGAGTTTCGAAGTTCGCTTGGGCCGGCGACATGGCCGACGTAAACGAGTGCGATCTGCTGGAGCACATGCTGGCCGACGAAAAGACCAGGGTCGTCCTCCTTTATCTCGAGGCGCTGAAGGAGCCGAGGAGGTTCATGGAAATCGCGAAACATGCGCGCAAGCCCGTAATAGTCCTGAAGGCCGGCGTCTCCAGGGAATCGAGGAGCCGCGCGCTCACGCACACGGATTCGCTTTCGACCGACGCGGAGATATACTCCTCGGCCTTCAAGCAGACCGGCGTGATAGAGGCGGAAAGCGTGCGCGAGCTTTTCAGCTGCGGCCAGCTTTTCGAGAGATACGAAAAAAGGCGGATAGAAAGGATAGCCATCGTTTCCAACACCGGCGGCTCATCCATCCTTGCCGCCGACGTGTGCTACAGGCTCGGCCTCGAGCTCGCCCAGCTTTCCGGGCGGACGAAAAGCAGAATCCTCAGGCAATATCCCAAAATAAAGACGCTCAACCCGGTCGACATGGCAGCAGACGCCGACGGCGAGCGCTACAAGTTCGTTCTCGACGCGGTGGCGGGGGATGCGCATGTCGACGCCATCATCATAATAAGCCAGTTCAAGTCCTGCTTGCTTAAGCCGGAGGATCTCGATGCGCTCAAGAGAGTGAAGACCGGCAAGGTCGTCGTCGCCTGCGCGCCGGGCGACGAAGATTACAGGAAAGCGAGGTTCTTCCTGCGCGACTCCTTCCCGTTGTACAGCTCCGTGGACGACGCCGTGAAGGCCCTGAAAAAAGCGGCGGAATACGGAAAACGGTTTTAAAGACTGCTGGGCTATTTATAAAAAACGGTTTGGTTTGGGGTGGTTATATGACCAGGCATTTCCTGACGTTGCTGGATTTTTCCGAAAAGGAGGTAAGGCACATACTTGACCTTGCCATAAAGCTGAAGGCAGGCGAGGTCGATCACAAGCTCGAAGGCAAGACCCTCGGCATGCTTTTCGAGAAACCCTCGACGCGGACCAGGGTTTCTTTCGAGGCGGGCATGACGCAGCTTGGAGGCCATGCAATATTCATAGACATGCGCACGACCCAGCTAGGCCGCGGCGAGACGATAGAGGACACCGCGCGCACGCTGGAAAGGTATTGCGACATCGTGATGGCGAGGGTGAACAACCACAGCGACCTCGATAAAATGGCCGGAGTATCGAAAATCCCGATAATAAACGGGCTAAGCGAAAAATTTCACCCGTGCCAGACCATGGCGGACATGATGACCGTGCTCGAAAAAAAGGGAAGGCTCGACGACCTGAAAGTCGTCTTCCTAGGCGACTGCGGCTTCAACATGTTCAACTCGACAATGATAGGCTTTTCCAAAATGTGGTCGAACGTAGTGGGCATCTGCCCTCCGAAAAGCGAATACATGCCCAAGCCTGAAATCTTCGAGCGCGCGAAGAAGCAGGCCAAGGGCAGCATAAAGATGGAGCACGACCCGGTAAAGGGGATAAAGGACGCGGACGTCGTCCATACCGACGCCTGGGTCTCGATGGGCCAGGAAAACGCGGAGGAGAGGATAAGGGAATTCAAGCCATACCAGCTCAACGCGGAGCTTCTCCGCCACGCGAAAGCGGACGCGATAGTGATGCATTGCCTGCCCGCGCACCGCGGGCATGAGATAACCAACGACGTCATAGACGGCCCGCAGTCCGTCGTGTTCGACCAGGCCGAGAACCGCCTGCACGTGCAGAAGGCCATAATGCTTTACCTGCTGAAAGGCGTGTGAAGGGCATGAAACTTTTATTTAGCCTGAACTCATATTAAGAAACGGGAACATGTGCTTCGCGCTGACGGGAAAGGTGTTGGGTGTCGATGGCAAGGAGGCGCTTGTCGATTTCGACGGCATCCGGAGGAAAGCGAATGCCGAGTTCATAAAGGTCAGGAAGGGCGACAGCGTCGTCGTGTTCAGCGGCTTCGTGATAGAGAAGATTAAAGCCTGAAAATTTTGATGTGAATTATATGTTCAAGGTATTGCCGATAAAGGACAGGGAGCTTTTCCTGCGCTACGCCATACCATGCGGCGAGTTCCTGGTGAAGAGAGGCGAGGTCAAACAGGAGCTTCTCTCGAAGCTCAACGACGTGGTCAGGAATGGCCAGGAGACCGACATTCCAATAGAGAAGACGTTCAAGGTCGCCTCCAGGATGTGCACGATTCTGGCGAAACAAATGGGCAAGAAGGAGATAGACGCCGATGTCATCAGGCGCTACTTCCTCGTCGAGCATGAAAATGCGATAAGATGGAGGAAGCAGATCAGGCCGGAGCTCAAGCTCGAGGAATGTCTTGTTTACCCTGGCAGGGTCTTGAAACTAGGGAACGAGAGCGTCCTCGTCAAAACGCCATTAGGAGAGCGCCTGTTCAGGGACGACTTCGCGAACGGGATAAAGGCGAATGACTGGGTGAGCGTGCATTACGATTACATCGCCGAAAAGATAAGCCCGGACCACGTCCGCATGATGAGGAGACTCAACAGATGAAGATGAACAACAAGGAAATGTTCGGGACGACGCTAGCGATATTCGCAGCGGTGGTCAGCGGCATTGCCATACCCCTGAACAAGATTTTCGTCGTCGACATCGACCCGGCCGTCTTCACAGCAGTCCGCGCCGTGATAATAGGCCTCGTTTTCCTTCTTATATCGTTCCAGACGCACGGCATGAGCAGGAAGCTGTTCAGGCACGACTGGAAGTATTTCATCTTCATCGCGGTCGTCGGAGGCGCGCTCGCATTCCTGATGTTCTTCACCGGCCTGAAGCTCACGACCGCTGGCAGGGCGGCCTTCATACAGAAAACGCTGCCCATTTACATCGCCTTATTCGCGTTCGCCTTCCTGAAGGAAAAAATCCCGAGGAAGCAGTTCGCCGCGCTCGCGGTCATGCTGGTGGGGCTGCTGCTCATCGTTTCGACGCAGATAAACCCCGCCGAGCTATGGATGGACCCGCAGCTCGGCGACATGCTGGTCCTGGGAGCGACGGTGCTGTGGGCGCTCGAAAGCGTGGCCGCCAAGAAGGTCATGAGCGACGGCGCGAAGAACTCGATAGTCTCGTTCGCCAGGATGTTCTTCGGAGGGCTCGTGCTTTTCGGTGCGGTGGCGCTCACGAACAAGTTCAGTGCCCTTTTCACGCTCACAGTGCAGCAGTGGAACAACATATTCGTTTCGACGGTAGTGCTGTTCGGCTACGTCCTGTTCTGGTTCTGGAGCCTGCGCTACATCAACGTTTCAAAGGCTTCGATACTGCTGCTGATTGCGCCAGTCGTTTCGCTCGTGGCGGGCGTCATGTGGCTCGGCGAGCCCGCGCCGCTCATGCAGCTCGTCGGCAGCGCGGCCATCCTGATAGGCGCGTATTTCGTGGCCAACATAAGAAGCGAGATGAAGACGGGCGTTTAACGTTTTCCGCGATGAAAATAGCAATACCCTATTCCCACATTTAACCTCAGCGCGATTTGTGGACACATGTTATCTGCCACCGGATATACTCTCTTTTCTTGAGATGTGCCCGATAATCTCTCTATTGCATGGACTCTGAAATGCGCCAGTTCAGCTTCTGTAACAGCAACTGGGTGAAACAACGGATAGAAAGGATCTTCTCGTCCCATTCTTATAAAAGCGAAGAAAAGTTTATAAAATCTTATTGTTCCATGCCTTTCTTTCGCCAAAGATGGCCGTGCCGACCCTGACCATGTTCGCCCCTTCTTCTATCGCTGCGGCGAAGTCGCCGCTCATGCCCATCGAGAGATAGCGCATCTCAACATGCGGGATTTCTTTTGCAGCAAGCGAATCGAACAGTTTTTTCATGCCGCGGAAGACGGGCCTCGCTTTTTCCGGGTTGTCGAAGAGCGGGCCGATGGTCATTAGCCCCTGAATTTTTATGCCTTCAAACCTTGAAGCGCATTTCAGGAAATTTTCCAGCTCGCAGGCGCGGATGCCGAAATGCTTTTTATCGTCCGTGAGCACCTCGACGAGAACGGGCATGCGCTTTCCCGTTTCGAGCGCTGCGCCGCTTATTTTTTCCGCAAGCTTCAGCGAGTCGACCGATTGGACCATGTCGCATAGTGCGACTGCCTTCCTCGCCTTGCTGCCCTGCAGGTGGCCGATGAAATGCTTCCTCGCATCCGGGAAAAGCGGGAATTTTCGTTCGGCTTCCTGGATGCGGTTCTCCCCGATGTCCGCAAGGCCGGAATCAAGCGCTTCTTTTATGCGCTCCGGAGCGAAGGTCTTAGACACTCCCACAAGAACTATAGCCTCCGGATTCCTGCCGCTCCTCGCTGCCGCTTCCGCTATCGCTCTCCTGACAGAAACCAGATTTTCACTTATGCGCTTTTTATCCGCTTCCCCGCATTCCATTCAGACCCTTCTGGTAAGCAGCTCGACGTGGTCGGCGACGTTCTGCAGCGCCCTGGAGAAGCCTGGGTTTATGCCGACGATTATGATGGTCTTCCCCTTTTCCTTGGCGAGCTGTAGCGCAGGCAGGTAATCCGCGTCCCTCGAGGCCAGCGCTATAACGTCAATCCTGTCGTTGAACGCGGCATTGACAATTTCGACGGCGACGCTGACGTCCACGTCGGCTTCGGCCTCGCCGGCGAGCACGACTTTCGGCTCGAGGCCCTGGTTGGCGACCGCCTCTATGAGCTTGTCCGGGGCGTGCTGGTTCAGGAAAACCTTGCCCATGATTATCCTCCCGTGCTTCTCCACGCTTCTCCTCAGCTCGTCAAGGTCTATGCTGAACTCGCGCCTTATTATGTTAGGGCCGTCGACGAACAGCGCGACGTTCCTCTTGCTGCCTTCTCTCTTTCGGTTGAAAAACACGATTATCACCGCTTATTTTTATTTGGCAAAAGTGTCATTCTGCGATTCCCAAGACATTCCACCAGATTAATTTATAAATAAAACCCAATATTAAAAAGATTTAATATATCAAATGCAATAATTAGGAATTGAAACGGCGGTGTTTTGCCATGTTCGAGAACATTCCAAGCAAATACGACGTCATAGTCGTGGGAGTCGGCCCGGCAGGCTCATCGGTGGCGAGGTTCTGCGCTGAAAAGGGCCTTAGCGTCCTCGCAGTCGAGAAGCGCCAGGAAATCGGCAGCCCGAAGCGATGTGGGGAAGGCCTTTCAAAAGCGGCCGTGGAAAGGATGGGCATAAAGGTCGACGAGGCGTGGGTCAGCCGCGTCATACGAGGGGCAAGCATCTACGCCCCGAACGGCAAGAAAATAACCGCCGACTTCATGGGGCCGGAAGGCTGGGTCATAGAAAGGAAAACGTTTGACAAATACCTTGCGAGAATCGCTGCCCAGGCCGGCGCAAGAATCCTCACGAAAACCGAAGTCATCAGCGTTTGCAGGAAAGGCAGGGGATTTGCGGCCGAGATGTGGTCTGGCGGCGAGATGTTCGAGGCCGAGTGCAGAGTCCTGGTCGCGTGCGACGGCGTGGAATCGCGCATACCCAGGATGGTCGGCATAGACACGACCCTTCCCCTGGCGGACTTATGCTCGTGCGCCCAGTTCGAGATGACGGGCATAAGCATAGACCCGGACATGATCGAGCTCTACTTCGGCAACGCTATCGCGCCGGGCGGATACGTCTGGATATTCCCGAAGGGCAAGGACACCGCGAACGTCGGCATAGGCGTGCGCAAGCCGTTCTCCAAGAAAGCCGCGGTCAAATACCTCAGGGCTTTCATAAGCAGCAGGGATTCGCTTCGGAAAGGCTCGACCATCGAGATGAATTCGGGCGGCGTGCCCGTGGGCGGCTTCCTGAAAAGCATGGTCGATGACAATTTCATGATAGTGGGCGACGCCGCGCACCAGGTCAACCCGATACACGGCGGAGGCATAGCGGAGGCGTATGTCGCCGGCCGCATAGCGGCCGAGACGATCGCGAAGGCTGCGAAAAAACACGACTTTTCCAAGAAGGCGCTTTACGAATACGAAAAGAGATGGTGGCATGAGCGCGGGGAGAAGCTGAAGAAAACCCTGAAGCTCCGCATGGTCATCGAGAGCCTGAGCGACGACGAGCTGAACTGGCTGGCCGGCTACCTCAAGGGCGAGGAGCTGGTTGAGCTTGCGCATTCGTCGGGCTTCAAGCGCCTGGCCATGCTGCTGATGAAAAAGCCGAGGCTTATCATCATCGCGAAAAAGCTTTTATAGTCGCCGGGCATTAAAAGGAATCCGGAGCGGTAAAATGAAATGCAGGAGATGCGGCAGCGCTTTGAAGGAAGGATGGAAGTTCTGCCCCAGCTGCGGCTTCCTGCTGGAGAAAGAGCAGCACGGCGCTTTCAGCGACGTTTTCGAGAGGATGGAGCACGAAATGAAAGACATGAACAGGGCTTTCGAAAAGAATTTTGAGTTTGCCGACCTTATGCCGATGTTCCCCAGGAACACGAGGCCGGTGAGAGGCAGCGGCTTCTCCATAAGGATATCGCAGTCAGGCGACGGGAGGCCGAAGGTCGACGTCCAGACTTTCGGCGACGTTAACAGGAAGCAGGTCGAGAGCGAGGCCAGCAGGCTCGGCTTCAGGGACCGCCTTTCAAAGGCGCTCAAGCCTGAAAAAAAGGAGCAGGAACCGCAGCGGCCAGGGCAGAGCAGGGGCGTGTGCCTCGCCGCGGCGAAAACGACGGAAGAGCCCGAGACGTGCGTCAGGAACGTCGCCGGCAGGATAGTGGCCGAGATAAAGCTGCCCGGCGTGAAGGGACCTGAAGACATCGAGATAAAGCAGCTCGACAATTCAATCGAGCTGAAGGCCATCGCAGGCGACAAGGCGTATTTCAAGATCCTCACCAAGCCGCCGCAGAAGGCCATCGCCAGGCGGGAGTTCAGGAAAGGGACGCTCTTCGTAGAATTCGCGTAGATTTTCCACCCGCAGCTTTACGGTTTTTACGGAATTGTTTACAATTTATATTAGCCGTTCCAATATTTCTATGTGAAAAACAAAATTCCATTTTTGCCGTTGCCATACGACAAAGTCAGGAAAATAACAGAGCACTTTCTAGGGCTGGGCGAGAACCTTTCGAAGATGTTTCCATCGCTCGAGTTCGATTTGGAGCAGTCGGGCTTCGACATCTCCCCTCGCCGCTGGATGTCCGTCGCGCTTTTCGCGTTCATGTTCTATTTTACCCTCATATTCGCCACGGTTTTCATCGTCACGCTTGCCGCGAAAATCGAGATGGTCAGGTCGCTGACCGTCGCCGGGTTTGCCGGCCTGGCTATCGGCATTGGAACGTTCATGTTCCTCAGCTTCTACCCGAAGCTCTCCGCGCAGAAAAGGGTGAACGACATAGAGAAGAACCTGCCCTACGTCCTGCACCACATCCTGGTCCAGGTGCGCTCTGGCGTCCCCCTTTATGACACGCTCGTCTCGATAGCGAGGGGCGATTACGGCACGCTCTCGCGCGAGATGCGCAGGGTCGTGAACGAGATAAACACCGGCAAATCAGAGGCGGAAGCGCTGGAGAAGATAACCAGGGAGACGCCGTCGTTCTTCTTCCGCCGCGTGATGTGGCAGGTCATAAACGCGCTCAAGTCCGGTGCGGACGTCGGCGTTACCATGAAGGAAATCGTCGACAACCTCGCGGTGGAGCAGAGGGTCGCCATCAAGAAATACGGCGCGCAGCTCAACCCGCTCGCCCTGATGTACATGCTTTTCGCGGTCATCTTCCCGACGCTGGGCATAACCTTCTTGCTCGTGCTCTCGTCGTTCACGGGCATCAAGTTCAACCTGGAGCTCGTGCTCACGGGCATAATAGGCGTAATCGTGCTCTTCCAGTTCATGTTCATAGGCCTGATAAAATCGAGGAGGCCGACAGGCATAGACTGAGACGCATAAGGCGATAAGATATGATATACAGGTTTTTCCCGCAGAAATACAGGGAGGGCATCCGCGAGAAGCTGCTCTATGCGGGCATGACGGGGACGGCGGAATCCTACATCAACAAATCTTTCATGATCAGCCTCATACTCGCGGCCGCGCTCGCGGTCCTGGTGAGGGCGTATGCGCTTCCGGTTTTCATAGGCATTTTCGGAGGCGTTTTCCTGCTGGCGAACGCCTATCTCACGCTCGCCGTGGATAAGCGCAAGAACTTCGTCGAGAACGTCCTTCCAGACGCGCTCGAGCTGATGGCGGCGAACATGCGCGCGGGCTTCATACCGAGCAAGGCTCTGCTGCTCAGCGCGCGCAGCGAATTTGGCCCGCTCTCGGAGGCGATAAAGAAGTCCGGCAAGGAAATCATCACCGGCAAGTCGCTGGCAGAAGGGCTCAACGAAATACCCAAATACATAAAGTCGGACATACTGCGGCGCGCGATAACCCTGATAAACGAGGGCTCCAAGTATGGCGGCCAGCTGGTTTCGCTGCTCGATGAGAGCGCCATCGACATCCGCAGGAAGCAGGCCATAAATAAGGAGATAAAGGCGAACATCATAATGTACGGCATATTCATCGTCTTCGCCGGCGTCCTGGCCGCGCCGGTGCTTTACGCGCTGTCGCTTTACCTCATAACCACGCTCACCTCTCTCGGCGGGGCAAACGTGGCCAACGCAGAGGTGATTTCGAAAGGCGTGTCGCTGTTCAAGGGCGGGGTCAAGGTCTCGCCGGAATTCCTTTTCATGTTCTCGATATGCTCGATAATGGTAACCACGTTCTTCTCCGGCCTGATAATAGGCCTGATAGAGACGGGCAAGGAGAAGGGCGGCATAAAATACGTCCCAGTGTTCATGATAATAGCCCTGGTAGTCTTCCTCGGGGCGAACTTCGTCATAGGCCTCATGTTCTCCGGCATGATGCCTCATTAATCCGGCAAATTCTATAAAGAGTTTCAAGAAAGCTTCAGAAAGATTCAACGCATACCCGCAATCAAAACAAGCGAATAGTATTTATACCAGTTTAAACCAATTATAAATTGATCAATTATGAAATTTGCAAATAAGAAGGCACAGTCCGCGATGGAGTATCTGATGACGTACGGTTGGGCAATCCTGATCGTCATAATAGTGGCGGCAGCGTTATACGCGTTAGGCGTATTCAATCCAGCGACATTCACAGGACGAACAGCGACGGGCTTCCAGACGATCGGTGCGCCGACTGACTGGGACTTGAAGCAGCGATCGGTGATTTGACATTAAAACTTGCCAACAACAAAATGTCAACTGCGCTGACCATATCACAACATAACTGCTACAATCAGTGGCACAGGACTCAGTACATACCGACTAGACATCCGGTGCTTGGTCCGGGCGCAGCAACACAGTATAACGTTCTCGACTGTCCGGTACTAGACACCAGGCTCAACATACTCGGTCAAAATATCCGTACTTTACAATGCTGGCGGACTCGACCACACGGACACGGGGACTGTGACTGGTACTGTGAGTTAAAGCTGAAGAGATTTCTTTTTTACTCTTTTTTGATTTTTTTATTTTTAGCTACGCAGACATGCGTAGCTTATTTTGTTTTTTGCTGTTTTTTTTTTGCCCTTGTTTAAGTTGATTGTTTTTTATACGCTTCAGACAAATCTATATTATAGCATAAACAGCGGGAATGCAGCAGGCTTTTGACTCTTGGCGGATGTGCATGGTCGAGAAGATAATCATAGGCAAGGACTGGAAGGACCTGAAGAAGTTCGGGGAGAAAGGGACGGCCTACATAGGCAAGCACATCGTGGGCAAGGGCGAGGAGTCGCACATGACCAACCCAGTTCTCATGGACCTGACCAGGCCGCACATCGTCCTGATATGCGGCAAGCGCGGGACTGGTAAAAGCTATTCGGCCGGCGTCATAGCCGAGGAGATTTACAAGCTTCCGGACGACATCCGCAGGAACCTCGCGGTCGTCTTCATAGACACCATGGGCATCTACTGGTCCATGAAGCTTCCGAACGAGAAGGAGGCGGACATACTCAAGGAATGGGGCATGAAACCCGAGGGAATGAACATCAAGCTCTTCGTGCCCAAGGGATACGTGGCCGAATACAAGGAAACGGGGATAAGCGTGGATTACCCGTTCACTATTTCCGTCGCAGAACTGACTGCGGAGGACTGGGCCGTGACCTTCGGCTTCTCGATGATAGACGAGCACGGCATCCTCCTGGAAAAGATAATGGAGGACGTCGTCGAGAAATGCGGCGAAAAGTTCTCCCTGCGCGACATCATAAACGAGATACAGAAGGACAAGACGACCGAGCAGAAGGTCAGGGACGCGCTCGCGAACAGGTTCATCGCCGCGGAGGGATGGGGCCTGTTCGAGAAAGAAGGGACGCGCATCGACGAATTCCTCAAGCCGGGCATGCTTTCCATCCTCGACGTCTCGCACTACATGCGCGTTTCCGAGTCTTGGTCGATACGCGCCATGGTCGTCGGCCTGATTTCGAGGAAAATATTCACCCAGCGGCTGATGGCGAGGAAAGCGGAAGAGTATGGCCAGATAACGGGCCAGTTCAAAAAAACGATACCCATGGTCTGGATTATGATGGACGAGGCGCACCAGTTCGCGCCCAGCGAGGGTTCGACCGCCGCGACCGGACCGCTGCTCACGCTGATAAAGGAAGGCAGGGAGCCGGGCATCTCGGTCCTCATGATAACCCAGCGGCCAAACAAGCTCCACGAAGACGCGCTCTCGCAGGCGGACATCGTCATCTCGCATCGCCTGACCTCGAAAGCCGATATCGAAGCGCTTCGTTCGATAATGCAGACCTACATGTTGGAGGACATACAGGACTACCTGAACGACCTGCCGAAAACCAAAGGATCGGCGATACTGCTGGACGACAACTCGGAAAGAATGTACCAGATACAAGTCAGGCCGCGCTTCTCCTGGCATGCAGGCGGCTCGCCGATAATCATAAAGGAGAAGTCGCTGATAGGCGGGGAGAAATAGAAACAACCAGATCAAATAAAACAAGCCTGAGATTTCTAGTGTTTTTTTTTCTCAAGTGCCTTCGCCAGCTTGTTCATCCGGTTCTCCAGCTCGATTACCTTCCTTGCCATGTCGCGGTAGTTCCTGTTCATCTTCTTCTCGGTTTCCTTCCTGCTCTGGTGCAGCTTCTCTATGCGGAATTCAGTCTTGTCCTTGTTCATGCTCGCGATATTGAAGGTCCTCTCGAGGTTCTGCGAAAGCTGGTGCAGCTTCCTGTAGGTGTCGTCCTGGTAGCTCATGAGCCTGCGCTTGGATATTTCCTCCGCGAGCTTGCCGGAGCCGACCACCACCAGGAAAACGCCCATCACGACGAAGAAATCGACCGACACGACGCCCGCCGACTGGGCCGCCACTATGGCCAGGCCCATCAGTGCGAAGAATATCCAGAATATCTTGTCCCAGTGCTTGAACAGGTGCAGGGAAAACATAGTTAGTAGATGGTTATAAAAAATTTAAATCCATATTGTGCTGCCGCGTTTCCGGCGTTCGACGCGCCGCCTTAAAAAGCTTATAAATTGATTGGCGCAATATAGGATAACATTGAGGCGCGATTATGAAATTCCCGAAGATGCTAAACACCTACTGCCCGACGTGCAGGAAGCACACGGAGCACACGGTCAAGCAGGCGAAGAGGAAGGGCCGCTCCACCGCGCACCCGCTGTCGCAGTCGCAGCGAAGGTTCAAGCGCAAGATGGCGGGGTATGGCTCGTTCCCCAGACCGAAGCCGGCAGGCGAGGGCAAGCCGACGAAGAAGCTCGACCTGCGCCTTATATGCAAGCAGTGCGGCAAGATGCACACGAAAAAGGGCTTCCGCATCAAGAAGTTCGAACTGACTTAAGCGGCTGTATCAATTGAAATGATTATAAGGTGAAAACGCATGGCGAAGGAAAAGAAGACGAGGAAAAGAGGCAAGCGCGTGCGCAAGGGGCGCAAGCACGAGACCATCAAGGTCTGGAAGAAATACGAAATCCAGGGCGATACGCTTTCGCGTAAGAACAGCTTCTGCCCGCGCTGCGGCGGGGGCACGTGGCTCTCGAAACAGAAGAACCGCCTCTACTGCGGCAAGTGCGGCTACACCAGCTTCAGTTCCGCTAGGTCGGCCGAAGCAAAACCAGAAACCAGGCCGGAAGCCAAGGCGGAGCTCAAAGCAGAAGCAAAGGCCGAAGCGAAGCATGAGGCGAGGCACGCGGCAAAGCACGGAAAATAGAAAGCGAAGACGTTTCTCCCTTTTCCGAAAACTTTTTATTGCATTTTGTCCACATTTAATCAAGTTACACTGGGCATGATTCTGAACAGTTCAGATAAGTTGGGTTAAGCGGAGGTGTTGGTATGAAAATCACGGTTTCTGCGATAAAGGCGGACATAGGCAGCATAGGAGGCCACATAAAGCCGAGCGCCAGGGTCATCGATACGGTGCGCGAGTTCATAGCCGAATACGGCAAAGGCATTGTCACGGATTTCTACGTCAGCCACACGGGCGACGACATAGCGATACTCATGACCCACAAGCTTGGCAGGGAAAACGCCAAAATCCACAAGCTTGCGTGGGACGCCTTCAAGGCAGGCACGCAGGTCGCGAAAGACCAGGGGTTATACGGCGCGGGCCAGGACCTGCTCAAGGACTCGTTTTCAGGCAACGTGAAAGGCATGGGCCCTGCGGTGGCGGAGCTCGAATTCGAAGAGCGCCCGAACGAGCCGTTCCTGTTCTTCGCAGCGGACAAGACCGAGCCGGGCGCGTATAACCTGCCGCTTTACCTCGCTTTCACGGACCCCATGCACTGCGCTGGCCTTCTGCTGAGCAGCGGGATGGGCAAAGGGTTTCCGCTTCACCATAATGGACGTGGAGCATACCAAGGGCGACCGCGTGATCGAGCTGAACTCGCCCGAGGAGATATATCACATCGCCGCGCTTCTGCGCGACAACAACCGCTTCGTCGTCGAGTCCATCCATTCGAGAGCGACTAAAGACCAGGCCGCTGCGGTCAGCACGACCCGCCTGCACAACATCGCGGGCAAATACACGGGCAAGGACGACCCGATAATGCTGGTGCGCGTGCAGAAGGACTTCCCCGCGACGGGCGAAATCCTCTCGCCGTTCACGATTGGCCATTACGTGGCTGGGTTCATGAGGGGTTCGCATAACGGGCCGCTCATGCCCGTCAAACTGAATTCGACGATTTCGTTCTTCGACGGCCCGCCCATAGTGAGCTGTGCAGCCTTCTGCATCCATGACGGCAAGCTTACCGAGGCCGCGGACGCGTTCGACCATCCCTACTGGGATTACGTGAGGAGAAGGGTTTCAAAGAAGGCCGAAGAAATCCGCAGGCAGGGCTTCTCAGGTCCCGCGATGCTGCCCTACAGCGAACTGGAATACGGCGGCATAGTGGAGATAATGAAGGCGCTGGACAAGAAGTTCGCAGTAAGGCCGGAGAAGAAGGAGAAAGCGGGCAGGAAATAAACTGCAATAAAGCTGCAATTAAAATATAGTAATCGTCAAGTAGTAAATTTATAAAACTTTGCTACATATAATTTAACATGTTTTTTGGATTGGCTGGCAGGTTTCCGAAAGTGAAAAAACTATACAGCAATTCCAATGATTCTAACTTCATTTACAACTCCGGCACTGGCGAATTTACATACAGAGTTTCAAGAGACTGCGGCGGATTCTCTCTCCCCGTGGGACTAGCGCTTAGAAACCATAGTGTTGGAGACGGAAAATATTTTGAAATAAACATAGAGTCACTTTTTGGTAAAATATATTCCGGGAGCGGATGGATTGATAATGGTGGAAATTTTTGCACTGGAGAAAGAGGTTACATGAAAACTCGTGTGGGAGAGAACAAAGGTTACATTCCAATCCGGAGTCGCAGAAAAGACAAGGCAAGAATTGAAAATGCCATGCACCTTATTTTAAAAAGCGATGACTTCAGAAAGGAACTTTGTAAACTGATTTCATCTGGCGGCATCAAAGTAGAGCAATTCGATCCGCAGGTGTGGGATTATTTCAGGACGCTTGTCGGAAAACCACGTGGAAAGTGAATAATAGCTAGAAATGTGAGATTATGAACTTTGGAATCAACAGATTGCCGAAACCGGACAATGCCAAATATCCGGGTAATCTCAATGGCAAGGTATTCACCTTACAGGAAGGAAGGATATGCTACGATCTTACCATGGGCAGAATACCTGTCCACATGACTTTTCCATGGCGCTACGAAGTCATCGGCAGCCCGACTGTTATATTCGACAGCTTGGAAATTAATTTTCAGGTCGGAAACAGAATTTATTATGCTAACGGTACGATTGAAATAGACGACGGCATGCCACGTTTCGCACTTGGCGACCTGAAAGTGAAAAAGATAACCGTAGAAGGAGAAAAACCCCTTTGGAAGGAATACATGATACCCCGACGCAGAGATAAAGTCCGTGATGCTATCATGTCAAATACCAGTTACATTTTATCTGATTTGCGAAGAAGCACGGAGTTAAAAAAGAGGATATCCGAAACCACGACATCGGAAGGAAGAATGGTAGACAGCTTCAGCGATGCCATGAAGCTGCTTTTTTACGCTGACTGATTTGTTTTTGTGCACAAAAGCTTACCTAAGCATCCCCGCTTCATTCTTCAGCTTGCTGAAAATCTGATCGAGCGTCTGCGGCACGACCTTCGTGTCCGCCACGGACTCCATGAAGCCGCTGTCGCCGCGGAAGCGGGGGACGATATGGATGTGGAGATGCGAGATGGATGCGCCCGCGACGTCGCCGCCGATGTTGACGCCTATGTTGAAGCCGTCCGGATTCAGGACCGTCCTGAGAAGCCTGACGCATTTCTTTACCATGACGAAGAGCGACGCTACTTCGCTGTCCGTAAGCTCTTCAAAAGTTTCCACATGCCTCAGCGGGAGCACCTGCAGATGGCCCGTGTTGTAGGGGAAGATGTTCATCATCACCAGCAGCTCCTTGTCCCTGTGCAGGATTTTATTCTCGTCCATGTCGCCCTTCGCGAGCCTGCAAAAAATGCATTTGCCATCCCCTTTTCGCTGCTTGTTGTTTATCCAGGCCATCCTCGATTCGGAGAAAAGGTATTTTTCGTACATGTTATCATCCAGCATCATGCGCCTGCCTGAAGCCATCCAGCAGGTCGTTTATAGCGCGTCCAGGTTCCTTCGCCTTCACCACGCCCGACGCGACGAGAATGCCTTTCGCGCCGAGAGCGAGCGCTTTGCGCACGTCCTCGCCATCCTTGACGCCCGCGCCGCAGAGGACTGGAATACTGGCGATCGCATGAACCTTTTTGACGGCTTCGGTTATCACCTCAGGCCTAGCCTTCGAGACCGAGACGTCGCCTCCGATGAGTTCGGGCGGCTCTATCGCTATGTAATCGGGCTTGAGTGAGGCGAGTTCCTTCGCCTTCTCAGGCGACTCGGCGCACATGACGACGCGCAATCCCAGTTCGTGACATCGCGCCAGCGAACGCTTCGCAGTTTCGAAATCTATGCGCTTCTCGGAATGGTTGAGCAGCGTGCCCTTCGCTCCCGCGGCTTTCGCCGCCTCGGGAAGCAGCCAGCCCGTGTTTGAGCCGTATTTGACAGGGTCGACGTGCTGCGCGAAGACGGGGATGCGCACGTTTTCCGAGACTAGGCGCAGGTCCGCCGCCTGGACCGCGAGGATTATTTCAGCTTCGCTGCGGCTCTCCGCGAGCGAGTCACATATTCGAGCAAGAGCCAGCGCATTCCTGGCCGTCGCTTCTTCATAAGTCTTCAGGTTTATCAGAAGGACAGGTTTCATAATCTTAATTGTAGGCGGTGTTTTTATAATTTCCCCGGAAATGTCGAAAACGCAGCTTTTACTGGCTCCGTAAAATAATTTAAATCTGCGCGCTATAAAAACAACTATGAAAAAGCTGTTAGTGCTGGCTTTAATTCTGGCTTTTGCGTTTTTGCTGAAACCCGCTGCGGCCGTCCAGGTGGGCGTGTCGCCTTCCCAGGTAGAAACCGAGGTCAACCAGCAGGGCTGGTATACAATACAGGTATATAATGACGGCTACCAGTCGGGCGAGTTCGTCATCACCGTCCTGGGGCCGCACCTCGAGTGGCTGAACCTCGAAAGATATTATGTCAGCATGAACCCGTCGGAGAGCCGTGAAGTCAAGATGTATTTTTATCCCAGCCTGGAAGGGACGTATGATTACGAGGTCATGGCCTACTCGAAGAACAACGAGGCGGACATAAATTCCGCGAAGCTGACGCTCAAGGTCCTGCCTGAAAAGGAGATGAGACTTCTCAGCTTCACTGCCGAGAGGACGGGCAATGATGTTGCCATAAACCTGAAGCTCACGTCGAAGGAGGAGAGGAGCGTGAAAATACCCTTCGACATAATCGACAACACGGGCAGGACGGTGAAGCTCGTCGAGACGGCGAGGGAGCTTCCGTCAGGCCCGAGCGAAATAAAGGAAACCGTGTCCGTCTCGGATTTCATCGCGGGCGATTATTACGTCAGGACGGAGATACCCGAATTCGGGGTGAGCGGTCAGGCAGTTTTCAGCATACCGGCCATAAACAAGGTCGTGACCAAGAAGGAGATAGTTTCGACGCCTTTCGGCCAGCAGGTCGTGATAAGCGTCGTCAATGAAGGCAACACGCCGGTTGACTATGACGTCCAGGACAGCCTGCCTTCGAACCAGTATATTGATTTTGTTAACCAGCCCGCGAACACGTATGTCGAGGGCGGCGAGGTGAATTACAACTGGAGGCTGGAGGGCCTGGCGCCGGGCAAGGGCGCGACAGTGACCTACAACATCAGCCGCCTGCCGCTGCTCGTCAGCTCTTTCATAGTTATTCTGTGCGTCGTTGTCCTTCTCGGCATGGGCGCGGTCAAGGTGAGGACGCCCAACATAAGGAAGAAGCATATCAAGAAGAGGGGGGAGCACATCATCATCCTCCAGATAAGAGGCCCGATAACCAGCGGGCTCAAGGGCGTGATAGTGAAGGACATGGTCACGCCGCTGGGCAGAGTGCTGCCCGAATTCAGCGGCCCGAAGCCCGTCGTAAGGCAGAGCGAATCAGGGACGGAGCTCCTGTGGAACCTCGGCGACATGAAGCCGAGGAGCGAGATATATCTTTCTTACCGCATCCAGCCGCTGGTCGAGGCGCAGCTCAAGATGCCGAGGGCGTACCTGAGCTACAGGACTGACGAGGACACGAAGATGCGCGTCTTCTCGCGCCAGGTCATCTTGGAGTAAGCCCAACCCATTTGCTAACTTTTAAATTCTGCCGCGGTTTATAATAGTATTATCCCTCGGTAGCTCAACCTGGAAGAGCGATCGGCTGTAGACTTTCGCGCTGTGACTTAAAGTCGGTTTTACGAGTGTGTTGGTCGTTCGCAGTCGCTCAGAAACCGATAGGTTGTGAGTTCAAATCTCACCCGGGGGATCCATTTCTTTTTACCGATCAGGGTTACGCTTAAAAAGGCTTGCCCGCATAATATACTTCAATTTCATGTGATTTTGATGAGCATAAACCTTGCGAGACTGGAGCGAAGGGTTTACCTTTCGGGCATAGTCTTGGCTATCATGCTTATATTGCTCAGGTTCTAGGCCGGCTAAAACTTCTCGGCCTGGAAAACAAAAGGCACACAGGGGACTACAAATGGCTCAGGAAACGCCGCACGAAAGCATGAAGGGATGGATGAAAGCCGTTTCTTTAGCCGAAATTATAGTCATCCTGAGCCTCGTCATATTGCTCATCTAGAGCCGGGAGCGCACCCGGGTCTAGATGGCAACTGTTTCTAAAGAGTCTGGATTCGGGGAAGCTCCTTAGACAAAGCTGGATAGAAGGAGGTAATGAAAATGGCAGAAAGTAACGAATTCAAAAGCATAGGCCTTAGCGGTCAGGCAGTTCCCGGGCAGGCAGGTGCATCCTGTGTGACTTACCTTAAAGGAAGAAGGTATGTGTCAGGTTGCGCTGAACCGCAAACGAACGGGAAAATGAGCCTTGACTACTGGTCACAGGTTGTGGATATGATGTTAGCCGGCGGTTCAGGCAACGGGCCATAGGCCAACATTTATAAATAGCAGCCAACAATAGATTTATCGAGCGGCCAAAGTGGAAAGGTTCACCCGTTCCCATTTCGAACACGGAAGTTAAACTTTCCGGCGGTCTGGATAGTACTCCTGAAAAGGGGGAACTCCAGATAGCTGCTCACCTCTTTTTGCAGTTTTTCCAGCCTTTTCGCGAATTTAAATATTAGATAAGATTACAAATAATATCGACCAGCAAAGTATGCAGTTTGACATATGCGAAGCATATGTCTTTCGGCGACATCGAATGACGCATACAGAGTATGCATCCAACGAAACATCTGCCCTGGTAGTGTAGCGGCCTATCATCTCGGACTGTCACTTCGAGGACCCGGGTTCAAAAGCGCAAGACGCAGATTTCATCTGCGTCCGCCTGAAACTCCCGGCCAGGGCGTAAGCGACCGACAGCTTGGATTTATGTTTCAAGCTGTCCTTCACAACGTGGGCCTGTAGCTCAATCGGTAGAGCACCAGACTTTTATCTGTCCGGTAAAAGTATGCTGAGGCTTTCGCTTTGCGGCAGCCAATGACAGAACATGGTGCAGAAAGACATCTGGGGGTCGCGGGTTCGATTCCCGCCGGGCTCATTTTCCTCTTTCGTTGCCAGCTACCGCCGCCAAAACCGCTAAAAAGCCGCGAAAACCGAAAATCGAAAGCCGCCAAACAAGCCACCGATAAGTATTTAAAGGCTGAGAACATTTATTTAACTTATCAACTTACACTAAACTATAACTACCATAACCCATGAAATAGCGATTGCATACGCAGGCTGCGTATATTCATCTCTAAAACTCCGGCCGGCTGTTAAGCCCCGCGAGTTAAGGGTGGTTGCATTAACATTTTGGAACATATGCTAGTCCCCAAGTTCAGAGTTCTTTCTGAAGAGGAGAAAAAGACGATCCTCGAGAAGTTCAGGACAACCCAGGACAAGCTGCCGAAGATTCTGGAGGCGGACCCGATTGTGGCCACACTGGGCGCGAAAAGGGGCGATCTGCTCGAGATAACCAGGGATTCGGAAGTTGCCGGACAAAGCCTTTATTACAGGGTTGTCGTCTAGACTGGATGGAAGCATGATTGTAGCTATCGTAGGCGGTTTCGGGAAGGAGAGAGAGTGGGTCAGGTACCAGATCGAATCCTTCAACAACTTCATAGACTTCGGCCTCCAGAAGATAATAAACGAGGTCGGGACGATACGCGTGGCGCAGGACAAGGAGGACCTCAAGATAAAGTTCGGCGAGGTCACGCTGGGGAAGCCCGTCATGCACGAGGCCGACGGCTCGAGCCGCGCGATTTACCCCAACGAGGCGAGGATACGCAACCTGAATTACATGGCTCCTATTTTTGTGAAAATAACCCCGATATTCAACGGCGTGCAGGAGAAGTCCGAGAACGTCCACGTGGGCGACCTGCCTGTCATGGTCAAGTCGAAGATATGCAACCTCACCGGCATAAACGAAGAAGAGCTCGTCGCGGCGGGCGAGGATCCGACCGACCCGGGGGGCTATTTCGTCGTCAACGGCACTGAACGGGTGCTGGTACTCATAGAGGAAATCTCGTCCAACAAACCGATTTTCGAGAAGACGGAGGGAGACGGGGTGACGGTGAGGATAAACTCCGAAAGGTCGGGCTTCAAACAGAGGCATCTCGTCGAGATGAAACCCGACGGCGAAATAACCATATCCTTCGCGAACATCAAGAAGCTGCCGATTGTCGTCCTCATGAAGGCGCTCGGACTCGAGAATGACAAGGAGCTGTGCGACATGGTCTCGAAGGACGAGAAGATACTCAACGAGTTCTACACGAACCTTTACGAGACCGACGTCATAACGACGGAAGAAGCGGTCGATTTCATAGGCAAGAAGCTCAAGGTCACCAAGGACTACATACAGGAGAGGGTGAACCAGATCCTTGACCGCTACCTGCTGCCCCATCTGGGCCAGGAAGTCGGCGACAGGCTCAGGAAGAGCAAATACCTGGCGAGAATCATAAGGAAGTGCATCTCAGTCAGGACGGGCATTTCACCCGAGGACGACATAGACCATTATTCGAACAAACGACTCCTGATGTCGGGCGAACTGTTCGAGCAGCTGTTCCGCTCCATCCTTCTAGGCCGCTGGGGCCTGATAGCCAAGATGACTTATAATTACCAGAAGCTTGTAAAAAGGGGAAAATTCCCGTCCGTCCAGTCCATCATAGAAGCGAACACAGTGACGAAGCAGATCCTTTCGTCGCTCGCTACGGGGACATGGATAGGCGGGCGAACCGGCGTATCACAGCGGCTTGACAGGAGCTCTTACATCAAGACGGTCTCGCACCTGCGCTCCGTGCTCTCGCCGCTCACACCGACGCAGGAGCACTTCAAGGCAAGGCAGATACACCCGACCGAATGGGGAAGGCTTTGCCCCGCCGAAACGCCGGAAGGAAGCTCAATCGGCCTGAGGAAGCATCTGGCCTTATTGACGGAGATAACGCCCGGCGTATCGAAAGAGGAAGAGGATGCGATACTTGGCCTTCTGCAGGCCGGCGAAAAACACGGAGGCAAAAAATGAAGGGCAAACTTGACGCTGACATATATTACAACGGCGATTTCATAGGCACCACGGACAAGCCGGAGGAACTCGTGGCGGAAATAAGGAAGAAGAGGAGGCACGGCCTCATCTCCGACCAGCTCAACATCTCCTTCCACTCGGAGTTCAACGAGATAAGAATCAACACGGATTCCGGCCGCGCGAGAAGGCCGCTGGTCGTCGTCGAGGACGGCAAGGCGAAGCTGACGATGGAGCACGTAGAAAAGCTCGACAAGGGCAAGATAACGTGGAGCTACCTCGTGAAGCACGGCATAATAGAATACGTCGATGCCGAAGAGGAAGAGAACAGCTATATCGCGATAGACCCTACAAAGGTAACGAAGGAGCACACTCATGCTGAGATCAACCCCATCCTCATACTTGGCATTTCCGCGAGCCTCACGCCTTATCCGGAATACAACCGAGGCGACCGCGTCAACTACGGGGCGAAGATGGTCGGCCAGGCAATCGGAGCGCCGATAGACAACTTCCACGTCAGGACGGACACGAAGTTCAACGTCCTGACCTATGCGCAGATGCCGCTGGTCGAGACGGCGACGGACAAAATCCTGCGTCAACATCCCTACGGCCAGAACATCGTCGTCGCGGTGATGTGCTGGGACGGCTTCAACATGAACGACGCCGTCGTCCTGAACAAAGCTTCCGTCGATAGGGGCATGTTCCGCTCATTCTATTTCCGCACGTATGAAACCATCCGCAAGCGCTACTGGGGAGGCCAGGAAGACGTCATAAGCCTGCCCGAGCCTGGCATAAAGGGCTACAGGGGCGAGGATGCTTACAAGGAAATCCCTGAAGACGGCATAATAAATCCCGAGACGCATGTCGAATCCGATTCGGTCCTCATAGGCAAGATATCGCCGCTGCGTTTCCTCACCGGAGGCGATTTCACGACGGACATCGAGAACAAGCGCGAGTCATCCGTAACGATACGCTACGGCGAACGCGGCATCGTCGACAGGGTGCTCATATCAGAAACCGGAAGCGGCGAGCAGCTGTTCAAGATAAGGACCAGGGACGAGAGGACGCCCGAGCTCGGCGACAAGTTCGCGACGAGGCATGGACAAAAGGGAGTGACCGCGCTGCTCGTGGCCCAGGAGGACATGCCCTTCACCAAGGAGGGCATAGTGCCCGACATCGTCTTCAATCCGCATGGTATCCCGTCGCGTATGACCGTGAGCCAACTGCTTGAACTCCTCGCGGGCAAATACGGCTCGATAGCGGGAACGAAAATCGACTCGTCCGCGTTCTCCGGCATGAAAGAGGAATTCATAAGGAAGGAGATGAAGAAGCTGGGCTTCCGCGACGACGGCAAGGAGACGCTTTACGACGGACGAACCGGCAAGAAGTTCCAGGTCATGATTTTCACAGGCATCGCATACTACATGAAGCTCGACCACATGGTCGCGGACAAGATACACGCGCGCTCGAAAGGGCCGGTCACACTGCTTACGAGACAGCCGACCGAGGGCCGTTCGAAGCGCGGCGGGCTTCGCCTCGGAGAGATGGAGCAGCAGTGCCTGGTCGGGCATGGCGCCGCGCTGACGCTGAAGGAGCGCTTCAACTCCGACGAGACGTCGCTGCCCATATGCCAGTCATGCGGCCTCATAGCGATATACGACAAGACGAAGAACAAGACGTTCTGCCCCATATGCAAGGATTCGAAAATCCTCTGGGTTTCGACGTCATACGCGTTCAAGCTCACGATGGACGAGCTGAAATCGATAGGCGTCTACCCGAGGCTCAACGTGATTGAGATTTAGAAGTGATGATAAGCAGATTAAATACTGAAAAATGATGAATGGTGAATAATATGACTACCGAGCTGTCAAAGATAAGTTCAATCGACTTTGGCATACTTTCGCCGAGCATGGTCAAGTCTCTGGCTACCGTAAGGATCGTAACTTCGGATCTTTACGACGCGGACGGCTACCCGGTTGACGGCGGCGCAATGGACCCGAGGATGGGCGTAGTCGACCCGGGGCTCCGCTGCAGGACGTGCGGCGGGACGATAGGCGACTGCCCTGGCCACTTCGGCTACGTCGAGCTCGCCAGGCCGGCCATACACGTCATGTATAGTAAGCAGATTTACCAGTTGCTGAAAGCGACGTGCTCTAAATGCGGGAGGCTTTTGAATAAAACTCCGCGCTCGCTGGACCAGGTTTCCAAGGCGCCTCTCAGGAAATGCCCGCACTGCGACAAGCAGGGAGGCAAGGTCAGCTTCGTCAAGCCCTACACGTATTATTACGGCAAGGAAGAGCTCAACCCCATGCAGATAAGGGAGTGGTTCGAGAGGGTAAAGGACGAGGACCTGCAGAAAATCGGCTTCCGAGGAGGACGGCCTGAATGGCTCATACTCACGCTTTTCCCCATCCCTCCGGTCACCATGAGACCGAGCATTACTCTAGAGACTGGAGAGCGCTCCGAAGACGACCTGACCCACAAGCTGGTCGACATAGTCAGGATAAACCAGTCGCTGAAAGAAAACATAGACATCGGCGCGCCCGAGTTCATCCTCAACGACCTTTGGGAGCTTTTGCAGTATCACGTTTCCACGTATTTCGACAACGAGCTGACCGGCGTTCCGCAGGCGAGGCATCGTTCCGGCCGACCGTTAAAAGGGATAATACAGAGGCTCAAGGCGAAGGAAGGCCGCATACGAGGAAACCTGCTCGGCAAGAGGGTGAACTATTCCTCGCGCACGGTCATTTCGCCCGACCCGACGCTCTCGATAAACGAGGTCGGCATACCAGCAGAAGAAGTCGCGAAGGAGCTCACGATTCCCGAGACCATCACGCAGCTCAACATCAAGGACATAAAGGAGCTGATAAAGGACGGCAGGGTCAACTACATAACCAGGCCGGACGGCAGGAAGATAAAGGTCACGGACGAGAACAGGAAGGACATAACGGGCAACATAGCCGCCGGATGGGGCGTGGACAGGCAGCTGAAGGACGGCGATGTAGTCCTGTTCAACCGCCAGCCCTCGCTGCACAGGGTCTCCATCATGGTCCATCGCGTAAAGGTAATGCCTTACAGGACGTTCCGCATGAACCCGAGCGTATGCGCTCCTTACAATGCGGATTTCGACGGCGACGAGATGAACGTCCACGCGTTACAATCTGAAGAAGCGCAGGTCGAGGCGTCCATGCTGATGGAGGTCAAGAACAACATAATCTCGCCGAGGTTCGGAGGCCCGCTTGTCGGGCTCGACCTCGACCACATTTCAGGCATGTATCTGCTGACGAAGAAGGAAACCGTGCTCAGCAGGAGGGAGACGTCCGAGCTTTTTTCAAGGGCGTCGATAGACATAGAGCTGCCGGACAAGGACAAGTTCACGGGCAAGGAAATCGTGAGCCTGCTGCTGCCCAAGGGCCTGAACATGGACTTCAAAGCGAATGCCTGCAAAGAATGCGACAGGTGCTCCAAGGAGGAGTGCAAGCACGACATGTGGGTTTCGATAAAGAACGGCGAGCTGAAGAGCGGCGTGATAGACACGAGGGCGGTAGGCGCCTTCAAGGGAAAAATGCTCAACAAGGTGAGGCGCCTCGTCACGGATGACGAGCTCAAGAATTTCATAGACAACTTCGGCCGGCTCGGCGCTTCGTATCTCATGATGAGAGGCTTCTCCATAGGCATATCCGACCTCGACGTCCCGCCGAGAATCGGGAAGGTGATAGAGGAGGAGATAGAGAAGGCGACGAAGGACTCGGACAAGCTCGTCGACAAGTTCGGCGAGGGCAAGCTGAAGGTCCTGCCGGGCATGACGCCCGAGGAGTCGCTGGAGACCCAGATACTTTCAACGCTCGCTGAGGGCCTGAACAGGGTCAGCGACATCATGATAAAGAACATCAGGCCGAGCGACATCATCTACATGGCGGAATCGGGAGCGAAGGGCTCGAACATCAACACGACCCAGATGTCCGCATGCGTCGGCTCCGAAACCATCCTAGGCAAGCGCATACAGAGGGGCTATCTCGGACGAACGACGACGCATTTCAAGGTCGGCGATTTGTCGGCCGGGACGAGAGGCTTCGTTGCGAGGGGTTTCAAGCAGGGGCTGACGCCCTTCGAGTTCTTCTGGAACGTCATGAACGGACGAGAAGGACTGATGGACAAGTCGCTGCGAACCAGAAAATCCGGATACATGCAGCGCCGCCTCATGAACTCGCTGCAGGACCTCAAGGTATGCAATGACATGAGCGTGCGCGACTCGAACGGCAACATCATACAGTTCGTCGTCGGCGAGGACGCGATTGACCCCACCAAATCGGACTGGGGCAAGCTCAACTGGATAGACTACGTGGAACATGGCTAAGGTGCATGATTATGGAAAAAATGCCTATTAAGATCAGGGAAGAAGTGGACGAATACTGCAAGCGCAAGGGCTACAACGACGAGAAACGCAGGCAGATAATGGAAAAGGTCAGGCATTTCTACAAGAACGCGATGTACGATCCCGAAGAGGCAGTCGGAGTCGTCAGCGCGCAGTCGCTTTCAGAACCCGCGACGCAGATGTCGGTCTCGCCGCATGAAAAGATAGTTCTCAAAAAAGACGGAGTCACAGCGGTGGTACGCATGGGGGAATTCGTGGACGGGATGATAGAAAGGACGGGATACGCTGAAAACGGCTGGGACGTGTGCGACCTCTCTTCTTATGACATCCGCGTTCCGAGCATAACCAGCGATGAAAAGATAGAATGGAAGCGCGTGCTGGAATGCAGCAGGCATGAGGCGCCTCGTCATCTTATAAGAATTGCCTTGTCGTCGGGCAGGGAGATAACGGCGACTGATTCGCATTCGTTCGTCGTGAGAAAAGACAACAAAATCGTTCCGGTTAGCGGCGCGGATCTTAGGCGGGGCGAAAGGCTGCCAGTCATCAGGCACCTGAGGGACAACTGCACCCGCTGCCTCAGGCTGGAGACGCTCGTGGATACTGCCGGCGCCAGGAAAAGCATGCCGCCCCAGCTCATGCTGGATGAAGCCTTGGGCTGGATGATGGGGGCATACCTGGCAGAGGGGAACTCCACCAAATATTATACGTCACTTTCAAACGTCAGCCCGGAATTCCTTTCTCAGGTAAGGCAGTTCGCTGAAAAATACGGCTTTACCCACAACGAATACGACAATACACGCGGCTTCGCCATGGGCCATGACATAAGGATAAATTCCATGCTTCTGTCCAGATTGTTCGCAAAAACGTGCGGGACGGGCTCGGCGAACAAAAAAATACCCCACTTCGCTTACGGAGCGGCCGAGGAATTTGTTTCAGGCCTGCTGAGAGGCTACTTCGACGGTGACGGAAGCGTTTCAGTTCAAAGGAAAATGATAAGGGCTTCGTCGAATTCGGAGGAGCTCATAGACGGCGTAGCGCTTCTCCTCTCGCGTTTCGGGATTTTCGCAACGAAGCAAAGAGGAAAGCAGTTTTCGCTTATCATAACATACAAATACGCAAAAACGTTCAGGAAAAAGATAGGCTTTTCCATAAACTCCAAGCAGGAAAAGCTGAGGCAGCTGGATGATTCCGGCTTCAGGCCCAAACAGGATTTCACGGACATGGTTTCGGGTTACGGAAACCTGTTCATGGACGTTGCGAAAAGAATCGGATACCCGACAAGATACGTGAACAACTTCACCAAGAGGGGCAGGATAGGCAGGGAGACGCTTTTGAAATACACGGGCATTTTTGAGCGCGAAGCGGCGAAAAAGGGGACGGACATCGAAAAGGAAATTTTCATGCTCAGACAGATGGCAAACGCCGATGTCGTATGGGACGAAATCGTAAAAATAGAAAAGGTGAAGCCGCCTTCGCAGCACGTCTACGATCTGACAGTCGAGGGGACGGAAACCTTCGCCACTTTTGAAGGCGTTATCACCCACAACACCATGCGAACATACCACTTCGCAGGAACGGCGGGCATTCAGGTCACGCTGGGTCTTCCCAGGCTCGCCGAGATTTTCGACGCCAAGAAGGAGCCGGAGACGCCGAGCATGAGCATATACCTCCTGCCCGAGCAGAACAAGGAGGAGAAGGCCATAGAAATCGCGAAGAAGATAAAGGAAGTGAAGCTGCGCGACTTCGTCCTGAGCGACGTCATAGACCTGATAAACCTGACCATCTCATGCGCGCTCGACGTCGAGAAGCTGAAGAAGTTCGACCTCGACCCCAAGGAGCTGACCAAGCACGTCAAGCTGAAGAACATCGACGTCGAAGTCAAGGGAAAGGAGCTCATAGTTTCATCCAAGAAGGCGGAAAACATGAACCTGCACAAGCTCAAATACAAGCTGCTCGAATCGCACATAAAGGGCGTGAAGAACATATCGCACGTCATAGTCAGCAAGGAGGGAAGCGGCGAGTGGCTCATCTCGACGCTGGGCTCGAACCTGCGCAAGGTCCTGGCCATCGAAGGCGTCGACACGGCGAGGACGACGTGCAACAATCCCTTCGAGATATGCGACGTCTTCGGCATCGAGGCCGCGAGGAACTCGATAATAAAGGAAGCGGTCGAGACCATAAGCGAGCAGGGCCTCGGGGTCGACATACGCTACGTTTGCATCCTGGCCGACCTGATGACCTCGAACGGCAGGATAATGGGCATCGGAAGGTATGGCATCGCAGGCAACAAGGACTCCGTTCTGGCAAGGATGGCCTTCGAGGAGACGAAGAAGCACATCATCTCAGCGGCAATCGAAGGCATGCGCGACCCGCTGAAAGGGCATGTCGAGAACATCATCATGAACCAGGTCATACCCATGGGAACCGGGGCGTTCACGCTCGTCGGCAGGATGCCGGAAATAAAGAAAGAGGAAACGCCGGCCGAGGAAGAAGAGAAGGCCGTGAAGAAGGAAAAGCCAAGGCAAGCGAAAAAGGAAGCCGCGAAAAAGACGAAGGAAAAGAAGAAAAGCGCTGCCAGGAAAAAGCAATAAGGCTTAAATATATTGGCTTCTAAACATATTCATATTTCAGGTGTCGATATGCTTAAGGAAGAACTGGAAATCCCGCAGGGGCTTGAAGCGAGGTTCGCAAAAGACAGCCTTTTCATCAAAGGCAGCAAGGGCGAGCTCATCAAGGAGTTCAGGCACCCGCTGGTCAGCGTGAAGGTCGAAGGCGGCAAAATCATCATCGCCTCGGAGAACGAAAGGAAAAAGGTCAAGGCCATAATCGGCACCTGGGCCGTCATAACCAGGAACATGTTCACCGGCGTCACGCAAGGATGGAAGGGCGAGATGAAGCTCGTCTATTCCCACTTCCCGATAAAGCTCAAGCTCGAGGGGAGCAAGCTTCTCATAGAGAATTTCCTCGGCGAGAGGAGCGCGAGAAAGGCCACGCTCCCGCCAAACGTGAAAGTGGAGATAGACAAGAACGTCATTTATGTTTCCGGCTTGGACAAGGAGCTCGTAGGCCAGGCCTGCTCGCGCATAGAGCAGGCGACGAGGATAAAGGGCTATGACAAACGCGTCTTCCAGGACGGCCTTTACATAACAAGCAAGCCGCTTCCGGAGGGAGAGCATGAAAAGTAAGGAACAGCTTCTCGAATTGAGGAAGAAGATGAAGAAGAAGAGGCCGTCTTTTAAACGCCAGGAATGGTTCAGGAAGAAGGAAAGGCTCGGCGAGAAGTGGAGGAAGCCGAGGGGCATCCATTCCAAGCTCCGCGAGCACAGGATAGCAAGAGGAGCGCTGCCTCATGCGGGATACGGCTCTCCTGCCGCTGTGCGCGGGCTGGACAGGCAGGGTTACAGGGAAGTCATCGTCAGGAACGTGCATGACATACAGAAGATAAGCCACAAAGAGGAAATAGCGATAATAGCGAGCGGCGTGGGCAAGAGGAAACGCCTTGAAATCCTGGAATTCGCCATGAAAAACAATATAAGAGTCGGCAACAAAAGTAAATTTGTATGACCGGTTTTTTGCGTTACGCGGTCGGCCGGCAAACCGGGATTTGAGGGTTTTGGGCATATAGAGGTTTGGGATAGCATGATATTCGAATACAACTGCCCCAGTTGCGGGGCGCACGGAAAGCTGTGGAACAGGAAGCCGGAGGCCTTCATCTGCCCGAAGTGCTCGACCGTTTTCTCGAAATTCGGCATAGTCTTCGAGCCGCCTGAAGAAGACGGCGAAGTCTGGACCTGATGCAGGTTTCCCATTTTTTCGCTTTTTCGCAAAAGTAGAATTAGCAGGCTACAGGCCGCCGAAGACTTCCTGCTCCGGGTATATGACTATGCCTTCCTTGTCGACTATCTGCATGGCCACCACTTTCTTGATGTGCTTCGTGCCGCGGAGTTTGAGTATCTCTATCGCGTTCTCGCGGACGTCGCCCTTGCGGATGTTGTAGAGCACGACGACGCCGTCGGCCAGGAATTCCTCCACGCCCGTCGGGCTGAACGTTTCGGGAATCTGCTTCGTCTCGGCTATGAGGAACGACGTCGTCCCGATCCGCTCGAAATACCTGAATAATTGTTCGACGTAACTCCTGTACTGCCAGCTCTTGCCAAGGAAATACGACGCTATCGAGCTCAGCGAATCAAGGACGATGATGTCCGGCATGAAGCCTTCCGGCAGGAGAACAGGCTCTATTTCTATGAGCAGTTCCCCCCGTTCCTTGGCCAGCATGGCCTCGACAGAGCGCGCGATCTCGTAGGAATTCATCCTCCTTATCAGGAGATTCCCCTTCTTTTCGAGCTCTTCTGCGTTCCAGCCGAAGTCGTTCATGTGTTTGCGCAAGCGGACCTCGGATTCCTCGAAGGACATGTATAAGCATTTCTTGCCGTTTTTCGCGGAGTTGGCAAGTATCTGCAGGCACATGATTGTTTTGCCCGAGCCGGCTCCGCCGGCAATCAGGATGGCTGACCCCTTGGGTATGCCGTTCTCGATGAGCTGGTCAAAGCCCACTATGCCGGTTTTAATGAAAGCGGTTTCCTTTTCCTGCGTTTTCTTCTTATCCTCCGCCTTCTCGATATGTTCTGGCTTTTGAGCCGGCTTAGCAATGGGCTTCGGCTTCTCGGCATGTTGTGGCTTTTCAGCGGCCAGCGGCTTTGCCTTTTCAGCAGCCTTCTCAGCGGGTTTTTCATGTTTCGGATGGCCTTTAGGCCTTTCACGCGCGGCCTTCCTGCCTATCCCTTTCCTTACAGCCATACATGAAGTTATTGAATTGTTTGCTAATAAAATTTTGTAAAAACGGGCCGGTTTACCCAAAAGCGGCAAAAGGGGATAAAAAACTGCCGAAAAGGTTTAAATATTTTACCTAAAAATATAACTTATGGCCGAAATACGCTCGATTGACGTGAAAAGGAGCGAAATATCGGTGAACCTGAAGATATCCAAGGCCGAATACGACATGATAAGCAATACGACCTCCGACCTTCTCCTCATACCGACGAGCCAGAGTTTCCTCAGCCACTCGCTGACCACGGGCAAGCTCGGCAACAGCAACAGGATAATGCTGCCGAAAAAAATACTGGAGAAGCTCGAAATAAAGGAGATGGACAAGAAGGTCCCCGCAAAGACGTTCAAGATGGACGACGAGATTTTCCTCCTGATAAAGCTGAAAAAGTCGACCTTCGGCATACCCGTGTTTAAAGATACGGAGTGAGTGAAACTAAAAAATAGTCGAGAGGTGGAATGATGTTCGTGACGACCGGCATAAAAAGGATGGACAAGCTGCTTGGAGGCGGCTTCCCGACAAAAACTACAGTCCTCGTTTCAGGAGGGCCGGGCTCGGGCAAGACGCTCTTCGCGCTGAACTTCCTGATGGAAGGCGTGCTGAAAAAGGAGAAATGCTGCTACGTCTCGCTGAACGAGACGAAAGACGAGCTGCTTCGCGCATGCAAGGGCATAGAGGCGCTGAGCCACGCGGAGAAGTTCCTTGGCAAGAACCTGGCCATAGAGCACATACCGCTCGGCGAGAACATAACCATGAAGAAGTTCATAAACATAATCGCCGCTTACCCGAAAATCGACAGGCTGGTCATAGACAACGTGAACAAGCTGCTCATATTCGCCGAGAACGACCGCTCATACAGGGTCCATCTTTCCGAACTGGTGAAGAGCCTGAGGTCAACGGGCTGCGCCCTGCTGATTTGCGAAACGAAGGGCGAGAGCATAGACACGGGCAACGGCGAATCATTCGAATGCGACGGCGTGCTTTCGCTTTCGTTCCTTGAGCTGGAAGAGAAACCCATGAGGACGCTCACATTCCACAAGATGCGCTATGCGAACTTCGACCCAAAAGTGCCGCATGAGTTCGTTATAGATGAAAAGGACCTTAAACTCACAGAAACGAAAATAATATGAAGCTTGCAGAGGCCTTCAGAAGGAATCTTATAGAAACTGCAAAGGGCGCTTTTTTGAACAAGTTCAGGATAAAGGCCAGAAGGGACGTTCTTTTTTTCGAGGACATACTCATCGCCTATGCCAAGGAGTGCGAAAGGCTCGGCTTCGGAAAAGCAATAGAGGAAAGCGGCATGAAGTGGGGCGCCCTGCTGCTCAAGGTTCCTATGCCTTCTGCCCTGAAAAGCCTGCCGCCGGCCTTCCTGCTGAACAGCATCCTTGGAAAGATTTTCGTGAACCTCGGCCTCATGGACGACATACGCGTGTCCGAAAGCGGGGCGAGGCTCGTTCCTGAAGGTGAAAAACGAATCCTTTTCGAATAATTATGAAGGCAACGTCTTCCTCCGGGGGCTGCACAGGGGCTTCCTGAGCCAGCTTTACGGCATTCGCCTCGACGCTGCCGGGGTTTTCAGGGACAGGGCTTATTTCGTTTATGAATATGCAAAAAGAAACGAACCCTTCCATATCGCATCCAAATCCAAGGCAAAATACAACGAGCTGAACGCGATGCCCGAAGACGTAGGGTTTACCATAAAGGATGCGCTTAAAACCGGCATGCTCAGGCTGAGCGGCGCAAACAGGCTTTATTTCAGGGGCAGGGTCCTGAACCCGCTCGAGAACACGATATTCCACCTGCTGGGAAACATGCAGCTTCCCATGGACAGGCTTGCTGAAGTTTCGCAGGCGTTTTTCAGCCAGATACTGGAAGCCGGCTCGGGCAGGGACGACAGGCTGGTTCTCCTTAAAAACCTCCTGCAGCTCATGGGCTGGGGCAATGTAGGCATGATCGCCAAAAAAGAAGCGGTGACGGTGAGCATAAAAAATCCGCCTTACGGCTTCCAGGCGGAAAAGGACAACTGGGAATTCGTAATCGGAACGATCCTCGGCTTCATGCGGACGATAGACAAAAGGTTCTCGCTGAAAAAAGTGGAGGAGTCACGAAGGATGGTTTCAGTTACATTCTCCCTTCAGCAAGGAGCAGTTGTAGTCCCCGCATCCCGAGAATTTCCTCCTTGTCATGCAGCCGCCTGAGCATTTTTCAGAGGCTTTGCACGATGCGCAGGCAGGCGGCGCGGCTACCGAGGCAGAGAACTGTTTTATCTTCGACAGATGGAATTCGAAGAGCTTGCCTGCCGCCCTGTTATCGGCTTCATTATCGAAAACGTTGTACATGGGCGTTCTCTGCGTCACGCATGGGAACACGTCGCCGCTGCTCGATATGGTCATGAAGGCACCCCTCGCCGCGGTGCAGAAGCCGCCTGAAACCTCGAGGCCTGTCCTGAAGCCGTTCGGGAAAAGCGGCTCGCCGGATTCGATTCTCCTAGCCCCGTTTTTTCGCGCGAACCCGGCCAGTTTTTTCAGGGTTTTTATGTAGTCCGACGGCAGAAGGCTCATGTTGCTCGCCGCGGTGCCTGACGGCGTTATGTCCCATACCCTCGACCTGTCTATCCCAAGGCTCCTCGCGAACCTGAATATGGCGAATATCTCCTTCTCGGTTTCCCTGGTTATCACGGTCTGCGAGACCGTGGTCATGCCCGCGGCCTTGGCGTTCTTCAGCGCCTGGACAGCCCTCTCGAATGATTTTTCCATGCCCCTTATGCGGTCATGCCTCCCTGCCTCTAGGCTGTCTATGTTTATCTGCACCTGGGAAAGGCCGGCGCGGCTGAGATCCTGCGCCATTTTCCTGTCGAGAATGTAGCCGTTCGTGTTCATGTGGACGACGAAGCCGTTTTCCTTGGCGAGCCTTACCGCGTATTTTATGTGCGGATAAACCGTCGGCTCGCCGCCGGAAAAGGTTATCTGCCTGACGCCGTTCGCTTTAAGCAAAGTAATCAGCCTCTTCAGGTTTTCAGGGCTCATGTGATGGCTCAGGCCCGAGCCTTTGCCTGCTGCGGCGTAACACCATATGCAGTTGAGGTTGCACGAGTTCGTGACCTCGATCACTGCCCACGCGGTCTTCCCGTGCTTTTTGTAGTGCTTGACCTTTTCAACGGCATCGTTATCATTCCAGTCAAACGTCACTACGCACATCCACACACCCCGCTGAGGTTCATCGCTATCGCGAAGACCTGGAAGAAAATGAATGACGCAAGCATCGAAAACCTTGTTTTTTTGTGATCATCCATGCGCAGGAAAAACGAGACCATGAGCATGAACGGGACGAGCGCGTAAAGAGACGCATAGCCCAGCAGCAGCACGGCCGCGGAGAAAAGCGCGCTTATGGCGTAAACGGTCCCTTTCGCCGCGCCGACGCCGAAAACAAGCGGGATGGTCCTCACCTTCGCCGTTCTGTCGCCTTCGCAGCCCCTTATGTCGCCCAGCAGGTTGAGCGTGAAGCCGAAAATGAAAATGAAGGGAAGGTGGGCCACGGCCCCCGCTCCGATTTCGCGCGATGCCGCCGCGCCTGCAAGGAACGTGAGCGCTATAGTCAGCCCGGTGAAAACGTTTTTTGCTATGAAAATTCCCTTTATCCTCGCCCCGGAATAAAGAACGCCCATCAGCATGAGGAGAAGGTAAAGCGACGTGGAGGCGAAAGAAAGAGCGAAGGACAGGCCAAGGCCCGTCAGGAAAAGCATGAGAATGATGACCTTGCCTGGCGCTTCGTTGACAACGAAATAGTTGAGCCTCCTGTTGTTCACCCCGTCCTCCTTCCTGTCCGTCACGTGATTATAGGCGTAGCTGGCCGCCGTGCCGAGAAATATGGCGGCGAAAAGATAAAGGATTCTCACGTCGATAAAATTAAACAAGGCGTAGCCTGCGATGGATATTCCTGTCACGAAAAAGCAGGTTTCAACCCTTATGAACGAAAGGAACTCGGCCAGAAGCCTCTTGTTGCCCATCCGTTTATATATTATTATCTTTTCTGTATATAAATCATTCAAATGTTTAAACATGATTTAATTAAATTTATAAATACGGTCCGCCAATTACTCTTATTATGGCGCTCGACCTGCTCAGCGAGATAGCGAACAACAAATTCCTCCTGATACTCATGGAGGAAAGGGAATACCTGTCGAAACTCGAGGAGATAATGAAGTCCGCCGAAAAGACCAAGACCAGGATATGCTACGTGTGCCTGAACAAGCCATACGATGATGTGGTGAAAGACCTGAAAAACAAGGGGATAAAGACAGCGGATTTCTTCTTCATAGACGTTCTCACCTCGCATTACAGGGAAGCGGCGTCCGCCGCGAACTGCATCTTCCTGCGCTCGCCCAACGACCTCGCGGCCATGAGGATCGCCATCAAAAAGGCCGTGGACGATAAAAAGTGCAGCGTCATCCTTTTCGACACGATTTCCACGCTCCTGATTTACCAGCAGACTTCTTCAGTCATAAAATTCACTCACAATCTCCTTTCGGATAACGTGAAGGAAGACGTCAAGAAGCTGTTCATACTGCTTAAGCACGACACAGTCTCCGCAGAGGAAAGCGAAAAGCTCGGCAAGGACCTCGGCATGTTCGCGGACAAGACGCTTGACATGAAATGAGCGCGGCGGCAGGCCTGAACGGCCGCCGCACATTATATTAATAAGAAAGACCCAATATGATAAATATGGCCAAGAAAAGGATAATGGTCGTTGACGACGAGGATAGCCTGAGGGAACTAATCAGGGCAATCCTCGAGGCCGAAGGTTATGACGTCACGACTGCGGAAGACGGCAACGACTGCCTGAAGAAACTGAAAACAATGAAGCCCGACCTTGTACTCCTCGACATGATGATGCCGGGCATGAGCGGCAGGGAAGTGTGCGAAAGCATAAGGAAAGACCCCAAGATCAAGAACCTGAAAGTCGCTTTCCTCACCGTCGCCAAGTTTTCCGAGTCTGGCAAGGGAGTCCTCGGCCAGATGAAGGTCCTCGACTACATAACCAAGCCATTCGATAACGACGACCTGGTAAAAAGGGTAAAGAAGATGGTCGGTTAGTTTTTACTTTTTATTCAGGCCGCATAAATTAATATTATTGACTCTTATGACTCTCAAGGAAGAAGCCAAGGAATTACTGAACAGGCTGCTTGGCTCCGTGGTTTCGGAACAGGTTGACGGTTTTGATGACCCTGAAAAATACCCGAAGGACTTCCTAGACGAGTGCGGGGATTTCCTCGGGAAGTTCATAGGCCAGGACGCGGCCAAGAAGAAGCTCGAGCCGCTTTACAAAAAATATATAAAATGACGTGGTGGAAGAATGAAAATCAAAAACTTGCATCTGGGACTTTTGGCGTTTGCCGTGCTTTTTTTCGCAAACCTTGCAATTTTTTATTACGGCCCGGCGATGGAAAATTTCTACATAATAGCTGATTACTGGGTCATGATACTGGCGCTCCTCGCGGCGGCATCGGGCTTCTTTGCATACAGGATGCACGGCCTCGGCAGCGTCCAGGGAAAGGCGCTTTTCCTTATCGCAACGGGGACGCTTTTCTGGGCGCTGGGGGAGCTTGCGTGGGGCAGCTATGAAATATTCCTTGGCATGGAAAAGCCGGTCGCTTCAATCGCCGACGTGTTCTGGTTCATAGGCTACGGCTTTTTCTTCTGGGGGCTGTTCTTCATAACCAGGCTCTCGGCCGCGCCCCTCGGCAGGAAAAAACTCGCTCTTGTGCCTCTGGTCATCCTGATATGCTCGGTGATGATATACATATCCTTTCCCACCATAACAGACGCTGGAATGGCTTTGATTGAAAAAACAGCGACCGCCGGCTACGTCCTGGGCGACATGCTCCTGCTCGTTTCGCTGGCAATTACCATTACGTATCTTCTCGGCAGCAAGCTCATCAAACCCTGGAGCATAATTTTCATTGGGCTGATCCTCAGCACATTAGCTGATATATTTTACACGTATTTCATCGGCTCATACGAAACCGGGAACCTGATAGACATACTCTGGAACGTGGACTACATTCTCATGGGCTTCGGCTTCTTCTATTACAGGGAAACCATAAAGGGGATATTCGCATCGGCAAAGGAAACGATGTCAGCCAAAACCAAGGAAAGCAAGAAAGCTTGAAAAACTGCCAACCATCCAGCCCCCCCCCCCAGGCCTAGAATCTGGTCCCTTTGGCGGTGATTTTCTTCGATCTTTCAAGCACTTCCTCCGCCTTCGCCTTTTCGTCCTTTATTGCGGACCCTGTAACGTTTTTCACGGGCAGGGTGAAGTGGAACTCGCTTCCCTTGCCATGCTCGCTGCTGAACCAGATTTTACCTCCGAGGGCATTGACGAATTCCTGGCATAGCGAGAGCCCGAGCCCGACGCCTCCTGCCGACCTTGTATAGGACGAGTCGACCTGGTAGAACCTCTCGAATATCTGCGCGTGATGCTCTTTTGCGATGCCTATGCCGGTGTCCTTGACCATGAAATGAACGTTTTCTTTCTCCCTGAAAACCTTGACCGTTATCTTGCCGGAAGGCGTATACTTCACCGAGTTGTTTATCAGGTTTATCATAATCTCCATGAGCTTTTCCCTGTCCGTTGTTATTTTCGGCAGGCCTTTCTCCATGTCGTATTCCGAAGCGAGGCCCTTCTGCTTCATCTGCACGTTCATCTCCTTCTGGATGCCATCCATGAATTCACTGAGGTCGATTTCTTCTATTGCCAGCTTGAGGGTGCCTAAGTCGATTCTGGACAGGTCGAGTATGTCCGTGACGAGCTTTGCCAGCCTATCGGTTTCATGGTCCATTATATTGAGGTATTTGTTCCTCTTTTCCACATCCTTTATGATGGCCTTGTTCTGGAGCAGCTGCGAGAAGCCGTGTATCGACGTCAGCGGGGTTTTCAGCTCGTGCGCCGCTATGGAGATGAACTGGTCCTTCTTTATGTCCGTCTCTTTCAGCTTGAGCAGGCTTTCCGTGAGCTCTTCCTGCGTTTTTATGAGCTCCCTGTTGGCGTCGTCCATGTCGTCCATCATGTTGAGAATCGCGGTTTTCATGTCTGTAAGATCCTTTATCTTCTCATCCAGTTCCTTGGTTCTGTCGACAACCTTTTGCTCCAGCTCCTCCTGGTGTTTTTTAATCTGGTTCTGGTAAATTTTCAAATCCTGCGTCATCTGGTTGAAGGTTCGTGATAAGTTCCCTATCTCATCGCGCGATTTGATATCAACATTGTAATCCAAATCGCTCTTCGCGATAGCCTCGACACCTTTGCTGATTTTCATGATCGGCTTTATGATTATCATTCTCAGAAAAAAGAAGAGCACCATGATGAATAAGACCATCAGCATGAAATATCCTATCGTGAGGGTGCTTACAGCCGACAGTATTTTTTTGTCGACGTTTTCCATCGTGAAGTCCAGCTGCACGGTGCCGATGACCTGGCCGGACAGGTGGAGGGGCGATACGATTTTAAGGACTCTTGAGGAGTCCCTGTTGTAAATGCTCGTTATCAGGATTTTTTTTTCATACGCCTCGAAATTTTCGGGGTCGGGTTCTGCGTCAACCTTCCTTGGGTCGTTTGATACGTAATTCACCAGCCCGTCTTTGCCCGGCATTACGTAGGTTATATCGATAATTTCAGGATCCAGCCACATGAGCTTTTGTATTCCCGACATCAGCTCGTCCTTTTTCTGCAGGCCTTCAGCGCTTTTTATGCCCGCTTCCAGCGAATACGTGGTCGATTTCGCCCTCTCTATGAAGTAGTTTGTCAGGTCCGTTTCATAACTGCTGATATTGTTGGACAGAATGATGATAAAAAGGAGTAAAAAAAGCAAAGTAACTACTCCTATTATCTTTAGCGTTATGTTTATTTTCATTTACTTGAACCACTTGTCTTTGATTTCCTGCAGCCTGCCGCTCATTTTCATTTCGCTTATTATGTTGTCTATTTTGTCCATCAGGGCCCCGTTTCCGAGCTTGGTCACGACACCGTAGTATTCCTGCGTGAAAGGCTCGCCGACGATTTTTAGCGTGGGGTTGCTCTTGACTACGCCAACTACCCCGACATAATCCTGAACGCCGGCATCGATTTTTCCGTTCACCAGGTCCTGCGTTATTGTGTCGGAACCATCGTAACTCGTCACCATGGACGGATCAATGCCCTCGATTGCCAATACAGCCTTTTCGCCAGTCGTTCCATTCAGCACTCCTACTTTTTTGTTATTAAGGTCACCGGGCGTCTTTATGGCAGCAGTTTCGCTTCTTGTATATATCACCTGCCCGCCGTCGAAATACGGAGCGCTGAAAAGCATCTGCTGCGAGCGCTCCTGCGTAATCGTTATGGAAGAGACCAGTATGTCCACGTCACCGCTTTTCACCGACGAGAACATGTTCGGGAACGACATCTCCCTGAATTCTGCTGCAATCCCTATTTTTGATGCAATTTCCTTTGCCAAGTCTATGTCGAACCCCACAAGGTTTCCTGATGCATCATGGAAAGTCATTGACGGAATGTCACCGAACGTTCCTACTATCAGCTTTCCGCTGTCCTTCACACTCTTCAGCGACAGATCGCCTGCCTGATCCATGGGCTGCGTGCAGCCGGACGCGAAAACGGCCAGCAGCATCATAATGGCAAACAGCCCAAACATTCCCCTTTTATTTTTCATATTTCACAACACCCCCAATCATTCCAGCCACTTATTCTTGATTTCATCCAGTTTCCCGTCCCTTTTCATTTCCCTGAGTATTCTGTTTATCTCATCCATGAGCGCGTTGTTGCCGAGTTTGGTTGCAATGCCGTAATATTCACTGGTGAAAGGTTCGCCCACTATTTTGAGCGAAGGTTCTTGTTTTGCATATCCCGATGCTCCTATCAAATCCGTGACCATTGCATCCAATTTGCCTCCAATGAGGTTGTTGATAATTTCTGTATATGAATTGTATGATGTTATTGTTTGCGGTTCGGCATACATCATTGCAGCTTCTTTGCAAGTAGTTCCATTAAGAACTCCTATTTTTTTACCTCTCAAATTTTCCGGAGAAGTTATTTCGTTGTTATCTTTTCTGGTCATTATGACTTGTCCGGCATCCAAATAAGGGGAGCTGAACAGCATCTGTTGCGAACGTTCCTGGGTTATGGTTATGGCGGATATTATGATGTCAACGTCGCCCGCTTTCACATTATCGAAAAGATCACCCCAACTTATTATACTGAGTTCAGGCTGGACGTCGAGTTTCAAAGCTATGTCATTGGCGACATCGACATCGAAACCAACTAATTTTCCCGAGCCATCATAAAGCCTCATCGGCGGAAAGTCCGGGTCGATGCCAATCATGATTCTGCCTCTGTCTTTCACGTTCTTCAGCGACAGATCGCCTGCCTGATCCATGGGCTGCGTGCAGCCGGACGCGAAAACGGCCAGCAGCATCATAATGGCAAACAGCCCAAACATTCCCCTTTTATTTTTCATATTTCACAACACCCCCAATCATTCCAGCCACTTATTCTTGATTTCATCCAGTTTCCCGTCCCTTTTCATTTCCCTGAGTATTCTGTTTATCTCATCCATGAGCGCGTTGTTGCCGAGTTTGGTCGCCATGCCGTAGAACTCCTGGGTGAAAGGCTCCCCTGCAATTTTTAGCGACTGGTCCCTTTTCACAAGGTCCGTCGCAAGGACGTAGTCCGCTACCATGGCGTCTATAGTGCCTGATTTCAGGTCGTATAATATGCCGCTTTGAGGATTTCCTTCCGGAACATCAAAACCGTCATATGGCATGGCAGTAGCCCCGTATTTTTCCGCCTCGTCTATGCTAGTAGTTTCCTTCTGAGCCCCGACTTTCCTGCCTTTTAGGTCTTCTGGAGTTTTTATTTCATTATTGCTGTTCTTAACCACGATTGTTTGGCCTGCATTGAAGTAAGGGGAACTGAAGAGCATCCTTTCAGACCTCTCTGGCGTTATGGTTATGGATGCAATGGCGATGTCGATATCGCCATTCTCCACGGCCTTGAACAGTTCATCCCAGGCATAATCGACGAATTGAATTTCAACACCCATCGAGGCGGCGATTTCCCTGATTATATCGACGTCCAAACCCACTACCTGGCCTTTCTCGTCATAAAATTCCATCGGCTCATAAGGTATGTCGCTGCCCACGACGAGCTTCCCGCTCGCCTTGACATTCGATAGCGACGCATCCGTTGATCCGCCAGGAGCGTTAGTCGTGCATCCTGAAATCGCGACTACCAAAAACAAAGCTGTTAAAATGGCCACTGCACCACGTTTTTCATTTGACATACACAACCCCAATTATCGCTTTAACTTCCAGTTTTATTTTTTTTAAGCTGGCTTTCAAGCTCGTTTATCCTTTTCTTCAGCTCGACCATTTTGAGTTCCCTGCCGACTGAAAGCTTGTTGATTTTTTCGAGTTCTTCCGTCCTTTTTATTATCTCCTCACCGGCCTTTTTCCTTTCCGTGATGTCCTTCATGGTGCCTAGCATGCGGAACGCCTTGCCTTCGGCGTTTTTCAGGACCGTGCCGCTGTTTTCCATGTAAATGTAATTGCCGTCTTTGCGCATGAACCTGTATTCGGCATCGTATTTCGTGCCTTCCTTCAGCGCCTTTTCGAGAAGGGACAAGGCCGTTTCGCGGTCATCCGGATGGATAGCGTCTCCCCATTCCTTTATGCCCATTTTCTGGAATTCGTCGAAGCCGTAGCCGGTCAGGCTGGTTATTGCGCCCAGCCATTTAATCCTCCCGGAAGCTACGTCGTAATCATAGATTATCTGGCCCGTCTGCTCGGCGGCAATCCTGTAGGTGTTCTCGTTTTCGAAAATCACGTTCTGCACTTTCTTCTGCTCCGTGATGTCCCTGAATATTCCCTGAAGCAATTTTTTACCCTCTGTTTCAATCAGGTTGGCTTTTATCGTAACGTCCTTTAATTTCCCGTTTTTGGTGATAACGTGCGTTTCCAGTGCCTGGCCTCTGGCCTCTGTGAGATGCTTTCTGAAGGTTTCGCTGAATTGCCCTTCGATACCTTCCGGTGGGTGGAGTATCTTCTGGTGCTGCCCAATGAGCTCTGCCTTGCTCCTCCCGACCAGTTCCGTTGCTGCGCGGTTGCAGTTGACAATTATCCCCGTTTTCGCATCGGCTATGACAATGGCGTCAAGCGCCTCCTCGAACTGTATCCTGTATCTTTTCTCGCTCTCCCTCAATTTCTCTTCGGCTTTCTTCCGCTCGGTTATGTCGCGGCCAGTGACCAATATCCCTACCGTTTTACCCTTTTCACGGACAGGAACTGAGCCTTCATCAACTTCCAGATATCTAATTTCCCCTGATTTTGTTTTGATTTCGAGCTCTATCTTCTTCTGGGGTTGGCCGAGGAATTCCTTCGTCAGGACATAAAAGGCGGTTTTTATGGAATTCTTTGTCAGGAAACTGGCAATCGACTTGCCTACCATCTCATTCTCTGCATAGCCGCTGGCCTCAAAGGCCCTCTTGTTGGCGAACAATATCCTCCCCGTTTTATCCAAAATGAGCATGATGTCCCTCATGCTTTCCGAGATAAACCTGTATCTTTCTTCCCTTTCCCTCAATTTCTCCCCTGTTTTTTCCCTCTCGGTGACGTCGCTGCCGACGTCAAGGACTTTGGTCACCCTGCCGTTCTCCCTGATGGGTATGCCTATAAGCTCGAGAAGCAGATCCCTGCCGCCTTTAAGCTTGATGGTATAGATCGTCTTTTCCGTCACCTTCCCCTGCAGGTTCTTCCTGAATTCCAGGAATGCCCTTATCAGATCCTTTTTGCCGAGCAGGCCGATTTCGGAGAATTTTTTGCCGATGACGTCTTTGGCTTTCAGGCCTGTCAGCTTCTCCGTATACTCATTGGCTTCCAGAATCCTGCCGCCCCTGTCGATGGTGAAAGCCACGAAAGGCAGGTTCTCAAAAATAGTCTTGTAAGCCTCACCGCCATTCCCGCTTGGTTCGTCTCGGATTTACCTTCCTTCGAAGTATCATACGCCCCATTACCCCATCTCGACGACCTTGTCCACGAACATGCTGAGGTCCTTGGTCATCTCGGTTTTCACGTCGTCCTTCAGCGCCATCAGGACGCCCTTCGAGCCGAGGGAGCGGAAAACGGATATTATCGAGTGCACGAACCTGGTAACCACAGACGACTCTTCGTATATCAGCAGCGTGGACAGCGAATCGAAAATCGTTATGCCCGGCTTGTTGGCCTCCAGGAGTTTTTTCATGGCGATGTTCATCTCGGTCAGCGCTTTCGGAGACGAGACGCAAACGACCTTTCCGCCTGCCTCTGTCCCCGACGGACTCTTGGTCACGCAGTCTATGAAGCAGAATTTGCTGGTGTCGATTTTGCTCTTCTCGAAGTTTTTCATCAGGGTCGTGTATGGCTTGTTCGCCGAAACGTAGCATACCTTTTCGCTGAGGCTAGCCGCTATACCGGCGATGTCGTTTATTTTTTCCGAATACTTCTCGTTGGGCACAAGGACCAGTATTATGTCGTTGTCCTTTATCGCCTTTTTTGTGTCTTCCTTCTCGATTCTGTCCTTTGTCCCGGCATCCTTGATTATAAGCCCACCCCAATTTAATAAATTGATTCGGTCGGTTATAAACTTAACAAGAAAATGTTTAAACATGGACGCGAAAAGGGAAAAGGTCTACGCATTTCTCAGGAAAGTTCCGTCAGGAAAAATAACAACTTACGGAGAGCTCGCGAAAGCCGCAGGCACACATCCGCGCGCAGTGGCGATGTTCATGAAACACAACCAGGACCCTGTCAATATCCCATGCTACAAAGTGATAAGGTCAGACGGTTCTCTCGGCGGCTATTCGGGCCGCGGCGGCGTTAAAAGGAAGGCGGCGCTTCTGAAGAAGGATGGCATAGCAGTAAAAAACGGCAAAATAGAGCTCAAAAAACATCTCCACCGCTTCTCAAAATCTTAAAAATCCCAGTTTCAATTCTTAACCATGAAAGCCGGCATCGAAGGTCCCGAAAAAGGACGTTATCCTCTTTGTCGTGCAGGAGGTCATGCAGAAGCATAGGGAAGTCGAATCGCTGCGTGAGTTCACTGAGCTCGTCAACATGCGCCTGAAGATGGTCGACTCGAAACTTTCCGTTTCAGGCGCGCGCCTGAGGAGCATATTTATCAAGGATGCACGGCACAAAGCTGGTGACGGAGACGCGCATGGGCGGCAAGACCGAGAAATGCCCCTCATGTTACTCGAGCCTTAAAAAAATCTACACGAAGAACCTGAAAGGCAGGAAAATCCTCTACAAGATGATGTGCCAGAGATGCGGTTATTCCGGAGTCAACGGAAAGTTCGCACCGAAAAGATACAAGTTCGTAAAGGCATAACACGAGGGTTTCTACCTGTAAATGACCCTGACCTTCTTCAGCTCTTTGATGTTCCTCGCGCCGACCAGGAACATGGCATCCTCCAGCTGCGAGATGACTTTTTCCAGATGCGCTTTCACGCCCTGCCACGACTCGTTCGCCGGCTTCAGCAGGGGCAGCGCCATGCCAGCGAGGTCTGCGCCCATCGCAATCGCTTTAGCGACTTCGACGCCGTTGCGTATCCCGCCTGAAGCGATTATAGGGACTTTCACCGAGCGCGCGACGTCTCTCAGCGCCTCCGCCGTTGGGATGCCCCACTCCTCGATGTGGCTGACATCTTCTTTCGTTCTATGCCCGTCGACCTTGACCCATGACGTCCCGCCCGCGCCCGCGATGTCTATCGCCTTCACGCCAGCGAGGACCAGGCGCCTCGAGAGCTCGCCGGAAATCCCGCAGCCCGTTTCCTTCGCTATCACCGGGACCCTGGACTTCCTGCATATCTTCCTGATTTCCTCATAAACGCCCTTCCACGCCTTGTCGCCTTCCTGCTGCGCGAGCTCCTGCGCGACGTTCAGATGGATCGCAAGGCCGTCCGCCTTTATAGAGTCCACGAGCGAGGCGATTCTTTCCAGCTTCGTATTGCCTGAGTTGCGCGGCACCGATGTTGCCGAGAAGGAAGATGCTCGGCGCGACGTCGCGGACGAGATAGGTCCTCGTCGTCTTCGCGTCCTCCAGCATCGCGCGCTGCGAGCCGACGCCCATGCCTATGCCTAACGCTTCCGCCGCCTTCGCGAGATTCCTGTTTATGCGTTCGCCATTCGCCGTCCCGCCCGTGATAGCCTCGATGAAAAGCGGCGCTGAAAATCTCTTGCCGAGAAACACAGTCTTCGTGTTGATTTCATCCCTGCTGATTTCAGGGAGCGCCTTATGCTCGAGCTCGACGTGCTCGAAGCCGTTCGATTTCGCGAATTCGACGTCCTCCTCCAGGCATATGCGTATGTGGTCGTCCTTCCTCGACTTCGTCACGGCTTTCGCAGAAGACATGATAATCATTATCCTATTATTCTATTTTCCGTTTATAACGGTTCCCAGGCCCTTTTCACCCAGAAGCGAGCGCCTGAGAAGGCCGGGCTTCAGGCCGTTTATTATCTCGACCTCGGTTCCCATGGCAAGCGCCATCCTGACTTTCTGCATCATCCCTCCGGTCACGTCGGCGATCCCGTCCGAGGAAGAAAGCGACTCGGCTATTTCCCTGAAGTTTTTCCTGTCAATCGCCCTTATTTTTTCGCCGAGCGGGCCGAGCACACCATCCGTTTTTCCTGCCATTATTATCCTTTCCGGCTTCAGCTTCCTCGCGAGGAAGCGCAGTATCTCCTCGGTCGAGATTATGCAGCAGCCCTTCGCCTCGTCGAGGCACGCGTCGCCGTATGGGACGGGTATCGCGCCTTTCGCGAGCAGGGTCTCGAGCGGCCTGGTATGCCATTCCCTTATGCTGTCGTTCTTCGCGAAGCAGGACGCGGATGGCTGTATCGAAACGGCGTTCTCGCCTGCCTCGAGCAGCGATGATACGATAATCCTGTTGAGCTTCGCGGCGTCGTCCTGGACTCTGGCGAAGCCCTCCCAGCTCTTGCTGTTTATGACGCCTTTGTGGGTCTGGTATTTGCTGGCCGAGACGTGCGGGAAGCTGCCGCCGCCGTGGCCGACGAGAAGCGCGAACTTCCTTTGCGCTCGCGCTTCGCGTATCTCCCTGCAAAGGCGTTTTATCACATCGTATCTCGCGGTATACGGCTTCGACTTGTCCGTTATCAGCGAGCCGCCCAGCTTGACGAATATCAGATTTTTCATAGTTAAAATTGCAAACCTTTATTTAAATTTGAAACAAGTACTCTCATGGACGCGAAAAGGGAATGCCTCATTTCACTGAATGCGTATCACAGGCTTTATCCGGGCAGCTTCTTCGGCAGGCCGCTGAAAGCGAGAGAGCTCAGGGACGCGGGAAACTCGCTCGTTTTCGCCGGTTTCGGGGCGCTCGCGCCGCTTGCAAAAGAAAATAAGGATTTCTTCGTCATACTGCGGCTTATAGACCAGAACGTCGAGGACTTTTTCTGCATGCTCGCCTCGGGAGACATGAAGCTTTTCGCGTGCAGGTTTGACGATGCGAAGAAAGCCGCTGACAAAAAAGCGCTTGAGAAGTTCGGGAAATATTACATGGAAGAGAAGAAGAAGCTTCGCTGAACTTCGCTGCTCGCTACGCCCATCTTTTGTAGATTTTGTTTTCAATCCCGAGCGAGTCCAGCGTCTTGCCTATTATGTGGTTTACCATTTCGTCTATGCCTTTGGGCTTTGAATACAAGGTGAGGATCGGCGGCAGTATCACCCCGCCAGCCAGCGTGACGCGGCGCATGTTCTCTATGTGTATCAGGCTCAGCGGCGTTTCCCTCGCCACGAGCACGAGCTTCCTCCGTTCTTTCAGGCACACATCCGCTGCTCGTAACATCAGGTTGTCCGAATATCCCGAAGCGACGCCGGCGAGCGTCTTCATGCTGCACGGGATTATCACCATGCCTTTCGTTTTGAAGGAGCCGGATGCAATGGCAGCAAACATGTCATTATAGCCATAAACCTTCGTGGCGAGCTTTTCAACAGCCTTTATGCTATAGTCCGTCTCGTGCTCTATCAGCTTCTTCGCCGTGTCGCTTATCACCAGATGCGTCTCGATGTCCAGTCTCTTTAGCGTTTCGAGAAAACGTATTCCCAGAAGCGAGCCGGAGCTGCCAGAAATGCCTACGATAACCTTCTCCTTCGCTTCACGCATGTTCAACTGTTCCTTTCTCGGCATCGACTTTCAGCCTGTCGCCCGTCTTTATTTTGTCAATGTCTATCTGGTCGACGCAGGGTATGCCGGCGAGAATGACGCCTGTCGCGACTATCGTCTCCGTCTCCCTGTTGATTATCGCCTTCGGCGCGACGCCATTCTTCTTCAGGCCGTAAATGACGTACGACCCTACGGTCGAGCCCTTGCCGTTGGGAAAGACGAGAATCTTGCCCTTCACATTCTGCCCTTCGAGCTCGTGGCCTTTCTCTATCACGATGCCGGTCTTCGCATCGATGCCGCCGTAGAAGCCAAGCGGCGTTTTCGAGACTATCGCCTCGCCTTCGGCCTTGCCCGGCGATATGCTCCGTCCCTTCATAACTTCTTTGGTCATAACAATCACCAACCTTTATGCATCATCCATTCCTTCGAAAGACACATATTTCATATGTGTCATCCCTTTATCAAATCGTCTATGTTTTTGAACACGACGCTCTGCTTGCAGAAGCCCGGAAGATAATTCCCGGCCTTCCCCGAATCCACGCCAGTCGTCTTGAAGCCCATCTGTTCTATGGGAGAAACGACCATGCACGTGTCCGCGACGATTTTACCGCCCGCCTTCTCGATTATCGTCGTCAGGCCCATTCTAGTCGCGGCGTCCTTCATCACGCGCGACGTGCAGATCCACAGCGGCTTCTTCAGATGTTTACCTTCAAGCTTTTTGGATATGCTTATTATTTCCCTGAGCGACGCGTGCGGGCAGCCGATGACTACGAGGTCCGGATCCTTGCCCGTGTTGAGCTTCGCATACGCCTCCTTCAATTCCTTCTCGCCTACCTCTATGGTCTCGAGACCTTTCGTGTCCATCGCATTCGCCTCAGGCGTCATGCCGTCTATATGATAAAGAGCCACCGCTCCGCTGGCCGCCATCGCCGCTCCGAATGCTTTAAGGTTATCAGTGTTCGCGTTCTTGATGCCGGTGAAATAAGGGATTTTGCTGCCCGCGATTTTTCCTACATGAGAGCCGAGCGCGCCGAAATCGGAATTGAACTCGAGCTTAGCGTCGACCTTCACCAGCAGCTGCGGCTTCCTGTTCTCGTCGAGATGCAGGCCATAGTTCGGGGTGAAGCCGCATATCGCCGCTGCGAGGGCGGATGGCCCGCCTTCGCGGTTCGTCCTCGCGCCTATCACGGAATTCGAGAATGACACGGCAGAGCTTTCAGACCACGCGATGTGCTCGCGGAACCTTGGCAAATTACCGGCGAGATAAGGAGTGCACGTCGCTGACATGACTATGCCCATCTTCTCGAAAGCGTCCATTATCTTCTTCTGCATCCTCGCGAAATCCTCCGGGAAACCCATCTCCTTCCAGCTTTCCATGTCCATGCCGGCCGGGTTCAGGAACGTCAGAATCCTGACCTTCGCACCTTTGTTCGCGATGTCCTCGAGGAATTCGAGGCCGGGGTCGCCTATGGATTTGTAAGACACGCCCGCGACCTGCGCGGAGCCGATTTCGATCATTTTATCGGCCTTGTAAATCTCGCCAAGGCGCACGAGCAGGCGCATTTGTCTCTCGACGACTTCACCATGCGTTCCGTTGAGCATCTTCTCCTGTTCTTTAGTGAGATACATAATTCACCCCTCAGATTTTATTTTCGATTATTTTGCAGTTCTTCTTGAGCATCTCTATTTCTTTTTTACTCGCGTTGTTGACATGAATCCCGGCTATGCACACGACAGGCGCTTTCGTTTTCCTGCATTTCCTTTCCGCGATGGGCTTGGCGACAAGCCAGTCGTAGTGGCCTTTCCTGCTGACCACTTTCGCCGGTTTTCCTGGTGCGCACACGACGACGCAGCCTATGTGCGTCCTCTCGCCGCCGCCCAGAAAGAGCACGATGTCGCGCCCCTGCCTCTCTTCTTTCAGCCACACTTTGTATTTGCCCTTTCCTGCAGTCAGCATGCGCATCTACTCCACCAGGTAATCCTCAAAATTTATCTTCATCGGCAGCTCGGGCCTGCTGAAGTCCTTGCCCTTCGAGACGAGCGGCTTGGTCAGGTCGAAGCCGACCTTCGTCGTCTCGCGCGTGGCCATGTCAGACGAAGGGTCGAGCGACGAGCCCTTCTCTTTCGTCTTTACTATCATGTTCTTGTCTGCTTGAAAGCGAGTAGCCATGGCCCATTCGATTTCGCTCGGGTTCTCGATGTCTATGTCGCCATCGACGATGAAAACGTGCTTCATCGATGCGTGGCCCTTGAACGCGGCTTCGATTGCTTTGCGTCCGTCGTCGTCGTGCTTCTTGTGAATCTTGACCGCGCCGTGCAGCCACGAGCATCCGCCGGGAGTTATGTAGACGTCGAGGCATTCGCATACCTTGTTGACCTCGCGGAAAATCGTCGGCTCGCGCGGCATGCCCATGAGAATCTTGTGCTCCAGGTCGCCGGGCAGCAGCGCATGGAAAAGCGCTCCCTTGCGCGCATAGATTTTCTTGACGCGCACGACCGACTGCTTGCGGACGATGTCGAAAGTCTCGGTCAGGTCGAGGAACGGCCCTTCGTCCGCGAGCTCGCCGGTGAATTCGCATATCATGACTATTTCGCTTTCCGGGACGATGTGCCCGTCCAGTTCGACGACGTATCGTCTCATGCAGCGCGTTCGCAATCGCCAGCTCGTTCTTGCCCAGCTCCGCGGATATCGCCGCGCCGATAAGGACGGTCGTCGGATTGCCTATGCAGAAGGCGAATTCCTTCAGCCCGCGTTTCTGGTATTCATTCAGATGGCGTTCCAGGATGCGCAGCACCATTTTGTCCTTGCCGATAATCATTGCCCGATGATAGGACGCGTTTGTGCCATACTCGTTGTCCTTCGCGACCGCGATGCCGGACGCGATGTAAGGCCCGCCATCCTTTGGGTAGTAGGTCAGAATCGGCAGCTTGGAAAGGTCGCATTCAAGTTCCTCATATGCCGCTTTCGCGATCTTTACGGCGGCTCCTTCGGATGGTCTATCGCATGCGTCAGCTTCGCTATCAGCTCCTTCTTGTCGATCCCGAGGCCGAGGCAAACCAGGTCGCGCGTCGAGCAGACGTTCGATACGACGGGCATGCTGTGGCCTTTCACGTGCTCGAAAAGCACGGGCTTGCCATTGAGCTTCTTGACTATGGTCGATATCTCGTATTTGGTGTCGACCGGCTTCTTGATTCTCGTAAGCATACCTTTCTTGTCCAGCAAATCAACAAATTCCCTCATGTTCATCAAAATCACCTTAACCCTTTCAGGCTTTTCAGCCATCCGAATCCGATATTCATAGCCTTAATAGAGAAATTGGGTTTTTATTTTAAATTGTTAACAGACGCCAATCGTCGAGTTCTGGGTCTATTTTAAAGTATTTAAATACAAATTAGCTATTAAATAGTAATAATTATGACGATAATACTACCTTCCCACGATGAAAGCGTTATGCCGCTTACCTTAGGTCATGTTCTCAGGACTCCTAGCGAAGACTGGCCAAACTACGGCATAAGATGGGATACGCCAACGGACTTCCAAAGGCTCGTTGAGTGGAGCAGGGGCGAATACATGAGGGAATGGGCTCAGGGAGATCCGACGCAAATAGAAGTTGTTGCAGAGGCTTCGAAAAGAGCTTTCAGCGGTAATGACAACAACCAGATTCTGAGAGAAAAGACGGGCGAAGTCGTTGCTAAACATCTTGAGATGCAGACGCAAAGCGGCAAAAGAGTTTTTTATGTCCTTGATGTCGGCGCGGGCGCCGGAGATTCTTTCATAACATTTTTGGACAAAGTCCCGAAAGACTTCAAAGGTGAAATAACTGCTGTGCTTCTGGACCCGGCCGCAAAGCCACTGGGCAAAGCTGCTGAAAGGGTTGCTGGACGCGGAATCAAATACGTGATGCTTGAAGGAAGACAGGACCAGATACCGGAGCTGTTTGCAAAATACCTTGATGGTAAGAAAATGTCAGCCGTTTTACAGGTTGGTTCTATACATCATGATTGCAACATCCCATTCCAGCATTTTTTTAATGTAATCGAAGATGACGGCATATTCGCATCCGGCGACTGGCATCCGCAGACGTGGCAGAATCCTGCTTACGTATTGAAAATGCTGGAAACAAACTGGCCGGAACATGAACAGGCAATAGCACATTTCAAGAAAGTTTATGGTGTAAAAAATTCATCTTTACCGCGCGACGCCAAAGACAAGCAGGCGTGCAAGGATATATTCAGATTCTGGAAAGCTTACCACGATGGCCTGAGAGAAAGGGGAAGAGATCATGGCTCAAACAGCATATGGCCGTTTGAATCGCATCAGGACTTCAGGAGATATATTGAGAAAATGAAGGCCGCTGGATTTTCGACTGACGTTGATGGTTATCTTGGCGAGCTTCTGCATGAAACAGGAACTGCAAACCCTCAAAGTTTCTACAAAAACAGTACTGTTATAATGGGAACATACGGACACAGGTTATCGGTTTGAAATAATCAGACGCCGATTTCCGTCTTAAGCGTCCTGTAGCCTTTCGCTTCTATCGCCTTCGCGACCTTATCCTGCGTGGCCTTGCCGGGCGTAAGGATGATAACGTAGCCACCGCGTCCTGTGCCTGTTATTTTCGCTCCAGCAGCGCCGTTCGCCCTGGCAACGTTTATGATTTCCTCTGCCTGCCTGCATGAAAGGTTCATTTCCCTGAGCAGGTGGTGGTTCTCGTCCATGAGCTTGCCGAGTTTTTGTATGTCACCGCTCTCAAGGACGCCTCTCGCTTCCTTCACGATTTTCACGTAATCGCTGAATAGCTTCTCGTATTTCTTCGGGTCCGCTTCCTTCGCCTTTTTCACGTCCTCGACGACGAGCTTCGTCTCCTGGGAGATGCCAGTGTTGCCGAGCACGATTTCGATGGAATGTCTCGCCTTTATCAGCTCCATCCTGTTCTCGCCGCCTTTGAAATTCTTCTCGAACCACAGCAGGCCGCCGAAGGTCGCGCAGGTATTATCGATTCCGGAAGGCGTGCCTGCCGAACCTTTCTCGCCTTCGTAGGATATCCTGTTCACCTGCTCGTCGTCCAGGCCGAGTTTGAAATATTCCGAGAACGCGCGGGCGATGGACGTCGCCATAGCCGCGCTCGCCCCTATGCCGCTCGTGCAGAAAAGGTTGCCAGAAAGCGTGATTTTCATCGGCGTTTTAACAGGGTCGATTTTCATGAAGTCGAAAATGAGCTTCATGGAGCGCTCCATCTCGTCCTTCTTCATCATCTTGTAGCCGTCTGTCGCCGGCCGCTTGTCCACGAGCTCGAATTTCTTCGCCTTCTCGATATTCGCGATGGTTTTATCGCCTATCGCCGAAGCTATCGCTGGCAGGCCATACACCACGAAATGCTCTCCGAACAAAATGATTTTTCCGAAACCATAACCTTCTGCCATGACATCACCCCATCAGAGATATGTTAATGCACAATATTTCAAATATTTAAGCACGCAGTTTAAAAATAACTAATTGTGATTTCATGGTTGCGGTAACGGACAAAAACAAGTGCCTGAGATGCGGCGGATGTGTGGCGGTGTGCTCGAAGCTCGCGCTGAACCTGACGGAGCACGGCATAACCTGCGACGCGAAGAGATGCATCAACTGCGCGGCCTGCGTGAACTTCTGCCCTGTCGAGGCCATGAGCCTGAAGAAGTAGGCGAATAGGCAAGCTTATTTTAAATTACAAACGAAGAATTCTACATGATGCGCAAAGTGCTCGTGGGCGGCGTTTTCAACATCGTCCATCCAGGCCACGTCTTCTTCCTGAAGAAAGCGAAGGAGCTCGGCGATTATCTCGTCGTGGTGATAGCGAATGACAAGACCGCCGCCAGGACGAAGCAATACGCCGTGCGCGGCCAGGAGGAAAGGAAGCGGGACGTCGAGAAACTGGGCATAGCCAACAAGGTCGTGATAGGCGACGCAAGCGACTTCATGAAGGTCGTCCGGGAAGAGAAGCCGGACATAATAGCGCTCGGCTACGACCAGAGGATGAACGAATACGAGCTGAAATGGATGCTCGCGCAGAGCGGCGTAAGGTGCGCGATATTCAGGATAAAGCAGAACCTGAGGGGTTACAAGACAAGCAGACTTATAAAAAAGAACAAAAAATAGCAAGAGATTTACATGTTCTCTTCTTCTTCCTCTGATGGATCTTCGTCATCAAAGGGTTTTTCAGGAAAATCGTCGTCATCAAAGCGCAAACAAATCACCCAAATTTATTTAATATTGAACGGCATGGGTATTTAAGATTTTTGATTGTCTAGTCTCGCTTGTCGCAGAGCCGCTTATCTCGCCTGCTTTATCATTTTCCTGCTGCCTATTTCCCAGTATTCGACTTCCCCGCCCGCCTGGACCCTGTCCTTCAAGTCGGCAGGTATTTCGACCTCGAACATCGAGTAGTCCTCAAGGTCCATGAGCTGTGCCATGTTGCCCGTTATCGACACGACCTGTGCCCCCCTTTTCAGGATTATGGGGATGCTGCACGCAGCCGACGTGGGCTTCATGAGAGTTCGCTTTTTATCGTCGAACACGCCGACTGCTTCGACTCTCGCTTTAGTCGCGCCGTGCTTTCCGGGTTTTGACGTAGCTGTCTTCGTGACCTTGCACGGCTCGCCGTCTATCATCACATATGACCCGGGTTTCAAATCCTTTACTACTCCTACCTTTTCCGCCATGAACAACCCTCACCTTTTTAATGTAGTTATTATTGTAATGTTATTATAATAAATAATTTTGCCAGGCTGGCCTTCCTGCGTTTCTCCGGCATCGTCCCGCGAGAACAGGCATAATGTAACCACTTGGCAAAAGTGAATATATACACTGAAATATCGAAATCTTTATAAAGGAGTAAACTATAAGATATATTAACGTTTGGACTTATATAATCACTTGAAGGGAGTAAAATGCCCGCAAAAATGCCTGCAAAACATGACGAAAAAAAGCAAAAATGCCCTGAGTGCAATTCTACTAACCTGAAATATGATTCTTCCAGAGGTGAAATGACGTGCGCGGATTGCGGCCTCGTCATTAATTCTTCTATGATCGACACGACCCAGGAATGGAGAGCGTTCGACGACAGCCAGCGCTCGCGACGTGTGAGAACGGGCGCTCCGCTGACGGTGACGAAGCACGACCAGGGCCTGACGACTGAGATAGGCAAGGGGCGCGGCGAGCTGTTCAAGGTCGCGGCGAAAAAGCGCGCGCAATATTACAGGCTTTCCAAGTGGCACAAGAGGCTGATAAAATCGAAAGACCGCAACTTGTCCTTCGCGTTCTCCGAGTTGCAGAGGCTCATTTCTTACCTGAACCTTTCGCAAGCGGTCCACGAGAAGGTCGCGAAGCTTTACGAAAGGGCGGTTGAGAAAGGTCTCGTCCGCGGACGCTCGACCGAGTCGATAATAGCCGCGCTGCTCTACACTACCTGTAGAGAGGAAGGCGCTCCGCGAACGCTGGACGAGATTTCCAAGGCTTCAGGCATCCCCAAGAGGGACATAGGAAAAACGTATCGTTATATTTCAAGGAAGCTCGACATCCGCATACTTCCCGCGAAACCCCAGGATTACATACCGAGATTCGGCTCGCTTCTTGGCCTCGACGAAATTATCCAGGTGAAGGCGGTCAAGGTCCTCGACGAGGCGATGAAGCACGACGTGACGAGCGGGAAAGGTCCGATCGGCGTCGCGGCTGCGGCGTTGTACATCGCTGCGGTCCTCGAAGGCAAGAAAAAGACGCAGCGCGAGGTCGCGGATGCGATAGGCGTGACCGAAGTCACAATTCGAAATCGTTACAAGGAAATAGTCGAGCGCCTCGGCATAAAGGACGAGGTCGAGGAAAAGGTCAAGGAAGACGAGGAACTGCTCGATTAAACTCGTTCGCCCCTAATTATTCTTGCGTCTTAAAATTCCGGCAATTTCCCTTACAGTGGCGTCTGTTTTTACTGCCGTAAGGCACATGTGCGTCCTGGACGCCTCGAAGCCCTTTGACCTCAGGCTTTCTATGATATCATCGATTTTCGGAGGGCTCGCCTTCAGCGACTGCGCCACCATGTGCACGTCGTAATAGAAAGGATGGTCTATCTCCTCCGCAGAAAGTTTTATCTCTTTTTCGCCCTGGAATTCGAACGACTCCAGCAAACGTTTGCAGAACTCGCGATCCTGGATTTCCCCGGTCCATAGCGGGCCGATGTGCTTCATTTCGCTTCTGCAGTTATCGCAGCGGCTCTCTACGCCGATTTTTTTGTTGTGGCATTTCGGGCAGTACGAGACCATGCTTATCTTTGCCATTCCCTTTTCAGCGCCATACGAAACCCTTCCGATAACGCGGAAGTAATGGTTCGCGTGCGAATACAGGGGCTCGAAGCTCATGTCGTGCGTCGCGAGGTTCTTGATAATAGAGGTTATCAGGACGCGGATGCCCAGTTCTTTCGGGAAGTCGGTTTCCGTCACGAACACGCCGTAGCGCCTGAAGCACGCGGAAGCGAACTTCCCTGACAGCGCGCCCGAGTCCGTCGCGGTCACGCCGAGCAGCGAGGCCTTCCTGAGTGAATAAGAGACGCTTCTCAGGAACTTGATGGGCGAGCCGAACGGGTCGATGTCAACGAAATTGAACCTTCTTTTTTCGAGGAAAAGCTCGTTCGCGTCCTTGCTGGAGATTTCGTAAGATGACTTCTTTATTTTGTTAAGCGCGAGATTCTTGCGGAGAAGCTTTATGGCGGCAGGGCTGACATCGTTGAACATAACGCTGGCGACGCCCGCTTCCTTTAACAGGCGAATTCCGCGCACGCCTGTCGCCGCGAGCGGGTCGAGAACGTCTTTCGCCCCGGCGAGCCTGACGATTGCGACGGTCACGTTCCTCTGGTGCTCCATCGCCGGGTTGTAGAACGTCTCCGACGCCTTCGTCAGCGATTCGTCGGGAACGTAAAGTTTCGCTTTTCCTTCTACGGTCTTTTTCATAGGAAATTTTTGAAAGCAGACAATAAAAACATAAAAAGAAAGATGGGGCAAGTGGGATTTGAACCCACGACCTATCGGTCTTCAGCCGAGCGCTCTCCCGGGCTGAGCTATTGCCCCCCGTATAACCATAATATTCTGGCAGGCAATTTAAAAATCAATACGTGACCACTTTTATGCTGCGGTCTTCCTGCTGTATCTTGTATATCTTGCCCGCCCTGAACCTGCCTATGACGCTTTCCAGCGCCTTTTCCATTTCCTGGTAATGCTCGGGGCACAAATAGAGCGAAATTATGTCCCTTTTCTTGGCCGTGTGCATGTCTATCTGGTATATCAGCATCTCCTTCGACGGCTTCCTGCCGCATTCCCTGAAGTTGCAGCTCGTCCTGAGAAGGCGGATGTTGCAGTGCCTGTCGACAAGCTCGAAGAGCTCCATGTTAAGTTATTGGGCTAAAGCTTGAAAAACGTTTCAGAAGCAGCAGGCTGACGCAGGCTTGCCTGCGCTTAAATCGATTGAAACAGGCAGGGCCTGTTTCTTTCGCTCGTCACGTCCCGGGCAGGGAACGACGTCCCGAGCAGGGTTCGAACCTGCGACCTATCGGTTAACAGCCGATCGCTCTACCACTGAGCTATCGGGACAATACTAAAGTTTAACCAGCGCCAGAAATAAAAAGGTTTTTCATTCCCTTTGCAAAATCCTTTCTAAGGCAAGAAGTCCTGCTGCCTGATTTTTTCGGGCAGGTATGTCTCGGAGATGAACCTTATCCCCTTCGCCGACAGCGCTTCTAACTCGAGCTTGTAGCCGAAATGTAGCATGTTCTTGAGCTCCTTCTGCCATTCCTTGGGCTTGAACCAGACGTATTGCATGAGCTCTTTCGTGCGCTTGATGTCGAGGTTGTTCATCTTTATCGTGACGTTGTGAGGTATGCCGAATTTTTCGACGTCGAGCGTCGTGAGCCCGATGTATTTCGCGTCAGGCGTGCCCAGCCGGTCTGACAGGAAGGAAAGATTGATGGAGCCCTGCTTGATGACCGAGTAAATATAATAGCCGTAGCAGTCGGCGTCGCACAGCACGTATACGGGCAGCTTGTGTTCAATATGGAGCCGGTTGACGAGGCGGCGCGTCCCGCGCGCGGGCTGGCCCTTGCCGGTTATGATGAGGCAGTTGTGCTTCTTCCAGAACTTGTCTTCATTGAGGCGCTGCCAGACGGCGTCTTTCTCTATGACCAGGACGTAGTCTGCCTTGACGTCCTCGAACCGGATGATGTCGCTCTCGACGTTGCTCGGGATCGCCCAGCCGGAGCTGCCCATCTTGGCGCAGTTTATCCTGTCGCCCATGTCGTTTAGGACGACGTTGCCCGCCATGTAGCCCTTGCGATCGGCCTTGAGGCTGAGGTTTTCCCTGAGCGTGTTGAGCATCGCCTCAAGGTCCTCGATGACGGGGTCGCTCTCGTCCTGCTCCTCGAACGTGTTTTCCCTCGTCCCTGGAATTGTGCGCTTGAGCGCGTAGTAAAGGTCACGAATCGACGTGGTAACGCCCTGCCTGCGTATGTTCTTGCATTCCGCGGCGACCATCAGCGTCTGCATGAACTTCTTGGTGTGCGCGGCGTTCAGGTAGAAGCGCTCGCTCTTCTTTTCGCCCAGCTGGATAAGGCCGTTCTTCTCGTCAAAATATATGTTCGAGAGTGACCTGACCGGCAGCTCTAGCTTTGGGTTTTCCTGCCTTTCTATCTGGCGCAGGACGTTCTTTCCCAGTTCCTGCAGCTTTTGCGCTTCCTTCCTTTCCTTCTCCGCCTTCGCTTTCTCCATCATCTTCCTCCGTTATTTTATGCCTTTTCGAATTTATGAGCTCGAAAATCTCCTGCTTTATTTTCTCCTTGTTCTCTTCAGTGAGCTCTGAAATAGCATTCGCAGTCTCGTCCGCATAGCGCTCGAAGGTCTGCATCCTCTGCTGGTGGTATTCGCTTTTGCGCTTACCGGAAAGGTAAAGCCCCAGCTTACGCGAGCATTCCTGCAGCGCTAGTTTTATTTCCTTGATTATGACCGGATAACTCGCGATTGCCTCCTTCGATTCGGAGGTGAACGGCACCCACACTGAAAACAGGTGGACGAATATCGCGACCGGCTCGGGGTTCTCGGCCGAGGTCTTCATGAAATTCGCGAGGCCGTATCTCCTCCATTCGATGTCAGAAATCGACTTCGTGATAGCGCAATCCCCTTGCTGATATAACAGCGGCACGCGGTTCGCGAACCTCATGACTTTCGGCTCCGTGATCGCGCCTGCGTAGGCGATGCCCACCTCGACTTGGAAGGGCCATCCCCTGTAGACCTCGGGAGGCCTGGTCACGGCATCGACCCACTCCGGCCTGAATTCCTTTTCGAGGCTTTTCTTGATGACGTCCTCGCCGAGAGGCGACAGGCAGTCCGTCGGCGGCTTGAGCAGCTTCACGCCCTTTATGACCTCCACGATCCTGCGCGCCTCCTCGTCCGTGATTCTCCGCGGCTTCCTCGTCTCCTCTATGACCGCCCGCGTGCATATGTCCTTCGCCGTAACCCTTCCGACCTTGGTGAACTCGCTGGTCAGGAAGCTGGCGAAGGTCCGCGCCTTCGTGTCGCGAAGCATGCGGGTGAAAACGCCGAACTCGACGCCGTGCAGGTGTGGCATTATCTCCTTCGGCTCGCGCGGCAGGTGGCCGACCGCGTTCTCGTACACGCTTTCCACGCCGTCCGGCGCCACGAAAGTTATCTTCGCGTGCGGGTTCACTATCGCGGTCTGCCTTATGTATTCGGGTATCGACTGCCTGTAATCCCTGTAAATGCCCTCGGTCATGAACCTCAGCGCAACGCCGGTCGCGAATCTCATTTTGGCCCCCTGCAGGCTGTCTTTTTCCGTGGTGGAGCTTTCAACTATGATGGGCTCGTTCTTGCGCACGTCTATCTTTATCTTGTACTGGTGCAGCTTTCCGTTGCCTGTCGAGCTGAATATTTCGAGCGGCTCCCCGGTAGTAAGCTGCGTGTAAAGCGTCGCAGCGGAGACGCCTATGCCTTGCTGGCCGCGGCTCTGGCGGAGCCTGTGGAACTTCGAGCCGTAGAGCAGCTTCCCGAAAATCCTGGGTATCTGCTTCTCGACGATGCCGGGCCCGTTGTCCTCGATTATTATCTCGTATTTCTCGGGGGCGAGCTCCTTCACGCTCACGAAAATTTCCGGCAGCATGCCCGCCTCTTCGGTCGCGTCGAGCGCGTTGTCGACGCCTTCCTTGACTATCATGAGAAGCGCTTTCGCCTTGTTGTCGTAGCCGAGGAGATGGCGGTTCTTCTCGAAGAACTCGGATACCGAAATCTCGCGCTGCTCCTTGGCCATGTCTTCAGCTTTCTTCATCCTTCCCTTCCTCAAGGCAGCGATACACGTAAGCGTGCGTTTTCCCTTTTATCAGCAGGCCTATCGCCTCATTCGCTCTCTCGACTTCGTCCCACTTGCCTATTATGGAGATCGTTTTTCCGTAAACGCAGATGTCCGTCTTGGTCAGCGTCTCGATGGTGTGCCTGCTTTTGCCGTCCCTGCCTATGATTCTTGCTATTGTCCTTTTCATCTGCTTCTCGCTCTCGTCGCCGAGGCTTATCACGTCGAGGCGGAAATCGTCATGCAGGAGCTTCAGCGCCTTATCTGGCGGCGAAGCCGCGGCCTATCGCCTTCACTATCTCCTTCGCCTTCAGCACGTCGAGCGCCTCGCCATCGATTTCGACGTCGTCGCCGACCGTGAGCGAGGTGTGAGTCTTTTTCTCGAGCTCCTTTTTTACCGAGCCGTTCTTCCCTATAAGCGCGCCCTTCCTCTGCTCCGGGATTCTGACAAGCTCAATCATGGGCCATCATAAGAGAATTTTAATAACAGCATAACTTAAATGTTTCACCGTCTGGGCGGCGTTTTCATGAAGCATGACGGCTGTAAAATCAGATGCCGGAGATGATGCCCCTCTTCCTCAGCCATTCTATCTCGGCGAACCTGTATTTCCATATCACGTTGCCTTTCTCGTCGCTCTCGACTTCCCACGGCTGGACCAGGACGACGTCCCCGGGCCTTATCCACTGCTTCCGTTTGAACTTGCCCGAGACCCTGCACATGCGCGTCTTCTTGTCGCTGCACTTTATCCTGAACCTGCCAGCGCCAAGCATTTCCTCGACGACGCCGAGTACTTCGCGCCCTCTCGGAGTCCTGACCCTGACGACTTCAGGAGCCTGCTCGTGCCCGTGATGGTAGGCCATAATAAGTATTCGCCGGCTGTATTAAAAGATTGCACGTCTCGAGCGCATTGCAGTTCAGTAAATTTTCACGTTCTCCTGCATCTCAGTAAAGATAGCCGAGCTCGAGGATGATTTTCACGTTCTCCTGCATCTCGTTGCCGAGCGATTTGTAGATGTAGGAAGACGCTGGTTTCTTTATTTCAGCCTTCGCGAGCCTGTGCTCGCTGCCCGCGGCCCACGCCACGAGCGCCTTTACCAGCGTGGCGTAGTCGTCGCTGAGCTGGGTCGCATTGGAAAGCCACGCGGTCCTGCCGCTGCCTATGCCTTCTATGTTGTAGTTTATCACGCACGCAGGCAGGCCGCTCGCCTTCTGCACGAGGAGCATCTTGTTCTGGTTGCCGCTGATCTGGGTGACGTTCTCGTTCACGAGGAAGCTGGCGAATTCCCTCCTTTCAGGCTCCGTCACCCTTACGTTGTCCACGTAGGCTTTCCCGCACCTGTTGGAAAGGCTCATGTTCGACTGGTCGAGCCCTGCCGCCTGCGCCGACGCGGCCATTTTGCCGTCGACGTAAAGCTTCATGCTGCCGTATTCCGCGGTTATTTTCACGTGTTTCCATGTCAGTGACGCGACGAGGACGGATGTGTTCGAACCCGTTGAGCCAAGCGGCGGGGAGCGGTAGAATGAAGTGTATCCCGTCGTCCTGTTGGTCGAGAGCGAAGCTAAATAAGCATAGCCGCCACCCTTGGCGAAGCCCACGAGCAGGTAAGCGCCGTTCTCAAGGTAAACGTCGAAGTCTATTTCCCCGCTTGCGAAGGAGTCATAGAACCTGGTGAAAATGAAGGAGTTGTCTTCCCCTGCGTTGCAGCCTTCGCCCGCCAGCTCGAGCGCGGGCGGCGTGCTGCCGACTGCGGCGATGTCCGCGTCTCCGGCCCACTGGCCCGTGTTGCCGAAGTTGTCGTAGAACAGTGGTACGTGGATGAAGCGCTCGTAGATGACGTTGGCCTCCCTGCCGTCCTGCATGGCCGCGTCCGGGAATATTATGCCCGTGCTGTCCGAGACAGTTAAACCTGAATCCAGGCCGAACACCGTTTCCTGCACACTATCAATCACGTTCAGGTCCGCTATCTCGACCACGCCTTTGTTGTGGCCCAGGAAATTCCTGAGCGCTGCCTGCGTCGCAGCAGGGGTCAGGTCCTCGTAGCCGCGGACAAGAGTTACGTCGAAATCCAGCGAGAACAGTTCGCTGGCGCTCCCGACTTTCACCACTTCAAAAGTGGTTTTCCTGCCGTTTATGGCAAACCATCCGGGCGAAAGCATGCTGTTCACCTCTGCGAACTCACTGTCGCTGCAGAGGCAGCCAAGCTTTATCTCCGGCTTGATGGCGTTCTGGAGCGTCACCGCGTATATCACGTTCTCCGGCAGCGTGCGGTTAAGCTCCGCGTCGACCTCGGTTTTGTTGAACCAGTCAATCCCCTTGGCGTCAAGCGCGCGGAGCGCGTCGTCCGCCATCATGCCGAGCTTGGTCTTCTGCCAGTCCGTCGCCGGCCCAGGGATGGAGGCGAACTGGCTGAAAACGAAGAACAGGAGGACGATGATGAGCAGTATCTCGACGATGTGCATGAAGCCCTTCATCTTTGCCATAAGCCCAACCCGAGCCGCATAGCCCAACGGAGCGCAAGCCAAAACAGCGGAACTCAATTTATTATTAATGCGGTTTACATTATAAAACATGGACCTGAAATCCGTTTTCTCCTATCTGGGCTTCGTCCTCGTCGCGCTCGCGGTCTCGATGCTCATTCCCTTTTTCGCGAGCTTCGTATTCGACGACGGCGTCTACATCCCGTTCCTGCTCGGCGCCTTCATCTCTTTCGTCATCGGCATAATCCTGATAAAGAGGTTCAGGCGCGAAACTCTCACGCTCGGCGCGGCCATGGTGCTCGCTGGGCTTTCGTTCCTCGTGGTTTCGCTCCTGGGCACCGTCGTCTACCTCGACCACATGCAGCCGCTGGACGCGCTCTTCGAATCGGTTTCCGGCTTCACGACAACCGGCTTCACCACCGTCGCTCCGGAAACGCTGCCATACTCCATCCTGCTCTGGCGCTCGCTGACCCAGTGGCTCGGCGGGCTGGGAACGCTGGTCATGATAATCCTCCTCTTGTCCTCGCCGGGGCTGTCCGTCTACTACATGTATAAGGCGGAGGCGAAGACGTTCAAACTGGAAGCCAACGTCCTGCGCAGCGCGAAAAAGATATTCACGATCTACGGCGTTTACACGCTCGCGGGCATAGTGCTCTTCATGCTCGCCGGCATGCCAGCCTTCGACTCGCTCAACCATTCGCTCACCGCGGTATCGTCGGGCGGCTTCTCGGTGAAGAACGGCTCGCTCGGCTACTACTCGAGCTTCATGATAGAAATCGTCGCCATCATCCTCATGATAATCGGCGCGACCTCGATTTTCATCCACACGAAGCTCTTCGAGGGAAAGCTGAAGATATATCTCAGGAACAGCGAGGCGCAGCTGTTCTGGCTTTTCACGGTGATTTTTTCAGTGCTGCTGACGCTCTCATTCCTCCCGCTTGCGGACCCGGTCAGGAGCGGCGTGTTCCACACCTTCTCCGCGCTCACGTCGAACGCCTTCAGCCTCGGCGTCGCCAGCTACCCCGAGCTTTCGAAATTCATCCTGGTCATGGCCATGCTCATAGGCGGCTGCGCCGGCTCGCTCGCGGGCGGCCTGCGTCTGGTGAGGGTCGGCATCCTCGGCAAGGCGGTCACGTGGATAAGCAAGAAGATATTCTATCCGACCTCGGCGGTCGTGCCGTTCAAGTTCGGCAGGAAGACCATAGACGACCAGGAGTTGACCATCATCTCGCTGTTCTCTTTCACCTATCTCATCATACTCGTCATCTCGTCGATGCTGTTCAGCTTCATGGGCTATGCGCCGGCGGATGCGTTCTTCGTTTCCGCGTCGGCTGAAGGGAACGTCGGCCTCACTACAATCAGCGTCGCGGCGATGAACCCTGCTGGAAAGGTTTTGCTGATGATAGACATGCTGCTCGGCCGCCTGGAAATCCTGCCGTTCTTCGTCCTGTTCTTCGTGATTTATTCCAGACTAAAGTTCAGATGAAGAATGTGCTTAAGAGAAATTTCAGCGTAGTGAGCCAGCGAAAGGTTTATATATCACTTATAGTGATAATATTATCATAAAAAGTGATAATATGAAACTCGAGCTAAAAATAGTGGATTTGCTGGCCAGAGACATAGAAAAGAAATTTACAATTAATGAGATAGCAAAAGCTCTGGAAGAGTACTATTCCTTTGTCCACAGAACTGTCAATAAGCTAAACAAAGACGATGTAATAATCAAAGAAAAAGCTGGCAAATCCTATCTTTGCTCATTGAATGTGACGAATGAGAAAACAATGGCATTAATGCAGTTAAGCGAAATTGAAAAAAGGGGTGAATTTTTAAGCCAGAATAAAGAGTTGAAGCTAATTTTGGAGGATTTTGTCAAAGCCGCAGAAACGCAGGTTGATGCAATTTCTATCGTTCTGTTCGGGTCTTATGCCAAAGGCACAGCAACAAAGGAAAGCGATATTGATATCTTGCTGATAAGCAGAGGCAAGGCAGGAATTGACAAAATAACAAAAGGTATGTATGCAAAATACGGAAAGGAGATTAGCACAATAATAATGACCCCCGATGACTTCAAAAAACAGAAAGATAAGGCTGTAATCAAAGAGATTATAAACAACCATTACATACTCTACGGGGTAGAGAAACTTGTAAACATGGTGTTCAAATGAGAGCGAAAGACATAATCACAAGGGCGATGAAGCGGGCCAAAGAAGAAAGAGGCCTTAGAGTGTCAAGGCCAAACGATTATCTAAGCGATGGCCATATCAAGAAAGCAGACCACAATCTGATTGTTATGACGGATTTGAACAGGCTCGGGCATGAGGATTGGGTCGTAATTTCTGCCTATTATGCAATGTACCAGTCTGCTACGGCATTGCTTGCAAAAATAGGGCTGGAAAGCAAGGATCACGCCACAACCGCGGCCGTTCTGGAATACCTTTTCGGCGAGCAGATAAGCAAAGAACTGATAGGAAAGTTCAACGAGTTGAAAGAAAGGATTGAAACAATAACCATGGATGAAAAATACATCGACTATTTGTGGAAAACCAAGAGAGCAAGGGAAACTGCGCAATACGGCATTTCCATAAGCCACAAAGAAACTGATACCATTATGAGAAACGCAAGGGAGTTTGTGAGCAAGATAAAGCTGATGTTAAGTGAACTGAACGAAAAGCTGGTTGCGATTATCGGCAAGGAGATAGAGGAATTGGAAGAGATATCAAGAAAATGAAGAATTCTAAGAAGACCCGGAAAATCATTTTTCTGTATATGCGAGCCCACGAATTTATGTTAACAACTCCTTGCTGTTCTTTAGTCATTCAACTATGCGCAGCAGTTCCGCGAGGTCCTTTATCACGGCATCCGGCTTCTCGCTGCCCTTCAGCTCGAAGCTGTAGCTCCTCCAGCTGGCGCTTTCATCTTTCGGCCGCTCGAGCATGACCGCCTTCATGCCAAGCGCCTTCGCCGGCCTTATGTCCCTCTCCGGGTCGTCGCCGACGTAGAGAACGCGTTCTTTCGGCACGTCAAGCGCGCGCAGCATGTACCTGAATATCTGCGGGTCGGGCTTTTCTATCCCGAACCTTTTTGAGGCGATTATCCTGTCGAAAAACTTCGCCAGTCCCGTCCACTGCATCTGCGCGTTCAGCGTGTCGACCCTCTCGTTGGAGAGGATGATAAGCTTTTTCTTCCGTTGCTTCAGTTCCGCGAGCAGCTCCCTGACCTTCACCAGGCTCTTGTCGTTTCTGAGGACGTATTTCAGGCCGCTCCTGTAGGCGACGAGCAGCTGCTGGCTTATCTTCGACCTGTCGTTCTTCTTCACCCCAAGCGCTTCCAGCGTCGCTTTTATCAGCGGCAGCTCCTGCGCGAAATGCGAGCAGAACGGGTAGTTGAGATTCCTGTTGACCTCCGCCCACGCCTCGACGAACTTCTTACCAGCGACTTCGTAGCCGTTAGCTTCCATGATCCTGACGAAGTCGTTCGCCTTAAGCTCCATCACTCTCGGGAAGGGGTCGCTGACCAGCGTGTTGCCGTAGTCGAAGCCTATGCCGTCGATTTTCATGAGTAGGTTTTATTTTCATGCCTTTAAAATATTCCCATGGCGCAGGCTTTGCTCAAAATCTACAATTCGCTGCTGAACGACTACGGCCGCCAGGCATGGTGGCCGACGCATCGCAGTTTCCAGCCGAAAGAATGGGAGATATGCGTCGGCGCGATTCTCACCCAGAACACGAACTGGAGGAACGTCGAGAAGGCGCTCGACGTCCTTTTAGAAAATAAAATCATTTCCCCGGAAAAAACCCTTGGGATAAAAACCGAAGAACTCGAAAAACACATCAGGTCTAGCGGCTTCTACAGGCAGAAGGCCATTCGCCTTCGAACGCTCGCGCAGTTCATCCTCTCATTCGGCAGCTTTTCTGAATTCAACAAAAAAGTTAAGAGGGAAGAGCTGCTGAAGGTGAAAGGCATCGGCCCCGAGACCTGCGATTCAATCCTGCTATACGCCTGCAACAGGCCGTTCTTCGTCATCGACGCCTACACCAGGCGCTTCGTGCGCTCGCTCGGCATGAAGACAAAGCAGACAAAGGCGGGCGGGGATTACGAAAGCCTGCGCAGCCATTTCGAGGCGCGCCTCCCGCGCGACGTCGCGCTCTACAAGGAGTTCCATGCCCTGATCGTGGAATGGGGGAAGCGGTAAAATTATAATACCATTAGAAGGTAGTAAAAGCTTTAAAACCAGAAAAACAATTAAAAACATGAAGGTTTACGATGCTCTGAAGAAAAGGTATAAAAGCAGAGTTTTGCCGGTGCTGGGAGGTTTAGGCCTGCTGGCAATCGCGGCAGTCCCAGCTTCTGCAGGAGATGGCCCGGATAACTTATACGGGGAAAGATTTTACGATGACCTTGTTAACACGAAGCCGACAACTGAGCATGCAAGTAAACCGGCGGAATATGCTGCCGAAATAAAGGATGCCAGCAAACACAGAAAAACGCCAAAAAGGACCCTTTCCATTAACTTGACGCAAAACCCCCTAAAAGATTCCGAATCGCTTTCAGACTGCTGGTACGCATCCAACCAGATTTTAGGAGAGGGCAATGATTATCTGGGCGAAAAACTGGGACTCGACAAAAACCTGCTGGGCAGGCTTGGCCTTGCGGCAGGAGCCCTGTGGGGGTCGCATGTTTCTTCTTATTATGCCCATGAAACAGCCCACGATATAGATTTGGAGAGGCGTGGCATAAACCCGGGAATCGATATAGACTTATCGGACTGGGGAGGTTTTTTTGCACCCCGCTACAGGCAAAAACCCATTGGTTTCGAAAATTACATAAAATTGGATGACGACGCTATTTTCAGGATAACGGTCAACGGGCTTAACCAGGACGAGCTTAATGCGAAAAGGGGATGGGAACAGTCCATGCTGAAGGGCGAGCTTAGTTTTTGTGACAGCCTTTCCCACCTTCGGTCAAAACTTGAAGATGTGGTTTACATACTGGGCGTAGGCCTTGCAGAACAAAGGTTCGATGCGATATTCAGCGAACTGCCTTCCCGGTATATGTTCGCCGATTACCATCAAAAAGGCATCAAGACCGACCCGGACATCTACACAGGTCTTCTCCAGTCCAGAGGCATAAATCTCACCAAGAAAGGTTATCTGATACAGGCCTTGGCGGCTGATATTTTGTCTTACCCGACATGGGAAAGCCTTGGGTCTGTTTTCAGGTATCTGACTAAAGGGGAAAGGACCGGCAAGCCGTTCACGTTAAAACTGGCTGACGGCCTTGAAATAACGCCTCCTCTTTTCAGTCTATACTTGACGCCGCTGGGAAGCGTCTGCGAAGCCAGTTCGATGTTCAACCCGGGCGGTAAAAATCCCTTTAAATTTTCTCTCGGGACTGATCTCGATTTTATCGGGAAAGGAAAGGTCGATCTCCTGAGAATAGGGGGCCAGCTGTACGGCGTCGATTTTCCGCTCGGGGTTAAGGTCAGCCCGTTCGCTCACGTGAACCTGCAAAAGTCATCTTTATCGCCTGACGGATTTTCAGCCGGGTTTGAGGCTTCTGTCACTCTAGCCAAAAAAATAAGGCTGCGCGGAAAGGCGGAGATGTGGAGTAGAGACCTGATAAAAAGCATGGTAGTTGAAGGCAAAAGGAGCGGCTTCAAGCTAGCGCTAGGTTTAGAAGCGGGCATCTGGAGCGATTGAAAGCGCATGTGCCGGGCAATATAGTTATTTTTACATCGTTGAAATTAACAATCTAATAAATAATCGAGACTAATAGTAAATCATGGGGAAAAAGCATTCGCCTTTCCTGTTTTTGACCGTCTCGGTCTCGATTTGCGTATTATTCCTTTTATCAAACGCTTCCCCAGTTTGGGCAGATGCAGGAACCCCCTGTACTATAAATACAAATTGCTGGGATTCAGCAACGGATAACGATGGGGGTATCGCTCCAAAAACACAAGGGGTTTGCAAAGAATATCATGACACTTGTGTAGATAAAAAATGCAAGGGAGAATTTACTACTGTGAATTTTCCTGATAGCTGTCAAAGCAGTGTCAACTTGTATGAATATTATCCAAGTGGTATCTATTGCAGCTACGTAGGGTCACTTTGTAATGATTTTGATAATACACCTGCTTGCGGAGGAAGTGGCAATCCATGTCCGGGATGTTTTTATTACGACTGGTCCTGCACAGGAAGCGGCACAGTTAGCAACCCCGGTTACTGCGACGATACCGCAATTAATCCCGACACCCCGCCATCAACTTACTGCACATCTTGCGGTAAACCCTGGGGCATCGGGGGCGAGGGTGCGGGTGCTTCTGCATGCTGCGGAGACGACAGCAGCGAGAACGTATTAACATGCACCGCAACCACTCTTATTGCATGGAAGACATCGAGCTGCGATGGCAGGACCGCCTGCTGCAACCCGAGCACCGACTGCAACACCGACGACAATTGCTACGCTACAGGATCCGACTACCAGGTCTCAAGCGGGGTTGACCAGTGGGCGTATTGCGGCAGCGGCCATACGTGGTATGATTGCGACAATTACCCGACTAGTTGTTCTGTATGCGGCTATGCCAGTACAACATGCGGCGAGGCACTCAGTGAGTGCAGCAAAGGGCAGACGGAGTGCTGCGGGGATGATGAAAATGAATATAAAAATACATGCAACACTGTCTCCACTGTTGACTGGACCTGCAGCGTAACAGCATGCTGTAATCCCAGCACGGACTGCGTCCAGCCTGATTACACCTGCAGCAATACTCAGGAAGCCCATAAAACCCAGACAAGCGGCAATGACATGTGGGCGTATTGCGGCAGTGATATAAAATGGCATGACTGCGATACCTATTACTCTGATTGCGGGGCAAGCGTATGCGGAAGCGCCAGCGGGGTAAAATGCGGAGAGACTTTCGATGAGTGTGTCAAGGGACAGACGGAGTGCTGCGGCGACGATTCAACTGAGGATTATGCATACTGTCAAAAGGATTCTGCTATCACCTGGTCATGCAGCAGCTCCGACACTGCCTGCTGTAACAACCCTTCCAACTGCGTCGACCCCACTGATCCTACATGCCATACAAGCAGCAGGGGGCATGATGTTGACGCTTCGTCCTCAATAGACAACTACGCCTACTGCGACGGCTCTACGCAGCCCGGGACATGGAAGGACTGCGATAGTTATCCAACGTCTGTGGGCTGCAACTGCGCCCAGCAGGCGGCAATAAGATGCGGAGAATCAGGTTTCGGGGAATGTAATTTGGGCGAGATGGAATGCTGCGGCGACGACTCGGGAGAGAATTACAGGTATTGCGAGGCCGCGGCTGGCTTCCCTGCTGTTGCCGGCGACTGCGCCTCCAGCGACAGCGCATGCTGCAACTCGGCGACTGACTGCGTCACGACAGACGGCAGCACATGCGTGACCAGCGGTAGCACTTCCGTCGACGGCGACGGCAACGGGGACAACGACTACTGCAATGCAGGGACGTGGTATGACTGCAGCGACGCCACCAACAACCAGTGCCCGGTGGGATACATGTGCAGCGTTTCTGATGACTGCGTCCTTGATACGACGCCGCCAACGGTCTCGGTCAGCGGAGCCCCGGCGAGCTGGCAGAAGACCGACGCGACCGCAAGCGTCGTATGCAGCGATTCCTACAGCGGCTGCGACGTCACGAGCTACAAACTACTCACATACGCTTCAAACCCAGGCTCATGCCCCACCACCTACAGCAGCTACACCCTGACCAGCCCGCAGACCGTCTCCAGCCACGTCTGGGTATGCGCGGCCGCTAAGGATAACGCGGGCAATGACGGGTTTTCAAGCCCGACGGAATTCAAGGTAGACAAGACGCTGCCAGTCACAAGCATAACCTGCAACGGGGCGGCCTGCGCATCTTCATGGTATACGGCGAACGTCGCCATCGTGCTTTCATGCACTGACACCGGAGGCAGCGGATGCGCATCGACTTACTATTGCGTGGACCAGAGCGACGCCTGCACACCCTCGACGGCGTATTCATCTTCATTTGCCGTCTCCACAGAGGGGACGAATTACGTGAGGTATTATTCGACGGACGCCGCGACGAATGCAGAGGCGGTCAAATCGCAGACGGTCCGCCTAGACAAGTCAGCTCCGACCGTATCGGTCAGCGGAGCCCCATCGAATTGGCAGAACACGGACGCCAGCGCAGCGGTCTCATGCTCAGACCCTTACAGCGGCTGCGACGCAGCGACGTACAGGCTGAGAAGCTCTTCATCAAACCCCGGCGCGTGCTCGCAGACATACGCTGATTACACGCTCACCAGCCCCCAGACAATTTCAAGCCACCAGTGGCTCTGCGCCGCGGCGAAGGACGCCGCGAGCAATACAGGGTTTTCAACACCATCCGAATTCAGGATCGACAAGATAAACCCGGTCGCCTCCATAACCGACGAGTCGACAATCTGGATTAGTTCTGACGTGATAACCCTCAGCTGCACGGACACCGGCGACTCTGCCTGCGTGACGACGAAATGGTATTATTTCGACGCGGACGGCGTCTGCGCGACGACGAAGGCGAGTTACACGCTTTCCACCACGGCCGCGACCATAACGGTTAACACGAACCACAACGACTGGCTGTGCCTGTGGGTCGAGGACAATGCAGGCAACCACGACACCGACGTCTCCTCGCAGTTGCTCGTCGACGTCAACGCGCCATCCACGGTTATAGACGAGGACGGAGGCGACTACACCGGCTACAACGTGACGGCATTCAACCTCACGTGCTCCGATACGGGCGGCTCGGGCTGCAACAAGACTTACTATAAAATTGTGAACGCCACCGACAGCTGCGGCACAACGGGCTTCACCGTCGTCAGCGCGGGTTTTGTCAAGGACAACGTGACCTGCCCCTTCGGCCAGACTTGCGACCTCAAGGTATGCTATTATTCTAATGACCGCGCGAACAATTTCGAGACGCTGAAGCAGAGCAACTCCTTCCATCTGAAAACGAACGCCTGCCAGGGAAAGCAGTGCGGAGACGCATGTTTATACACCCAGGGCATATGCGACGGGCCTGACGGCAACTGTTACGCCAGCGGAGGATGCAGGCTCGCTTGCACAGCGCCTTCGCCGGGAACAGGGAACGAGAGGATATGGGTCACTTCCGCCTGCGGCAGGACGGGCTCCTACAAGTGCGCTGCGTCCTCAATCTGCAGCAACAGCCTCGTCTCATGCTCGGTCGGCGGCTCATCCGCGCCTGTCACTGGCGACTGGGTTTCATATTCCTATCCGACCGGCTCATACGGAACAGGAGGCTCGTTCAGCATAGCGCTTTCCGGCGTCAGCAAGAGCCCGCTGGGCTTCACCATACTTTCCGAATGCGCCGTGGTCAAATCCAACGGCAGCGTCGTCTATTTTGACAACTGGGGCACCAACGTGCTGTTCTCATATACCGTGAGGCCGGAAGACCCGGAGGGCATGTGGACCGTCGACTATTGCGGGCTGTGGTCGGACTTCGAGGGCAACGGCGGTTGGCTGCTGAAGCGCAACGACACGAACTACCAGTTCGCTGTGGACAAGTCGCCGCCTTCCATCACCATAAACCGGCCGAAAACGAATGACGTTTATTCGGCTGACTTCACGGCGAACGCCACGGTCAGTGACACGTACTCGTCGATTGACAAGGTATTCTATCGCTGGGAAAACACCACCAGCACCGGCGCCTGGGTAGGGATGGCGCTCAGCGGCGGCGAATACACCGCTAACTTCGACGTCGATGTGATGGCCGACGGCGTGTATTCGGTAAGGGTCAGGGCGAACGATTCCGTCGGCAACTCCGGCAACGCCTCGGTAAGCAACGTCAGGATAGACAGGCAAGCTCCGGACATAACCATCTTCAGCCCTGCGTCAGGCTGGCACAACGCCAACTTCAGCGTGACGGCCAGGGTCACGGACAACGATGCGGTCGACCACGTCCGCTACCGCTGGGAAAACCTCACGAACTCCGGTCCCTGGAACAAAATGAGCCAGGACGCTTCCGGCAATTACACAGGCGATTTTTAACGTGCATTCCGTCTCGTCGGGCAACTACACGGTGAAGGTATGGGCCAACGACACCAAGGAACAACATCGCCGAAAAAACGGTGGACAGGGTGGGCATCGATTACGTCGCCCCCGCTTCAGCAATGACGAAGCCCGTTCCCAACACCTTCGTGATGAGCAGCGTCTTCAACATCTCATGGACAGGAAGCGACAGCCACAGCGGGGTGAAATGCTATTACGTGACTTACAAGTATTGCGACAACGGCAACTACTACTGCCCCAATGAGCAATACAACGTCAGCTTCCCGGGAGGCAGGTGTACGACTCTGACGCAATACGAGTTCAACCCGTCCAACGAGCTTTCGTGGGTGCAGGACTTCAACAACTACACGTTCTTCTTCAAGGCCGTCGCTTTGGACAACGCCGGCAACTACGAATCCAAGGCGGTCTGGGAGACCAACATCACGATTTACATACCCAAGCTCGTGACCTTCGCGACCATAGAAAACACGACCAAGAACAGCATCAGGAACGGAGGCAAGGTCGCGACCAACAGGACCGTCGTCATATCTGTTAATGCTAAGGCCGACGTGACCGGCGTACTCAACATAACAGTCTACTATTCCAAGCACGCGGTCGGCGCGGCCCCGTCGGCTTGGACGCCCGTCTCCTGCCTCAACATCAGGGAGTGCAACGCCTCCATACAGATGAACCTGACCGCTGCGCAGGAAAGGATGGAGGTCTCCTATTACATCCGGGCGGAAAACGCCAGCATGACCGAATTCCTGCCGCCCAACGCCCCGGCCGGCTACTTCTACTACACGGTCTACCTGCATCCCATATGCAACTTCCTCGTGATGGAGGAAGTGAGGGCGATTCTCGGTTCCAACGAACTGGTAGGCATCGAGGTAAGGAACATCCAGGACAGCTACGACAACGTCACCCTGTGGTTGATGCCCGCCTTCGCAAGGTTCGTGGAGACGGACTCGCAGAAGCTTACCGTGGCCCTGAACCCCTCGGAAGACAGGCTCATCTACGCGCGCCTCGTCCCGTCCGCGGACGACTTCATGCTCACCCTGGTCGGCAACGAGTCGCAGGCAGACCCCGAGCTTTACGACGAGGACTCAGTGCGCGTCATCCTCGGCTTCCCGCCCAACTTCTCCGAGCTCAGCGATTTCGCAGCAATAGTGCTGGTCCTGCTGGCGGGAATGCTATACTTCATATTCTTCAAGAAGGACTGAAAGAAGGCCTGTTTTTGAAAATCCAAAGGAACATATATTATTAAAAATCTTCCTGCATATCTTATCTATTATGAAGATTCTGGAGTATAAAGGATTTAGAATATGCAGGGACTCGTCTCCGTACGCAGGACAAAAAAGCCTTGAAAAACCGCCTTATTCCTTTCACGTAGACAAGAATAGCGTGCTGCATATACATAGAAAAATCGATGACATGGTGCTTCAGATGGCCGAACATCCCATAAAAGAGATAAATGTCTCGGACAAAAAGGAAATAAGAATAATAATTGACCAGCACGAGAGCGACCTGAGAAGCCTTTTGCAGCCTGATTGTGTGGCGGCAGTAGCTTAGAAATTCAGGATTCTATCCTGAGCCTAGAACTCAACCCTGAACCTCAAAAACCCGGCTATCCCTCCGATGTGCAGGAACTGCTCCCCGAGCTCGTGGTCTGCTGCTATTATGACGACTGCGCCTGCCATCTTCTCCTCCTCGTCCATCAGCCGCTCGAACTCGTTCACCTTCTCCTGCGCCACGAAAAGCGTCTCGACCGCGCCCATGCGAATCGCCTTTTCCGTCTCTTTCGCTCCGTACACGACGAGCCCGTCCGTCTTCATGCGCTTCAGGATTTCGTTGACGTACCCGGCTTCCCTGGCCACGCGCGTCTCCCTGAGAAGCCTGTTCGCCGACTTCTTGAGGACCTCCTGCACGCCGTTCATGCCCGTCGCGCTCGCATGCTCGATTATGATTTTCCTCGCCAACTCTTTGTCCTTCGCAGTCACGTACCGCAGCAAATTCTCGCGCTCGAAGCCCGGCCCCGCCACGACGATGGTCTGCACCTCCTGGCCCCTGAGATACGAGATTATCTTGTCGTAATACTTTTCCATGTTCTCGCGGTCGTAGTTCTCTATCCGCGCCTTCATCTCCACGCCCGACTCGCGGAGGACTGCGAAGTCCGCTTCTTCCCTGTCGAGCACGCATACCATGAAATTCGCTTTCGCCACCTTCGCCTTCTCCAGCCTGTCGAGCTGGTGCGCCTTCCAGCGCTTCTTCTGCACCGTCACCACCGAGCCCGCCTCGACCTGAAGCGAATGGTAGGAGTTCATGGGGACGTCTTCCGGCCCAGCCACAATCGGCCCGCTCAGCCTGAGCACGCCCGAATCGCGGTGGAACTCCATCTTCTCGAGTTTGATGGTCAGCATCATCGGCTTCTTATCGCCGTATTCGTATTCCCCACCTCGTTTGACCGAGGCCTTGCGGAAGGTCCTGGAGGTAACCATGTCGCCAACTTCGAGCACGCGCTCCAGATGCCACATGTCTTCCGGCGACTCCACCTGGACCTTGACCTTCTGTTCCCTCATGTCCCTGTTCAGGATTTTCATGAGTCCACTACACCTTTCTATTCCATTTCGACTAAAATACGCAGATTATTATGTGGTTTTAGCATCATTCGTCCATTTCAGCCAAGAAAGCATCGATAATTTTTATACGGGAGGGCTCCGTGTCGCTTAAAGTTTCTACAGCCTGCAAAGCTGTCAAATATCGGGTCTGAGAAAAGCCAGCATTGAGGACTTTTTTCAATTTTACCCTTTCTGCTTTAGTGAAAAAAGGCAGCGCTTCTATTAGCATATTACCATGGGTCTCAATCTGGTTTGGTACACTGCCTTTTCGCAATTCTTGCAATTCAGTCAGGTAAATGCCCAAAATACCATACCTGAGCTCTTTAAGTTTTTCAGGGTTGTATTTTCCCATAATAGACTCTCTGGATGCTTAAATTTAAAAGGCTTCTGGATCAGCAGAATCAGACTCTAAAAATAAAGATTTAAAGTATTGCCCCAATAGAAATTAATATGGACGAGTTTGTCGTTCTGCTGATAATCGCGGTAGTGATAATAGGCGCTTTCATGGTCATCGGTACGCCTTTAGCCAACTGGGCCGAGGGCAACTGGACCACGGGCGGCGCAACAGGGAATTACAAGTCCCTTGCCACCTTCGACTTGGGCAGGGTCGGCCTGTCCGACACCGAGGTCTCGAGGACGCTTAATTTCGGCTCGTTCACCCTTGGCCAGGACCAGGAGCAGTCGCTCAAGGAGATGACCACGCTCAGCGTCTCGCAAGGCTATTTCGGCAGCGATTCGAAGAAGTTCGACATCGCTATCGACGAGAACATCCTCAACAACCTCAAGGACGTTAAAATATCGTTTGACATGGGAGAGACGAACCTGTACGGCAACCTCATTTTCAAGTGGAATGACAAGGTCGTTTTCGACAAGCTGGCGAACCTCAACCACTATGACATCATAATCGAGCCAGGCGACGTCGAGGCCGATAACACGCTCGTCATCGCCGCGGCGACGCCAGGCATGTATTTCTGGGCCGCAACCACATACAGCATGAAGGATTTCAAGGTCGTCGCGGAATACGGGCCCGAGAAGTTCGCCTCGTTCAAGGTCTACCCGAACGAAATCGAGGGATGGAACAAGGGCGTCCTGAGCTTCCACACCAACAATGCGCAGGCTGCGCAGCTGAGCATAAAACTCAACGGCCAGCAGATATACAGCGCGACCAGCCCCGGTTCTCAGGTCACCAAGGAGTTCCAGTATTCGGAAATCGGGAACGCCATACGCATCGGCGACAACGTCATCTCGTTCAAGTCCACGGGTTCGCTGGCGCTCAGCGACGTGCAATTCGTAATCAGTCTCGCAGCCGGCTCGGCAATCAAGGAGAGAGGCTTCAACGTTTCAAGCGCCGACAAGGGCCTGCTGGCCGGGAAAGGCAAGGGCAAAATCGAGTTCACGGTCGACAGCGTCGACCGCCAGGGCGTCCTTATCATAAAGCTCAACAGCAACCAGCTCAACATACAGTCCGTGCGTGCAGGAGTGAACACGGTTGACTTCGCATCCAGCGACGTTTTCGAGGGCGCGAACACCGTGACCTTCAGCAGCGGCACGGGCAGCTGGGACATCAACGGCGTCAAGGTGGGTATCGCATACTAGCATAGCGTATTAATCCAAGTGAATGCCAGCACCAAGCGAGTAAGTGAGTAAGCGAGTGCGTATTTCTATGGCTGAGTGCGAGGTCTGCGGCAAGGAGTCCGCGAACAAGCGAGCCGAGATAGACGGCGTCATTCTCGAGGTCTGCGACAACTGCGTGAAGCTCGGCAAGGAAGTCGCCCCTCCAAGACCCATTTTCATCAGGCAAGCAGTCGCGAAAACTCCAAAACCAGAGTCCATCGAAAGCGAACGCGAGCTCGCAAGCGATTTCTCAACACGAATAAGAAAAGCGCGAGAGCAAAGGAATCTCACCCAGGACGAAGCAGCGATGAAGATGGGCATCTCCCATCTTATTTACAAGCGCATCGAGGGCGGCTTCAAGCCCGACGACTCAACAGCAAAAAGGCTCGAGAGGTTTTACAGCATCGAGCTGTATGCGAAGAACTAGTTTTTAAAATCAAATAATTTACTAATATTATGAATAAAAATAAACAAATAAAAAATAAGGTTTCTGAACTACAGCGATCCGTTCATATAGTCAATGAAAAAGGCTTTTTTAAAGACCCAATCAGGGTATCAAATATTCTCACTTCCGTATTGATTATTGTTACAATATCTTCAGTAATTGCTACTTGTGGTATCATTTCTCTAACTAGATCTCTTGAAAATACACGACAGAAAGAGCTAATTGTTTCTAAAGTGCAATTTGTCGATAAGCTCATACTTGAACTAAAGGAAAACGAGGGCAAATTGGAACACTTAAATAAAAGTCTCGATGAATTTAGGGATAATAACGCCAACCCAATCGATACAATTTCGATTGTTATGTTAGAAAATTCGTTTGATTTTATAGATGATAAAGAATTAGTTCAAGATATATTCGCATATTTGACAGGGTTTAGGCTACTGAAAAAAGACATTGAATATCTCCCAGTCGGAGATATGATAGTTAAAAATGATACAATAACTAAAACACGAGACAACCTTAACGGCTTATTGGCTGGAGCCAAAAATTATGATGGCCACGTGATATATGGCATTTCCAAATTAATTGAAAAATTAGAAAGTTATAAATCTAAATTAGAAAATCAATCATTGTAATTTTTACTCCCCAACCACCTGCACCACTATCTCCCTCTCCCTCGGTCTCGTATCGAGGTCGCGCCAATAAAACGAAATTAACTTTATAAACCACTACTACCTATAAACTTATAGGTATATAGAGATAAATGAACAGTGAAAATCCGTTCATGCTAAGTGAACATTTTGTTCATTTATGATGAACAGTTAAAGATAGAAAAGAAATATGCAAAAGAATATGCTCGCGCATGCCCAAGCTGCGCATGGCAGGGGAAGCGAGAAGGAATGGCATATAGAATTCAGCTGCAAGGTGGCGCATTACCCGAGGCTCGACACGGTCATCATGGTAGCGGAAGCCATAAAGAAGATAGGTCCGTGCACGAAGACCGAACTTTCAAGGAAGCTGAAGAAGGAGGTAATGTGGCCTACGCTGACCGTGATACTGGATTATTTCGAGACCATGGGCTTCATCGTCAAGGACAAGGCAGGAAGGATAGTCTGGATATACAATCCCGAGATGGTCAGGAAGTATGCGAAGAGAAAGGATCTTGAATGGAAGCCAAGATAATATTTGCCGACAAAAAGCTGAAAGAAGAATACGAGTCGCTTGAGCACAGCGCGGAATTCGGCTGGCTTTACAAAGCGCTTAACAGAGCGTTCGCTGACATAATGGATAAGCCTTCCATCGGCGTACCGCTCAAGAAAAACAGGATACCGAAAGACCTAGCACGCAAAAAGATAGACAACATCTGGAAATACGATTTGCCAAGCGGATGGCGACTTTTGTATTCGCTTGGCCGTGAAGGCATAACGATAATAGCGCTTGTTCTGGAGTGGTGCGACCACGACGGTTATCAGAAGAGATACAGTGGCAGGAAATAAGATGCTTTTCAGTCTCCGATTATTTGCACTACTATTTCCCTATTACGCGGCCTCGTATCGAAGTCCAAAAGAGCGATTTGCTGCCACGTGCCTAACAGGAGCTTGCGGTTCTCAAAGGGGACTGTGATGCCCGGCTTCATGAGGCATGCGCGGACATGCGCGCTGCCGTTGTCGTCGTGCCATGTTTTGTGATGCTCGTAATCTGCGCCTTCTGGGGCGATTTTGTTTAGGGCGCGCTTGATGTCCTTGATGAGGTTTGGTTCGTATTCTAATGTCGAGATGGAAGCGGTCGAGCCGCTGACGAAGACGCAGGCTATGCCTGACTTGATTTTGGACTTGCGAATGATGTCTGCGACTTCTGCCGTGATGTCTATGATGTCCGTCGCGCCTTTCGTGCTGACTGAGAACCTTGAAGTTTCCGCCATGATGCCCACGTCAATTAATAGGAAGCAAGGAAATAATAAAATATGGAGCGACACGCATGGATGTTGAAAAAGTTGAAAAAGCGGTGGACGCGCAGAAGGCCGGGATGATAAAGCTTCTTTCTGACCTGCTGGCAAGGAACACGGCCAACCCGCCCGGCAACGAATTCTTCGCGGCAGAGGTCGTCAAGGAATTCTTTGAAAGGGAAAAAATAGCATACAGGATTTTCGAAAAGCAGAAGGGCCGTTCGAACATAATCGGTTATATAGGCAAAGGGAAGCCGCGCCTGATTATCGCCTGCCACATGGACACGGTCCCGGCTGGCGACGGATGGAAATCGAATCCTTTCCGTGCGCGAGTTGAGGGCGACAGGATTTATGGACGAGGCGCGGTCGACAACAAAGGCCCGCTGGCTGGCATGCTCATCGCAGGCAAAATCCTCAAGAGGCTCGAGCCATCGCTTCGCTGCCAGGTCATGCTCGCCTGCGTCGCTGACGAGGAGATGGGCTCGGAATTCGGGATGCGCTACCTGCTTGACAGCGGCCTCGACGCGGAATATGCGATTGTGCCGGACATAGAGCACGAGCTGAAGAAAATCGACGTCGCTGAGAAAGGGTCTGCTTGTTCCTGAAGGTCACTTCCCTTGGTCGCCAGGCGCACGGCTCGACTCCAGAAGCCGGGATAAACGCCGTCTGGAACATGCTCGAGTTCCTTGCGCTGCTCAAACGCTACAGGATGCGTTTTAAACGGCATCGTCTGCTTTCGCCGCCCACCATAAACCTCGGGCGTGATAAAAGGCGGGGAAGCGACGAACATGGTGCCTGCCGCATGCGAGGCGAAAATCGACATACGCTACCTGCCTTCTCAGAAATCTTCAGATATCATAAATGATGTAAAGAAGATGCTCGCGGTCGAGAAGGAAAAACAGGAAGGCGAGATTCAGGCTTGAAGTGATTGACCATCAGAAGCCCGTCGCCGTCGAAGGCGGCGCGCTGGTGAGGCTGATCAGAAAGCACGTAAAAGAGGTCACGGGAAACCATGCCGAGCTCATCGGCATCTCGGGGACGACGCTGGTCAAGCCGCTGGCCGAGAAAGGGATCGTCGCAGTGGGCTTCTCGCCCGGCAAAGGCCTTGCGCATACGGCGAACGAGTTCATCTCCATCGCCGAGCTCATGGCCTTCGCGAAGATACTGTGCCTGGTCTGCCTCGACCTTTCCGCTTAGGCACGATAATTTTATTGATACTTTTATTAATACGCGAGGGAAAAAAGATGTCTATGAAGGCGAAGAGGACGAAGAGGCTGAAGGCCAGGCCGCATAAGGCGAGGAAGACGAAGAAAACGAAAGACGCAGCCGGGAAGATAAGGATACTCTGCGTCTCCGACTACCATCGCGACAAGGGAATGGCGGATAACGTCGAGAAACTGGCCAGGAAGGAGAAGGTAGACGTCATAGTCAATGCGGGCGACTTCCTGTCCGAGGAGTTCGCGGCGAAGACGCTTGGAGCGACGCAGTTCCGCACGTTCGTCGTGCGCGGCAACTGGGACCGCGATCTCAGCGTGTCGAACAGGAAGGTCACGGTCCTGCTCAACGAGATTGCCGAGTACAACGGTTATTTTTTCCTGGGGGTCGACTGGAACTATTACGCGCAGATACCGAAGCTAGCGAAGGGCATCGACCCGAAAAGGCTCATATTAATAACGCACGACCCGCCCTTCGACATCCTCGACATAAGCTACTTCGGCAGCAACGCCGGCATGCCGGAGCTCAGGGAAGTGGTCGAGGCGATAAAACCCGTTCTCCACGTCTTCGGCCACATACACGAGTCCGCCGGCGTGGTCAAGCACAGGGGCACGCTGTTCATCAATGCCGCCCTGCCGGAATACAGGAAAGCCGCGATAGTCGAGCTGCCCAGCCAGAAGGTTGCCGTTTTCGACGTTTAGGACGCTTCTTCAGCTTTTTCCCGTTTTGCTTAAAAACTTAGAATCCAAGAAGACTTAAAATCAATCAAAACAAATAAAGAATATTGCGTGATTGCATGCCGGAAAAATTCGAGCTGATGAATGCGAAGGGAGCGCGGGACTTTTTGCCAGAGGAAGCCATAGCCAGGCAGGAGATAACCGGCATGCTGAAAGCGATATTCGAGAAATACGGCTATTCGCCGCTTGAAACGCCGGCGATTGAACGGAAGGACGTGCTGTCCGCGAAATTCGCAGGCGGCGCTGAAATAATGAAGGAGATGTTCAAGGTCGAGGACCAGGGCGGGCGTGAACTGGCGTTACGCTACGACCTGACGGTCCCGCTGGCCAAGGTCGTGGGCATGAACCCCAACCTTACGAAGCCGTTCAAACGCTATCAAATACAGCCGGTATGGCGCGATGGCCCGATAAAGCTCGGCAGATATCGAGAGTTCCTCCAGTGCGACGCGGACGTCGTCGGGACGAAGTCCATGCTCGCCGACGCCGAGATACTGGCAATCGCTTCCGAATTCTTCACGAAGCTCGGGCTGAAATTCGTGATAAGGGTGAACTCGCGCAAGCTCATGAACGGCATGCTCGATTACGCAGGCATCCATGAGAACAAGATGGATGCGATTCTCGCGATAGACAAGCTCGAGAAGTTCGGCGCAGCCGCTGTGAAGAAAGAGATGGAAGAGAAGGGCTTCGCTGCGAAAGCGGTGGAAAGCCGTGCTGAAGATGCTGGAGCTGAAAGGCGGGAACGCCGAGCTGCTCGGAAAGGCCGGGAAGCTGATCAAGAGCGAGGAAGGGAAGGAAGGCGTAAAAGAGCTGCAGGGAGCTTCTGGACTATTGCGAGGCCATGGGCGTTGAGATAAAAATCGACGTCTCGCTGGCGCGCGGGCTGGAATATTACACCGGGCCGGTTTACGAGGTTTACCTGAAGGATTCGAAGGTCACGTCGTCCGTCGCCGGCGGCGGGCGCTACGACAAGATGATAGGCATGTTCATAGGACGCGGCGAATACCCGGCGACTGGGATTTCATTCGGCATAGAGCCGCTTTTCGAGGCGCTGAATGAGCAGAAGGAAGCGAGGCCGAAGACCGTTACGCAGGCCCTTGTGATTCCCATAGGCACGCTGGACGACTCGATAAAGCTCGCGAAGAAGCTGAGGGCGCTGGGAATAAAAACGGAAATCGACCTGATGGGACGCGGCATCTCGTCGAACCTGGACTACGCGAACTCGCTGGGCATTCCTTACGTCGTGTTCCTGGGGAAGAAAGAGCTCGCGGAAAAGAAGGTCAAGCTGCGCGACATGAAATCGGGCAAGGAAAAAATGGCGACTGCCGAAGAAGCAGCTTCTGTGATAACGTCTGGGCCGTCTGGGCGCATCTAATATTTTTAAGTCCGCTTTTATTATCTATAGTAATCAACCAAACGAAAAAGAGGATGATATCATGGTGATGAAAAGCATAAGGCACATAACCAGCTCGAATTCCAGGACGCTCGTGCCAGACACGTCCGTTCTCATAAACAGGAAGCTCTCGGAGATGATAGAAGGCGGAAAACTCGACGGCGTGAGGATAATCATACCCAGGATAGTCGTCGACGAGCTGCAGGCGCAGGCGTCACGGGGGAAGGACGTCGGCTTCCGCGGCCTGGACGAGATAAAGAAGATTAAGGCGCTTTGCGAGAAGCACAAGATAAAGCTCACCTTCAGCGGAGAGCGGCCTTCGCAGGACGACATAAGCCTGGCGAAAAAAGGAAGGCTGGACGCGCTAATCCGCGACTTCGCGGTGAAGGAGAACGCGACCCTTCTGACCAGCGACTACGTGCAGGCGCTGGTGGGCGAGGCTGAAAATGTTTCGATTGACTACGTCCCGTTCGACATAAGCCACAAGGCGATAAAAATCGAGGGCTTCTTCACCCCGGACACGCAGTCCGTCCATCTCAAGGTCGGAGTGAAGCCTTACGCGAAACGGGGGAAGCCGGGCGAGGTGAAGCTCGTCCACATCAGGGACAAGCTGGTCGATGAGGACGAGCTGAAGGCGATAATCTACGAGATACTTTCGAAGGTCCACAAGGACCCGGGCTCGTTCATCGAAATCGGGAAGCAGGGCGCCAGCGCTCTGGTCGTGCAGATGGGCAAATACAGGATAGCGATAACGAGGCCGCCTTTCTCGTCCGCGACCGAAGTCACGGCAGTCAGGCCCATCGTCAAGCTCGAGCTGAAGGACTACGCCCTTCACAAGGATGTGGAGGAAATGATAGTCGGCGACACGCGCGGCGTGCTCATAGCAGGCCCGCCCGGTTCGGGGAAATCGACCTTCGCAGGCAGCGTCGCCGAGTTCCTTTCGCACATGGGCAAGGTCGTCAAGACGTTCGAGCAGCCGAGGGATCTGCAGGTCGGCCCGGAAATAACGCAGTATGCGCCGCTCGAGAACGACTGGGAGAAAACCGCTGAAATGCTTCTTCTGGTCAGGCCGGATTACACGATTTTCGACGAGGTGAGAAAGACCAAGGATTTCCGCGTCTTCGCGGACATGCGTCTCGCCGGCGTTGGAATGATAGGCGTCGTCCACGCGACTGACGTAATCTCAGCGATACAGAGGTTCATGGGACGCATCGAATTGGGCATGATTCCCCACGTCGTCGACACTGTCATCTACATAAAGAACGGCAAAATACAGAGGATTTACACGCTCAGCCTGCTGGTGAAAGTCCCGTCAGGCATGACCGAAGCTGACCTGGCGAGGCCGGTCGTCGAGGTGCGCGACTTCGAGACGAAGAAGCTCGAATACGAGATTTACACCTTCGGCGAGGAGAACGTCGTCATCCCGATAAAGGAGGCGCCCAAGCCGCTGGTGGACATGATCACGAAGGTCATAGGCAGGGAGATAGGCCACCTCGACAAGAACCTGCAGATAGAGTTCCTGTCGGAAAACAGGATCGTTCTGCGGGTAAGGAATGACGTCATAGCCAAGATCATAGGAAGGCAGGGCAAGAACATCGAGGACCTCGAGAGGAAGACGGGCATACGCATCTCCGTCGAGCCCAGCGAAAACACGTTAAAACAGGAAGTCGCGTTCGAGATAGGCGAGCGCGGCAAGGCCTTCGGCATCATGGTCGGCGACAGGCTAACCGGCCAGCAGATCGATTTGTATGACGGGGAAGAGTATTTGTTTTCGCCAGTGGTCGGAAGAAAAGGAGAAGTCAGGGTAAGGAAGAAATCCGACGAAGGCCGCAAGATTCTGAGGGCGGTAAGCTCGAGAACGCTGAGAGTGCTGGCCTAGCTTCTTTTTGATTTTTAATAATTAGAAAAATCACATGCCGCCTGTCAAGCCGAACTGCTTGGCCATCTTTGCGAACGGCCCTCGTTTGAACGCCTTGCCGCCGCCGCTCATCTTCAAAAGCTTCTTTATCTGGTTGTAGTTTTTCAGCAGGTCGCGGACGTCGGCTTGCGTCGTTCCCGACCCTTTCGCTATTCGCTGGATGCGCGCCTGCTTTATGATGTCCGGGTCTTCGCGCTCCTGCGGAGTCATGGAGCTGATGATGTGCTTCCATTTTTTCATCTTACCCTCCTGCACGTCCATGAAGTTCGCAGGCAGTTTCCTCGCGAGCGCGCCGCCGCTGGACATACCAGGTATCATGTCCATGACCTTCGAAAGGGAACCCATCTTCTGCAGCGAGCCCAGCTGCTCGCAGAACTCGTTCATCGTGAAGCGGCCTTCGATGATTTTCTTCGCCGACTCTTCCGCGCCTGCGTCTTTCGCCTTCTCGAGCAGACCCTGGAGATCGCCGTAGCCTATCAGCCTCGATACGAAGCGTTGAGGATCGTACTCTTCGAAGTCGTCGATTTTCTCGCCCACGCCTATCATGCGGACGTTCGATCCGGAGACGCTCGTCGCCGCGAGCGCGCCGCCGCCTCTCGCTGTCCCGTCCATCTTGGTGATTATCACGCCGGTTATGCCCACCAGCTTGTTGAATTCCTCGGCCTGCTTCCTCGCGGCTTGGCCTATGTCGGCCGGAACGACAAGGAAGACCTCGTCCGGTTTTATGATTTCGCCCATCTTCTTCAGCTCTCTGGCCAGCTCCCCGTCGAGCGCGTCGCGGCCCGCGGAATCGAATATGACAACGTTTTCTTTCGCTTCCTTCGCAGCGTGCTGCGCGATGTCTTCCGGCTTCCTGCCTTCGTCGTAGACCGGGACTTCCACCTGCTTCCCTATCTGCCTCAGCTGCTCCTGCGCCGCCGCCCTGTGGGTGTCGCAGGCGACCAAAGCGACGGAAAGGCCGCGCTTTTTGAACCAGAGCGCGAGCTTGCCGCATGTCGTGGTCTTGCCGGAGCCGAAAAGCCCGATGAGCAGGATGCGCTGGTTCTTGAGGATGAGCTTGCCCTTCTCCTTCCCGAGAAGGCCGACAATCTCGTCGTAAAGCGTCTTGATGAAGAATTCCTTGAGCGTCATGCCCTTCGGCGTCTCTTTCAGGACCTTCTCCTTTATCCTCTGCGACATATCGAAAACGAGCTTCACGTCGACGTCCGACTGGATGAGCGTGCGCTGCAAATCACGCACGATAGCTTCGACTGCCTCTTTGTCGACCACGCCGAGTCCCATGACCCTGCGGAAGACGTCCTTTATGCCCGAGCCGAACTTGTCCAGCACCATGGTTCACCTTGCTGTCAGACGCATTAACCGATAGATATAGAATTGGCCGGTATATATAAATATTATAAAAAGCGAAAGAAGAAAGAAAAATAAAAAAGAGAGCAAGCCCGTTTTACTTGGATGACAGTCTCTTGCTCTTCACGACTACCCACAGCTTCTTCGTCATTTCGCTGGGAGTTATCCTGCTCTTGCCGAAAACGTCTTCAAGAGTTTCTCTCCTGCCGGCAAAGCAGATCGTGTAACCACCAAAAGCAACTTTCTTAGCCATAGTTTACACCCCTTAGAATTTTATAATATTGATTGCATTTTCTGCCTTATATACGTTAGCGACGCAGACGGCCCGTCCTACGAGGGAAGCCGCCGAAAGCTTTATATACATCTGAACCAATAAATAAGTAAAATTAACTATTATTTAGTAACAAATGATAGGAGGGTTGGATATCATGAAAATATTCAAGACAAAGTTTCCCAAGATTCCAACGGAAATGGGTACATATTTAGCTTTGGCTGCGCTTGGCGCTTCAGCAGCTGGTCTTTTATCATATACTGATTATAATCGGAAATTGGATAATCAGCTGAAATATCAACGTGCAGCTGTTGTGGAGACGCCATACAGTCCAAACATAGGATGGGATAATTTTGTGCATGAAGGCGGTGGCACAACAGATGACTGGTTTTTGTTCAATAAGAAATTACAAGAAATCAACGGCGGAGACCTGACATCATTCAGGCTCGGCGACAAAATTCTCCTGCTGGATTTGGCGAACCCGAAAACAGGAGAGCCCGACGGAAAGGTTTTGCCGGAGAACTACTCGAAATAAAGGAGTGTGATGACCAATGAAAAGCCTTTATCATGCAGTTATTATGCTACAACGTACTCCTGATGGCGATGTATACAAGGGTATGTTCGGCAACCCAAAAAATTTCACTTCAGGAACCTGCGTGGATGTGTTGGAAGGCACCGACAAGCATGCCTTGATGAGAAAAGTAAACACGAGAGGCAGGATATTGGCGCAGTCTTTAAAAACAGATTACAGGCCCATTCACTGCTAGCCTTTTTATTTTTCCATCTCGAAGGTGGCTTCTCCGTGCTTGGAGAACTCCCTCACAATGTCCTCGCCCACTGAGCGAACCTTGCTTTCGACTTCCTTGTAATTCTTGCCCTCGCCCACCAGCATGTATCTGGGCGCGGAGACGTACTGGATTTCCAGGCCCTGCTTCTTCGCGGTGAGGAGGATTTTCTTTATCACACCCACGCCGTCGGGTTCGTTGGTCATGAGCCTCAGCTGGCCCTTCACCAGGAACGTCTTGTCGGCGAAGTTCTTCTGGGCGATTTCTATGATGGCCTTCGTCCATTTCTCGGGCAGGCCCTTCCTGGTGAGAAGGTCCGGCGTCCTGAAGGCCATCTCGAAAAGCTTCGTGAACGAGCCGAACTCCTCGATGATGTAGGGCCCGATTTCCTTCTTGGTCTGCTCGAGCGTCCTGTCGAGGCTCTTGCCGACCATTTCCAGCAGCTTTTCGCTTCGCTTCTCGCGCTTGAACTCGTTGAGCTTGCGCACCGTGTCCTCGCGGTGCACGCGCTTCAGGGAAAGCGAGATGCCCTCGGGCCTCGCGTCCAGCACGCGGCACACGATGTATTCGTTCTCCCTCACGAACTCGCGGATGTCGCGCACCCAGCGCGACGCGATTTCAGAAACGTGTATCATGCCCGTGGTGTCGTATTCAAGAATATAGACTATGGCGGAATGGGGGTTGATTCTCGTTACCCTGCATACGACCAGTTCGCCGTATTTGGGGAGCCTTTCATTCATTTCAGACCTCTGTGGCGCCCTCGCCGGTCATGAAGGCCTTGCCGCCCGTGGGCCTGGCCAGGACCTCTCCGCACACGAGGCACTTGACTGCGCTGGCGGACTTCTCGAACATGACCTGCTCGTTCTTGCACTTGCTGCACTTCACTCGCAGGAACTTTGAAACCATACCCATTCTCCTTATCCGTTTTCAGATAACCATCATTTGCCGGGATGTTCGGTCTTGTGCTCGGCCTTCGCTTCCTTCTTGGCTTCCGGTGCCGCCTTCGACTCCTCGGCTTTCGCATCGGCATTGCCTTTCGCCTTCTCCGACCGTTTCCGGATGATGTCCATCCTCATCTTAGGCAAGGCTTCCTTCTTGTCGTATACATGCGCCGTGACCAGCGACTCGCCCTTGCCTTTCTCCGTGAATATCTTGCGTATCAGTATGCGCTCCGCGTCCGCCTTAAGCACGCTTTCCAGGGACGGCATTATCTGGCCGCGGGTGGGCGTGGGTTTGCCGTGATGCTCGAATACCGCCTTTATTTCGTCCCTTTCCATGAAGGGATTCTTTTTGTGCTCCAAAATCTTCAATGACATCATTTCACCCACAAGGCGTATTTGCCCGGCGCAGTTATGCCGAGCAGCTTCGCCAGCTCCGATTCGTTAGGATCGTTGACTATTATGACGCCCTTCCACGTCTTCGTGAAATCCTTCGTCCCGCATGCGGGGCACTTCTCGTCAAGCACGAAGCGCTTGCACGTCTTGCATACTTTTTCCTTGTCAGCCATAAGCATCAGCCTTATTTCTTCTTCTCTCTCCTTTCAACCTTCTCGGGCTTCTTCTCTTCCTTCCTGGCGACGGTTTCCTCGGCCTTCTCATCCTTGATGTACCAGTCGAGCGCCCCCAGGCCGGGCTGCCTAGTCGTCAGGCCGATCTTGAACTGGTTCTCGGCCATCGATATAGAGATTATCCTGGCAAGGACGACGGACTTGTCCTTTACCCTTCTCTTAGTCTTCTTGCCTGTGAACATCATGTTTTTCTGGTCATACGAGACGAAGTCGTCCATGAGCTGCGAGACGTGGATCATCCCGTCCACGGGGCCGAATCTCACGAATACCCCGAATTCCGTCACGTCTATGACCTCGCCTTTCACTATCTCGTGCTGCTCGGGCATGTATGTCAGGACCCTGAAATCCACCGGGTAGTAGAGCGCTCCGTCGCCTGGCATGATCATGCCTTCGCCTATATTCTCCACTGACATCACGGACAGTATCACGCCGAGGTTCTTGTCTATCGAGCCCTCCAGCTTCTCCTCGAGGCTCACCTTGACTGCCTCGTTGAGCTTGAGCCCGAACTTGTCTGGAGCGACGCGTACCTTGTCGCTCACGTCGAATACCTTGTACATGTCATCACTCCTAGATTATAGGTTATAACTATACCTGTCAGGTTATATTTATAAGATTTCATGAATTTATAAACTTCATTCCAGTTCTTCCAGCACGCATATGTTCGGTTTCAGGGTGGCTACGTCGCTCCTGCAGAGCAGCTTTTTCATGCCGGTGGCGTCGCTTATGTTGCTCAGGTCTATCTGCGTGCCCTGGAGGTCGATCATCCAGTCGGACGTCTCGTTCTCCGAAACGCCGTAAGACAGCATGACGTACGATCTGTCCGTGTTTATGCCCTTGACGAAGTCCTGGTACATGGTTTCCCTGGCGGTGCAGTTGTCGCAGGCCTCGTTGTGGAAGTATTCGATGATGGCGTTGCCGCCGCTCAGGACGCTCCTCATCTCGTTCAGCGTGAGCTTGCGGTTCACGACGGTTGGCACCTGCACCTGCGTCGTCGTGCCGGCAGGCTGCGTGCGGAGCAGCGCCACTTCCGCGACGCTGGCCAGCATGACGACTCCTATGAATATCGCCACAAGCCTCTTTTTCGTAAGGTTGTCCATGCAATCGCCGGATAATTCGAATAATCAAATATGTGATTAAGACGCTTTATAACCCTTTCAGCCTCTTCATGCGGAAGATGTTCTCCCTTTCCATCTCCTCGAGGCGCATGTTGATGAAGGCGGCCTGATCCTTCAGCCGCGGGATGACCACGAACTCGAGCGCGTTGACCCTGCGCTTCGTCGATTCTATCTCTTTCAGCAGCTTCCTCATGGTGGTCTCGATTTCGGCTGCGCTTATTATGCTCTCGAGCAGCTCCTCGTAAGAATTGACCATCTCGTCTATGCGCATGCTGGTCGAAAGCATGCCGTAGCCGCGCTGGACCAGGTTCTTCCTCATGGCGCCGGCCTTTATCACGGGGACGGTCACGCCCATTATGTTCTTGACCTCCAGGTCTATCGCCGGCCTTTCGCGGAGTGCGAGCGCGACCGACTTCACGTGGACTATGCCGTCCAGGGCCGCGCTTTCCAGCATCTTGCCGTGGGCGGCGAGGAACTTGACGTTAAGCTCCCTGCGCAGGTTCCTCGCGTTCTTGAGGACCTCGAAGAACTCCATTATCAGGCCGTCGCGTTTCTTCTTGAGCAGCTTGTGGCCTGACGCCGCAAGCTTGATTTTTTTCTTCAGGTTGATGAGCTCGGACCTCGTCGCCTTGACTTCAGTTGCCATTTTCAGACCTCATTTTATTTCCTTCGCTACGCCGTTCAGTTTTTGTGCAAACATTTTCTTACTTTTTGGCTTTCTCCGCCTTCTCGCTTTTATCTTCACTCTTGTCGCTGTAGAACCTCTTCTTGAAGTCCTCGCTTATCCTCGTCAGCTCGTCCCTCGGTATGGCCGAAAGCAGGTTCCATGAGATGCCAAGCGTCTTCTCTATTTCCCTGTTTTCCTTTATGCCCTGGCGAACGAACGTCTTCTCGAACTCCTCCGCGAACTTGAGAAGGCGTCGGTCACGTGGCGAAAGCGCCTCCTCGCCGACTATGGCGACCAGCCCTCGAAGGTCGCGGCCTTCGGCGTAGCCTGCGTAAAGCTGGTCGGAGACCTGGCGGTGGTCTTCCCTGGTTTTCCCCTTGCCTATGCCCTGGTTCATGAGGCGAGAAAGGGAGGGAAGCACGTCGACTGGCGGGTAGATGCCTTTCATGTGCAGTTCCCTGCTAAGCACGACCTGCCCTTCAGTAATATAGCCCGTGAGGTCGGGGATGGGATGGGTGATGTCGTCTCCTATCATGGTCAGGATGGGGAACTGGGTTATGCTGCCCTTCCTGCCCTTTATCATGCCCGCACGCTCGTAGATGTTGGCGAGGTCGGTATACATGTATCCCGGGTAGCCGCGGCGGCCTGGGATTTCCTCTCTCGCAGAGCCTATCTCGCGCAGCGACTCACAGTAGTTGGTCATGTCCGTGAGAATCACGAGCACGTGCATGTTCTTCTGATAGGCCAGAAACTCGGCGGTCGTAAGCGCGAGCTTCGGCGTGATTAAGCGCTCGACGGCCGGATCGTCCGCAAGGTTGAGGAACACGACCGCACGTTCTATCGCTCCCGTCTCCTCGAAGTTGCGGATGAACTTCTGCGCTTCCTCGTTCGTGATGCCCATCGCGGCGAACACGACGGCGAAAGATTCCTTTTCGCCAAGGACTTTGGCCTGCCTCGCTATCTGCAGCGCGATGTCGTTGTGCGGAAGGCCGCTTCCTGAGAATATCGGCAGCTTCTGGCCGCGGACGAGCGTGTTCATGCCATCTATCGTCGAAATCCCGGTCTGTATGAAATCCTGCGGCGGCCCGCGGGCATACGGATTTATCGCCGCGCCCGTTATGTCCAGGTCGTCCTCGGGGATGATTTCTGGCCCGCCGTCAATCGGCTCGCTCCTGCCGTTGAATATCCTTCCCATCATGTCATCCGAAACTTTAAGCCGCATGACGTCTCCGAGGAAGCGGACGCTGGCCTTCTTGCTTATGCCGCTCGTCCCCTCGAAGCTCTGGATGACGACGATGTCCCTCGCCGTGTCCAGCACCTGGCCTAAACGCTTTTCCCCGTTGGACAGCGTGACCTTGACCAGCTCTCCGTAGCCGACGGGATGGGTCTTTTCAACGAATATCAAAGGGCCTGCAATCCTGTTTATCGTCTTGTAATCTTTCATTCTCATATTGAGCACCTCCAGCAATAATCACTTAATCTCCCTGATTAAACATTCTATCTCCTTGTCCATGGCCTGCACGGCCTCGTTAAGGATCTTTTCGTGGTCCTTCTCGAACTTCGCGTCCGCAATCCTGTTCTTCGCCTTGGTTTCGAGAAGGTTCCTTACCAGCACGCCCGCCTTCAGCGCGTATCTGGCCTTCTCGGAGAAGTGCAGGATGGTCTTCATCATCTTGTAGCTCTTCTTCAGGTCGCAGAACGTGTCCACCTCGTGGTAGGCGCTCTGCTGCAGGAACAGCTCTCGTATCATCCTCGCGATCTCGAGCGTGAGCTGCTCGCTTTCGGGCAGCGCGTCCGAGCCGACCAGCTGCACGATTTCCTGCAGCTTCTCCTCCTCCTGCAGGATTCTCTTGAACTCGCCGACCATCTTCCTCCAGTCGGGCGCGACGTTCTTCGCATACCACGGTTCGAGTATGTCCTCGTATAGCGAATAGGATGTCAGCCAGTTTATCGAAGGGAAATGCCTTCTGTGCGCGAGCTTCGCGTCCAGCGCCCAGAACGTCTTGACGACGCGGAGCGTCGATTGAGTAACGGGTTCTGAGAAGTCGCCTCCAGGCGGCGAGACAGCGCCGATGATGCTTATGGAGCCGATCTTGCTGACGCCGAGCGGCTTCACTCTTCCGGCGCGCTCGTAGAACTCCGCGAGCCTGGATGACAGGTAGGCGGGGTAGCCTTCCTCGCCCGGCATTTCTTCCAGACGAGACGAGATTTCTCTCATCGCCTCCGCCCAGCGCGACGTGGAGTCGGCCATGAGCGCGACGTCGTAGCCCATGTCCCTGTAGTATTCGGCGATGGTGATGCCCGTATAAATCGACGCCTCCCTGGCCGCGACGGGCATGTTCGACGTGTTCGCGATAAGGACGGTTCTCTCCATGAGAGGCTTCCCGGTTTTCGGGTCTATCAGCTTCGGGAAATCCTTGAGGACCTCGGTCATTTCATTCCCTCGCTCGCCACAGCCGACGTAGACTACGATGTCCGCGTCAGACCATTTCGCGAGCTGCTGCTGAATCACGGTCTTTCCCGACCCGAACGGACCTGGAATACCGCCTGCCCCGCCTTTCGCCAGCGGGAACAGGCCGTCGAGAATCCTCTGGCCCGTGATGAGCGGGATTTCGGGGGTGAGCTTCTCCTTGCACGGCCTCGATTTTCTTATGGGCCATATCTGCATCATGCTGAGCTTCTTGCCGTTCGTGAGGACGGCGACGGTATCTTCGACCGTGAACTCGCCTTCCCTTATCTCCTTTATCTTGCCCGAGACCCCGGGAGGGACGAGGATCCTGTGGTCGATGACGCCGGTCTCTTTCACCGTGCCTATTGTCTGGCCTTCCTTGACGTCGTCGCCTTTCTTCACGTTCGGCTTGAACTTCCATTTCTTCTTCATGTCCAGCCCAGGCGTTTTAGCGCCTCGTCGGATGAAGTCGCCCATCATGTCCTTGAGGACCGGCAGCGGACGCTGTATGCCGTCGTAAATGCTCGTGAGCAGGCCAGGCCCGAGCATCGCGACGAGCGGCTGCTCCGTGTTCTCCACGGGCTCGCCCGGCCTGAGGCCGGAGGTGTCCTCGTAAACCTGGATGGTTATCTTGTCCGGGTTCACCTGGATGACCTCGCCCATGAGGCGCTCGTTCCCCACGCGCATCAAATCATACATCCTTGCTTCTATGTCTTCCGCAACTACAACGGGTCCGGCGACCCTGTATATCTTTCCCTTCGCTTCTGATTTTTTCTTTTCCATCATACATCACCTACATTTTTTTCTCCCAAAGATCTATTCCCAGAGATCTTTTGATCATGAGCCTCATGTTTTCCTCGGCCGAGATGTCGTGCGACAGGATGACGACGGTCGGCTTGACCTGGACTAAAGCGCGTTCTTTCATGCGCTCGTTCAGCATCTGGAAGTTCTCGCTGTTCATTATCAGGATGCCGATGTCCTTGCTTTCCATGACCTCCTCGAACTTCCTGTTCACCGTTTCCTTCGTAACTTCGAAAGCGTGCCGCACCCCGGCTGCCTGGAAACCCAGGGTGAAATGCTCGCTTCCCATCACGGCTATTTCATGCGTTCTTCATCACCTTGAACATTGAATCATTAACCACTATCAGGTTCGAGTCCACGAACTTCTCGTCCAGCCCGACGGCCTTCGCGTGGACCAGCAGCCTTATGTTCTTGGTCTCTATCTCCTTCCACAGGAGATAGCCGAATATCGGCGAAACCGAAAGCGGCTTCCTGTGCAGCATCTTGGACGCGTAGTTGAGCAGGAACTTCTCTATCGAGGCCTCGAGCCTCGAAGGCGCCTGCTCGACCTCCGGCGTGACGAGCCCCTTGTACTGGCTCTTCCTGAGCCTCTCGAAAATCGCCTGCATGCCGTCCGCCCTTATGATGGCCTCGACCAGGCTGTCCCTGAACCGTCTCGCGGGCAGGCCACGCCTGACTCTGCCTATTTTCCTGGCGGCTTCCACCACTATCAGCTTCCTTATGGTCTCCTCGTCTATGTTTTCCTTTTTGAACCTGACGACGTTCTTTATGTTCATCAGGACGATGAGGTGCTCCAGGAACTGCTTCAGCGGGTCGCTTTGCCTCATCCTTACCCCCTGCCTGAGCTCCATCAGCCTCCTGTAGAACGTCACGTCAATCTCGTTCTCCAGCCCCGTCAGGTTGTCCGCGTCGTAGAGCTGCTTCAGCACGGCGGCGTCCACCCTCGTTATCGCGCTGATGTTCTCGATGAACTGCTCGGCGCCTTCCCTGAAAAGCCTGAGGCACGTCTCGTAGTCCGTCGGCTTTATCGGGACCACGCCGTATTTCAGGTCCTCCTCGCCCAGCTTGTTCATGCGCGTCCTCAGCACGAGCTTTACGTTGCCCAGTATCCATTTCAGCGAATAGAGCTCTATGATGAATTTCAGCTCCTTCTTCAGCGAGATGTCCAGGAGCTTGTTTATCACGTTCGCAAGGCTCTCGTTCATGGCAAGCTCTATAAGCTCCGTCCCCTTGTACTGCTTCGAGAGCGCGTCTATCTCGCGCTTGTATTCGCTCTCCTCCAGGAAGCGGACCATCTCGTTCAGGCCCATCTTCCTCATGCGGAGGTAGTCCTCCTCTTTCAGCAGCTTGGACTTCATCACCCTTACCCTCGTGACGGTGTACGGGTAAGTCCTGAACCTTATTCTGCCTGCCTTTTTCTTCTGCCCTGCCCTGGCCCTGCCGATTCTTGCCCTTATATCCATCAAGCCACCGCTCATTCGCCGAACAGCGTTTTCGACACGCCCTTGAGCGTCCTACCCTTAAGCTGCTCTATGAGGGTTTCGAAGCTCAGGTCGATCAGCTCCCTGCCGTCCGCGCTTTCCACTATGAAGCCGCCGTCCATTTCCTTCGTCCGTATTTCGAGGCCGCGGAACAGCTTCTTCGCAAGCGTTACGTCTTCCTTGCGCACGTGGACGTATTTCGGCTTTGCTATCTGGCCCCTGGCCGAGTTCAGCATCTTCCTGAAAATCCTGCTTCTCTCATCCCCCTTCATGCCCTTCAGGTAGTCGAGAAACTCCAGATAGACCCTTTCCACCAGCTCCTTCTTGGCGTTCATGGCGAATTCCTTGGTCTGCCTTTTCACGATGGTCTGGCTCCTGAGTTCTATCTGGCGCAAAGCGAGCTCCATGTCCTGCCTCATCGCCTTTTCCTGTTCCTTAAGCCTCGCTCTTGCCTCGTCCATCAGTTTCTGGCCCTCGCCCTTGCCTTCGCTGATTATTTTCTGCGCTTCCCTGCGCGCATTTTCCCTTATCTCGAAAGATACCTTGTTCAGACCCATGTTTTCCTCGCCTTATTTACGCCATGCCTACTATCTGCAATGCGACGACCAGCCCGAAAATGATTATCGTTTCCGGAATGACCGTAAGGATAAGGCCCTTTGCGAAAAGGCTTTCCTTCTCCGCCATCGCCCCGATAGCCGACGTGCCCAGCTCCTTCTCTGCCCATGCCGTCGCAATAGCGCTCGCGCTTATTGTTATTGCCGCAGCGATTGCTGCCATGTCTCCTGCCATATTCACACCTCCGATTTCGAAGGACACAGGCTTCACCTGTGTCAACCACATCTATAACTACTTAACTCCCGAACGGTTTGTACGGTTCACCGTCACCATGATAAAACTTCGAGAACATCTCGACGTAATGCAGCCTCAGCGACTGCAGGAAGCATCCCATGAGCGCGAGCATCATGTTCACGCCGTGCCCGGCAAAAAGCAGCGCGACGCCCATGAATAGGAATATTCCGCCCGCGTGGAACATGCCTTCCGCCATGCCGTTTATGACCAGCGCCAGCTGCACGCCCGCGAGGCCGAGCGCGGCGATACGGGCGTATGAAAGCACGTTGCTCGCTAACGCCGGAATCTCTATGAGGCCCTGGTAGCTCTCGCCTATGACCAGCAGTACGACGCCGGCGAGCAGCACGTAAAGGCTGGTCATCGGCTCGATGCCCGTCGGGATCTTGAAGAACGTGTCCAGCAGGTAAAGTATGCCGCCCGTCTCCAGGATGAACCAGCTGACCTTGCCCAGCGCATGCTTCAGCTTTCGCTCTCGTAACGCGTTAACTAACGCCATGCCGATGCCCAGGTTGAGGTGCACGATGCCTATTATGAGGGCTATGGGCAGCATCGCGCCTATGCCCTCGGCCCTGAATATCATCGGATGGAGCGCGATCCCGGCTATCTCTTCGAAGCCGAAGAACTCCCCGAACACGAAGCCGAAGAACACGCTCACGAGCGATGAAATCATGAGGACCGATGCGACCGAGCGCATCTTCTTCATCTTGAACCTGATGAACGCGAAGCCGGCGAAGAGGACGAGGCCGTAGCCTATGTCGCCCATCATTATGCCGAATATTATCGGGTAAGTGAGGAAAAGCAGGAATGTCGGGTCAAGCTCCTTGTAGCTTGGCAGGGAATACAAACGCAGGAAGAATTCGAACGGCTTCACCGGGCCCTTGTTTTTCAGCAGTATGGGCGCCTCTTCATGCTCGCCGACTTCCTCGGCGTTGTAATACAGGTTGTCCGTCAGGCTGGCGAGCCGCTTTTCGAGCGCCGCTTCCTTGCCTTTCGGCAGCCATCCCTGGATGACGAAGCTGTGCCTGCTCACCGCGAACTTGAGCGGCGCCTCGGACTTGCGTATTTCTGCGGTGAGCATGTCCTCGATGCCGAGCAGCTTTCCTCCGTTCTCTTTAGTGACGCTTTCGAATTCCGTCTTCAGCTCCTGCGCCCTCTTCTCGAGCGCCTTCACCTCTTTCCTGAAAGCCTCGACTTCGTCCGCGACGGTCGCAGTCTTCCACTCCATCTCCATGTCGAGCCTGGTGAAGCCCGAGGCCGTGAGCGCGGCTTTCGTTTTCTCCGAATCCTTCTTCCTGAAAAAAATGATGAGCGGCAATCCCTTCTCCGTTTTGTCGTCCGCGCTTGCCATGAGCTCGAAGTCGGTCCTGCCCAGCTTTTCCTTCAGGATTACAATGTCGGGAACAAAGCCCCCGGCGACATCGAGCGTTCCATACCCCCTGAGCACGTCGAACTTCTTGACCTTCAGCCCGGCCAGGAAGCCGAGCAGCTCTCCCTTCCTCTCGCCCGCCTTCAGCGCGGCCTCCGCCGCCTTCATCCCGGACGTGAGTCTGCCGACCTCCTGCTGGAAGCCGTTCAGGAAACTTTCCGCCTCGGCCAGGTCCGTTTCGACCTTCGCTTTCAGCACGCCCTTCGTGTTCAGCTGCGCCTTTATGGCATTAAGCGTGAGAAGCAGCTCGGATATCTTTTCCGCGTTCTCAAGAGGCGAGCCTATCGGATAATGGTCCTTTTCCTTGGGGATGTAGTCCTTGAGATGCAGCACGCCCGCGTCGTAAAGCGTCTTCACGGCGTCCTTCAGGTAGGCCTTATGCGCGACCACTGTTACCCTGCACATCTCCCTAGGCACAAGCATTGTTTCATTCACCCAAAAACACGCGGAACTCCTTCTTCAGGCTCTCCACGGCCTTCTCGACTTTCCTGCCCGCGTCCTTCCTGACCTTCTCCATCTCCCCCTTCCTTTCCCCGAAAAAGCGTTCCCTCTCCCTCTCGCTCCTCTCTTCGAACTGCCTGAGCTCGGCCTCCATCTCCTTCTTGAGCTTATCTAGCTCCTTCTCCTCGAAGAGCCTTGCGTTCTTCCCCATGTCCAGAATTATCTCAGCCTTCTGCCTTTCCGCCTTCTCGAGCGTCCTGTTGGCGTCTTTCTCGGCCTTCTTTATCTCGTCAAACATATCCGGATTCATAGTTACCCAACCTCTCTGCGGCTTCGCCGCTTGTTTTGAATATGTCGTTTTTCACATTGATTTTTTCATTGAATTTGAATATGTTCCAGGCGTTCCAGGCCCCAATCACGGTTTAACCGTTATTAATATCATTAGAGCGCCTCATTCTAAAGAGATTTATATTATATAGAATAAATATAAAGGTTTTGTTTTCCACGCGTTTTCCACGCACGGTTTTCGCTGGAAATCCTTCGGATGAAAACAAACCTTATAATTTTTGCATCCATAATTTCTAGGTGGGGTCATGACTTCTCCGGCCAGGCTGTGCATAGTGTGCAAGGGCTCGAGGAAGCTCTGCGGCTGGCGCACGTGCCCGCTCTACTCGAGGATGCGCATCGCGCCCCAGATACAGGCCTCGCTGAAGAAGGATTTCTTCGGGCCATCGACTTCGGTATTCGTGGGCCATAATTTCTATCCCGACGTCTATGCCGGGCCGATGGCCGCGCTCGACCCGGCAAACACGAACATCGGGATAATCGACTCACCCCAGGAATGGTTCGGCAGGCCATACGGCGACATCCTGCAGTTCAGGTCGCTTCTCCTCCGCTCACAGTTCAGGGAGAACGTTTTCTCCCGCTCGAAATTCGTCGAGCAGAACCAGGAGCTCGCGCTCGCTGCGAAGCCGACGGATGTCGAAATCACGTTCAAGAACGTGCCCAAGCTCTCGTTCGAATTCTCCGACATCATCCATCCCATGGGTCCGTCCGGGACGATGGACAAGTTCAAGGTCATCGGCAATCCCAGGATACCGCGCAACGTGGAGAAGGTCGTGGCTGACGAGCTCAAGACCACGGAAGCCGCGTTCACCCTTTACAGCGGCGGCGTCGACATCTACAAGCTCATTACCATCCTCTCGTCCGGCATCTTCGGTATGCGCGAACGGCGCAAGATGGTCCCGACGCGCTGGAGCATAACCGCGACGCATTCAATGCTGGCGAACCAGCTGCTCGACAAAATCAGGCAATATCCGTCCATAAGCGATTACCGGGTCTACTCGAGCGAATACCTGGACAACCATTACGAAATCCTGCTGATGCCCGGCAACTGGGAATACGAGAATTTCGAGTGCTGGTCGCCGGGGTCGTACTGGGCGCAGCAGCTGAAAGCGCCGGAGATAACCGAGGAATACGAGCCCTTCGGAGGCCGCAGCAGTTACGCTTCGGAACAGGGCGGCGGCTTCTATGCCAACCGCCTCGGCCTCGCCGAGGGTCTGGAGCAGATGCGCAGGCAGGCGAGATGCGTCATCTTCCGCGAAATCCACCAGGGCTATACCATCCCCGTCGGGGTCTGGCAGTGTCTGGAAAACACGAGAAACGCCTTCCGCCAGCAACCGGCGAAGTTCGCGACCATGAAGGAAGCGCTGGCCCACATAAGCACGAAACTCAAGACGCCGGTTTACGAATACGCCAGGCAGAGCATCATCCTCAAGCAGCGACGGCTAGGTGATTTCTGAGTTATTCCTTTGATTTTTTCCATATATCAAGAAAATTAGGCGTTTCTTTTTTTATTTGTGCTCTGCTGTTTGCTAAAGAAATCTCCGCAATAATTCTAGCTTCTTCTGGTTCATGACCTTGACTGACAAGTGCTGGATGAAGATGATTGTAGGCGTAGTCTCGCGCTTTTGCAATTTCTAACCCGGCCCTTAACGTTTCATTGGTATAAGTTTGCATTGCTTTTGACCATTTCACATCTTCCTTCAATTTTGTTATTTCAGATTTATAATCATCCGCCATACTTTAACGTTCGTAAAAAGCTTTAAAAATCACATTCAAGTGATTTTTTATCACAGCATGTTTAAACCGAATTTATATTCCATTCCTGCCAAATTATATACTGAATGATGCCGAAAAAACTGCTTTTGCTTATTGCACTGACTATAACTACTGTTGTAGGAATGCTACTGCAGACGTCAGACAGCCCTTCTTTGATCAGATACCTGTTCGCTGGCACAGGACTGATTTTTATCCCGATCATCTCGGCATGGATTGGTATTGATGGCGCAAGGGCCTTTACCTTCAAGAGCGTCTTCGGCAAGTCATTGCTGTTCATTTCACTTGGTGTGTTAGCATGGGGACTGGGTGATGTTGCATTTTTTTATTACAACATATCGGGTACAGAAGTTCCGTATCCTTCCTTGGCTGATGTCGGATACATTGCACTGATTCCTCTTGTGAGTTATGGCGTGTTTTTGCTTCTGAAAGGCGTTAAAATGAAACTGGATGCTAAAACCATTTTCAAGATTCTGATATCGCCGATATTAGTTTTATTGGTCATATTCCCGTTTTTCATTTATGGAAAGCTGGCCGAGGATGTGGATCTGCTCACGAAAACCCTCAATGTCCTTTACCCCGTGGGCGATGTCTTGTTCTTGTCGTTTGCTCTGATAATAATAACCCTTACTTATGGCAGTGTTCTGTTCAAATCGCTTCGCATAATCAGTTTGGGCTTCATAATAGAAGCTATGGCAGATTTTTCATTCTCTTATGCTACCGCTGCTGGCATTTATTACACGTCAAGTTGGGATGATGTCTTATTTGCCCTAGCGTTCTTTACCATAGGCTTCGGGATGTATTACATGTCGAAAAGCCTGAAAGAGCCTGCCAAAAAGCAGAGTGCCTAGATTTTTATCGGGTAACAGGTGCTTGAGGAGTTTTAGGTTTTATAATCAGCCTGATTATATTTTAATTGTGAGGGAAACCGCAGGCAAAAATTACAGGGTGAGATAAACATGGGAGACAGGATAAAAACCAAGAACGGCGAGGTATGGGTGGAAGGCGAAATCCTGATGATGAAGATGTCAGGCGAGATAGAAGAGGATGAGATGAAAGAGATTGCGAGAATTAACATGGACATGATCAAGAAATTCAAATTGAAATACGTCCTGGTGGTTTCGGATGTCACGAAAACGTCTTTCGACGCAAGGCAGATGGCATCCAATTTTAACCTGGACCCGATAAAAAAAATAGCCATGATATGCAAAAACCCCGTGACCAGGATCATCGCCTCGTTCTTCATGCGAAAATATGCGTTAACGATACCGACCAAGCTTTTCTCCGATACCGAGGAAGCCAAGAAATGGTTAAGGGAGGGAAAGTGACATGGAAAAAGTAAAGTTAAAAAACAGCGAAGTATGGGTGGATGGAGATATACTCATGATTAAAATGTCGGGCGAGGCGACGTATGAAGAGATGGACGAAATCACGAACGCGAGCGCGGACCTGGTCAAAAAATTCAAACTGAAATACATCCTGGTGGACTCGGACGTCAGAAAGATGTCCTTGAGCGCGAGAAAAAAGAATTTCACTTACGTGGGAGCAGTAACAGTGGAAAAAATAGCCTTCATCTGCGCCAATCCGGTGACCCGAGCCATTGCCATGTTTTTAGTTAGGGGATACAAATTGGAGATACCGGTCAGGCTTTTCTCGAATGCCGAAGATGCCAAGAAATGGTTCAGTGAGGAGAAAAAGGCATGAAAGGAACGGAATCCGCAACGAGCGACATCGGGAAAAGGATAAACGAAATCCTCGACGTGCTCCAGAAGGCGGCAGCCGGCGACCTGAACGTCTCCGCCCCGATCAGCGAAAAGACGGATGAGCTGGATGCGCTGGCGGCAGGCATAAACATGATGATAGAAGAGGTGAGGGAAAGGACCAAGGAGCTGGAACAGAAGAACGAGGAGCTCGCGAAGTTCAACAAAATGGCGGTCGGCAGGGAGCTGAAGATGATCGAGCTGAAAAAAAGGGTCGGGGAGCTGGAAAACCTGCTGCATGAACATGGCATCAAACCGTAGCAGCTGCGCCGCGGCGAGACTGTTTTTATTCTAAGCAGTAAGATATTATCATGCGCAAAGGAACGCCAGAAGCTGGAAAGCGCAGGATGCGCATAGTCCTTGCTTACCTGCGCAAAAAATACGGTGCTGAGGTCGATACTTCGATTCTGAAGAAGAGGAGCGATTTGTTCCGCCTTCTCATCTCGACCGTCCTCTCGCAGCGCGCGAAGGATGAGACGACCGAGATCGTGAGCGAGCGCCTGTTCTCGGTCGTGACCACACCCGAAGATATCCTGAAGCTCGGCCGCAGCAGGCTCGAAGCCCTCATTCGTCCTTCAGGCCCTTTCAGGCAGAAGGCGAGGAAGATAACCGAGATTTCGAAAGCGCTGGAGCGCGATTACAAAAATTCATTCCCGCGCACGCGCGAGGAGCTGATGGCGCTCCATGGCGTCGGGCCGAAGACCGCGGACATCGTCCTTTCGTACGGCTACGGCATTCCAGTCATCGCTGTCGACGTCCATGTCGAAGTTTGTTCGAAACGACTGGGATTCGCGAGGGCGAAGGCGAAATACGAGGAGATTCGCGCGAACCTCGAGAAACTCGTGCCCGAAAACGAGCGCTTCATCGTCAACCTCGGCCTCGTGAATTTCGGCAAGGCGATATGCATAACGCGGAAGCCGAAATGCGAGATATGCGGCCTGAGAAGGGTATGCAGTTATTATGTTTCAAACAAAAATCTAAATCAGGCACGCAAAAATAAAATAAGGCGGGAGCATGGCCTACAGGGAAAGGAATTATCCGTTCACGAAGTCGCTGACGTTCTACATCATAGCCCTGACTGTCCTGGTCTGGGCCGCTCAATTCGCCGCCTATCCGCTGGTTGACGACGCCTTCTCGCTGGACGCAGGCTCGGTCAGCGCGGGCAATGCATACCAGCTCGTCACCTACATGTTCCTGCATGCCACCTATGTCGAAACCGCATCTGGTGGAATCACAATTTATCCAATACATATAGCCATGAACATGTTCGTGCTCGCGATATTCGGCTTCCCGCTTGAGCGGACGCTCGGCAGAAAGAAATTCGTAACAGTTTATTTCCTTTCCGGCATAGGCTCGGCGCTGTTCTACATCTTCATGATGCCTGTGCTCGCCGGCGTAACCGGCGGAAGCCTTATAGGAGCGTCGGGCGCGGTCTTTGGCTTGCTCGCAGCCTACGCGTTCAAATACCCGAAGGCATGGGTCTACATGTTCGGCCTGGTCCCGATGCCTGCGGCTCTCATGCTGTTTTTCCTTTTAGTCGAAGAGGCGTTCCTCGGCGTAATGAGCCTGCAGCCGGGCGTCGCGAATTTCGGCCACGTGGGCGGCATAATAAGCGGCCTGCTCGTCATGGCAATATGGAAGCTCACCAGCCGCGAAAAGAAGTTCGGCGACGCGGGCTTCGAGTATGTCTGGGAGTAGCGCAAAAAGGAAAACGGGAAAGGCTAATAAATCACGGATTGAAAAGTATAGCATGAAACTTACATATGCAATTCTGTCGGTTCTGGTGGTCGCGTCGGTTCTTGCGAGCGGCTGCGTCCAGCAGGGCGCTCCGGGAGGCGCAGATACGAACGGCGGAACAGGCGGACAGCAGAACCCGCCGCTTTTTGGCGGGACGCCAAGCGGCCCCAAGCCGGGTGACTGGTCAACAGTCGCCATGACGACGACGAGCGCGAAGGCGATCGAGTTCACCTACAAGAGCGTCGAGGTTACGCTCGGCAGCGTGGCGTACACGGGCATAGAGACGGAGACTGACACGAGCAACACCTTGATTATGTGGGAAAGGGGCAAGGAGACCAGCGGAGGCAAGATGTATTCGCTCAGCAAGGTCGGGCAGCTTACGCTCTGCAACGTCATAACGACCGAGCCAACGAATATGCCGGGCACTAAGGACCCGTATGCAAACGGCGCCGAGGGCGTAACGTCGCTGGGGACGGGGACGTACACCACTCCGACCAGCAAGACGGTCAGCGTGAACAAATACAGATACAGCAAGGAAGGCGTGACGGGCGAATACTGGTACAGCAGCGAGGTCCCGTTCGTGATTGTCAAAAGCGACCTGAACATGACCGTCGTCGGCAGGGAAGTCAACACGAAGATGGAGCTCCAGGACTTCGGCACGGGCGCGACATCCACATTCGCGGAGAAGGACTTCGAGAAGTGCGAGTGATTTCCCCCCTTTTCGTTCTTTGACGGATGGTTAGCCGAAGCTATTTAAAACAAAAACTGGGTAATTGAGTATTATACAACTTCGTGTATCATATCTCATCTTTGTACGGGTGGTGGTGTCATGAAAAAAATAATTCCTGCCGAGAGGGCGGGCAAGGTCACTTACGCGATTCGCGACGTCGTGGTCGAGGCGAACAAGCTCAAGGCACAGGGGCATGAAGGTCCTGAACCTCAACATCGGCGATCCCAACGTCTACGACTTCGTTACCCCGCGGCACATAATAGAGGCCGTGGAGAAGGCGATGGAAAAGAATCTCAATGGTTATGCGGATTCGGCAGGCGTCGAGGAGGCGAGGGAGGCGGTCGTGAAAGAAGCCGCCAGGGACGGCATCAAAGGCGTGACAAAAAGCGACGTGCTGATAACCACAGGCGTCAGCGAGGGCATAGAGCTCGCGCTGAACGCCCTGCTCAACCCGGGAGAAAACGTCCTCACGCCCACGCCAGGCTATCCTGTTTACACGGCAGTCGTGCACAAGATAGGCGCGGCGCTGAACCAGTACAAAACGGACGAGGCGAATGGCTGGCAGCCGGACATAGACGATATTCGGAAGAAAATCAATTCGAAAACGAAAGGCATAATCCTCATAAATCCGAACAACCCGACAGGCTCCCTTTATTCCAAGAAGACGCTGCAGGAGATAGTCGACATCGCCCGCGAACACAACCTGCTCATATTCTCCGACGAGATATACAACAAGATTTTATTCGACGGCGAGAAGCACGTCTCGACCGCTTCACTGGCGAATGACATTCCGATTCTCACCTTCAACGGCCTCTCGAAGAACTACATCGTTCCGGGGTGGCGCGTGGGATGGATGATATTCAGCGGGCCAAGCGAGCTGCGCGCGGAATTCCAGGAGACGGTCTTCCGCCTCGCGAGGGCGAGGCTCTGTTCGCCGGGGCCTTTTCAGTATGCCGTAAAGCCGGCGCTCGAAGGGCCGCAGGACCACATACCCGAGATGAACAGGAAGCTGCAGAAGCGCCGCGACCTCATCCACAAGCGCTTCAACGAAATCGAGGGTTTCTCATGCGCGAAGCCGAAGGGCGCATTCTACGCCTTCCCGAAAATCGAGCTCGACATAAAGGACGACAAGAAGTTCATCATGGACGTCCTATACAAAAAACAGATTCTCGCCGTCTTCGGCACGGGCTTCGGCTGGGAAAAGCCGGACCATTTCAGGATCGTCTTCCTCCCGCCGCTCGAAGTCCTCGACGAATCGCTCAACAAGCTGGAAGAATACGTGAAGGAGAATTACAAGAAGTAAAACGTTCTTTGGTAACTACCTAGCAATGCAAAATTTCTGATATTAACAGCTTTACATTAGACATTAAACCGTTTTGTATTTGAAGTGGTTCAATCTATTGATTTTTTGTAAAATTCAAATGAATACGAATTTTACATTTTTAAATATAATAGTTCAAATTTAATTCAATAATGACTTCAGAAATAGCAATATTAAACAGTGAAGGAGTTGCTCTAGCAAGTGATAGTGCAGTTACTATAAATCAAGGTATAAAAATATATAATTCAGCAAACAAATTGTTTTGCCTATCAAAATTCAAACCAGTAGGGATAATGATTTATGGAAATGCTAGTTTCATGAAAACTCCATTTGAAACTATTATTAAGGTTTTTCGAGAAAAATTATCTGATAAATCATACCCAAAATTAGAAGATTATGCAGATGAGTTCATAAAATTTTTAAATAAAAATGAAATTGGAATTAGTAATAGTCAACAAACGAGTTATCGTGACTTCTTTATTCGCAACATTTTTAATGAAATAAAAAATAACATAGTGGAATCTTGCGATGATTTAATAAAAAAGAAAGGAAAAATTACTAAAAAAGAAATAAATAAAATTTCCCTTTTAATCATAAATCAATTTAAAGAAAATTTTAGTGAAAATAAAAAATTAGAATGTTATTCTGATAAATTTTTATTAAAATTTAAAAAATCTGTCAAATCCATTATTAATAAATCTATTAAAAATATTTTTCAAAATTTGCCACTTTCAAAAAAAGAAATTAACTATTTGGAAGAAATTATAATTTCTATATTCACAAAAGACAATTTTCCACCATGGGAATCAGGCATTGTAATTGCCGGTTTTGGTGAAAAAGAAATATTCCCATCACTCGTTTCATATGAAATTGAAGCTTTAATTAATAATGAATTAAAATTTAAAAAGGGTTTGCGTAGAGATAAAATAGGTTTTACAAAAAAAGCTTCGATAATTCCTTTTGCTCAGTCAGAAATGGTTCATACTTTTATGCAGGGTGTAGATCCAAATTATAAGGAAACAACTCTATCATATTTGGAAAATGTATTTTCAAAATATCCGGATATTTTAATAGATAATTTAAAGGACTTTTCACACCTAACAAAAAGAGATAAAAAAAATATTAAACGAAAATTAAAGAAAATAAGTTTGGATATGTTTAAAGAATATGATAAAAAAATGTCTAATTTTTCAAGGAAAAATCATATAGATAAGGTTCTTGATGTTGTTGCTGTTTTACCTAAGGATGAATTGGCTGCCATGGCAGAATCTCTTGTCAATTTAACTTCTTTCAAAAGAAGAGTCAGTATGTCTCAAGAGACAGTTGGAGGTCCAATTGATGTTGCAGTTATCTCAAAGGGAGATGGATTTATTTGGATTAAGAGAAAACATTACTTCAAACCAGAATTAAATCATCACTTTTTTAAAAACTATTTTAAAATTATGGAGGTGAATAATGAAAAAGAATGAGGTAAATGAATTCAGATCAATTTGTGATTTGAAAAAAAGATTTTTTCCCAATGACAAAACATGTAAAAAAACAACAAATAATATTACTGATTTGGGCATAGAACTTTCACAAAAATCTCTAGATAAAATAAAAATTAAAATTTCGAACATATAATTAAAAAATTAATTGAAATCGTCTGCTAATCATGTAGTATCTTGCGTAGTTCTATTTTAATAAAAACAAAAAACAGTAAGCGGCAAAAAACAAACCGCTCACTTTTTGGAAATTATTTGCTAGCTGCTGATATTGCTGGTGTTTACCTGATTAACAGCTTCGCCTGCTCTGCGTTGTATTTCCAGTCTTTGGGCAATAAGCCTTTCCTGATGTAATACTTCGCGAGGCGGCGGAGCTTCGACTCGGCGAGCTCCATCCCCCTGTAAGACTGGTAGTCCTTCTTGTTCTTGTCGAGATGGCTGCGGAGATAGACTACGTTCCTCATCACGTTTATCAGGTCCTCCGGAAGCTTGGCGTAGACCTTGTTCTCCCTGAGGATTTCGCTTAACGTCTTCTTGGTCACGACCTTGACCGAGGGTATGCCGTACTCGTCCCTGAGCAGCAGGCCTATCTGCGCGCTCTGCATGCCCTGCTTCGCGTATTTTATGACAAGGTCCTCGACTTCTTTCGGCTTGTAGTCGACCCACTTCGCGACCTTGTGCAGCGGCTTATGCGAGCCCGACTTGCCTCTCCTGCCCGAATACATTCTTGCGATATTCCCACCTTATTTTATTTCGATTTTAAGAACAAGGACAAATGTCACGGATACAAGATAGCCCTGACGAACTGTCCTGTTCTTGAGATTATAGTGGAGGCGCATATTTAAAAAGGTAACTTCCGGCTGCTGCGGAAATGCGTGGAACAATATAGGTTTTTAAGATGTTTAAACATATGTTTAAACATTACCATGAAAACCCTGAAAACCCTTTTTGACGGCAAGGAGCACAGGATAACCACGGACGGGAAGACGTTCTTCCTCTACAGGAGGTCGGCCAGCGACACCTGGGAGCTGTGCGACAAGAACTCCTTCGACAGCACAATGTACGCAGAAGCGCTGGGGGACGTGAAACGGCTGCTCGCTGCGAACATGCCCGAGGAGGATAAGATACTCAAAATCCTCGAGTCCGGCTTCTTCAGCATTTCCAGCCTGTAACGCCTTCGCTTTTGGCTCGGCCGCAGCAGGATTGCAGAAGATTTATACAAATCCCCGCAAATATTATGCATGGCGCTGCCTTCTTCGCTTCTCGGCGTGGTCGAGATGCTACCCCAGATGCTCCTGCTGGCGCAGGTTGCGATGTATGTTGTTCTTTCGTGGATTTTCGGCTCCTTCGCCTTCCGAGGCATGAAGAGACGCATGCCTTTCGCGCTCAAGCTGGCCGCGCTTTTCGGCGCGGGCTTCCTATGCCTCATAGCGGGTTCTGGCCTGAGGAGCTACATGCCCTTCCTCCGCGGCACGCTTCTAGACCTGCTGCAGCTGGATCTTCTCATAGGCGGGCTCATCGCCTCGCTGGCGATGGCGGCGGCTTTTTATCTTATTACGCGCAGCAGGGGAGCGGAAAGCGACAGCATGACGATAAGGAAGCTGGAGGAAAGGGTCAAGCTGCTTGAGGGTTTCATGGTCAAGAACAAAATCCCGGTGCTGAAGGAGGACGAGGTCCGAAGGACCGCGGAGACGCTGGTGCCGGGCTTCACAGCCAGGCAGGTCAGCCTGAAAGGCACGGATTGGGAAATCATACTCGAGAAGGACGGCAAAAAGGCCGCCGTAGTTTTCGACGCCTACACCGGAGACGTCAAAGCAGTAGAACGCCCCGAGGGCAAAATCAACCCTCTCATGCTCGTCGGCGTGGCCATCATAATATGCCTGGCAGTTTTCTCGCTGCTTAGTTTCAAGGGCTTCCCCAGCATAACCGAGGGCATCGCCTCTATGATGGGCATGAACGAGGACCAGTTCAGCAGCCTGATGGGCAGCACGAACATGCCAGATGGATGCGTGGCAACCGTGCGCATCGTGATGAGCCAGGGCATAAGCGTTATCGGCGGCCAGGACATGCTCACGGACGACAGCGCGAAAGACGTGATAGAGAGCGCGACCGGAAGGAGCGTAATGCTCATGTACAACACGGATTACGAAGGGAAAAGTTATATCATCTCTATAACGCTCCCGCAAGAGATGAACATGACGGGTATAAGCAACGACGAGATAATGCAGAACGCGGAGATATGCACGTCGACCTCCGAAGCCCTCTGCGACTGCATAAAGCTGCCCGAGCTCAGCAAGACGCCCATGACGGGCTTGATAATCGCGTCTTAGAATCAGGCAGAAAAAGCTTTGTTTTATGCTACGGCTCACACCTTTTTGATGGTGTGTTTTGAGCCGCAGGCCTCGCACTTGAGGAAAAGCAAGCGGTCGTCCTTCATGAACTTCGTGTCCGGCTTGCCGCAGTCTCGGCAGAGGACATACTCCTTGGCGTAGAGCTCGATTTTCTTGTCGACGACTTCAGGCCTGAACTTGCCCTGCACGACTAGCCTCGTGCCCTGCATTTCGCCGGAAGTCGCGAGTTCCTTGAGGATGAATTTCTGCAGGTGGTCGGGCTCGCGGCGGAAGGCGCTGGCAATATCGTTGAAGTTGATTATGACGGTGCGCGCGCCGGCGGGCTGGATGTTCGCGCGCGGCATCTCGAAGCGGTCGCTGCCCTCAGTATTCTTCGGCAGTTTTTCAATTGCCCTGTCCAGCAGCTTTTCGTAGGCGTCCATAAGCATCAATTATCATAATTAACATCCCCGAATTTAAAACCGTTTGCCGTCAAGAATGTGCTATAAGATATTCTATAAGCTCTTCGCCGCATGAAAAGTCCGGAATGAGTATGTCGCATCCGGCCTTGGTGAGGCGCCTTATTTTTTCCAAGTTATAGCCGCTTCCGGTGGTCTCGTCCGAGGCCACGCCCACCGCTATCGCCCCGTTTCTTTTCGTGTCCGCTATTTCCACGGGACCGTCGCCGAATACCACGAGCTCCGAACCTGAGTTTTGAGACCTTACGAGCCTTTTGATTATGTTTCCCTTGGTTTCATCCATCGAGGGGGTCGCCCCGTGGATGTTGCCGCCAAAAAGCCCGGAGAGCTGCAGGGCATCTGCCTCTTCGAACACGTCATCACTGTCCGTGCCGCTGGCAAGGTGCATCACGACTCCTCTCTGCCTAAGCTTTGGGCAGAATGAAGGCGCGCCCTTCACCATGAAATCAGCCGGGGTCTTCTCTCCGGATGAAAGACGGGCAAGCCTTCCCTTCACCTGCGTTTTCAGGAGTTTGCAGTATTCGCCCTTGTAATCCCACTCGTTCTTTATCTGCCCTTCCGGAACCATGCCATATCTTCTTACCATCTCCGTGAGGGCTTTCATCTGGTTAATCGTGTAGCTGCCAGTGGAGGCATCTATGTAGCTGCGGACGTCTTCAACAATCTCCGGCCGTGGCTCCGTGCCGTTGCATATGGCCTTGAGCATGAAATCTTCCATCACTATTTCCCAACCGCGGCGCAGAAGCGAGAGGGTGCCGTCAAAATCGAAAAGCGCATTCCTGACACGACCTTTCCCTTCCAGCTTATTATATATCCTTATGTCGGTTCCTGCCAGAATCTGGTATGGACACTTGGTGTTCATACATTTAATTTACATAAAATTTTAAATTGCTTGCCTGTCATTCGCAGAAATCCTCGGAGAAGGAAAGCTTCGTTTCCCGTTTTGATGCGAACTCGTCGAGGAGGCGCTTCTCATCTTCTGGAAGCTTCTGCTTGAGCCTTTCGAGAATCTCGAAGTCGCGCTCGTAAAGCACGGTCTCCAGCTCGTCGCCCTCGCTAATCTGTCTGCCGATGGTTACTCCGTCCATCGAGACCGCGACATTCTCGCCTATCTTCGCCCGGTCGACGTTCTCGCCTTCCGCCTGCAGCTCCTTTATCTCCCCGACAAGCTTGTCCCCCTTCCTCAGCTTGTAGCCGGGCCTTATTACGCCTGCGACCACCTCGACGCCGAATATCGCGGGCTTAGACTGGCGGAAGACGTAGCCCTGCATTACCCTTATCCTTCCAGGGTGGGTAACGCTGTCGAGCATCATGGCATCCGCGTTCTTCTTCATGTCGCTTTCCCATTTTTTGTATTCCTCGACGAGGCGGTAGATGATGTTCGACCTGAAAATCTTCGCCCCGAGCTTTTTCGAGCATTCCTCGGCGTCGGGGAGCACGTCGACGTTGAAGGCGAATATGACCGGCTTCTTCATGTTCGAGCTTTCCATCACGTCCGCTTTCAGCACGCTGCCGACCTTCGCCTTGCGTATCGGCACGGCCATGTCCTGCATCACCTTGATGAGGCCTTCCAGGCTGCCGAGGGTGTCCGCCTTGAGAATCGCTCCATCATTCTCCGTTTCTATTTCGACTTCCTCGATTTCCTTCTCTATGTCTTTCTTCGCTTCCTCGATGCGCTTCTCGCTGCTCACGAACCTGACCGGAGAGCCTGCGACCGCGTCCGCCAGGTCGGGCGCGGATATCTTGACGCCGCACGCCGCCGAAGCGGAATCGATGGGCTGGAAGACGCGTTCGACTCGCATCTCCTTGAGCGGCTCGGGCTTGAGCAGCGCCTTGACTTTCGTGACCATCGTGCTGCGGCCGCCGATTATCATCGTATCCCCGCGGCTGATGACGCCGTCGTAAAGTATGACATCTATGGTCGTTCCCATGCCCCTGTATTCCCTGACTTCGAGTATCGTCCCTTTCCCCATCCCTTCGGAGACCTCGAGCCGCTTTTCAAGATATCTTTGCGCGAGTCCGGTCAGGACCATGAGCAGGTCGGGGATGCCCTCGCCGGTCGTGGAAGAAACGGGGACGATGCAGACGGCCTTTGCGAAGTCGCCGACGCGGTCGTAGCGCTCGGATTTTATGCCGCGCTCTGCCAGCTGGCCGACGATCCTGTAGATTTTCTCCTCAAGTTCGTCCTGCGCCCTCGCGTCCTGCGACGCGTAGCCTTTCAGGAAGCACCCGTTCTCCTCCGAATGCCAGCCCAGGATGCGGTCGATTTTCGTCGCGGCGATGACGAACGGCGTCTTGAACTCCTTCAGGAACGTGAGGCTTTCCTCGGTCTGCTTCTGGAAGCCCTCGTTGACGTCGATAATCAGGATAGCCAGGTCTGCTATCGCGCCCCCGCGCTTGCGCAGGGTGGCAAAGGCCTCGTGGCCGGGCGTGTCTATGAAAAGCAGGCCGGGGAGCTTTATCTCAACGTTCATCCGCTTCATCAGGTCCCCGCAGACGCGGATGATGTTTTCAATCGGCACTTCGCTCGCACCGATGTGCTGGGTGATGCCGCCCGCTTCGCCGTGAGCGACAGCGCTTCCCCTGATGCGGTCGAGCAAAGTCGTCTTCCCCGAGTCCACGTGACCCAGCACGGATATTATCGGCTGCCGTATTGGCATAGGCATCACTTAGCATGGTAATTATGTATGATTGATTGAGGTAATTAAAAAGTAACTCAGAGGGCGTTTGGCAAAAGTAGTTTTATATTTACACATTTTAACCATTAATCATGCTAACCGACGAGACCATACGCAAGATATTCGACGAGGAGAGGAATTCCCCCGGCCTGACGAATCTGCCCGACGATTTCTTCGAGCAGCTGAGGGAATACCTTGAGAAGAAGAGGAAGATGACGCGCGACGAGACCGACCAGTGGGCCATGGAGGCGGTGAAAAGGCGGCTCGACACGATATTCGCGAGGCGCGAGCGCAAAATCCTCAATGCCGCCCACGGTTTCATTGATTCAGCCGTGATTCCGGAGAACATGACTAACGAGGAACGCGCCTTTTTCGAAAGGATAGTCGCGTGCGTGAACGGCTACAGGAAGGACAGGGAGGGGAAGCTGGAGAAGCAAGAGGAGAAGCTGGCGCTGGTCACGCTCCTCGGCGAAATCCCGCGCTTCGTTGGCATCAACATGAAGGGCTACGGCCCGTTCAATAAAGGCGATGTCGCGACCCTGCCAGAGCTCAACGCCGAACTGCTCGTGAAAAAGGGCCTCGCCGAAAAGATAGAGACGAACGACAACTAAGGAACATGCTGGTTTTATAAAATTTTTTCCGAGATTAGAAGCAGGTGATAAGATGAAAAAGCCGTTTGAACAAATATTTGTTGAGCCTATCGTTCACCCAGTTAAGCACCGCGTCGCTGAACCATATCTCAAGACTCCTGATCAGATATATCTATCCGATACTTCGCCTGTTGCAGTGGTGGTGAGGGAACTGGCCTATGCCTCCCATACCGGAGACCAGAAATTACTGATTGCTGTAATGCGCAAATACAGAGGGCTGCTCAATAAAGCTTTTGGCGTCAGCGAAGATGGCTCGTTACAATTAGATTCATTTATGGCGGAATGTGAAAAGAAATTACCCGACGACGTCTTCCCTTCTTACGCTGACGGAGGTATAAGAATCGGTGATTTTTTTAAAGATAATTTGAGAGGCTATGTTTTAGAAAAACATCCAGATTTTTCTTCTTCCAGTCCGCTGGAACCGATGTCTTACCTTTCCATGAAACCGGAAAATTTGTCATCTTCTTTGATATTGGCCCAGCGTCCCATGAGAGATGATGACGGGAAGCCTTTTGGAAAAAAATATGGCATATCTGAAATAATACCTCTTGCCGTGAAAGCAAAAGAAAGGCCTTTGCGACAACGTGTCGAGATGTCAATGAAAAAAATACCCAGGAGAAAAAAGCAGATGACATTCCCGTGATGCTTGACTAGTTCTTGCCCTTTCTTATCTTTTTCTTCTTGACTTCCTTGGGCTTCTCTTCTTTCTTGGGCGCGGCTGCAACAGGCGCTGCCGCTGCGGCTTCCCCTTCTGCGCCAGGCACCGCAGCTGGCGCGGCCGCCGCCATCTTGGCTTCCGTCGCCCTCTTCTGCGCGTCCTTGAACGCCTTCATTTCCGCGTCCGTGAGGGCGCCTTTGCCTATGCTCACGCCCATGCTTCTCGCGGAACCCCTGACCTGCGTCACGAACCTGTCAGCATCAGAACCGAACTTGGCAAGCGCGATTTTCACGACCTGCTCCTCGCTGAGGTCGCCCGCCCTGGCTTTTCCCGCTTCGCTCGAGCCGCTCTCGAGGCTGAGCTCCTTTTTTATCAGCGCGCTCACGGGCGGCGTGCCGACCTTTATCTCAAAGTTCTTCGTGGCGGTGTCGACTATGACGGTGACCGGGACCTGCATGCCCTCGAGGCTCTTCGTCTTGGCGTTTATCTCGTCTATTATCTTCTTTATCGGGACGCCAAGCGGGCCGAGCGCCGGTCCTAGCGGAGGCGCGGCTGTCGCCTTGCCTCCTTCCACCATCACGCTTACCTTTTCTCTCGACATAATCATCAGTATTGCATGCCCTGATTTTTAAGCATTACTGGCCCTGCGCAGGCCCCTCGCCGGGCGCGGGCTTATCCCTCTTGATGAGCTTAAGGAGCTCGACCGAGATCGTGACGGGGATGGGTATGCTCGCCTCGAGCAGCTCGACCGTGACCTCGTCCTTGACCTTGTCTATCCTCTGCACCCTTCCCTTTTCTCCCTTGAAAGGTCCGCCTATTATCTCGACTATGTCCCCATCGCTCACCGCGATCTTCACCTTCTTGGACTCGAAGAAGTGCTGTATCTCCGGAAGCGTCACGGGCTTCTCTATGAGGCCCTTGATGTGCATTATCCCCTGGATGGCCTTCCTGACCTCGCCCTCCGGGCCTTCTATGAACACGTAGCCTTTCAGCTCGCCCGGGTGGGAAATGCTCTTGACGCGCAGGTTGTCCATCCTTATCTTGTTGCCTATCATGTCGATGACGATGTGCTCCCTGCCGGACGTCGTCCTGATAGTATATATCATAAGCAGAAACCCCCGAACGAGCACGCTATAATAGAGGCTATGAAAATCACGAAGCCGATCACTCCTATGAGCACCAGGCCTATCGCGCATATCTTGCTCGTCGAAGTGAACTCATATCTGCTAGGCTTCCTGGCTACCTGCAGGACCCTCTTCCAGTTGCCGACCAGTTCCTTGAAACCCATGATGATACCTTATTCTGTATTATATAGGTTATCTGTTTAAATAACTGCTTTAAAAAGGTTTGAAGGGGGCCCAGAAAAGTGTCTGGTCACGCCCCACCTGTCATGCTGTTTACTCGATGAAGTCTATGCCCAGGACCCTTTCTATTTCCTTCTGCTTCGCGTTCGTGAATCTCTTCTCCACAGCGAACACCTGGCCCGACTTCACACCGGTGATTATCAGCATCGCCCTTATGGTGTCGCCGAGCTCCTTCACTATCTGCGCCCCCCAGATTATCTTCGCGTCCGGGTTGAGCTTGGTCGTCACGGCCTCGACGATTTCCTGGCATTCCTTTATCGTGATGTCCTCGCCGCCCGCGACGTTTATCAGCGCGCCCGTCGCGCCTTCGATGTTCACGTCAAGCAGCGGGTTGTTCAGCGACTTCTCGACCGACTCGAGCGCGCGGTTCTCGGTGTCGCTCTCGCCCATGCCTATCATCGCCACCCCGCCCGAGCCCATCACAGCGCGCACGTCAGCGAAGTCGAGGTTCACAAGCCCCGGTTTCGTGACCAGCTCCGTTATGCCTTTCACCGCGTTGACGAGGATTTCGTCCGCGACCTTGAACGCTGTCGTTATCGATACGTCCGGGACGATTTCCAGGAGCTTGTCGTTGGGTATGATTATAATGGTGTCCGCGACGGCCTGCAGGTTTTCAAGGCCGTCCTGCGCGTTCCTCATCCTTTGCTTGCCTTCCATGGTGAACGGCAGGGTCACGACTCCGACAGTCAGAGCGCCCGTCTTCTTGGCAATGTCCGCGATTATCGGGGCGGCGCCGGTTCCGGTTCCGCCTCCGAGCCCGCAGGTGACGAAGATGAGGTCAGCGCCTTCGACGGCCTTCTTGACGTCCTCCTTCGACTCTTTCGCGGCCTCGGAGCCGACCTTCGGGTCCGCTCCTGCGCCTAGGCCGCCCGTAAGCTCTTTGCCTATGAGGACCTTCATGTCGGCGTCAGTGTAAAGCAAATCCTGGGCGTCGGTGTTCATGGCGACGGTCTCAGCACCCACTATGCCGACCTGGGTCATGCGCGATATCGTGTTGCCTCCCGCCCCGCCGACACCGATGACCTTTATATCGGCCCTTTTCGACTCGAGAATCTTCCTGAGGTCCTCGTCGACCTCCGGGTGCTGCTTCCTCTTGTATTCCTTTACCTCTTCTTTAACATCAACGCTTCTGACGCCCATAAAAAATCCCTCCCTCAAATCAAATGACTATTAGTTTCAATATATTCATAACAAAATAATGGCAATAAACTATTTAAATTTTATTTAATCCAAAACGCAAAAACCAGCAGCACCTAAAATGATTTTCTGCACGGCTTCAGTTCGCATCTAAGCTTCCTGGCCGGTTTTTTCAGCTTCTTTTTCCTCTTTGGCATCGTGTCCGGCTCCGGGTTCGTGCTTGTCCATGAATTCGACCTTCTCCATGCCCTTTATCCATCTCGTTATCATGTCGCCGACTATTCTCTTGGCCACGGGGCTTACCGGCTTACTGGCATGGACTTCGACGCCTTTATCGACCATCCTGATTTCGGAATGCTCGACCATGTAATATTTGAGAAGGGCTTCTATCTTCTCCTTCTCGCCGTCGATTTTCCTCAGGACCTTCACGCTGTAGTCCAGCGCCTTGCCCGCGAGCGGGTTGTTGAAGTCGACGCGCACTCGCCCGCCTGAAACGCTCTGCACCTTCGCCTGCATGCCGTCTATGTCGAAATACGCGCCCGGCACGGGGTTTATCTTGTTCTCGATGAACTTCGATGCAGGCAGTATCTTTATCAGCCTCGGGTCGCGGATGCCAAAACCCTCGGAAGGCGCGACTTCGAACGAGCGCTCCTCTCCGACTTCCATCTTTTCCAGCTCTTTCATCACGCCGTGTACCGTCATGCTCGAGCCGACTATCACCAGCGCCGGCCCGTAAGGCGCTTTCGGATCGTGGAGCTTCTCCTGCTTCGCGACGTCCTCGTTCGTAAGGTCGAAAATCTCCCCGGTGAGCTTCAGCCTTCCCACGTAATCGATCTCGACGAAATCTCCGTGTTGCATAGCTTATAATACCAGCGTTTGTTATAAATTGGTTTCGGTCCTGCATCCTGCAGCCCTGCGTCTGCCAATGAACAAAATAAAAAGGCCTGGAAAACCAGGAACGTCCTTTATTTTTTAGCGACTTTCGTTTCCTTGAGCAGCATCTTCGCTATCATGAAGATGACGAAGGCGATTATCACGAAGTTTATTATGGCGCTGAGGAACGAACCCCATTTCAGCGTTATCGGCCCGATCTGGAAAACTGATGTCTTCCAGTCGCCAGTCGCTGAAAGCGCAGGCGAAATCACGGGCATTATTATATCGTTAACAAGCGACTGAACCAGCGCGGTGAGCGCTGCGCCTATGATGAACGCTATGGCGAGCCCCATCACCTTGTACTCATCCAGAAACTGCTTGAACTCCGCTATCAGACCCATCAGGACACCTCACTGTAAGAATACTGGTTGCCGTCTTAAAAAACCTGATGCCCGAAAAGAAAACTTTCCGATAAGCCTTTCCCTGAAAGGCATGCCGGTGCAGACGTGTCTGCGCCATTCGCTTTTAGTGGTCCCGCTGGGACTTGAACCCAGGACCTCTCGATATCAGAACCTGCGGTTCCGATACCTCCCTTACGGAGGCTTCGCCTTATCAGTCGAGCGCTCTAGCCAAGCTGAGCTACGGGACCAATGCTAGGTTATATCCATATAAGAGAATTTTTAATTTATAAGTTTCTTTTCGCTTCATGCGCTGGGCTCTGCCTGTCAGAACTCATGCCTTCAGTATGAACGTTTCCGCTCCCCTGACCTCTTCGAGAAGCTTCGACGTCTTCAGGATGCGCGCGGCCTCGTCCTTGCCTATGTCCAGCGCCTCCGCGAAGTCCTTCACGGCAACGACCCTGCTGTCCGACACGGTTTCCGCCACCGTCTTGAGGAGGTCCGAAAATCTCAGCGGGGTTTTCGCCGGGTCGAACCAGCACGCATATTTCTCGGTGATTTTCTCCCGCGCATTGAAATGGGCGCTGCCGTTCTCCGTGTTGAACGCGAAAAGCGAAAGCCTTTTGTTGGAGAAGCCCTCGGCGAACCTGATGATTTTCTGGCTGAGCGACGCGGCGTTGCCCACGAAAACGACCACGTCATAAACCCCTTCCAGGGGGGTTTCGAGGAAGCCGTTGACCTCGTCCGCCGCCGTATCCGAGGCGGGTCTCACGAGAATGCGTATCTTCGGCTTTTTCGAGAAAAAATGCTTCTCGTAGACCATCACCTCGAACTGCCTGTATTTTTTGTCCCTGACCTTGGTCTTCGTTTTCCTGATGAAGCCGTCGGGCGACCAGTCCAGATGCGATTTTTTCAGCCGCTGCTCGACGAACTCCATGTAGTTGAGCGTGACGTTCTTGACGTCGTCTTCAGTCGTTTCCTCTTTTTTAACAAAATCTTTTTCATGCTGTCTGCAGAAGCGCTTCTCTTCGGAAGACCAGCACTCGAGGCATACGAGTTCGCTGCAGCCGTCGTGGAGGCAGCGGCCTCCCCACTCTTCGTGCGAGCCGACCTTCCTGCCGCAGCGCGGGCAGAATTCCATCTTCTTCTTCGGGAGCAGCTGGTCGAGCTTTTCGTCGGCCTCGCGCTCCTTCTCCTCCGCCTCGTCCTCGAGCTCTATGATTTCTTCCTCTAACTCCTTGTCCATATCACTTCCCATGGTTTATTCTTGAAGGCGTATTTTAAAAAACAAACTGCGAATAAATCACCATGGCCGGGAAGAAAAGAGGGAAAGGCATGAAAAGGACGGGAAGCGAGGCGGCAGCAGGCGGGATAAGGTTCGTGACAGGGCAACCAGCGTTACTCGCCGGCGATACGCTCGTCGTCGCGGACCTGCACATCGGCGTCGAATACGGCTATTACAAGTCAGGCATACGCATCCCCTCGAACACGGGCAGCATGCTCAAGGCGCTAAGGGAGCTGATAAGGCTCACGCGTGCCAGAAACCTCGTTCTTCTGGGCGACGTGAAGCACAAGGTGCCCGGCTCGACGTTCCAGGAGATGCGCGAGATTCCGGAATTCCTGGTGTCGCTGGGGAAAGAGACCGCGGTTGACGTCGTCCCGGGCAACCACGACCCGGACCTGAAGAACTTCCTTCCGGAAAACGTGCGCCTCCGCCCGAGCAGGGGCTTCGCAAGGGGTAATTTTTATTTTGTCCACGGGCATACATGGCCCGACCCGGCGTTCATGAAGGCGGCTTATGTCATGGTCGGGCATGAGCATCCCCAAATCGAGTTCCGCGACAAGCTCGGTTACAGGTTCTTCGAGCAGGCATGGCTGCGCGCGGAGCTCGACAGGAACGCCCTGCGCAAAAGATACGGGAAAATCCCCGTCCGCCTGCCGGAACTCATAATCATGCCGAAGTTCAACCGGCTGTCTGGGGGGATTTCGATGAACTACCCGGTTACGGCCATAGACAGGGCGCACGGGTATGACAGCAGCGGCATAGGACCGCTGGTGAGGTCGGCGAAGCTGAAGCAGGCGAAGGTCTATCTGCTCGACGGCACGTTTCTAGGGAAATTAAAGGACCTTTTATAAAACTTTTTTAATCCGCTTTTCAAATAAAACCTAGTCAAGGCTGATAGACATGAAAAACGTCGCAGTGCTTTTCTCCGGCGCGAAGGACTCGACCTTCGCAGTCTACAAGGCCATGGGCATGGGGCTGCACGTTAAATTCCTGCTCACGCTTCTGCCCAAGAGGGACGATTCATACATGTTCCACCACCCGAACGTGCAGTGGGCAAGGCTGCACGCCGAGGCCATGGGCATCCCCATAGTCTTCAGGGAAGTGAGCGGAGAGGAGGGAAAGGAAGTCGAGGAGATGAAAGGCATCCTCGCGTCGCTGAAGCCCGAGATAGACGGCGTCGTTTCCGGCGCCCTGGCGAGCCGCTACCAGAGGACAAGGATAGACAACGCCTGCAAGGAGCTCGGCCTAGAATCCATATCGCCCCACTGGAACAGGGGCATAAAGGATTACCTCGAGGACCTGATAATATCGGGCTTTGACGTCATATTCATCGCGGTCGCGGCAGAAGGCCTCAACGAGAGCTGGCTGGGCAGGAGGCTTGACCGCGAGGCGCTGAAAGACCTGGAAAAGCTCCATGAAAAGCACGGCGTCCACATGGGTGGTGAGGGAGGCGAATACGAATCGTTCGTCCTCGACGCGCCGATTTTCAAAAAGAGGGTGAGAATCCTGCATGCCCACAAGGAATGGGACGGCGCAAGGGGCGCTTACATCATAGACAGCGCGGAGCTTGTCGAGAAGTAATAGTCGGTTTCACATTCTGGAAATTTTTCCAGCCTTTGCCAAAACCGCCTCTGCCTTGATTTTTTCAGCTTGCCTGCGAGTAAAAGCAGCATGCAGATTTTGTTCTTTTCTAACCACCAACATCTCAGATTCATAGTTTATATAACGCAATACAGGCGTCTCGCCGTCCAGACGCAGACAAAAAAGATCAGGCCCGTCATGATGAAATGAAATTTCAACTGTCTTTTTGTAAGCTAATATTTTGGCGTAGTCACCAAAAGGAAAGATATCTTCAAACATCATTTCAAAAAGATTTTTATCCAGTTTTGGCAGTTTGAAGGCCATTCGTATAACGCATTCTTTGAATTTTCCCACGTTCCTGATTTCCATTCCATCCGGATAAAATTCCAGGCCCAGTTCCATGGGATTTTTATTGTAACCAAGTCTTTTACCTACCGATTTGCAGGATAAATCGACATAACGCGTGTTATTATAAGAATCGACATAATCACCGCATCTGCCATAAGGAACAAATTTATCGCAACCACCCTCCGGATATGAGCATGGCTCAGGTTTAAAATCCTTTTCCGACAGGCCTGTAATTAAAAATTTATTAATTTCTGTTTCCCCGAAAATCCGGGGAGGAGAATAAAAATCGCCGTCACCGATTCCGAATGCAGAATTAGGTTTTACCCCCAAAATTCTCAAGGCATACGTTTGAGCAAATTTCGCAGGTAAAAATGTTTCTATTGCCCTATTTGTCATATTTTATTTTGATAATTAGTTTTAAATCCGCATTTTTCCAGAATTTTTGCCGTTCCTGGATTTCTATAATCTGCGGTCCAGAACCTGGTTTACCATCCTGTCCGCACTCAGAAGAAATGGGATAGTGCAGAGCTCGTCGAAAAAAATAATTTTATTTTTTTTGATATTTTCTTATGATGATGGATTCGGGATATCTAATGTCACCAATGAAGCCGCTAATTGACAGAACATCCCCTTCCCTGACATTCTGGATGCCACTGCGCCTGCGTAAAAGAGGGTTATAGCTGAAAACAACACCTCTTTTTTCATCTTCTAATAAGAGACATTCTGTGCTATATTCTACCCTCTTTACTTTCAGTTTATCAATCTGATACCAATGATCTCGGGTATTTTTTAGAGATTTTATTATTCCTGGTGCATTATCAATAGCGTCACCAAGAGAATCGAAAATGTAGAATGTTTTCCTCCACCAACCCTTGCCAGTTGTTGTCGTTTGCATGATTATATGTAAGAAATTAGTTTTTTATTGTTATTTTCACGCTTTGGTGCTATGCATGAACTTATACTGCTCATTAGCTAAAAAATTTTATCAAGAACTTGGTTTACCATGCGGTCAGCCCGCTGGATTACAGGGTCCGTCCTGCGCACGCTGACATAGCCGACTTTCGCGAATTTCTTCTCGAGCGTTTTCGCTTCGTCATGCAGCTCCTTCAGATGGCCTTTCTTGACCTTGTATTCGCCCTTCATCTGGCTTATCATGAGCTGGCTGTCGGAGAAACACGTGATTTCAGCGCCTCCGCTTTCGCCTACGAGCTTCGCGGCTTCTTTCAGCGCCAGGATGAGCGCCCTGTATTCGGCGATGTTGTTGGTGCAGGCACCAATGAATTCGGCGCGCTCCTTCAGCAGGTTGCCTTTCTCGTCAGTTATTATGAACGCCGCCGCGCCCGGGCCCGGGTTGCCGCGCGATGCGCCGTCGGTGTAAATCTTCAATTTTTCGCGTTTCATTTTTTCCACTGGTATCCCTCCTTCTGCAGGATTCCGAGCATTTTGAGCGAGTCCTGCTCGAGAATCGGGCTTTCGGAAATTATGGTTATGTTTTTGATTCCGCTCTTCAAAAGGCTTTGTGCCAGTTGGACGAAATCGGGTTTCCTGTGGTCGATGGTCAGATGTCTGCGCTCGCCTTTCGCCGTGTATTCGATGCCTGAGAAATGGCAGTGATGGTGTGCGATGTCCAGCGCTTCCATTTTCTTCAGCGTTTCGCTGAAATCTATACTGCCGGCGTTCCTGGCGAAGATGTGGGAGAAATCGACGGCTGGCATGCAGTTTTTGATTTTCTTGTGGACGGCGATGTTCTCATCAAGCGTGCCGAACTGCGAGCCCTTGCCGGTCGTCTCGAGGCCGAGCTTCACGTCCCATCCTTCTTTCGCGATTTTGTCGTTCATGTCCCCGCAGGCCTCCAGGACCAGCTCGAACGCCTTCGTTTTATCCAGCGTCCCGTAGAAGCCTGAATGGAAGACCACGACCCACGCGCCGAGGTGATGCGCCCTCTCGCACGAATCGAGGATGCGCTTCTTCGACGCTGCGACTTTTTCCGGGTTGCAGAGGTTTATGAAATATGGCGCGTGTATCGAAAGCAGGATCCCCTCGTCTTTTGCAGCCTTCCCTGCCTGCTTCGCGGACTCGACGCTCATGTGCACGCCGCGGACGAACTCGACTTCCATCGCGTTGAGGCCGAGCTCGGCGACGTGCCTTATGCCATCCGCCGTCGAAGAGCCTTTTAATGTGGTCGGGATGCCTGCAGGGCCGAGGAAAATGCGCATGATTTTTTATTGGAAAAGCTGCATAAAAACGCGAGCACGCAAAAAATGCCGCAAAGTAAATTCTATATTCGCGCAAAAGCTTTATATTCGCTTTCCCCGGGCAGTGAAAGGAAAGCTTTATATTCTGGTTCTGTATATTGAAATCATCAGCAGGCGAGCCATACGCGGCGTTAACGACGGCTGAAATGGGGTAAAGAGCGGAGCACTTTTTAAGCAAGAGGAGGTTGAGGCCATGAACAAGAAAAAGGACAAGAAAAAAGTAATTGAAGAGGAAGAAGAAGACACGGAAACAGAAGAAAGCGAGGAAGAGGAGTTCTGAGTTTTTCCGAAAGGACATCATAATCAGTGGCGTGGCGAATTCCGGAAATTGCGCCACATTTTTTCTTTTCCCCCTACGTTTTTCTGCAAGCTGCAAGCGGAAATTATTTAAGCTGTTACCTACAATTCTATACGATGAAGCTCAATCATTCGCTCAAGACGGGCCTTAGCTTTGGCCTCACTTCCGCGACCATCACCACGCTGGGCCTTATGGTCGGCCTGGAGTCCGGGACGAAATCGAAACTCATAGTCATGGGAGGCATACTGACGATAGCGATAGCCGACGCCTTCTCCGACGCGCTCGGCATTCATGTCTCCGAAGAATCGGAAAACAGGCACAGCTCCCGGGAGATATGGATGGCGACCGTCTCGACTTTCGCGGCCAAGTTCCTTTTCGCCATGACGTTCCTGATACCGGTCATACTGATGCAGCTTTCCACTGCGATTATCGTGAGCATATGCTGGGGCCTCGTAATAATGACATTCGCTAGCTACCAGATCGCGAAATCCGCGAAGCAGAAGCCGCTGTATGTGATTGTTGAGCATGCCGGCATAATGCTCGTGGTCGTCCTGATAACGCATTACGTAGGCGACATGATAGCCTTCCTTTTCGGATGACCTGCCAACCTAACTTGCAACTTGCCTAAAAACTATTTAAAACCACGGGCATATGTATTGTCTTCGAGCGGGTTATTTTAGAAATGCACGGCTGATGATTATGAACGCGATAAAAGTCGAAAATCTGACCAAGAAGTTCAACGGTTTCACGGCAGTCGACGGCATATCCTTCTCCGTCGAGGAAGGCGAGCTCTTCGGCCTTCTCGGGCCGAACGGTGCGGGCAAGACCACGACCATAAACATGCTTTCCACACTTCTTAAGACGACCTCAGGCCACGCAGAAGTCGCGGGCTTCGACGTGACGAAAAGCACGGACGACGTACGCAGGAGCATCGGCATAGTCTTCCAGGAGCCGGCGCTCGACAACAAGCTGACTGGAAAGGAGAACCTGGAATTCCACGGCATGATGTACGGCATGGCGGCTGACGAGCGGAGGAAGAGGATAGGCGAGGTCCTGGCGCTGGTCGAGCTGACCGACAAGGCAGGCGTGCTGGTCGAGAAATATTCGGGCGGCATGAAGCGCCGCCTGGAAATAGCAAGGGGTTTAATCCACAGGCCGAAAGTCCTTTTCCTGGACGAGCCGACCCTTGGCCTCGACGCGCAGACCCGCCGCCGCATCTGGGAATACATAAAGAAGCTCAACAAGGAGGCGGGCGTGACGATAATTCTCACCACCCATTACATGGAGGAGGCGGACTACCTCTGCGGCAGGATAGCCATAATAGACCACGGCAAAATCGTCGCTCTAGACACGCCGAAAAAGCTGAAAGACGTGCTCGGCGGCGACGTCGTGTGCCTCGAAGTCGAAGGCGACACCGCAAAATACATGCAATACGCGAAGGCGCTGAAGTGGGTAAGGAACGCGAAAATCCATGACGGCGAGCTCTGCCTCACCATGGAGCACGGGGAAAAGAGGATTCCCGAGCTTGTCTGCGCGGCGCCGAAGCACGGCATCAGCATACGTTCGGTCAGCCTGCGCAAGCCGAGCCTCGAGGACGTTTTCCTGCACTTCACCGGAAAAACCATCAGGGAGCATGAGGCTAGCCAGGGTGGCTTCGGCAGGGAGATGATGAGGATGAGGGCAGGGCGTGGGCACGGGATGTGAAGGTTGATATCATGATAAACACTAACGCGATTTATGTGTTGTGGCTCAGGGAAATGAAGAGATTTGTAAGGGCTAAATCCAGGATAATAGGCATGCTCGCGATGCCGCTGCTGTTCCTGTCGTTCATGGGCATGGGTTTCTCGGGCATGGCAATCCCCGGTCTAGGTAGCGGATTGAACTACATAAGCTTCCTCGTGCCCGGCATAATAGGCATGGGCATGCTTTTCACCTCGATGTTCGCAGGCATCTCGGTTTTGTGGGACAGGGAGTTCGGCTTTCTGAAGGAGATAATGATAGCGCCCGTGAACCGCGTCTCCATCGTGCTGGGCAGGATAGCGGGCGGCGCGACCACCGCCCTTATTCAGGGCATATTGATACTTTTGATTTCGATGGTCATCGGCTTCAGGGTTCCTGGCGTTCTTGCAGTCCTTACAGCAGTCGTGTTCATGACGCTGATAGCGACGACGTTCATAGGCCTCGGCCTCGTCTTCGCGTCCAAGATGCGCGACATGCAGGGCTTCAACCTGATAATGAACTTCGTGATTTTCCCGTTGTTCTTTTTGTCCGGGGCGTTATTCCCTCTGGACAACCTCCCATGGTTCATAAAGGCGATATCGTTCATAGACCCGCTGACATACGGCATCGACGGCATGCGCGCTGCGCTCATAGGCTTTTCGACGTTCAGCATAATGGTCGATCTTGTAGTGCTGCTCGGCATGTCAGCGACCATGGTTTTCCTGGGCGCGTATTTCTTCGAGAAGAGCGAGAGCGTGTGAGCCGCGGGCGACCAACGCTTAATTTTATTTAAACCGCTGAAACAATATTGATATCATGATTGATGCCATGGAGAAAGCAATCGACCTCAGGGCGAAGATACGCACGGTCCCCCATTTTCCCAAGCAGGGCGTTATGTTCAGGGACATCACCACGCTGCTGCAGGATTCCGGGGCGTTCCGCCAAGCCATAAAGGAAATGATAAGGCACTTCGAGGGGAAGCGCATAGACAAGGTCGTTTCGGCCGAGAGCAGGGGCTTCATCTTCGGTTCTGCTATAGCGTATGAGCTGGGAGCGGGCTTCGTCCCGCTCAGGAAGCCGGGAAAGCTGCCGTGGAAAAAGATACGCGAGGAATTCGATACAGAATATTCGAAGGACGCGTTCGAGATGCACGAGGACGCTATAAACAAAGGCGAGAACGTCCTGGTGGTCGACGACCTCCTCGCGACCGGAGGAACGATGGAAGCGGCCGCGAAGCTGATAGAAAGGCTCGGCGGCAACATAATCGGCATGGCCATACTGATAGAGCTCGGCTTCCTGAAGGGGCGCGAGCGCCTGAAGGGGTATGATGTTTTTACCATAGTGAATTACGAGTCAGAGGAATGATAATTTTCTTGTTCACGTTTAAAACCGGATGAGTTAAATATTAATACCTTTAAAGGTATAATATTATAACAAAAAAGGTATAATATGGAAAGGCTATCAAGGAACGGGATTGGGATATTGAACCTGTTCAGAAAAAACATTTTTTTAAGCGGCTCCATCAGGGAGATAGCAGCCTTGCTGAAAAAGCCGTACCCGAAAGTTTACGAGGCGGCCAAAGAGCTTGAGAGACGAAACGTCATACATCTGAGGAAAGCCGGGAACGCCAGCCTGTGCGAGATCATGCTTTCGAAGGAGGCTGTTTCTGTTCTGTCCTTCCTGGACGGGCAGGAGGCAATCTCCCGGAACATCCCGAACATGGAAAAGATACTCGAGTTCAGGGAATTTTTGGATGACATAATAGTAGTCGCGGGAAGCTACGCAAAAGGCAGGCAGACCCCGAAATCGGATATAGACCTGGTCTTGATAACCAAGGAAGGCGCTGCCCGAAAGCAAAAGCTGCTGGAGAACATGACCATGACCTTCCTTCCCAGAATACATGCGGTTACATTCAGCTACAAAGATTTTGTAGACATGCTTTTGAGCAGAGACGAGAATTTCGGGAAAGAGGTTTTCAGGAATCACCTGATATTCAGGAACACCGAAAGATATTATCTTTTGCTCAAGGAGGCAATTGAAAATGGATTCAGAAGCAAAAATCTATCTTGAACGGGCGGACAGCAAAATCCTGCTTGCGAAAACCGTTTTTGACATATCCATGAGCAGGCAGCTGAAGGGGATATTGGGCATCACGCAAGACAAGACCTTTTTCAGCGACGTCATTTCCATGGCGTATTACGGCATATTCTATGCGGCTAAAGCGTATCTGCTCTCGGAGAGGATAAAGACCTCTCCGCCGGAGGAGCATAAGAAAACGTATGACGAATTCAAAAAATTCGTCGCCTCGGGGAGAATAGGCAGGCAGCTTCTGGACATTTACGATGAGGAGACTCAAAAAGCGGAAGCCCTGTTGAAAATATTCCACGACGAGAGGAGAAAAAGAGGCATTTTTACATACAACGTGAAATCCGAGGCGAATATCCCCGCTGCGCGGGAGTCCATCGACAACGCAAGGGATTTCATTTCGGCGGTCAAGCTTGTGATGGGACAAAACGGGCACTTTATTAAAAACAGGCTACAAAAGAAATAATATGGTGGGATATTATTATGCTTGACATACAGCTTTTCAGGGAGAACGCCGACGTCATCCGCGAATCGGAGAAGAAGCGCTTCAAGGACGAGGCGCTGGTCGACAAGGTCGTGGAGCTGGACAGGAAATGGCGCGAGGCTCTTAAACAGGCGGAGGCGCTGAGGCACAGGAGGAACGTCGTTTCCATGGAGATTGCCGGCCTGAAGAAGGCAGGCAAGCACGCCGACGGCAAAATAAGCGAGATGAAGAGCGTCAACATCAGGATAGGCGAGAACGAAAGCCTGGCGAACGAGCTGCTCGCGAAACGCGACGCCTGCAGGTATAAGATAGGCAACGTCCTGCACAGTGACGTCGTCACGGGCAGGGGCGAGCACGAGAACAAGTTCATCCGCGCCTGGGGCAAGCCGCTCGTCCTTCTCAACGACATGGAAAGCTTCAAGCGAGATACGAGGGGAACGCTCGCCTTCGAGCCGCTCCACTTCAAGCCCAGGAGCCATGTAGAGCTGCTCGAGGAACTCGACCTCGCCGACATCGAAAGAGCGGGAAGCTTTCCGGCGCGAGATTCTATTATCTGAAGAACGAGCTGGTCATGCTCAACCTCGCGCTCATACGCTTCGCCTTGGACTTCCTCGTGAAAAAGGGCTTCACGCCCATGTGGACGCCCTTCATGCTGCAGAAGGACGCGATTTCCGCCGCGGCCGAGCTCGGCGACTTCGAAAGCCAGCTCTACAAAATCGAGGGAGAAGACCTGTTCCTTATAGCGACGGCCGAGCAGACGCTGGCGGCGTATCACATGGGAGAGACGTTCCAGGAGAAAGAGCTGCCCAAGACGTATGCGGGATTCTCGACCAACTTCCGCCGCGAAGCGGGTTCGCACGGCAAAGACACGAAAGGCATCTTCCGCGTCCACCAGTTCGACAAGGTCGAGCAGTTCGTCTTATGCAGGCGCGAAGACTCCGGGGCATGGTTCGACAAGCTGATCGCGAACGCCGAGGCGCTCTACCAGAAGCTCGATATTCCATACAGGATAATGTCCGTGTGCTCGGGCGAGATGAACGACAACGCGGCGATAAAGTATGACCTCGAGGCATGGATGCCGGCGCAGGGGCAGTTCCGCGAGATGGTGTCATGCTCGAATTGCACGGATTACCAGCCGAGGAAGCTGGGCATAAAGGTGATGAGGAAGGATGGTAAGAGCGAGACGCTCCACACGCTCAACTCGACTGCGATAGCGACGGAACGCGCTCTCACCGCGATCCTCGAGAACTGCCAGCAGAAGGACGGCAGCATAAAGATACCCAAGCCGCTTGCCGCATACGCCGGCTTCAGGGAGATAGAAAGGAAGGCGGTCAAGGAAAAGACGAAGGGAAGACGCGAAGAAGAGATAGCAACGGGGATGGCATGATTCTGGACGACGCGAAGGAGATAGAAAGGCTCGACCTGTCCAAGGTCGTTGCCTCGCTGGAGAGGTTTCCGGAGCAGTGCGAGGAGGCCATCCAGCTGGGGAGGAAGTTCGCCAAAAAACTGGAGGCGCCGAGGCCGGAAAGGGTCTTCATATGCGGCATGGGCGGCTCCGGCATAGCCGGGGACATAGTCTCCGGGATTTTCCCCGAAAGAGACATACGCGTCTTCAAGGACTACGGCCTTCCAGGCTACGTTAGCAGCAGGGACCTTGTTTTCGTGGTGAGCTATTCCGGCGACACCGAAGAAACGCTTAGCTCGTTCAGGGAGGCGCTCAAGAGGGGCAGCAGGCTGATCGCCATAACGTCCGGGGGCGAGCTCGAAAATGAATGCGCGAAGCGCGGCGTCGCCTGCGTCCAGATACCCAAAGGCATGAAGCCGAGATTCGCCATAGGCTACCTTGTTTTGCCCATCATAATCGCGCTCGAGAAAATGAAGTTCGTGGAGAAGCAGAACCTCGAGCTGGTCGTGAAGAACCTGAAGGAGACGAGGGACGAGATAAGGGTGGGGACGCCCGCGCAGGACAACCCGGCCAAGAGGATAGCCATGAAGCTGGCGGATTCCGTGCCCGTGATCCACGGCTTCGGCATATACGAGTCCGTGGTCTACAGGACGAGGACCCAGTTCAACGAGAACTCCAAGGTCATTGCGCTTTCCGAGACGTATCCGGAGCTGAACCACAACTCCATAATCGGCTGGGACGGCGGCGGCCCGACCAAGAATTTCTCGGTCATAATAATACGCGACAACAGCGAGAGCGAAAGGATAAGGAAGCGGATAGAGTTCACCAAGGAGCTGCTGAAGAAGGCGGCGCGCTCTGTCATAGAGGTCTGGTCCGTCTATCCTTACGGGCTTTCGCGCGTGCTCTCGACCATGTACGTGCTCGATTTCGCGAGCATCTACCTGGGCCTGCTCAGGGGCAGGGACCCGGGTGACGACAGCATAATAGCGAAGCTCAAAACCATTTTAAAGGAACAGCAGTAATATTTATAATCCGGATACAATTGGTTATATCGGATTCGGAGGGTGTGGTTGCATGAAGCTGATTTTCGTCGCGGGCCTGCCGGACATAGACAAGGCGACCATAATAGACCTCGCGCTCCAGCGGGCGGGGCGCAAGCAGGAGTTCCTGCTGGTCGATTTTGACGCAATAGAGGACATAGTCCAGAACGCCGCGGAAGCGGACGACATGGAGGCTTCGAGGCTCATGCTTGCGAAGTTCTACGACAAGACGGAGAAGGCTCTGATAGCGAAGCTCAAGGAGCAGAGGGGCAGCATCATTGTGAACGGCTACCTAACCTTCGGCACGAAATACGGCTATTCGAGAGGGGCGACGGACGACTTCTTCCGCACTTTCAACCCGGACATCATAGTCATTCTTGAGAGGTACGCCGAGACCGGAGAAAAAACCGACGCGTCGACGGTAGACCAGCAGCGCATCAACAGGTATTACGGCACGATATTCTCGTCCATGTGCGGCTCCTCGCTCAAGATAATAAAGTTCAGGGAAAGCAGGATGATGGAGGCGGTCGCGGAGCTGGCCGACGTCCTGAAGCATTAGGAGACGAAACTTATGATCCTGCCTTACCAGTATGTTTTCCTCTGGGCGCTGCTGCTGTCGTTCCTGGTCGCGCTCATATACAGGCTCTTCACCAAGCCGGAGCAGATGCGCCAGATAAAGGCGGACATGAAGCTTTACAGGGAGAAGTCGAAGGAGGCGCAGAAGCAGAAGGACCTCAAGAAGGCGAACGAATACATGAGCGAGATGATGAAGCTCAGCCAGAAGCAGATGCGCCAGACCATGAAGCCCATGTTCATAACGCTGGGCGTGGTCCTGATCCTCATCGGCTTCATAAACCAGGCCTACAGCGGCGTGGCGGTCGAGACGAAAGCGGTCGACGCAACAACCGCTCTCGGCCAGTTCTCATACGCGGACTTCAGCCATCAGCTCAGGGCCGAAAAGATAAACGAAACGGATATCATAGTCACGGTCGACGCCAACGCCAACGGCGATTTCACGGACGACACGTCTTATGCGAACGGCCAGATCGCGCGGTTGGAAGGCATAAACTGGCAGGTTGCGCCGCAGAGCCTCAACGTCACCAAGATGGACACGATAGTCATGCTGCCCTTCAGCATGCCCTTTTTGGGCAGCCAGCTCACCTGGATAATGTGGTATATCCTCGTCTCGCTTCCGGGGACCTGGATGTTCAGGAAGGCGCTGGGCGTCGAGTGAGAATTATAACGGGCGGGTCTTTTATCTTGGAGTAAAAACTAGATGACTGAATTTTACAGGAGTCTTTCCGTCTGGAGCTGGTTTAAATGCGGCTCTTGCAACTTCCCTTTCTTTCCAAGCCTCCTCTCCGTCTACCAAAAGATAGCTTTGAATATGGAACTCTTTTGGCTGTTTTGTCGTTATAGAAGGCCTATTTATATCAAATGCATAGGTAAAATCTCCAGTTTCTTCATAATTGGAAGAGTCAAAATTTATTAAAAGATGCTCATTTGGAATTGTCCTTCGGTTTGATGTCCCGCCATAATTACTCTTTCTTATACGAACACCTGTAACAATTGTTCCATCTCCTAAGTCGATAGTTGTTACTCCTAACCTTTCTTGCATTTTTGATTCTTCTTCACAAATTTGTTTAATTGCATCACCAAAATCCATGGAAAAAATAACTTCTAAATCACCCTGTGGTATTAACAACTCCCCTCTCCTTTGCCAGACAGGATTTCTTAATACGTATACTTCTGCTTTATGCGCAGAAAGCTTATCGTGTTCTCTGTTTGGTGGAAATCTTTTGAGAAAATCCAATCCTGCCTCAGCCACTTCTTTCTTAACTCCGACTTCGGCAGCTTCTTCGGGATGTGATAAACAATGTCGGTAAAAACTGGTATTATCTTCAATTCTGCATTTCGTGTAATTAAATCCGTTATATTTCGCGCCTCTCATGTAAATTATAATCTTGACAATCTTTATAAACCTATAGATTGTTTACTACTTTATCATTACTAATTTTATACGTTCTAGCTATCTGCTGTACATGAAGAGGTCCGGGACCCAGCTCTTCATCATCACGTAAACGACCAGCGTGTCCACGAAAAGGAAGATGCCCACTATGACTATGCCGAAGATGATGCTCGTGTTGAGCTCGCCCACGTTGCAGACGAACTTCTCCTTGTAGTCGCATATCAGCTTGGTCTTTATCATGGAATCGAAGGTGAAGAAGATGAAGACGCAGGAGATGAACACGACGAGCATGCCGAGAAAAAGGACGATTTTCATGCTTTCTTTCTCCTCTTTTTAATAATTCCCCTTTCCCTTATATAAGGATGCCTCGCCACAGAACCGCACGCGAGGCACGTGACGACGACGGCCTGCTTGTCATCACGTAAGCGAATTCTGCAGCTCACGCCGGGCCTGAGATACGCATTGCACTTCCTGCAGAACTCGCTTTTTTGTCGCTTGCCCAGCCTCACGTTGTAGCGCATCGCAATCCTGCGCGCGAGTTCGACGTAGCGCTTCGCCCGCTCCGGATGCTTCCTGAACTCGCGCTCCGCCTGCTCGAAGAGAAGCGCGATCCGTTCCTTCGATATGTTCGTCCAAGCCTCGGGCTTCTTCCTGCTGCGCATGAATAGGTTTTGTTTCGCAAAATAAAAAGCGTTCCTGCTGCTATGGCTATCAAAAATAAAGGTAAAAAAAATCAAAAGGGAATCAAGTTTTCGGTTTTTCAGCTGGTGCTCCGCCCTTGTTGCCTTCCTGCCCTAGCCAGAATATCACTATCGCAAGTATTACGATGAAGAACAACACTGTCCAGAAGTCAGAACTCATGGTCCATCCTGGTATGTTCACAAGCCACGCGCCGCCAGCTCCGAAGAACATCACTATGCCTATGAAAACCAGCAGGAGAACCAGCACCCATTTGGTGGTTTTTCCTTCGGTCAGCGTCTTCACGTCAAAGCCGACAATGGCCAGCAGGATCACTATGAACAGAAGTCCCGTAGCGACCACTAACCACATGCCGGAAAGGTTGGCGAAGAAGCTGACTATCATTGAGTTCCAGCTGGAATACAGCATCACGAAGAACGCCACTATGAGGGCTATCACTCCCGTCGCTGATTTTGGCAGCCTGTCCTTAAGCGCCCATGACATAAGTCCGTAGACTATCGCTAGTGCAAGCAGGAACGGAAACAAGAACTGGAAGAAGCCCAGCCTTGACATGTTCTGCAATAATATGCCGAATGCTCCGTCTGCCATAATAATCTATTGTGACATAACCTTTATAAGTATATCCTTCCCCGTCTCTTTTCCCGTTTATTTTCCCGCCTGATGCCGCTTTTGCGCGCGGTTTCGGGGCGGCTTTTTCATGTTCTAAAATGCGCCCGGAAAGGGGCCTGAAAAGCTTTATAAATAGTAAAAACTACTATTAAGTAATAAAAATTAACATAGATGTAATTTGTTAGGGTGTCATTGGCGATAAAATGGTAAAGGAAATTGATATCGGTAAATATCTGAAAACACTAGAAGATGGTTTGAAGGAGCTTTACAGCGACAAGATAGATCTCAGCAGATACAAATTCAAGGAAGAGACACTCGAGGCTTATGAAATTCTGATGCAGGGATTCAAAAAAGGAGACAGGGAATTCGTAAGCAAAGGCCTTAGTGCCCTTTATACTTACACAAATCCGGATATCCCAGAAAACGAGATAATGAAAAACTACAGCGGCGACAAAGTCGTGCTGGATCTGTTCTACAAAATATCAGGCGCCGTAAAGGGAATGGCTGACGAGATTTCAAAGGCATTCAGTGAAGCGCAAGCCCACCAGGAAGCGCTCCCGCAGGCAGCCTAGTTCTCTGTTTTTGTCACGCGCCCGTCTTGTATGCCTTCCACAGGATGACGGCCACTATCAGTATGCCTATTATCCACACGAGGTTCGTGTTCGAAAGTAGGCTGCTGCTCGGCAGGATGTCGGTCGTCTGCATCCTCGCCAGTATGATGAGAACCAGCACTAAGATGACTATGATAAGGACGGGATCTCCTTTCTTGCCTTCCTTGCCGCTGCCCCTCAGCGGCTTCAGGACTATCCATATCAGGAACAGCACAACGAAGAAGCCGGCTGCGTAAGGCAGAATCGAGTTTATGAACGAGACCACCTGCGAGTTCATCACAGAGAAGAACGCGAACACCACGGCGATTATCCCGTTCACGGCGCGGTTCTTGAAGACCTTCGAGACCTCGAGGGCGCCGTAGATTATCGCCAGCACCAGGAAGAACGGGAGCAGGATTTCCATCGAAATGAGGTCGAACGGGAACATAATTACCACTTTGGAGATTCTCCTTTCATTGCTCTTATAAGATTATTTCTTAATTTCGTGATTCCAGGATTTTTTCGCTTAAAATGGAACCTTTTTTTCCAGCTTATCAATTTCTTCGTGCGTGCTATTTAAAATATCTTGATAGTGTCCCTTTATCCCCGTTTTCTTCTCCGAGGATACTTGTTCATATATATACTGGATATTATGTTCAATCATCTCCGCTTCGCTTTTGTATTCGCCAAAGGGGTTAACCTGATCTACAGCGCCTGCAACAGAAAAAATACTTCTCATACCTTCAATCGCACTCCCGTGCGCTGGGCCGTGGCCGCCCCCGCCTCCTCCCCCACCCCCTCCACCGCCTCTATATGTGATGAAGTAGATGAAGCCGAGGAACAGCAGCAAGAAGAACCAGTATTTGCTGAGCATCACGAAAAAGCTGTAATAGCCCTGTAAAACTATGAAAGCGTAAATGCCGGCGGCGAGCACCGCCCTGAGGCCTTTGTGCTGACCCATTATCTTGTTGGAGAGAATCCATACGAAAATTACTATGACCAGCGTCGGGAAGATGAAAAGGTAGAATAGCTGGTAAAGCGACCCCTGGCTGGCGTATTCGGAAACGAGGCTTTGGTTTATTTTCAGGATGTCGACCAGCATTCCGAATATGTCCGTAGCCATGTTAATTTATTAGGCAGACAGGTTTAAATTTATGGGATTAATTAAGCAGCTCTGATGAATGATTTCCAAGCATGGCCTTCAGTCTTCTGTTTATCTCTTCATCTTGCCGTATGCCTTTCTGGTCACTCCGGTCGCTATGCCACAGCCGCTTTACGCAAAAAGCTCTGCTGTTGTTTCTGCTGAATAAGACTTTCAGTACTACCGCATGTTGGTGATTTCTCTCTTGCCGGCCCTCCGGGTAATAGCCGAGGCCTAACAAAGCGTCAGTGAAACCTTCCCATGTCTCGATGCACTCTTCCATGACTGGCATTGAGGTTGATCCCACACTTTTCCACCATGTTTGCTATCCACCCGTAAAATTTATGAAGTGGCTTGAAGATTTTTTCATTGCCATACTAAATATGCCCAGCGTCAGAGCCATGTTGCGTGCGGCATCATATTTGTCAACGGCCATGGCTATCTTTCGCTTTTTTACCTTTACCGTCGCCGCCTATTTCGCCTGATTGGCAGCGCGTAAAGTTCCCGTAACGCGGGTTCCTTTTATCTGCTCTGCTACGAGAAATCAGGGGCTTCTATGCCTTGATATCTTTTATCTTAAAGGGAGCCGATGTCGTCAGTCAGGGCATCGACTGCTTCTGTTGCGTTCACGAAATCGCTGAAGTGGGGATCTGTCAACGCCTTTTCCTGTCCGAAAACCAGCGTTTTGACATCGTTTATGTATTTATCAGAAGCTCCGAGGAAATGCGAATTCCCTTCACAATCGAATTTCATAATACAGCCATGTCTTATTCTGGACACCGAGCAAAATAACCCAGATGATCGGTTGATCTGTCTAGCACACCGCCCTGTCTGTTGGCCCACGTAATCGGGACGTATTTTAGAACATCATAAACTATTTCCCCGGCCAACCTGGGTACAGCTGTCGCTATCCTTTTAAGGCTATCCGGTCCAAATGACGCGTTTCCATGGCTCGAGTTTACATGACCTGACATGATCACACCTTTCTCTTTAGACGAATCCCCTTACACCTCTGAGTGAAGTATTGTTATAAATTTTTTCTGATACTTCGTCAGCCCATATTTCCTCGTTAACATAATCCGGAACTTTTACCCATCCTTTGGCCTTTGCCCTATGAGCTCTTTCATGTAAAAGCACCTTGAAAGGATCATGGCCGTATTTTGTCGCATCCTTAGCTATCCTAATCTTGTCATCATCTTCTGTGTAAAGGCCGACATGCTTTCCAGGAAGTCCGTAACGGTTTGCAATTCTCGTTACATCTTCAACATCAAGCAGCTCGACATCGGAATCTCCATCTACGTATCTGATTCCAGGACCGTTCTTGCCGAATATGAAATCTTTTATGTATTTCCAGCCCTTTCCTGCTATTTCCAGAATCGGTTTGTATGGATTTTCAGTGAACTGTGGAAACGGCTGAGCACGTGCTACCGACTCTCCGCCTGAATAATTTTTAAATCTTTTTCTTGTCATCTCAAGCACCCTTTTCTGCTTCGTCTTTTTTATTTTCTCGTTTTTTATTTTGTATAAATCTGAGATGCCACACCCTTTACCCTCATGGATGTGTTGTCTCTGATAAGTAATTAATTCTGGTATATATAAAGCTTTCTTCGGGGATTTTTCGATATGCATCGCCGCTGCTTTTGACGGGTAAGCGCTTCCTGGGCGTGGGCAAAGAAGGCTGGAAAAGCCTTATTTTCGCCAAAGCGGGCCGTAAAACTTTATATAGCGAAAAAGGAATTATCTAGCGTAACTGTTTGAACTGACGTTGCAACGGTGTGAGAAATAGGGGATTAGACGGCAACTTTTGGCGAAGTTGCCTTCGTGCGAACCCAATTCGTTTGGCGACGAAGAGGGTTCATTGAATCTGATTTTCGTGTGTTACTCTTGAGTATAAGCTATTTCTTGGAAAATAATTGAAAAAAGAACATAAATACATTTCGCTTCCAGAAAACAGACGATTGGAAATATATTTTCCAGTGGAGTTTTCGGCGGCGGGATGGGTTGTAAAGGAGGGGTGAGTGAAAATGGACGCAATTGAGGATAACGCGGGAGGAAACGCGGCCGAAGCTATGGCAGCCATAGACGCGGTAACAGCGGCCGCAGAAACGGCGCCAGCAGCCGTAGCCACAGAACCGGTAACGGTGGAAGCGGCACCTGTGATAGCAGAAGCAGCGCCAGTTGTGCAAGTTACGCTGGCTGCAGAGGCCGTGGTGGAAGCCATGCCGGTTGTGGTGAATGTCGCGCCTGCGAAGGCAGACGTACAGTTGAAGGAAGTGAAGGCTGCGAAAGCGACGGCGGCAGGCGAGTGCGTCGAGGACAGGATAAAGGACGAATTCGGCCTCGAGATGATGAACGCCAAGATAATGGTCATGGGCGTCGGAGGGGGCGGCAGCAATACGGTGACGAGGCTGACTGAGCTCGGCATAAGCGGAGCGAAGACCATGGCGATAAACACGGACGCCAGGCATCTTGCGACTTCGAAGGCGCACGCGAAGTTCCTGCTAGGCAAGGATATCACGCGCGGCCTCGGAGCGGGAGGCTACCCGGCGATAGGCAAGAAAGCCGCTGAAGAGAGCGAGCGCGACCTGCGCAAGATCCTGGAAGGGGTCGACATGCTGTTCCTCGTGGCCGGCATGGGCGGAGGAACCGGAACGGGCGCAGCGCCGGTCCTGGCAAGGATAGCGAAGGAGCAGGGCGCGATAGTGATAGCGAACGTGACCATGCCCTTCAAGGTCGAGGGCGCGAGGATGGGCAAGGCGGAAGACGGTTTATACAATCTTAGGCAGTATTGCGACACTGTTATAGCCATAGAGAACGACCGCCTCCTGAGGATAGCGGGCAACTTCCCGCTGAAGCAGGCATTCTGCGTCGCGGACGACCTCGTGGCAGGCATGATAAAGGGGATAACGGAAACGATTTCCATGCCTTCGCTGGTCAATCTCGACTACGCCGACGTGCGCGCGATAATGCATTCCGGCGGGGTCGCGACGGTCGGGTTCGGAGAGGCGGACTCGAAAGGCCGCGCCGAGAGCTGCATCGTAAGGGCCATGTCCAACCCGCTGCTGGACGTCGATTACCACGGCGGCACGGGCGCGCTTATCCACATCACGGGCGGGCCAGATCTCCGCCTGGACGAGGTGAGCCTGATAGGCGAATACGTGTCGAAGCAGCTGGACCCGGACGCGCAGGTCATATGGGGCGCCAGGATAGACCCGAGCTACGGCAACAAAATGAAAGTCATAACCATCGTGACGGGCGTCAAGTCGCCTTACATCATGGGCAAGTTCGGCTGCGAGAGGCATGCGGATTTGATGCCGGAGCGCAGCCTGCACGCGGAGCTTGGCATACCGCTGCTTGCGTAGAATCCCGGGAACGCACGGATGCTCAAGCCGGCAATCTGAGAAGCGCCAGGCAAGGCTTGCAGAAAGGGGAATATAGCGGGACAAGCGCAGCTCACCCCTCCGCCGTTTCGCTACCCATCCCTACCGCCTGCCTTTACTTTCTTTCATTTTCCGCTTTGTTTTTTTATGCAGGCCTGCCCAATTATTCCTCATGAAGGGCCAGCTTTTCATGGTCGCCATAGTTTTCCTCATAGGCATGGTCTTCGTCGTGCAGCAGGCGCTTTTCACATATTCATCCATCGACGTTTCCCAGCCCTTCAACGCGAGGGGCGGCGGCCTTTTCCGGGACATGGTCGGGATAGTCAACCAGACGATTAAGGATACCTATTACTGCAACGAGACCAGGGACAGCTTCCAGGACAGGCTCGATGACATAAAGACTTTGTTTCTCGCAGAGCACGGCAGGGAATATTCCATAGAGTTCACCTATTCCCTAAACTGCTCGGCCTGGTCCAATGCTCAGCCGTCGCCTTCGCCGCTGCGCATAACCATAAGCGTAACCAGCCGCGGCAGCGACACCAGGGGGACGTTCGATTTTTACCACAAACAATAAAAGGGGGTCGCCACCAATAATAAAGCATGCTAGAACAAAACGAAAAACAGATTCTCGGCATTTTCGGCCAGCGCCTTCTCATCAGGAAGGACGAGCTCAGGTCCGTGCTGAACCAGAACGGCTTGAATGACGGCATCATGGTTGTCAACAGGCTTAGCGGGCTCGGCTACCTGAAAATGATAGAAGCCGTCGGGTCGCCATGCTACACGATAACCCAAGAGGGGCTTCGCGCCATCAAAAGCTGAAAACCCCTCTCACTTTCTTTTTTATTTCAAGCAAAACAAATCAGTTAATAGACAGCAGACCGACAGCCTGCTGCAGGCTGTCCTTCGAGACATCAGCCCCGTAGTCTAGTGGCCAAGGATACCAGGCTTTGGGTTCGCAAAGTCCAAAACTTTGAGCAGGCCTTGCCTGCCATGAAAGAAGAAACCTGGCGACGGCGGTTCAAATCCGCCCGGGGCTATTCTCAAACTTCCTTGAGCTGCTCCCTGAACTCCTTCGCCTTCTCCTCGAGAATCTGGACTGCCTTTCCGACTATGTATTCGGGCCCGAGGCCTGAAATGCTCTCGACCTTGAAGACGAATTTCGTGGCGTCGCCGATCACTTTCGCCTCGCCGCCGCTCGCGTCCTCGCACATCTTGCACTCATCGCATAAAAACGGTTCGGTAATCACGAGCTTCCTGTTTTTGGTCTCGATTATGCCCTTCGGGCAGGCGCTGGTTATCTTCTTGGCGTCCTCCGAACTCGCAGCCTCGAGCGCAGGCAGGTTGCTGTAGGAGACGTTCGCCGCCTGGAACTTGGCGTGCTCCCTGCCGGTTCCGAGCCTTGCCGTCGCCTCGAGCTTGAGGCGCTGCGCCTTGAGAAGCTTGACTATGGGGAAATCCGGCGAAGTCGGCTTGACAGCCTTGTTGGAAGACTTGAGGTCGGAAGAATAAACCATCAAAGGCCCCGTCTTATCGAGCGCGAAAAACACCTGGCATGATGGACAGCCTTTCCCCTCGCACTTGCATTCATTCTGCAAGTTGAACTTGTCCGGGTCGAACGTCAGGGGGAGCATGCCCAGCCTGTGCGCGATTATCTCGTCGAAAAGCGCGGACGTGTTGTCGTGGAACTCCGTGGCGTCGATAGTCATGTTCGGGATTTCTGCTATCATTATCCTGCGCAGGGTGTTGGCGAACGCGGCGTTCGTCCCCTCGAGAAGAAACCTGAAATTCTCTCCCTTCCTGCTGATGACCTTCATTTTCAAGCAACCACCTTCATGCCCTTTACACCTTTATTAAATAATAACTATAATTAAAGGAATTAGTGATATAAAAACTTTAAAGTATATAAACTTTAGCAAAGGGCAAAATCAGAAGCCGGCCGACATGGACGGAGTCTATGTCATGCGCTGGTCATGCGGGGGTACCCAAGCGGTCAACGGGGCTGGGCTAAGGTTCACGGCTTTGTCCGAAATCTAGCCCGAAGAGAGGCTTGTCCTCTATGATTAGATACCCAGTGGCTTAGTGCCTTCCAGGGTTCGAATCCCTGCTCCCGCATATGGATTTTTTTGACTTCTTGGAAGAGGCCAGGAAGCTGAAGCGCCTTAAGCGCACGGGCTGGGTCCTGAAAGGCGTGAAAGCGCCGGAAAGCGTCGCCGACCATTCTTTCATGCTGGCCGTTCTCGCTTATCTTTATTCTAAAAACCTGCATCTTGACACGGACAAGTGCGTGAAAATTGCGCTCGTCCATGACATAGGCGAGGCGTTCTCGGGCGACATTCCCGACCGCGTCAGGGACGAGGAGCGGAGCGTCCCTCTCGCGAGGAAAAGGGCATGGAAGCGAGAAGGCATGGAAAGGATGCTTTCGCTTCTTCCGGCTGCGGAGGCTAAAGAAGTCCGCGGCCTCTGGGAAGAGTTCACGGAAAGAAAAACGAAAGAAGCGCAACTGGTGAAGGACCTGGACAAGCTGGAGATGTGCATGCAGGCTTTGGAATATGCCAGGGCGGACAAAAACAAAAACAAGTTCGCGGAGTTCTTTGAGGACGGGAGAAAGAACATAAAAACGCCGGAGATAAGACGTATCTTCGAAAAGGTGCGCGCTGATTTTAAGCTTATTGCCGAAAAAAACCGCGATGATATTTAACCGTCCGCAACCAAGATATTTGTATGGCAGCGCTCGACCCCTATCTTGTTATAGGCCTGGCCGTTTTCGCAGTGGGGACCATCCTGCTGTGGAAAATGAAGTTCAAGCACTACCTCATTTTCTTCATGCTCGAGACCAGGCACGGCCTGAATTTCGTTGACAGGGTAGCGAGGCTTTCTCCGTCGTTCTGGAAGTTCTTCGGCGACATGGCAGTCGTCGTTTCGTTCGGCGGCTGCGGGGCGTATTACGTCGCGAGGCACAGGAACACGTGGCTCATAAACCTCCTGCTGGGCCTGTTCTGTCTATACTTCGTTTATGCGGCCTTCGGCCTTTTCGCATCGCTCGCAGGCTTCGCGCTCCTTGCGGCAGGCGTTTTCGCGCTGCGCAAAAAGGAAAGGCCGCTCCTGCATTTCATCGCTTCTGCCGTGCTGATGGGCATAGTCATGTTCGCGATATACCCCGGCTTTTCCAGCGTCGACCTTTTCAGACCTTTCGTGGCGCTGATAGTCGGCGTATTCGGCGTTCCTGCTTTTCTGATAAGCATGCTTTTCTCCCAGGCCTCGAAGATACTCATCGAGCAGAGCACGATTCCCGGCGTATCGCCGCTGCTGCCGACGGTAAGCAGCGAAGGGCCGGGCTTCTTCTTCCCCGGGACCGGCATATTCATCCCGCTCTGGCAGGCCATAATAGCCATGATCTGCCTGCTGGTTCCTCACGAGTTCGCGCACGGCGTCGTGGCCCGCGCGCATAAGATAAGGCTCAAGTCCACAGGCGTTCTTACGGCGGGACCAGTCCCGGTCGGCGCGTTTGTCGAGCCGGACGAGAAGGCGATGAAGCTGCGCAGGAGCAGGGATAGGATGAGAGTATATGCGGTCGGTTCGTTCACCAACATCATAGTTGCGATAATATCCCTGCTGCTGCTGGCGAACGTCATGGCGCCGCTGCTGGATGTCATAACCGAGCCGACAGGCATGGAGGTGACGAACGTCCTCAACGCGACGCCTGCATACGGCGTGCTCCAGAAGGGCTACGTCATAAAGGAGATTAACGGCGTGCCCGTGACGGATGCGGCTTCGTTCAATGCGATAACCGCGGGCCTCAAGCCCGGCCAGGCCGTGGCTTTCGTGACGACGAATGGCACGTTCAACCTCACGCTTCTGCCGAGGCCCGACAACGCGAGCCGCGGCTACATAGGCATCGACCTGCAGGAGACGTTCGAGCTGAAGGGCGAGTTCAAGGACAAATACAGGCTGCAGGCGGACGCCGTGTTCTTCCTCACCCCGACGATATTCTGGGTGTTCTTCCTCAGCTTCAACATCGCGCTCGTGAACCTCCTTCCCATAATGCCGTTCGACGGCGGCAAGATGTTCGAGGAGATGATGCAGGAGTTCAGGGTGAAGAGGAAGCGCAAGGACATGATACTGAAGCTCGTGATAGCCCTGATACTCGCCCTGCTGCTAGTCAATGCGCTGCCGCTGCTAAAGCTCATATAGCCGGAGGCGCTAAAATAAAGCGTACGGATGCTCAGCATTCAAAAAGCGTTCAAAACAGTTCAAAGCAGAAATGATGACAGAGCGGAGGTGTTATGATGGAAAAAAGCGTCAACGTCCAGATAGACCACAGGGATGCGGGCTTCTTCTCGGATGCCGTCAGCATAATATACAACCCGTCGAAGTTCATACTCGACTTCAAGCAGAACACGCCGAGGATAGACCAGATACAGGACAAGCAGCAGCAGACCATCGCGGTCAAACACAACGTCATAATCATGGACATCAAGTTCGCGAAAATCTTCCTCGAGACGCTGAAGAAGTCCGTGGCTGGCTTCGAGAAGAAACACGGCGAAATAAAGATGCCCAAGCTGCAAAGGAAAGCGGTCGAAAAGCCTGACGTGTTCACGGGCAAGGAAGAAGGGTATATAGGATAGAGCCTGAACCCTGCAACTTTTAGCTGGTTAGAATATAGAAGAATTTAGCCTGGGCTATAAAAGAAAAATAAAAAATGAACCTTTGTTTTTGGTTTTAACTGAGCTGTGAGCTTAATTAAAACTCAAGTATCTTTTCAGAGATGAATTTCTTTATCTCGTCTTCGTCCGGTACTGCAATAGATCTCTTGAATTTCTTCGTTCCGTCTGGAAGAAAGAATCCACGAGATATTGCTATGAACTCATTTTCCCCGGTGTCGGTCGTTGCTTTCTTTCTCGCGACTTCGAGGAAGTTGTTCCTACCGAATTTCACTTCTTCTGCTTTCACAGTTTCGAATGTTACGTTTGGCATATTTATCCCTCCGTTTATAGTTTAGTAACCTATATACTATATTATATATATATAAAGGTATCGCCAGGGTGGCCATGGCTGGGTGCAGGGTCCGGGCAGCACTTAACCGCGGCCGGAGCCGTGCGCAAAGCCGCCCCAAAAGCCGCGAAAAGGCCGCATGCAAAGCTCGTATATAAACCCGGCGGCATAAACTTATAATATGCCAGCCAGGAGCGACAGCGAATACCTGATAATGACCATTTTCCTGATAGGCATAATAATTTCTATCTACTACCTCATTTCGATGATGACGGCCGGAGCGGACGCCATGGCCATATTCGAGAAGACCATCCTTATCGGCGTGATAATAGCGATACTCATCGCCCTGGCCATAGTCCTGCTCAAGCAGATGGAGCTCAAGGAGCAGATCGAGGCCATCGGGCAGCCGCAGCCCGGGGCGGCCGCAAAGAGGACGGCGAAAGACGTGAAGAGCGATATGATGAGGATATACAGGGACATGGGCGCCATGAAAATCGTCCTCACGGACAAGCTCATAGACAAGGCGACCTACGACAAGGAGAGGAAGGACCTGGACAAGAGAATCGCCGCTCTGAAAAAGGAATACGAGAAGCTGACGAAGCCAGCAAAGCCAATAAAGCCGAAGAAATAAGAAACAGATTTCTTAATTTTGCGCGCCGGACTTCAGAGCATCCCGTTCTCTTTCAGGATTCTGGTTATCTTCTCGAGCGAGAGTACCATCGCTTCAAAACGCCTGTTCAGGTCGTCCGTGAGCTGGTCCGTGTGGTGGCGCTTCTGGTCGAAAACCTTGAGGTCGCGCATGACGCTCTCGAGAGACGTGCATAGCGTGTGCATCTCAGGCCCGCCCGACTCGGCGCGCGTGTTAAGAAACTTCAACTCGTCGTCTATCTTCCCCGTCAGATTTTTCCTTCCCATCTAATCAACCTCCGTCGCCTCAGGCGGCTCAGGCATGCCCTCGTGGGCCATGTCCTCCAGGCGCTTCGCTCTTCTTGCTGTCGGCGGGTGCGTGGAGAAAAGCCGCGTCATCCCCTCCCTCTTGAAAGGGTCTATGGTCCATACGCTTTCGTATGCAGGCGAGCCGGACATGGGGTTCTGCCTCGCGGTCTCGCTCATCTTCTTGAGCGCCGAGGCCAGGTCGGCCGGCTTGCCCGAATACCTCGAGCCGTAGTAGTCAGCATTATATTCCCTTCTCTCGGAAAGCGCGATTTTCAGGAGCGCGACGGCCAGCGGGATGAAAACGACCGTGTAGCGCAGCACGTTCGCAAGGACGACCGCGACGTCCTGCACCAGCGTGTCGCTGTTCGCTATGTGGCGTATTTCATGCGCCACTACGCTCTCCTTCTCGCCTTTGTTGAGGCTGAGCAACCCTTCTGTCACGCATACGCTCGCCTTGTTCCCGCGGCCCGTAGCAAAGGCGTTCGGAACGTCAACGGGCGAGATGTAGATTCTCGGCGCGGGGATTTTCGCGTTCATGGCCATGCCATCGACTGTTGCGTTGAGCTCCTTGTTTTCGCTGGGCTTCGCATGGTATCTCCTGAGGATTATGCCCGGCGCATAAAGATACGCGGCCACCGTCATGAGCAGCGAAATGAGGAAGGCCAGCGCTCCCAGGAAAACCACCGCCCAGGCGCCGAAGAGGAAGCTGAGAAGGAAGCCTATCGCAGCGCCTATGGCTGTCGAGATTGCAACGAAAAACAGCGAAATGCCTATTGCCCTGAGCGCCATCAAAACACCTGATTTAATGCCCGGATTTAACCCCGGGCCCATATGAAATTATTGTGCTGTTAACAATAAAAATGGCTGGCAGGGGCGGTAATAAAACAGGAGGAAAGAATACGGAAGAAGAGAGCTAAGGGTTGTTTAGGCTCCGCGGCCGCCTCACTTCTTCTTGAACTTGTCCTTGTCGTATGACATCGGGAACTCGTTTAGCTTGTGATAGCCTTCCGTGTAGGCTCTTCCCGGCGGAGCAGGCGGCGCGGCCTTCTGGAACGGCAGCGCCTGCGTTGCCGCGGGCGCGGCGGACCTTGATTTGTCGAACTGCGCCAAGGTCTTCTGCTTCTTGGGCATCTTTATCTTGGAGAACACGTGCTTTATCTTGTGCGTTATCGAGACCTTTTCCTTAGGCACGTAGCCGAGCACAGGATGGTATCCTTTCTTCGAGGGCAGCAGGAGATATGCGAGGAAGCCGCCTATCACCACTATCACCACAAGTATCGCCACCAGCGTCATGGTCCCTCCCATGCCGGCCGGAAGGAAGCCGAAGCCGCCGCCCAAAAGCTGCTCAACCTGCTGCTTGAATTCCGCGAGCGAAACGTTCGCGTCCTTCAGCAGGCTGTTCGCTTCGAGGTAGTTGCCTGCCTGTATCTTGCTCTCTATGTCCTGGAACATGTTGAGCAGGCGCGCGTAGGTCCTGTTCGCCATCGTGTAGTTGCCTTCCTGGCTTACCGGCAGCTGGCTGAACTGCGCCGCTATGGAATTGAAAAGCGTTTTCAGGTCATCCTTGGTCTTGTTTATCTCCGCCTTGGCCTGCTCCTGAGGCTCGACCGCGACGGTTATGTCCTGCGTCGCGTAGACGCTCGAGTTCTCGTTCGCATACGTCTTTAACGTTATGGTATGGTAGCCTATTTCAGCCGAAGCTGAGACGTTGAGGTTGACGGTGAATATGCCCGAATTGCCCGTGTTCAGCGAATAGCTTGCCGGTATGATTTCGCTGGACAGGCCGTCGAAGCCGGTCGCGACTTCCAGCTTCACCGTATATGAATAGCCGCCCGTGTTCTTGACTGTGATCTTCGTCGAGTTGGAGCTGCCCTGCAGGGCGTAGACCTTTGACGTGTAGTCGGTTATTTCAAGCTTGCCCGCGTTTCTGACGCAGATGTGATTGGACGCGGTCCATCCGCTGGGGCAGGTCACGGTCGTGCACGCGCCGTTCTTGCAGTATTGCGTGCTGGCGCAGCTGGAGTTGCTCGAGCACGTGCTCTGCTGGTTGCCTCCGCCTTCATCCGGGGTATATGACGCGTTGTTCCTCACGGTTACCGTGATGCCGGTGAGGTTGCCGAAATTGGCCAGGTTTCCCACGCCAATCATCATGCCGCACGGGTCCTGGGTCGTGTCCACAGAGTTCGCCGTTACTCTCCACGTAGCGAGCAGTTCGTGTCACCAATCATGTGCGCAGGGACATCTATGGAATCACCTGCGGTGTGCTAAGAATCCATGTCGAGCCGGTCGAGTTGCTCAGCGTTAGTTCCCATGCACGTGCTGTTCGAGCGGTAGATAGTTACGCCCACCTCGCAGGAATACTTGCTGAAAACGACATACGTGTTCGTCGCGGCGAGATGGCCGTAGTTCTTGAGGTAGACCGTGTAATATGCGGACGTGCCTTCGTTCAGGTCGTCGCCGTAGTTCAGCACGCCTTTCGGCGTGATGGTAAGGCCGGTGTTATTGAGCTCGATTTGCGTCGTAGCTTGTCGCGCTTCCGCTTATGTTTGCGCCGGTGCCCCCGCCTCCGAGCGCGCTGGTGTTAATCCTCGCGCTGCCCGTGACATAATACGCGCCTCCGGGCCTGTTGGAAAGCAGCGTGCCGTTGAAGCTGCAGAAGCTGACGCCTGCCGGGCACACGCTGCTCCACGTCCCGCCTGTGGCGACATGCGTGAGATTCTGTCAGCGTCTGGAGCGCGATAAGGTCGAGGATCCGAATAAGGATAGGAAAGATTCCCTTCAATAAGATAAACGCCGTAGAAGTCGCCCTCGTTCATGAGCCCGTTCGCCGAGAGGACGGTCCCGTTCGCAAGCGCGACGGTCATGTTCACCGTGATGTTGGTGTTGTTCTGGTGCGTCGCGTTCGCGAGGAACAGCGGGCTCACGCTGGTTATGTTGACGGTGAGGCTGCTGGAAAGGTTGACGTAAAGGTCTATGGTAAACACGTTGAACGGATAGGACGAGTACGACGCGTTGGTCGAGTTGGTCGTGTTGAGCCTTATCCAGCCGTGGTAAAGGCCTCCGTCGTTGAGCGTGTTGCTCGTGTTTATGGATATGTTCACCTTCAGCACAGCGTTCGAGTTGGCCGTTATGGGATTCGAGGGCCATTCAACGCTGAAGTTCATGTACTGGCCGGTATCCAGCGAAATGTTGTAGCTTGAAGTCGTGTTGACGAAGGAGACGTCGTAATAGCCGGTGTTGTTTATGGGAAGCGTCAGCTGGAGCACGTCAGCGCCGAGCCTGTTGAAGGCCGTGTTGTCGTATTTGGTCGTGCTCACGCTGCCCACGCTGTTGTTGACCAGGAGCGTCCCGGCCTTCACGGAGAACGAGAGCGGGATTCTCTTCACCCATTCGGACGTCCTGTAATAATCGATGTAACCTGCGTAGGTTCCGTTGGTGACGTTAGGCTGCGGCAGCGAGAGCCTGATGGACACGTTCCTGCTCGCGTTCGCTGCGGAGCCGGTCGCATTGAAGGCGAAGCCGTCGGCCGGGTAGTCGGTCGTGAGCCAGAACGACGAGTTGTACCACACGAATATCGTGACGTTATACTTGTCGTCGCTTATGGCCGAAAGGTTGCCGATTGTGAGCTTCCAGAGCCCGTCATTCGATTCCGTTATCGCTCCGGTGTAAAGGATGTTCTCCTCCTGGGTCGTGGCAGTAAGGTTGCCGCTCTGGTATTTCCTGGAGATGTTGCCGATGAAGCCGTCGGAGGAATCGTTAAGTCTTATGAACCATTTTGTGGCGCCCTTCCATTCTATCTTCGCCTTTATTTTCGTGGCGAAGTGCGGGACCAGGAAGTAATAGGTATCGGTCACGTTCTTCGAGTTCCACGTGTCGACGCGGTAAATCTCCGAGCGCTCCCTGACGCCGGACCATTCTCTCGTGTCGAGGTTGGAGATGGTTACGTTGGTCTCGTTCTGGCTGTTAATGGGGTCGAGCGCGCCGAAGTTTATGGACGTTATCTTCTGCGTGTTATCGCTCCTGCCGGTCACGTTGAGCGTGGTGAAATACATGTCGGCCCTGTAGGGCTGCTGGCTTGTGACGTTGCCCCAGACCCAGAGCTGCCACACGTCGCTCGCCGCGGGCAGATCCTTGTTTATCTCCTCGCGGGCGGTGCCGTTCTCGACCGAGCGCACGAGAAGCGTGCCTGCGGAATCGAAAAGGTAAAGGTCCACGTCTTCCGAGTAGGATGAAAGGTTGAGCGTCACGCCGGTCATGTTCTCCGTGACGCTGGTGTTGAAATAATATTTGTGTATTACGTTCGAATTCGCGGGCAGGCTGCCTTTCAGGAAGGCGGTCTTGTTGACCGCAACGAACGTGTTGTTCTGGTTGACTGGTATGTTCATGGCCACGCTTACATTGACATGGCCATAGTAGCCGCCGGTGGCGTTGGTCACGTTGAACATGCCGAAATAGTAGCCGGGCGGGCAGGTCTGGAAAGCGGTGATGTTAATGACGGCGCTGCTGCCCAGGTTAAGCACAGTACTGTTGTAATAGCCGCTCGCATTCTGCACTATGAATTTCGTCCCGTTCGTGAAGCACCGCACGAAATCAAGGCCGGTATATTCGCCGGCGCTGTAATTGTTCTGGTCGAAATACTGGGATGCTATGCTCGTGCTCAGGTTGTTTACCTGGAGGTTTTCGCCGTTCAGGTTGGAGCTGATGTTGATGAAGGAGGCCGTCCAGTTCAGCGATATGTTGGCGGGCGTCACGTTGAACGTGCCCCCGATGCTTGTTATCGCCGAGCCAGGCAGAACAAAAGCGAATGCTGCAATCAATACCGCAAAAACCCCCAACAACAGATTGCGTTTAGCCAACATGACAACCCCCCAACCCATCTACTCCAACCCATCAACTCAAGGTTTGTAAAATTACAACCGGCCTTAATTAATATTCTATATGATTTATAATATATTTATGCGCGCTAGCACGCTGTCCGCGTTTTTAGGGAAAAGAAAGCTTTTTTTCGCGCTCATTGCCCTGATTTTTCTGGCATCCTGCGCTTTTATCAGCACGCTTCAGGTCTCGCATGGACCGGTGAAGCTGGAGGGCGACGCCATCGCAGCCGTCACGGACAGGGATTATTTCCCGTTGGCGAGCGAAGCCATCGCCTCGGCCGAGGAAAGCATCCGCATGATTGTATATGATATGAATTATTACGTTGATTATCCCGACAGCAGCGTCAACCTGCTGATAGGGGCGCTGGGCGACGCGGCCGCGAGGGGCGTGGACGTCCGCGTCATCGTAGACGGCAACGCCACCGAAAAGCCGGTACTGTCCATACTCAAGGAGAGCGGCGTGAACGCGAAATTCGACTCCAAGGAAACGACCACGCATGCGAAACTTATAATAATCGATTCCAAGATAGTTATAATAGGCTCGACGAACTGGAGCTACTATTCTGTCGAGAAGAACCACGAGGCGAATGTGGTGATAAACTCGCCTGCGCTGGCACGCCAGTTCGAGGCTTATTTCAACGGCATATGGATGGAAACATGAGCGAAAATGTCAAGGAATCCGCGTCCGAAATAGAGGAGCGAAGGGCGAAGCTCGAAGAGCTCAGGAAAACGAAAGGCGAGCGCGCCGAGCCCTACAAGAGGCGCTTCGATAAGACGCACATGCTCGCGGAGATAGCTGAAAAGGCGAAGAAGCTGAAGAACGGCGCCTCGGACAAGAAGTTCGCCGTGTCAGTCGCCGGAAGGCTCAGGTCGATACGCAAGCACGGCAGGCTCATGTTCGCGGATCTCGAAGACTCGTCGGGAAAAATACAGCTGTTCGTCGAGGAGAAGGCGCTCGGCCCCGAGAGGTTCAGGTTCTTCGACGCCATGCTCAACACGGGCGACATCGTAGGGGCGAAGGGCTTCGTCATGCGCACGCAGCGCGGCGAGCTGAGCGTCGTCGTCAATGATTTCGAGCTGCTCACAAAGTCGCTGCTCCCCCTGCCGAAGGACTGGTACGGCCTCAAGGACAAGGAGCTGCGCTATCGAAAGCGATACGTAGACCTGATACTCAACCCCGAAGTGCGCAGGACGTTCGACAGCCGCTCGAAAATCATGCAGGCAATCCGCGATTTCATGGGTGAGCGCGGCTTCACGGAAGTCGAAACTCCCATGATCCAGCCTATTTACGGCGGCGCGGCCGCGAGGCCTTTCGAGTCGAAGCTCAACGCGCTCGACATGAAGGTCTACATGCGCATATCGAACGAGCTTTATCTGAAGCGGCTGATAGTCGGCGGGTATGAAAAGATATTCGAGTTCTCGCGCGACTTCCGGAACGAAGGGATCGATAAGCTGCACAACCCCGAGTTCACGCAGGTCGAGACCATGTGGGCCTTCGCCGACTACAGGGACAACATGAAGTTCTGCGAGGAGATGGTGGGCCACATCGCGAAAAGCGTTCTCGGCAAGACGAACATGGTCTATCAGGGGACGGTCATAGAGCTGAAGCCGCCGTGGAAACGCATTCGTTTCCTCGACGCGGTGAAAGAACATGCGCATGTCAATTTCGAGAAGATGGAGAAATTCGAGGAGGCGAAGAAGGCGGCCGAAAAGCTGGGCGTCGATGGAACGAAGCTCGCGAAATGCGAGACGTGGGGCGAGGTCGCGATACTCGTCTTCGAGGAACTGGTGCAGCCGAAGCTGATACAGCCCACGCTGGTTTATGATTACCCAATAGAAGCGGCAGGCCTCGCCAAGATAAAGAAGGAGGAGCCGCGGCTCGCCGAGTCGTTCGAGGCGATAATAAACGGCTGGGAGATGGGCCTTTCCTACTGCGAGGAGAACGACCCACAGCGTCTTCGAGCGTACTGGCAGGAGGCGGAGAAGGAGTTCAGGCGCGGCGACGAGGAGGCGCAGCGCTTCGACAGCGATTTCATAGAGGCGCTGGAATATGGAATGCCGCCGACCTCGGGGCTGGGAGTCGGCATCGACCGCCTGACGATATTGCTTACGGACTCTGCATCAATCCGTGACGTCATCCTCTTCCCGTTCATGAGGCCCGAGGCGCAGGACAAGCCGCCGGAAAAACCCCACGAAAAGAAAAAAGAAGTCGAGGATGAAAGAGAATAAACAATCCTGACTGTTTTTAAATTTTTAAAGCATCGCTGATTCATTATATTACTATGGCCGCGGTGGTGTAGCCTGGTCAGCACAAGGGACTGTGGATCCCTTAGCCCGAGTTCAAATCTCGGCCGTGGCCCTTTTTCTTTCAGAAAAAATTCAAGTGTTTTTCAGCTGTTTGTCCGGCTACCCCGCGATGCTGCTGACGGCCTGCTCTATCATGCCGCCGAACATTATCGACGCGCCCAGCGCGACGAGGAAATACATGGTCACCGCGACGATGAGCATCTTGCCCGCGGAATACCACATGTAGACCTTGTTCTCGCCCTGCGAGATTTTGGTCATGAACATGGCGAGGATTATTATGACCTCTATCAGGTATATGCCTATTATCATCTGGAACATCTCGGGCGATACGGATGCGCTCCCGCCTCCGGTGAACAGCCCGCTGCTTATGTTTATGGGCAGGCTGCTGCCCGTGCTGAGACTCTGCAGCCGCTGGCTGAGGATTGAAAGGACCTTTATGATGACCTGCGCCATCGAGACTATGAGGCCGGTCACCATGGGCGTGAGAAGGTAGGCCTGGAACTTCATCGACGAAACCGACTCCTGCAGCAGGTCGCGGATGTATTCCTGCGTTTCGCGGATGTTTCGCAGGTATTTCGAGACGGTGAGCATCCCTCCGCCGCGTATTTCACGCCCTTCTTCGCGATATCGACTATCATGTACATTATGTTCCTTATCAGGCTGCTCGGGTAGAACCTTATCGCTCCCCATTTCTCGTTGAGCATCGCCTCCCTGAAGGTCATGCCGAGGTTGCGTATGTTGCGCAGGGTGATGGTGAACAGGCCGGTTATGCTCATGTCCTTGACGTCCTCGACGGTCTTCTCCAGCGCAAGCTCGGTCGGCGTCCCGCCGGAAATCCTGTTGCCCAGCTGGAAAAGCGCGAGTTCGAATTCGCTCTCCGTCTTCAGCACGTCGTCCTGTATCCTCGCCCTCTGGAAGTTCGATAGTATGAAATAGCTGGCCATGCCGTAGGCGCCGCCCATTATGAAGAGCATGGACATAATCATGGACATTATGTCATGCGTTCCCCCTCCGGAGAACATGACCTCCGGGCTGTTCGAGAAGAACAGCAGCGGGGGCATGATGAACGCCAGGCCTATGACGAGCGAAATCGGCAGCACGGGCATGCTTATTTTCTTGCCGCCGAATTTCATCATGAAGCTGCCCTTGGCCGGCAGGTCGGGATGCGAGGACGTGTCGACCTCCGAGAAGGTCGTCGGCCTCTTCTTCAGCACGTTGTTGATGAACCAGATTATGAACAGGGGAAGGATGATGTCGTAGCCGACGAAGAAATACTCCGGTTTCGCGACGTCCGACAGGAACACGGCCGCCATCGGCGCCATGACGCTGCCGAGGATGGGGAGCACTATGCCCATCATGTGTATCACGCTGACCGGCATGGTAAGGTCCTGGGCGTAATGCTTCATGCGCGTCTTCGTGCCGTTGAGGATGACGTCCAGCGCCTCGTCGAGGATTATCTCCGCCTTGTCCGTCGTGTGCGTGCGCGAATCGCGCACGAGCCTCAGCGCCTCGGCGAATTCCTCGTTCTCCGGCTTCCACTTGGCTATGTAGTCCGTCAGGGCGTGCGAAGCCGAATAGTATTTGCCCATCTCGATGTCCCACAGCAGCTTGCGCATGTCCCAGGCCAGCGGGCCGGAGACGTTCGCGGCGGAGAAGCGCAGCGCCTGCTCGAGGTTCGGGGTGACGCGCATCGAGACGACCATGTAGAGCACGGCCAGCACGACCTGGGAGGACGCTTCGATCCTGTAGGCCTTCATCATGTTGACGGGGTATTTCAGTAAATAGTAGCCCAGCCCGACGCCGGCCATGGACATGAACAGGATGCCCATCAGCGGGATTATGCCCGCCGCAACAAGCACGACTGAAAGTATGCAGACGAACATGATGGTCAGGACCGTGAGGGACATCACGTCCTTCGGCGTTATCCTGATGCTCGTGAATGAGATGGAGTTTTCCAGCTCCTTCCTCGTGCCCTCGTCCGGCGGGTTCACGGAAATGACTTTGCCGGCGAGCCTCGCCAGCCTTTCGAACCACATCAGCGGCATTTCGTCTTTCTTCTTGAACAGCTTGAACTCCCTTGAAACGATGTCCGGCTGCGCCTCGCCGCGCGGGAAGTAAAGCCGCTGGCGCCTCTGCATGTCGCTGTCAGGGACGTAGGCCTCGGCTTCCTCGTCCTTCTTTTTTTTCTTGCCGAAAAGGAGCACCATGTTTATTAATTGTTCTGGACCGCTTATATTTCAGAAAGCCTTTTGCCCCAAAAGGCCTTGGCAGAAAAATCGGGCGCTTTTTATTCAGCGCTCTTCATGCCTTTTAATTTAAGCCTAAGCCACTTTTCCCATTCGTCGTAGACGGCTTTCGGCTCGGCGGCGCCGATCTCGTCCCTGAGCTTCTCCACGATGAGATGGTATTCCGAATTCGAAAGCGTGACCCATTCGGCCTCGATGAGGTCGGGCATCTTGAGCTTCTCGGAGAGCTTCACCAGCGTATCCTTCATCTTCGCGCGCAGCTTTATGTTTTCCCAGACCGCATCCCAGTTGCCGGACCATTCCTTGACATACGAAGATATCCTGTTTATGACTTCCGACTCGCCGTTGACCAGCGTGTCGGTAGGCTTGAGCGTGTCCTCCTTGCCGGAGTATTCCATGAGGTTGACGAATCCCCCTTCTTTTTGCGGGTTCGAATCCCAGTGCTTGCGCACCTCGGTTATCTCGGTCATCCTCCTGTATTTGCGCAGGCTGTCCGCCGAGCGCAGCGACTTGCATATCGCGATAATATCGGTCGCCTTGAAGCTCGTCGGCGGAACGCCAAGATCGTTGACGACCCTGTCGTAGACGCCGTAAGGCGACTCGCCGTGTATCGTCCCGGCGACGATGTTCGACAGCGCGCCGATTCTCATCGCCTCGTAAAGAGCGGATGCCTCTTTCGAACGTATCTCTCCTATGATGAGCGCCGAATCGCCTAGGCGCAGCGCGGTCCTCAGCGCCTCCTCAGCAGGCATCTCCGACTCGACCATCGTTATCACCGAGCGCGATTTTAACGATTCCACGTTATAGCCCAGGTCCCTGAGCTGGTCTATCGGGAGTTCAAGAGTGTCCTCTATACTAACAATTCTGACCTTCGGCAGCAGCTCCAGCATCACCGAACCGAGGACGCTCGTTTTGCCCGAGCCCCTGCCGCCCGCGACGAGCAGCGAGACCGAGCCGTCGACGAGGAATGAAATGAGACCCGCTGCGAGCGGGTTGAGCATGCCTGATTTTATGAACAGGGGAAGCGTCCAGGGCCTGTCCCTGTGCCTCCTTATCGCGAAGCCGAAGCCGTGCGGCGACAGACCCTTGGTTATCACCGCGAACCTCGCCTTCCCTCCGGGGACTGCGATGTCTGTGTCTAAAACAGGATTCGCTTCGTCAAGCGGGCGTCCCGACTGGATGCGCAGGCGCGTGGCCCATGACTCGGCGTCCTCGCGCGTCGGAATAAGGTTGGTCTGGCACTCCTGGTAATCCTGATGGTTGATGAGGATGGGCTGGGTCTCTATCGGGGAATTTATGTAAATGTCCTGTATCTTCTCGTCCGCGAGCAGCACTTCAAGAACGCCCAGGCCGGCGGTGTATCTCGTCAGGATGTTCGCCATCTGGTCTATGTCCTTCGATGTCAGGTAAATGCTCATCTTGTCCGCGACCTCGCGCAGCATGTCCTTGCCGATGTTGTAGAAGATTTCGCGGACCTTCTCCGAGCGCACGAACTCCGCTGTCTTCGGCCTGTGCGTGGCCATGTATCGCCTCGCCGCGTCCATGACCGCGTATTTCTCCTCGGACAGGTTGAATTCGGGCGGGGTGACGTGGTAGACGTAATGCGCCGAATGGGGCAGCTTGTAAATCTCGACCTGTATGTCCCCGACCTTATATCTGTCCACCGATTTCCCGCCTTCGGGAGGCGTAATCATGTAGCGCGTGAGCATGAAGTTCGGCCTGACGCTCGGCGTGAAGACCTGCCTGTAAATCTCGCGCGAGCCGACGTGGTAGCCTGACAGATGGGGTTTCGCCAGCTGGATTATCTTGGTCGCCTCGAGCTTTCTCCTGAGGAAGTCGATCACTTCCTCCTTGTAATGCCTGTAGCAGCGGTGGCACGGGTCCTTCCTGGCCATCTTCACGAGAAGCTCCCGCCCCTCGCGTATCAGCTCGACATACGCCCCGACGGGATCGCGGCGCAGCAGGTTTATCGCGATATACTGCACCCTCTGGGAGAAGTCGGGGTAGCACCTGCCGCACGTGTCGGACTTGAGGGTTGAGTAGGAGATTATCTTTTCCCTCACGACGTCCTCTATTATCTTCGCTATCTCGAGCAGCATCTTGACCTGCTCGCCCGAATACTCGTATTCCCTCTCTTTCGCGAGCACGATGGAGTCGACGTTTTTGTTAGAAAGGAGCTTGTCGATGACGAGCGCCATGCAACTGTCGTAGTCTTCGACAGACGCCCCATACACGCAGCCCAGGCAGTCTATCTTCAGCCTTCTCGATTCCTCGTCATACGTGTAGTCACAAACAGCGATAACAGACACCCATGCGTTCTAACCCTATAATATAATATTCCCAATTAAATTAATTAAAGGCTCTTGACAGAATTTACAGAAGGATATACCTGGCGTTTCACTATTCGACTGCCCAGATTGGCGGTATGCTTCCGATTCCAGGCGGCCCGAGAATTGCGAATGGCTTGTCCGGTTCGTCCGGTTTGCCCACGTCCTTTCCTGATATTTGTATTTTTGTTTGTTCGAAGGATGGGTTTGTATGCCATTCAAAGTGAAATGCCGTGTTGTCTCCGACCCGGCCGAGTGTTAAAGCAGATGCTAAGAAACTCTCTTTGTAATCAGATGCCAAATCAGATGGCACATGAAAGTATTTTCCGTCAATCCTTCTCATGATGACGACGCCATCGGGGTCCAGGTATTTCATAAAAATATATTCTCTCCAGCGGATTTTATAAAGGCATCTGCCGCAAAATCGTCAATTGCCATAAAGGGCAAGATACCCAATCGAAACATTCTTTAAAAATTCCGGATTCAAGAACTTTTAATGAAACTGAGGGATTCCAGCTTTTCCGATTTCTCCGCCGAGCTCGAGGACTTGGAGATAAAAAAGACTAGCAGCCTTGTCACCAGGATTTACAGTGCCAGCCCGGGCGGCAGCATCCACTGCATGCCTGCGGTGAAGGACGGCGTGGTTTACTTCTGCTCCATGGACAATTACGTATACGCCCTCGATTGCAGGACGGGTAAAGTTGCCTGGAAGCTGAAGACGGACGGCCAAATGGCAGGCAACTCGCCCGAAATTATCGGCGATACGATGTATATCGGCAATCTTGCCGGCTCGATGTACGCCCTGGACATAAAGACGGGCCGGATAATATGGAGGTCCAAGGTCAGCGAATCCGCGTCCACCAAGACCATCTTTTACAAAAAGAGGCTTTATTACGCGTCGCTCGATGGCAATTTCTACTGCCTTGACAGCGAAGGCGGCAGGGAGCTGTGGAGGTTCCGCACGGGCGGGCCCGTCTTCTACGCGCCCAGCTGCTGGGAGGGAAAAATATATTTCGGTTCGGGCGACGGGAACTTTTACTGCATAAACGCCGAGAGCGGCAAGGAGGTATGGCGCTTCAAAACGGGAGACGAGGTTTACAGCGAGGCACCGAGCGAGGTCCACGACGGCATCATATACTTCGCGTCCCTCGACAACAACATTTACGCTGTGAACGCGCGGACCGGCAAGGAAATGTGGCGCTTCAAAACTGGAATGTATGGCAACTGCTTCTCGCCCGTCGTGCACGATGGCATTATCTATCACGGCTCAAGGGACGGAATTTTGTACGCGCTCACGCTTGAAGGCAAAGAGCTCTGGCGTTTCCGCGCCGAAGGCCTGATAGGCGTCAAGCTCTTGGCAGACGGGAATAGGTTGTATTTCGGCTCCGAGGACACGAACCTTTACTGCCTCGACGCGAAAACCGGAAAGGAAATATGGCGTTTCAAAACTTCCGGTCCTGTGTGGTCCCCTCCTTCGTTGTGGAAGGCCTCGCTTTTCTTCGGTTCGTGGGACTGCCACCTCTACTGCCTCGATATTGACGGCAAGGAGAAATGGAGGTTCGCCACCAGCGACAAGACCATCTGCAGGGTCGACCCGCCCTACAAAGTCTTTGAGATGGTCGTGAAGAAAGCGATGGATGAGGACAGCGAAGCGGACGAGAAATACGACCTGGATTTCTCAGGCATGGGCAGCGGCAACGTCTACAACATTGAAAGCGAATACGTGGTCGAGACGACCTACGCGACCGGCAAGGATTACGGCGAGTGAAAAACAAAAAACAAATTTTTGTTTTTAAGACGTTCAGGCAAAGTATATATATTGCGGGTTGGGTGTTCGCGTGCGGAGAGAATACGTCGATTTGGATTACGTCCCGTCGAGGGACGATGTCATAGCGGAATTCTACCTCGAGCCGAATAAAGTCTCTTTCGAGAGCGCGTGCAACGACCTGGCAGGCGAGAGCTCGATAGGCACGTGGACCGAAGTCGGCACGATGAAGCCGCGCATATGGCGCGACCTCAGGCCGACCGTTTTCGCGTTTAGGAAGAGGGAGAAAATAATAAAGATAGCCTATCCGCTAGCGCTCTTCGAACAGGGCAGCGTGCCGCAGCTGCTGAGCTCGATTGGCGGGAATGTTTTTGGCATGAAGGCCATCGCGAACCTCCGCCTTCTCGACGTCCGCCTTCCGGAAAAATACATGCGCCACTTCGAAGGCCCGAAGTTCGGCATACCCGGCATAAGGGACAAGCTCCATATCCGGAAGCGCCCGCTCCTTGGGACGATAGTGAAGCCGAAGCTCGGGCTCAGCGAAAAGGAGCACGCGAAATCCGCGTATGAATCATGGGTCGGCGGTCTGGATATCGTTAAGGACGACGAAAACCTAACGGACATGGGCTTCAACCGCTTCGAAAGGCGCGTGGTCGAAACGCTCAAGATGCGCGATCTGGCCGAGCAGAAGACAGGCGAGGGCAAGTTCTACATGCCTAACGTCACGGCCGAAACGAACGAGATGCTTAAACGAGCGGAATTCGTCAAGCGCCACGGCGGCGAATACGTCATGGTCGACATCATCTCGGCGGGATGGTCCGCTCTCGAGACGCTGAGGAAGGCGAATGACGATCTGAATCTCATCATCCATGCCCACAGGGCAGGCCACGCGGCCTTCACGAAAAACCCGAAGCATGGCATTTCCATGCTAGTGATCGCGAAGCTCGCGCGGCTGATAGGGGTGGACCAGATACACATAGGGACGGCGAACGTGGGAAAGATGAGCGGTAACGAGACGAGCGAAATAGAGGACGAGATTGAAGGCAAGTTCATCACGGAGCTGAGGAGGGGTCATTCGCTGGAACAGTTCTGGTTCCACATAAAGCCGGTCTTCGCCGTCGCATCCGGCGGCCTTTATCCGGGCAGCCTTCCTAGGCTGCTGGAGATCATGGGCAGGAACGTCATAATCCAGGCGGGCGGCGGCGTCCACGGCCATCCGGGAGGCAGCGAGGCCGGGGCGAGGGCGATGCGCCAGGCGCTGGAGGCGTGCATGAAACGCGTCCCTCTCGAGGAATACGCCGCAAGCCACCGCGAGCTTGCGGAAGCAATAAAAAAGTGGGGCGTCAAAAGATAATAAGGGTCTGAGGGATTGGCAGATTTCACTTTGGGGTTATGGTTATGTTTTTGCGTGCGAAGTTCATACAGCTCGAGGCGGACAAGCCGATAGTCATCCTCAACAGGGAGGACGCCGCCGAGCTCGGCGTCAAGCCGCTCGAAAGGGTCGAGCTGTGCTTCAGGAACACGAGGCTTGTCGCAATAGTCAACGTCGCGAAGAGGATAGTCAGAGAGGGGGAAATCGGCCTATACGAGGAAATACAGGAGCATTTCGACGTCAAGCCGAACGACAAGATTCACGTCGAGACGGCGAGCCCGCCGAAGTCCATGGCCTTCATAAAGAAGAAGCTCGCAGGCCAGACGCTCACGCACAAGGAGATATACGCGATAGTCAAGGACACGGTAAACCACAGGCTCTCGGACATAGAGTTAACGGCGTTCGTCACCGCGCTATACAACAAGGGCATGGACATGGACGAAATCGCGTGCCTTTCCGAGGCGATGTTCAAGACCGGAAAAAACCTCAAACTCAGGACCAAGGCGGTTTACGACAAGCATAGCGTCGGCGGCTGCCCCGGAGACAAGACGACAATCCTCGTCGTCCCGATAGTCGCGGCAGCCGGCCTGACCATACCCAAGACCTCGTCGCGCGCGATCACGTCGCCCGCGGGCAGCGCTGACCGCGTCGAATGCATAATGCCCGTGAACCTCTCGCTCGAAGAAGTCCGCCGAGTGGTCAACAAGACGAACGCGTGCATGGTCTGGGGAGGGGCGGTCGACCTCGCGCCGGCGGACGACATTTTCATCCGCATAGAATACCCGCTTTCCATAGACCCGTTCCTTCTGCCGTCGGTCATGTCGAAGAAGAAGTGCGTTAACGCGAAATACGTCGTGATAGACGTCCCCACGGGCAGGGAGACCAAAATCCGCACGAAAGAGGAATTCGAAAGGCTCGCGGCGGAATTCATACAGCTCGGCAAGAGGCTCGGTATAAAAGTCGAATGCATTTCCACTTTCGCCGACCAGCCCATAGGCCACGCGGTCGGCCCGATACTCGAAGCGAAGGAGGCGTTCAGCACGCTCGTGAATGGAACGGGCCCGAAAGACCTTGTCGACAAGGCCACGACCCTGGCCGGCGTGCTGCTGGAATTCGGCGGCGCAAAAAACGGGAAGCAGGCCGCGCTGGAAATCCTGAAGTCCGGAAAGGCCTACAAAAAATTCAGGGAAATCATCGAGGCGCAGGGCGGCAACCCCGCCATAAGGCCCGAGGACCTCTGTCCAGGCAAGAAGGTTGCAGAGTTCAAGTCCAGCAAGTCCGGCAAGGTTTTATGGATAAGCAACAAGTGCGTGGACATGCTTGCCAGGGAGGCAGGCGCACCCAGGGACAAGGGGGCAGGCATCTATTTCAGGAAAAAGCTCGGCGACAAGGTCCACAAGGGCGAGATTCTCTTCGAAATATATGCGGAGAAAAACGACAAATTCAAGCGCGCCATTGAACTCGCGAACAAGCTCGACGTGATGGGCATAGGGAAGGAACGCGGCATGCTGCTGGATAGGCTTCCGGCCGCGGAAGAGGAAACCTATTTCATCCTGGAGAGGTAGCGCACCTGAGACAAATCAAATAGTATATTCGTATAAAAAATAAATAAATTTTTTACCCGTTCCAACAAACGGTTAATGTTCCCGGAAGGGGGGTGGGTCCGGACGGCGGGTTTATTTATGGTATTTTCATATAAATTATATGATGAAAATTCTGATGCTCGTGCTTGACGGCGGCGGCGACGTCGGGGAGAAAACGCCTTACCAGACAGCACGCAAGCCGCATATCGATTCTCTCGCGGCTAAAGGGACGTGCGGCCTGCTGGACATGCGCTACAGCGGAACGCCGCAGTCCGATTTCGGCTATCTCAATATCCTGGGTTTTTATTCGAAGGAAACGTACCCCGGCCGCGGCTATCTCGAGGCGCTGGGCCTGGGCATGGAAGACGTCCGCGGGAGCGACGTCTGCATCCGCGGCAATTTCGCGACCCTCGGAGCGAACGGCAACCTCCTCGACCGCAGGGCAGGCCGCGACGAGACGGGCCTGGAAGAGCTGACGGCAAGGATAGACGGCGTGGAGATAGACGGCGTTCATTTTTTCATCAGGAAATCCGCCGGCCACAGGGTAGTCATCGTGATGAGGCCGCTGGAAGAGCGCATAAAACTCTCGGAAAATGTCGAATCCAACGACCCTGAAAGCGACGGAGCGCCTGTCATGCAGTTCAGGCCGAAAGGCGCGGAGACGAGTGCGAAGTTCACCGCCAGCGTCCTGAACAAGTTCGTTTTCAGGACGGGCAAAATCCTTTCCGGCGATGAAATAAACAGGGAAAGAAAATTCCCCGCGAACGTCCTGCTGCTCCGCGGCTTCGGCAGGAAGAGCGAAGTGGAGACTTTCAAAAAAAGGTATGGCATGAAGGCCTGCTGCATCGCCGGCATTCCCGTCATCAAGGGCGTCGCTGCCTTTCTGGGCATGGACCTTATCACCGTCCCGGGCGCGACAGGCTACCCGGACACGAACCTCGTGGGCAAGTTCGAAAAGGCCGCCGAAGCGCTGAAAACTTATGACTTCGTCCTGCTCCACGTCAACGGCACGGACATACTTTCCCACGACGCGAAGCGCGAGGAAAAAGCGAAGTTCATAGAGAAGATTGACGCCAACCTGGGCAGAGCGCTGGAAAAAATCGACCTGAAAAAAACGGTCGTTGTAATCACGTCCGACCACCGCACGGCGAGCGACCCGTCCTACAAGCAATACAGGCACACCAGCGATCCCGTCCCCGTCCTGATTTCAGGAGACGGCATAAGGCCCGGCATCGCCAGGAAGTTCAACGAGAAGGCCTGCAGGGACGGCTTCATGCTCAAGGGCAACGATCTTATGCCTTTCGTTCTCAGGCAAATTAAATAAGCAGGCTTTCAAATAATTATCATGGAAAAATACGAGATGAGCTCCCTTGACTTCCGCTTCCTCGTCAGGGACTTGAAGAATTCGCTGGTCAACGGCTATTTCAGGAAAATCTACCAGTACGATGCCACCATCCCCGGGGAGAAGGAGAAAAGAACGCACCAGTTCCTGTTCGAGATTTTCGTGCCGGGGAAAGAGAAGCTCTGGCTCTACGCCGACAGGAACAAGATGTTCATCACGGCTTACAGGAAACCCTCGCCATCCGAACCTCCGAGCTTCTGCCAGCTGCTGAGGAAGCACATGGAGAACACGAAAATCCTCGACATCCGCCAGCACGAGTTCGACAGGATAGTCGAGATCTCGACCGAGCACAACGTTCTGATTATCGAGCTGTTCTCCGACGGCAACATAATACTCTGCGACAAGGAGCGCAAAATAATCATGCCTCTTTATTCGCAGCAGTGGAAGGACCGCGATCTAAAACCCAGGATACCCTATGTTTACCCGCCGCACAGGATAAACCCGTTCGCGGTCAGCTTCGAGTATTTCCGCGAATACCTGTCCGACTTCGACAAGAAGATCGTCGCGGTCCTAGCGGCAGGTCTCGGGCTGGGACCCGTCTACGCGAAGGAGATGCTCCTCCGCTCGCATATAGACGAAGCGATTCCAGCCCAGCGGCTCAGCGCGAACCTGTGCGTCCAGCTGTTCAATATCATAAGGGACACGGACAACCTGTCGGTCGAGCCGACGCTTTACGCGGGCTTCGTCTCCCCGTTCCCGCTCCAGAACGCGGACGTAGGCGGCATCAAGAAGCAAGGCGGGGATTTCTCCGCCGCGCTCGACGAGTTCTTCTCCGAGCAGCAGATAAGGCTTGCCGAGGATTTCGACGAGCGGCTCAAAACCGGCCACAGGGACAAGTTCGGTAGGATGCTCATGGAGCAGGAATCGTCGCTGCAGAAATGGTCCGAGAAAAAGGAAGAGAAGAAATCCAAGGCCGACCTGATATACAGCAACTACGCGTCCATCGACGGGATGCTCGGCGCGATTAAGCGCGCCAAGGCATCCGGCATGGAGTGGGAAGAGATAAAGGCCATGGTGAAGGAAATCCCGGACGGCAACCTGGTCAAGGAGATAAGAGAGGGCGAGGCAAAAATCATTTTCGCGCTCCAGGGGAGCGAGATAGAAATCGATTTCCGCAAGTCCGTCATGGAGAACGCGAAAGATTATTACGAGCGTTCGAAGTTCGCGAAGCGGAAAATCGAAGGCGTCCACGAGGCGATGCACAAGACGCGCAAGAGGATGGAGGAAGAGCCGCAAATCGAGAAGGTGGCGAAGCTCGCGAAGGCCGAGAAGAAGGAGAAGAAGTGGTTCGAAAAGTTCAGGTGGTTCACGTCCAGCGGCGATTTCCTCGTCGTCGGCGGCAAGGATGCGACCTCGAACGAAGTGCTGATTAAAAAATACACGGAAAAAAACGACGCCGTCTTCCACTCCGAAATCCAGGGCTCGCCCTTCGTGGTCATAAAGACCGGCGGCAAATACGTCCCCGAAACGGCGAAGAAAGAGGCAGCCGAGTTCGCGGCCGCGTATTCGAAGGCGTGGCAGTCCGGCCTTGGAGCGATAGACGTCTACTGCATAAGGCCGGAGCAGGTCTCGAAGCAGGCGCAGGCTGGCGAATACCTGCCCAAGGGGAGCTTCATGATTTACGGCGAGAGGGAATGGTTCAGGGGAACGGAACTGAAAGTCGCCATCGGCATCAAAACGGAAAAGGGAAAGCCGCCCGCCATCATCGCGGGGCCGGTCGCCTCGGTCAGCAGGCAGACAGACGCATTGATTATAGTCAAGCCCGGTTCCAAGGAAGCCGCGAGCCTGGCGAGAACGATAAGGAACACGCTGCTCATAAAGGCCGCGCCGGAGGACAGGGAGGCCATCGGGCGCATCCCCCTGGACGACTTCCAGAAGTCCATCCCAGGCGGCAAAGGCGAAATCATGGACTAGTTCTTACAGTTGGTTTTAAATAAGTTCGTGCCTAAATAAACTTCTTGGATTTTTGATGAGGCTGGTAAAATGTGGTATGGTCAATTCGATGACAATTTGCCTTTAATGTCAGGCATGAAAATTGGAAGATCAAGAAAAGGCATATACCAAGACATGACATTAGACCAGATAGAAGAGCATATAATAGATCGGTTAACCCAAAAGTTTGGAACTGCTCCGACCGAAGTCCATATTAGAGACGCACTCGTTGGTTACGCGGCCGGTCAGATTGCAAAGGGCCACATACTTTCTGGGGAGGTTTTCATTGATCGCAAACGCTTAATGCCTTATGTTACCGAAAGGCAAAAATTATCAGATTTTTTACAAGAAGCTTATAGAATAGGGGACGAAGCCCAAACCAGAAACTCCAGAAGTTTATGCCTTGACTGAAAAATCACTGAACTCATCCCTGAACTTTTCCCATGCTATTTCAATCTCGTCCACCTTCGCGCCCTGAGGACCGCTCCTGCAGAACTCGATGAGGCGGTCGAGCTGCGGTTTCCTGCCTTCTGCGACGACCTCGACCATGCCGGTTGGCGTGTTCCTGACCCAGCCGGTCACGCCTATCTCGCTCGCCATCCTTCTGGTGGCCGCGCGGAAGAAGACGCCCTGGACGTCGCCCGAAATAAGAAGATGAATCCTGGCGTTCATGCCTGTCACACTCAAACTATATTTAATTTTAACACCCTTATCTTATATCTATGAGCCATGACGCGGGCCATGAAACGAATCCTGCGGTAAAGCAGGTTCTCGAGAAGTCAGGCATCGCCCAGCTCAATCCAGTCCAGGAGGCCGCGCTGAAGGCTGGCCTTCTCGACGGGAAGAACATGGTTCTCGCCGCTCCCACCGCGAGCGGCAAGACGCTCGTCGCGGAATTCGCTGCGCTGAACACGATAAATAAGGGCATGAAGGTCGTCTACATCGTCCCGTTACGAGCTCTAGCGAGTGAGAAGTATCACGAGTTCAAGGAGAAGTACGAAGCGCTCGGCATAAAGATCGCGCTGAGCATGGGCGACTTGGATTCGAGCGACCCGTGGCTCTCGAGGTCAGACATCATCATCGTCACTTCTGAGAAATTCGACTCGCTGCTGCGACACGGGATTCCGTGGGTCGGCCAGATAGGGCTGGTGGTCATCGACGAAATCCACCTGCTCAACGACCCTGGCCGAGGCCCGACGCTCGAAGTCACCATCACAAAACTCCGCCAGCTCGCGAAGCCGCAGCTGCTCGCTCTTTCAGCGACGATAAAGAATTACAGGCAGATAGCCGAGTGGCTCGATGCCGAACCGGTTTATTCGGAGTACAGGCCGATAAAACTCTACAGGGGCGTGTGCTTCAATCGCAGCATCCACTACCAGCCGAAGAAGGCTGCGAAGGAGATTGGCGACGAGCATCCGCCGGATTTCGAAATCGCCCGCGATACGCTGAAGATGAACAAGCAGGCGCTCATTTTCGTTTCGACGCGCAGCAGCACGGAGTCGCTTTCAGGCAACCTGGGAAAAGTCATAGGCCCGCAGATCGGAGCGGAGGACAGGGAAAAGCTGAAGCGCATCTCGCAAAAGGTTCTGGGCGCGGTCGAGCGCCCGACTCTGCAGTGTGAAAAGCTTTCCAATCAGGTGCTGAACGGCGTCGCGTTCCATCATGCAGGCCTTGCCAATGAGCAGAGGAAGGCGATAGAGGACGGCTTCAAGGAAGGCGCGATAAAGTTCATAACATGCACGCCGACCTTGGCGTGGGGAATAAATATGCCTGCATACCGCGTCATCATCCGCGATTTGAAACGCTTCTCTTCTGGATACGGAAGCGATTACATACCAGTTCTCGACGTGCAACAAATGATGGGAAGGGCAGGCCGCCCGAAATATGATCAGGAAGGGGAAGCGATACTCATTGCGAAAAGCGAGGGTGAGGCCGAGTATGTTTACGACAACTACATCAACGGCGAGCCAGAGGAAATCCAATCGAAGCTCGGCGTCGAACCCGTTCTCCGCATGCACTCGCTCGCGCTGATTGCGGGCGGCATGGCCTTTTCGAAACAGCGGCTTTTCGACTTCTTCTCCAGGACGTTCTACGCGCACCAGTACGGCGACGTCTCGCAGCTGGAAGGTAAGCTCGAAAAAGTGATAGTGATGCTCAGGGACTTCAGCTTCGTCAGGAAAGACAAAGTAAATTCCGAGACGAAGGACAATCCTTTCCGCTCCGCGCTCGAGATGGCGAAGGGCAGCAGCAGCGAAAAGCTGGAGGCGACGCCGCTTGGCAAGCGCGTTTCCGAGCTTTATATCGACCCGCTCACAGCGGATTTCCTGATCAAAAACCTGGCCAAGGCCAAGGACTTCATCCACCCGTTCGGTCTGCTCCAGCTCATTGCGAGGACGGTCGAGATGCGACCCGCGCTCTCGCTGCGCAGAAAGGATTTCGAGAGCATAAACGAGGTCATCGCGGGCAACGAGAACTTTCTTCTGGAAAAGCCGCCTAATCCGTGGGACATCGAATACGACGATTACCTGCGCTCGATAAAGACTGCATGGTTCTTCTCGGAATGGATGGACGAGCTGGGCGAGGACATGATTCTCGAAAAATTCGGGGTCGCGCCCGGCGAGCTGCATGTCCGCCTCGCGAACGCAGACTGGCTCATCTATGCGAGCCACGAGCTCGCGCTGCTGACCGAAAGGAAGGAGCTGCTCAAACACATAAGGAAAGCGCGCATACGCGTGAAATACGGGATACGCGAGGAGTTGCTGCCGCTGGTCATGCTGAAGGGCATAGGACGCGCGAGGGCGCGCGCGCTTTTCGGCTCGAACCTGCGCTCGCTGGCCGATTTGAGGAAAGTCCCGCTGGAAAGCCTATCCAGGATAATCGGGCCGAAGGTCGCGAAAGACGTCAAAGAGCAGCTGAATCAGATGAAAGACGAGCAGAAAATTCTGTGAATTTTTTAACTTTTTAAAATTATTTTCCCTTACCTTTGCCGTAATATATCTTCCTGACGGGGAACGAGATGTCTATCTTTTCTTTGTCATAGCGTTCTTTCAGTGCCTTTATGAATTCGTGCCTGACGATGAAGCGCTCCCTGATGTTCTTGAGGCGGAGGGACACGGAGAAGTTGATGTTCGAGTCGGCAAAGGTGTGATAGCGCATGCTCGGCTCGAAGCCTTTGACGGCGCCGGGAACGGTTTCCTGTATCTTCCTCGCGACATCCAGCGTGACTTTCTCGACTTTCTTCAGGTCCGAGCCGTAACCTACACCGCACTGGACGACGATTTCCGTCTCCTGCTCGGGCAGGGAGTCGTTGACTATCGTGCTGCTGGCCAGCTTGGCGTTGGGGACGATGACGATCGTGTTGGCGGCGGTCTTTATCCTCGTCGAGCGCCAGCTTATGTCCTCGACCGTGCCCATGATGGCGCCGTTCTCCAGCTCTATGAAATCGCCCACGCTTATGGGTTTGTCGGTGATTATGTGGAGCCCGGCGAAGAAGTTGGAAAGCGTGTCCTGCAGGGCTAGGCCAACCGCAAGGCCACCCAGACCGAAAGTCGCGATTATCGGCGTTATCTCAATCTTGAAATAAGCTAGTATTATCATGCCCGCTATCAGGTAGAACACTATTGCGACAATCTTGCTTATCAGCTTCGGCGTCTGTTCGTATTTCTTCTGCACGTGCAGCCAGTGGTTAATCAGCACGCTGAAAATCCTCGCGACCAGGAACGCGGCGGTGAACGTGCACAGCACGAAGAAGCCGTTGTCAACAAAAACTGCGTGCGGGTTTAGCATCGATATTCTCTTGAAGGCGAAGTAAAGACCGACGAAAATTATAAGTATGGAAAACGGTTTTGTGACGGCCTTCAATAAGAGATCGTCAAAATCGCTCTGCGTTTTCTGGGTCAGTTTCTTTACGTATGTCTTGAGTATGAAATTCACAATCAGGGCAATAATGACCGACCCTACGAATATCATAAGGGCTATGAAATACTCGCTCTGCATCAGCTCTTCCAGCGTGATTATACCCGTTACCATGTCAGCCATGAAACCGCCATAACTTATGTATGCCGCAGGCAGTATAAAAATTTTATATCCAAAAGATTCGGTGCGTGGCCGGCAGATTTATTAATATAATATCATAATATAGGTTCTGTGTGATTCCGATGGTCAGGAGCAAAAGGAAAAAAACCGCAAAAGCCGCGGGCAAAAGCAGAAACAACCGCCCCACCTGGGACGAATACTGGATGAACATCGTCGAGCAGGTGGGCAAGCGCTCGACGTGCATGCGCAGGAACATCGGCGCCGTCATCGTTAAAGACAATATCATAGTTTCCACGGGCTTCAACGGCGCGCCAATGGGACTTCCTCATTGCATCGAGATCGGCTGCTTACGGGACGAGCTTAAAATCCCGTCGGGCACGATGCACGAGGTATGCCGCGGCGTCCATGCCGAGCAGAACGCCATAATCCGCGGCGACCCGCTCAGGATGGACGGAGCGACTTTGTACGTCAACGCGAAGCCGTGCAAGATATGCGCGAAGATGATCGCCAACTCCGGCATAAAAAAGGTCATCTACGTCGAAATCTATCCCGACGACGAAGGCGTCAAGGTCCTGAAGCAGGCGGGCATAGAAACCGTCGTTTACGGGGGCAAGTGAAAGCCAAAACAATAATAATGCGCAGGCGATATTTATTTCTATGAAAATAGTCAATGCCACGAAAAAAACGACGCTCGCGGAAGACGTCGAAGTCGCGGCTTCGCCGTGGCAGAAGACGAAGGGGCTCATGCTCAGGGAAAAACTTGAAAAAAATCACGGCCTGCTCATGGACTTCGAAAGCGAGAGGAAGCCAGGCATCTGGATGCCTTTCATGCGCTTCCCGCTCGACCTGGTCTTCATCTCCGCGGACAAAAGGGTCGTCGATGTCAAGGAAAACGTGAGGCCGATTTCCCTCGATTTCAAGACGTGGAGAATCTACGTGCCTGCGGAAAAGTGCAGATGGGTCCTGGAGATGAATGCTGGAGACGTAAAAAAGACAGGCGCAAAAACAGGCGACATTTTAGCTTTCTGATTTTTAATTATTTTCTTCTTTAATTGCCTGCAGCTTTTCCATTCTTTCCAGGCCGTTCTCCCCGGGCAGCTTTATGCCTATGACTTTCGACTCTCCGTCCTCCATCGATACGCCGTACACGATGTCCGCCGCCTTGACCATGTCGTTGTTGTGGGTGATGATTATGAACTGCACGCCCTTCGATTGCTTTCTTATCATGTCTATCACGCGCTTCGTGTTCGGCTTGTCCAGCGGCGCGTCGACCTCGTCGAGCACGTAGAACGGCGATGGCTTGAACTTCTGTATCGTGAATAGGAACGCCAGCGCCGTCAGCGCCTTCTCGCCGCCCGACATCGAGTCTATGTAGAGCAGCTTCTTGCCTGGCGGCTGCGCGGAAATCATGAGGCCCGAGTTTATGTCATTCGGAGCTTCCAGCCCCAGGTCCGCCTCGCCGCTCGTCAGCTCCCTGTAGATTTCCTTGAACAGCCTCGACATCTCGCTCATGGTCGTGGAGAAGACCTCGCGCTTCCTGTCCTCTATCTCGTTCAGCGTCTTCATTATGCTCTCCTTCTCCCTGACGATCTGGTCGACCCTTTCCCTGAACTCCTCGAACTCTTCGAACAGCACGGCGAACTCGTCTATCGCCTTCATGTTCACCGGGCCGAGCAGGCCGATTTTCGAGAGTATTTCCTTCTCCATATCCTTCAGAACTTGCAGCCCGCGCTTCTGGTACGCTTCTTTCTCCTCCGAAGGAAGGGCATCCCATCTCTTCTTCCCCTCATCCCATTGCGCGTTCAGGTTGTCGAAGTTCGCCTCGTATCTCGCGCGGTTAATCCTCAGGCGGTTGAGCTCCTCCTGCATGTTCGCCTTCCTGTCATACGTTTCCCTTCGTTTCTCGCTCAGCCTGCTGATGTCCTCCTTTATCTTCGCAAGCCTGGCTTCGTAATCGAAGCCCTTCGCTCCTTTCGCGCTCCTGTTCAACTCTGCCAGCTTCTTCTCGAACTCCTCAAGCTCGAGCTTGAGCACGCGGCTCTCTTCCCCGAGCCTCTTTATCTCGTCGGCGTATTTCCTAATCTCCGGTTCGGAAGACGTCTTCTTCATGTAGTAGCCGCCGAATACCGCGCCGGAAGTCTCGAAGAGGTCGCCGTCCAGCGTGACCATGCGAACACGATCTTTTCCCGCGATCTGCTTCGCCCTGTCGATGTCGTTGACGCACGCCGTCCTGCCGAACACGAAGTCGACGACGGGCGTGAATTCCCTTTCGTGGTGGACCAGGTCGGACATCCAGCCCAACGTCCCGTTCGGAAGCGACGTTTTCGCAGGTGAGCGAATCCTGTCGAGCGGCAGGAAACGCGCTCGTCCAATCCTCTTCTCCTTGAGGTATTTCACGCAATGAATCGCGGTGTTGAGGCTGTCGACGACTATGTCGTTCATGTGCGTGCCGCCCGCGATGTCGGCTGCGACCTTGTACTGGTCCGGCACGACCACGAGATCCCTGAAGAAGCCGCGCACCCCGCCCATCTGCAGGACCGGTTTCAAGTCGGATGACACGTCCCTGCCGAGCGTCCTGAGCCTGCTTATCATGTCGTTCAGGCGCGCTATTTCCCGCTCGTTCGAGTCGATGAGGTTCTCCTTGCTTTCCAGCGAAGTCTCGAGCTTCGAAATTTTCTTCGTCGTCTCGATTTCGCTTTTGCTCATAACTTCCTTCATGAGGCCTTCCATCTCCCCGTCCCTGGCGGCCATCTCCTTGTCCAGCCTTCCAAGTTCGCCGTCGAGCCGCACGAGTTCCTTCTCCTTTTCCTGTATCTCGCCGCCGATGCTCCCCATGTTCTTCTCGGCCGAGGAGAATTCCTTGAAAATTATGGTCGCCTTCGCGAACTCGAGCTCCGTCTGCAGCTTGCGATATTCGAGCGCGGCGTCCCTCTCGCCCTTCAGCTTGTCGACAATCTGCTCCTTCTGCTGGAGGATTATCTCGGCCTCGCTCACCTTCTGCTGCACCTTCTCCAGTTCCTTGAGCGCCTTCTCGCGCTTCTCGTCGTATTCGGTTATGCCGGAAATCTCGTCTATTATGCCCCTGCGTTCGAGCGGGTTCATGTCTATGACGCGGGAGACGTCGCCCTGCTTGATTATGTTGTGGCCGCCCGGATTCAGTCTCGCTTGTGCAAAAATGTCGAGAATCTGCTGGCGCGTCGATATCCTGCCGTTCATGCGGTAAGAAGAAACGCCTTCCTTGTTGAGCGTTCTAGCGACTGTCACGGTGCTCTCGTCGACCGGGAGCATCTTCTTCTCGTTCGAAAAGAACAGGTTAATCTTGGCGAAGTCCGCCGCAGGCTTGCTCTTGCTGCCGTGGAAGATGAGGTCCTGCGCCTTCTTCGCGCGCAGGTGTCTCGAAGACGTGCGGCCGAGGACGAAGGCTATTGCGTCTCCGCAATTCGATTTGCCGCAGCCGTTCGGGCCCGTGACCACGACGAAGTTCGACGGGAACGATATGGTGATGGGCCGCTTGAACGACTTGAAGCCCTGGAGCGATACCTTTTCCAGCCTTATCATAAAATGACCAACCGCAACCTCTTTTATACCAATATATTATATACACATGCGAACTTATTTATTTCTGCGTCGCGAGCCGCGCGGAACAGGACCCGCCACCAAATTAAGAATGTAACATTCCATTTTCGCAAGCACAGGCAGCCTTCTGCTTTTTTCCCAGTCAGGTATAACCTGCTTGTCTTCCATGCGGTTCAAGTGCCATTTGTATTCAAACTGGTATTTGTCAGTGATGTCTGCCTTTTGCGGCGGCTCATTCAGATAACCCATGTTGTTTGTTACCACGGCCTCGATGATTTGTTGAATTGGCCGGTAACACCAGATGGTGCCCTTGATGTCATCAAGATTATATTTATTTCTATAACCCATGATATCTATGAAAATCTAAAGTTTTTTATTTACACATGTCAACATCTCGTCATGAAAGCCCTTCTCGACACGAATTTCCTCATGATACCCGGCGAATTCAAGGTCGACATCTTCTCCGAGCTGCTCTCGCTCGGCTACAGCGAGGTATACACGCTCGACCTCATCGTGAAGGAGCTGGAGAAATTCTCTACCAAGGGCGGCAGGGTTTCGAAGGCCGCGCGCATCGCGCTGCAACTGGTAAAAAACTGCGGCGTCGTCGTGCTCGAGACGAAAGGTGATATCGCGCAGGTCGACCTGGAGCTGTTCACGCTCGCGAGAAATAAAGGCTACGTCATCTGCACGCAGGACAGGGAGCTGCTGCAAAAGGCGAGGAACGCGGGCATGCGCTTCATCACGCTGCGCCAGAAGAAGTATCTGGTCGAGGCCGGCGGGGATTTCTAGCTGGTTTTTTTAGGCGCTAAACCAATTCAGATTCTATGAGGTACAAGCTCGTTGCCTTCGACCTCGACGGGACGCTCGCCGACGGCACGGATTCGGTCTGGGCGACGCTCCACGAATTCTTCGGCATCAAGAATCATCCGAGGCGACTGGAGCTCCGCAAGAAGTTCTGGGCGGGCAAAATAGATTACACGACATGGGCCGTCGAGGACCTGAAGCTGCTGAAAGAGCACGGAGCAAACAAAAAAACCGTCATGCAGGCCATCGCGCCCTTCCGCCTCATGAAAGGCGCGCGCGAGACGCTGGAACGGCTGAAAAAAGATGGATACAAACTCGCTATCGTTTCCGGCAGCTTCCAGATAGTCCTCGAAAAGGTGATGCCGGACTACAAACGTTTTTTCGATTACGTTTACATAAGCCGCATTTTCTTCAGCAGGAACGGCGGCATAAGAGAGATAGAAGCGAAGCACGACTTCAAGAACAAGAGCAAGTCGCTGCTCGAGATATGCAGAAAAGAAAAGATAAAACCAGAGGATTGTGTCTTTGTCGGTGACCACGACAACGACGTGGACATCGCGAAAATCGCCGGCTTCTCCATCGCCTTCAACTCGAAGTCAGAAAAGCTGAACGCAGTCTGCGACGCCGTGATAAGGAAGAAGGACCTGCGCGAAATCCTGAAATACGCTGTCTAGTTTTTGCTACATCCACAGGAACTGTAGCAGGACGTGCGCGACCAGCACGGCTATGACGGAGAAGGGAAGGCTTATTTTCATGTAATCCTTGAGCTTTATCTTGTAGCCGCGCTTTTCGAGCATGCCGCAGGCGAAGACGTTCGCCGTCGCCCCGACCGGCGTGATGTTGCCTCCAATGCCCGTGCCTATGAGCATGCCGAAAATTAACGGGAACGGGTTGACGCCCATGACTGCCGCGATCTGGTTGCAGACGGGTATCATCAGGACGGTGAATGGGACGTTGTCTATGAACGACGAAGCCGCCACAGATAACCAGATTATTATCGCCAGCATGACGGACGCGTTGGTTATACCGAGGCCGCCTATGCCGTTCACGAAGTCGGAAAGCAGGCCTGTGATTTCCAGCGACCCGATTACGACGAAAATGCCGGTTATGAAGAAGAACGAGTTCCAGTCGAATTCCTTCATCATCTTTTTGGCTTTCCTACCGCCGACGAGAAGGGCGACGATTCCCACGATAACCCCGACGACGCCCGGCGTTACGCCAGCGTAAGAGCTCGCCGCCAGCGCAATGACGCCCGCCACGAAAACGACCGAAGGCACGTAGTCGACCTTTATCTTCTCGCGGGCAATTTTCACAGGCTTGTTCATCTTTCTGAACGTGTAAAGCAGGCTTAGCAGCGCGGCGACGACGCCGAAAAACGTTATGACACCCAGGCCCAGCCTTCCCTGGAACCAGTAGAAATCGAAGAACTTCATGCCCGTCGATATGGCCATCACCAGCGCTGGCGGATCGGCGATCATGGTTATGGTGGTCACGACGTTCGAGCTTATCGCGATCGCGATCAAGTAGGGGAAGAGACTGGACTTCAGCTTCCTCGCCATCTCTATCGCGATGGGCGCCATCATGAGGACCGTCCCGACGTTCTCCATGAAGGACGAGATGAGGGCGGTTATGGCGCACAGCGCAAGCAGGGCGTATTTCTCCTTTTTGACATTGTTCACTACCTTGTCGGCTATTAATGTCGGCATCCGACTCTCCATGAAGATCATCGAGACCATCATGAAACCCCAGTAGATGCCGAGGACGTCCCATTTTATCAGGCTGAAGAAAGCGATTTGCGGCGCGGCGATGCCCAGGAGGACGATGAGGCCGGCGGAAGCGAGGGAGATGTAGGCCAGCTTGACCTTCCTCGATATCGCGAGCGAATAGCAGGCTATGAATATCGCGAGAACGATTATTTTCTCGATCATAAATAATTAATATTAAACGGGATTCCGCTTATATATGAAACGACATGGAATGTCTATCTTATAAGTCACCGATGCGAAAAGTTTAAAAACAATGGCGTGAAGATAATAAGAAAAATAAAATTTCGCATAAAATTTTGACAGGGAGGGGTTCGGATGGCTCTTGATCTCTTGCTCATCGCTCTGGGAAGCGGCATATTCTCTATTCTTGTCGCGCTGCTTATCGCGTGGCGGGTTAACAGGTATGACAAGGGCAACGACAGGATGAACGAGATCGCGGGCCACATAAGGACCGGCGCCTACGCCTTTCTGAGAAGGCAGTACAAGACGATCGCCATAATCGGCGTGATAGTCGCCGTCCTGCTTGGAATTTTCTTTTCGTGGCAGACGGGCTTCGCCTTCATTCTCGGCGTCGCAGCCTCGTTAGTCGCCGGCTTCCTCGGCATGGACGTCGCGACCCGCGCGAACATTCGCACCGCAAACGCGGCGAGGAAAAGCCTGAATGCGGCCATAAAGGTTTCGTTTCTGGGCGGGCTCGTCATGGGCCTCGCGGTCATGGGGCTTAGCCTCATCGGCGTGACTTCGTTATACATGCTTTTCGGCGACCCCAAGATGATCGTGGGCTTCGGCTTCGGCGCGTCGCTCGCCGCGCTGTTCGCGCAGCTGGGCGGCGGCATTTACACGAAAGCGGCTGACATAGGCGCCGATTTGGTCGGCAAGGTGGAAAAAGGGATTCCTGAAGACGACCCGCGCAACCCGGCCGTCATAGCCGACCTCGTCGGAGACAACGTCGGCGACTGCGCGGGACGCGGCGCCGACCTGTTCGAATCCATAACCGCCGAGAACATCGGAGCCATGGTGCTCGGCATCGCCTTCATGCCGGTGTTCGGCATCTACGGCATAATTTTCCCGCTCCTTGCAAGGTCCGTCGGCATATACGCGACTATGATAGGCTCGTTCTTCGTGAGGGGGAAAGAGGGCCAGAACCCGATGCGCGCCCTATGGAAGGGCCTGATCGTGACCGCGGTGATAGCGGGCATAGCCTTCTACCCGCTGGTGATGAGCACGCTTGGCAACGTAAACTATTATTACATATCACTGATAGGCATCGTCTCCAGCATACTGATAGCGCTCATAACGGAATACTACACGGCCAAGCATCACAGACCGGTGAGGAGCATCGCGAGATCGTCGCACACGGGCGCGGCCACCAACATCATAACCGGCTTCGCCGTCGCGCTCGAGGCCGCGGCGCTTCCCGTCGTTGTCATATGCATGGCGCTGCTCGCGTCGTTCATGCTCGGCGGCATCTACGGGACGGCGGTCGCGACCATGGGAATGCTGGCGACGACCGGCATGATACTCGCCATGGACGTCTTCGGCCCGATAACCGACAACGCTGGCGGCATAGTGGAAATGTCGAAGCTCGACGAGAAGACGCGCCATCGCACGGACAGCCTCGACGCCGTGGGCAACACGACCAAAGCGCTTACGAAAGGGTATGCGATGGGCGTCGCAGCGCTCTCGGCGTTCCTGCTGTTCTCCGCGTATTTCGAGGTTGCGGGCCTCACCTCGATAGACGTAGCCAAGCCGACGGTCTTCGTCGGCGCTTTCCTCGGCGCGCTTCTGCCGTTCCTGTTCTCCTCGCTCGCCATAAGGGCGGTCGGGAAAGCGGCGGAGGACATGATCAACGAGGTCCGCCGCCAGTTCAAGCACATACCAGGCCTCATGAAAGGCAAGGCCGAACCGGACTACGCCAAATGCGTTGACATAAGCGTGCGCGCATCGCTGCGCGAGATGATACTGCCCGGCCTTCTGGTGGTAGTGGCGCCGATAGTCGTCGGCGTATGGCTCAGGGCGGAGGCCGCGGGCGGCTTCCTTATCGGCGCGACAATTTCCGGCATACTGCTCGCCATGACCATGAACACGGGCGGAGGCGCCTGGGACAACGCCAAGAAGCATCTCGAGGCGGAGGGCCACAGGGGCACGGATGCGCATAAGGCGTCGGTGGTAGGCGACACGGTCGGCGACCCGTTCAAGGATACGGCCGGCCCAAGCCTGCACGTGCTGGTCAAGCTGCTCAACACGCTCGCGCTGATTTTCGTAGTGTTTTTCATATAGCGCTGAAACAGGCAATTTCATATAAAGGGCGGCGCACAATTATTATATTGAGGGTTACTTTCATCAGCGATGGGAGGGATGTTCATGGAGTTTCTGGAGGCGTTCGTCTGGATATCCGGCATAATCGCCCTTGTTTTCGCAGGCTACCTTGCATGGTCGCTTAAGAAGAAGCCGCACGGCGACGACAAGATGAAGGAGATAGGCGGGCTCGTCCACAGAGGCGCCATGACATACCTGAGCAAGCAGTATAAGATCCTCACGGTCTTCGTCATCGCCATGGCAGTCGTCCTCCTCGTGGCCGTTAACAGGGAAACTGCCGCCTCGTTCATACTCGGCGCGTTCTTCTCCGCGCTCACTGGCAACATAGGCATGCGCATCGCGACGACCTCCAACTCGAAAACGGCGGAAGGCTGCAGGAAAAGCCTTAACGACGGTCTGCGCGTCGCGTTCTCTTCGGGGACGGTCATGGGCATGTGCGTCGTGGGCATAGGCCTGCTCGGCGTCGCGCTGCTTTATTTTGTTTTCGGCAGCCCGCAGATAATCTACGGCTTCGGCTTCGGCGCGTCGTCCATCGCGCTCTTCGCCAGGGTCGGAGGCGGGATATTCACGAAGGCCGCGGATGTCGGCGCTGACTTAGTCGGCAAGGTCGAGAAAGGCATTCCTGAAGACGACCCGAGAAACCCGGCCGTCATAGCCGACCTCGTCGGCGACAACGTCGGCGACGTCGCGGGCATGGGCGCCGACCTTTTCGAGAGCTATGTCAATTCCATAATAGCGGCGATGGCGATAGGCGTCATTTTCTCGTCTTTCCAGGGAGCCATGCTCCCGCTCGCGCTCGCAGCGCTCGGCATCCTCGCTTCAGTCGCGGGAACGCTGTTCGTCAGGACCAGCGGGCGCACGGGAGTGAAAGGCGCCATATCGGCCTTCAACAAGGGCATCTTCGCCTCTTCGGCAATAATGTTCGTGCTTTCCTACTTCCTCATAGCCTACGCGGGCGCGCAGGTCGGCGTGTGGTACGCGACCGTCACCGGCCTTGTAGTCGGCGTGGTCATAGGCCTCGCGACCGAATATTACACCTCGAAGGACAGGGGGCCCACGCAGGGCATCGCCGAGGCGTCGCAGACCGGCGCCGGGACGAACGTCATAAAAGGCCTCGCCGTCGGCATGAAGAGCACGTTCATCCCGGTCATGGCAGTCGGGGCGGCGATACTCATCTCGTATTATTTCGCCGGCTTTTACGGCATCGCCATCGCAGCGGTAGGCATGCTTTCAACCCTCGGCATCACGCTCGCTACGGACACCTACGGCCCGGTCGCCGACAACGCAGCCGGCATTTCAGAAATGGCAGGCCTCGAGGACGAAATCAGGGAGCACGCGGAGACCCTCGATTCCGTCGGTAACACGACCGCCGCGATGGGCAAGGGCTTCGCAATCGCTTCGGCAGCGCTCACAGCGCTCGCGTTGTTCGTGACGTTCTCGCAGACCTTCGGCATTTCGTCGATGTCGCTCACCAACCCCTATGTGGTGACCGGACTGTTCCTCGGCGCGCTGCTGCCGTTCCTGTTCTCCTCTTACGCGATGGACGCGGTCGGCAAGACGGCCATGAAGATAGTGGATGAAGTCCGCCGCCAGTTCAGGGAAATACCGGGCCTCATGAAAGGCAAGGCGCAGCCCGACTACAAACGCTGCATAGAGATCTCCACGCAGGCTTCGCTCAGGGAGATGATAATCCCAGGTTCGATGGCGATAGCCGCCCCCCTGCTGGTAGGCTTTTTGCTCGGGCCAGGAGCGCTCGGCGGCCTGCTCGCGGGCGCGACTGCGACCGGCTTCCTGCTGGCCGTCATGATGGCCAACGCCGGAGGCGCCTGGGACAACGCTAAGAAATACATAGAAGCTGGCAATCTCGGCGGCAAGGGCAGCGACACGCACAAGGCCGCGGTCGTCGGCGACACGGTTGGCGACCCGTTCAAGGACACGGCCGGCCCGAGCCTGAACATACTAATCAAGCTGATGTCGATCGTCGCTCTCGTCTTCGCGCCGCTGTTCCTTTGACTGAAGCGGAAACAAAATAAAAAAGAGAAAAAAAGAAAGATTTTTATTTTTTACTTCAGCGTTTTCGCGAATATCAGCCCTGCGCATATTGCCTGGACCAAGCTGCTGACGCTCCAGCTCTCCACCATGACCAGCGATACCGGGAAGCTGCTGTAGGACATGGCCATCCCCGGGATCGTGATTATCCAGTACACGATGCCGAAAAACGCGCCCTTCTTCAGTGCGTCCGTCTCCTTTATCTTGTCCTTCAGGTTAAGCCACAGCCACGCAAGTATGAGGCCGGTCGCGAAAGGCACTGCATAATACAGCGACATCAGCGGGTCTGACCATGGGCGGAAGAGCGCAGGATTGTAGTATTCCGCGGCCAGGCCAGGGAACGCGACGGAGAATATCTGCCCCACCACCATTCCCGCCACCAGCATCACCAGGCCTGCGAGAAGGCCGAAAACAACCGCATTCGTCTTCATCATGACACCTCCTGTATAAATTTTATCCCATCTCCCTTTTAACTTTTAAGCTAAAACTTTTTAATCAGGCCATTTAATTCTACTCATGCTCGTCGGCGGCAGGCATTATCGCAGCGTGTGGCTAGAAGGCGGAAGCGTCAAGATCATCAACCAGGTTCTTTTGCCCCACAGGTTCGAAATCGCCAGCCTGCGCAGGCCCGATGAAATCACCCGCGCGATAAGGACGATGATGGTGCGCGGGGCGCCGGCAATCGGCGCGGCGGCGGCGTATGGCATGGCGCTAGGCATTTACAACGCTCCGCAGAAAGGCTTTGAGAGGCGTATCGCGGACATCGAAAAGGCGCTCAAGGCCGCGAGACCAACGGCGTATGATTTATTCCACGGCGTTGATTTCGTTCTCGAATCCCTGGAAAAAGCCGCTTCGAAGGACATGCGGACAAAAAGGAAGCTCGCTCTTAAGGCGGCGGAAGCGTATGCCAACGCTTCCATCGACGCGTGCAGGAAGATAGGCGAGCACGGCTCGAAACTAATCAAAAATAATTTCAGAATCGCCACGCACTGCAACGCGGGCTGGGTCGCGTGCGTGGACTGGGGGACCGCGCTCTCGCCCATATACTTCGCCAGCCGCCAGGGCAAAAAGATTTTCGTTTACGTCGACGAAACCCGCCCGCGCCTCCAGGGAGCGAAGCTCACTTCATGGGAGCTGCTTAACGAAGGCGTAGCCCACGCCGTCATCGCGGACAACGCCCTCGGCCATTACATGCGGCGCGGCGAAATAGACATGATGCTCGTCGGCGCGGATCGCATCGCCATGAATGGCGACTTCGCGAACAAGATAGGCACGTATGAAAAGGCCGTCATAGCGAAGGAAAACAAAATCCCATTCTACGTCGCCGCCCCGTCAAGCACCTTCGATTTCAAATGCAAATCCGGCGAGGCCATACCAATCGAGGAGCGGGACGAAAGCGAGGTCCACTTCATCGAAGAAAAGCGCATAACCCCGGAGGGAGCGAGGGCGATGAACCCCGCCTTCGACGTCACGCCCGCGCGATACGTCACGGCCTTCATCACCGAGAGGGGCGTCATGAAGCCCGGCGCCATAAAACGCGCCTACAGGAAATAACTTTCCGCAGCTGGAATCTTTAAATAGTTCTAAAATATAACATATGTTATATGAAGAAACCATATAGTCTTAAAAGAGAACAAAAGTTGTATAATGTCGAAACCGCAAGGCAGAAAGTTATCGAATTTCTGTTCAGATATCCTGAAAAGGAGTTCAGCCTCAGCGATCTTGCCAAAGAGGCTGGAGTGGCAAAGGCCAACATAGGCAGAATTATAGAAGAATTTCGTGCAGCGGGTTTTATAGAAATCGAAAAACTTAGCAAAATATGGAGAATAAAAGCAAACACGAGAAATCCTGACTTTGTAAACGGTAAAGTGCTATACAACCTAAGCCAGATATACAATAGCAACTTTGTCGCTTTTCTTGACGATTATTTCGGAAATCCGAAGGCCATCGTTTTGTTTGGCAGTTTCAGAAGAGGTGAAGACAATTCTGCTTCGGACATTGACATAGCGATAGAAACGGATGAAACAAAGAGGTATCAGACAATGAGCCTTAAAGAAGTTGTTGGCAAAGACCTCAAAAAAGATGTTGAAAAATTTGAAGGCGATATTGGAAGAAAAATACAGCTTCACATGTTCAACAGGAAGAGCGTCGACCTGAACGTTTTCAATAACATAGCCAACGGCATCGTTTTATCAGGCTTTCTGGAGGTACGGCCATGAGAAAAGATATGATAGACAATCTGGTTAAAATCGGCGAGCTCAGGATAAGACAAAAGGATGCCGAAAAAATAAAATCAATCATAAAATCAGCTGAAAACACGGCAGGCGTGGTAAAAAGCATCAAACTGGACGAAAACAGCGCCACCGTGATATTCAGGGAAATGTACGAAGCGATAAGACAGCTTGGCGATGCGAAATGGTGGCTGCTGGGCTTTGAACCGCTAAATCATGATATCAGTCTCGAAATCCTCAAGGAGTTGGACATAAAGGAAAAATTCAGGCTCAATTTCCTGAAACGATTCAAGAAGATAAGGCACGACGCCAATTACAGGGGCTTCAGAGTCACAGCGTCCCAGGCCAAAGAACTGCTGGATTTCTGGGACATCTGCGGCAAGGAGATTATAACCATCCTGAAAAGGGAGCTGCTATAACCTTTTTATTTCAGGAACGATTTCTTTATTTATCTATATTATCGCATTTTGGTCAGAGGTGATGTTTATGGACTGGGGCAAAAGCAATCGTTTGTCGAGGATAATCAGGCATGACGGCCATACCCTGATGCTCGCCATCGACCACGGTTATTTCCTCGGCCCGACGACGGGCCTGGAAAAGCCCGGGAAGACGATAATGCCGCTTATTCCTTATGCGGACTGCCTGATGCCGACGCGCGGAGTCCTGCGCAACTGCATAGACCCGAAGATTGACATTCCTGTCGTGCTTCGAGTCTCCGGCGGAACGAGCATCGTGGGCAGGGAGCTTCTGCACGAAGGCATAACGGTCGCCATGAAGGACGCGGCCAGGCTCAACGTGGCGGGGGTCGCTTTCTCCATAATGGTCGGCTCGGAATACGAGCGCAACACCATAATCGGGCTCTCGCAGGTCGTGGACCAGGCCGAGGAGTATGGAATCCCTGTCGTCGCCGTGACGGCGGTGGGGAAGGACATGGTGCGCGACGAGAAGTATCTCGCCCTCGCATCACGCATAGCCGCGGAACACGGCGCGAGCATAGTCAAGACGTATTACTGCGACCGCTTCGAACGGGTCGTCGACACGTGCACCGTCCCCGTCGTGATAGCGGGCGGGAAGAAGCTGCCTGAGATGGAGGCGTTGGAGATGGCCTACAAGGCGATACAGGCCGGCGCTGCCGGCGTGGACATGGGCCGCAACATCTTCCAGGCCGACGATCCCGTGGCGATGATAAAGGCCGTGAGGGCGATAGTCCACGACAAGGCGAACCCGAAGGAAGCTTACAGCATTCTCAAGGCGAACTCCAGGAAAAAGAAGTAAGATGGAAAGGCAAAATCAAAGGTAAGGGTTTAGGGGTGATGGTATGGTTTGTTATCTGGTTCCGTTAACAGTGGGCATCGTCACTGCGCTGAGAAGGAAAGCCATGCACAGGAAGGACAAGGAGGGCTTCTGGCTCAGCCTGATGTTCGGCGGAGCCTCGATATTCGGCGTGGTCGACCACCTGTGGAACGGCGAGCTTTTCCTGATACGGCCCGAACATAGCTTCCGACCTCGCCCTCGGCGGCGGTAATAACCGCCGGCGTGTTCGCGGGCTGGGGGATTATAGTCAGCAAGGACAAAATAACGCAGAGACTCGGCTTCCTCAGCAGGAAGACGGGCATATACCAGCAGTGATTCTCGGGAGGAAGTATGGCATGAAAGTCGCGATGTATTACAACAACAGTGACATACGCCTTGAGGAGATGCCGATTCCCGAAATCAAGAGCGGCGAGATTCTTCTCAAAGTCATGGCATCGGGCATCTGCGGCTCGGACATCATGGAGTGGTACCGCATAAAGAAGGCGCCGCTGGTTCTCGGGCATGAAGTCGCAGGCGTAATCGAAAAGACGGGCAAAAGGGTCAAAAGCTTCAAAAAAGGCGAACGCGTTTTCGTGACGCACCACGTTCCCTGCGACACGTGCGCTTACTGCAGGGACGGCAATGAAACCTCCTGCCACACGCTCAAGAACACGAATTTCCATCCAGGCGGCTTCTCCCAGTTCATCCGCGTGCCTGAAATCAACGTCAAAAAAGGCACGCTCCGACTACCGAAAGGAATGAGCTACGAGGAGGCGACTTTCATCGAGCCGCTCGGATGCGTGGTGCGCGGACAGCGGCTGAACGACATACGCAAGGGCCATCTGGTACTGGTCCTCGGTTCAGGCATGACCGGCCTGCTCCACATCCAGCTCGCGAAGGCGAAAGGCGCGAAGGTCGTCGCGACCGACGTCAGCGATTTCCGGCTCGCCATGGCGAACAAGCTAGGCGCGGACTACGTCATGAACGCGAAGGACAACGTCCCGGAAAGGCTCAAGGCCATCGCGGGAAAGCTGGCCGACCGCGTCATAGTCTCGACGGGCGCAGTCGCCGCGATAAGACAGGCATTCTCCTGCGTCGATTCGGGCGGCAGAATCCTGTTCTTCGCCCCGACCGACCCCAACACCGAAATCCCTATACCATTCAACGACTTCTGGTTCAAGGGCGCGTCGATAACGACGACGTATGCCGCCGCCAGAAAGGACCTTGAAGAGGCCATAAAGCTAATCAGAACAAAGAAAGTCAAGGTCAGGCCCATGATCACACACCGCCTCCCCCTAAACCAGACCCAGAAGGGCTTCGGGCTGGTCCTCAGCGGAAAAGATTCGCTGAAGGTCATCATCGAGCCACACAAGTGACCGTAACAAATAGCCGACATATAGCGATTTGTTGCAAAGATGTTTAAACATAGGCTTTTAAGGCCTCTCGTTTAAACTAATTTTATGGACGACTTCAGAATAGGCGGCAAAGTAAAGGAGATGCGCCTTAACAACCACATTGTCAAGGTAATAACCCCGAAGGAAAACATCTCTTACGAAGAATTTGTGAAAAGGGTAGACAAAATTCTCTCCAAAGCCAGGAAAAAATAGCCGCACTTATTCGTATTGTTTCATAAGTTTGTCGTCAGTCATTATTTTTTCATGAAATTCCTTCATCACGCCCAGTTCCCTTTCATGTGTTATGAAAAACAAATCATGCGATTTTGCCAAATCAATATGCATGCAATCAATTATGTGGTGATGTTTGTCCACAAAATTAACGATATTTTTAGAAATTATGACGCCTTCTATGTTAACTCCGTTTATTTTTTCCTCTGAAATTATCTTCAAATCCAACGCATTCTGAAGTTCTGCCAACAGGTCACGTATATAATTCAGTTTCAGCCCGAAGCCCTGAAAGTCATTTCCGTATCTAAGCGTATGCACAAGTTCCGCGACGGATATCAGCGAGATGAATTTTTCTATCTCTTTGTGGTCTATCAGAAATTTTATCACCTGAGGCTCGCTTTTGAATTTTCTTTTGTGCAGCTTATGAAGAAACCATCTTATGAGAAGGTTGTTGTCTATGTAAATTTTACAGGGTCTCATTTTCAAGTCTTCTATTCGCCAGTTTATTAAATTATGTTTAAACATAGCAATATAACCGCGCCCCTATCAAATTGTAAATATGGCCGAAGAAAAGGAGAAAAATTCTCAAGAGAAGCAGTCTAATTCTAAATCGTCGCTTGACAAGGTCGGCGACCTGCTCGAGAACGCGGCCAAGGTCGTGAAGGGGCGGAAGACCACGGCGGGCGCATTAATGGCCGCAGTCCTGGGCGGCATGATAAAGCTGACCGTTCTCACAGAAACGTTTCCCCAGCCCTTCGACGTCGTCGGGAACGTCATCATCTTCGCCGCAATCCTCATGGTCGTAATTGACCTCTGCCGCGGCGGGCTTGAAGACTAATTAAATCTTATGAAAACGGGAGATAAGAAAACTAAAGTTTATATATCCCTATATGCATATAAACTTATATGTAATATCTTAGGGATGATACCAGATGCAGCAAACGAAAACGATTGCCCATGGGGAGAACCATGCGAGCAGGAGCATACATATAAATGTGTCGAAAGTGGTTTACCACTGGCCGACGCTGAAGACAGTACTCATGGTGGAGAAAGCGGTACACGATGCCGGAATGCCTTTGTCAGTCGAGGCCCTCAAAAGGGCGCTTCCGGTCAAAATAATGGACCAGACGCTGAGGCTCATACTGGCCTACCTTGAAGACAGGGGCTCCATAATGATAGGCAAAAAAGGCATAGTGTGGCTTGAGAACAGGGATCCGAAATTCCTGAAGCTTATCAGCAAAGGCAAGAGAATCGAGCTATGACAACGTTCTCGAAATCTGCGACCACAGCGCATGGGCGGGCTCGAGGACTAGCATTCTTTGCACAAGTCACATAAATCTTTATAAATACTAATTACGAAAACGTATATATGAATTCGGAATATATAGTCTCGAAGGAGCAGATAAAGCTGATAAACGAAAAGTATGGCGGAAGCCTGAGAAGCGACGCGGAGATAGAGACAGCCCTTGATCTTGGCAAAGGCAAGTGCGTGTTCCGCAAGATAGCTTACCTGTGGAGGGCGATACTCGTCGGCCACCCGTTCACGGACGGCAACAAGAGAACCGCCCTCATGGCCGCAATGACGATACTTGAGGCCTGCGGCATAAAGGCAGAAAGGGAGGCCAAGGAGAATCTGGTTTCGGAAATCAGAAAAGTCGCCAAAGAAAACATAACCGACGTAGGCAGGATAGAGAGGCTGGTAAGGTATGCAGTGGAAGGAAATTGAGAGGATAATGAAGGAGAACGAGCGTTACGCTCGTATGCTGGAAGAGTTCGACAGGACAGGCGTCCTTGCGATAGACAAGATCCGCCGCTCCTTCACCATACGGAATTCGACGTTCGCAGCCCTCAAAAGCCATTCGAAATCGACGGGAAGGCCAATGAGCAGCCTCATCGACGACATCGTGGAGAAGTGCCTGTAGCCATCCTAGTTCCGCAGCGGTTCTGCTGCCTGGAAAACAAAAAAAAAGAAAAATAGAAAGGCAGTGCTGACGCTAACCAAATCAAAATAAAGAACAAAAAATCTGAATCAATTTTTTATTCGCTTTATTCGATTTATCCGGTTAAATTAAAAGCGTCTCGGTGGTCTGCGCTTCTGGAAACAATCCCTGCAGTATACAGGTCTGTCTCCGGAAGGCTTGAACGGGACCTCACAGTCCTTTCCGCACTCGGAACATTTTACCTTGTGCATCTCTCTTCCGAATTTGTCGTTACTATCTCTTCTTTCTTCCATATTACTCACTCACTTACTTTTTTATTCAATCGCGCGATGGGGTCACCAAAACAAGTGTTTGCAACGCCATTGTTAAGCCTATATATGTATTTCCTATTTATAAAGGCGATAGCAGGCGAAGCAGGCGGTTCAAAGCTCAAAGCCGGCAGCAGGCGGTCAAGGCAGTAAATGAGGTCAAGGCCGCCAAAGCAGTCCAAAGGCGGTCTCCGCCTTCGTGGCCGTCATCGGCGTCTGCTGCGGCGGACTGCTGCTTGAAGACTTTCAATATCGCTTCTGTAATCCGGCAGCTCTTTCATAAGCCGCAGTTCAAATTCCCCTATCTCCAGCAGCTCTGCCTTAAAATTTTCGATTAGCGGAATCTTGTCCCAGCTTAAAACGTAAGGCTTGGCTTCCTTCAGCAGAGATGTGGCCAAGGTAGTGCGGCCACCATCGTTCAATTCGTGCACTAAATTCCCCTTAGCAATGATCATGCCCGGAGCCGTTGTTCTGCCGTCGGGAGCCCTGGGGTACACACAGTCAAAATCATCATAAAGGCCGACGCATCTTATCAGCGAACCTCCATTTTCCGGCCCCTCTATGACAGGCCGTACGTGGTATCGAACTTCCCTTGCGTAGCTGAATTTGCCTGTGGCGGATATGTATTTCCCGCCTTCTCCAGCCGTGCTTCCTCCTGCCTTGCCAGCCATGATTACCTGAAGGAAAGTTAGTTTTAAAAAATCGCCGTGTTCTTCGAGCGGGCTTGGAGGACTAGTTAAAAAACACGTGACTGCACACTAATAAAACGACGCCTGGTTTTGAACCTTTCACTATGTAATTTCTTCGGCATCTTTCACTGAATCCCTAATTATGCATTTCAGAACGATTTCGTCGGAATTTTCCCTCAGATACCTCTCCGACTCCTCCGAAGGCATCCCTCGCAACTCAGTGTCTATCCCTTCCCATCTTTTCATCATTTTTGACCACTTTTCCTTGCTTATACTGCAAATCCCGGGTCCGTTATCGCATCCCTTGCAAATTGAAACAAGAGCTTTGATTATATCCTGATTCATGCTGCTTACTTCCTCTGTCACGTTCCCAATTCCTATTCCCATGCCCTGCCAGCAGTTGTAATCGCCAGTTGTCAGATCTTTAATGTAAGCCCCGAACAGACGCGTGTATTCTTTGCAGGAACGGCATGGGTTCGCTATCTTTCCGTCCTCGCTCATTCACCATTATTAGATAACAATATTTATAAATATTAACTCCACAGTAATAACGAGATGAATAACATGAAAAGAATACTTATCATAGAAGATAACCCAGGATACAGGGAAGGCGCTGATAAATACTTTGGCAATCAGGGAGGAATTGACATAGCCTACGCTATTGATTATGACCAAGCCATGCCTTTATTGGCTGGTGAACCGAGGCAGGACGGAGCAATCTCGGATGTTTTCTTTCCCAAGAAAACGGGTAGCGGTGACATAAGTTTGGGAAAACTAGCAATAGAAAAGATGAGAGACTCAGATCCTATAGAAAGTGCGAGAAAGGCAGTTCTGGAAAAAGTTGGCCAATATGCCAAAATAGACGACGAATTAAAGGAGTATCTTATAAATTTTGCTGATGGTTACCCTGAAAAAGGAAAAGTTATACATAATCCTACTATTTGGGCTATTGAAAGAGCCGGTAAAGTATTAGCTCCGGAAGCTGTAGCACTAATCGTTAAAAATACGTTAAAGGTTTATATGACTTCAGCCATGCAAGCAAGAAGGGATTACTACGGTGCATTGGAAAAGGCTATTCAAGAATCAGAGGCGAACCAGCCTCTTGGAATTCTGATAGGCGAAAGAGCAGAAGAGCTTGGTATACCATTTGTTTTAGCGACATCAACATACCACCATGACATGCTCACCCAGCCTGTCCAGTATTATGCCTTCAAAAAAAGATGGCCACTTATTGACTGTGATCCTGCAATGGGAGATGATAAAGCAAAACCTGAATTCTGGAAGATGGCCTTCAATGTGCTGCTGGGAAAGAGTATTAAATAGGCTGAGAATTTTTAATTCTATTCCTCGAACACGAACAGCTCATCCACCGTCGTCTTAAGCGCCTTCGCCACGTCATGCGCCAGGCGAAGGGAAGGGTTATACTTCCCCTTCTCCAGGAACAGAATCGTCTCGCGGCGGACACCGACTTTCCGCGCCAGCTCTTCCTGCGTTATGTCATAGCGCGCGCGCAGTTCTTTTATGCGGTTTTTCATGCTACACCTGCCTGTCTCGTCAGGCTCATGCGTCCCCCTTCCTCCCGAAGTAGAGCTTGAAGCCCGCAAAAAGACCCAGAATCACGAAGAACACGAGCCAGATGAAATACCTGACCGGTATGTCCGGCAGCCCCAGCTCCTCCATGAACATCTGGTAGAATGCCGCCGCGAGCAGGAACCACACGGTCCCGATCATCGCGTACCTGCCTGCCCTGTTTTCGATCTTTTCGGACCTCTCGTCACGAAGAGGAATGCCAGCTTTCACGGCCCTGTCCCGCCTCCTCACGAGGAGCACGAGCAGGGCAAGAATGGGTATAAGAGGTATGAGTGTGACAAAGAACATTGGGTTGATCCCGCCGGACCCCTCGGAGCCCGCATAACCCATCTCAACATACAATATGAGCAGCCAGAACGCCACCACAAGGGCTCCGAAGATCCCCGCTGAAATCTTCATTACAGTCATCTTCTTTCGCTCTTTCTTCCTTTTACCTTCTCCTGCATCTTTCATATCATCACCATGTTATATAATTATAACATTATGTTATATATTTATAACATAGTATATTTAAAGGTTTTTTGGAGGTCGAAGGTCAATGCTAGAGATAACAGAGAAGGTTGGAGATTAAAAGTTGAGTAAAAATGATTTTAAAGCATCTTTGATAAACATCAAGTATTATGACTACAAAAGAAATTCTCGACCCATTTAAACCGAGAAATTTTGTTATAAAATCATTAAATAAATTTAAATTTGAATATAGTGAGGAATATCAAAGATCAGAAGTATGGACTCCGGCACAAAAACAAAAATTAATCGACTCTATATTACGTTCTTATCCTATAGGTATCTTTGTTTTTATTAAAAAAGGTAAAAATAAATTTGAGGTTATAGATGGTCAACAAAGACTTAAAACTATTCAGGAATTTAAAAAAAATAAATGGAAAACTTCTAAAGAGAATGCTCTAGCTGAAAATAAATATTATAAAGATATTGAAAAAGTTGATAGTTTAAAAACCGCATTAGATGGTTTTAAGATATGGTACATACCGATAAGTAATGCAGAAGATGAACAAGTATGTGATATTTTTATAAGATTACAAGAAGGTACTCCCACTAACACACCGGAAAAGTTAAATGCGATGAAGGGTGAAATAAGAAATCTTATTTATAGATTAAGTAAAGATTTAAAATTCATTAAAAAAACATCAATTACTACTCACAGATTTAAACACAGAGAAATTTTGGCACAAATTTCTTTGTTGGAAATCGAATTTTTATCTAAAGCTATTTTTCCAGAATTTCCAAATTTGAGATTTAAGCCCCTAAAAGAAATGTATTTATCTCATAAAGATGACATACCGCCACATCTAAAAAATGATATTATAAAAACTTTTAATTTTCTCGATCATTGTTTCAAAAAATCAGCGAAATTCATAACAAATAATGGAGATTTGATGCAAGTATATTTAGTCGCTTCAATACTATCAAAAAAATACTCATTAAATGAAAAATCAAAAAAGATTTTCGCTAAATCAGTAGAAAATTTTTTAATTAATACTGCAAGCGCAACAAAAGCTATTGAAGAACTAAGTAAAGAAGATATAGAAAAGGATCCTATAACACATTATTCATCTCTCCGAAGCAAAGGACAAACTAAAGAAAATATTAAAACAAAATTTTTAATTATTTCAAATTATATTTTTGAAAAACTTAAAGAAGCTGAGCCAATATTCAAAAAGGACGAGAAAAGATACTTTGATCTTTGTCAGAAAATTTATGTATATTATAAAAAAGATAAAGGCAAATGCCAAAAATCTGATTGTCAAAAAGATGTAAATTGGGAAGATGCAAGTTTTCATCATAAAGATTTTCATTCAAACAGTGGTAAAACGATAATTAAAAATTGCCAACTCATGCATAAAAAATGTCATGTGGATTTTCATTCTATAAAAAAAGATTCTGATGAATTTATAAGTTAATTATCAATAATTTTTCTATATGGAACATGAAATTCATGAAGCAGTTCTTAAAAGACAAAGAGATGCTCAAAAAAGTGGAGACCGGTTTGAAATATTTGTAAAGAATTTTCTTAACAAAAAACTAAAACATAGAGATATTGCAATTTTAAGAGGAAAAGAAATTAAATGTGATTCTCCACTTTGGGAAAAATTAGCTATACCTGTTGAGAAACTAGGTTCGAAGCAAAAAATATGGGGTGATGTAGATCTAGTTGCAATTAGAGGAAAATTTCCAAACATAAAAATTATAGCTATTATAAGCTGTAAAGTGAGTTTACATGGTCGTTTTTCTGAAACACTTTTTTATGCTTTGATATGGAAAAAAAAATTACATCATGTTAAGGTAATTTTTGTAACACCAGATAAAGGTAGACAACAAAAAGGACCTTGGAAATCTGAGTGGGGTAGTGAAGAAAAACCAACAAAGGACAGGTTACTAGGTAGTCATTTTTTAGATGGCATATACGTTTATAATAAGAGAACTAAACTTGGTGGTATGATAAAACCATTAGAAGATTCGCCAAAAGATTTAATAAAATGGTGCATAAGTTGATTCTTAAATAAACATCTTCAATGTTTTAAAACTTTCTTATAAAACTTTATCATGGAAATGGAAAGAAACAAGTATGACAAAAAAAATTGTTTAGAAAAGGGTATAAATGCTGAGGAACAGTTTCATAAAATTGCTGAAAATAGAAATTGGAAAGTTACTCATTCTACATCAGAACAGGATATCAATGAACATTGGGACAGGTTGATTGAAAAAAATGGCAAATCATATAAAGTCGATGTTAAGGCGATGAAAAGAATGAGAAGACAAGATAATAATGCACAGGATACATGGGTTTGGATCGACTTTATGGTGTAAGACCATATGACGAGGGATGGATATATGGCGCTAAATCAGATCTTATAGCCTTTGAAAAAATGAATTCATTTATCATAGTTAAACGTTCTGACCTGATAAATCTGATTCCTAGAATTATAGATATGAATTCTTTAGTAAGAAAAGTTGAGGATGCAAAATATAAGATTTATCAGAGAGAAAGCAGACCTGATAAAATTTCATTAATTGAAATTGAAAAATTAAATGATATTAAATGGGACGAATGGGAGAAAATTTTATAGATTAACATTTAAATGTTTTGAGATCCATCTGACTCAATTGTCTTTTTGCATAATTTAATCTTTTTTCAGCTGTTTTGCAATATTCTGATGATATGTCAATATGTATGAATCTGCGATCTGTTTTTAGAGCAACCACGGCTACGGTTCCTGTTCCACCAAACATATCCAGAACAACATTATCCTTGTACGTATAAAATTTAATCAAGCGATATATCAATTCTTCTGGAAATGGTGCTGGATGACCATTTCTCTGTGTTTCCGGAGAAATATACCACATACCATCAGAAAATTTCATGAATTCGTCTTTTGTTATATCTGATTTTTTTTGATCTCCTTTCAATTTTGCCTTATCCTTTGAAAAAATCAGGACATACTCCCATGAAGGGACTATGTGAGGATTTGCTGGGCTTTTAAAACTCCCCCACGCAGTTCTTTTTAACATGGTTTGTTTATACCATAGAATTTCCGTTCTGAAAATCATACCTAAATCTCTCAATTGACTGGCAAAATCATGGTGAATAGGAGTAAAATTCTTTATTCCCGTTGGTGCTATATTCAAAGCAAACCTGCCTCCAGGAACGAGTAGATGCTTTGTTTCTCTTCCAAACTTTGTTTAACCATTCAAGATACTCTTTATACTCCATTTTGTCATTGTGATTATCGTAATCTTTGCCTACATTATAAGGTGGTGAAGTAATCGCAAGATGAATACTATTGTCTGGTATTTTTTTCATCTCTTCCAATACGTCCCCGCAAATTATTTTACCGATTTCCATTTATCTCACGTTAATAATTCACCACTTAATAGGATTCTATATTTATGAGGTCTTTTATCTTTATTTATCTCAATTAGACCATTTTTCTCCAGCTCTCTAAGATGCTTTCTTAAAACCGGTTCTTCCGTTGACATTTTCTTGTTTTTCAAGAAATTTATAATATCTCTCAAATTATTGCACTCTCTAACAGCTCTGAGTACGGCAAACTTTTCCTCTGAAAGCATTCTTTCATACATTATAAATTTTGGTATCTCAATCACTTGATTGTTTTCTTCTTGAATATAAATTATCCTCTCTGCCTTTGTAACAGAACCTGCAAACGCAGCTGCTAGCGATAGAGTCTTCCTACCTCCAGTTATATTGATTGTTACATTATCATTTTCATTTATAACTCTCTTTATTTTTTCCAAATTTTCCATAAAAAAATATGGTGAAACCTCAACTTTCTCTACAATTATTTCCATATCTTTAGATATTTTTTCTAATTTTCTGAGTCCATCTTTTGCCTTTTTTGATACTAATTTATGAGAGATAAGAAGAATGAGTTTATCGCAGGGGAATTGTTTAATTCCTTGAATAATTCCATCAGGTTCCTCTCCGAAAGTAGAAATTAAAGTTTTCATATAAAATTATTATTTCAGATATATATAAAGTTAACTATCGTGGTTACATAGTTAATACTATGGTTATAAGATGGAAATTGCCACTGATTTTGGGGAGTACATCAGAAACCGATGTTTAAACATAACCTTTTAAAACGAAACTCAAATTTCATATTGAATGGTAACTATTTTATGTCCAAAATGTAAAGCGAAATTAGATATTTTTACTGAAAGAAAAATAACTTGGGTTAAATGCTGGCGCTGTGGATATCGAGGCAAAGTCGGTCACAAAGAACCATTCATTCACAAGGCCGCGACGCCTGCTGAGATTTAGAAGAGAGGATTGCCTTTGATAATATGATGTGGAAAATGACAGAAATTAAAGACATTGGTAAAATGTTTGAAAAGAAAACTACAGCATTTCTTGCACTAGGTGCAATTTTATTGATTTTCTCTATGTACTTCAATACAACTAAGGAAAACTCTTCAAATATAGGAGTATGGATTTCTACTATAATAATAGGTATAGCTCTATGCGCCCAAATAGTAAATTGGATAATTTATTGGTACAAAAAATATTAATTTTTAAGAAAAAGGGATTGCCGCTTGTGATTGGTGGGAACAAATGAAAAAAGAAACAAACCATGATAAATTCGTGAAAGCCTTCAAGGGAATGGAAGGCCGAACGCTTGAAACAAAGGAAATAAAGCGAATATTGAAAAGCAAAACCAACATAGAAGAAGGTAGCATACTGCCAAACGACCATGCAAGCGGCAATAAATGTCCATGCAGCTGTGCGGCAACGGAAAACAGGGTTTTTGATAGAATTAAACGCGGTTTCTATAAAGTGAGATAACTAATGTGGGATTGCCGCTGGTTTTGGGGAGTTCCAACTAAAATTTTATAAGTCCTCAACATTTCCGATTTTGATATACACAGAACCTTCTAGCGTGCCACCAGATATTTTAAGCCTTAAGCCAGTATCATCTCCCGGAACATCGAAAACTATGCCGCCCTCGGATGTCAGGCCTGGGCCAATTTTATCAAACATAGGCAGAGGGGTGTATCCCATCTGACTCATGTAAATGGATGCAGTAGTATCCGTTTCATATTCCCTGCTTTTACTATCAAGTAGCTTGAAATTATTATAGGATAAATATTCAGATTTTTTACCGCTGTTTTCTACAGACATAATAAGAATTACAAACATTCCTTTAGCTTCTACACCAAGATAACCCCCGCCGATATAAGGAAGTTGCATAACATCCGTAACAATGTATGAAAAATCACCAATTGTCACTTTATCACCGATAGAAGCTTCATAATCACATCTTTCAGTGATTGTTTTCATATTTTTTTGGCAAACATTCATTGAAGAATTCTGTAGGCAAATTTGGTCAATAATGTTCTTCGCGTATCCTTCTGTAACATAATTCTTACCACAGTTGTTTTGATCATAACAAGGTATAACTCTGAAACCTGGAGATATACATTCACTAGCAGCGGAACATTTATAATCAGAAACACACGATGGAAGTTGATTTTGTTTAGGTTGTGACGTTTCTGTGGGTATATATGTTGTATCATCTCTAACTATATTTCCTGTGTTCACACAACCGGAACTAAATAAAATAGCTATTATTAAGACCGGAAGTATGAGGATTTTCGCCCTCATGTTTTAGAATTCTAAACTAGCTTTAAAACCCTATGTTTAAACATCACCTTCCCAATTATGGGTAAGAAGATGGAGAAGGCTCGTGGGATGCCGCCGGTTCCTGGCTTAGACTGGTTCAGTCCTTGCAGCACTTATCGTACTTCTCGAACTTCCTGCCGTACTTGATGCCCCAGCTCGCCCAGCCTGCGCCCATTATGGCGATGAAGGCTAGGACTGCGACAAGGAAGACGGCGACGTTCTGGTATAGTGTGAACTTGTCCGCGAAGAAGAACAGCCATACGATGAAGAACGCCACGATTCCGAAGACGGAGATTATCGAAATCGCTACCCTCAAGCCGAAGCCCGGCGTGTCTTCCGGACGCTGGTATTCCTTCGCTTTCTCTCCCCTTACCACTTTTTTCTTTGGCATTTTCCACCTCATTGATAATGATTTTCGTACTTTTTATATAATGTGGTTCAATTTCCTCTATATTTGGTTTTGCCGCGACTTAAAATCCTTCATTCGGGCGGACGAGGCTCAGGTTAAATTTATAAAATTTGGTTTCAATCCTGAATTATGGTGAATTATGACTGAAGCGGTGGGAGGCTGGAACCGAACCAGGGAGTTTTTTCCTGACGACAGGAGAGGTTCCGGCAAATTGCACGAGTATGCTTTGGAAAGCCTGCCCGGTAAATATGTTCTTCCGCTGTCGGGTGGCGAGGACATAGGTAAGATAATAGAGGCGGACGTGACAGGCGTGGTTTTATTGGGCGGAAAGAGGATAGGCAGGAGCGCCTGGCCGCTTTACAGGGTATTGGACAGGCCTCCGGAAGACGCCCTGGAAACCCATGCCTGAACGCGAATTCGCGGATTCTGAAACATCTTAATTTTGAGCGCTGACAACCCAACCCCCGAGTGTTATCTTTATATAACAGTTGTAATAATATTATTACAAGTGTAATAAAAATATATTACTGTGGGAATATGTGGGAGAATTACAACAAATACATGGTCTTCAAGGTCTTCCTTGACGACCCCATGCCCAAAGCCGGATTCCAGCTGAGGGAAATAAGCAGGATGGTGAAGCTCGCGCCCAAATCGGTGGGCATCTACCTGGCAGAGCTGGAAAAGGAAGGCCTTGTCATAAAGGAAAGGCAAAAGGCGACGGGATACCCGGTTTATTTTGCCAGCAGGAACAGCGAGATGTTCAGGTTTTACAGGAAGCTTGACGTTGTCCATTCCATAAAAACAAGCGGGCTGCTTGATTATTTGTGCGATAAAACCACGCCGGATGTCATAGTCTTGTTCGGCTCGGCGTCGAGGGGCGAGGACACGCAAGAAAGCGACATCGACCTGTTCGTGCAGTGCGCCGGAAGGAAGCTTGACTTATCCGGTTTCGAAAAGCTCCTGAAGAGAAAAATCAGCATATTGTTCGGCGAAAATTTCAAAGAGCTCAGCGACGAGCTCAAGAACAATGTTATAAACGGCATAATACTCAAAGGGTATCTGAAGGTGTTCTGAAATGGATATGGGTTTAGTTGACGTCACCAAAGACAAGGTCAAGGCAAAATCGATTCTCGCGATGGCTGAAGTCACGCTGGAGATGATCAAAACGATAGATGAGAAAAGGTTCGCCTCCAACCTGGTGAAAGAGTATTATGACGTCATAAGAGAGCTTATTTCTGCAATTATGCTTCTTGACGGATACAAAACCCGCGGTGAAGGCGCCCATATAAAGGCCATAGAATACATGCGGGAAAACTACAAGCAGCTTTCAGAGCTTGAGATTTCCGCCATTGACGACCTCAGGGAAAAGAGGAACAGGATAGCATACAACGGGTTTTTCGTCCAGCCCGATTATGTCGTGAGGAGAAAGCAGACGCTGGCTGGCATAATATCCAAACTCACGGAGACAATAAAAAAGCGCCTTTAGAAATTCGCCTTCTGGGTGACCACAGAAACTGAAAGTGTGGTCATCTCCCGGCCTCCGGGCTGAAACCTTTAAAATCCGCCTGCAAATAAAACTTCATGGGTTTTCTCGGACTCCTGAGGAAGGCGATGTCAACCGAATTTCTTTTTCAGTGCTTTAATGCATTCCATGTAGCCGAGCTTTTTGTTCGTGAGTGAGCTGATGTCGGAATCCCAGCGTGAATAGATTTTGTTTGCATTTCTGAATATCCTTTCCGTGTCGAATCTTTCGCCTGCTTCTTTCACTTTCCTTTTGACAAGCCCCATGTCCACGCTGTGCTTTTGGAGTATGAAATAGGCGTCAAAATAATCTCTGGGCTGGTTTCTGGTTATCAGCGCCCTTACCTTTTCTGCGATTATCTCCCTGATATTCAGCGTGTTTATGCTGAAATCCAAGCCGTAAAAATTAGGCATTTTGTGTTTTTCCGGCTTAAGATGTATCGAAGCTTTGCGATTCACGTCGGCGATTATGAAGGATTCTGCCTGAAAATAGCTCCTGTAATATACCAGATATCTGACAAAATCTTTGGTCGTTTTGTCGGTCCTGATCCTCGTGAAGAAACCGCTGTTTTCGACTGCCCTTTCGAGTTCATTCCTTATTTCACGAACCGGCCTGTCCGCGGCGAAGTCGAGATCCTCGGAAAGCCTGGCATGATCTAAAAATATTTTGTTCAGGGCTGTTCCGCCTTTGAGATAAATGCCTCTGATGCCCTTTGTCAGATAAAGGAATACCGTCAGAAAGTAGTCCTTCTCTATGTAAATAAGGTTTAGCCCCTTCATGCCGGCTATATATCTCAGCTTATTCTCCGAAATCATCTCCATTTACGGCTCTCCTCCTTAGTCGCTATAAGGGCGCTGTGCCTTTGGATGGTTATCTTCGTGTGTTTCGGAAGCTTCCTGACTCTCCTAAACCTTATCGTGAAGCCGAAAAATACGACATTTCCCTGCCTGGTCATGCTGAAAACCTCTGTTTCCGCGGGTATCTGCTCTATGAGCCCCCAGTAATGCGCTGCGCTCTTACCGCCTATGCAATATCCTTTGCCATTGCACATTTCATCGGTTACTATGAAAGGATGCTCCGACCACTTTCCGTGGTAGGCTTGCATGGGAACAAGGTAGTATTTTTCCCTGTTAATTTTCACAAGCCTTCCCTTTTTCATCAGCCTATGCATGTAGACATTCATCTCGTTTCTGCTTCCGAAAAACCTTTCAACATCGTTACGACTGAAGAATCTTTTGTTGTCCAGTTCAAGGTATGAGACCATCTCCATCTCTTTACCTGAAAGACTGTTCACCCGTTTTTGTGTTTTGCCTACCTTCATGCGCTACACCGAAATTAACATATTATTAATTTTAGTGTAGCATATATAAAAAGGTTTTGCAGCATGGAGCATGGTTCTGGAGGTGACCACGTTTTTATCTTTTGTGGTCACCCGTCACCCGACTGAAACCTTTAAAATCCGCCTGCAAATAAAACTTCATGGGGTTTCTCGGGTTTCTGAAGAAGGGTAAGAAAGCGGAAGGGGTTTCATCAGCCGCGCCGTCCGCGGCTGCGGATTCGACTCCGTCGACTGATATCGGGCTTGACGACGTGATGAAAACGCTGGAAGGCCGCATGGCGGACAAGCTCGCCGCGGAGACGAAGAAGGCGGAGAAACTCTACTTCAAAATAAGCGAAGGCCTGGCCGAGGCGAAGAAGCACGCGGCCGGCCTGGAGAAGCAGAGCTTCGAGCCGGGCGACAAGACTTACGCCATGGTCAACATGACCAAGGACAATTACGTCAAGAAGGCCAATTCCCTGATCGCCGGGCTGCCGAAGATAGGCCGCATGAATTACGCGGAGATAGCCGCGTTTTCCGGCGGGGCCAGGAAAATCCTCAACGAGCTGCTCAACATCCAGCCGAAGCAGGCGATCCTGCTCACCCGCTACTTCAAGAAGGAGTCGTCTAGGGTAATCATGGCGCTCAAGGAAGCTGACATAGCATGCAGGGAGATGGAATCGCTGCTTCAGGGAAGCGCGCTGGGTCTCTACAGCTCGGCCAGCGAAACAATCGCTGATATCGCTGACCTCATGCGCAGGTCCGAAGACCTCGGAGGCCGCGCGCAGGGCATGGGCGAAAAGATCGCGGCCAGAAAGGTCGAGCTGGAGACGAGGCACGGCGACCACAAGGCCTTCCTTGCCGGCGAGGAAAGCGTAAAACACAGGACGCTGGACGACGAGCTGAAGATGCGCGAGCGCGAACGAACCGAACTCGGCAACAAGCTCAACGACGAGCTTTCAGGCCTCAAGAGGCCGGTGAAGAAGCTCGAGCACGCGGCGGCGAAGGACGCGAAGGACAAGGAGAAGCTGGCGCTTTATTCGCGGCTTTCCCATTCGCCGCTCAAGGTCATGCTGAACGAAGGCGATTCGGCAATAGCCGAGGCGCTGGTCAAGCTCAGAGAAATCGGCCTCAAGGACGAGGACCGCGAGCACGTCGAGGAGCTGGCGAAGAAAGTCGAGCTGGGCTACCTTTCCGAGCTCGCGGACAAATACAAGTGGCTCGAGGCTGAGATAGCGGAGAGGAAAGCGCAACTGGAGAAATCAAGCTTCCCTGAGAGCGACAAGAAACACGCAAGGGATATAGAGGACCTGAAGCGTGAGATTGCGGAACTGGAAAAGGAACTCGAGAAGGCGAAAGAGAACAGGACCGAGGTCTCTAAGAAGCTGAAGGACGGGAAGCGCAGGCTCGAGGATTCGCTTTTCAAGCAGGCGGGCCTGAAGCTGAACATAATCATTTAGGAGGGTGGTCGGGATGAATGAGATATACGCTGCTTTGGAGAAGATAAAGGCGTTGAAGCCGCTGGTCCATCACATGACCAACTGGGTCACTATATACGACTGCGCGAACGTCACGCGCTGCATCGGAGCGCTGCCGGTGATGGCATACGCCGCCGAGGAGGTCGAGGAGATGGCTTCCAGCGCGCAGTCGCTGGTGCTCAACATAGGGACGCTGACGCCCGAGCTTGTCGATTCCATGATGCTTGCCGCGAAGAAGGCGAACGAGAAGCGCATCCCGGTCGTCATGGATGTGGTCGGCGTGGGCGCAACGAAGCTGCGCACGGACAAGGCGAAGGAAATCCTGTCGAAGGCGCGCGTCGACATAGTGAAGGGCAACATTGGCGAGATGGGCACGCTTGCAGGCGTCAGGGCGGAGGTCAGGGGCGTCGAATCCATGGGCGCGGCTCTCAAGCCGGACATGATAGCCGGCGCAGTGGCCAGGGCATACAAGACGACTGCGGTCGTGACGGGCAAGGACAACGTCGTGTCGGACGGCAAGAGACGCTATGTCGTCTCCAACAGCCACGTGATGCTGACGTCGATAGTCGGGACGGGCTGCATGATAGCGAGCGCGATAGGCGCTTTTGCGGCGGTCGAGAAGGATTATGCGAAAGCGGCCGCGTACGCCCTCGTTTGCTTCGGCATCGCAGGCGAGCTCGCTGCGGCGAAGTCGAAGGGGCCTGGCAGCTTCAAGGAGAACCTCTACGACGAGCTTTACAGCCTTGACGAGAAGACCATAGCAAAGATGCAGAAGATGAGGCTGGTGAAATGAAAGGGAAAAAATTACACTTCGACTATTACTTCATAACCGATCGCGGCCTATCCAGAAAGAACGTGATCGAGGACGTCGAGGCCGCTCTCAGGGCGGGCGTGCGCGTCGTCCAGTACAGGGAGAAGGCGCTTTCGACGACTGCGATGATCGACGAGGCGAGGAAGATCGCCGATTTGTGCAGGAAACGCGCGCTTTTCATAGTGAACGACAGGCTCGACGTCGCGCTGGCGAGCAACGCGGACGGCGTTCACCTTGGGCCGGATGACATGGAGCTCGAGGACGCGAGGAGGATTCTAGGTAAAAGGAAGATAATCGGGGTGAGCGTCTCCTCGGTCGAGGAAGCGAAGAGATGCGAGGAGGCGGGGGCGGATTACGTGAGCCTTTCGCCGGTCTTCGCGACTGCAACCAAGAAGGACGCCGGCCAGCCTCTGGGGTTGAACGCGGTAAAAGATGCCAGGAAAAAGCTGCGCATACCGTTCACGGTCATAGGCGGCATAAGCCAGGCGAATTTGCGCTCCGTGCTGGATGCGGGCGCGACCAGCGTCTGCATGCTTTCAGCCGTGCTTAAAGCGAAAGACGTGGAGACGGAGATAAGAAACATCAGGAGGACCATCCATGAGCACGCAGCTCGAACGGGCAAGAAATAGCGAGACGACGAAGGCCATGGAAAGCGTCGCCAGGGACGAGAAGGTTAATGCGAAAGAGCTCATGCAAAACATCGCGCACGGCCATGTCGTCATTACCGCGAGCGCGCTGCACAAAAATATCAGGCCGCTCGGGATAGGCAAAGGCCTGCGCGTCAAGGTCAATTCGAACATCGGCACGTCAGTCGCGAAAGCGGACGTCGCATACGAGCTGGAGAAGCTGCGCGTTTCGATAGAGTCCGGCGCGGACACGGTGATGGACCTGAGCACGGGCGGCGACATCGACCGCGTGCGCAGGGAGATACTAAAGCATTCTACGGTTCCGATAGGGACGGTTCCCATTTACCAGGCCGTGTGCGAGCGCGGCGAGATAGTCGAGCTCACCGCGGATGACTTTCTGCGCGGGATACGGAAGCATATTGATGACGGCGTGGATTTTATTACGGTTCATTCGGGCGTGACTAGGGCGGCGATTCCACTGGTCCGGAAGCGAACGATGGGTGTCGTCTCGCGCGGCGGCGCGTTCCTGATAAAATGGATGGAGCACAACAAACGCGAAAATCCGCTTTACGAGAATTTTGACAAGATTCTGAAGATGGCTTACAGGCATGACGTCACCCTGAGCCTCGGCGACGGTCTCCGCCCTGGATGCATAAAGGACGCGACCGACAAAGCGCAGCTGCACGAGCTGCGCGTTCTTGGCAGGCAGGCCGACGCGGCGTATGAAGCGAATGTGCAGGTCATTATCGAAGGCCCTGGTCACATCCCGCTCCACCAGATAAAGAAAAACATCGAGCTGCAAAAGAGGATTTGCAAGGGCAGGCCTTTCTACGTGCTTGGCCCCATTGTCACGGACATCGCGCCCGGCTACGACCACATCACCTCGGCGATAGGCGGCGCTCTTGCGGCGTACCATGGAGCGGATTTCTTATGTTACGTCACGCCGCGCGAACATCTTGGTCTTCCTGACGTGGATGACGTGCGCGAGGGCGTCATAGCCTCGAAAATCGCCGCGCATGCGGCCGACCTGGCCCGCGGCATCGACGGCGAATGGGACGACAAAATGGCGGATGCGCGCGCGAACCTGGACTGGAAGCGCATGATGGAACTGGCGATAAACCCGGCGAAAGCGAAGCGCATGCGCGAAGAATGCTCGCCGAAAGACCCGATGACGTGCTCCATGTGCGACAGGTTCTGCTCCGTCAAGCTGACGAAATCCATGAGGGAAGAGGCAAAGAAGTGAAAATGTCCATCGGGAATGGCGGGCGATCCCTTGGAAGTATGGGCCTGTGCCCGAAAAGCCTGCGCCTTCTTATCGCTTTTCTCAGGAATATCAGGTAAACGGCCAGCACGGCTACGACTATTATCGTGACTGCTGCAGTCAAAGCCGGAAGCATTTCCCACAGTTCCTGCAATCCCTGCATCCAGTCATAAGGTTCGCTCTCCTGGACGTTCGCAGTAACGTTTCCGGAGCTTTCGTTGATTACGACGGTTTCGTTTTCAGGGGCGGTTTCGTTTTTTGTCGCGTTCTGTTCAGGCTGCGTTTCGTTGGCCGGCTTTTTCGTCGTTGTGGTGGTGTTGGCTGTCGCGTTCGACGTGTTGGCCGGCGGCATGTATGCTCCGCCTCCGTAGCTGGGGACATAATGTGTCGTGCAGGCCGAGCACGAGCCGCCGCAGTCGACGCCGGTCTCGTCGTAGTTCTGCATGCCGTCCGAGCACTGCTCGGTCAGCGAATATGTGCTGAAGGACAGGACGGTCACGTTGTAGACTCCGGCGGTGGCATTATAAGAGGCGTTCTGGCAATGCGAACCGCAGTCGGAGCCGTCCCTTTTTACTATGGGTTTCGCGAGCGTAACGTTGGAAAACGTCAGGTTCGCGCTCTTGTTGAATTCCGGCAGGCCTGTCGAGTTGACGGCGATGGAAAGGTCCGCGACGACGATGTTCCCCGTGAGGTTCCTGCTCACCGATATGTTCAGGTTTTCCAGGAATGCGATGCCTCCGTACTGGTTGAAGAGGGTGACGTTGCTGATGTTCTCGAGCTGGGCGGCGCTGTACTGGGTGAAGTTCGTCGTGCCGTTCGAATCCCATTCGGACCAGTTCATGCCGATTTCAATGAAGACCTCGAGCGTCGTGAAATTGAACGTGCCTGACCTGTTGCAGTTGCCGGACGCGTCGCAGGACGTCACGTTGTAATAATAAGTCGTGTTGGCTTTCAGATACAGGAGATCGACTGAATGGTTTATGACCATGTTCGATGACGAGTTCATGCTTCCGAGCGATGCGTTGAGGCCATAGTTCACCGACGAGTTCGAGCTTTCGTTCGTCGTCCAGTTTATGGTCGCGGAGTAATTGGCTATGTTCGTCGCGTTGACGCCGGAAATGGAAGGCGGCGTCGTGTCGGTCGTAAGGGTGGTGAAGTTGAACGTGCCTGACGTGTTGCAGTTGCCCATCACGTCGCACGATGTCACGTTGTAATAATATGTTGTGTTGCTCTGGAGCCCGGTGAGGCTTATGTTGCGGCTGGTCGCCCATGACGACGACGAGTTGGTGCTGCCCAGCGCAGTGGTGTTGCCGTATTTCACCGTGGAGTTTGCCTGTTCGCTGGTAGTCCAGCCGATGATGGCGGACTGGTTCGTGACTGAATAGTTCTGGACGTCAGTGATGACTGGCGGAGTTGTGTCGTTCGGGCTGGTAGTGAAGTTGTAATAGCCCGTGGTGTTACAGTTCCCCGACGCGTCGCAGGACGTCACGTTGTAGAAATAGGTCATGTTGCTCAGCAGGTTATTAAGGTTTATGGTGTGGTTGGTGACCATCGAAGACGAAGAATTAACGCTGCCGAGGGCGGTCGTGTTCCCGTACTTTACAGTTGAGTTGGAGAGTTCATTGGTAGCCCAGTTTATCATCGCAGACTGGTTAGTGTTGGAGTAGTTGCTGACGCCGGTTATGATGGGAGCGTACGTATCATTGGTCGTATTAGCATACCGTGAAAGCGGGATATAATCGACTATGCCCGTGTTCGTCGAGTTGTATATGGAATCGCATATGCCGTTGTAGTCCGAGTCGGTGCACGTGTCGGAAAACCCGTTGCCGTTCGTTTTCCCCCAGTAGTTCCCTCCGAAAGCGTTCCCTCCGAATATGTTAAGGCCGGATATATTCAGCGTGGTGTTGAACTTGTTGGTGTCATTGTAGTTGGTGCAATTGGCCGAGCTGGTGTTTAATATGTTGTTGTAAATCTGGTTCCAGGCCGTGGTAGAGTCGAAAATGTACAGAGGATAGCTGAAATTCGAAATGCGGTTGCCCTTTATGGTGCTGTTGTAAAATTTGTTGAAGATGTATATCCCTGCTGACAATGAGTATCTTCCGTTCATTATCGTGTTGTTGCTTATATTGTTGTATATGCCCGCATGCTGCATGAACAGCTCAATTCCGTAATCATACACGTCGCTTATATAGTTGTTCTCTATCACGCTTGAGTTGAGCTCGTAGGTGTAGATGGCCGTGCTGTTTATGCTGATCATCCTGTTGTTCGATATGTTGACGAAGTCCATGGAATTGCCGGTCATGCTTATGGCCCGGCCGAGGACGCTTTCGAACGTGTTGTTCGTGATGTTGGTCCAGTGCAGCTGAACACTGCTGTCGCTGGCATCAATCTGGCCGTAGGAACTGGAGATGTTGCTGGTGAAATTGTTGCGGTCGATGGTGGTATACCAAACGTTTCCCGAACCGTCGAAGTGGATGCCGGAGTACTTCTGATTGATGAAGGAATTCCTGGAAAAATTATAATAGCGTGCCGGCTGGACATTAGCCCCGAAATCATTGAGCTCGAACCAGTTGCCGTCCGCCTGAAGGAGCCAGTTATTATAGCTGTTGTTAACCCCGTTAGTGTTGTTGTAAAACGTGTTGTTTACAAGGTGATCGGGATGCACCGGAAGCGAACTGTCTTCAAAATTCGAATAGTAACCATTATAGTATCTCATGATCGTGCAGTTCGCGACTGTGGTGTTATGCCTGGAGGAGTTTATCGTAATTGCCGACAGCGTTTTGTTGATGCCGTCGAGGACTGAGCCGTTGCAGTCCAGCGTTACGTTGGATGTGTTCATCTGTATCCTGAGGCTTCCGTACGTCCCGGCGCAGAGGGCGGTTGGAGCGTTGATGACGTACAGGCTGTTGTTGGATGGCGTCACGCAGGCGGCGTGTGAGCTGCCTGAGGACAGAATGAAGGCGGCCAGGAATGCTGCGGCAAGGAAAAACGATTTTTTTGCCATTATATTAATAATTATATCCATTACCCCTTATTTTATAGATGAAGTACACGCTTTTCCGGGTGGCGGCATGAGGATAAAGGACATAGGCGGCGAGTTCGCGCTCATCAGGAGGATTTCGAGGAAGATAAATGATGCCAGCGTAATGACGCAGATAGGCGACGACACCGCGGTCGTAAAAATCGGGGGGAAGCTGCTCCTGCTCACCATCGACTCGCTGGTCGAGGACGACCACTTCTCGCTCCGCTGGTCGACGCCTTACCAGATAGGCGTCAAGGCCATGGAAATAAATGTTTCGGATATAGCAGCGAACGGCGGACGCCCCCGATATGCGCTTATCTCGCTTTGTTTGAGGAAGGATATGGAAGTCGAATTTGTCGACGAGCTTTACAATGGGATTTATTCTGCAGCGAAGCGCTATGGCTTCGAAATCGTGGGCGGGAATCTCACGCATGGGAAGCAGATAGTCATAGACGTGGCCATGATAGGAGAGACGAAGAAACCGGTCCTCCGCTCGGGCGCGAAAATCGGCGATTTGATTTGCGTGACAGGCGACCTCGGTAAATCGCGCGCGGGACTCGAGCTGTTCAGACGCTTCGGCCCCGATGCGAAGCGCTTTGACGTAGCGAAGGCGCATCTCGAGCCTAGGTGCAGGCTGAAGGAATCGCAGCTCATTTCGAAGTTCGCCAGCGCGATGATAGACGTTTCGGACGGCCTAGCGCCCGAAATCGGCCACATATGCGAGATGTCGAAGGTCGGCGCGATTGTCTATAAAGAGAAAATTCCCATATCGAAGCAGACGCTCACCGCGGCCGGGTTGGTGAAGAAGGACGCAATAGATTTCGCGCTGCATGGAGGCGAGGATTACGAGCTGGTCTTCACAATTTCCGAAAAAAATCTTAAAATGCTGAAAAAGAAATTCAAGAACTTTTCCGTTGCAGGTAAAATCCTAGCGAAAGGCGATGGCGTCTACCTGCTCGACAATGGGAAGAAAAAACCGCTCGGAAAGGGGTATGACCACTTCCAGTAAACCTTATAAAAATTGCTTCTAAACTAAAGATCATGACGAACTACAGGACTTTGGGCAATTTTGGGAAAGCGGCACTAATCGGAGCAATTATTTACACGCTTATGAGCTGCCCGGGGCAAAGGGACATTGAATACAGACACCTTTCTATATCGAACACGTATAAGATTGATAATATTGAACAACCGGAGAAAGGGAGGACAGGGGAATTGTCCCTATCTGAATACATAAAGCCCAGACCTTCCGGTGGTAATTAGTTTTTTGTCACGGCACCAACTTCTCGGGCGTGCGGGGGAAGAGAATGGCTTCCTGGACGTCGGACAGGTTCATGAGCTGCTTTACGAAGCGATCGACGCCGAAGCCGATCCCTCCGTGCGGCGGCATGCCGTATTTGAACGCGTTCAGGTAGAATTCGAAGTCCTTCGGGTTCAAACCTTTTTCTTTCATGACCTTTGCGAGCACGTCGTGCCTGTGCTCTCGCTGGCCGCCCGAAGCGAGCTCGAGGCCTTTATAATCGAGGTCTATCCCTCTAGAGATCTCGCCGTCCATCATGATGTAGAACGGCTTCAGCGATGACGGGTATTTGGTTATGAAATAGATGTCACAGCCCTTGTGCTTCATGAGCTCGGCGAACTTCGCTTCCTCGGCGTCTTCGAGGTCGTCGCCGAACTTCTTGTGCATGCCCGCCTTGTTCAGCGTCTTTATGACTTCCTCATACGTCACCCTCTTGAACGGCAGCTCGGGTATCTCGATGTCGGGCAGGCCGTCGCTCTTCAGGCCTTTCATGATGTGGACGACCATGCGTTCGAGCACGTTAAGCACGTCCTCCTCGCTGTCTATCCACGCCATCTCGAAGTCGAGCGACATGAACTCGGAGATGTGCCGCCTCGTATGGAATTTCTCAGCGCGGAACGCCTGGCCTATCTCGTAGACCTTGTCGAGGCCGGACGCCATCATCATCTGCTTGTAGAGCTGCGGCGATTGTCTCAGATACGCCTCCTTGCCGTAGTAGCTGAACTTGAAGAGGTTCGCCCCTCCCTCCGCGCCTGCGGCCTGTATGACAGGAGTGTGGATTTCGATGAAGCCGCTCTTCCTGAAGAATTCGTGAGCGAACTCCATGACCTTGTGGCGGACGAGGAATATCTTCTGCACTTCAGGCCTGCGCAGGTCCATGAAGCGGTAGTCGAAACGCGTGTCTTTCCACGATTCGATATGCTTGTCCATGGGCAGCGGCTTCTCGGCAACTGCCAGGACCTTGACGGAAGTCGGGATTATCTCGTAGCCGAGCTTCGCTATCTTGGATTTCACCACGTTCCCTTCGACTTCGACGCAGTCCTCCTTGCCGAGCTTTGAGATTTCGCTGAAGACCAGACTAGAGACATCTTCTTTCTTGGCGATGACCTGCACAAGGCCCTCGCGGTCGCGCACGGTGAGGAACTGTATGTTGCCCATCTTCCTGATGTTGTCTACCCAGCCCTTCACCTTCGCCTTCGTGTCAGGCCTCAGCTCTTTCGAATACGTTTGCTCCATAATCATCAATTTTGTCTTCCAGTCTTTTAATAAATTTTCAATAAATTCAGGCCTTACCCGTCCCTTTCAGCCTTCCCTCAGTATCACCAGCGTTTCCGTGGATTCGATGCCCTGGACGTCGCGCAGCTTCTCGATGATTATCCTGTCCAGCTCGTCTATGTCCTTCACGCGGATGAGCAGGATGATGTCTATCGAGCCCGTCACGATATCGGCTTTCTCGACGAACTCGAAGCGCTTCAAATCCTTGACAAGGTCGTGCTGGTTGCGGCGGAAGCCCTTGAGATATTTGGAATCGACTTTGACGAGCACGTATGCGGAAATCGCCTTGCCCATCTTCCTGTAGTCGATGTCTATGGTGAATTTCTTGATGATGCCCAGCTTCTTCATGCGTTTTATCCTGTGGTGGACGGTGGTGACGGGCAGGAGTGTGCGGCTGGCGACCTGGCGCACGGTCAGGTCGCCGCCCTCTTTCAGGATCTCCAGGATGCGGAGGTCCTTGTTGTCGACCTTTCTGTCGGCCTCTGTGCCTTTCTCGTCTTTCGTGTCGGGATATGCTGCCTTAGCGTAATCCATATTGAACAATTGTTCCATTTTGTATATAAATCTTCGCATTTTTCGTATATTTTTCAGCAAAAACAGGCAAAAACTTATATACCTTGGCCGGCATTCACCTATTATTGGCAATTGCAGGGCAGAACCATGACTGGGCGCGAAAACGCCTCCTGCGGAAGCGGGGCATATTTTTAAGCACCGTGGCCAAAAATAAGATAAGTATGATATGGCGGTTATCATGAACATCGACAAGATTCCTTCGAGCGTCGGCAAGGCCATCGAGATAAAGGGATGGGTCTACCGCATGCGCGAAAGCAAGGACATCATATTCCTGGTCATACGCGACTCTAGCGACATAGTCCAGGCCACGATAAAATCCGACAGCAGGGACTTCGAAAAGGCGAAGGCGCTCACGCTCGAATCATCGGTCATAGTGAAAGGCCACGTGGTCGAGGACAAGCGCGCCCCGACCGGCTACGAGATAAGGATAAGCGAGCTTCACCCGGTTCACATCGCAGAGCGCTACCCGATAACCAAGGACACGTCTCCCGAGTTTCTGATGGACGTGCGCCATCTCTGGCTGAGGTCGCGTAGCCTTACGGCGGCGATGAAGGTCCGCCACACCGTCATGGGAGCGATACACAAATTCTTCCGTGACAGGGGATATTACGAGTTCGACCCGCCCATCTTCCAGCCCAGCCAATGCGAGGGAGGAGCGACTCTTTTCAAGGTGAAATATTTTGACGATACCACGTATCTCACGCAGTCGTGGCAGCTTTACGCGGAAGCCGCGGTATTCGCTTTGGAGAAGGTCTACGACGTCTCCCCGACGTTCCGCGCGGAGCGCTCGAAGACTTCGAGGCATCTCGCCGAGTTCTGGATGGCGGAGATGGAAGCGGCCTGGATGGAGCTCGGCGAAGTGACGGATGTCGCGAAAGACGAAGTCCGCTTCATAATCCAGGAAGTTCTCAAACATAACAAAAAGGAACTGGAAATTCTCGGCCAGGACGTGAAGAAGCTCGAGGCGGTTGCGAAGAAGCCGTTCCCCACCATCACCTACACCAAAGCGCTGGAGATTCTCAAGGAGAAGGAAGGCCAGAAAATACAGTGGGGCAAGGACCTGCGGACGACTGAAGAAGACCTGCTCATGAAGCACTTCGACACGCCCGTCGTGGTAACGCATTACCCGAAGGAGATAATGGCCTTCTACAAGCCGCGCGACCCGAAGGAGCCGAAGACCGCGCTGTGCTTCGACATGCTCGCGCCCGAGGGGTATGGCGAGATAATCGGCGGCTCGCAGAGGGACACGGACATCAAGGCGCTCGAGGAGTCGCTCAAGAAGATGGGCGAGAAGCCGGAGAGCTATGCATGGTATCTCGATCTCCGCCGCTTTGGCAGCGTTCCCCATTCCGGCTACGGTCTCGGCGTCGAGCGCGTGGTCGCCTGGCTCTGCAAGCTCGATAACATCAAGGATGCGATCGCCTTCCCGCGCACGCAGAGACGCTTCAAGCCGTGATGCTGCCCGAAGCCGAATGCCTGGGACAGCATGGGTTTTTAAAATTTCTTCTCCAAAATTAATCGATAAATATGGGTTATGTATCCGAAGGCATAAGCAGGCTGGGCAAAGCTGCCGCTATTGTTTGCGCCTCAACCTTATTGGCGCCAGCAGGGCTTAATGCAAAAAGCTACCCAGCGCACCAAGGCGATATGGCGGCATATACTGGCGAACCAACGGCAAGTCCTGACAGGGTTTTTAAAGATGATGAAACTCTAAAACTAGTATCATCAGTGTGGAAAAAATATCAACCGTTACTAGTACCGTTAGAAAAGCCGACTAAAGATGGAATAAGCACGTATGAAACCACATTAGATGTGAACGGAGATGGCATACAAGAGATGGTAAAAATCAGGTTAGTAATAGAAGATGGATTTATGTCAGGTGGTGCCGACTTAGAATATGGAAAACAGATTGCAATTGATTTTAATGGTATAGCCGGTCAAAATGGAGCATCAACAGTTCTCGCAATTATTGGCAGTGGTGGCAAGGCTTCTGTAGCCAGAACTGTGTGGTTCAATGATTCTAAGCTTCCAGGATTCCTTACGGAACTCGACAATGCAATTAAATAATTTACACAAAACTTTAAAGAAAAATTTATGACATTTCATTTTCCCAGGAACCAGAACAATTTCTTCTGCTTGTTTTCTCCCAGCATCTCCCTGGTCGTGTCCCAGGTGAAACGAACGAGACCCTTTTCCGGGAACTTCTTGTATTTTCCCAGGTAGTCTTTCATCGAAGCGATGGTTCGCTCGTCGGAAGGGTAGCCCGTCCCGTCGATGCCGTATTTCTTGCCCAGTTCGGCCATCTCCCTGTCGCGCTCGACTTTCGCGAGTATCGATGCGGCTGAAACGACGGCGTATGTGCTGTCCGCGTGGTTCTCGACCACGAGATCCGTTTCGTTCTTCAGCATCTTCCGCATCACCCTCGAGAACTTCTCCACGTTGACCTCAGGGCCATCGACGTAAGTTTTGCCCGCGCCGAGGCAGTCGATTACGGTGCACATCTTCATCGCTTCCACGCGGTTGAGGTTGACGCCCTGCCTGCTGTACTCGTCGATTTTGCAGGGACCGACCTTGAGGATGACGATGTCCTTGGCGATTTTTTCTATCTGCTTCGCGAGCTTCTCCCTCTGCGACGGCGACAACTCTTTAGAATCGCGTACGCCGAGCCTTTTCAGTTTAGCGACGTCCTTCTCGATGAACGACGCGCCGGCGATAACGAGCGGCCCGATCACCGCGCCGCGGCCCGCCTCGTCGACGCCGCAGACCACAAGCCCGATGCCAGGCTTTTTCTCCGCTGCGCCTGTTTTTGGTTTTTCCATGAAAACGCCTTTATCATTTCTTGTATTGCAAAAATAAATACTGATGGAGGGAAAGGATAATAATGGATGTCGTATCTCTTCTCAGTTCGGAATTCTTCGGCCTTCTGGTAATACCGGCTTTCATCTTTCTCTCCAGGATACTCGACGTTTCAATGGGGACGATAAGGATAATCTTCATTTCGAGGGGCATGAAATTACTGTCGGCCTCCATCGGCTTCTTCGAGATGCTCGTGTGGCTTTTCGCCATAAGCCGCATAATGCTTGAGATGACGAACCCTCTCAACTACATAGCCTATGCCGGCGGCTTCGCCGTGGGAACGTTCGTCGGCATGCTGATAGAGGAAATCCTGGCCATGGGTTACCTGAGCGTCATAATAACCACCAGCAAGGACACCGCAGAGATGGTCGGCAAGCTGGATCTTGCCGGCTACAAATTGACGGTCATTGACACACAAGGCGGCACAAAGGACAGGAAGATGATATTCGCGATATTAAAGAGGGACAAGCTCAGGAACATTATCAATATAATCAAGGAAGTCGACCCCAGCGTGTTCTACGCGGTCGAGAACATCCGCGACATGCACGAGATACACCTGCCTCCGGACTTCAGCGCAAGGAAGCGCTCGCTGCTCATGAAGTTCAGGAGAAAGGCGGCGTGATGCGGCGTCGGGCCGATGGTCCGCTATCAGAGCCTGTAGTTCATTTTTCCGAACAAGTCGGTTTTTTTTGAAACGTAATATTCATTTCCGTCATTGCCAATAAAAGAAAGCCATTCCAGTCCGTTATCCTCGATGACGCCGGTGACGCAGTAAATCTTGCCCCTTGTCACAGTAAAAATCGGCGAATCCCTCAGCGCAATTACGTCATCCCCCGTCTTTACATCCAGACCCATTTTACATTCTTGGCAAAAAGTTTTTAATGCTTGCCGCCGCGGGAGGCTCATCAAAAAGTCGCATGCTAATCGTGCCGTCACTCGATGAACATGGGGCCGCCGTGGCCTTCTTCCACGCGCTTCTCGAGCTCTTCGAGCCTGCGCTTCAGCTCCTCGATGGTCGGGATCTCGCTGACCTTGCCCCATTCGCGCTTCTCCACGGTCCCGATTTCCCTCTTGACCTTCTCGATGTCACTCGCCACGTTCGTGATGTGGTCCTCGTTGCGGACTACCGCTTTCTTTATGTCGTTCATGTCCTTGTAGAGGTCGCCCGTTATGAGCTTCCCGTCCGTCTTCAGCCGCTTCTCGAGGAAGCCCTTCTCCACGTCGTCCTTGGTAAGGAACCCGTCCATCCTGGAAATTATGATGTCTATTTCCTTGCGCAGGCCTTCGGTTTCAGGCGCGGCCTTCGCCCCCTTCGCCTGGGCGAATTCGGGCAGCTTTATCGGCCTGAGATCCGCCATCTTCTCAAGCCTTCTGGAAAGCGTTTCGACCCTCAGCTCCATCTGGCTCATGCGCTTCTTCGCCTCGGCGTCCTGCGGCATGACTATCCTGGCGCCCGGCTTCCTGGTGAGCAGCGTCTTCTTCACGTCCTCCATGAACTTCCTGTTTTCGCCCATCTCCTGCTTCATGCCTTCGATGCTCGTCTCCTCGCCCGAGATGAGCGCCTTCAGCCTTTCGATGCTGGCTCTGTTCGCTTCCATCGCTTTCTTCATTTCATCGGCGCTCTTCGGCCCGAACCTGACGTTGAGGTCGTCGAGCTTGGTGAACAGCTCGCGCCTGAGGTGGTCTATGTCGTCTTTCGGGGCCGGCCCGCTAAGTTTCTCGGTTTTCAGCCTCCTGACGTCATCCTCGAGCTTCGTGACCTCTTCATGCAGCCCGTCTATGTTCATGTGGGCCTCGGCAGGGAAGCTGAACTTCGAGTTCTCCATCTTGACTTTCAGCTCCTCCACGAGCCTCCTGTTCTCGCCTATCATCCTTTTCAGCGAGTCGATGTCGGGCACGGCGCCTTTCGGCCTGCCCGCAAGCATGCGCTTGAGATTCTCGACGGCGTTCCTGTTCTCGTCTATCGCCGCCCTGAGGTCCGCGAGGTCGATCGAGGGGGATTTCTTCATGTCCTTCCTTATCTGCTCTATGTCCCTCTTTATCTCTTCTATCTCTCCGCTGTCATCAGGCCTGCCGGCAGGCGCGTCGCCCGCGGATTTCGCCCCCATCAGCTTGTCCCTTATGAACCTGACCTCGTCCACGGTCTGCTTCCACCTCTTGAACATGTCCACGTCCTTGGAGAGGTGCTGCAGCTGTATTATACGGTCCTCGTCTTCCGCCGAGACGGGTGCCTGGGAAGAAGTAAGCCTGATCTTGTCTATCTCGTTCTTGAGGTTGATTATGTCGAGCTGCACGAGGTTCTGCAGGTCCTCCAGGGTCGACATCTTGCCAAGAAGCTCCCTGAGTTTGCCCTCGGAGTCCGCATCGTTGCCGGCCATTTCGTTCACAATAGAATATTGTAGGACTTAATATAAATTATAGATTAGAGGAGCCCTGCCGCGAAGCCGCTCCATTTTCTGCCCGCCCGAATGCGTTGCCTCAGAGCTCGACTGAAGGCGAGACTCTCGGGCAGACTTCGTTTATGACCTTGACCTTCGCGAGGGACCATGTGTCGTTTATCGAGGTCACATCCGCATCCAGTATCCAGTCATAGCCCGGCTTCAGCGGGTTGGCCTTGGTCCGCTGAGTTTCGCCGGTTATGTTGACCTCGGGATAGATTATCAGCCTGGTGCCTGTGGAAGTAGTCATGGTCAGCTCCAGCGAGAAGTTGTAGAGGTTCTGCGAGCCGGTGTTTATTATCTTCACGCTCATGGTCCCGTTCGTGCCGCTGAAGTTCCAGACCGCGCCGGAGCTGCCGTAGTCGCTGTCGAAGCCGTATGCGGTCTGCCTGCAGACGATGTCCTGGTTCGCCCCGGTGGTGGCGCCTTCCGACGTCTCGGTCGCCAGCTTCATGGCCCACGGCCCCACCACCGCGGCCATGAGCACCACTATCGCTATGAGCATGATGGTGGAAATAATCTGCGATGCGCCTTTCCTTTCCATGGCATCCGCCATTTTACACCCCGTTTCGCTCATCCCGCCAGTCATCTCAACCACCCTTTATGATTATAAAATCCTCGCCGGATTCGAGAATGAATTTTATCTCATACGTCAGGCCGTAATCGGACTCCATGTGCGCCGTGACCTCGCCGAACGGCAGGTAATAGCCCGAGCGCGTGAGCTTCGTGTAGCCGCTGCCCACGGACGACGTCGCGTCCTCGTCCAGCGTTATATCCAGGTATTCCAGCGGGAGCGTCTGGTTGAGGTCCTTCTGGTAGACAGACAGCAGCACGTCGGAGATGTTGTAGCGCGTGTTGTTGCCCTCGGAGCCAATCCTTTTAAGACATGCCTTGATGTGCTCGTTCTCGAGGATGAACGCGTCCTGGCCGCGGCAGTCGCTCTCGTAGGCCTTGGTGTCGAGGTTGGAGCCGAAGAGCACGTTGCCGAAAGCCTGGAGCGTCCTCGGCGACATCACGGGGGACGCGCATTCGTATTCCCAGTATATTGCGTCTTCATCGCCCTCCACGTGGATTTCGCCTTCTTCAACGTTCAGGTCTATGGTCCTTTTCGAGCCCTCGCCCTGCGAGGCGACTTTCTGCGTGAGCTCGTCCATTTTCACGAAGGAAGACTTCATCTTGTCCATGACGATGGAGCACTGCACCTTCTGTATGGTCGGCAGGGCTATCCAGTATACTATCGCGGTCGCGGCTATCAGGAAAGCCATGAACAGAACGCCAGAAATCAAGCTCAAGCCCTTCATGCCTTTATCTCCCCGGCCGCCTTGTTTCCCCCGTCGCTGATCTCGAGAAGCACCCAGAGGTTCGCCTTGAATTTCTCTAATAATAGATTCTTTTCGGTCGTATTAAAGTTTGCGCGGAGCTCGAATTCGGATGGCGGCGAAGCGAAGAGCGTGGAGTTTACCGCGCCGGAGCCGACGTAAAGATTCTTCACTTCGCCTGAGACGTTCAGGGTGATTTCGGCCGGATAGCCGAGGAAGTTGCCGGCGGTTACGTTGAGGTCGTCGCTCACGTTCTGCGTTATTATCCAGAGCACTTTGAGTTCAGCGTTCCTCTGGCCGGTCAGGTTCACGGCAAGGCCGGTGAAATTCGCGAGCACCTGCGACGGCGACGAAGAATTCATGCCGAAGTTGAAGGCCCTGGGATATTCCGCCAGTATGTTTTCGGACAGGTCGGATATCTGGTGGCCGCCCTGGACGGAATGCGACGGGGAGAAATAAAGCGATATGCCGACGTAGAACATCATGATGAGGAGGAACGCGCCTATAAGGAAGAACTGCCCCTTCATCTCTCCATGTTTTCTTGTTGCCCTGTTCATGTCACCACCAGACGTAAAGCTTGACCTCGAGCGGCGCGTAGGTTTCGCTGCCCGCTATGACGTAACCCGAGACCACGATGTTGTCCGAGGACGGGTATTCACCCGTGCACGCTCCGCCCAGGCTGCATATCTGCACTGAGTGGTTGTATGCGGGCATCTGGACGCCGGAGTTTATGGCGGCGTAATTGCCTGCGGCCGCGTAGGGCCTGAGAACGCCCCTGCTGTCCATCTCCTTAAGCAGCTGGTAGCCCGCCTCGGTCAGGCCGTTCTCGTCGGGCGCCGTGAAATAGACGCTGCCGGCTGACGCGAGGAAGAGCATGATTAACAGCACTGCAATGACGCTCTCAACCATCCTCCACATGCCTTTCATGTTTTGCATATTCATCCCCATACCGCGACCGTTATGTTCGCGTTCTCCGACGTCTCGAATAGCCTCGTTTCCGTCGTCTTTGAATAAACGTTAACCGCGCCTGAGGGCGGCGTCCTGCCGTAGCTCACATTCCCTGAAGCCGCCTGCAGCACCAGCCTGAAATGCATGTTAATGCCGAGCGCCTCCCTGAACTGCTCGTAGCTCGTGTTGGCCAGCTCGTATATTTTCGTGAGCGATGCCATTGCCTTTTTCTCGAAGGCCCACGGCACCGCGAGCTCCGAAGACGTTATGGCGAAAGTCCCGGTGCAGTTCAGCGTCGAGTTGACGTCCGCAGTGCGTATCCTGAAAACATTGAAGCCCTGCGCGAGGTCAGCCTGCCAGTAGACATCGTCGCCGTCTAATCTGCACGGCAGCGCAGTTTCGTTCGAAAGGACACGAGTCGAATTCCTCTCGCCCGAATACAGGAACGCCTTCGCCTTCAGTACGGCATCCGAAAGCGAAGCGCTGGAATTGTATTTCACGGGCGCTTCATAGACGCCGACCGAAACGAAAGCGATTATGTTTTCCCTCTGGGTTTCGGCCGCCACCTCGAAATTCGCGCCGTTTCCGCTGACGAGCGCGAAGTAATACGAGAAGCCGAACGCGGCAAAAACCATGAACAGCGATATGCCCACGATCCAGTCTATGTCCATGCTTAATAGATGGGCGAGCCCGAATAAAAACAATCCGGGAAATTTGCGGATTTTTATTTCGCATGCGGGAAGCGCTGAAAATGCCGCCATGCCATCACCGCCGAGCGGTTTTGGCCATAAACATTTAAATACTCGCTACATAATTTAATTAGAAAACAAACATACGGAAACGAAATTTAAGAAAATTTTAAAATGGAGGTGTCGGGATGGCTGCAAGAAAGAAATATTACATTCTGAAGAAAGGCAGTAAACTTTCAGTGTTTACAGGAAGGTCGCCAAGGCAGGCGGCTTTGAAAGCAGCTGCGAGGGGAATAGCTGACATCCGGCTCAGGGAGAGGGGAAGAAGGAACAAGGACAGGACATACACCATACACGTCTTCAAGGGAAGCGTGAGGGTTGTGGACGCCCCTGAGAAGAGACCCGAGTGGCTGCCGGCAAGAATCAAGAAGGCCTTTGTGAAGAAAGTCGGCATAGAAAAGGTCAACAGAATCTGATCGCAAAGCTTTGAATTTCAGGCCTGTTATTTTTACAGGCCTTCATTTTTCTTTTATCACGTTTTCTGAAAACACAATAAACTACATCTGAAAAACTGGAATTAACTGAAACAGAATTCAGGTTTCACCAGCAGAGGCCGTCGAACTTCGTGACCTTCGTCCTGTCGAGAATTCTTCTGCCTTCCAGAATTATTTTTCCCTTCATCCTGGCGAAATCCCTGTCCGAAAGGCGTTTGAACTCGTTCCACTCGGTCGCGACAACGCACGCGTCGCTTCCGCTGAGCGCGTCCTGCGCGCTCTTCGCATATTCGATGTCCGGGAAAACGCGTCTCATGTTTTCCGCCGCCATCGGGTCATATGCTTTGACTTTCGCCCCCTTCCTGAGCAGTTCACTGATTATCGAGATGGATGAAGCCTCGCGGATGTCGTCTGAGTCGGGCTTGAACGCCAGGCCGAGCACGCAGACGGTCTTGTTTTTCAGGCTGCCCATTTTGCTTTCAAGCTGCTCCACAAGCCTGACCTTCTGCTTCTTGTTTAGATCATGAACCTCTTCCAGAAGTTTCGGCTCGTAACCAAGTTCGTTCGCTTTCGCTATCAGCGCTTCCACGTCCTTCGGGAAGCACGAGCCGCCGTAACCAGCGCCTGCGTTGAGGAAATGGGGCGAAATCCTTTTATCAAGGCCGACGCCCTTCATGACATCGTAAACATCAATCCCCAGTTTTTTGCAGATGTTGCCTATCTCGTTCGCGAACGAAATCTTAGTCGCGAGGAACGCGTTGCTCGCGTATTTTATCATCTCCGCGGTCTTTATGTCCGTCCTCAGGCGCGGAGCCTTGAAATTGGCGTAGAGTTTTTCCGCCACGTCTCCGGACCTCTTGTCGAGCGAGCCGATGACGATTCTGTCGGGGTTCAGGAAATCCTCGATAGCCTTCCCCTCTTTCAGGAACTCCGGGTTCATGCAGAGGCCGAAATCCTTCCCGGCCTTCTTGCCCGACGCCCTCTCGATGTTTTTCAGCACGACGTCTTCGGTCGTGCCGGGCACGACGGTTGATTTGACGACAATAACATGATAAGCTTTCTTCCTTCGCAAAACCTCGCCTATCTGGCGGCTGGCCGACTCGACGTATTTCAGGTCGATGGAGCCGTCCTCCCTCGAAGGCGTGCCGACGGAGATGAAGCTTATTTCGGTCTTCTCCACCGCGCCGGCGAAATCGATGGTCGCAACGAGCTTTTTGTTTTTGAGGACCTTTTTCAGGTAGTCTTCCAGCAGCGGCTCGTAGATTGGCGATACCCCTCGGTTTATCTGCTCCACCTTGCGCTGGTCAATGTCGACGCAGATGACTTCGTTGCCTTTGACCGCGAAGCCAACGCCCGTCGAAAGCCCGACATACCCGGTCCCTATCATAGATATTTTCATAGGAATCAAATCAGTCAAATTTATCCCGTTCTGTTTTCAGCCGTTCACCCGAAAATCTCCCTGTATTCAGGCACGACGTCCTCCGAGAACTTCACTATCCCCTCGAAGGTCTTCGGATGCTTTATCATGTCTTCCAGGACTTCGAAGGGCACGGTAGCGATGTCCGCGCCTATCTCGGCGACCTCCCTGACTTGCCTCGCGTTCCTTAGCGAGGCCGCGATGATTCTCGTGCGTATGCCGTATTTGTCGAATATGGCCTTCGTCTTCTTCACCAGTTCGACTCCGCTGGTTATGCCCCTGTCCTCCGCGAGCTTCCCGTCCTTGTGCTTCCCTCCTGCGGGGAAGTAGTCGGCCTTGCCGAACTCCTCGCCGAGGTTCTTGCGGATGAAGTCGTCTATCCTGCCCGCGAACGGGCTTACATATTTAGCGCCAGCCTTGCCCGCCAGGAGCGCCTGCTCGGGTGTCATGACCAGCGTGGCGTTCACGGGGATTTTCTTTTTGCTCAGGGCGGTTATCGCCTTCAGGCCCTCGTAATGCGCCTCGCCTTCGTGGCGAGAAGTGCTCACGGGGATCTTTATGACGACGTTGCCCGCGACCTGGTTGAACTTCCTGTAAAGCAGCTCCGCTTCCCTGACCATGTCTTCCGCTTTCAAACTCACCACTTCCAGGCTGACGGGATTCCCCCTGCCAGCGGTCTCGCATAGCATCTTTATGTAGCCTTCCATGTCTATCTGCTTCCCTTCGCCTTTCATGCCAGCGACCGCCTTCTTGATGAGCGAAGGGTTCGTGGTCACGCCGTCGCACACGCCGTATTCCTTCGCCTTGCGTATCTCGTTGATATCCGCCGAATCGACATATATTTCCATAACATCACCTTCAAACATTCGAAGCGCTGTCTGCCCTCTCCCTTATGAGCCTGAGCATCTTTGCAGGGTCATCGCTGCCGAATATCGCCGACCCGGCGACTAGCACGCTCGCGCCGGCTTTCGCGGCGTCAGCGCAGTTGTCCTTGTTTATGCCGCCGTCGACTTCGATCTCGAAGCCGAGATTTTTGGCCGCTGCGATGTCCCTGAGCTTCGTTACCTTCGGAAGCGCCTGAGGCATGAACTGTTGACCACCAAACCCAGGTTCGACCGTCATTATCAGGACCAGGTCGACGCTGGAGAGCACGCCTTCAATCGCCCTCACATCGGTCCCGGGTTTTATGGAGACGCCTACCCTGCATCCGGCCTTCCTGACCGCGTCTATCGCCGCCCTCAGATTCGCACACGCCTCGGCATGTATGGTTATGAAGTCCGCGCCCGCCTTGGCGAACGCTTCCACGTATTTTTCCGGATGCTCGATCATGAGGTGGACGTCGAGAACCTGCTTCGTTATCCTGCGCAGCGCTTTCACTACTAGCGGGCCTATCGTTATGTTCTTTACGAAGTGCCCGTCCATGACGTCGATGTGCAGCCACTCCGCTTCCCTGACCTTGCCGATTTCCTTCGCTAAACAGGAGAAATCTGCCGAAAGGATGGAAGGCGCTATCTTGACCATTTTAGAGAATTGCCGTCCTGCTTTAAAAATCAAATGAGACATGGGCGAGGCATTATGGCTTTAAAAAATTTACTTCCAATTTAAATCTTAAAGGTGTCGGAATGCCAGGAATATCACAGACAGAAGATGGTAACGTCAGAATCCCCGTTGAACGCAGGTTTGAACGGCATCCCAGATATCCGCACAAATTCACCTTCAGGCCTTATGCCATTCTCGGAGAAGGCTCCGAAGCCGTTGAGATAGCTGCAGACTTCGGTCCGATAGGACGTAGCGAAAGTTATAAATGGTATTTTAAAATCCAAGGCGAGCAATATCCAGTCCTCTCAGAGGGCATCCCCGTGCTCAACGAAAGGAATCATCACATATTCCTGAAAGGCGATGTTTATAAAAAATTGATCCAACATCCTGCTGAAAAATAAAATTATCAATTTTTATAGAGGCAGGCGAAACTATTAGCATGAAGATTGCTATAGGTTCCGATCATGCAGGCTTTGAGCTGAAGGAAAAGCTCAAGGAATTTCTTACAGTCGAACGGCTACCACTTCGAGGACTTCGGCACGAATTCGACGGATGCGACTGACTACCCGGAATACGCGAAGAAGGTCGCGGAAGCCGTGCTTGGCGGATTCGAGTTCGGGATTCTCATATGCGGCTCCGGGATCGGGATGAGCATCGCCGCGAACAAGTTCCCCGGCATCCGCGCTGCGTTCTGCATGAACCACGACCTTGCGAAGGCTAGCCGCGAGCACAACAACGCGAACGTCCTGACGCTCGGCGCGAGGTTCACGACCGACCTGGAAGCTAAGAAGATAGTGAAGGCGTTCTTGGAGACGAAATTCAGCGGGGAAGAGCGCCACATAAACCGGCTGAAGAAGCTCGCGGAAATCGAGACGATTTTCCAGGCGAGGAAATAGCGGGCACCAGCCGCAGAAGATAGCTTTTTATAGTATGATTAAATAATACTTGGTATGAAGGTGGCGGCATGAAAGAGAGAATAACGCTCACGATAGACAGGAAAATTCTGAACAGGCTCGACACGATGGTCGATGGCCTTGACGTCCGCAACCGTTCGCATGCGATAGAGCTCGTGCTTTCGAAATACCTCAGCATGCGCGAGTTGAAGACCGCGCTGATTCTGTGCGGCGGCGAGGGCACGCGGCTGCGACCGATAACCTACGAGATTCCCAAGACGCTCGTCCCCATACAGGGCAGGCCGCTCATAGAGCACATGTTCGACCTGCTCAGGAAATACGGCGTAAGCGACGTCATTCTCTCCGTAGGGTATCTCAAGGAAAAGATAATCGCCAAGAAGGGCAACTGGTCGAACCTGGGCATGGACATCTCCTTCGTCGAGGAGTCGCTTCCCCTGGGCACGGGCGGGCCGCTCAGGCTCGCGAAGGAGCGGCTTAACAAGACGTTCATCGTTTCGAATGGCGACGAGCTCATGGACATCAACATAGCGCAGATGTACGAGGCGCACAAGAGGAACAGGGCGCTGGTCACCATCGCCCTGACGACGATAGAGGACCCGACCCAGTACGGAGTCGCGCGCCTCGAGGGCGGCAAGATAATCGAGTTCGTCGAGAAGCCAAGCAAAGGCAGGGCGCCCTCGAACCTCATAAACGCCGGCTTCTACATAATGGAGCCGGAGGTCGTCGAGATGATACCCAAAGGCGCATGCTCGCTAGAGAACGAGATCTTTCCCAAGCTCGCGAAGATGGGCAGGCTGTTCGGCTTCCCGTTCGCCGGCCAGTGGTTCGACGCGGGCACGCTGGAGCGCTACGACAAGGCGCTGAAGGGCTGGAAGGGCGTCAGGACGGATTAAAAAACAGTCTATAACCATATCTTATTTGCTATATTTTTCAATTTCCTCTTCGACAAGTTTTAAACGATTTTTTGCAATTCTGAGATGCCTTTTAAAATTATCCATAAGTTCGATTGCACGTTTCTCTCCAAAGTCATGTTGCTTTAGCAGGTCAATGGCGGTCGTGCAGCTTTCGATATAATGAAGAGCATATATTTCACAATCATCTATTTCATCTTCAACATAGCATTTTTTACTCACTGTTAATTTTCCCGAAGATATCCATTTTATGTCTATGGTTATCTGGCCTGGCGGAGGGTTGCTTTCTAAGCGGGCTCTAAGTTCTTCGAACCTTCTTTCGAAATAACTCTTTACGACGTCCATGTTGATGTTTCTGTATTTTTCCATAAAGCAGATTTGGAGCTAAAATTTAAATATACTACTTTTAAGTAGAATATGATTAAAACTCATAATTTCAAAACCCAGAATCGAAAAGAGGCACATATTTAAACCAATATCATTATATATAAGGAATATAATACGGATGACAGCGTGATTTCAGAGTGATATTATGGGCATAAGACCTGCGAAGTGCTACAGGAAGCTTGAGAGGCCGAATACGCGAATCTCGATATCCAAGCCGAAGAAAGGGTATGTGAAAGGTGTTCCGCCGTCGAAGATACACAGGTTCGACGCGGGCGTCAACAAGCCCGAGTTCACGTTGAGCATGTTCCTTGTCGCCAAGAACGCGGTCCAGATCAGGAGCAACGCGCTTGAGGCCATGAGGCTGGCTGCTTCCAAGACGATGGAAAAGCCGCTCGGGCCGGACGGCTATTTCGTCAGGCTGCTCATTTTCCCGCACCACGTCCTCAGGGAGAATCCTCTAGCGACGGGAGCAGGAGCGGACAGGTTCCAGACGGGCATGCGCCAATCGTTTGGCAGGCCCATAGGGACCGCGGCGCGCATAACGAAAAACCAGCGGATTCTCGAGGCGAGGATTGCGCCGGCGAACGAAATGGCATGCAGGAAGGCGCTGAAAGTCGCTTCTTCGAAGGTGCCTAGTCCATGCTACGTAGTCCGGGTAGAAAGGAAATAAAAATAAAAAAGGGAAACGTTACCGTTTCCCCGTTCAACGCTTTTTCTAACCTATCTTATTAGGCCAGCAAACACTGCCCAAAGCACCCCGACCAATAAGAAGAGCCACCCGAGAAATTCGAACAGGTATAAACCGTAGATTCCGACTCCTCCTGCCAGTGCGAGGAAGCTAGCGTTGAACGCCAACGCCAACAAGAAGAAAATCCCCGCGGCTGCGATAAAGTTAAACTGTCTCTCTGCTTTAGTGCGGATTTTTGCGTATTCTGCGAATACTGGTGCGAGCAATGTCGCAATGGCGAACCATACGTCTACCATATTGACACCCCTTAATTAAATATTTGCCGCCGACCCCCATATAAATGTTAGCCCGGGCCCAAAGCGGCCCTGGGCCGGCCGGAACGGCTCAGAAATATACTTCTATGCCCGCGGCGATAGCGATGAACATCGCCCCAAGGAGGATTATCTTGAGCGAGTCGAAGAATATGATCTTCAGTATTTCGGAGCTCCTGCATCTCAATATCGCCGCGGATATGAGGCTGCCCGCGAGGCCTGCGCAGAGGTAGCCCACGACCTCGGGTATGCCGTGCGGCAGGAAGGTGAGCGAGACTATGGGTATCTCGTAAACCGTCTTGGAGAGCTCGCCTATGCACACGCCCAGTATCGAGGCGTTCCAGACGATTATGAAGACCGCGCCGGCGCTGAACAGCAGAGCGAATATGAAGGCGAATATCATGACCTCGAGGTTGTTCGAAAGGACTGCCATGAAGGACGTAAACGTCCCCTTGGTTATGCTGCCCGTTATGCTCCCCGAAACGGCGGAGCGTATGTCGAGTATCTTCACCAGCTGCACCTGGAAGAAGTCCTCGGGCAGGACGAAAGACCAGACGGCGAAGGCCGCGGTCACGCCGAGGAAGTAGAACAGGAACATCAGGATATCCTTCTCATGGCGCCTGAAGAAGTCCTTCTGGTAATGTCGCCTGCATTCTTCTTCCTCGATTTCCTCCTCCTTGTTCACGACCACGGTGAGGAAATAGACGGACGGGATTATGGTGAAGATGACGGCGAACATGCCGGTGAGGTTGAACGAGACGTTGGAGATGGTCACCTTGTAGAAGAGCTGCGTCGAAAGCAGGATGCCGACGGTCGAAATAAGCAGCGCCCAGATGAACGTCAGGTAAGGCGATTTGTCGACCTCCCTGAAGTCGAGGATGGATTCGAGCATATTAATTTATTGTCGGCGGGCTCTTTTATATCCCAGCCGGCTGGCTGCATCCCCCGGCTTTCTCAAAGTGTTTTAAGCCGGGAAGGACCAATTATAAAACATGAAGTTCGGTTCTCTGAGCCTCAAGATTCACGGCAAACCAAAGAACCCGGAAACGAATCCGGAAACCCCGGCGAAGACCGAGGGCAAGAAGAGAAAGCCCAAGAAATACGTCGAGGACATAAGGTCGGTTGCCGACATATTCAAGGAGCTGAAGGCGGAAAAAGCGAAGGAGAGGTTCGCAGTCCTGTGCGTGGGCAACGACATGAAGGGCGACGACGGGGTGGGCTTTTACGCCGGCGACCTGCTGAGCAGGGAGCTTGGCAAGGACGCGGATTTCATGGTGCTCAGGACGTCCGTCCCGGAAAACCACGTCAGGGAGATAAGGGACTTCGTCCCCACGCTGCTCATAATAATCGACTGCGCGGACTTCGGGAAAAGGCCGGGCAGCATCAGGGTCATAAAGGAATACCAGATAAGCGACACGTTCATCTCGACCCACACGACCCCGCTCACGCTTTTTCTGCGCCTCTACCAGGCAGACGAGCCTGTCAGGAAAGCGGTCATCCTGATAGGCATACAGAAGAAGAGCAACGAGTTCGGCCAGCCCATGAGCGCGCCGGTGAAGAAGGCCGGGAAAAGGGTCGCGGATACGATAATAACGCTATACGGTGATGGCCTGCTGGGCATTTCGCTCGAGAAGGAGATCGCCTATCTCTCGAACCCCATCAGGAATTTCCTCAGGTTTTTCAGAAGGAAAAAATGAAGGCAGAAAACAGAAAAATGGATTATTTTTTGTGATGCTCGGCGAACTTATGCCTGTCATGCGCGGCGAGCTCGAACCTGTCCGAGTTGTTCACTGACTTCGGCTTTGTGGGGCACACGTCATGGCAGCGTCCGCAGAAGATGCACTTGCCTATGTCTATGGACCAGCTCTCCTCCACCTTGTTTATCGCTATCGCGTTGGTCGGGCAGCTTATGGCGCAGAGCATGCAGAAGGTGCACGTTTCCCTGTTCCATTCGACCTTGCCGCGGAAGCCTGGCGGAAGCAGCGGTCGCGTCTTGGGATAGCGCCTCGTCGACGGTCTCGAAAAAAGCCTTTTCACAGCCTCAGGCATCAGCTTCATTACATCACCACGTTTCCGATATCATTCCAGCACTCAATACATTCCTATCATCACGCGCACCAGGTCTATCAGCGCGAGCGGCGCGATCACGAACCAGTAAAGCCTCAGTGCCTGCGCGATCCTCATCCTGGCGAAAATCACCCTGAAAAGCGCGAACAGCATGAGGATTGCGAACGAGTAGACGGCGAAAGACAAGACGCCGTCCGCGCCCATGAACATGACCGCCCCGAGCGATATGAGCACCCAGAAGCTCGCCGCCCTTGCCAGCTCGAACAGCGCGAGCCTCGGCCCGCTATACTCCGTCGTGGGGCCTGCGACTATCTCCTGCTCAGCATCCGGGATGTGGAACGGAGGAAGAGCAAGCTTGCCCAGCGCGCCGAGCATAAAGGCGGCGAAGGTGAACGGGAAGGCTAGCGCGGAAAACGGGGCTATCTGGAAACCGGTGAGCAGGCCTAGCGTGACCAGCGAGATTATGAACGGGAACTCGTAGGCGAAGAGCTGCGTCACCTCCCTTATGCTCCCGACGGATGCGAATGGGTTTCCTGCAGCGAAGCCCGAGATGGCGAAGAACGCGGACGCCGTGACGAGGAAGTATATCACCACGAACAGGCTTCCCGGGAAAGTGACGAGCTGGAAGCCGACTATCGGTATGAACATCGCGACAGTGAGCATCGCCGCGAACGACACGATGGGACAAAGGGTGGCCAGCATGCCGACCGCGTCTTTGGTCGTGATGTTCTCCTTTGACATGAGCTTGAAGAAGTCGAGGAACGGCTGGCGGATTGGCGGCCCCACGCGGTGATGCATGCGCGCCGCGACCTTGCGCAGCACGCCCATGTAGAAAAATCCGATTATGAAAGCCGCAGCGAAACCGGGGAATACGAGGGTCTGGAAAAGAATCTGCGCAAGCTGTCCGCTCGCGAACGTGAGCGCTTCAATGGCCATGATGACCTCCGCCTCTCATGTGCTGGATTTCGTGCTTTGTCATTATCCTTTCCTTGCGGGTTTTCTCGTCGACGACAGTCACCCTGTCCGTGCACGAAAGGCACGGGTCGAGCGACGCGATTATCACAGGAACGTCCGCTATCTCATACCCCTTCAGGACGTCGTCCAGGATGTGGAAGGTCTGGTAGGTGGGCGTGCGTATCTTGACCCTGTCCGGCTTTTCACCTGCCGACTTGAGATAATAAAAGAGTTCGCCCCTCGGCGCTTCCACGCGCGAAACGGTTTCGAGGCCTTCCTTAATATTTATCGCAGGCGGAAGTCTGAGTGTGATGTCGCCTTTCACTTTCTCCATCTGGTAAATAGAGTCGCGTATCATGCGCGAAGATTCCAGGCATTCCCTGAGGCGAAGGAGGCAGCGCTCCATGGCGTCGCCGCCCTGGCCAGTGACGGCCTTGAACTTCAGGTTTTTGTAGGCGAAGTAGCCAGTCTCCCTGACATCGTAATCAAGCCCTGACGCGCGCAGGTTCGGGCCGACCGGGCTCAGCTCCTTCGCTTTCCGCGTGGAAAGGTAGCCGACGTGGCGGGTCCTGTTCCTGACAGAGGAGTCGTCCCTGAAGACGCCGAGATAATGCCTTATCCTTTCGTCGAGTCTGTCCAGCGCTTTCAAAGTCTTCGCGGCGTTCTCGAGGCTTATGTCCTGCCTGACGCCGCCTATCACGTTCATCACGAAGTGGACGCGGTTGCCCGTGAGCAGTTCCTGGCAGTCCATGACCAGCTCGCGGTCGCGGAACATGTAGTGAAAAAGAGTGTCGAGACCCATCTCCCACGCGACGAGGCCGAGGCAGAGCATGTGCGAGTGCAGGCGCTCGAGCTCGCCGATTATGACGCGGATATATTGCGCGCGCTCCGGGATTTCGGCTCCCATCAGGCTCTCGATGCCCTGGCAGTAGCATGACGTGTGGTAATGGCCGCAGATGCCGCACACGCGCTCGCTCAGGTAAACTCCTTTCGCCCAAGGACGCGCTTCGAACGACTTCTCGATGCCCTTGTGGTTGTATCCCAGGACGAGCTCCGAGCCGACGATTGTTTCCCCGTCGACCCGGAGCTTTATGTGCACCGGCTCTGCGAGCGCCGGGTGCTGCGGGCCGAAAGGCAGGACGTAATCGTGCATATAATTAATTCAACGCCTGATTATAAGTATTTTTTACAATTGCAAAAAAATGCGAGCAATCGTCAATTGTAAAATTGCAAATTTACAGATATGACAAATGCGAAAAATCAATTGTAAATTTACAATTATGAAAAATCAAGAAATATTAAGAAAGGTAAAAATAATAAAAAGGCTGAAAGGAAAACCGGGAATGTCCTGTCTCACGCCACGTTCGAGCCGACCTCAGCGTCTGGGTCGACCGTGACCAGCTTGATGTCGTCGTTCTTGACGGCAGCGAGCAGCATCCCTTCCGAGGTCACGCCTTTTATGGTCGCCGGCCTAAGGTTAGTGACAACGATTATCTTCTTGCCCGGCAGCTTTGCCTTCTTGTAGCTGTTTTTTAGCCCCGCCACCAGCGTTATCTGCCTGCCGCCGATGTCGACCTCAAGCTTGTATAAGTTGTCAGAGCCCGCGATGTCGTCCACCCTCAATATCTCCCCGACCTTCATCTCTATCTTCTCAAAATCCTTCATCTCTATGGCCATGATAATCACCTTATAATAGGTTTTTCGGTTCCTGCTTTAAATTGTTTGTTCACATGCGGTATTGTTTCAGTTTCTGGCCTATTACGGCTCCGCCCAGGTTTGAGTATTTGCTTGGAACGGATACGCAGGGCACTTCCACCCAGACGCCGTTCCCCTTTACATACATCGTGGTAATCTCAGGTGAGAAGAGGGCACCGGCGTATTCGTTTTTCCAATGACCTCGCTGCGCCCATTCCCGTTCAACGGTGCTGCATTCTTTGATCGCCCCTACCGTTACCGCATGAACCGGGCGGCCGTTTTTTCCGGTTCCTATAATTCTTTCGTCAAATACATGGTTATGGCCTATCAGTGTCGCATAGAAGTCATTTTCCAGAAGCATTTCTGTTATTTCCGGCTGCTCCACGCTCGACGGGTTTACGCCATTCCTCTTGTAATCGTCTCTGGTGAAAAGCGGACCCAGGCCGTTCTCGAAGGGATTTCCATACGAATTCCAGCCACCGAGGACGTTATGCTGGCCGGCCATTTTAATCGGGGCTTCGCTTTTCTCGATGTCGCCTTTAAAACGCGTTTTCTGTGGTCCTCCAAGGCGGTTGTCCTGCGGCCTTAATGTGCCTGAATTTTTTATGACATCCAGAATGTATATCTCCATCTTTCCGTTGGCAAGTGGGACAACAAAATAATTCTCTCTCTGGGGCATGAAAGAGTCACCCATCGCCCGGCCCCAGATTTCTTCTCTTGCGCTGGTCACATAATTGTGGTAAGGATTCGATGCCATGTTCTCCCCGTCGTGGTTTCCGGAAGCATGCACAATTGGCACAAGAGGCGTAAGCACGCCCCAGTATCTCCTGTGCCTGCCCCACAATTTTTTCGCGTTGCCAGAATAATCCTTTTCCGGAAGGACTTGGCGTTTGAATGCCCAGTCTTCAAAACCTATCTCATCGCCAAGCTGAACTATCAGATCAGGATGTTTATTCTTTACTATGTATGCCTCGGTGTTGGCAACGTTAAAGGCGTTTGTGAGAAAAGTTATACGTCTAGCCTCTTCTTTGCTAGCGTTGCTATACCATTCCGGGTTTCTTATGGCCCGCAAGAAGAAATCAACTTCATAATCGCCTTTCAGTGCGCTTTCAGGCGAGGAGACACCTTTGCGTATGGGGTCAACCTCGTTTGGGGCATCCATGTAAACGTGCGTGTCGCTCAACCAGTGAATAATCGGGTTTGGGTTGTATGCTGAGTTTTTGAAGGCCCGCACAGGCGAGAGCGGCTTGCCGTCGCAAAAGACCTGGTAGAAGACCCTCTCCCCGAAATCATTCAGCGGCACCTTTATATTCAGGTTGCCTTCGACTCCGGCAAAGGTCCTAGCTTTGAGATTTGAGGGCGTTTTGCCCACGGCTATTCTTATGTCAGACCTTTCATTTGTCCTCACGTTGATGATGGCGGACAAAGTGCTGTAATCTCCGGCTTGAGCCCTTTCGATGCTGATTTTTTCCGTAAAAATTTTCCGGTTGGATGGCGAGACATACTCTCCATTTATTCCCCATCCTTCCGTCCATTCGGTGATGTGGTCCTGGAGGTTCCATTCCCGGTCTTCGCCGCTGGTGAATGGCGTCTGTCCGAACAGATGTTCTCCGTACAGGGCGCCTAAAGCCACGGCGGCGCTTCCTTTAAGGAAATCCCTTCTTTTCATCGATGGTCCCTCACCTAACATTTTTGCCACTTTATTATTACTTTGAAAACAGCCTTTTTAAAGGTAATATTGGCCATACGAGGCTGCGGAAAGGCTGAGACGCCTTGGATAAAAAGCCGCATGAAAAGCCATTTACAAGCCATTCACAAAACCATTTATTAAGCCCCTGCCGACAATTATAATTATGAAGGGCGGGGCGTTTGTTTTAACATTATTATTATCAGCCATCTCGGCTGCTTTGCTGCTGAACGCCGGCCTCGCGGCTGCGATTCCCGATGTCATGATACTGCCGGACGAGAAAATCGTGTCGCTCAACTCGTCCGTACTCATCAAGGTAGATCCTAAGACCAGCGAAGCGCCCATGCGCATCACGTGGTCCGTTTACAACACGGGCAACATAGGCATGGGCTCCTTCCCCATGGTCGATGGCAAGGGCTTGTGCTATTTTTCGAATTCGGACGGCAACGCGACATGCGGGCCGTCTCCGTTCTTCCAGACGGGCGAGACCGAGCTTTACGTTTTCGTCGTTACTCCCTCCGGCGCATCGAACAGGACGCTCTACCTCAACGTTTCCCAGGTTTCGGTCCCGCTTGACGGCGTCAACAGGGTCGACAACACGGTCTACATGTACTTGTTCATGGGCAAGAAGGACTGGGTCAAATACAGCATATACAAGGAGGACCTCAGCATATACCAGAGCGAGAGGCCCCTCGACTACGAAATGATCCAGGGTCGCTACGCTGGCAACATAACGCTCAACCCCGGCGTCTATTATTTCGCCTTCATAGTCAACGACACCGGAACGTATGGAAGCGCACTCAAGAGGATAGAAATCCCGTCGGGCGATTACCTCACGCTGAAGACGGACAAGGCCGACTACTGGAAGGGCGAGAGGGTCAGGCTCAGCGGGACGGCCAGCGGGAACCTGGTTTCCGGCGAGGTGCGCTATCCCGACGGCACGAAGGCCCTGAGCTTCAGCGTCGACGCCGCGGCGAATCACACGTTCTCCTATGATTTTTATTCGAAAAGCGACTGGCCCGAGGGCGAATACGACATAGTGACCACGAAGCCGCTCGAAAAGACCATAAGCTTTTCCATAACCGAGTTCCTCGAGCTCCTGCCGGAGGCGGTATCGGCGAGCGTGAACAAGTCCAAGGACTTCTCGACGTCGATACGCGTCAAGAACCTGAGGTCCAACGCGACCAACATCACTTTCACGACGTCAGGCGGCATGAAGGACCAGTATGTCACGATTTCCGATGCGTCTCTCGGACCGCAGGAGACGACGAACATTGCAATAGAAATCCCGGACGTCGCGTCTGACCTGAATGGCCAGATAACGCTGAAGACGAGCGAGAGCCTGGAGCTGGTCATACCGGTTTCGCTGACAGTATCCGTGGCAGGCCAGACTTGCGCGGCGGCGAAGGCGCTCGAAATCGCCGACAGCTCGCTTGTTTGGTCGCAGGAATGCATCGCAGGCGCGGAGATGACGAAGACCGTGAAGCTATCCAACAACGGCGCGAGCCAGCTTTCCAGCTTCTCCTACGAGGTCGACGATGCGTATACAGGCAGCTTCGAGGACCTGGACAGGATGGGCTATCTTGACGTTCCGCTTAGCGGCATGTCAATCGCGCCTGGCGAGTCGAAGGAAATAGAGCTCAAGGCCTCGCCACAGAGCGGGGGCAGATACCAGGGCACCATAAAGTTCAAGAGCGGAGGCGACAGCGCGCTCATGTTCGTATCTTTCAGCTGCTTTGAAGATTTCTCCTCCGGCCTCACGGCGCTCGCTTCCAAGGCCGCGGGGCTGAAGGTTTCCGCGGACGCGCTGGAAGACATAAACTCCGAAATCTCGAGCGCGCAGAACGCGGCCGCGCTGGGCAACTACGAGCAGGCGAACGAGTATTACCTGAGCGCGAAGGCGAAGGTCGAGATGGCCGAGTCAGGCGGAGCGCAGCAACCGCTTGACCTCACCATTCCCATAATCATCATCGTCGTCGTGGTCGTCGCAGTAGTCTTCCTGTGGTTCTTCAAGTTCAGGAAGCCCGGCGTCGCCGGGGACGAGAAAGAACTCGAGAGCTTCGGGTGACTTCTTATTTTTTCAAGATTGAATTACTTTTGAATTAGCTGCCAAAGGCTATTTACTTACTTCCCGAAGAAGCGCCTCAGCGCAGGATGCATGTCCTCCATGTGCTGCATGGCTATCTGCTCGTAGAGCTGGTGGACGATCATGACGGCCAGGAGGATGCCCGTTCCGGTTCCGAGCGCGTCGGTGAAATCCGCGAAAGCCGCCAGGAAGCCGACCGACGCTCCGCCGAGGACTGCGAGCGCGGGTATGTAACGGTCCAGGACTTTTTCTATGATCCTGATGTCGCGCCTGAAACCAGGGATTTGCATGCCCGTGGATTCTATCTGGGCCGCGACCGTCTTGGAGTCCATGCCCGCGGTGCTGACCCAGAAAATCGAGAACATCACCGAGCCGCCTATCATGAAGGCCGCGTAGGTGAAAAGCCTCGCGACTTCGATGGGCGTGATGGTGGCAAGCGAGGTGAGGCCCGTTGCGGAGATGCCTAAATACCATACGAGCCCGCCTGCGACTCCCGCCGCCAGCACGTATTTCAGCCCGCCCTGCTTCTTGGTGAAGTAGACGAACAGCGCGCCGAGCAGGGCGAAGAGCCCGATGGAAATCATCATACCGGATATCGCGGTCGTCCTGGGGTGGCTGAGGAATAATATCAGGCCGCCCGTCGGGTTGCCGCTCCCGTCGAAAGTGCCGAGCCACGCGTTCCCTCCGCTTTGCGAAATCATCTTGGCGAACACCTGCACGTTGGCGAGCAGCGCCGCGATGAGGATGACGGGGATGTTGGACGAATAAAGGAACTTCAGCGGCCAGCGCCTGCCGAAGCCGCGCACGGTCGAGAAGGCGAGCGGTATTTCGACGCGAATCGCCTGGACATAAACAACCAGCAGGAAAACTATTACCGTGGCTATTACGGGCAGCATGACCAGGAACGCCGCGAGCGGCTCGCCCGAGCCGAGCAGGATGCCGGCGTTCGGTATCGCCCCGGCCGGCGGGTTCTGTATGCCCGTCGAAATCATGCCGTCCGATGTGAGCGGGTTGAAGGCTCTCAGGATCATGGTCTTCGCTACGCCTGCGACTATGAAAAGGCTTATGCCCGAGCCGAAGCCCCATTTCGAAACAACCTCGTCCATGAACAGGACTATCCATCCGCCAAGCGCCAGCTGGAAGACGACGAAGGGCAGCATGCCCACATCGGCTGCGATTGCGCCGAAAGCGACGTAAACATAACCTTCCAGCAGACAAAGCAGTATCGAAAGCAGCTTCTGCGTCCCCTGGAACAGCGTGCGGCCCTTGTCCTCGGACAGGTTCCATGGTATTATCTTCGAGCCGACGAGCAGCTGGAGGATAATCGAGGCCGTGACTATGGGCCCGATGCCTAAAGTGACGAGGGAGCCGAAGGTCGATCCCAGCAGGATTTCGAGGTATTTGAAATACTCGTAATTCGTCTGCGAGATGCCGTAGACGGTTACCTGCGTCATCACGTAATAGATGAGCAGCACGATGCCCGTCCACTTGAGCTTCTCCTTGAAGGTCTGCCTCTTTATCGGTTCGATAACGCCAGGCAGCCTCTTCAGCACTGCGATATACGCATCCTCAAGAGCCATGCAAAAACCTTTGTTGATTTTGTTAAATTGTTAAATATATTTATAAGGTTTGCTAAAATAGATTTTGTCGTTATTTATTGCGTGAGCTTCACTCAGAAACAGCTTTCCCGCCCGCTTCCTCTATCTTTTCCTTCGCGTGGCGCGAGAATGCCGTGGCCTTCACGGTCAGCTTCTTCGTGACCTTGCCCGTGCCGAGGACCTTGTCAAATCCCATTTCCGCCAGGTCGATTTCTGTCTTGTCACCGGCCAGCGCCTGCAGGTCGTCGAGGTTTATCGCGTTAACGACCTTCGTGCACTTCTGGCTCTTCGGGACGAAGCCGCGCTTGCCGAGGTGGGTGGGGTCGTATCTTATGAACCATGATTTCCTGTGCTTCTTCGAGCCCGCGTTGCCGTGGCCTCCGCGGTATCCTCTACCACGGCGTTTTCGCATGCCGCCGTGGCCGCAGGTCCTCGTCCCGCGCTTGCTGACAATCTTTTTTCTCCGGTGCGCCATAAGCATCACTTGCGTCTGCTAAATCATCCTCTCGAGCAGCTCGTTTATCTTCTCGCCCCTGAAGCCGAGCGCGCCCTTTGGATAGGGATTCTTAACGCCCTCATAGCCTTTCCTGGGCGGGCTGAGCCTGAAAACGGGCTTGAAACCATCAACCTTCGCTCCTTTCTTCTTCAGCGCGTCGAGGACGTCCTTCACTTCCTTCTCGCTGGGCTTCCTGTCCCCCGCCATCCTGCCGCGCTCAGACACGAGCCTGGCCAGCGTGGCTTCGCTTATGTCGCCCCACGTGACGAAGTCCTTGACTTTCTTTATCATGCCTTCGGTCCTCGGGTCCTTCCTGATGAGGACGCAATGGTTGACCCTGGTAAGGTTCATCATGCGCAGCGTGTCCTTTATCTTCCCCCGTGTCTTCACGCTGCCCCTGACCCTTACCACGGCGAACATCATATGTCACCCTTCGTCCTGCTCAGGTTGCCCAGGGCGTCAAAAACGGCGAGCGCGAGGTTGATCCTCGTGGAAGTCATGCCGAAAGTGTTGGACCAGACGTCCTTTATGCCGGCGAGCTTGAGAATCTTCTTCGTCTCCTCGTCCGCTACCACTCCGACGCCGACGGGAGTCGGGGTGAGCACGACCTTGACCGAGCCTGCCTTGCCCTTGGTCTTTATCGGGATGGAATGCGTTCCTCCGCAGTTGCATTCCCATGAGCCGCATCCCCTCCTCACGTTGATAACATTAAGCTTTGCCTGCTGTATCGCCTTCTCTATCGCGGTCCTGTGCTCGTTCGACGTCGCCTTGCCCATGCCGACTATGCCGTCCTCGTTGCCCACGACGACGAGCGATGTAAGCTTGAATCTCCTGCCCGATTTGTGCATCCTGGCGGTCATGCGAGTCGGCGTTCTGCGTATTCCGCCTCCTTTGCCTGGCGTGCCGCCGATGTAGACCAGCTCCTCCTTCAGGTCCGGCACGAGGTAATCTATTATCTCGGGCTCGAGGATTATCTTCCCCCTCGAAAGCAGCTCCTTGATGTCCTTGAACTTCCCCTCGACCACCTGCTTGCCCAGCTCGGTCCTGGGTATCCATGACGAAAGCCTCTCCTCGACGACCCTGGCGACTTCCTTTATCTCCTTCTCCGGAGGGGCGACTACTGCCTCTATTATCTCTGCTATGGGCTCCTCCTCTCCTGCCTTCTTGGCAACGGGCTTTTCCTTCGGCTTCTCCACCGTCTCTTCCATTTCCTTTTCCTTCTCTATTTCCTCGCCCGTTTCCTCGTGCTTGAGCCTTTTCTTCTTTGTCATGCATACCACTTCATTACACAAATCCGGTTGTTTCGGGATTGTGATGATTGCGATTAGATTGTGATTATATAGATACCAATATATTAAAGGATGCTTATTTATATCTTCTCCTTTTTTTAATCCTTTCGAGCCTCGCCAGGATGTCTTTCGCCTTGTCAAAGCGGCTGGCATACGCGGCAGTGACGTCATTCCAGCATGCGTCTAGGACATCGAAATGCGCTGCTTTGAGCGCCTCGAAAAGCAGGAAAAGGTCGACCGCCTGATCTTCGACGGATGAAGAGAACTTACCGAGGCCGAAATCTATAAGATAGAGCCGTTCGCCAGCATCTGAAAGAATCATGTTCGAGGTCGTCAGGTCGCCGTGGATCACTCCCGCTTGGTGCAGCGCGGCAATCAGCCCGCCCATTTCCATGCAAACCTTTTTGCGCTCCTTCCCGCCCATCGCATTCAGCGCATCCTTCAGCTTCCTTCCTCGTATGTATTCCATGACGAGCCTGAAATCGTCCTCGGTGCGCAGCTTCGGGACAGCGACTCCGCTCGCCCTCGCCCGCTCCATGAGCTTTGCCTCTGCGCGCGTGCGCTGCTTCCTTATCCTCATGTCCAGCTGCGGGATGCGATAGCCTTTCGATACGCGTTCTTTAACCAGTTCCTGGCCGCGCTCCGAGTCGCGCAGGTACAAAATCGCTTCTGCGCCTCGCTGGATGATTTTTCCCTTTGGTCCATTCAGTTCATTCACATCTTCATGCCGCATGAGAATAAGATTATGTTGAGGGTTTATAATTTTTGTCTAAAGGCTAGAGGGATATTTCCCTTCTATTGATTTGAGATTTTCCCGGACGTTCTCTCCAATCTCTCTTGATAATTCATCGTGATTGAGGTTTTCGAACTCGGTAGGTATGGCGATTACGGGCGACTCGTATTGCAAGCCATTGCTTCCGTTGTCCGTTTTTTTAAGCACGTATTGCAGGGTTCTCTGCCCGTCCGGCCCTTCTGATACGACAACGCAAATCTTGTTGAAAATTTTATCTGCCGGCAAAGTAGCCAGAAGAGGACAAATTCCATCTGATAGAAGCGAGATAAGAAAATCACTCTTAGGTCTAAACTTGTAGTTTTTTTCGCCAAATCCTAATTCCGACATCCATGGCATAATATCATCTTTTTACTATAGGATAGCAAGAAAAATAACGGTGTTATGCTTTAAAAGCCTTTCTTGGCGGTTCACTTGCCGCAAAACATCAGCTTTTGGCATCAGGACTTGCCTGCATGCGGGACAAATTCAGTAAAGCCGCTCGCTTTCAGCGCCTCTGTTAATCTGTCATACAGGTGCGCCGGGATTTGCATAAAGCCGTAGGAGCCGCTGCCAAGGTCCTTTCCTGTTTCGGCATTTATTGTTCTGGGCCACACCTCAAATTTCTCCCCTCTGGGATACCTGTCCACCAGTATCGCATTGTAACCCTTCATCCATGGCGCACTGAAATCCAGAGTCAGGTCGTCTGTCACATTCACCTGAAGCAAATCCGCCGGCCTGATGTATATTTTGAAACTGTTTGTCATGTGAAGGCTATGTCGCATAAAAATAAATTCCCGTACTTTCCCTATTCCCCCCACAGCTCGCAGGTCTTGCATATCTTCTGCGAGCTGGGCTCGCCGCACCTCTCGCAGCGGACGAGCTCGACGTTCGCCTGTTTAACAAGCTCCCTGACCTGGGGCAGCAGGCGGTGGAAGGTGTTCAGAATCGAGAATTTCGTGCCCGGGCTTTCGCTTTCCAGCTCGTTGATGAAGTCGCGCACCTTGAACCGCGGGCCCTCGATGAACGGGCATTCGTTCTCCTGGATTTCCAGCCCGTTGAGCAGCGCGTAAAGGCCGATTTCGCGCTCAGGGATTTCCCTGAACGGCTTTATGCGCGGGACGAACAGGCGGCTCTTCAGAATCGGCTCGCCGCCCATGCGGGCGAGGCGCACCAGGTCGCCGCGTATGTAGTCCATGAGAATGCCCTGCACCTCGTCGTCGAGGTTCATGCCGAAGCAGATTTTCGTTGCGCCAAGATCCCTGGCCTTCATGTTCAGCAGCCAGCGACGTGCGAGGCCGCAGCAGGTGCAGGCCGTGCCTTCCCATCTGTCGGATTTTTTTGTCTCTTTCACCTTCTCGCTGAGCGGCTTGCCTAACTCGTCTTCGAAGGAAAAAACGTGATGCTTTACGCGAAGCTTCCTGCACAGGCGCTTCGCTATCTTAAGGCTCTCGTCGCGGTAGCCGGGTATGCCTTCGTCTATGGTTATCGCGAAGAACTTGAGGTCGCGCCTACGGCGGAAAAGTCTGTGCATCATGAAAAGCGCGGCAGACGAATCCTTGCCGCCGGACAGCGCGAAGGCGATGGTGTCGCCGCGCTCGACCATCCTGCCTTTGCGTATCGTCCGCATGGCCTTGTTTTCCACACTCTCCATGAAATGCCTTTTGCAGAAATACGTGCCCTCGTATTTCCTGCGATACACTGCCTTGTTCCCGCATTTGGAGCATTTCATTCAGCCACCAGAAACAACTTTTATGAGCTCCAGCCTGTCGTTGTCGCCGAGCCTTTCGTCGTCCGTTATTATTTCCTTTCCCCTTTTCACGAGCACGGTCTCGGGATTTATCCCGAGTTTTTGCACGGCGTCTATCGCCCTCGCTTCCGCGGGCAGGCTGAGCCTGTGCTTACTGCCCTGGAGTTCAGCGGTGATTTTCATAACTAATATAAAAGAGATTTATAATAAATACTGTAAACAGGACGAAGGTTTGCCACTACGAAGCCTTCGCTTGAAATGCTGAGATGGCCGAGTCCGGTTCAAGGCGCTCGCCTCGAGTGAGCTTTTTAGGAAAAAGCTCAAGCAAAAACGGCAACAGAAAGCTAACGCTTCCGGGATAGCGAGTGGGCATCCGCCCGCGCAGGTTCGAATCCTGCTCTCAGCGCTAACCATCGGGCTGGTGGTCTAGTGGCATGACGTCGCCTTCACACGGCGAAGATCGAGGGTTCAATTCCCTCCCGGCCCATGCTTATAAATCAGGCCAAAACATATTCACTATATCTGGGTCCATGGTCTAGTGGTTATGACGTCTGCTTGACGTGCAGAAGATCGCTGGTTCGACTCCGGCTGGACCCATGTTTTCTTGCACATCCCTTTTAATTTTTAACTGCTATTTATTCATTCATGTTCGGTTACAAACCCCCAGGAAACATAGACAAGACACCCTATTATGTCAGCGACAGGTCCGATATTATTCCGAGAAGGCCGGGGGTGAGCCTGACTGACACGAACTATGCAGTTGCGAGATTCAATCAGCAGGCCGCTAAAGAAGGCCTCTACACCGTGGAGCTTGTGAGAAGTCTGCTTTTCCGCCACAGAATCGAACCTGAGGAAGGCGAACCAGAAAGGGATATAAGATCGGATGCAGTCAGGTTGGCGGGGAAAAAAACCGGCACACCAGTCATCAAAGGAGGCGGCAGGCTGCACATGATAGCATACACGCTGAAACAGGCAAAAGAAATATACGATTCTTTTATAGAAAAAGGCTTGGTAGCATCTCTGGATGAAAGCACTATTGCATCCGAACTCAGAAAGATAATAGACGAGTAGGTTTTTATAAACAAGGCCGGATTATGTATTATCATGCCCCGGTAGTCTAGCCCGGTCAATTCCCGAACAGAATTGAGTTCGGGAAACAGCGAGGATACCGGCCTTTCGGGTGCTTTTCGAAGTCTCGAAAGGTAAGAGTTTCGCTGCATGCCTCATGCACGAAGCAATGACTTCACGAAGAAAGCCGGTGACCCGGGTTCAAATCCCGGCCGGGGCATACTCAACCAAAGGCATGGGAATGCCCATGCCAGCCCACTCAGCCTACTTCTTATTTTTAAAACTTCGGCCTCAAAATTAAAGCATGGTCAAATCTGGCTGCGAGAACTGCGACAACTGCGCGCTGTGCTGCAAGGGCTGGGACATCGAGCTCTCGAAGGAGGATATCAGGAACGCTGGTCACGCTGGGCTACAGGCCGGGCGATTTCCTCGAGACGAAGCCGCAGCCGAGGATGAAGGCCGTCGGCAAGGAAAGGGACTGCATATTCCTGGACAGGGAGAGCAGGTGCGCTCTCGAGAAGCGCCACGGCCATTCAGCGAAGCCTCACACGTGCAGGCACTACCCGAGGATGAACGTGGAAAGGATAAAGGAGAAGGACTACTACTTCTACGAATACACCGGCAGGACGCTCTCAAGGGACGTGCTCGTGAAAATGCTCGAGCGCCTGAAAAACGCCGGAGAGGACGAGCTCTTCGAGGTCCTGCTTTTCCAGCTCGAGAAGCTCAGGAAGCACAGGGGCAGCTATATCGACGCCTTCAACTACGACGACAGGAGGAGGCATTCCGAGCTTTCGAAGGCGTTCGCCGCGAGAAGGCTTAAGAAGCTCGCGCGCAGCAGGGTCAGAAGCGACGACACGGTGGACTTCGGAAAAATAGGGACGAGAAGGAAGTTCGACACGGCGAGGTTCATAGAGACGCTGCAGAAGAAAATCACGGAAGGCGAAGGGATAAACCCCAACCTGCCGGACATGCTGCTCGCCTACCTGTTCGCGATAAAAAACGCCGAGCCGCGCGATGCGAAGGCGCTGGCGGCATACTTCTTCGAGTGGAACGCCAAAAGGTTCTGATGCTGTTGCAAGTTTTTAAACCGAGAAGTCCATGTATTTTAAAGTGATAGCAAATGCCAACCTTTGAAAAATATTGCGACAAGTGCGGAGAGCCGTGCACGGCGCTCAAGAACGTGAACGGCAGGATGCTCTGCCCCAAGTGCAGGGGCGTCCATCTCCAGGAGGACGAGGAAGTCACGAGGAAACAGAAGCGCAGGAACATGTGGCTGGACAAGTAAGCGGGGGTACCCAAGCGGTCAAAGGGGCTAGAATACCTAATCCAAGGGTATGGCCAAGTTTAGGTATGGCTAAGTTCAGGCGTTGGCTGAAAAGCCATGGAAATGCCTAGTGCTTTAGTAGCTTCCAGGGTTCGAATCCCTGCTCCCGCATTCTCTTTCTTTTACGGGCCTGAAAATGATTTATTAGCGAGTTCCCATAATCTTAATTATGGCAGTTTTCGGCAAGACGCCTGACGAAAAGCAGGAAAGGATACTGGCCGACGTCATAAACAGGATGAACGAGAACGTGCAGAGGCTTCGCGTAATCGAGCAGAAGATGCAGGCGACGGACACGCGCATGAATTCCATCGAGCAGAACTTCGTCTCCTACAACAAGAACATCCAGAGGTCGGCGGCCGAGAGGGACGCGAAAATCGGCCAGCTCGAGGAGAGGGTGGGGAGGATAGAGACGACCTACAAGGAGATACTCAACCAGCTCAAGCTAGTCGCGACCAAAACGAACGTCGACGAGATTAGGCAGCTCATCTCGATATACGATCCCATGAAGTCGAGTTTCGTGACGAAGGAGGAGATGGAAAGCTTCATCGATGAAAAGCTTTCGAAGCCCTGAGGGAAAGCGGGGAAATTTAATATTTTAAGAGGATGAAACCAAATATAATATAAAAGGGGTGTCTTATGTTCAATCCTTTCGGCGGCAAGAAGAAAAAAGGCGACGCTATGGAATCGATGGATTCGTCTTACGGAGGTCCGGCGGGTCCGCCATCTTCGAGGCCGCCCGAAAGAAGGATAGTCCCGAGCGACGAGGTAAGGGCATTCGCGTCGCGCGGCGTCCCGGAGCCCGACATAATCAGGGCGTTAAGACGCGAAGGTTATTCCACGACGGAGATAGACCAGGCCATGAAGGAAGCGCTTAAGAACAGGGTTTCGGGCGATTTCTACAGGCCTTCCAACGAATACGGCGAGCGACCCTTAGGAGGCCCGCCCGAGGCGCCGCCCGAGAGGGACGAGCTGCCCAGGAACCTCGGCTACCCAGGCGCCGACATGGTAGATGAAGAGCTGCCGCCACCGCCCGAGCCGGCCTTGAGGGAACCCGAATTCCCGGACATGCCCGAGGGCGAATACTTCCAGCCGCAACCGAGGAGAGCGCCGGCAAGAGGACCGCAGAGGCAAGGCATAGACAAGCGCGAAATCGAAGAACTCGCTGAAGTCATAGTCGACGAGAAGCTGCGCGACATAAGAGAGCGCTTCAAGGTGGTCGATTCCCAGTTCCAGCAGATAAGCAGGAAGATGGATTCGGTCTCCGACGAGATGAACAGGATGCGCTCCGAGAAGAGCGGCGAGGTCAAGGGCATAGAGAGCAAGATAGACGGCTACTCCAGGAACATGGATGCGATAAACGGCAGGATGGAGTCGATGGAGAAGGCGCTGAAAGACTCGCTTTCGCCCATGCTAGAATCCATGCGCTCGCTGGCCGACCTGGTCAAGAGCATGAAGGAAAAGGGCAAATAAAAATTGCCTTACTATTTTTTTATCTTCAAAGTTATCTTGTTGGTCCTGCCCAGGCTTTGCACTTCGACGATGCCGCGCTCCTTGAGGCCCGTTATGATCCTCGAGACCTTTGCCTTCGAGAAGTCGCTTTCGCGCACGATGACCTTCTGGTTCGCCGAGCCCTCGTGCTTGAGCAGTATTTCTATGACGACCTTTTCGTCCCCCTTCATCAGCGGCATGAGCACCTTTATCGAGTCCTGCTTGCGCGTCGTCCTCACGTAGAAAACGCCCAGGGAGGCGATCAGTATCACGGCTATCACGACGGTTATGCCGATGTCCCATATGCTGCCCATGTTGGATGGCGGCAGGCGGTACGTCACGGCGTAATACATGTCCTCCCCGTTCTCCACGCTCTCCTTGTCCCAGTAGACCATTATGTGCTTGCCGTCGCTCAGGGTCTTGCCGTTCCTGGGCGTGAAGGACTCGTTAGGCGCGTCTGTCACGAGCGTCGCAGTCGGAGGCAGGTAGACGATGTTGAAGAACCTGTTCGTGCCGGTTTCGATGGGGACGAAGCGGTTGAATTCGTAAACCTCTTCGGCCTTCTGCGTGATTTCGTCGCTCAGGAACGATATCTCGATCTTTGCGCCGTCGTAGTTTTTGTAGTTTATGAAATCGCACGAGACGGATGACATCTCTCCTGCCCTGGTTTCACAGTCGGCGGGGGCGTATTTCGATTCGACCGTGACGTTGGAAATCCTTGCCTTGAATTTGTATTCCATGCTTTCGACGCTGGAGTTGAACGTCAGCGTAACGACGTTCAGAATGGTCGTATCTTCCTGAATCCAACTCTCTATGCCGTAGTAATCGAGATTCTGTGCCTTTGCAGGCCATATGAAACAATTCAGAGCCAGAAGGAACAATAACGCAGCAGCTATCCTGGGCTTTTTCATATAAAATATATTGGTTGCATAGAGTTTAAAAAAGTAATTTGGAAGCGGCATTTATGATTTAAATAACCCTTTCCTCAGCTCTTCAAGTTTTTTAACTCTTACGCTCCCACCGGATAAACTTGAAATATTATCAATCGTATGCTCAATGTTTTTCAAAAGGTGCATATATTCCGGTACTTTGTCAACTGACAGTTCAGGGCCATCAAATTCCGTTAGACCATCGGCGAATGCTCTCAAAATCTTTTCCCCGTCGCTCTTGTAATTATAAACAGATACCCTTCCAATCGGAAAAAGCTTCTTTTCTCTAAAGGGTACTTGAGGCGCCGTGCATCTTATAACATGAAAAGCTGCTATTGTTTCATTATCACTCATTTCTTTATAAACTTTCTCTAGTTCCCCAAGTTTTATTATAATCTCTTCCATTTTCAACGCTAATTGTTCGTTTTCTGCATATTTTCCAAGCTCTCTCAACGTTTCTTCGCATCTATCAAACCAAATGCCTTTATCCGAACTGGAATTAAACCCGCCTGTTTTAGCGTAAAAAAATTCCATGGGGTCTGTTTTCGGATCCCAAAAAACCCTGAATTCTTTATATGGAAGCTTCTCTCTCGGTTGAGCATCTTTTCTCGGATGATCAGCATCCTTTTCAGCATCTGGAGCATCGGGGAGGGACAGGAGGAAAAGCGTTGAAAAATCTCCGTGGATATATTCCTTTAGTGGGATTCTAAAATTATTTTCGAGCATTTTAATGTGATACGCTTCTGAAAAAAATCTCCCTTTGGAAATTAAATTGCTGGTTTTGCCTATTCTGAGTTCTCCAATCTTTTCTGTAGTAAGATTATCCACGTGCGCGCAAGCTTTACTCAACTGTTCCGCGTCTCCTAGACAAAAATAGACTTCAGATGCAGCATGGACTGTATGATGGTATACTCCTTGCGCAATAAACAGGTTTGGCTTCAGAATTTCTATTTTTCCGGTCATGTTAACTAACAAAATGTTAAATTTTATAAAGCCTTATTGTGCCTGCGGGCACGGCAAAGCGGCATGAAAAACAGCTCTACAGGCTTCTCGAGACCTCGACGGTCTCGGACGACTGGACGTGCTTTATCTTCGCGATTTGCTCCTCGAGCTTCGGTAGCGTCCCTTCCTCATCGGGAATGATTTTCGTGAACTTCCAAGCCTTGAGGCCGAAGGCGATGGGATCCTCCTCGAGGCGCTGGGGCTTGAGCTTCTCGAGTTCGTGCTTTACCGCATCGAAGAAATCCATGCTTTCCGGGATTACCCTGAAAACGACTATGACGTCACCCATGTTTAACACCTCTAAAATCTATGGTTTGCCGGCGCGGCTTTGCCGCGCCTTTCGAAGCTACGGCCCTCTGAAGCCGCATGAGCCGCATTCGTACACGTTCGTCAGCTTCCTGCACTTGCCGCACCTTATTATCTTCGCCTTGCCGCAGCCGGGGCATCCGAACTCGACCCAGCCCTTCTGGTTCTCTATGTTGACTCCGCAACTTGAGCATTTCATATTCAGACCTCTCGCATGGTTGTGAATGGTTGTATCAATAATTATAAGGCGATATATTTAAATATTGCTCATCATTAATACTGTATTGGTCAATGACCGAGCCGGACGAACAAACAGGACAGCATAAACGGAAATGAAAACGCCGGCAAGGAGGGATGGACATGCCAAAATTCGTGAAAGCGGAGATATCGAAGGATTTAACGGACAAGATTTACGAAGCCGTTGAAATAGCCCACAGCACGGGCAAGCTGAGGAAAGGGGTGAACGAGACCACGAAGTGCCTCGAAAGAGGGCTCGCGAAGATGGTCATCGTCGCTGCCGACGTCACGCCTGAGGAAGTCGTGATGCACCTGCCGGTTCTGTGCAACGAGAAGAAGGTCCTTTGCGTAGAGGTGCCGTCGAAGCTCGAGCTAGGCAAAGCCGCGGGCATAGAAGTGGGAACCTCAAGCATCGCCATAGAGGAAACGGGCGATTCGAAAAAGCTGGTCGAAGACATAAAGAGGAAGCTCGAAGGCCCTCAGGCCAAGTGAGCGTGAATTATGGTCGTAGCAGCCGAAGTTTTGCAGGTAATGGAGAAGCTAGGAGTCAAGGGAGTGACCAGGGTCCGCTGCAAGGTGCTCGAAGGGCGCGACAAAGGCAAGGTCCTCATGAGGAACGTCTCCGGCCCGGTTAGGAAGAACGACATCATAATGCTCAAGGACACGGAGATGGACGCTGCCGGCAGGATGTCCGGCGGTTAGCCCATAACCGGGTCTTGCTGGAACGCTAAAGGTGTTAATCATGAAATGCTCTATGTGCAAGTCGAACATGCCCAGGGGAACGGGCAAGATGCTCGTGAGGAACGACGGCAGGATCGTCTACTTCTGCAGCTCCAAGTGCCAGAAAAACTGGAACATGGGCAGGATGGACAAGAACCTGAAGTGGACGGGCGCTGAAACCCCAAAGAAAGCCAAGGTCAAAACCGAGGCGAAGGCCCAGTAGAATCCTGAAAGCCCGGATTATTTTTCGCTTTTTTCTTCAGCCTTTTTCTTTTCAGGCTTACCTTCGTCTTTTTGCCTGCCTCTCACCCTGAGCTTGTGCAGCCAGGTCGCCAGGACCAGCACGACTGTTATCCACAGGTAGACGAGCAGGAAGCCGTAAAGGTAGAAGCCCACCGACACGGCCAGGCCCAGGCCCGCCGACGCCAGGTTCTGGAAAAGGTAGACCGGCGTCCTGAAGTTGATGTTCGTGTCCAGGAACATCAGCACCGCGGCAGCCATCATGGCGAGCGCGGCGAAGAACACGAGCACGTTTTCCGTTATGGCGAAGAAGATGAAGGACGACGTGAACAGGCTGCCTATGAGGAAGCATCTCCATGCCTGGAGCTTGTCTCCGACCTTCTTCGGGTTGTAGAGCAGCCTCATGATAAATAATTAAAAATGGCATTTTATAAGTTCAACGCTTCCCGGGTTCGCCCAGGCATTCCATGCCTTCAATCGTCCACGTAGTTCGTGTCTTCCTTCCTGCTCTTCTTCCTCTCCATGCCTTTGGACCTGAACTCGTCGATTATCTTCTCGTAATACCTGAGCATCTCCGGCGTTATCGAAGGGCTCGAATTCCTCAGCGCCTCGTCGAAGTGCTTCTTCGTGACGCGGTATTTATCCCCGTCGCCCTTTGCTTTCGCCTTCGCGTTTCTGGAATCATTCGCAGTTTTCCCGGGCTTTTTTTCTCCCTCGCTGGCCATGATTTCCCTTATCGCGTTTATGCCGGCCTCCCTGCACAAAGCTTCGATGTCGGCGCCGGAGTAGCCTTCCGTCGCCTTCGCGAGCTTCTTCAGGTCCACGTCCTTCAGCGGCATCCGCTTCGTGTGTATTTTGAAGACCTCGAGCCTCGCCTTATCGTCCGGCGCGGGCACCAGCACCTGCCTGTCAAACCTCCCTGGTCTCAGCAGCGCCGGGTCGAGTATGTCGGGCCTGTTCGTTGCGCCTATCACGACGACGTTGTGCATCTCCTCGACTCCTGACATCTGGGTCAGGATCTGGGACACCACGTTCTCCATCACCCTGTTGCCGACGTCAAGGCCTCTTCTGGGGACGAGCGCGTCCATCTCGTCGAAGAATATCACGCTCGGCGCGACCTGCTTCGCCTTCTTGAAAATCTCGCGTATGTGCTTCTCGCTCTCGCCGACCCATTTGCTCAGGACTTCCGGTCCGCGGACTGAGATGAAATTAGCCCCGCTCTCGGAAGCGACGGCTTTCGCGAGCAGCGTCTTTCCAGTTCCGGGCGGCCCGTAAAGCAAAATCCCCCTTGGCGGCGATATGCCCATCTTGGTGAAGACTTCCGGGTTCTTCAGCGGCCACTCGGTTATTTCTTTCAGCGACTGCTTCACGCCATCGAGGCCACCTATGTCGTTCCATTTTATGGTCGGGATCTCTATCATAACCTCGCGCATGCCCGACGGTTCGACCATCTTCAGCGCGTTCTCGAAATCCTTCCTGTTGACCTTAAGCTTCTTCAGGACTTCCTGCGGGATTTCCTCCTCCTCCTTCTTCCACGTTAGCTCAGGAAGATTACGCTTCAGTGCGGACATCGCGGCTTCTTTCGCGAGCGCCTCGAGGTCCGCGCCGACGAAGCCGTATGTTATGCTCGAAAGCCAGTTCAGGTCGACATCCGGCTCGAGGGGCATGTTCCTCACGTGTATCTGCAGTATTTCCCTGCGCCCTCTCGTATCGGGAACGCCCAGCTCTATCTCGCGGTCGAACCTGCCCGGCCTCCTCAGCGCGGGGTCAAGCGAATTCGGCATGTTCGTCGCGGCGATGACGATGACCTTTCCCCTCGCCTTCAGCCCGTCCATGAGCGCGAGCAATTGCGAAACCGTCCGCTTCTCGACCTCGCCCGTGACCTCTTCTCGTTTCGGCGCGATCGCGTCTATCTCGTCTATGAATATTATGGACGGCGCGGACTTCTCGGCTTCCTCGAAAATCTTGCGCAAATTCTCTTCCGTCTGGCCATACCATTTGGACATTATTTCCGGCCCCGCAATCGAATAGAAGCTCGCCCCGGACTCATTTGCCACGGCCTTCGCGAGCAGCGTCTTTCCAGTCCCGGGCGGCCCGTAGAGCAGAACGCCCTTCGGCGGATCTATGCCCAGGCGGGTAAAAAGCTCGGGATGGCGCAGCGGCAGCTCTATCATCTCCCTTATCTTCTCTATCGTGCCGTGCAGGCCGCCGATATCCTCGTAGGTGATGGTCGGGCCCTTCCCTGCCGTCTCTATGTCGACCGCTTCCTTCCTGAGCTCTATCTGCGTCGCCGGCGTGATCTTGACTATGCCTTCGGGCTGCGTCGCGACGACCGCCAGCCGCGTCTCGCTCTGCATGGGTATGAACGAGAAATTCTCGATGCCTATGCCGAAGTTCCTCAGCAGGTCGAACGGGTCCATGTCGTCCCCGAAAGGACTCGCGCTGCGCCTCGTTCTTGACACGGGCGACGGCGATATAACGTCGCCTTTGCTGACCGGCCTGCCGGCAAGGTTCTGCCTCAGGAGGTCGGCAACGCCCTGCGAGACCTCGAGCATCTCGTCCTTCTGTGCGGGCGCTATCACGATTTTTTTCGCGTCCTTGACGTCGGCCTTCACTATCTTTACCGTCTCGCCCACGCCGACGCCTATGTTCGTTCTGGTTATGCCGTCCATCCTGGCCACGCTGAGCCCGATGTCCGACGGGTAGGCGCGCACGGCGATCGCGCCCGTCTTCTTCTGGCCGCCGAGCTCTATGACGTCGCCTTCCCTTATGCCCAGCTCGCCCATGGTTTTCGCGTCTATCCTGACAATGCCGATGCCAAACTCGCCGCGGTCGGTCAGTTCGCCGACCTTGAGCGCCACGTCCTTTTCCTTACCTGCCATAAAAATCACCCTCCATCAAAACGTTTTCATGCGGAACGCCTGCCGGTTCCAATGCATCATGATTTCCCGTATTATGCCCCGGATAATAGTTACCCGGCGCGATATTAATTTCTTTCATCGTTTCCACGGCCCCTTCCAGTTCCCTGTTGCAAAAATCGCCCAGCTTCTTCTGGCCGCCTGGCAGCTTCTCCCCGGGCCCGAGCGGGAACGGCCTCTTCGGCCTTTCCATCCCTCCGTCCATCTGCACCTGCTGTCCCTTGAATATTATCATGTTCCCGCCTCTACTCCTGCACTCCCTGCACCCGTTTTTCGCGCTTCCTTATCCTTATGATGATAGAATGGCTCGTCTTGATGACCTCGATCTCCGGTTCCCTGCGCACCATCTGTATCATCTCGACATAGCGCCTCACCGTGACGTTGTGGATGCCCGTCCTCTCGGAGATGGCGTTAAGGCTGAACGCTTCATCCCTCTGCTTTTCCAGGAGATTCAGTATCTCCCTCATTATCTCAAGCGGGTCGCGCTTCATCGCCATAACACCTTTCTTCAAATCCGATGAGGTTTTGAATTCGTTTACGAGATGCTTGCAGTGGTTTAGCTCTCTTCAGTATTATAACACATACATCTCCAGTATCATAACACATACATTTTGATGCTACTATTTGATACCACAATATATAAACCTTTACATTAAGAAGTATTTAAAGATTTCGTTCGTTCCGGTTCCGTTGTTCCGTTCGGTTCGTTCGTCCCTCTCCGTCCGTCAGTTCCTGTGCGGCTTCATATGACAATATGGTTTGAGTGATCCTTGGGTGTGCGGGTGTTCTTGTCTGAAAAAAGCATCAATTTTTCCGAGAACTTCTGCCAACTCACTTTCTGTGGGCTCTCTCTCGAATTCCAATACCGCTGTATAATCATGATGATTATATAATTTACCAGCGAAATCGGTCAGTTGTGGTTTTTTTTCACTCCTTTTTCCGTAATGAAAATCATCGCCATTGGATAAACTGATACTTGCAACGAATGGATATTGTAAAACCATTTCAAGCGTTTCGGCGAGCCTTTCAGCTGGTCTTAGGCCTATTATTCCCTCGTCTTTCAGGTGCAGAGTAAAAATACTGGTGTATATTGTTGCAGCAGATTTCATGGTTAATAACTTCGCAGGAAGAATTTAAAAACGTTAAAAATCAGTTTCTAGTCATCATTCTAAAACGTGCACCACTATCGGCACGTTGGGCCCGAAGTTCGTCGCGGTCTCTGTGCAGTCGGCGAAAGCGATTTCCTTGCAGGCGACGACGTTGAACATGTATACGCCGGCCGGCGTGCCGCCTGGGATGCGGATTTTGATGTCATAGAGGCCGACGAACGTGTGGTTTATCTCTATCGGCGTTTCCTGCTGGTCGAGCATGAGCCTCATGCGGGAGAGAAGCGCATCGCAGGTCGTGAAGTGCAGGCACTGGTAAGCGGCCATCACGTCGAAGTCCGCGGCGGCAGGGAAGGCCCTCGCTATGAAGTTGTGCTTCTTCCCGTCCTCCTGCAGGTTATTGAAGACGACGTCGAACGCGGCGGTGTCGTTGGGCCTTAGCCAGAACGTGTTCTCCCCGTATACCATGAAGCTGAAGTCCCCCTTTATGGTGACGTTGCCGCCGCCGAGATGGCTTGACCCGCTTTTATTATAATATTCATATGAAGTGTTCTCGTTCAGAGTGCGGCCGTCCCAGTCGCCTGCGGGCGTGGTCGTGCAGCCGCTCGCGAGGACGGCCAGAACTACCGTTACAAGCGCGATCACGCGCAGACGCATCCCAAGAGCCATGTTGATTAACATTTCTCCGAGGACACATAAAAACCAGCCTGATTAACACTCACGTATTTTATGTTATCTAGAAAATATAGGCTACAATGAAGCCCGCGATGGCGAGGGCAAGCGCGGCCAGCCACACCTTCCGGTTCCACTGCATGACCTTCATGCCGTCCAGCGGCCCGAACGGTATGAGGTTGAAGATTGCGAGCCAGCCGTTTATCACCGCCATGAACGAGAAGAGTTCGACGCCGCTCGCGAAGTAAGCGGCCAGCGAGCAGTACATGACGGTTATGTTGAACACGGTCCCTGCGATGCCTATGAGGCCGATGTCCCTGATTCTCGGCGTCCTCATTATCCAGTAGCTCGAGAAGACGACCGCGCCCGGCGCGGCGAAGACGAAGCCTCCGCCTGTGGCGATCGCGAGCAGGAGCGCGAGCAGCAGGCCCTGCGGCCACATCCTGTAGGCGGAATAGAAGCCCAGCTTCCTCGCGACGAAACGATGCGACAGCTCGTGGCCGACGAAGGCGATGCCGACTCCCATCAGCGAGTATAATATGAAAAACGGATCCCCCAGAATTTCGGGATACGCGAAAACGAAGCCGAGAACCAGCAAAGAGATTGCAATGTCCCTTATTTCGATGAGGGTGAAATCGAATATGCTCGGCATGAACATCACGCATCGCTGTTTACCATTATCCTAATGGCGTCTTCCTGTATTTAACCCTTTTTCTGTATTTGGCCCTGTATTTCTTTTTTTTCTTTCCCTCGAAGAATTCGAGCCTTTCGACGTTCGGCATTCGCAACGCCCCCTAACATAAATGGGCGGGCTTTTTTAAATAATGAAATAAATTAGGATTGAATGGCTGGAGAGTTGTTCGCATACGCTGTAATCGGAGTTTTCGCAGGCCTTGTTCTGCTGGTCCTGGGTCTCCTCTGGTTCAGGCAGAAGCAGCTGATAGAGAACACGCCGACATCGAAAGTGCGTTCGTTAGCGATGGGACTGGTGGAGATATTCGGGGAGGTCATTCCGGCAGAAAAGCGGATGCTGAAGAGCCCGTTCTCGGGAGAAGACTGCATCTATTACAACTACAGCGTCCAGGAGCTGCGCCAGCAGGGCAAAACCAGCACGTGGGTGACTGTGAGGAGCGGGGAGGACAGGACGAAGTTCTACCTCAGGGACGACACGGGCCAGGTGCTCGTGGACCCCGCGGGAGCGTCCATCGAGCTTTCCCCCGACTACGAATACGGCTCGGGCTGGGGCAGGGATCCGCCGCCGAACGTCATCGCGTTCCTTGACAGCCAGGGCATAGGGCACGCCAGTTTCTTGGGCATTAACAAGCAGATGCGCTTCGTCGAATACGACATCATGTCCGGCGACAAGCTCTACATAATGGGCACCGCGGGCGACAACCCCTACGTTGAAGAAGGGACGGCGAAGCAAAGCTACGAGGACATCATGATACACAAGGGCAATAACGAGAAGTTTTACATGATTTCGGACAAGCCGGAGAAGGATCTGCTCTCGACGTTCCGCATAAAGGTGGCCGTGGGAATCGTGGGAGGCATAGCCCTGGTCGCCGGCTGCCTGGCAATAATTTTTATAAACCCGTGATTGTTATAATCCTCTAAGGAATGGTGGTGAGTATGGCTTTCGAATTGGGTTTCATAATCATGGTGGTGCTGGGCCTTGTTGCCCTAGTCATAGTTGTGTATGTGGTTTCCGTTTTCAACGGGTTGGTCAGGCTGAAGAACAACATCAAGAAATCATTCTCGAACATAGAAGTCTTATTGAAGCAGAGGATCGACGAGCTGCCGAAGCTTATCGAGTCTGTTAAAGGCTACATGAAGCACGAGCGCGAGACGCTCACGCAGCTGACGAGGGCCAGGACAGAATTCATGAACGCCAAGACGCTGCCCGAGAAGGCGAAGGCCGACGGCATCATATCAGGCGCGCTTAAGACTATATTCGCGGTCGCCGAGAACTACCCCAACCTGAAGGCGAACGAGAACTTCATCCAGCTGCAGGGCAGGATAAGCGGCATCGAGAACGAGCTCGCCGACCGACGCGAATTCTACAACGATTCCGTCACGACCTACAACATCCGCATACAATCGATTCCGGACAGGTTCGTCGCCGGCATGCTGGGCTACACGCCCGAGGAGCTCTTCAAGGCGACGGAAGCCGAGAAGCGCGACGTGGAAGTGAAGTTCTGAATTGGCAGAAGGCATCAAATTATTTTTATTTTGCGCCAATGGCCAAATAACAGAGGTTTGGGAAATTCAAGCTCCAGTGAACTCAGTTCATAGTTGCTCCCCACAGCGCCGGTGCTTCCAGGCGGCAATGTTGCGGTATTTTCAAAGACCAGATGCCATTTGTAGCCCTTTGGTGTTTCTATGATTCCGGTTGCCTTTCCAGCGAGGGGATCCATATGCACATCGTACATACAAGATCTGAGCCAATTTGAGACATACCCCATACAATCACCTCTGAACCCGGATATCAATACTTCTCTGGAAATTTTAAAAATACATACTTTCCCAAGGTTTTGTTTGAAACCAGCAATTTTCGGCCGCGGCCGAACAAAAACGGAAGACTATTTAATATGGCCCGCCAAGAATAGGACATGAAAGGCAAAACGTCCCATGGCCCGGAAAATTCCAGAAATTCTAGGAATTTCAAAAAGGGTTTCGCCCCCTTAGCTGTGTTTTTTGTTTTAGCTCTAGTTGCGGGCGGCTTCGTTTCCTATTACGCCTACCAGGCCAACCCGCAGCCGGCCGATAATCTGCAGAAGTTCGGCTCGTGCAGCGCGCTTTCCGGCGCGCTGAGGGAGACGCTGCAGAAGGCGAACACATATTACACGATGCAGGGGGTGCAGGGCGGCGCGGTCAGGACCTTCGGAGGCGTTGGCGCCCCGATGGTGATGGCCGAAAGCGCGTCCAAAGACAGCGCAGGCGCCGAAACGAACGGCGCCACGGGCGTGACGTATTCCGAGACCAACGTCCAGGTCGAAGGCGTCGACGAAGCGGACATAGTGAAGACGGACGGCTCTTATATTTACACGGTCAGCAGCGCGAACGCGAACATATATAGATACGCGTATTTCCGCGAGGACTTATACACGGGAGGAAACAGCACGCTGATAATAGCGAAGGCTTACCCTTCCGAGGAAGCTGCGATTGTCAGCGAGACAGACCTTGGGGATTTCTACCCGCAGGAGATGTTCATAAACGGCAATTACGTTCTGATTTTCGGCTCGACCAGCAAGCAGGTTCCTTATGAAAATTCAGGGCAGGAGCCTGTGCTTTACGAAGGCGTGGCCGGTTCGGGAACGCCGTCATCCGAAGGCCAGACCGCACCGGACAGCGGCGCGTCGGAGAAGATGATAGTGCCGCCATATTACCAGCCATACCGCTACATTTCGCTGGCGACGGTAAGGATTTACGACATGGCAGACAAAGCGTCCCCGCAGCTTGTGCGCTCCGTAGATTTCGAGGGCAGCTACCTGTCCTCGAGAAAAATCGGTTCCTATGTTTATTTCATCGTCAACTCCTACCCCGACTATTATGCCGTGCAGGCAAGCACGGGTTCGGGCGGAATCCCTGAAATCACGGATGCTGCCGTGCAGGAAATGCTGCCCGAGTTCAGGGACAGGAAAATAGGCGAAATCAGCGAGGACACGAACCTGACCACGGCGTGCGGCTGTGACGAAGTCGCGTACTTCGAGCCCGTCAACCCGCAGAACTTCATAATCATCGCTTCCATATCGATGGCCGACCCGCAGGCCGAGGTCACGAAAGAGGTCGTAATGGGCTCCGGCCAGAACGTTTACGCGTCGCTTTCGAGCCTTTACATCGCCGAGACCAGCTACCCGTTCTGGATGCCTTATGACGAGGCGAATCCCACGCAGCCGACCGAGAAAACGCTCATACACAAGTTCAGCCTGGACAACGGCAAAATCACACACGTCGGCTACATGGAGGCGCCGGGTCACATCCTCAACCAGTTCTCCATGGACGAATATGACAATCATTTCAGGATTGCGACCACAGTCGGCCAGACATGGTCGCCAACCGGGCAGGGAAGCCAGAGCAGGAACAGCGTTTACATTTTTGCGGACGACCTCACCATGAGCGGCAAGCTAGAGGACATCGCTCCTGGCGAGTCGATTTACTCCGCGAGGTTCATGGGCGGACGAGGTTATCTGGTCACTTTCAAGAAGATAGACCCGTTCTTCGTGCTCGACCTCTCCGACCACACGAACCCGAGGATACTCGGCAAGCTCAAGATACCAGGTTATTCCGATTACCTCCACCCGTATGACGAGAACCACATCATAGGCATAGGCAAGGAGGCGTTCGACGCCGAATCGCAGGAGGGGATGCCAAGCGATTTCGCGTGGTACCAGGGAGTTAAAATCGCGCTCTTCGACGTCACGGACGTCGCGAACCCGGTGGAGATGCACAAGGTCGTTATAGGCGACCGCGGCACGGATTCGTATGCGCTCCAGGACCACAAGGCCTTCCTGTTCGACAGGGAGAAGAACCTGCTGGTCGTGCCGATACTCCTGGCGGAACTGACCGATGAGCAGAAGAACGAAAAGCCTGACTGGGGGATGCCATACGGAGAATACACATACCAGGGAGCGTATGTCTACGATCTTTCGCTGGAGAACGGCTTCGTGCTCAAGGGGCGCATCACCCATTACGAGGCGGATGACCAGACCTTCATGAAGAGCGGCTATTACTACTTCGGCGACGAGTACTCCGTAAAGCGAAGCCTCTACATAGACAGCATCCTTTACACCGTCTCAGGCATGAAGATAAAACTGAACTCGCTGGACAATTTATCTGAAATCAAGCAGCTGGTATTCTCCTCCAAGCCGGCAGGTTAAGCCCGTTTGAGCAAACCCTTATTTTTCCACTTTTTTCCAAACCTGCCCACGTTCATGCTGACCAGCCAGACCGCGACCAGCATTACCACGAAGAACGCGGGAGCGAACGGGCGAAACGTCTCGATGGTAGAGCCGAACCACAAAACCAGTATTACCGATATCAGAAGCAGTATTATCATGACGTTCAGGTCGCGCTCTTTCTCGTAGTCCATGCGAATCAGACGGCCTCTATCGTCGACGGCGGCTTCCTTGTTATGTTGTAAGTGACGCTGACGACCTGCGGCATTTCGGACGTTATCCTGTCAGCGAGCTTTTCCAGGACGTCGTGGGAAAGCTTCGTAGGCGTCCCTGTCACGGCGTCCCTGCTGTCCCAGCATCTCACTTCTATCTGATGTCCGTAATCCCTTCTGCCGTTTCTCATGCCCGTGACCTTGTCCGTGTGCAGGATGGCCAGGTACTGGAAAGCGCTGGTCGTCGCCAGTTCATCTTCAACAATCTCCGTCGCTTTTCTCACGATTTCAATCTTTTCGGGCGTCACTTCCCCGATGACCCTCGCCGCAAGCGCAGGGCCTGGAAAGGGTTTTCTTTCGTATATTTCCTGCGGTAATCCAAGGGTCTTCGCCACCTTCCTCACCGCCGGCTTCCTCAGCTCGACCAGGGGCTCAAGAACCGTGTAGCCATACGCCTTCTGCGTGTCTATGCCTAGCTGCTCGAGGATGTTGTGCTGCCTCTTGACGCCGGCAAGCGTCTCCTCGACGTCGGTGTATATCGTTCCGTGGAGGAGGAACTTCGCGCCGCTTTCCTTCACCAGCTTCCCGAAGATCTCCCTGTAGAACGTCTGGGTTATCGCTTCCCTCTTTTCCTCGGGGTCGGTCAGGCCTTTCAGCGCGCTGAAGAACTGCTTCCTCGCGTCGACCAGCTCGACCTTTATGCCCATTTTCCTGAAAAATGAAACGACCCTTTGCGGTTCGCCTTCTCTCATCAGGCCGTTCTCGATGAAATACGTTCTGAGCCTGTTGCCCAGCGCCCTGTGCGCGAGAAGCGTGACCGTCGATGAATCAACGCCGCCTGACAGCGCGTTGACGGCGAGGCCGCTGCCGACAACGGAAGAAATCTCCCCCACTTTCTGCCTTATGAACTCATCCGCATTGAGCTCTTCCAGCCTTATCTCCCTGACACCCTCTTTCGTTTTCATGGTTTAGATTGCGCGGCCGGCTTTATATTTATTTTTTAAATCCTCTTTTCAAATTGAAACATCATGAAAGCGCTCACTCTTTCCCCTTCTACGATTTCCTTGTTCATGGAGTGCCCGCGCTGCTTCTGGCTGAGGTTCAACATGGGCATTAAAAGGCCCGATACCATTTTTCCCAGCCTTCCCGGAGGAATGGACCTCATCCTCAAGAAACATTTCGACAGGCACAGGCAGGACCGTTCGCTTCCGGAAGAGCTCGACGGCAAGTTTCAGGGAAGGCTTTTCGACGACCATGCGAAGCTCGATGCATGGAGGGATAACAGAAGGGGACTGCGCTACACGGACGAGAACACGGGCGCGGCATTGATGGGCGCGCTGGACGACCTCTTCGTCACGGCGGATGGGAAGTTCGCGCCGCTCGATTTCAAGACGCGCGGCTTTCCAAGGAACGTGGATACGCACTCTTACTACCAGCACCAGATGGACATATACTCCTTCCTGCTCGAGAAGAATTCCCTCCAGCCAGCGGATTTCGCCATCCTCATTTTCTACCATCCGACCGGAGTCGACGCGAACCACAACGTCATCTTCAACTCCGACCCGGTCAAGGTCCCGGTCGACCGGAAGCGCGGCGAGAGGCTTTTCCTCGACGCGGTCGCCTGCCTGCGGGGAAGCGAACCCAAAGCCCACGCGGCCTGCGGCTTCTGCGGGTGGGCCGGCAAGCTGAATGGCATGAACATGCCAGAAACGGCAAAGCCGCACGAAGAAAGAATGGAGAAGAAGAACAACCTGTCCGATTTCATGTGATTTGTGCGGCCCTTGCTTCGTCTAAAGGGACGCTTCAAGTAGGTCGTGGCTTCCGCTTTCCTGGTTTTCCCTGTCCAGCACAGCAATCGCCAGGCTTTTTAATTTTTCGAGCTCATACATCAGCATTTCCACGTTCGCCTCATCGGAAAAAACAGAGCCAGCCACTTTTCTCATGTCCTCCGGGCCAAGCTCCCTGAAAAGCTTCTTTTTTCCCAGAAGATAGTAAGGCAGGGGCAATATGCATTCCATATCCTTTGCCCTGATGTGTATCATATACCCGCCAGGAAGTATTTCCACATATTTTATGCCAAACGTATTGTTGCCGTCAATATCCACTGCTCTTTCAAACACAGGGAAATTGCAGTAAGGCACTTTATCCCTCACGTTATCCCTGTATACGAAGTCCTGTGTTTGCACAGGGCCTGTGGGTCGGTGGCTGTCCTTTTTCTGCATAGCAATAAATTATCCGGGATTAGCTTTAAAAATCCGGATTTTCGGTTTCAGCCGAACAAAAACGGGCCGGTTTATAAGAGGGCCGGACTAGTTATTAATCATAAGGCAATGCGACCCAATACAGCCTGAAGGGGGAATGCTATGAACAAGAAAAATCTTGTATACGGCCTGTTCATGATACTGATCATAATAACGGTCGGGATTGCCGGCTGCGTCAGCGGCCAGCCGAAAGCATGCACTGAAGAAGCGAAGCTATGCCCCGACGGCAGTTACGTGGGGCGCGACTCTAACAACAACTGCGAGTTCATGCCATGCCCCGGCGATGGCGCGCAGCTTGCAAACCCGGCGTCTGTTTTCTGCGCTGACATGGACGGAACGTTAAAAATCATTACGACTGCTGAGGGGCAGGCCGGCTACTGCGAGTTCCCTGACGGCAACGTTTGCGAGGAGTGGGCGTTCTTCAGGAGCAACGGGACGGACTGCGTCGCGCCGGCGGGTTAGTTTTTCGAACTTTAATTTTATAAAATCCTTAGCCAAGACTATTGCATGAACGTCCTGCCTGAGATAGCGAAAAGGAAAAGCCCTCTGGTTTTCGACGAGAATAAAGAGGTCGAAAAAGAAAAGATAGATGCCCTTATCGAGGCCGCGCGCTGGGCGCCTTCCTGCTTCAACAACCAGGAATGGAATTACGTTTTTGTCGGCAGGAAAGACGGGACGAGAAAAGCCATCGAAGACGCGCTCTCGCTAGGCAACGGCTGGGCGAAGAAAGCGCCGTATATCGTAGCTGTGAGCGCTGACCCCAAGAAGGCGTGCGACACGAACAGCCTTCCTTATTACGCGTACGACCTCGGACTCAGCGTCATGAGCCTTTCGCTCGAAGCGGAACACCAGGGCCTCCGCGTCCACCAGATGGCGGGCTGGGACGAGGCGAAAGCGAAAAAGGCGCTAGGCTTCCCCGAGAATTTCAGGGTCGTGGTCGTGTTCGCGCTGGGTTACGAGGCGGACGTGAAACGCATCTTCGACAAACTAGAAGAGCGCCTGAAAGACAAGCTCGCCAGGCCCAGGACGAGGAAGCCGCCTGAAGAGAATTTTTTCTTCGGCAGTTTCGCGAAAAAACGCCCGTGAACAGTATCCGCATAAAAAGTTTGACTTCAATATATATTCAGGGTTGTTTTTGCGGGTGGGTTGAATCGCTGAGTCCGTGGTCAAAGCAGCAATCGGCATGCTTGCGGTTTCTGTGGCTGTATTGCTCGCGTTTTTTCCCCTCCAGCCAACTGGATACATGACGTCCGCGACCGCTTCGGAAGCTTCAGCTTCCCATAAGACCGGGGGAGAGCCGCAGGTGACGGTCACGTTCTCTTCGTATGACATCGAGCAGTGCAGTGACGAGCTGGCCGCATGTATGCAATCGGTAAGCGAGCTCAGCGACATCGTGCTCGACAAATGCGAGAAACCGCACCACGATTTCGAGGTCGTGGCATGGGACGTCGCGAAAGCGCATGACTATTCGGAGAACGAATTCAATTGCGAGGATTTCAGCGCCTCGCTTGCCGAAAGGCTCGGCGGGCTAGGCTACAGCGCGAGGCTGGTACATGGCTATTACAAGGGCGAGCCGCACACGTGGGTGGTCGCCGAGATACCCATAGAATCCACCAGCGGCAACATCATCACGCCGCAGCAATACGCGGACTACACCGAAAAATAGAAATATCCTAAAACCCTAAAGGTTTTCTCCTGTATACGAACCCGGGAAGCTTGGGAAGAATTTTTTGCGCAGGTTGTTCATGTATATTTCCCCAAGTTCACGCGCAATTCTGGATCCAAGCGGAAGTCCAAGTCCGAATACAGATGGCGGTGCGTCCGCATACGATCTTACTTCCTCCAGAACCATGAACGCTTCCACAGGATTATCCGGAACTACCGTTAACTGAGTCCTCAGCGGCATATCTTCTTATAGCAGGCAAAATTTTATAAAAGGCTTGCGGCATCGCTGCGGCTCTCGTTTCCTGTTTTCGCCGTTTTCGCCAAAATTTATAACGATACGTGTTCAATATAGACTAATATTCAAACCGGGATAATGATAGCATGTTCAAGCTTGTGATATTCGACCTCGACGGGACGCTGTTTCATTCGAACCAGGCCATAGCGGAGTCCATGAACATCGCTTTCGGCAAGGCCGGCCTCGGGCCGTACGCTTGGGACAGGGACATCGCGAGGTTCTTCGGCATGCCTTTCAGGCAGTGGGTCGATGCGCTGCTGAAGGAAGAAGGGAGGTATTCAGACGGAGCTGGCTGAAAAGCTGGTCAACGCCACCTGGGACATTTACGGGAAGATAGGCCCGGCAAGGTCCAGGTTCAACCCGGGTGCGCTGGAAACGCTGGATGACCTGAAAAAAAGGGGCGTCCACCTCGCCGTCGCCACCAACATGATACGCAGGCACGTCGACACGTTCTTTTCTTACTACAAGCTCGGCGGCTATTTCGAAAAGGTGTGCTCGATTTCCGACGTCAGGGAAGGCAAGCCGGCGAGGGACCAGTTCGACTGCATCATGGATGGCATCAGGGCCAGGAAAAGCGAGATACTGATGGTAGGCGACACAGCTTCGGACGTCGGCTTCGCGAGGAACTGCGGCATACGCGTCGCTCTGCTCGACGCAGCCTGGAACCGCTCGCTGGAACCCGATTACAGGCTCAAGAGCCTGAAGGAAGTCCTTGCGATGGCATGAGCTTTCCGCCTGCGGCGTTTCGCGCACTTATTAGCATGCCCATCCAAATATAAAGCCACAAGTTAAAGACTGTAAAGGTGTTCTTTTGAAACGGTGCAGCAACAGTATCGAGACGTCAGGGCAGCTGAGCAGGTGCAAGATGGACAACTCCCTGTGCTGCATTTTCCCGAAGGAAAAATGCCCCAATTTCGTCGAGAAGAAGTTCAAGAAATGGAAATAAAGAGGGCTACTCTTTTTTGTTGAAGATGAAATAGGCGACTATCCCCGCCAGCGTGAGCACCGGCCCGAAAGGCGAGCGGAAGGCAAGGAAGACCACCGTGCCCGCCACAAGGACTGCGAGAATCGCGAGCGCGACGAACCTGTTTTTTATCATGCTTACTTTTCTCCGCTTGTCTTTCAGAAATCTACTGCATCTTTGAGAGGTGCTGTATCCTCTTGAGCATGTTCGGGTGTGTGCTCATGATTTCCATGAGCTTGTCTGTGGCGCTTATTTTCACTTTCGTGCCGCGTATGGCTTCAAGCTCGTTGCTGTCTATGGTCCCGCTCATGTCCTTGTCGAGCGCCTTCAGGTCGTGAAAATCGCTGATGGCCCTGGACGGGTCGTTGACGAAGAACGCTTTATAGCCCTGGACCTTCTGGATGTCTGCCCTGCTGCTCTTGGCGTTGCCGTAGACCAGCTTGTAAAGCGAGGATGCCATTGTGCTTGGTTTGTTGCCAAGCTCTACGCTGCCCTTGTCCGCCCTGTATTCCCTGAACCTCGAGGCGAACATCACGATGAGGTTGGAGACGAAGTATATCACGAAGGCCGCGATGCCTATGATGACTGCGCCGCTGTTTTTCCTGCCTGAGGAATAAAGCGAGCCCCTGAATATGAACCAGAATATCATGGGTATGACGCTGAGCAGCGTGATGAACAGGACGTCCCTGCTCTTTATGTGGGTCATCTCGTGGCCTATCACCGAGCGCAGCTCGTCCTCGCTCATGAGGTCGAGGATGCCGCGGGTCACGCATATCCTACCATCGCCGCGAGAGCGGCCGAAGGCGAAGGCGTTGGGCATGCGCATCTCGGAGATCGCGACCCTCGGCTTCTTCATGCCCGCCTTCTCCGCGAGCTCGGCGACCATTTTATGCAGCTCCGGCGCGTCCTTCTCGGACACGTAGCGGACGCCCATAGACCATTCGACCAGCTTCGGGCCTATCATGTACTGGATGAACATCATCACGAAGGCAACCACGCCGTAGAAAAGGAAGCCTTCAACGCCAAGATAGGCTCCTACAAAAGCGATGACTGCGTAGATTAGGCTGAACAAAAACATGGTCAGCAGCGACATGATAATCTGCGTCTTCATGGTCATCACACTAGGACGGACGTTCCTGGTCCGGTGAACATCCAAGTAAATATATACATAAATGCAGCTTAAAAACCTTTGAGCCCGAAATTTAAAAATGGGCTACTACAGGATGCTTGCGGTGATTTTCGTAATCCTCATTTTCTCCGTGGTGGTCCAGGGCCAGGCGCTTTTTTCCGACGCGTTCTTCGCCATCGCTTACGCAGTGATGGCTCTCGCGCTCTTCATCGGCACGAAGTGGAACAGCAGCTCCACGACTGCGATAGCGATAGGACTTCTCCTTCTGTTCTCGGTCGCTTTCCTGTCGACCAACGTCCTGATAGATTTCTTTTCGAAAGCGCCAACGCCGAACGTTTTCTTCAAGATGGCGATAGCCTTCTCGCTGGACGCATGCGCGCTGTTTTTCCTGCGCTACGGGCGTGATTTCAGGAAACACGAAGGGAGTCGCAGGTTCGGGCCTTACGACGTGACTGGAAAGCCGCCCAAAGAGGAGTGACGCGCGAAAAGCGGCAAAACAATAATGCAAAACTTATATTAGTGGAAAATATTATTGTAATTATGGACGCTCCCGCTGAGCCGCAGCAGCCACAGCCCCAGCCGCAGGCAGCGCCTGCCGCATACGTGGAGCAGGGCCAGAGGGGAATCGGTTTTGTAATCAAGTGCATCTGGCTTTTCGTGCTGGGCGCGATTCTCGCCGTCGTCGGGCTTCTCTGCCTTCTCTACAGGCCTGACATGGGCGAGATCAATCCTTTCATCATAATGCTAATGGGTCTGTTCTTCACCGCGGCGGGCTCGATATACGGCAAGCGCAAGATGGCGGGCCAGCCAGTCGTCTCGGACGAGCTCATAGACCCGCAGAAGATGCTCCAGCTGAGGCCGGTTTACGAGGCGCCGCAGCCCCAGCCATCGCAGCCTCAGCCGCAATATCCGCAGCGCCAGGAATGGCCGCAGGCCTTCCAGCCCGCCAGCCAACCGCAGGCTCCGTCGCAACCGCAGGCACAAGCGGCGGCTCCCGCGGTTTCAGCCGCTCCGACCCAGCCCACCGAGCAGAAAATAATCAGTATATTCGTGTGCCCGAACTGCGGGGCGGAAAACGAGATGGGAGACAAATTCTGCTACAAGTGCGGCTTCAAGTTCACCAAGCCAAAAAAGAAGCCCGCGAAGAAGCCGAAGGCGGCCAAGCAAAAAACCAAACCAGCGGCCAAGATGCCCGCTGCCGCAAAACCGAAAAAGAAGGCGGTAAAAAAAGCAAAGACGTCGAAGGCCCTGAAAGAAGAAACGCCCGCTTAATTTTTCTTGATTGGTATTCTAGATAAATCAGACTTTGAACAAATCAGGCGATTCTCCATCTGACGCCGTCTTCCTTGTCTTCCAGAATGACGCCCATGCCCTTAAGGCCGGCGCGTATCTCATCGGAAAGCGCGAACTCCTTTTTCCTGCGCAGCGCCTCCCTGACGTCGATGAAGACGGCCATTATCTTTGAGAAATTGTCTGGGTCGTATTCCTTCCCCTTCAGGCGGGCGATGTCTTTTTCGAGCCTTTTTGCGGTTTCGTCATCCTTCGCCTTCAGTAGCTCATGGCTCTCGACGAGCAGGTCAAGCGCCTTCTCCACCAGCTCTTTGGATACGCCTGCGTCTTTTTTCAGCACGCCGAGCACCCTGTCGAAGCGCTCCATGGCCGCGACGCATTTCGCGGCGTCGTCCCTGCCTATCTTGCCTGCGTCAATCAGCTTATTGGTTTGCGTCATGAAGTCGAAAATCGCGGGCAGCGCTGCGCTCACTTCCAGGTCGTCGTCCATCGCTTCTTTGAACTTGCGCTCCGCCCCATGAACCAGCTTTTCAACGTCAGCATTGGTTTTCGTCCCCTTCACTTCTTTCAGCAGGTCGATGAAATTATCGATTTTCTCGAGCGTCTGCTTGGCCGCCCACAGCGATTCGTCGGTCACGTTGAGCTTGGAGCGGTAGTGCGCCGAAAGCAGCGCATAGCGTATCGCTCTCGGCTCGTGACCCCTTTTCAGCAAATCGTTCAGGGTCAGGAAGTTGCCCAGCGACTTCGACATCTTCTGCCCCTCGACCATCACGTGCTCGTTGTGCAGCCAGTAGCGCACGAACTGCTGGCCATACGCCGCCTCGGATTGCGCGATCTCGTTCTCGTGATGCGGGAAGGTGAGGTCGACACCGCCCGTGTGGATGTCGAAAGTTTTCCCAAGGTATTTCGCCGACATGACCGAGCATTCGATATGCCAGCCGGGGCGACCCTTGCCTATCTCGGTTTCCCAGAACACGTCGCCATCCTCCGGCGTCCACGCCTTCCACAGGGCGAAGTCTCTGGCTTCGTCCTTCGAATACTCGTCCTGCGCCACGCGCGCGCCTGCCTTAAGGCCGGACAAATCGAGCTTCGAAAGCTTGCCGTAACCAGCGAATTTCCTTATGTTGAAATACACGGAGCCGTCCGCCCCGCGATATGCGACGCCTTTCTCCAGCAGGAGTTTCACCAGCTCGACCATCTCCTTGATGTGCTCGGTCGCGCGGGGATACAATTCGAACTTCTCCACGTTCATCTTTTCGAGGTCGTCGAAAAATATCTTCGTGAACTTCTCCGTGAATTTCGCCAGCGTCATTCCCTCTTTCTTCGAATTCCTGATGGTCTTGTCGTCGACGTCGGTGATGTTCATTACATGTTTGACAGTGAAGCCGCGGTATTTCAGATACCGCCTCAGCAGGTCATAAAAAACGAACGCGCGCAGGTTGCCTATGTGCGGGTAGTCGTAGACGGTCGGGCCGCACGAATACATCCTGACTTCGCCCTTGTGCAGCGGGAAGAACTCGTCCTTCGAGCGCGTCAGCGTGTTGTAGAACTTGAGGGGCATAAAGACACCATAATATATTATTCTCTTGCCTAGTTTTTATTAGAAATGTTTAAACAGATGTTTAAACGTCTTCTTTGCTTTATTAGTCCTTTTTTTTTGTATTATAAAAGGGTATCAATGAAAGTTCAGGAGATGCGAACAACAATTTACAATAAAGAAGGCAAAAGAACATTTTACTATAAGAAAACACTGACTATCCCGAAAATGTTCTGCCAAATTCTTGCAATAGAAAAAGGCGAAGACTTGGAACCGAAACTCATCAATTTCAATAAAAATGACTGGAAAATTGAAATCATAAGAAAAGTTAAAAGAAGAGATTGATTTTTCCGACTCATGTTTCATCTTCAGATTTCATAATATTTTTCTTGGATACCTGATATGATATCTAATTTGTGCCACTAAAAACATCCCATGTAAAAATCATCCTTCCAATTCCCATTCGTATGAAAAGCTCTGTAAAACTCTCGATAGCCTTTGTTTTGTCCATTTCCCTTTTGTTCTCGTGCTCGTTGCTTTTGTGGAACGCTGAGGCCGACTTTTCCTTGCAGAAAGTCAGCCTCGGAAACGATGCAGTTCGAATACAGACAGACCAAGCTACGCCCGTCCCTGTCGTGGACGTCCAGCTGCTCGAGAACACCGACCAGTGTCTGGCCGACTGCTACGCAATCCTGAAATTTCATCCCTATCAGGACATGGCCATTCCGCCTCAGACCAATTCGGAATTCGCCTGGAATTTCGAGAAGGAAAAACCGTGGATGGACGGCCTCGTCTCTCACCATTTCGAGCTCCTTGAAACAACCGAGTACAAAGTCGATATCCCGGAATACGGTAAAACGTTCATCAACACAACATGCTATCACGAGGACAACTCGACCTACGAGTGCGAGGTAGAGCAGACCGTCCAGACAGGCTCGCATCAGGAGACGAGATACAGGAACGAATACAAGCCGTTCGCCTTCTGGGGCGAAACTCTGAAAGCAAACCAGGACTACACGATAAAGCTCGTGGGCAAGAAGCGTCTCCATTTATTTGTAACCAATAACATCGACTGGATTCCAACAATAAAGGGACTTGACCTGAACGACTGGGCATGGTGGAATTCTAGCTGGAAATACAAACAGTCAATCAATGTCAGCATGACATCCAACGTTACTGGCTACCAACTTAAGATAGTTATCAACGAATCAAACAACGGATCACACTGGGACTGGACGAATGAATGCTCCGGGAAGTTCAGGATAGTGAACAAGGATGAAAATGAGACGCTGCCTTTCTGGATAGAGGAGTGTTCGGTTTCAGGCAAAAATATCACGTTCTGGTTCAACGGCTCTTTCAACGTCAACAACGGCACGCAGGCATACATTTATTATGGAAATCCCTATGCTTCAAGCGGAAGCAACGGCACCCTGACCTTCCCTTTCTTTGATGACTTCGAGTACAGCGACAGCCCCTCAAATCATGGCTGGTCTCTCACCAATGCGAGTGGCGGGAACATATCCGTCAATAATTCATTCTACAAAACGGGCTCGCAATCGCTTTTGGTAAAAACTAACGGAAATACTCATGCTTTAAACATTTCTTCTGGTTGGGGGAACTCCTCTCTGGAATGCTGGTTCCTCGATAACGGAGACTATGATGGCGGATTCACCGAAATAAACGTACTGCAATATGACAACACGACTGATGGGGTATATGTTGGCATAGACGAATCAGAAGTGCACTACAATTATTCATACAGATTTTACACTCCCGGGCAACAATACGACACAAAAAAGGCGAGATCTAACGGATGGCATTCTTTGAGGATAACTTACAACGATTCAAGATATTATGTTTGGGTTGACGATGTTTACTACAATTCCACGGATAAACTCATTGCCCAGCCAACAAGAATAGTTCTTGGGTTTTGGTGGGCAAATCAATACGCCCAAAACTGGTTTGATGCGGTGAGGGTAAGAAAATATCTGCCCCAAGAGACTGCATACTCGTTGGGTTTGGAAAACGATGGCTGTCCTTCAGATGACACTTACATAAACGAAAACACGAAATTCGAGCCAGGTAATATTTTTTGCAACGTACCCGATGGAGATAACGAAGGAGTGCTTATAATAAATGCTTCGAATATTATCTTGGATTGCAATGGCATGACATTGAATGGCATGGATTCGGGGATAGGAATATATAATGATGGATTTGATAACGTAACAATAAAAAACTGCAATGTAAATAATTATAACAAGGGAATAGAATTTGAAAATAATGCTGACAACAATACTATTTACAGCAATACACTTTATTCCAATATCGATCTGGAATTTTCTTTTTTTGCGATTCTTGTATCGGGCCGGAGGGAAATAATATAATCAACAATAAAATTGATTCAAATCAATTCGGGTTATACCTTTATCTTTCTTCTAAAAATACTATAGTTGGTAATAATATAACTAATAGTTCGCATTTTGGAATAATTATAACTGATACTCATTTGAGGAGGTGGAGTATAACAATACAATATCTAACTTGTAGAATCAGATCAAAATGTGACATATTGCAATGGCAATTTTTATGAAGCAATTTGTGATGTTTATATAGATAACGCAGCACTGAGATTTTCTTCCTAAATACTACATATAGTACAGAATATGTTGATGGAAACTCTAATCTCACAAGGCAATGGTACGTGAAAGTCAACGTCACCGACAAGAACATGGTTGGCATCCAAAATTACAGGTTTCCGCGAAAGACAAGTATGGTAATATTGAATGGACAGAAAACACGTATTCAAACGGGCTGACAGGATGGAAAACAACGACTCAATACATCCACAACCAAAGCGGAATCTACAATTACACCCCCCACAACATCTCAGCCTCGCATCCGGATTACCCGTCAAACTTCACGGTGCAGAACATCACCGAAAGCAAGGTAATTCATCTTCTGCTCAAGCTGCCGTTAATCACGTTCAACGTCACCAGCGGCGAGGACGGCAGCCCGTTGGACAACGTCAACATCGCATGCAACTACACCAGCTTCAACCAGAGTGACGATACCACGAACCCCTACGGGCCTTATGAGTTTCCAGTTGGAAGCTGGAGTTGTGAGTTTGAGGCAAAGCAACCGCAATTGCCAACAAATTACTTTAATGAAACAATAATATTCAACGCAAATGGAGATAAAACTGTAAATGTCGTGATGGACGAACAAGCATATCTTACGGTCCAAGAACATGATTGGCTTGAAAAACTTTTCAATTGTTTATATCTTGGAACTGGAGATGATTGTTCATCTTTGCAATTTTTTAACCAAATAAATCAGAGCACTACCAAAACATGGAACCAATTCAAGCGCACGGATCAGAGCATTGTAGCTTCAGAAATAATAACAAATAAAACAGTGAGTGAAAACTCAAACTTGACCATAAATTATTCAGTAAACGTTCCAATCAAGGAAGGCTTCAGTTTCGGTCAAACTTCTGGAGAAGTGAGACTCGATTACCTGCCAATAAGAATATCTTACTGGTTCTTGGATTCGAATAATTTGACTTGCTATTCGCAAGGTAACTATTCAGTAGCATTAGCCGAACCCTATTGTCAACCATTAACAGTTTATACCATCGGTCAGGTAAATACGACTCTTGATTTCACTGTCAGCTTAAGGCCGACTTTGCCTGCAGGAAATTACACCATCATCAGAAATATAGAAATAGATCCTGAACAGGTATGGATAGATTATGGTCAGGAAATAATCGGACAAGTTGAAATTTCTGGGGATAACAAGGAATCATATGCCATCGTGAAGAACACGAATAATATACTCAAAATGACAGAGAAAACAAATGAAGATACCCATCTAAAGGAAACATCTTCAGTAGAAAATGAACAGCAGCAAACAGATAAAACAACAGGAATGGTAACGATACAACCAATCGATAGCATATCTTATGTCGCAGTTATAGTTTCAATCATAACTTTGCTACTAGTCGGCCTCATATACAAAAATTCGCGCAAAAGAAACCCTTGAGGTCGATAAGTCGTTTAAACATAAGTTTTTGTTCAGGTAAATCGAATTATTAATTATGAATAGAAATTTACTCTTAATAATTTTATTCATAAATATTCTAATTTCAAATTCTGCTGAAGCGTCACAAATCTATCTGAACAGGAACGAATCGTGGGGAGGAAATCTGACGGGCATTTTCCATAGTTCGCTGGTTTTCGGCGACATAAACAATGACGGATATAATGACATGATATCAAGCGGCTGCACGGCGGGCGACATTACCACATGCACGACGGCGATTACGAAAGTTTATACCAATAATGGAACCACGTTGACCGAAAACCAGACGTGGCAGCAAAATCTCACAGGCGTTGGTCTTAGCTCACTCTCACTAGGAGATATCGACAACGACGGGAATTTGGATTTGGTTTTGGCCGGAGACATGGGAGGATTTGATGGCACGATAAAGGTCTACACGAACAATGGCACTGTCTTCAATGAAAATTTGTCATGGGAAGCAAATCTTACTGACATTAGCGTAATTGGCGGTTCTGTCGCTCTTGGTGATGTTAATAATGATGGCAGAATCGATTTAGCTTTAGAAGGTGCTGATTCCTCGAATAAAAATGGAATTTATATTAACAATGGTACATCCTTCAATAAAGATTTCTATTGGGTAAATAATATGTCATTAGCCGGGCAAGGATATGGATTTGGTGTAAATGCGTTAGGAGATTTGAATAACGATGGACTTATAGATTTGATATTTTCTGGTAGCTATAGCACAAATTTTTATGTAAATGTTTACATTAATAATGGAAGTTCTCTAATCGAAAATGCCACATGGCGAAATGGCTTAGATACTTGGGCATGGCCATCGATTATTCTTGGAGATTATGACAACGATGGGGATATGGATTTGGCATATATGGGAACACATGGTGGTGACAGGTTTTATATATATAATAATTCTGGAAATACGTTTATTCGCGGGCAGCTTGTTGGAGGTCTTTTTGATGGTTCAATATCATGGGGAGATTACAACAATGATGGTTATTTGGACTTGGCTTCAATGGGAAAGGAAGAAGATAGAAGTGTAATTTTTTTTAATAATTTTACAGATTTTTTATATGATTCTAATGTTAACATCGATTTTCGAACTGATAACATGCAGCAGGGTTCACTTGCCTGGATTGATTTAGATAATGACAGAGATTTGGATTTGGCATGTAATGGAAATGGTTATGGAATCGGTTTGTTAAACAAAATTTACATCAGTAATTCAACAACATCAAATAATAGCCCGACACCTCCAATATCGTATTTCAACTCCACCTTCAACTTCTCAATCGGTAAATTAACATTGTCATGGGGCAACGGTTCCGACGTCGAGACTCCGACACTCGGTCTGTATTACAATCTTCGCGTCGGAACCTGTTCAGGTTGCCACGACGTGGTTTCGGGCATTTATGGCGGCTCTTCAAACCCGACCGCAGGTTACTTCGGCAACATGATGCAGAGGAAGCGCATCGTCTTGAACAGGCCGGATCTGGAGAACAAGACGATTTATTGGGCGGTGCAGACGATAGATACTGGTCTTGGCGAAATCTGCGTGGTCAACGGAGCAGGTATATCACATAGCACAACAGTGCACCGAGAATTGGACTTACGGTGCATGGTCTTCTTGTGTCAATAACCAGCAGACTAGGACTGCTACTGACTCGAATAACTGCGGAACGACGATAAACAAGAGTGCGACCATTCAGAGCTGCACCTCATCTGCGCCGCCGTCAGGCGGCAGTCCTGCGCTGCCGGCTGCGACGAAGAACGAGACGAACGGGACCTCTGCGAATGCCGGTTCCTCGGGAACAAACACGACAAACGCCTCCGGTAACGTCAGTGCAGGCGCGAACGCGGATTCTTTGATGAACGGAAGCAACCAAAGCATGATAACATGCGTGCCTCTTGACGTCAAATGCGAAGGCAATGCTTTGCTGGAATGCGCTGCTTCGGAGATGAGATGGGCGGTCAAGCAGATATGCGAGTATGGCTGCGATGATGGGAGATGCAAGGAAAAGCCTTTTTGGTCTGCGGACATTTTCAGTTATTTGTGGTTGTTGGCAATTGCCGTCGTCGTTCTCGTTGCAGTTGTCTTTTTTCTTTTTTTGAAAACGAAAAGAACCAGTCATGAGGGTTTTTCAGTTGCCTGAAATGTTTTTAATTAGCGCCTACAATTCGATACCATGGAACTCTGGGTGGACAAATACAAGCCTGTGACGGCGAAGGAAATCCTCAGCCAGGGAACGGCGGTCAGCGAGGTACTCAGGTGGCTTGAGGCATGGAAGCCGGGCAAGGCGCTGCTTCTCGCAGGGCCGTCGGGGACGGGGAAAACTCTCATAGCCGAGGTCATGGCGAAAGAGCGCGGGTGGCTGCTCAGCCAGATAAACGCCAGCGACGAGCGCAATTCCGAGGCGATAGAAAAAGCGCTTTCCGAGGCTTCGAAGGACAGGACGCTTTTCCACTCGGGCAAGATCATTCTCATAGACGAGGTCGACGGCATAGCCGGCAGCGACCGCGGAGGCGTAGGCGCGATAGCGAAGATAATAAAGGCATCGAGGTTCCCGGTCATACTGGCCGCGAACGACCCTTACCTTCCCAAACTCCAGCCGCTCAGGCTCAGCTCGAAAATCGTCAAGCTCTCCAAAATCGACGCGCGCTCGATAGAGAAACGCCTCCGCGAGATTTGCGATAAGGAAGGGATAAAGGCGGAAGGCGACGTGCTGAAGAACCTCGCGCGCTGGTCTTCGGGCGACATGCGCTCGGCCATAACCGACCTCCAGATGCTCTGCGAGGACAGGAAGGAGATAAACGAGAAAGATTTCGAGGCGCTCGGCTTCCGCGAAAGGGAGACTAACATCTTTGTCGTCCTTCCGACAGTTTTCAGGTCGAAGAACATCAACGCCGCCAGGAAGGCGATAAGCGGCTGCGACAAGGACGCGGATGAGATATTCTGGTGGGTCGAGAACAACATCCCGCAGGAATTCGAAGGCGAAGCGCTGGCGAACGCGCTTGACATGCTTTCTAAGGCCGACCTCTTCCGCAGCAAGGTCTCCCAGCAGCAGAACTGGCGCTTCCGCATGCACATGGCCGACATGCTCGCGGGCATATCGCTCGCCGGCGAGACGACGCACGCATACGTTGCCTACAGGCCGCCGGACAGGTTTGCCCTGCTGTCGCGGCTCAAGTTCAAGAAGGCCGAGATGGGAGCGCTCTACGTCAAGCTTTCGGCCTACACACACAGCCCGCAGAAAATCGTGAAGAACGAATACCTCCCTATCTCAGAATAATCCTTTCAGGCAAAGCCGAGGATGCGCAGGAAGAACAAGAAGAAAAACGAGCAAGGCACGGCGTGGAGCTCACAGAAGATGAAGTCAAGTCGATTGTTTCTGGTTAGCTGGGATTTCACTTCAGGTAAACGTTCCCGAAGTTGTTGAGAAAGATGTAGTCGTCGTCCGTCTCCGCCTTCTTGATGTAGGTGATCATTTCCGTGATCTTCGAATCGGTCTCGTCAGCGAGATAGACCGCCAGCGCTTCCGGAATCGAAGGCTGCTTGGGCGAGCCGTACTCCAGCTTTCCGTGGTGGCTGAGGAGCATGTGCTTTACCTTGAGCTTGAGCTCGTCCGGCGTTTTGAGCAGGTCCATCTTCCTCGACACGTCCTCGAAGGTCATGGCCAGATGCCCCAGCAGCATGCCCTCGTTCGACGGCTTTATGTGGGTCGTGACCTCCAGCTCGCGCATCTTGCCGATGTCGTGGAGTATCGCGCCGGTGAGCATGAGGTCGCGGTTGAGCTGCGGGATGTATCCTGTGCAGGAAGTCGCATATCTTCATCACGTTGAGCGTGTGCTCGAGCAGGCCGCCCAGCCAGCCGTGGTGCTTGTACATCGCGCCAGGGTGACGAATGAACTTCTCTGAGAAAACAGGGTCCTTGATGAAGGCGTAGACCAGCCCCTTGAGGTGCATGTTGTCCATCGAGTCCGCGATTGCCGTGAGCTCCTTGTACATCTCCTTCGTGTCCTTCTCGCTCTCGGGGATGAAATCGGTCCGGTCGTATTCGTGCGCTTCGAGGACGGCGAGCTTGCCCAGCGGCGGGTTGATGTTTATCACGAGGTTGTCGTTGTAAAGCGTGCTCTCTCCCGCCACGTAGACGACGCCGTCCTTCTTCACCGAGTTGTAGAGGCGCTCGATCTCGTCCTTGTTGTCAGAGCCCCAGTATCTGGCCATAACCTCGCCGGACGGGTCGCCCAGCCTGAGCTGGAACGAGTAGCCCTTCGCGTATTTCTGCACGGGCTTCTTGAACCTGACCACGAACTTCCCGTCTACCGCTTCGTAAGGCACGATGTTTTTTATGAGCATGCTATCATGAATAAGATTCGCATCGCCGCTTTAAAAATAATATAAGCCAGCGGGCCAAGAATAGAAACATGGCAGATTTCGCTGAAGACGAAGCGCAGGAGGCGGAAGGGTTCGCGCGCGAGGAATACGTCGACTTCGAGAAGCTCAAGGAGAAGGTCGGGCGCTTCGTGCGCGAGCGCGACTGGGAGAAATACCACAATCCCAAGGATCTGGCGGTCGCGATTTCAGTCGAAGCGGGCGAGCTGCTGGAGCTCTTCGAATGGATGAAGGAGAGCGACCTGGAGAAGATAAAGGAGAACAGCCGCCTCATCGAAAGCATAGAGGGCGAGCTTGCCGACATACTCAACTTCTGCATCAGCATGGCCAACGCGCTCGACCTGGACCTGGGCAGGATAGTCCTCAACAAGCTGAAGGAAGCCGAGAAGAAATACCCCAAGGACAAGTTCAGGGGTGTGTGGAACAGGCCTGACAAATAGATTTAAAGCTTTATACTACTTTTAGGTTATGAGGAAACATGACGCTAGTGGCGTTGATGATGACGGTATACTAAAACCAATAAGAAATCGCTTCACGGGAAGACTTCATCCAGAAAATTTTGCAGTGTATGAAGAAAATTTTTACAGAAGTTGCGGAGAGTTTATCAAAGGAATATATCTTGCCGAAAAAAAGCGTGATTATTCTGAAGCCACAATCATTCCTCTTAGCAATTGCTTAAATCTCATAAGTCATATTGAAGAAAAATTATCCAGAGCCTATGTTGAACTATACTCGCAAGAAAAAGACGATGCAGTCAGATTAACCGTATTTGACTGGCTCACGAGAAAAGGCAACGATCCGTTTTTTGACAAATACGGGCACAAGATAGAAAAACTGAAAATGACAGTAGAAGACGTAAAAGCAGCAGCAAGCAAGCTTGGCTTTGAATTTTGCTAGGAAAGGATAATAATATCCGGCTGGATAATATTCTAATCATGAAAGTTATCATTCTCCGCCTGGGCCATCGCATTTCGCGCGACCATCGAATCTCGACGCACTGCGGCCTGGTGGCGAGGGCGCTGGGCGCGGACGGGATTGTTTATACTGGCGAACATGACCAGAGCGTGCTCGAAAGCGTACGCCGAGTTTCGGAGCAGTGGGGCGGGAGATTTGCGGCGCAATACGAGGCTGGCTGGAAGAAAGTCGTCGCCGCATACAAAAGGAAAGGCTTTGCTGTCGTCCATCTCACTGTCTACGGCATGCCCGTGCAGAAGACCATCCGCAGAATAAAAAACAGGGGCAAAATTCTCGTGGTCATCGGAGGCGAGAAGGTCCCGTGGGAGATGTATGGCCTCGCCGACTTCAACGTCTCGGTCACGGGCCAGCCGCATTCGGAAATCGCCGCCCTGGCGGTCTTTCTGGACAGGCTTTTCGCAGGGAAGGAACTGGACAGGAAGTTCGCTGGCGCGAAGAAGATCGTCGTTCCCCAGGAGCGCGGGAAAAAAATCATCGGCAAATGAAACCCTTAATTTTCATTAAATCCCATGCGAAAATCATGCGATATCGCCAACATATTTATTAGTGTCCGGTGCCAATTAGTTAAATAAAGGTTTGCTTTTAAGCGCATATCTGCGGGTTGAATACGGTATGATGAAAGCATGGCAGACAGGATGAGCCTTTGGGCAAAACTTTTTTATAAATACCGCAGGTTTGTAAAGGCAATAGAGCTTTATCTGCTGATAGCCGGCCCAGGCATCATAGTCATGGTCGCTGACAACGATGCCGGCGGCATCACCACCTACGCCGCGACAGGCGCGAAATTCGGCTATGGCCTCATATGGTTCCTCATTCTTCTCGGCCCGGTTGCGTATATTGTCCAAGAAATGACCGTGCGTCTGGGCGCGGTGACGAAGCGCGGCCACGCAGAGGCGATATTCGACGCCTTCGGCTCATTCTGGGGCTGGTTTTCCCTGCTCGATTTGGCGCTGGCGAACTGGCTGACGCTGATCACCGAATTCATAGGCATGACCGCCGCGCTCGCGATATTCGGCATCGCGCCGTACATCACGGTGATTATAGTTTCCATTGTCATGTTCGCCATGGTCCTGCAGGGGCGGTACTGGACATGGGAAAAAATCGTCATCATGTTCTGCCTGCTGAACCTGATTTACATACCGGCCGCATTCCTCGTCCATCCGTCGATTTCCACGGTCCTGAGCATCGGCCTGGTGCCTCATCTGCCCGGGGGGCTTACCGGCGATCTTTTGTTTTTCCTGATGGCTAACATAGGCACGACCATCGCGCCCTGGATGATATTCTTCCAGCAGAGCGCCGTCGTCGACAAGGAGATGAAGGAGAAGGACATGACGTGGGCCAAGATCGACACTGCCATCGGCGCATTTTTCACCGTGCTCGTAGCGATATTCTGCATAATCGTTACCGGCACGCTTTTGCAGGGCGTGAATATAGAAAGCGCCGCCCAGGCGGCCCAGATGCTGATGGGCATAAACCCGTACATAGGCACGTTCCTGGCGATAGGCCTCTTCAACGCCGGTTTTCTGGGAGCCATCTGCATATCGCTGGCCAGCTCCTGGGCCTTCGGAGAGGTCTTCGGCTGGGCGCATTCGCTCAACAACAAGATAAGGGAAGCTCCATGGTTTTACATCAGCTATTTACTTGCGCTGCTTACGGCAGGCGGAGTGGTCCTGGTGCCGGGCGCGCCGCTGGTACTTATCACGCTTTTCGTGCAGGTGATCGCAGTCACGCTCCTGCCCGCCGCCCTGGTATTCCTGATATTGCTGCTGAACAACGAGGAGCTGATGGGCAAATACAAGAACACGCTGCTGCAAAACGTTCTAAGCTGCTCCGTAGTGGGAGCGCTCATAGTGCTGTCGATGCTATATGGCATCAGCGTCCTGTTCCCCGGCCTGTTCGGATGACAATGATGCATGGAGGATAAAATATGGTCTCTATGAAAGAGTTCGCTGCGAAAACGAAGGCGTTCCTCAGCAACAGGTTCAGGGCGGTTACGGAAATTAACAGGAAATACGCCAGGCCGCGCATAAAGATGACCAGGATGGTCAGATGGTCGCTTTTATTGCTCAGAATATATCTCATAGTATTGCTGCTGATACTGGCCTACAAGTTCATACTGGTATTGCAGACCAGATAGGTGTTGCATGGAAAACAACTCCTCAAAAGACATTAACAGTGAAAGGAGAGCCTTCTTCTTAAACGAGATTCTGGGCTCCAGGGTTCTGCTCAACAACAAAAAAATAGGCAAGCTTTCCGACATCGTGATAGCGGAAAACGGCAAGATACCGGCGGTCACGCAATTCTACATCACGCGCTCGTTCGGCAATCCATCGCTGCTCGTGCCGTGGGCGAACGTGAAATCCTTGGACGCCGATTCCAGGGAAGTGGTCATTGACATAGAAAACATCAGAAAATACGAGAGGAAGCCTGAGGAAAAGGAAGTGCTGCTCAAAGACCACATCCTGGACAAAAAGGTGCTCGACCTCGAGGGGCGCGAAGTCGAAGTCGTATACGACATAAAACTGACCATGATTAACAACAAGCTTTACGTCAGCGACGTGGACCTGAGCCGATACGGGCTTCTCAGGAGGATAGGCATGAAATGGCTGGCGAATTTCATATACAGCCTTGCGGAAAAGATCAAGAGCCAGACGATTTCCTGGAGCTATATCCAGCCCCTGCCCACGCAGATAAGCAGCTTCAAGGGCGACGTCAAGCTTAACGTCCTGAAGGACAAGCTGGCCGAAATGCCGCCAGTCGATATCGCCGACATAATCGAGGAGCTGGACCCCGCGCAGAGGATCATGGTGTTCGAGGAGCTCGACACCGAACGCGCAGCGGACACCCTGGAGGAGATCGACCCCAGCGTGCAGAGGGACCTGATTTTTTCCACCAAGAAGGACAGGATCGCGGAGCTCATCAACAAGATGACGCCCGGCCAGGCGGCTGACGTTTTATCCGCCCTGCCGTGGTGGGAATCGAAAGTGATTCTGAAACTGCTGCCCAGCGACAGCGCGAAGAAGATCCAGTCCATCATGGAGGTGCACGAGGAAGGCGTGCTGCATTACGCCACTTCAAAATTCATGAAAATGGGGGTAAACAAAAACGTGGAAGACGCGCGCGAAGAGTACCAGCAGGTTGCCAAGCACAAAAAAATAATAATGTATTTCTACATAGTTGACGAAAATGACAGGCTGGTCGGCGTGATAGACATAAGAGAGCTCCTCCAGGCAAAGGACAAGACATGCCTGAAGGACATCATGGTTGACAACATAGTCACCCTGAAGCCGGAAAGCACGCTGAAGGAAGCTTCGAACATGTTCAAAAGATACGGCTTCCGGGCGATCCCCGTGACCGATCAGAACGGGAAGATCCTGGGCGTGATACCCTACCGCGACGTCATGAGCCTCACGCATCACTTTCTGGACTAGTTTTTACGATTCGTGCTGCCTACTGCGAAAGCATTATGTTCTCGAATATCGCCTTGGCGCGCTCTTTCTTGCTTTCGTCGACGTTGACTATGACCAGGCCTTCGTTGAACTGGCCGTAGACGATGCGGCTGCCCAGCGGAAGGTGGATGGCGCACGGCAGGACTGCGAGGTCTTCTTCGCCTTTGACTAGGATTTTGACCTTCTTCTTTCGCAGGTCAGGAATCGCCTTCTCGACCGCAGCCCAGAGCTCAACGGTTATGTGGCGCGCGGGGTTCCTGGCTTTGACCAGCCTCCCCCTGAAGCTGATTTTTTTCTTGAACCTGCCGCGCTTCTCCCTGCCGTCGATTATTATCATGTCCGGCCTGAGGCCGTGTTTTATGAGATAATAGCTCGTCGGGTCGCCGACCGTGACTATGAAGCCTTTCACTCCTTTGCTTTTGAGCTCCTTGACGACCTTCTTCGCCGCCTCGTCCCACTCGCCTCCGACGACCTTGCCGAAAGGTCTTCGGAAATCCATGAGCATGTCCTCGGGGACGACGAGGTCCTTTTCGAGGAACGGCTGGCTGCCGACGTTCTTGATAATCTTTTCAATCTCCTTCGCGACCGTCTCGGGCTTTTTCCTCGTCGTGTCGATTTCGTGGATGATTTTGTGGGAGGCGACGGCCTCGTCCCGTATGATCTGCATCATCTCGGCCTCCATGTTCTCGGCTATCTTCTCTGTCTGGAAGCCCTTTTCAGCCATGCGCTTTCTCAGGATAACCGGGTCAGTTCTCAGAACAATCACGATGTCGGCAGGCATGTCGTGCGCGTAATGAGATTCTATAATCAGGTTCTTTTTGTCGGTGGCGAGCAGGTTGACTTCTTCGCGCAGCTTATCTATGTCGACTATCCTGCAGCCGCGTCCGCAGTCGTAGCCTTCGTAAAGGTTCTTCTGCGCGGCTATGTAGTTGAGGGAGAAATATTCCCATCCCGTGCGTTTCGCGAGCGCCTTCGCGACGGCGGTCTTGCCCGTGCCCGGCGTGCCCGTGATGGCGACTATCATATACTTATCTTATTTGCGGCGGTTTAAATCTCTCCATTTTCCAGGCGAGGTTTTTAACCCGCGCCGCCAATTGAAGCACATGTCGACCAAAATCAGGGACAGCTACTGGACGGCCGTGAAAGGCGTCATCCGCGAAGCGGACGTGCTGCTCCTCCTACTGGACGCGAGGTTCGTGGACGAGACGCGCAACGCCGAGATAGAGAACAAGGTCCGCGCCGCCGGCAAGCCACTCATCTATGTCATCACCAAGGCCGACCTGGCGAACAAGGAAAAGCTCGAGGCGTGCAAGCGTGCTCTGAGGCCATCGGTATTCGTTTCCGCAAAGGACCGCACGGGCAGGAAGCGGCTGAAGGAAAGGATAATAGTGGAGGCGGAGAGGGCGTATGGCGGCGGGGGCAAGACGCAAAGGATAACTGTCGGCGTGCTTGGCTACCCGAACGTCGGCAAGTCGTCGCTGATAAACTACATGAAGGGCAGGCGTTCGGCTCCCATAAGTTCCCACAGCGGCTGCACAAAATCGACGCGCCTCGTAAAGACGGACAGCAGGATATATTTCATCGACACGCCCGGCGTCATCCCGTATCTCGAGAAGGACGAGCTGAAGCATGCCACGACCAGCGTGACCGACTTCACCAAGGTAAAGGAGCCCGACCTGATAGTGGCGGAACTCATGCGCAAATACCCCGGCAGGATAGAGGCGCATTTCAACGTCCCTGTGCGCGAGGACAAGCTCCAGAGCATCGAGGAAATCACGCTAAAGAGCCATGTGCTCAGGAAGGGCGGCCTGCCCGACATAGACCGCATGTGCAGGTCGATAATCAGGGACTTCCAGTCGGGCAAGATAAAAATCTGACAAACAGATTACATATTACAAAATCTTAAAAATAAGGGAAACATTAGATTGATATAACCGGTGTGTTTATGCAGCTTGAAATCTGGACCGAGAAATACCGCCCGAAAACGCTGGACGAGGTCATAGACCAGAAGCACGTCGTATCGCGCCTTAAGGCGTGGGTCAAGAAGGGCTCGTTCCCTCACATGCTTTTCGCAGGCCCGGCGGGCGTGGGGAAAACGACGATTGCCCTGTGCCTCGCCCGCGACATGTTCGGCGAGAACTGGAAGCACAATTTTCAGGAGACGAACGCGAGCGATGAAAGGGGGATCAACATAGTCCGCGGCCGCATAAAGGACTTCGCGCGCATGAAGTCGCTGGGAGCGGACTTCAAGATAATCTTCCTCGACGAGTCCGACGCGCTCACGCCGGAGGCGCAGCAGGCGCTCCGCCGCACGATGGAGCGCTTCTCCGACTCGTGCAGGTTCATTCTCTCGTGCAACTATTCCAGCAGGATAATCGAGCCGATACAATCGCGCACGTCCGTTTTTCGTTTTAAGCGCCTCACCGAGGAGAGCGTCAGGGAATACGCTCTTAGGATTGCGAAGGGCGAGGGCCTTTCAGTCTCTGACGACGCCCTCAAAGCGATATTCGAAATCTCCGAGGGCGATCTGAGGAAGGCGGCGAATCTTCTCCAGTCTAGCTCCGCGCTCGGAAAGGTCACGAAAGAGGCGATTTACGAGGCCGCGGCCCAGTCGAAGCCCGAGGACATAAAGCACATGATAGAGAGCGCGCTCGCCGGCAAGTTCGCGGAGGCGAGGAAGAAGCTTTTCGAGATGCTCATCACCCAGGGGCTTTCGGGCGAGGATGTGATAAAGGGGATACACAGGGAGGTCTTCGACCTCAAGCTTCCCGAGGAAAAGAAAATCCAGCTGGTCGAGAAGATCGGGGAATTCGAGTTCCGCCTCAATCAGGGCGGCTCGCCAGAGATACAGTTGGAAGCGCTGCTAGCGCAATTCATGAAGCACGGGAAATGAACTTATGGTCCTATCCCGCGCGAAGCCGCCCATGCGTAGAATTCGTCTTGAAATTTCTCTATAGGTGGCCTGCCTGAACGACGATTTCTGCGGAAAGAAAAATTATGTCGCGTTGTGGCAGCCGGTTCTGGTGAAAATTCATCCAAATAGAATGGATGGCTGCGAAAATCGGTATTGAGTCTGAATATTTCCCTTACGGGTGAAACGTGTACTGGTGAAGGACCTCCAACATATACAAGTTTCAGATTGTTGGGATTATTGTAGTCAATTCCAAACATGATTATTATTGCACTTCAGCCTTTATAAATGTTACTATATGTGAGTAGTCACATTTATAGTAATAATTTGGCTCATCTAGCCCGGTTTATCGAGTTCGAACCTGACTCTCCACGTCTCCTTGCCCTTGTTATCGAGCCTGGTTATCCTGATGTGGCCGATTTCTTCCGTATTGGCAACATGCGTCCCGCCGCATGGGACCTTATCGACGCCTTCAACCTCGACGATGCGGATATCCTTAATCGTCTCCGGCAGGCGGGCGAACAGGTGTCGTCTCCGCTCGTCGATGTTCTTCAGGACGTCGTCCCTCGTGGTGAAATAGATTTTCACCGGCAGCACGCGGTCGACGACTTCGTTGAACTTCCTGGTGATTATTTCTATGAAATCGGTAGGCGGGGTGATGGGATTGAAGTCGATGCGCGAGTAATCGAGCTCTATCTGGTTCCCTGCAGTCGACGAGCCCCAGAGGTCGAGGACTATCGCGGAAAGCACGTGCTGCGCCGTGTGCATGCGCATGAACGTGTGGCGCTTCTCCCAGTCTATCGTTCCCCTGACAAGCGTTTCGTGGACGGGCGTTTCGGTGAAGTGCTTGACCACGCCCGCGTCTTTCTGCACGCTGGTCACGCGGATGTCATTCAGCGTGCCTGTATCGCTGTTCTGCCCGCCTCCCAGCGGATAAAAAGCGGTCCTGTCAAGGACGACGAACGCCCTTCCGCTGTCCTCGCCGCGCTGGATGACCCTCGCCTCGAATTCCCTGAGGTAACAATCCCTCATGTAAAGCATTTCCGTGTGCATATCCTTAGTTACAGGCTGGACTTAAAAAATTTTCTGCTATATTAAAATCGTGAAAGACGAAAAAGAAAAACTGGACGCACTCTATTCAGATGACGCCCCGCCTTTAGTTCCGCGGGGAGAAAGTAAAAAAGGCGGGATCAGAAAAGTTTTTCGCCGCTGGGCGGATTCTTACAGAGGCATGACACTAAACGCTTCTCTGAAGGCGCTCAAGTTCATAGATAAAAACAGGGACAAACTGCAGAGAATAGACAATGTACTGAAATACACGTGGTTCATATACATGGGCTTGTCAGTCGCGGATAACCTGGGCACATATCTTATTGGCAATGGACCGTCCAACGAGGTGACAGGCCACGTGAGATGGTTAATGGAGAATTATGGTTCCAGGGACGGCCTTCTGCTGAACTCGCTCATAGATTTCACGCTGCTCGGAATCATCTACAAGAGCGGCGACTACATCGAGAGAAAGGCGATAAAGGAAAACCCTCAGTTAGGATCACTCCCGCTTTTCAGAAACACGATACCATACATCTTCCTACCGGTCGAAGGAGCATATCACGCAAAAGGTTTCCTCAGTTGTCTTCCCTATTTCTAGTTCAGAAATTCTTCTTCAGGAAGGCGGCTGCCTGCTTTATGACCGAGAATTTGGTCACCGGCGTCTCGATGGTGTCGCTGGAATAGTATTCGTCCGATTCGTCGCGTATCAGCTCTATCGAGTCCTTCCTGAACTGGCCGTTGTAGACCGAGAGCGCGTGTATGGCGATGCAGATGATCCTGCGCGCGTGGGCGTTCCTGCCCATCTGCACGGCCTTGAACATCGTGCCTCCCGAAGACGTGATGTCGTCGAAGATTATGAGGTCCTTGCCGCTGAGGTCGGGGAATGCCGCCGACGACTCTATCTGGCCGGTTACATAATCCCTCTTCTTGTAGACGGTGAGCGTCTCGCCGTTTATCGCCTTCGCCAGCGTTTCGACGTTGCCTTTCGTCGTCATGTCCGGCGCTATCACGACCGGGCTTCTGAAATCGTTCCTTTGCCTCAGGAAGGCCGCGGCTGAAAGCGTGGCGTCTATGTTGTATACACCCTTCGTTACCCACCCCTCCTTCCTGAAGTCGTGGCTCATGACGTTGACCATAAGGTCGCATTTCTCTGACAGCGCCTTGCGCACGCTCTTGAGCGAAACGACCTCGCCTTCCGTGAATTCCTTGTCCTGGCGCGCATAGGGCAGGTAGGGCAGCAGGAGGCATGTCTTCTTCGCGCCCAGCTCATTCAGCTTGTCGAGGACGAACAGCGCTTCGGTGAACATCTTGTCCTGGTTGATCCCAGGCGTCTTGCCACGCACGACGAGCACGACCTTCTGGCCCTTCACCGTGTCGGGCTTCATGACCCTGAAATGGCTCTCGCCGTCGGGGAATACCCGGGTCTCCACTTTCACGAACTTCGCCTTCATTTCCCCGGCCAGCTTCTCCGAGAACGAGTCCCTGCCTACTATTATCATTAGGAATTCTTGTAGCGGCGATATAAAAAATTTAGCCATCGCAGGCGCGCGCTAAACCCGCGAAACTCAAACTTTTTAATCAGCCAGCGCAATTCTTTATCATGGCCGAAGAAAAAAGGGAGGAGAAGAAATCCCAGGAAAGGAAGGATGAGGAAGAGCAGGCCTCGCTGTGGTGGCTGTTTCTTCCGATATTTCTGGGCGCGGCCGGAGGCTGGTATGCCTGGCAGCAGCACAAGAATAGGGAGAGGGAGTTCGCCAGGATCATGCTTATACTGGGCATCGTGTTCACCGTCATAATCGTCCTGTTCTACATCTGGTATGCCCTGGGCATAAGGATACAGGTAGTCCGCATCTGAGGCCGCAGCCGCTCCGCTTGCCGGCGCGACGCGCCGGGTTTTAAATAACGTTTGCCCATAATATAAACAGGTGATTTTTTGCTCTGCCCCCTTGTTTCAATCGGAAGAAAGGATAAGGCCGAATGCGACGAAACCAAATGCGCTTTCTGGTGCAACCATGAATGCGTCATAGCAGGGTTCATGAGAAGCTTCGTGAGAGGCGAAGCGCCTGAAAGGTATGAACCAGGCCTGTAAGCCGTAAAATAGAAACTAAATCGTCATGAGCTAGCTGCTTATGCCCATGACGTCGTTTATTGTAAGGCCCTTTATATCGCCGCTCTTGACGCCCTCCACCAGCCTCTTGTCAAGGCCGGTAAAATTGCCGGTTTCAGACCTGCCTTTCAGCTCCAGCGCTAGCTCGTAGCTGACGTAGACCGTCTTCTGCGGCGCCTCGGAGGTCTCGTAAATTTTCCCGCCCTCAAGCCTGAAGTTCTGGCAGTAGCTGTAGTCTTTGAAGACGCAGAATTTTATCGGGTTGCCGAGCTTGCTGAGCATGCCGAGCGATGCGCCCAGGTCGCTGCCGTTCATCTGCGATACCCAGCCGGCGAGCTCCGTGTTCGTTTTCATGTCAGCTTCGGGCACGTTCGGCGGCGCCTGCGAGAAAAGGAAGTTTATCAGGTCCGCGAAGCCTATCTGCTCCCCGGCGACTTCGGTTATGGGGAAGTTCGTGACGTAGAGCCCGCCGAACACGGCGGCTATAACAAGCGGTATTAACAAAACTAGCATGACGATGCCTTTCATCCTTCCCACCTCTGCGACGGCCCTCTTTCGCTTCTTGCTATCTGCAGCATTTCTTGGCCAGGAGGAAGACGCCCAGTATGAAGAAAATTATAGTCCAGCTGCCCACGCCCGCTATGAAACCGACATCGCGCGCGAGTAACAGCAGTCCTATTATCAAGAGGGCAATTCCCAATGTGGCTCCATGCGTTCCATGGCAGCAGCAGTGGTCGCTTTCCTTGTTTTCTTTGGATGCCATGATTATATTTATTGCCAACCACTTAAAATAAGCAAGCCCCATGAGGACGTTAGAACTGAATTCCCATTTAGAAGGTTTCTTTGGAGTGGTTAGGACTTTGGTTTAAAAGATTTTGTTTGGACATGGATATGCTAGCTAATTGAAGGTATTACTTTCAGGCCCATGCCCTCCAGTCTTTTCTTTAATTTTCCGAGGGCTTTGTGTATATCTTCAATGTTCCTGCCGCCCGCACATATTATTTTTCCTGATCCGAAAAGAAGGAAAACTATCCTAGGATCCCTCATCCTGTAGACTAGTCCGGGAAATCTTTCAGGGTCGTACTCAACTTCGTCCATTCGTATTGCCATATCCTCCAGCATCAGCTTCGGTTTTGCTTCAATCTTTGTTGAGGCGACTATGTTTTCAATTATTATCGTGAATTTTTTGGGCATCGGTATTCCTGCCTTTCTTATGTCGTCCACCACCTTATTTGTTGCCTCCTTTGCCATTTCTGTTGTTTTCGCTCCTGTGCACACAATCTTTCCCGTGGAGAATATGAGTGCGGAAGCTCTCGGATTGCTTATCCTGTAGACCAGACCAGGGAAACGTTCTGGATTGTATTCCGTGTTATTCATCTTTTCAACAAGCTTGTTAAGAGAAATTTTTCTGTTAAGAACTGCAAATGCCACGACGTTTTCTATCTTGACCTGAAATTTAACCATGAAAAAGTTTATCTGTATCATCTAATTAAAACAATAGAAAGCCCCAGAAGGCAAGACACTGATTCCGTGGGGATTGGCACATTATTATTTCATCATTTTCCGGAGGCGTTCCGGAAGACGCTGTGATTGCCAATCTTGCCATGTCTGCCTTAGATTTTTTGGAAGACGTCGTGTTTGCCAGTCGCGTTCTCTAACAATTTTAACCCCGGCATTGGCAGGGTTAGCTGCTGCAACGGCTTTGAGAGCATAGTAAGCAGCGCCGAATGCATGTTGGGTAACATGCGCGGTCGCCACCGCTTGGCCCGCTGCACGAGCAGCGAAACGAGCAGCGCTGTCCTCTTCGGCTTCGCGAGCAGCGGCGTGAGCGTCGAGCGAGGCCTTGCGTATATCGGCCATCTTAAACACGCCTGTGCGTGCCCATTCACGACATGCCTCAATCGCTTTCCGCGGACGGTCATCACCCGTACATTCTTTCTCGAAATAAGGAAGCACGTGCTCTGCGCAGTCGGCAGCCCAGAGCGTCAGCGGCCTCTGTCTATCCTTCAAGTTCTCTTTTGTCATTGATACCAAGAAATCCCA
>CAVSBQ010000003.1:0-5645 GCA_963726265.1 Candidatus Aenigmatarchaeota archaeon
AGCGCATAGCAGAAAGTGAATGCGGTTTGATGCCTCTTGGAAGGTGTGAAATTCAATCACTATTTACGGGAAGTTCTGAAAGATAAAAGGGAAGAAGGTTATTCCTTTAGCGACAACCCTGGGATTTTCTTCGGGCTCAGGATGGCACGCGTAAAGGTATGAAGCCCTTCCGCATCTGTTTTTAAAATTTTTGGACAAAGTCTAAAGCATGGCAGTCATCAGACGAAGGGAATTCCTGAAGGATGTGACAATAGCAGGCGCAGGCCTAGCTGTTTTCGGCAGCGTCGCATCTGATAAGAAGGATCCAGAGATCGGGATTTTGGAAAGGAAAACCTTCGGGGACGCCGCTGTAACCGTCGAGCACCGTTATTCAAGTGGCATCGGCTACAATTTCAGCCTGAGCAATGCGCGCGAAATCCTTTCGGACATCGCAGAAACGGCGATGGAAAGATGCAGGCCGGAGAAAGGCCCTGAAAACATGTTGATAATTAACGAAATTATGAACCAAAAACCCAAATTCAATACCGGTAAAAATGTCATGTTACTGGGTGAGGCACTGGACAGCAAAATGCTGGACTGTGATGTTTCCTGTTTCATACACCTTGACGTCGGGGAAAAACTGAGGGAGAAAATGGATTTTCCCATATCGCTGGCCAAGACCAGGACATGGTCTCCTGACAAATATCACTGCTATCTGATATGGAACGGAAGCGATGGAACCCGTAAGAGTTTCCATCCCAACTGGAGCGAATTCATGGATGACGCTGTCTGGGAAAAATACAATTCAAGAACAGAACTTGATTACGGCTTTTTCATGAGCGGCATGAGCAGGGAAGAGGCCTTTTCTGAAATCTATTACAACATTGGTTCCTGTTATTACGCGCACAGGAATTACGAAGTTGCGGAAAGGCTTTTTAGGAAAGCGATATCACTTAACAAGAAAAACCTTCTGGCCTGGTATGGCCATTCCTTACCTTTAGGCGTCATGAAAAGATATGAAGAGGCCACGTTTAATGCGATGGTTGCGGCCGAAAGCGGTATTCCGTTGCACACAGATTTTTATAATAAACTTAAAGATTATATCACCAGAATGCAAGTTTAATATAAACTTGCGGCATATTCTAATTATGTATTCTCACGAAATACAGCGGATTCTTGACGACAAGAAAATAGCCGTCGGCGACAGGGTCCTTGTCGAGAAAGATGGGAAGAAATACGCCGGCCTGCTCATGCCGAAGCCATTGCACGGGGACGAGAAGACGGTTATCATCAAGCTCGACAGCGGCTACAACGTCGGCTTTGACATGGCCGGCCTGAAGATTGCGAAGTCTCATGAGCGCGAGCCCAGGGAAGTCGGTGAGGAAGCGAAATACGAGTTCGGCAGGACGAACAAAAGCCTGCTCGAGGTCAGGTTCGACGCGAACAAGCCGAAAGTCGCGCTCATCTCGACGGGCGGCACCATCGCTTCCCGCGTGGATTACAGGACAGGCGGCGTCTACGCAGTCGAGAATCCCAAAGAACTTCTGCACAACATCCCCGAGCTTTCTCACATAGTCAACCTTGAGATGTCCAGCCCGCTCAACAAGATGAGCGAGGACATGGAGCCCGTGGACTGGGCAAAAATAGCGAGGCACGTCGCGAAGGAGCTGAACGTTGGCAAGAAAGGCGTTATAATCACGCACGGCACGGACACGCTGCACTACACTTCCGCGGCGTTGTCCTTTTTCCTGCGCAACCTTTACAAGCCAGTCGTTCTGGTCGGCGCGCAGCGCTCCAGCGACCGCGGCTCTTCCGACGCTGGCATGAACCTCATATGCGCTTCGCGCATAGCGACCTCGGACATCGCCGAGGTCGGGGTGTGCATGCATGGCAGCGCGAACGACGACTACTGCCATTTCATACGCGGCACGAAGGTCAGGAAAATGCATACGACCAGGCGCGACGCCTTCCAGCCCATAAACGAGGCCGCGCTGGCTAGGATATTTCCCAGCGGAAGAATGGAAATAACGAACGCGAATCACAGGAAAAGGGACGATAAAAAACGAGCGGAGGTCGACGCGAAAATCGAGCCGAACGTCGCAATCCTCAGGGCCTATCCGGGCTCGCACCCGCATGTCATCGAGCATCACGTAAAGAACGGCGCGAAGGGCTTCATAATCGAGGGGACGGGCATGGGCCACGTGCCTACCGAGGTCTCGAGCAAGCCGTGGACGACCATAATCAAAAAGCATTCGGAAGCCATCCCTTTTGTCGTCACGTCACAGACGATTTACGGCAGGGTCAATCCTTACGTCTACACGAACCTGCGCAAGCTTTTCATAGAATCCGGAGCGATAGCCGGCGAGGACATGCTCACCGAAACTGCATACATAAAGCTCATGTGGGTGCTCGGCAAGACGAAAAGCATGGAAAAAATCAGGGAGATGATGCGCACGAGCTATGCGGGCGAGATAACGACCCGCACGGAAACGGATGCTTTTTCTGCAAAAAAACTAAGCGAGGCAGGGCAATGAGCCATGAAAAAAGGGAACTGATGCCCGAAGTCAGGCAGATGAGAAAGCTGCACGGCAGCAGGTCGCTTGAGGCGATGGCTGACATGAACAGGGCCGTGATGAATATTTGCATAGGTTCCATCAGAGCAAAAAAACCAAAAATCAGCGAGAAAGAGCTGGTCATTGAACTGAAAAAGATTTACAGAAACGGGGATGCACATGAGAGGATACGATGAAATCATAAGGATTGTCACGAGGTTTCTGAACGAGAAAAAAATCCCGTACATGCTGGTCGGAGCCGTAAGCGTCGCTTACTATGGGATGCCGAGGACTAGCGCCGACATCGACATCGTCATACAACTTGGTGGCAGAATCGGCGAATTCGCCGGTTTCCTCAAGAAAAACCACTTTTCCGTTGACGAGGACGGCGTGAAACTCGCGCTCGACGAGAAAAGTCATTTCACGGTTTTTGATGACAAGTCTCCGTACAGGCTTGATGTCAAGGGCGTTTACACGGAACTCGGCAGGGAAACGTTCAGAAGAAGAAGGAAAGTGAATTTTTACGGGCAAAAAGTCTGGATAAATTCACCAGAAGATGTGGTGGTATTCAAACTGCTATTCAGAAGCGAAAAAGACCTGACTGATGCGAAATACGTATTGCTTAAGCAGGGAAAGGGGCTGGACAAAAAATACCTTGAAAAGAAAGTAAAGGAGATGAAGCTTGAAAAGATTTATCTCAAAGTCCTGAGGAGCATCAAGGATGTCCGCTAAGAATATCTGCAGAGGGGTTGAATGAATAGAATCGAAGAAATCAAGAAAATTGCTCTGGAGAATTCAAAAAAATATGATGAGCTTTCGAAACTTTTTTTCAGGTTTCATGTAAAACCCGTTGTGAAATATTCGCTTGATATGGCCAGGAAATTCGGGGCGAACAAAGAGGTCGTCGAAATAGCTGCTTGGCTTCATGACAACACAATAGAGAGCCACGGAAACGAGGACCACCATATTACGGGGGCGATGGAAGCTGAAAGGATAATGAGAAAGATGGGTTATCCGGAAGACATGATAAAAAAGGTTTCCAATGCGATAATTTCACATCGGTGCAGAGACGGGTATCTTCCTAAGAGTCTGGAAGCGAAGATACTCGCCACAGCCGACGCTCTTGGGCATATAGATGGGTTTCTCATTTTACCTTGGATTGCAAAGAGAAACGATATTGGGCTAAAGGAAACTTTTGAATGGATTTCTGAAAAGATTGACAGGGACTTGGAGAAAAAGATTTTCTTTCCTGAAATCAAAAAAACTATCAGGAATAAGGTCCAGACATACAAAATTCTGTTGAATCATACAATAAAGCTTTTGGAGAATGATTGAATGAGTGAAATCGATTTTTCAAAGTTAAGGCTGAAGTGCGGCATCGAAATCCACCAGCAGCTCGACACGGAGCGCAAGCTCTTCTGCGGCTGCAGGGCTCGCTTTTCGGAAGCGAAGCCGCAGGCTGAGGTCGTGCGCAGGCTGCGCGTGGTCGCTGGCGAGACCGGCGAGATTGACGTGGCCGCGCTCGGCGAGGTGGCCAAAGGGACGGAATTCGTCTACAGGGTCTATCCGGAGGAATCATGCCTGATAGAGCTGGATGACGAGCCCCCGCATGCGATGAATGCTGAGGCGCTTGATATTGTCCTGACCGTGGCCGGAATGCTCAAATGCGAGGTGCCTGAAGAGATACATGTGATGAGGAAGACTGTTTTGGATGGTTCGAACACCTCGGGCTTCCAGAGAACCGCCGTGGCAGGGCTGGACGGGAAGATGAAGACGTCGTTCGGCGAGGTCGGCATAGCGAATATCTGCCTTGAGGAGGAAAGCTGCCAGATCATGGGGAGAGAGGGGAACCGCGTGTTCTACGGGCTCGACAGGCTCGGCATTCCGCTCGTCGAGATAGGCACGTCGCCGGACATCCGCTCGCCGGAGCAGGCGCGCGAGGTCGCGGAGAAACTCGGCATGATTGTCCGCTCTACGGAAAGGGTCAAGCGCGGCCTGGGAACGATTCGCCAGGACATCAACGTTTCCATCGACGGAGGCGCGAGAGTCGAGATAAAGGGCGCGCAGGAGCTGAAGATGATTCCGAAGCTCATCGGGAACGAGATGCTGCGTCAGGCGAACCTGCTCGCGCTAAAGGACGAGCTGCACAAAAGCGGCTTCAGGCACGTGAAGCCGAAGGTCGTTCATGTTTCGCATATTTTCAAAGGCTCGGAATCGAAGGTAACCAGGGACAAGGCGACATATGCAATCCTTATCCCGGGTTTCGCGGGCTTCCTCAAAAGGCAGCTCACGCCGACGCGAACGCTGGGGAATGAGATAGCGAATTACGTCAGGGCGAAGTCCGAGCTGAAAGGCATAATACACAGCGACGAGGACCTGGAAAAATACAGGCTGACGAAGGACTTCGAGAAGCTGAAGCACGAGATGAAAGCGGGCGCAGGCGACACGCTCATAATCGCGGTCGGCGAAAAGGACGCCGTCGAGAAAGTGATGGGCATAGTCGCAGGGCGCATAAACCAGCTTGTCGACGGCGTGCCTGCAGAGGTCAGAAAGGCGCTGGAGAACGGCGACACCGAATTCATGCGCCCGCTGCCCGGGGCGGCAAGGCTTTACCCGGAGACCGACGTCCCGCCGATAAGAATCACGCACCACAAACTCGCGGAAATCAGGAAGAGCCTTCCCGAACTCCTGGAAGAGAAGGAGGAGCGCCACGCCAAGGAGCTTGTCCGCAAATTCCGCATAAGCAAGGAGATAACTAAGCAGGTGGTCAAGGCTGGGAAGAAGCAGCTTTTTGACGCGCTTGTCAGGACTGGCGCGGACCCGAAGGTCATAGCGACCACGCTGGTATCCACGCTGCCCTACCTGAAAAGGAAAGAAGGCATAGATGTGGAAAAACTTCAGGAAAGCCACTTCATCGCGCTGTTCGAAAAGCTGAAGGAAGGCAGGCTCACGAAGGAAGCGATTCCCGGCGTGCTGAAAGAGCTCGCTGCACACCCAGACATACACATAGACAACGCCATCAGGAAGACGAAAATCCGCCCCCTGAGCATCGAAGACCTCAGGATAATAATCCATAATATGCTCGTTGAAAACAAGGAGCTCATCGGCAACGAG
>CAVSBQ010000004.1:0-6026 GCA_963726265.1 Candidatus Aenigmatarchaeota archaeon
CCTGCAACGCATAGCCGAAGAGGGTTTTGGCCTGCCTGAAATGAGAAGGGCAAAGTTCCTTCAACATCTTCATGAAGCGCTGGACAACAAGCCCGGCTACACGTTTGACGACAGAAATGCGGACATTTTCTACGGCCCGCCGCTGAGGGAAGTGCGCTCTCTTGAGGCTTAAAGGCGCATCCTTTCTGCTTTTAAAATTTTTGGCCAAAGTCTAAAGCATGGCAGCCATCAGAAGAAGGGAATTCCTGGAGTTGGCAATAGGAGGCGCAGGCCTGCTCGCTTCGAGAGAAAAGATTTTAAATATGTTCAAACCGCTTTTGGAAGATGTTTCAGCAGAGCGAACTTTCGGCGAGATTGCCCTTCGCATAGAACATAAATACCTGGCTGATACCAAGTCGGCCTTCAACCTTGATCCTACGCTTGATTTCACTTCTGCCTTCAGGGAAGCCTTTGGGAAGAGATATAAACCGGAAAAGGGTTCGCAGAACCTGAGAACCATAAGCAAAATGTATGGGGAAGAGCCTTTCAGGTTCACGATCCTGCAGACAGTCGAAGAAGATGTTCTCCTTTTCAGCGAGGCGATAGGAAAGAAGAAGCTGGACTGCAAAACCTCCTGTTATCCGTTCCTTGACATCAGGGACGCTTTACACCTGCCCTTTTCGATGGTAAGAGCAAGAAGCAACATAAAAAATCGGTATCACTCATTTTTGAGATGGCACAACGGTGACGGCACTTACGTGAATTTTCATCCCAACTGGGACGCGGACGGAAGGTTCACGGGAGATGAAATCTTCGACGGGCATCACACGAAAGGCGAGATCAGCAACGGCCTTTACATGAGAGATTTGGAGAGGAATGAGGAGCTTTCTGACATTTTCTGCAACCTGGGCTACTATTTCCACTGTTTTGAGAAAAGACCCGAGCTTGCGGAAAAAAGCTACAAAAAGGCCTTGCTTCTTGACAAAAGCAATGTGCTGACGCTGAACAACCTCGCGCTCGTGCTTTTAGATGCGGGTCGTCCAGAGGAAGCCATGCACTACGCCACCCTTGCGACAGCCGGCGAAACCGAAAAAGCCATCGAAAACTACAACGTGATGAGACGCCTTGTTTACGGCAATTGAGGGCGCAAATAATATTTTAAGCCGGGCCGAGAATATTGTATTATGTATTCTCACGAAATACAGCGGATTCTTGACGGCAAGAAAATAGCCATTGGCGACAGGGTCCTTGTGGAGAAGGACGGGAAGAAATACGCCGGCCTTCTAATGCCCAAGCCATTGCACGGGGACGAGAAGACGGTTATCATCAAGCTTGACAGCGGCTACAACGTCGGCTTTGACATGTCTGGCCTCAAGATTGCGAAGTCCCATGAGCGCGAACCCAGGGAAGTCGGGGAGGAAGCCAAATACGAGTTCGGCAGGACGAACAAAAGCCTGCTCGAGGTCAGGTTCGATGCTAACAAGCCGAAGGTTTCGCTCATCTCGACGGGCGGCACCATCGCTTCCCGCGTGGATTACAGGACCGGCGGGGTTTACGCAGTCGAGAATCCCAAAGAGCTCCTGCACAACATCCCCGAGCTTTCGCACATAGTCAACCTTGAGATGTCCAGCCCGCTCAACAAGATGAGCGAGGACATGGAGCCCGATGACTGGGCAAAAATAGCGAGGCACGTCGCGAAGGAGCTGAACGCAGGCAAGAAAGGCGTCATAATCACGCACGGCACGGACACGCTGCACTACACTTCCGCGGCGTTGTCCTTTTTCCTGCGCAACCTTTACAAGCCCGTCGTTCTGGTCGGCGCGCAGCGCTCCAGCGACCGTGGTTCGAGCGATGCTGGCATGAACCTCATATGCGCTTCGCGCATAGCGACCTCGGACATCGCCGAGGTCGGGGTATGCATGCATGGCAGCGCGAACGACGACTACTGTAATTTCATCCGCGGCACGAAGGTCAGGAAAATGCACACGACCAGGCGCGACGCCTTCCAGCCCATAAACGAGCCCGCGCTGGCTAGGATATTTCCCAGCGGAAGAATGGAAATAACGAATGCGAACCATAAGAAAAGGGACGATAAAAAACGAGCGGAGGTCGACGCGAAAATCGAGCCGAACGTCGCAATCCTCAGGGCCTATCCGGGCTCGCACCCGCATGTCATCGAACATCACGTAAAGAACGGCGCGAAGGGCTTCATAATCGAGGGGACGGGCATGGGCCACGTGCCTACCGAGGTCTCGAGCAAGCCGTGGACGACCATAATCAAAAAGCACTCGGAAGCGATTCCGTTCGTCGTGACGTCTCAGACGATTTACGGCAGGGTCAATCCCTACGTCTACACGAACCTGCGCAAGCTTTTCATAGAATCCGGAGCGATACCCGGTGAGGACATGCTCACCGAAACTGCGTACATAAAGCTCATGTGGGTGCTCGGCAAGACGAAAAGCATGGAAAAAATCAGGGAGATGATGCGCACGAGCTATGCGGGCGAGATAACGACCCGCACGGAAACGGATGCTTTTTCTGCAAAAAAACTAAGCGAGGCAGGGCAATGAGCCATGAAAAAAGGGAACTGATGCCCGAAGTCAGGCAGATGAGAAAGCTGCACGGCAGCAGGTCGCTTGAGGCGATGGCTGACATGAACAGGGCCGTGATGAATATTTGCATAGGTTCCATCAGAGCAAAAAAACCAAAAATCAGCGAGAAAGAGCTGGTCATTGAACTGAAAAAGATTTACAGAAACGGGGATGCACATGAGAGGATACGATGAAATCATAAGGATTGTCACGAGGTTTCTGAACGAGGAAAAAATCCCGTACATGCTGGTCGGAGCCGTAAGCGTCGCTTACTACGGGATGCCGAGAACGAGCGCCGACATAGACATCGTCATACAACTTGGAGGCAGAATCGGTGAATTCGCCGGTTTCCTCAAGAAAAACCACTTTTCCGTTGACGAGGACGGCGTGAAACTCGCGCTCGACGAGAAAAGTCATTTCACGGTTTTTGATGACAAGTCTCCGTACAGGCTTGATGTCAAGGGCATTTACACGGAGCTCGACAGGGAAACGTTCAGAAGAAGAAGGAAAGTGAATTTTTATGGGCAAAAAGTCTGGATAAATTCACCAGAAGATGTGGTGGTATTCAAACTGCTTTTCAGAAGCGAAAAAGACCTGACTGATGCAAAATACGTATTGCTTAAGCAGGGAAGGGGGCTGGACAAAAAATACCTTGAAAAAAAAGTAAAGGAGATGAAGCTTGAAAAAATTTATCTCAAGGTCCTGAGGAGCATCAAGGATGTCAGCTAAAATATTCTGCAGAGGGATTGAATGAGTAATTTCTGAGTCGTATGGAGCAAACTATACGAATCTGACTATAAATAAATCACTCTAAGGTAGACAATTGTTTATAAAACTTTCTGCTATTATTTAAAATAAAAGTGATGATTATGTTGAATAGATCAAGACCATATAATACTGTCGAAGTAGGCGGATTAGAGTTCGTAAATATAACAGATCCCGTAAAGGTCTATACGCCAAGCGGTAGCCGCAGCTTCCGGTGCCGTGTTGGCGCGTATCATCTGCCCCCTGATCGAACCATGGAAAAGGATATTCAGGCGATTAAAGCAATACATCGCCGTGCAACACACCTCACATCCGGCGAATGGTATCAGATACTGCTCAGGCTGGAGGAAACCAATGATGAAATCGCACAAAATATGCGTGGGCCTACCCATGATCGAACGGCAACAATACTCGACTATGAGCACGGCAAAAAGGTTGTGAAAAAATCCGGGTCTTATTTTGACGGCCTTGTAATAGAGCATCCGGAAACAGACAAGAAAGGAAATTTTGTATATGATGGAGACATACTTAGAGCGAGGGACGTTTGGGAAATGCCGTTGCCGTTGGAACCGTTGGAACAATTCATAATCATAGGCAAAATGCCTAAAATTTTTGACAAATTTCTCGATACAATATATGGTATGAAAAATGCAAGAAATGAAGTGCGTGGTGGTTATGTGGAGATAGACTTACCATCTAGTGGTAATGGCTTGGTAAATCTGATTCGCGGCCCCAAAATTAGGTTTGGCGGTATAAGCGGCGTCGACGTGCGGATTGAATTTGATCCGTCATTCTCGGCCGGATATATTGCCTCTCGAGCGATTATTAAGAGCATGAAAAGATAGAAGAAAAGTATTGTTTCAATTATATTGTTTTTTTAATCAAGACGCGCAAATGTTAAATTATGGAAAGTATTTACGGTACTTATTATTCCAAGCTAAGGCTGAAGTGCGGCATCGAAATCCACCAGCAGCTCGACACGGAGCGCAAGCTCTTCTGCGGCTGCAGGGCTCGCTTTTCGGAAGCGAAGCCGCAGGCTGATGTCGTGCGGAAACTGCGAGTGGTCGCTGGCGAGACCGGCGAGATTGACGTGGCCGCGCTCGGCGAGGTGGCCAAAGGGACGGAGTTCGTCTACAGGGTCTATCCGGAGGAATCATGCCTGATAGAGCTGGATGACGAGCCCCCGCATGCGATGAATGCTGAGGCGCTTGATATTGTCCTGACAGTGGCCGGGATGCTCAAATGCGAGGTGCCTGAAGAGATACACGTGATGAGGAAGACTGTTTTGGATGGTTCGAACACTTCGGGCTTCCAGAGAACCGCCGTGGCAGGGCTGGACGGGAAGATGAAGACGTCGTTCGGCGAGGTCGGCATAGCGAACATCTGCCTTGAGGAGGAAAGCTGCCAGATAATGGGGAGAGAAGGGAACCGCGTGTTCTACGGGCTCGACAGGCTCGGCATTCCGCTCGTCGAGATAGGCACGTCGCCGGACATCCGCTCGGCCGAACAAGCGAAAGAGGTCGCGGAGAAGCTTGGCATGATTGTCCGCTCTACTGAAAGGGTCAAGCGCGGCCTGGGAACGATTCGCCAGGACATCAACGTTTCCATCGCAGGCGGCAACCGCGTCGAGATAAAAGGCGCGCAGGAGCTGAAGATGATTCCGAAGCTCGTCGGGAACGAGATGCTGCGCCAGGCGAACCTCCTCGCGATAAGGGACGAGTTGCACAAAGGCGGCTTCAAACACGTGAAACCGAAAGTCGTTCATGTTTCGCACATTTTCAAAGGCTCGGAATCGAAGATAACCAGGGACAGGACAACGTATGCAATCCTTATCCCGGGTTTCGCAGGTTTCCTCAAAAGGCAGCTCACGCCGACGCGAACGCTGGGGAATGAGATAGCGAATTACGTCAGGGCGAAATCCGAGCTGAAAGGCATCATACACAGCGACGAGGACCTGGAGCAATACAGGCTCGCTAAGGACTTCGAGAAGCTGAAGCACGAGATGAAAGCTGGCGCAGGCGACACGCTCATAATCGCGGTCGGCGAAAAGGACGCCGTCGAGAAAGTGATGAACATAGTCGCAGGGCGCATAAACCAGCTTGTCGACGGCGTGCCGCAGGAAGTGAGAAAGGCGCTGGAGAACGGCGACACCGAATTCATGCGCCCGCTGCCCGGAGCGGCAAGACTTTACCCGGAAACCGACGTCCCGCCGATAAGAATCACGCACCACAAGCTCGCGGAAATCAGGAAGAGCCTTCCCGAGCTTCTGGAAGAGAAGGAGGAGCGTCACAGGCGGGAACTCCGCAAGTTCCGCATAAGCAAGGAGATAACGAAGCAGGTGGTCAAGGCTGGGAAGAAGCAGCTCTTCGATGCGCTTGTCAGGACGGGCGCGGACCCGAAGGTCATCGCGACCACGCTGGCATCCACGCTGCCCTATCTGAAAAGGAAAGAAGGCATAGATGTGGAAAAACTTCAGGAAAGCCACTTCATCGCGCTGTTCGAAAAGCTGAAGGAAGGCAGGCTCGCGAAGGAAGCGATTCCCGGCGTGCTGAAAGAGCTCGCTGCGCACCCAGAGACGCACATAGACAACGCCATCAGGAAGACGAAAATCCGTCCGCTGAGCATCGAAGACCTCAGGATAATAATCCACAACACGCTCGATGAAAACAAGGAGCTCATCGGCGACGAACG